>JAQTTH010000011.1 GCA_028710895.1 Paludibacter sp.
AAGGCTGCTAAAGGGGGCTTATACAACTGGCCTGCCGTTAATACCGGCAACCTTTGCCCAAAAGGCTGGCATGTGCCAACTGATGCCGAGTGGACAGTTCTTACCGACTATCTTGGTGGATTAACGGTTGCCGGTGGCAAGTTGAAACAAACCGGAACAACAAACTGGACTTATTCTGCTAATGGTATGGCAACTAACGAAACTGGCTTTTCAGCCGTTGCAGGAGGCATGCGTCAGAATATTAATGTGGGGGTATTTGGTCAGATTGGAGTCAATAATTATTTATGGTCTAGCACTATGCAAACAGTACCTAATTCTTGGCGCCGAAGCATTCCCAACAACAGCACTGCTGTCTCCGTAGGGGTGAACAATCAAAATTACGGAATGTCTGTTCGTTGCGTTAAATCCGCAGGCGACATACCCACCATTACAACAACTGCTGTTACTAATATTACTGCAACAGGTGCAACATTAGGCGGATATGTTACCAATGATGGTGGAGTCCCCGTTACTGAGCGTGGTGTTGTTTACGCAACCACCCAAAACCCTACAACTGCTGATTCAAAAATGGTTATTGGAACAGGAACAGGAACATTTTCATCTTATGTTAGCATGCCATTAGTAAATGCATATTACATAAGGGCTTATGCTATTAATAGTGCAGGGACGGTATATGGAAATGAAGTAAATACAGGAGTAGACTTATCACCCCCACCATTTGGTCCTTTTACAACAATTTTGGCACATGCCAACCTTCAGCCACCGGCGAGTTGGAACAGCAGTTTCCCCCTGTCTGACCAGACCAATATCGGTAAATGGGTTAAAAACCCATCCTTTTCAGATGAATTTAATACGCCAACTCTTAATACGACGAATTGGGCAAGCAATAATACGGGTTTGGGCTTCAATCAAGGTAATGACCCAACGTTGTTAAATCCAACTGCAACAGGTATGGAGTTTCACATGCGAAAGGGACCACCAACCGGCGACTATCAGTATCGAGGCTCTTGGGTTGGCAGTAAAGCAAAGCTATTATATGGTTATATTGAAGCCAGTATTGATATGGCGAATAATTATGCCAACAATAATATATTCCTTTATGCTAAAGACGCAGCCCCTGACCCTGTCCGGTGGACGGAAATAGATGTTGTTGAGACGTATCCATTACCTCGTACCCAAGGTGTTAAAGCCAACTCAAATGCGCATGTTTGGTATTCGCCATTAATCAGCACTCATATGGAACAACAATCTGCGTTTGTTCTCGATGGAGGGACAACATTTGCTGACGGATATCATGTGTTTGGCTTGCTTTGGACGCCAACAAAAATTTCCTGGTATGTTGATGGAGTTCTTGTTCGCGAATTAGTGAATACATCCTGGCATCAGCCACTTAAATTATACATTGGTATTTGGGAACCAGGTACTGGAAATAGTGAGTATCACAACCCACCTTTGATGGACCAAATGCCTGCAAATCTGGTTGAAATTGAAGCAATGAAGGCGAAATACGTTCGTGTTTGGAAGGCGACGAATTAAGAGAAGCTATATAAGCAAAAAAACATCAAGAAGTCTGGAGGCGAAGGAAATCAAGATAGCGTAAAATGGCTCGATAATTTAGAGCGTGTTCCGCTTCTGAAACATTAGATATAATTGAATTAGTTGAAATTTACAGATTAAAATAAAATAAAATAAAATGAAGAGAAAATATCTTTTATTAGTGGCAGTTCAAATATTTGTAGCAGGTAGTATTTTCAATAATATTTATGGACAAAAGAATAACCTACTAATTGACACAATTGGAACAAAATCGTCTATAAAAAGGGATTCTTATATAGAAACCAGAGGCGGATTAACAAATAGTTATTTGCAGTTTACGAAAAACAAGACAGGCAGGGTCGCATTTTTAGGTGGTTCAATCACAGCAATGAGCGGTTGGCGAGAAAAAGTATGTAATTATCTTACCAAGAGGTTTCCTGATACGAAATTTGAGTTTATACAAGCTGGTATTCCTTCAACTGGGAGTACTCCGGGTGCTTTCCGACTGGAAAAAGATGTCCTTTCAAAAGGAAAGATAGATTTATTATTTGAAGAAGCTGCCGTAAACGACGCTGATCAGACGGCAAATTCAAGTGTACGGGGAATGGAAGGTATTGTTCGTCATACCTTAAAAACTAATTCAAATACGGATATTGTATTGATGTATTTTGTTGATCAGAAGAAGATCAATGATTACAATGCAGGAACAACACCTTTGGTTATAGCATCTCACGACAAGGTTGCCGTTCATTACAACCTTCCGTCAATCAATCTGGCGAAAGAAGTTACAGATCGTATTAACGCTAAGGAATTTACCTGGGAAAATGATTTTAAAAATCTTCATCCTTCCCCTTTTGGGCATGAGTTATATTTTCAATCCATCCGCTTATTGTTGGAGAATTGCTGGGTTTTATCAGAAACTAAAACTAAGATGGTAGTACACAAAATACCTAATCAAATAGATCCCTATTCTTACACAACGGGGATTTATGCTGACATCCAAAAAGCCAAAGAGATGAAAGGATGGGCAATCAATGAAAAATGGGCACCGACCGATGGGATAACTACACGAAAAGGATATGTAGATGTGCCTATGCTTATTTCTACTATATCAGGCTCAATCTTTAACTTTTCATTTAAAGGATCGGCAATTGGCGTTTGTGTTGTTGCAGGACCTGATGCTGGCATTATTGAGTATAGTATTGACGGAGGTGCTTACCAGTCCAAAGATTTGTTCACAGCTTGGAGCGATAAACTTTACATGAATCAATATTTGTTATTTTCTGACTCACTACCCAGTAAGAAACACCAACTCAGCATCCGGATTTCAGAAAACAAGAATGAAAAAAGTATAGGCCATACTTGTCAAATAGTCAATTTTCTGGTGAATAAATCAAAATAACTATTAACGCACATATCAAATTCATATTTATTCATAAGTTCAACAATCTGAGCAAAAACACATTTTCCGTTATTCGGTTATAAACAAAATTATATAATCATGAAGCAACTGATTATCTTTTTATTCTTAATTTGGAACTCTTCACTATTTGCCCAACAGAAATCAATTAATTAAAAATACTTTAGAATGAAGGTTATTCATAATTTTCGTTTTTCCACAAAATTGTGAACTTTCAATTCAAATCAAAGAACGACTGTAAGTGTAAGTATATCAACAATGTATAAATCTTTCTAAAAAAATAATGCAACAGCAGTAATCAATAATAAAAAAATGAAAAGAATAAAAATTTTCTCTTACTTAATTCTAATCTCAGGCCTACTTATGGGTTCCAACCAAAAATCATCTGAAAAAATTAAAGCATTGTTGCATAAACCATCAACTGTTGAAAAAGCCCAACAACAAGCTGTTGCCTTGGTTAAACTAATGACACCGGCAGAACGGTTCAAACTGGTCGGCGGTAACGATATGGGAACGTATCCTATCGAACGATTGGGAATTCCTGCAGTTAAATTTACGGATGCATCTGCCGGAGTCCGAATCAATAAAAACGATTATTATAATAAAACAACTGCATTCCCCTGTCCTCAATTACTTGCATCGACTTGGAATACGACGATGGCCTATAAATTTGCGGAAGCCATCGGTGAGGAATGCCGCAGTTATGGAATCCACTTTTTGCTTGGGCCGGGAATGAACATCATGCGCAACTCACTGTGTGGAAGAAATTTTGAATATGTTGGTGAAGACCCATATCTGGCGGGCGAAATGGTTGCATCCTATGTTCGAGGGCTTCAATCAACTGGTACATCTGCTACATTGAAACATTTAATCGGAAACGAAAGTGATTTCAATAGAAGACTTAGTAACTCCGTAATTTCTGAAAGAGCAATTCATGAAATATATCTTCCACCTTTTAAAAGAGGGGTTGATGCAGGAGCAATGGCCGTAATGACTTCATACAATCTCTTAAATGGTGAATGGACCGCAGAAAACAAAAAATTGGTAACCGACATCTTGAAAAAAGAACTTGGTTTCAAATGGCTGGTAATGGCTGATTGGAATTCAGTATGGAATGGACAAAAATTTATTCAGAGTGGCGTAGATATTGAAATGCCTACAGGCAAAGCCATGCAAAGGGATTCTTCAAAAATTATTGGATCAAAACATATTGATCGGATGGCAGAAAGTATCCTGAAGACCTGTATTTATGCGGGATACTATGATGAAAATTATACTGATAGCTCTAAAATCGATAAATGGGACAAAAGAGCTGAAATTGCTTATCAAACCAACCTTGAAGGAATTGTACTGCTAAAAAACAAAGGAATACTTCCGATAGATCCACAATCTGTCAAAGGAACAATCCTTGTTGCCGGTAATAATGCAACACGACTGGAGCTCGCAGGTGGTGGTTCTGCACATGTAATTGGTTATAACAACACAACCTACCTGGACGCATTAAAAAAAGCATTTGGCGAGAAAAATGTTAAATACATCGAGAGTCCATCGAATACAGATTTAGAATCTGCCAACAAAATTTTTCTTTTTTGTGGTTTTCCTAGTAAAGGCAAAAACTCAGAAGCCGAGGGCTTAGACCGTCTATTTATACTTCCTGACAATGAATTGATTAGCAGGGCTGTTTCACTAAATAGTAATACGATAGTCTGCCTTCAAACCGGAGGATCGGTTGAAATGATTTGGGAAGGCAAATCGGCAGCAATCCTTCAGGCTTTTTACGGAGGACAGACAGGGGCAACAGCTTTAACAGATATATTGACAGGAAAGGTAAACCCATCAGGGAAGCTTCCCTATACTTTTGAGAAGAAATTTACCGATTCACCAGCAAACGGCTATAATCAAATTACTTCTGATAAACTGAATAGAGTTCCCGTTGATGAGATACTTCAAGATAATTTGGCCAATATTTTTACTACTGACAAAAACACAGCTAAATTCTATACTTATAATGTTGATTACACTGAAAGTATTTTTGTAGGCTACCGCTGGTATGATAAAAAAGGAATCGATGTCTCGTTTCCATTCGGATACGGCTTGTCCTATACGACTTTTGCCTATGAAAATCTGAACATTGAAAAGAATGGTGACGAAGTCGTGGTCTCCTTCGACCTGAAAAATGTTGGAAAAGTGGCAGGTGACGAAATTGCACAAGTTTACGTAACCGATAATGAATGTTCTGTTGAACGTCCTTTGAAAGAACTGAAAGGGTTCAAGCGGGTATCCTTGAAGTCAGGAGAAACTCAAAAGGTCGTGATTAAACTAAAGTCCGATGCCTTTAAATTTTGGAATGAAACCTCCAAAAATTGGAAGCTGGAATCCGGAACTTTCAACATAAAAATAGGTAACTCGTCTCGGGACATTAGATTAAATAAAGATATGACTCTCTAAATGAAAATACTACTCGGCGAGAATTTCAAATTAGGCAAAGAAACAGGTATTCATTAAATATTAAAACTATAATCTATAATGAGCAAATAAACAGCCAATAATAAAAATAAATAAATAATTTAAAATAGAGATTTAAACGATATGAATATAAAGTTAAAATGGCAAATAACCCTCGTTTTAGGATTGAGTTTTTCTATATGTACTTATGCGCAGTGTTCTGATTTAAAAAACTTTCCTAAAGGATCTGAGCCACAGGAAGTAGGTACGCGTTTAGTGAAAAAGTTTTTGCAGACACCTAACACGCGGTTTGGAAGGATTAATCCGATATCGCCGCCTACGTATATTACTTATCCAGATGTCTGTACATGGTTAGGTAGCTTGTGGTTTGCTGATGCATTGAATGACAAAGGTATGCATCAACAATTAGAAGATAGGTTTGAACCTTTATTGAATACCCAAATAAATATGCAGCCTATTCCTAATCACGTGGATAACAATGTGTTTGGTGCTTTACCTCTCGAGCTTTATAAGGAAAACAAGAAACAAGGGTATTTGGAACTTGGGATGAAGTATGCAGATACTCAATGGAATTTGCCACAAAATGCCAAACCGGAGGAAAAAGCCTGGGCAGAAAAAGGTTATTCATGGCAATCACGTATTTGGATTGACGATATGTTTATGATTACATCAGTTCAGGCACAGGCATATTTAGTAACTCACGACAAAAAATACATAAATCGCGCCGCACACGAAATGTGCATGTATCTGAATAAAATACAACGACCTAATGGTTTATTTTACCATACACCCGAAACTCCTTTTTTCTGGGGGAGAGGAAATGGTTGGATGGCTTTCGGTATGTGCGAATTGTTGCGGACATTGCCCAAAAATAATCCTGACAGGAAAACTATCCTGAAGGCATATCAGAAAATGATGGGAGCTTTGTTGCAATATCAAACGAAAGACGGTATGTGGCGACAGTTAATAGATAATCCTGCTTCGTGGAAAGAAACATCTGGAACTGCCATGTTTACTTATGCTATGATAACCGGTGTGAAAAACGGCTGGCTGAATAATGAAATCTATGGTTCTGCCTCCCGCAAAGCTTGGCTTTCGTTGATAACCTATATTAATAAGGATGATGAACTGACGGATGTCTGTGAAGGCACTGATAGTAAAAATAATTATCAGTATTACCTCGACCGTAAACGGATTACAGGCGACTTGCACGGGCAAGCTCCGGTAATATGGTGCGCAGTTGCATTATTAAGGTAATTATATAAAAATACTAAAAATCAATATAAAAACATGAATACAAAGAAAATTGCCCTGGGAATAGCTCTCACTTTCATTCTGTCTTGCAACTTAATTGCACAATCAAGCTATCAACCTTCAGAAAAAAATATTAAAAACCGCGAATGGTTTAGTAGTGCTAAATTTGGCTTGTTTATTCACTGGGGTGTTTATAGCGAGCTGGCTGGTGGCGGCGATAAAGGTGTAGGCGAATGGATAATGAACAATAAAAAAATTCCGATAAAACAGTATGAAAAATTGCCCGACTTTTTCAATCCCACAGCTTTCAATCCTGCCGAATGGGTTTCTATGGTGAAAAAGGCTGGAATTAAATATATTACTATTACCACAAAACATCATGATGGTTTCGCTATGTATGATTCCAAAATCAGCGATTATGATGTGGTAAAAAAGACACCTTATGGAAAAGATATCATTAAATTGCTCAAAGATGAATGTGATAAACAAGGTATTAAATTATTTTTCTATTATTCGCAACTCGATTGGCATCATCCTGATTATTATCCACGTGGTAAAAGCGGATTAGGTTTTACTGGTCGACCTGAAGAAGGTGATTGGAATAAATATATTGATTATATGAATACCCAATTAACCGAATTACTTACAAACTATGGCGAAGTTGGTGGTATTTGGTTTGATGGAATGTGGGATCAGCCGGATACTAATTGGCGTTTAGATGACACATATTCCCTGATTCATAAATTGCAAAATGGTGCTTTGATTGGCAGCAATCATCACAAAATGCCTTTTGCAGGAGAAGATTTTCAAATGTTCGAACGTGACTTACCAGGAGAAAATACGATGGGCTTTAGTCATACAGGTGCAATTTCACAGCTTCCGTTAGAAATGTGTGAAACAATGAATGGCTCATGGGGCTACAATTTTGTTGATACTGAATATAAATCATCAGCTACACTTATTAAAACATTAGTGAAAGCAGCGGGTTACGGTGCCAATTTATTGTTGAACACAGGTCCTATGCCAAATGGCAAAATTCAACCTGAGAACGTTGACACTTTACTTAAAATTGGCAAGTGGCTAGAAAAATACGGTGAAACAATTTACGGAAGTAGCAAAGGACCAATTCGTCCTTCAAACTGGGGCTCAAGTACTGAGAAAAATGGGAAAGTATATTTACATATTCTTGATTGCAAAGAAGAAAATCTTTTTATAGGCAAACTCCCAAAGAAAATAAAATTGGCTAAATTCTTTGATGATCAAAGTGTTGTGAAATTTAAAGAAACAGAATTTGGTGTTATTTTTAATATCCCGAATGCAAAAAAGAAACCTATAGATACAATTATTGAAATTAAAATGTAATACTTAAAATAATTACCATCATTATTTTGTGGTCATTAGTTAAACTGCAATAATTCAGAATTAAACAATACAAACTTATACATAATCAAAAACATACATATCAACAAATTAAAATTATTATGACTAAAATTAATATCAAAACATGCGTTCAAGAATTGATGGACGAGATTACAAAAATTCTTCCTATTTACATGCAAAATCCAGTGGATAGCCAAATGAATAATGGAAATGTTTCCATTTGTATTATCGATGATGCTGGTAATATATACGGGAAAATGTACGGTGACCACAAAATCACTCAACGTTGGACATACCGTATTGCATGGATAAAAGCCAGTCAGGTATGGATTACAGGTATGAAAACGGGTGAATATGAGAGGCTTGTTTTCAATAATGAAATTGATGAAAGCATTTGTGGAATTGAAACCCCCGATTTACTTGGTTGGCCCGGTGGTCAGCCGGTAAAGTTGAAAGATGGCTCTATTCTATCTATTGGATTCAGTGGTTTCCGGGGTGAAATTGATTTGGAAATCGTGATTATTGCACTGACCAATCTTAATTATTTATAAACTTAAAATTGAATATTATGAACTATCAAGCTGTAGAGAACAGATATAGCGACATGATTTATCGTCGCAGCGGCAAAAGTGGTATTAATTTACCTGCAATTTCATTGGGTTTGTGGCATAACTTCGGTGGAGTTGACACATTCGAGAATTTCCGTAAAATCATTTGGGAGGCTTTCGATGCGGGTATTACTCATTTCGATTTGGCAAACAATTACGGACCACCCCCTGGATCAGCCGAAGAAAACTTCGGACGAATTCTTAAAATGGATTTTCAATCGCACCGCGACGAAATGATTATTTCTACCAAAGCAGGTTGGGATATGTGGCCTGGTCCTTACGGCGATCTAGGTTCACGTAAATACTTGATTGCTAGTTTAGATCAAAGTTTGAAACGGATGCAACTTGAATACGTGGATATTTTTTACTCACACCGACCAGATTATGAAACCCCGCTGGAAGAAACTATGGGCGCCTTAGCTACTTCGGTAAATAGTGGTAAAGCTTTATATACGGGCATTTCAAGCTACGAAGCCGACAGAACCAAACAGGCTGCCGATTTATTGAAATCGTACAACACGCCTTGTTTGATTCACCAACCAAAATATTCCATGTTTGAACGCTGGGTAGAGGATGGATTGATGGATGTACTTGGTGATAATGGTATTGGTTGTATTGCATTTTCGCCACTGGCGCAAGGATTGCTTACAAATAAATATTTGAATGGAATTCCTGAAGGCTCAAGGGCTGCTAAAGCAAGTGGGTTTCTGCAAGCCAAAGAAGTGACAGCCGAAAGGATTGAAAAAGTAAAAAAATTGAACGAGATTGCTAAAACCAGAAATCAATCATTGGCTCAAATGGCCATCGCCTGGCTGTTGAAAGACGAGCGGGTAACGTCAGTTCTGGTTGGCGCGAGCAGCACAGCACAACTTGCCGATAACCTTGCTTCACTTGAAAATTTAAAATTTCAAGCTGACGAATTGAAAATGATTGAGGAAATTCTCGCGATGGCATAATATTAGAGGAAAGTTATTCAAGAAATATATTAATTGAATGTTCACTTTCTAGCCTATTTTCTTTTTTATTATCGAAGACCTCATACTAAATCTTTCTCCCTGGAGGAGGATTTGGTGAGAGCTTCGTGACAAATTTAGTTATAAAATGAAACGCATCTTCTTCTCTATTTATCTTTTGTCTATTGCATTACTAATGAATGCAGCAAAAGTTGACACGCTGGTAGTTTACAGCAATTCGATGAAAAAAAATACCAAAACATGTGTTGTTACTCCCGATAATTATACCAAAACGGGGAAGTCTTACCCCGTGCTTTATTTATTACACGGGTACAGTGGAAATTTTGCATCCTGGGTAAATGATTTTCCTGAGATCAAGCAATTTGCAGACCAGTATAGCATGATTATAGTGGGGTGTGATGGTGATTTCTCAAGCTGGTATTTCGACAGCCCTATTGATCCAACAATGAAATACGAAACCTATATCACAAAAGAATTGACCGGTTTTATTGATAATACATACAATACAACAAAAAGTAGAGAAGGCCGTGCAATTTCGGGTTTAAGTATGGGTGGACATGGTGCACTTTATTTATCAATGCGTCATCAAGATATTTTTGGTGCATCTGGAAGTATGAGTGGAGGTGTCGATTTTCGGCCATTTCCCCTGAAATGGGATTTAGCTAAACGACTAGGCGATATGGCTTTGTATCCTGAAAATTGGGAGAAAAATACCGTGATATCTCAATTGTATCTAATTAAGAACGACGGATTGGCGATGATAATTGACTGCGGTACGGATGATTTTTTTATTTCTGTAAACCGACAACTTCACGAGAAAATGCTTTATTTCAACATTAAGCATGATTATATCGAAAGTCCCGGTGGACATACAAGGGAATACTGGAATAATGCTTTACAATACCAAGTCCTTTATTTCGATAGCTTTTTTAAAGATAAATTGTCAAAACTTCAGCGTAAGTAAACTCGGATTCTGAATTGTTACAAATTTGAGAATAAATGAAAAATAAAATCTTATTAATCATGTGTCTATTATTGTTAAATTTAATAGGTAGATCGCAGGCTAAGCCAAAATTTCATACACCTCTAAGTTATGAAATAGCTGGTAAAAGGGCTGATTCTATTTTGTCAAAGATGAGTATTGAGGAAAAAGCTCAACTCATCAGCGGAGATAATTCGTTTTATATTAGAGGATTCAAGAAATGTGGTATTCCAGAATTGTATCTTTCGGATGCTACTCAAGGAGTACATATAAGGAAAGAGTTGAGCAATCAAATGGAAAAGTCTACTGCATTTCCTTGCCCACTGGCGTTATCCGCAACATGGAACCCTCAATTGGCTCAAAAATATGCTAGCAGTATAGGTGAAGAGTGTCGTGCCGGAAATGTTGCCGTATTATTAGGCCCCGGAATGAATATCTATCGTGTTTCACAATGTGGACGCAACTTCGAATATTTTGGAGAAGATCCATTTCTGGCAGCACGTATGATTGAAAACTATGTAGTAGGAATTCAAAGTACCGGAACATTGGCTACCTTGAAGCATTTCGTATCTAACGATGAACGTACACTTCATGAAATCTATCTTCCAGCATTTAAAGCCGGAATTGATGCAGGCGCGATGTCTGTGATGACTTCATACAATCAGTTAAACGGTGAATGGTGTGGCCAAAATAGTTATGTCATCAATGAGTTGCTGCAAAATGATCTGGGTTTTCAGAGCTACTATAAAGAAGTTAAGTCTGGAACAGTTTTTGTTAAATATCACTAAATACTAATATTATTTTTACAATGAAACACTTTAATATCAATACTTTAATATTCATAGGATTGACTTTATGCCTGATTCCAGATAGTAAATTATTCGGTCAGGTTCAATATGTTAATCCATTGATTGGTACAAATGAGCGAGTCGTCAGTGGAACCGGAAAATTCGACCGAACCGACCGGGGTAAAACCTATCCATTGGTGGGTGTCCCGAATGGTATGAACAACTGGACAGCCCAAACGCTGGAAGGAGAAAGGAAAAATGACCCACCCTATTATTACGGTGACAAGGGAATTCAGGGCTTCCGTAACAGCCATTACATGAGTGGTTCGGCGGTTAAAGACTACGGGACCTTTACCATAATGCCCATGTCGGGTCAATTAATTCCCGGAGCAAAAGATCGTGCATCAGCATTCAGCCACGACACAGAGGTTGCATCTCCCATGTATTATTCGGTTTTTATGGAGCGTTATAAAGTATTGGCCGAACTTACGGGTTTATCCCGATCTGCCATGATAAAATTTACGTTTCATTCCAACGATTCCCATTATGTGGTCGTTGAACCTAACAGTGACGAGGGCAACGGATATGTGGAAATTATCCCAGAAAGAAACGAGATTGTAGGCTACAATCCGGCTTACCGCATATATCAGGGCTGGGGCAGTCCGTCCGGTTTTAGCGGCTATTTTGTTGTCAGGTTCGATAAGGCATTTGCTGAATATGGAATATGGGAAAATACTACCGTTAAAAAAGGGCAGAAACAAATTAAAGGAGAAAAACAGCCGGTTGGTTCTTTCGTCCGATTTTCTGAAACCCCTGAAGTTATCCAGGTCAGGATGGGTAGTTCGTTCACAAGTATGGAAGAGGCTCGCCGGAATCTTGAGTCAGAAATTCCGAAGTGGGATTTTGAAAAGGTAAAAAGCACATCGGAGGCTTCATGGAATGAGAGATTAGGTAAGATAAAGGTAAAAGGGACGTCAAAAGAGGACCTGGTGAAGTTCTACACGGCCATGTATACGGCCAACCAGTTGCCCAGGGTATTTAGCGATGCAGATGGCTCGTATGTTGAGTTTGCCGGCGGAAAACAGGTACACCAGGCCAAAGGGTTCGACTATTACACCGATTATTCCATGTGGGATACTTACCGCGCAGTTCAACCGTTGTATACGATCACCAACCCAGATCGTGATCGCGATATGGTCCGTTCGTTTATCCTGATGGGCCAGCAGGGTGGCTGGCTGCCTATTTTCCCATTGTATAATAATTATACGTCGGCCATGATCGGCGATCACGGCGTATCGTTAATCGGAGATGCTTACCTGAAAGGCATAAAAGGTTTCGACATTGAGTCAGCATATACCCTGATGCGCAAAAACGCTTTTGAATATAACTCCGATTACGCGAGTTATAGCGATGGAAAAGGACGTAGGGCTTTGAATTCGTACCTGAAATATGGTTACATCCCGGTGGAGGATACCATAAAGGAAGCATTCCACTATCGTGAACAAGTGTCGCGTACCATGGAATATGCGTACGACGACTACGTACTTTCGCAGGTGGCAAAAAAACTGGGAAAGGCGGAAGATTACAAAGAATTGTTGCGCCGTTCGCGGAACTACAAGAATGTGTTCGATACGGTCAGTGGTTTTGTGCGTGGCCGTCATGCCGACGGGAAATGGGTGGAAAATTTTAATCCCTACGTTCACGGGTTCCACAGGAAGGATACGGGGAATTTCTTCATTTGCGAAGGCACCCCGTTTCAGTACACATGGTATGTTCCGCAGGATGTGTCCGGCCTGATCGGATTAATGGGGGGAAAAAGACCTTTTCTCGATAAACTTGACGAGTTTTTTAATGAGACCCATTACTGGCACGGAAACGAGCCCTGCCATCATATTTCGTATCTATTCCCGTATGCGGGCGAACCCTGGAAGACACAGAAATGGGTGCGCCATATTGTTGAGAAGGAGTACGAACCTATCCCCAACGGTTTATGTGGTAACGATGATGCCGGGCAGATGTCGGCGTGGCTGATATTTAGTATGATGGGCTTCTACCCGGTATGCCCGGGCATGCCCTATTATGTGATTGGCAGCCCGATGTTTGAGGAGGTCAGCATCCAGGTTCAAAACAAAAAGCAATTTACCATCAGGACGATCAACAATTCTAAAAAGAACATATACATTGAGTCGGCCAGGTTGAACGGGAAGCCTTTTGACCGGTCGTTTATTTGGCATGATGAAATAGTCAAAGGGGGCGAACTTGTTTTTATAATGGGCGATCAGCCCAATAAAACCTGGGCGACCGGTGCAGAAAGTATTCCTCCAACAATTCGTTAAATTTCTGAATGGAATATTTCAAATTGATAATGATTAAAATACCATATTTATGAAAACCCTTCTTGCGTTTTCGATCTTTATTTTTTCAGTTCTGTTCTTTTCCCCTATGTCTTCTGATGCCAAAAAGCCTATCAGGATACTTGTTGTTACTGGTGGACATCCTTATGACAAAGCTCCGTTCAATGAAATGTTAACCGGTATGGGTAAGAATATTACCAGTCAGGTGGTGGAATTTCCATCTGCCTTCGATCAGTTTTTACCTGAAAACAGGAGGAATTACGATGTTCTGGTTTTCTACCACATGTGGCAGAAGATTACTCAGGAGCAGGAAAAAATAGTCGCTGAATGCATCAGGGAAGGCAAACCACTGGTTGTTCTTCATCACAGTATTTGCGCCTTTGATGATTGGCCTGAATATTGGAAAATCGTTGGAGGAAAGTATTTTCACAAACCTGCTACTGTGGATGGTGAAGAATATGCTGCTTGCACCTACATTCACGACATTCACTTCAGGGTCAATATAGTAAACAAAAAACACCCTGTCACAAAAGGAGTAAAGGATTATGAAGCCTTCGATGAAACTTATAAAGGCTATTATGTGGCAAACGGAGTTGAACCCATTTTAAGCGCCACAGAAAAATCGAGCAATACAGTCATTGGGTGGACATGGCACTACGGCAAGGCAAGGGTCGTTACCCTGCAAAGCGGGCATGCCGCGCCAACCTATCAGGATGCAAATTTCAGAAAGTTGCTTAAACAAGCGATAGTTTGGGTCAATGCTGATGGCAAGTAAATACACATTTCAATTTCAATCTTTATGTTTCCTTCGTGTTGAGCATCGGATACAGGATATATTCAGGTTAGGTTTAAAGTAAAAAGTCCGTTACCAATAAAGAAGGCACAAGTAATTTATAGTTTGCCCAATGAAGAATGGACAAAGCGGAAATGGGTCATTATTCCCGTTAAAAGCTCAGACGGAAGGTGGTATCAAGTCAAAATTCCTGTTAAAATTCTTCCAGGGTTCTGGATTGGTATGCAAATGTTTCGGATGCCCGTCCGGTCTCGGTTTTAAGCTATATAGTAAGAAGTAAATAAAAATAGTTATAATGAAAAATGTAGTTGTAGTAATTTTCGTTGCTTTATTTGGAATTATTGGAGTTGGGTACAATAATATCACCAAGAATGAAGCATCAGGTTCAAAGCCAGAAGTGATGATAAAGAGTGTCAAAAATGCAAAGGAAAAGCAAAGTGTTACATTTCAGTACAATCTTAATATGGTTCATCACAATCCAGGTGAACCACCTTTTGTTACAAAGTATAATGATCCTTACTATCTTAAGGAGCAAGGATTTAATGGTCAGGTACCAAGGATATTTCTTCCTTGTGCTATCACTTACGATTCGTTCGATCCTGAGCTAATGCCGAAGGGTTCAAAGGCACGCACAGAGGCAGAAACCTATGCCTTGAAAATTGACAAGGAAATACGCCAAGCAAAAGAAGCCGGAATGCCACTCTATCCGTTCACCGATTTATTAGTGGTTCCAAAGTCGATTCAGGAAAAATATGGTAAGGAGATGTCACTGGAGGGAACGGGTACTGACAAAAATGTGCTTGGAGGCACGAAGCTAAAGGCCAGCATTCTTCAACCCCGGACAGAGGAAGTGCTGCGTGCACAGATATTTGAAATTTTCAAAAGATTCCCTGATCTGGCAGGCTTGACTACACGTTTTGGAGAAACGTATATTCATGAATTTCCTGATTACGCTGGCGGTAGTCCTGCAGGAAATCCTGCAGAGCAAATTGCTTTAATAAATATTCTTCGCGATGAGATTTGCGTGAAGCGGAACAAGAAACTTTTCTATCGCACATGGGACTTTGGTCATTTTCATACAAACCCTGCTTATTATCTTGAAGTTACAAATGCAGTAGAACCTCATCCCAATCTGGTATTCTCCATCAAACACGTGCAGTCCGATTACATACGCCTCAAACCGTTTAATCCTTGCCTGGGTATCGGAAAACATCAGCAGATCGTTGAGATTTCATGTAATCCAGCAGGATTATACGGGAAAAATGCTCACCCATATTACATCGGCAAGGGTGTTATTGATGGATGGGAAGAATTTGCGTGGATTAAAAATACAGGCCCGGCCAAATGTCTGCACGACTTATTAAAATGTCCGCAGGTAATTGGAATCTGGACATGGGCTCGTGGGGATGGATGGGCGGGTCCCTATATCAACAACGAGCTTTGGGTTGATCTGAATATTCAGGTTTTCACTCGTTTTGCCCGTGAACCATGGCGCTCGGAGGAGGAGTTGTTTAACGATGCAGCCCGTTACCTTTTCGGGATTGATGGAGATGATTTGATAAAATTGCGTAAGCTTTGTTTACTCTCTGCATCAGCTGTTATGCACGGACAAGCTTCTGTTTATGCCAATGTGAGTGATTGGTGGTGCCGTGACGAGTATTTGACTGCAATTGATTTGAGTATGGTCATCAAAAATGGTAAGATTAAGGAGGTATTAGAGGAAAAGGCTGAGGCAGTGAAGATGTGGCGAACGATTGAAAAAATAGCCAGGACAATTCATCTGCCGAATAAGGCTGATCAGGAATTTCTTGAAGTATCCTGTACCTATGGTCGCATCAAGTATCAGATTTTTGAACAGATATGGAAGATACAATTACTCGCTGAGGAATCCGAAATAAACAAAAAACTGCTAGATGCTGATTTGATGCAGGCTTACATCTTAACCTACGATAAACTTTGGAAGGAATGGAAAAAGCTGAAATCAGATCACTTGTGTTGTCCAACGCTTTACCGCGATGATAAGGCACAATATTGTCCATTTCCACCATTTCGAGAAGTACTCGATCAGTACAGAGTTAAAATTGAAAAATTGAAGGCTGAAGCAAATTAAGGAAATATGACTTAACAAATTAATTAAAAACAACAAACACATGAAACTTAAAATCTTTATTATCCTACCAATAATACTCATTTTTATAGGGGGATGCATTTCACAAAAAGTTACCCGGGAAGATACGGAATGGAGTGATTTCTGGTGGGGACACGAAGGCGATACCACGAAACCCCGTGTATTATTTATCGGAAATTCCATTTCAAAAGGGTACTATCCCGCCGTCTCAGCCAAATTATCTAGTATAGCCAATTGTGATCGATATGCCTCATCAAGGTGCATCGAAGACCCGGCATTATTCAGCGAAACAAAAATGGCTATGGCAAAGTACCACCATGCTGTCATACACTTTAACAATGGGCTTCATGGTTGGCATCTTACCAACGAACAATACGAAAAGAGTCTAAGAAAATTTGTAAAATTTTTGAAATCAAATAAATCAAAAGGGTGTCAACTAATTTATTCTCTTACTACCCCATATCCATCCAATGAACCTGGGGTAAAATTGGATCCTGTGAAAAACCAGATTGTGATTGACCGGAACCGGATTGCTAGTAAAATTATGGAAGAAAACAACATCCCAGTAATTGACCTGTACGGGTTAATGGAGCCGGACCTGGAGAAATACAGCGGTTCAAAAGGGAATGTTCATTATAATAGTGAAGGTTATGAGCGACTTGCTGAACAGATCAGTAGCGAGATTACAAAATTGATAGAAAAATAAGAAATGAAATATTTAATTTTAATTATTTTAATCGAATGGTCTTTCCTAACCTGTTTTGCCCAAAAAAGCAATGATGGTTTTGTTAAATATGAGCAGGTACAATTGACCACGTCGGAGAAGCAAACCTTGAATGAATCCTTAAAAGATATGCATGAGCGATATGATCCTGAAGGAAAGATGATCACTTCAACCTTGCATGGATATAACTATCACACCGATGCCGAAAGTGGGGTGTACCATGATATCCGCAGTTCAATTTGGTATGCAGCCTCTTTGCTTGATCTGGGAGATAATCAATACACACAACGGGCATTCGATGTAATTGAAAAAACGATCTCGTTACAGGATCATGATCCTAATTCCAAATCATGCGGAGTATGGTCCTATTTTCAGGAGGAACCTCTTGCGACTAAAAAGACACCGATTGACTATAACTGGGCCGATTTTAATGCAGTTACCCTGCTGGATGTCTGGATGGGGCATCAGGAAGAAATTCCGGAAGCACTGAAACCGGCAATCAAAAATTCGATCATACTGGCTGCAAGGGCGGTTCAGAAAAGGAACTGTCAGCCTGGTTATACCAACATAGCCATAATGGGAACATATGTCACCTATACGGTCTCACATCTGTTCGATCTTCCGGAGATGAAGGACTATGCACAAAAGCGGTTGAAGACTTTTTATGATTATACTTTGGATAAAGGTGGATTCACCGAATACAACAGCCCCACTTATACCATTGTTGCTCTGGACGAATTGGAACACATGAAAATGCATATCATTGAGCCATCGGCCAAACAAATGATAGATTCGCTCTATTCGATTGGCTGGGAAATGATAGCCAGGCATTATCATCAGCCAACCGGTCAATGGGCAGGTCCACACAGCAGGTCTTACAGTACGTTGGTCAGCCCTTCGTTTTATGCTATCCTGAAACAGGGGTCAAACGGAAAAATCGTTACCGTTATAGAAGAAAAACGAAGAGATGTAAAGATAAAGCATCAGATTCCCGAATATCTGTTGCACTATTTTCTCTCACCCGAATATCCGCGTACAGAAACCGATGTGTTCGAAAAAACAGAACCGAAAATTATCGGAACTTGTTATATGACTGACAAATATGTACTTTCAACGGCCAATCTATCCAGTTTGTGGATTCAACGCCGACCTTTTCTTGCTTACTGGGGTAATGCGCAGAACCCAAAATATCTTCAGGTTCGGTTTTTCCACGATTTTTACGATTTCACATCTGTAAATTTTCAAAGTCAGCAAAAAGAAAACAATGTGCTTGCCGGTATTAGTTTTTCAACCAACGGAGGAGACAAACACCCGTCTTTTGACCGCTTAAAGGATGGGAGATTTAAGGCAAAAGACCTTCGTTTGCGTTTTGAATTCGGAAATGTAAAAGCAGCAGACCTTACCATTCCATCTTCGGATAATGCCATTAAAAGTTTCTTTATCAATGGATTACAGTTCAATATTCAACTCTATCAGACAATTTTCGACCAGTTGAAAGGACATTGGGAAAAAGGTGGTGATGAAAAGTCCTCCTGGGTCGATTTTGTCATTTATTCGGGCGCTGAAACTGATTTTGACCTTTCAGAAATGAAACAGGCAGTCATGAGTTTTACGTTTTCTATGGGAATCCAGGGAATCCATTTACCAACGGATAAACCAGATTTTTCAATAAAAGATGGGATACTGAATACAAAGTGGAATGGATTAATACTTAATATTCCGGTTAAACCGCAACCCCGGATTGGTTGGAATTTCTGATTTTATTGAATTAACAAGGATAAACAATTTTATAGAAATATATGAAAAGTAATATGAAATATTGTGTCAAGCTATCAGCATTTATGTCTTTTTTGATAATACTATTGACTCCAATCTCAGCTTTTTCTCAAAGTAAAACAATTTACCATGAAGGTTGGATCGACTTCAACAAAAATAATGTAAAAGACATTTACGAAGATTCATCTCAACCCATTGATGCACGCATTGCCAATCTGCTCAGCCAGATGACGGTTGACGAAAAGACCTGCCAGTGTGCTACTTTGTATGGTTATAAACGAGTATTGAAAGATGAATTACCTACTCCGGAATGGAAAAACGAAATCTGGAAAGATGGTATTGCCAATATTGATGAGCAGCTGAACGGCCTCAATGCAACCCAGTATTCTTATCCATTCAGCAAACATGCTGAAGCCATCAATACAATTCAGCATTGGTTTGTGGAAGAAACCAGATTGGGCATTCCTGTCGATTTCTCGAATGAAGGTATCCACGGACTGAACCACGACCGGGCCACACCACTACCTGCACCTATTGCTATTGGCAGTACATGGAATAAAGCATTGGTGCATCAGGCAGGTGTAATTGTCGGTCGTGAGGCCAAAGCTCTTGGCTATACTAATGTTTATGCACCAATTCTCGATCTTGCACGTGATCCACGTTGGGGACGAGTTCTGGAATGTTATGGTGAAGATCCGTTTCTTGTAGCTTCACTGGGTAAAGAAATGGTGGAAGGAATTCAGTCGCAAGGCATAGCTTCCACCCTAAAGCATTATGCGGTTTACAGCGTTCCGAAGGGAGGTCGTGATGGCAAGGCCCGTACAGATCCGCATGTGGCACCACGCGAAATGCACCAACTTTATCTTTATCCTTATCGTAAAATCATCGGTGAAGCTCACCCATTGGGTGTTATGAGTAGCTATAATGATTGGGATGGCGTTCCGGTGAGTGCTAGTTATTATTTTCTGACAGAGTTGTTGCGTCAGCAATTTGGATTCCGTGGATACGTGGTTTCCGACAGTGAAGCCGTTGAGTTTGTTACTACCAAACATCATGTTGCCAGCGATTATAAGGAAGCTGTTCGACAGGTTGCTGAAGCCGGAATGAATGTTCGTACGAATTTAACTCCACCCAAAGATTACATTCTTCCTCTTCGGGAGTTGGTAAACGAAGGTAAATTATCAATGCAAACACTGGACAGAAATGTGTCCGATGTGCTTCGGGTTAAATTCCAGCTTGGCTTGTTCGATACTCCTTATGTGAAAGACACGAAAACGGCTGATAAGATTGTGGCTTCGCCCGATACCAAAGGATTTGTATTGCAAATGGCTCAAGAATCGCTCGTTTTACTTAAAAACGACAAAAAACTCCTCCCGCTTGATCTGAAATCGTTGAAAAACATTCTGGTAACAGGTCCATTGGCAATCGATGAAACAGCCTATATTAGTCGTTATGGCCCGCAAAACCTTACTGTTACCAATGTACTGGAAGGGATTCAGAATTATGTTGGCAAAATGGCCAACATAGAATATATGAAAGGTTGCGAAGTTATAGATTCCACCTGGCCCGAAAGCGAAATAATCCCCACACCGCTTACCCTCAGCGAGCAAAAAATGATTTCCGAAGCTGTTAAAAAGGCCGAACAATCGGATGTGGTAATTGCTGTTTTGGGCGAAGACGAAAAACGTTGCGGAGAAAGTAAATCACGGACAGGATTGGGTTTACCTGGTCGTCAGTTACAGTTGCTTCAGGCCTTAAAAGAAACAGGAAAACCCATTGTTCTGGTTTTGATCAACGGACAACCGTTGACTATCAACTGGGAAAACCGTTTTATTCCAGCCATCCTCGAAGCCTGGTTCCCGAATGCAGAGGGCGGAAAAGCAATTGCAGAAACCTTATTTGGCGATAACAATCCAGGCGGCAAACTTTCGGTTACCTTTCCAAAAACACTTGGACAAATTGAATTGAACTTTCCGTTTAAACCTGGTTCACAAGCCGGACAACTGGGCCATACAGCAGTAGTTGGTGCACTTTATCCTTTTGGCTATGGGTTAAGTTATACTACCTTCGAGTATAAAAACCTGAAAGTTAATCCGGTACTTCAGCAAACACAGGGTATGATTCAAGTTTCAATGGATGTGATCAATACCGGAAGCCGCAAAGGTGACGATGTTGTGCAATTGTATGTGAAAGATGAAGTTAGTAGTGTTACTACTTACGAAACACAACTCCGTGGATTCGAACGCGTTTCACTTGATCCAGGAGAAACAAAAACTATACATTTCACTCTCAAAACTGAAGATTTGGAGATGCTAGATAAAGATATGCACTGGGTCGTTGAACCCGGAAAATTTCAAGTACTTATGGGAAGCAGTTCTGAGGATATCAGGCTTAAAGCAGAGTTTGAATTAACGAAGTAAGATTGCTAAAGAGCCAGTTACTTTTGTCGATTCTGTAATTTTCAATAACAATTAAAACAAACAGTATTAAAAATGAAAAATCAAATTTTACTTTTTCTGTTTCTTTTGGGTGGCATCCAAAGCTTTTCACAGAAAATCTATCAGCCTACCTGGGAATCCATTGACAGCCGTCCTGTTCCGGCATGGTTCGAGGATGCCAAATTTGGAATATTTATTCATTGGGGGTTGTTTTCAGTTCCCGCCTACAGTCCGACGAAACGCGACAAAGTAGGTGTTTACGAGCAATATGCCGAATGGTACTGGAGTCGCTTGGTGAACCCATCCAAAACCCAACACTACTTTATTGATTATCAGAATCGTGTATATGGGAAAGATTTCAAATACCAGGATTTTGCTAACCTTTTCAAAGCTGAAATGTTTGACCCTGATGCCTGGGCAGAGCGATTCAAAGAGGCAGGCGCCAAATACATTGTATTGACCTCTAAGCATCACGAGGGTTTTACCCTCTGGCCGAGCGAACAGAGCTGGAACTGGAATTCGATGGACGTCGGACCGCACCGTGATTTATGTGGTGACCTTTCCAAATCGGTGAAAGAGAAAGGACTACACATGGGATTTTACTATTCGCTTTATGAGTGGTTTAACCCCTTGTACAAAGCCAATCTGGCGAAATATGTGGACGAACACATGATTCCGCAAATGAAGGATCTGGTCACTCGTTACCAACCTGATGTGATATGGACTGACGGAGAATGGGAGCATCCGAGCGAGGACTGGAAAAGCACTCAATTCCTGGCTTGGTTGTACAACGAATCACCTGTAAAAAACAGCGTTGTGGTAAACGATCGCTGGGGAAAGGAGACCCGAAGCAAACACGGCGGAATCTACACCACCGAATATGATTTGGTACACGAGGGGAATGCTAATGACACTAAATTTGAACATCCATGGGAAGAGTGCCGCGGCATAGCGGGATCATTCGGGTACAACCGGAATGAGGTTCTGGAAGACTATTCAACCTCAGAAGAACTGGTACACATTCTGATCAACAAGGTAGCTCGGGGTGGAAATCTGCTGCTCAACATTGGCCCAACCGCAGATGGCCGTATTCCTGAAATTATGCAGCAACGACTTGCGGATATTGGATCTTGGCTGAAAGTCAATGGTGAAGCAATTTATGAGACCAGGAAATGGGAGAAAGCGCCGGTTGTAACACCTGAAACCACTGTGTACTTTACCAAAAAAGGAAGTGAATTGTATGTGATCGTAACCAAATGGAGTGATAAATCCATTGTGGTTGAAGGCATTTCAAAGGCAGAATCGGTCAGTATGTTGGGTTTTAACGGAAAGGTGAAATTTTCATTTTCCGGCAATAAACTGACAATTGTGCCTCCTGTTATTTCACCGTCAACAAATCCAAGTAATTATGCTTGGGTTTTTAAAATCAAGTACACAAAATCATAACATCGGCGTCAAACGATTTTTTTTAAATATATTTATCTATTTTAATCTTCTTTTATGAAAAAAATAATTATAATGTTGCTGATTGTATTGCCATTGCAGTGCCTTTTTTCTCAGCCAATCATACAATCACAAGCAGATATTAAGTCAGTAATTATTGACGGATCGGTTCGTTTTACAATATTGACTCCTCGCCTTATTCGCATGGAGTGGTCAGATAAAGCAACATTTGTTGATGAAGCCAGCTTTGTTGTTATCAATCGGTATTTACCAATTGTTCGTTTTTCGAAGGAAAAAAAGGACGGTTGGCTAATACTTACCACTGATGAATTGGAACTTCATTATAAATTGGGTACAGGAAAATTCACTGATCAAAATTTACTGATTAAATTTCTCGATCCCGCGCATAGTTTCAATTGGGTTCCCTCGATGGTACAAACTGGCAATCTTAAAGGAACCTACAAAACCCTTGATGGTTTTGATGGCGAGACACGTGCCTATGATGGCCTGAAATTAAAACTTGAGGATGGCTTATTAGCTACTGATGGCTGGAATTTGATTGATGATTCTAAAACCCTGCTCTTTGATAAAAGTGACTGGTCATGGGTAAAACAACGCCCTGCAGGAGATTGTCAGGACTTGTATTTTATGGGTTATGGGAATCAATTTAAAAAGGCATTGTATGATTATTCCCAGATTGCAGGTAAAGTGCCCTTGCCTCCACGTTATGTTTTTGGTTACTGGTGGTCAAGATACTGGAGTTATTCAGATAATGAAGTACGTGATGTGGTAAGCAATTTTGAAAAATACAATCTTCCCTTGGATGTTTTTGTAATAGATATGGACTGGCACATTACAGACAGTTTAAGAGGAAAAAAAGATGAATTCGGACAAAAACAGCATTGGACAGGATGGACATGGAATAATCGGCTTTTTCCCAATCCGGACATATTCCTGTCATGGTTAAAAAATAAAGGGTTAAAAACTACACTTAATCTTCATCCTGCTTCTGGTATTGCGCCTTCTGAATTACCATATAATGATTTTGCCCAAAAGATGAATTTTGATACTACGAGCAAAAAAAACATACCATTTGTTGGTTCGGATAAGCTATTCATGCAAACCCTGTTTGATGTTGTGTTGCACCCTATGGAAAAGAAAGGAGTGGAATTTTGGTGGCTCGATTGGCAACAATGGCCTTATGATAAAAAAATTAAAGAACTGAGTAATGTATGGTGGTTGAATTATATGTTCTTTTCGGATAAAGAACGTAATTCTTCTACACGCCCTATGTTATATCATCGTTGGGGAGGCCTTGGTAATCATCGTTATCAGATTGGCTTTTCAGGAGATGCTATTATTTCCTGGAACTCTTTGGCTCTTCAACCTTATTTTACCAATTGTGCTTCTAATGTATTATACGGTTATTGGAGTCATGATATAGGCGGTCACATGTTTGGACCTTCTTCGCAAAAGATACTTAATCCAGAATTATATGTACGCTGGATGCAGTTTGGTGCGTTAAGTCCAATATTTAGAACCCATTCCACCAAAAATGCTGAACTTAATAAGGAAATATGGAATTTTAAGGGAGAATATTATGATGCACTAAGTAATTCAATACGATTACGTTACCAGTTGGCGCCTTATATCTATCAAATGGCAAGAATAACCTACGATTCTGCAATCTCCCTCTGTAGGCCATTGTATTATGATTATCCTGATATAAAAGAAGCCTACGATTACAAGACACAATACATGTTTGGTGATGATATTTTAGTTGCCCCAATAGTGTCCCCTATGGAGAATGGTGAGTCTACAATAAAACTTTGGCTTCCAGGAGGTAATGATTGGTATGAATGGAATACCGGTACTTTATTGCGGGGTGGTCAAGTCCTGGAAAGGTCCTTTACATTGGAAGAATATCCGATTTATGTAAAAGCAGGTGCAATTATTCCGATGTACCATTCTGTTAAAAATCTGAATAATAACCCTGATAAAACCATCCTTGGTGTATTCCCAGGTGGTAACGGATCAACTGATATTTATGAGGATGCTGGGAATAGTAAAAATTATGCAAAAGAATATGCATTTACTAAAGTGGTTTCAACTCAAATGCCAGAAAGGATGCAGAAAATTACCATCATGCCCCGTAAAGGGAACTATGCAGGAATGCCTTTAAGTAGAACTTATACTCTAAAACTATATGGTGCAGAAATGCCACAAAGAATTACAGTAAAAGGAGTTAGTCTGAAATATACTTCTATTGCTAATGAGAATGACTGGTACTATAATGGTAAAGAACTTTCCGTTAACATTCCACTCCCACTTACCAAATGTAAAACTAAGCAAGAAATACTAATCTATTATAGTAAAACAGATAGTATAGATGTTAATAATGGGCTGGTTAAAACCTTTCGTCAGTTAACTAGAGGAGCAACTGCTTTAAAGTTTAAAGATGCACAGATTATTTTGCCGGAATTAGTGGGAAATTGTGAAGAAACTAATCTTAGATTAGAATATTACCCTGATAAATTTTATGAAACTTTAAAGTATTTTAATTCAAATTATCCAAAAACACCCGTAGCTATAAGTAATGTAACAGGAAAAGACAATGCCAACTGGTTTATAGATTATTTGAAACTAAAAAAGCAAGAATAGTAGCTGGTGATTTCATGATCATGAGTATAATTAAAAATAGAATATAAATGAAAAATAGAATTGTATTAATCATGTGTCTATTATTGTTAAATTAAATAAGTAGATAGCAGGCACGGCCAAAATTTCAAACACCCATAAGTTATGAAATAGCTGGCAAAAGGGCTGATGTTATTTTATTAAAAATTAGTATCGAGGAAAAACTTAACTCATCAGCGGAGATAATTCGTTTTATATTAGAGGATTCAAGAAATATGACATTCCGGAATTGTATCTTTCGGATGCTACTCAAGGAGTACATATAAAGAAAAAGTTGAGTAATCAAATGGAAAAGTCTACCGCCTTTCCTTGCCCGTTGGCGTTATTCGCGACATGGAGTCCTCAATTGGCTCAAAAATACGCGATGAGCATCGGTGAAGAGTGTCGTGCAGGAAACATTGCTGTATTATTAGGCCAGGGATGAATATCTATCGTGTCTCACGATGTGGACGCAACTTCGAATATTTCGGTGAAGATCCATTTCTGGCAGCGCGTATGGTCGAAAACTATGTAGTAGGAATTCAAAGTACCTGAACATTGGCTACCTTGAAGGATCTTGTATGTAACAATACTGATTATAAAAGAAGAAATTCTAATTCTATTGTTGACGAACGCACACTGCATGAAATCTATCTTCCAGCATTTAAAGCAGGAATTGATGCAGGCGCGATGTCTGTGATGACTTCATACAACCAGTTAAACGGTGAATGATGTGGGCAAAATAGTTATGTTATCAATGAGTTGTGGCGAAATGTCCTTGGTTTTAATGGGCTTGTTATGACTGACTGGTGTTCGGTTTATGATGCTAAAAAGATTATTACCTCAGGACAAGATATTGAGATGCCAGATGATAATTCTAGCGATCCAACCAAGCTACAGCGAATTTATACAACAGCCTTGGATTAGCCTCGTATGAAGCTATTGAAGCATTTGTGGAATATAAAATTGAATATTAAAAACCAACTATAAAAATGAAATTTCTGAAAATACACTATCATCCGAAGCTTGAAACAGCCAGCTCCAAAGATGCTTCCTATTTTTTTGAACAGAATAATACCTTTGAATATATCGATATGTTGAACTGGCCGACACAATTTCCGTATAAACCGGATTGTCGTTTCAAGATAGCCCGATCAAATGAAAGCCTGTTCATACATTTTAAAATCACAGAAAAAAATATTCATGCATGGTACGCCAACGATCACGATCCGGTTTGGAAAGATAGTTGTGTCGAATTTTTCTGCCAGCTACCGGACCAGCTATCTTATTTTAATTTTGAGTTCAATTGCATTGGCACTTGTCTGGCCTCTAAACGCGATAGCAGAACCGATAATATTATCCCTTTCACCACGGAGGAAATAAGCTCAATAAAACGCTATGCTTCATTGGGGAATGCACCATTTGATACCAGGCCAGGTGTTTCAGAATGGAAACTTACGGTAGAAATACCGTTTTCCCTGATAGGTTTTATTTCGGGTGAACTCCCTGAAACCATCAATGCCAACTTTTATAAATGTGCAGATGAGTCTTCTGTTCCTCATTATTTGAGTTGGAACCTGATTACAACTCCTAAACCGGATTTTCATTGTCCTGCATTTTTTGGAAAACTCTTTATTTGTGAATAGGATAGTGCATTAAACTAAAATAAAATATTATCGGTTGTTTTTGATTGAGTCTATGTTCACTATCGCCATGTATTTGTTTTTTAAGGTAGGAAAGAATGTTTGCATTCAGCAATGAGTCAGACATTCTTTCCTTTATTGAAAGTTGTTGAATGGTTTAGTAATCCAGAATAAAAGTAAATATTAAGAACAACGAACAACAGATTATGTGGAAGTTCTTATACACAAAACCGAACACATATTTCAGTAGGAAAATTAAGTTTGACAGAATGGAACAGAACAGTTTGTAAATTTAGTAATCACACATTAATAAAACATATTTAATCTTTTGAAAATCTTTATGGGAACACACAAAATTGTTAGCAAACAAAACTTAATACCATTCATGTTGGTAACCGCATTATTTTATCTTTGGGCAATTCCAAACAACCTGAATGATATTTTGATACCTCAGTTCATGAAATCCTTTGAGTTAAATCGTTTTCAGGCAGGATTAGTTCAATCGGCTTTCTATCTTGGATATTTCTGTATGGCATTGCCCGCTGCTTTGGTGATGGATAGATATAACTACAAAACAGGTATTATGATTGGGTTATTCCTTTTTGCCGCTGGTGCATTTCTATTTTACCCGGCTGCTATCATTGGAAAATTTGGGATTTTCCTTTTTGCATTGTATATCATCGCCTGTGGTTTGGCCTTTCTTGAAACAGGTGCCAATTCTTTTATCTCTGTTTTGGGCGATCCTGAGACTGCTGCCCAACGACTTAATTTCTCACAGGCATTTAATCCACTGGGAGCTATGACGGGCGCTTTTGTCGGCAGTCAGTTTATTTTTTCAGGTGTTCAATATTCAGACGAAATGATAAATGCAATGAAAGTTTCAGGTACTTATAACGATTACTTACACGAGGAAATTTTACGGGTGATACCTCCCTACATGATTATCGGAGTTATTATTTTATTATGGGCATTTTTGATTTGGAAAGTAAAATTTCCAGCTGAAACGGACAGTATTCCCAAAAGTAAGGATAAAACGGAAGATGGACATGGGCATTTCAAAAAAATGATAAAATACCCACATTTCCTAAAAGGCATATTGGCCGAATTCTTTTATGTCGGAGCACAAGTAGGAACCTGGAGTTTTCTGATTCAATATGTAAAAGACTATATTCAAAAGCCGGAAAAAGAAGCCGGTGTTTACCTCGTATACGCTTTACTGGCATTTGGTATTGGTCGATTTGTATCAACTGCTCTGATGCGTAAGTTTAAGCCAAATAAATTGATGGGCTTATTCAGTGGGCTAAACATGCTGATGGTGGCTGTTGCCATACTTATTCCAGGATTTTTCGGTGTTTGGGCATTGGTAATATCAAGCTTCTTTATGTCACTCATGTTCCCAACAATTTTTGCATTGGGTGTAAAAGGACTTGGGCCAAATACAAAAATTGGAGGCTCCATGATTATTATGGCAATCATCGGAGGAGCTATTTGGACACCAATCATGGGACTAATCTCTGACTATACGCACAGTATGGCCTATGCCATGATTATTCCTCTGATAAGCTATGTTTATGTAGGGTATTATGCCCTTTTAGGTTCAAAACCATCCGGTCCACTTTACAATACAGCTGAAAATGTAATCATATCGCATTAATTTCTCAATTTTAGGGTATTAGCACGACAATAATCTATGAAAAATATTGAATTACAATCCGAATTTAAAAATGTTGTTATTGAAGACAATGACATCCATTTTGGATTGACAATTAATTCGATAGGTTTTAAATCCATATTGCTCAATGAAAATAGGATAAAAGCAAGTCAAATAAAAGATTTCAGGTATCAGTATAAAAAAGGCAGTGTCTCTGATGAATTCAAACTGATATATATAACTAATGGAGTTGGTTATGTTTGTTTTGACAACATGGTTGAAGTTGAAATTGCAACAGGTATGATTTTATTGATTTGTCCGTTACAAAAATATACTTACTATCATTTGAGCGATATCGAATGGAAAGAGTATTTTGTTCGATTCGAGGCAGGAAATGAATACTATCAAATGATTAGAAGGTTCTTTCCTGCGGATAAATTGATAATTGATATTGGATTCAACGAGGAACTGGTAAAACTGTTTAACCGGGCGATAGATGTTGTAATAAACGGTTTAAAATCATCGCAGGTTTATCTGTCCGGAATGTTGTTTTACATGCTTGGACTTATCATTTCTGAATCCCAAAACAAAACATTGGAAAAAAAACATCTTCAGCTAATTGAACAAGGTAAAATAATATTCAACGAAAATATCTGCTCAGACTTAAAAATGGAAGATGTAGCAGCTAAATTAAATCTTAGCTATAGTTCATTTCGCATAAATTTCAAAAAATATACTGGGGATACACCTGCCAAATACTTTACAAGTCTCAAAATAGATAAAGCCAAACAGATGCTATTAGAAACGGCTTATTCTATCAAAGAGATCTCATTCATGCTTAAATTTTCTTCGTCGGAACATTTTTATAAGCTTTTTAAAAAAAGTACAGGAAGTACACCCAAAGAGTTTAGAACGAGTAAATTACAAAAAAGCAATAAGTTGTAAAATAAATTTAATAAACCAATAAATAACAAAACCATGCAAGCAGGAAAATTAGACGGTGCAATTTCAGGAGCTGGAATTTATACCCGCAAACCAAAAACAGGAAGACTACAAGGCGAAAACCCCAAAATTGGTATTCGTCCAACTATCGATGCCCGTCAGGGTGGTGTACGTGAATCGTTAGAAGCGCAAACCATGAATATGGCTAAAAACTTAGCCAACTTTATTACTTCTACGCTGAAATATAGCGATGGAACTCCGGTACAATGTGTTATTGCTGACACAACTATAGGTCGCGTTGACGAAGCGGCAGCTTGTGCCGAAAAATTTAAATTGTCGGGTGTTGGTGCCACAATCACTGTTACTCCGGCCTGGTGCTATGGTAGCGAAACCATTGATATGGATCCGCAATTGCCAAAAGCTATCTGGGGTTTCAACGGAACGGAGCGTCCGGGAGCGGTATATCTCGCAGCCGCCTTGGCCGGTCATAACCAAAAAGGCATTCCGGCATTCGGCATTTATGGTCGCGATGTGCAGGATGGTGGCGACAACACGATTCCGACTGACGTACAGGAAAAAATTATCCGTTTCACCAAAGCTGCCATTGCGGTAGCAAGTCTGAAAGGAAAATCATATCTATCAATCGGTTCTGTATCAATGGGCATTGCCGGTTCAATCGTAAATACCGACTTTTTCCAGGAATATTTGGGAATGCGCAACGAATCGGTGGATATGAGCGAAATCAGTCGCCGCGTACAACTCGGCATTTTTGACCCTGAAGAATTTAAAAAGGCCATGGAATGGACTGCAAAGAACTGCAAACCAAACGAAGGCGAGGATACAAACGAGGACGACAAAAAGAAATCGCGTGAGCAACTGGACATAGACTGGGAATTTGGAGTGAAAATGACCATGATTATGCGCGATTTGATGATTGGGAATCCAAAATTGGAAGAGCTTGGTTTTGGCGAAGAAGCGTTGGGACATAATGCTATCGCTTCTGGTTTCCAAGGCCAACGTCAGTGGACTGACTTTATGCCAAACGGTGACTTTGCCGAAGCAATTTTGAACACTTCGTTCGACTGGAACGGAATCCGCGAAGCATTTATTGTGGCAACAGAAAACGATTCGTTGAATGGCGTAGCTATGTTGTTTGGGAAATTAGTAACTAATACAGCTCAGGTTTTTGCGGATGTGCGTACATATTGGAGTCCTGAAGCTGTTGAGCGCGTAACCGGTCACAAATTACAAGGTTTGGGAGCGAATGGTTTGATTCACTTAATCAATTCAGGTTCGGCAGCATTAGATGGCAGCGGTGAGCAAACCATTGACGGACAACCGGCCATGAAACCATTCTGGGAAATCAGCGACGAAGAAGTTCAGAAAACATTGGATGCAACAACCTGGTATCCGGCTGACTGTGGTTATTTCCGCGGTGGAGGTTTCTCGTCTAAATTTATATCAAAAGGTGGAATGCCGGTAACAATGGCCCGTATCAACCTGATAAAAGGTCTTGGTCCGGTGCTTCAATTGGCCGAAGGCTGGACAGTGGAAATTCCTGCTGACGTGCACAAAGTATTGGACGATCGCACCAACAAAACATGGCCAACCACCTGGTTTGCTCCACGCCTGACCGGCGAAGGCAATTTTGCCGATGTATATTCGGTAATGAACAACTGGGGTGCTAACCACGGCGCATTCAGCTACGGACATATTGGTGCCGATTTGATTACGTTGGCTTCGATGTTGCGTATTCCGGTGTGTATGCACAATGTTGACGAATCAAAAATTTTCCGTCCAAGTGCCTGGGCTGCCTTCGGAATGGATAAAGAAGGTTCAGATTATCGTGCTTGCCAAACTTACGGGGCATTGTACAAATAGGTTTGTTTCTAAATTGAGTATAAGTTCACTATATCTCTGCGTTACCTGCAAGCCTACAAAAAAAAGACGATAGTGCAAACCGACAAGAAATCAGAAAATAAACTAACTATGTTACAGAAAAAATTAATCGTAGACTCCTAAACAAAATACCATTCCGACATATTTCACAATAGAAATAAATTCACTATTTTTAAAATCATTTCAAGAAATATACAACCTAAATTATTTTATGGAAACCAAATATCTTCATTTATCAACCAGTCTGTTGTTTTTGATACTGGCTTTAATTCTGTTTATAAAACGCTCGCCCAATAAAAAAACTAATAATTTTTTAGCTGTACTTTTTGTGCTAATTGCTTTTTACAGCGAACTTGTTTACCTACATCTTGATTTTGTTCAAACTAACAACGTATCCTATCTCTCCTATTACCTTCCCCTTGATGCGTTATTAATAATGTTGATGGGTCCTTGTTTATATTTCTATGTTTTATCGTTGCTAAATCGACCGATGAAGCTTATTCGTTGGAGTACGCTTTTACATTTAATACCCCTACTTCCTTGTTTGATATTTAATTTGATATTTTTTCTTAGACCTGTTGCTGACAGAGTAAACTGGTTGATACATGATTTTTATTCCGGAAGTATAGAAATGATCATCATCAATGCAGTATTGTATTTGCAAATAATTTTTTACATGATTATTAGCTATCAAGCTGTAAGAATTCAAAAAAAAATATCTGTTTATATTGAGAAGAATGGTTTTAGAAACAATATCACTTGGGTTAGATTATTCTTATTAGTCAATATCATAGTTGCACTCATATCATTACCAGTTTGTTTTTTGATTAACAATGAGCGAACCAGCATATTTATAGGGCAGACAGCGATGAATATAGATTTTATTTTTCTGTTTGTCATGACAGCTCTTAAAATTGGCTATATGGATACTGAAAAAATGGATGAAAAGAAAATTCCCTATCAAATTAACGAAAGTCAGACTGCGAGTTACTGGAAAACTCTTACAGCATATATGGATACCTGTAAACCTTACCGGGATGAAAGTTGTTCGCTACCCTCGTTAGCTGAGCAAACCAATATACCTGTACATCATCTCTCTAATTTGCTCAATTCTCATGGTAAAATGTCTTTTGCTGATTTTATTAACAAATACAGACTCAATGAAGCTCTAATTTACTTGCAGGATAAAAGTAAACAACGTAAAAACATGGAAACAATAGCAATGGAATGTGGTTTTGGTTCGCCCAGTTCGTTTTACAGGGCTTTCGACAAAGTTTATTCTATTTCTCCCAATGCTTATCGAAAGCAACACGATAAAAACCCAGAAGCGTAGAAGACGAATAATGTTGCCTGTTTTGTTGCATTTTATAAAATGCGACAAAATTTAGACTCCACTAGTTGCTGCACTACGAAATATTTAACACAATGTTTTTCTATTTTAATTTTGTGTTATAGAATGGCTATAAATATCAGAATTTCAACTGAATATACCTTGAATTAAATCAGTATCATACGCCAAATTTCAACTTCCTACTTGAACTTTATTGAAAAAAAATCGCATTTTATAAAATGCGATTTTTTTTTTAATGTGTATATGTATGTTTGTGCTCAAAATATAGATTCTGAAACATTATTGTTAACTAATCTTGCTTTGCGAATATATTATTTTTGAAAATAAATAGATACTGAAAGTTTCCGAATATATCAATTAACCTTACGAATATATTTCCGACAAAAAGTTATACACACGGAAACATTCCGTATAACGTCATAAAGTTTAAGAATATATAATCTGACAAAAAAAATATATACGGAAAGTAAGAAAACATATTCTTAGCATAATATTATATATACGGAAAGCAAAATAATATATTCTAAAAGTTAGATAATATATTCCTCAAATTTCAAAATATATTTTCAGAACGTATGATATTGTTAGGATTTGAAAGATAAACCAATAAGAATATGCGATTTATAACCTTTATATTTACCATTAAAATTAAAATCTATGGCTGATTACATTCCAAAAACAGATGCCGAATATAATGTTTGGCAGTTTAATCTTATTGACATTCTATCAGAAAATGCTACTGCATGGGGCATTCCTACCGAAGTGATTACTTCATTAAAGGCTATTCAAGCTCGCTGGACAGCAGCTTATGACAAAGCAAGTAACAAACAAAACCGCACCGCAGCCGATGTGATTACCAAAAACGAAGCGGGTGATGATTTTACCAAAGCAATTCGTGATACGGTGCAACAATGGTTGGTACGTAACCCCAAAGTAACAGATGCCGACCGTGTACGAATGGGTATAACTGTACGCTCTAATAGCCACACGCCAGTTCCTGCACCAGAATCTTTTCCGGTAGGTAGTGTAGATTTCTCTGTACGTTTGCAGCATACCATGTCTTTTTACGACCAAGCCTCAGCACACAGCAATGCCAAACCAGAAGGCGTAACTGGATGCGAAATCTATTTGAAGGTGGATGGCGATGCACCTAAAAGCGTGGAAGAAATGAATTTTCAGGGAACATGCTCTGCATCTCCTTTTGTAGTAAAATTCGACAGTGTAAAAGCAGGTAAAACGGCATGGTACTGGCTACGCTGGGTAAACCGCAAAGGTGAAACTGGTCCATGGAGTACAGTGGTAAGTGCGATGATAGTGGGGTAAATCGGTTTAATTGAAATGATATAACTACAAAGCTTTGGCTATCATTTGTTTTCAAACATACAAAGATTGAATAAGAATAAACATGGATACAAGTTAAATTGATTAGAATAGTTTAGAGCTTGAACAAAAGTAAAGACTAAATTGCGAGAGAAAAAGAAGAGAAGCACAAAACTCCCGAAAACCAATAATTCATTTGGTAAAAGAAAAGTGCTTTGAAATGTAACGTTTATAAACCTAATGCTTCGAAAAATACAAGAAAAGCGAAGTGTTGTTAAAACAATTATTTAAATGAAAAAAATCTTTTATATCTTTGCTCTTGTAGCATTCGCCCTTACTTCGTGTGACAAAAACGAAATAACAATTCAACCAGAAGCAAGTAAAACACTATCACCAGAACAACTAAAAATGCGCAGCGCGCTCGAAACAACAACAAATATTCTTTTGGATATGATTGCGAGTGACCAAACCTACTTTGATGAATTAAACAAAGTTATTGTAGCTGGGTCACCAAATTATATGGAAGATCGTGTGATGCTTAAAGATTTATTTACTACAACTTCTAAATCAAGTGCATTACGTGTAAAAGCAAACTCTAACAAGTTTACGTCTGATTTTAAAACTGCTTTTATCAAAAATAAACCACAAAAAGTTGGTGGAATAAGTGGAGTAAACTCAGGTACATTTTCAAATCCAGATTCATTAATTCAGTATTTGACTGAAAATAATGTAATTCTAAACTGTCCATATCCATTAGAAGATTATGATGAGGATAACCGCACGCCAGCAATCTCATTTGATCCTATGAATAATGACTCAACAAATGTTGGATATCTTTTTGACAAATTAGGTAATATTACTGAAGTTCAAGTTAGTCAAGCTTATGCAGACAAACATCCAGTTTGGATTTTAATACCAAATCAACCAGAAAAGAAATACCAGCCGGCATCAATTAAAGCTCAAAAAGCAAAATCTGCTATAACAGATGGTTTTAGAACTACAATTAATAAGATTTACCTAACAGAATATTATTGTACTATATTTGTAGCTAATTTAAATATGCGTATTTTAAGAAGTGGTAACACGTTTAGTTGGGACAATAATGCTAAATCCTATACCGGTTCATTTTCACAAATGAACACTTTTGAGATGCCTCGTAAATATGTTGGATATGCAAAAGACAAAAAAATGAGTGGCTGGTATCCTGTAGATATCGAATGGGATTATGATTGGTATAGTGACAAGAAAGAACAAGCCTTATCAGTATATGAACATGATGGCGGAAGTACTATAACTTATGAGACATATGTAAAAGCTATAATACCAAATGTTGGAGAAGCTGGTGTTAAAGTCACAGGAACATTTACAAACTCCGATGATATTATCGTTTTACAACCTTTAGGGAGAGACTACTTGTTAAATGTTATCAATAATGGGCATAGAGATAGCTCAGGCAATATTGACTGGAAATGGACTGAAGTTACTAAAAGAAATTTCTGGGGAACACCTACAGCAACTGCGGAATATACACAAATTGACGGTAAATACATTTATCGTTTTAGTCCAAGTTTTATGATGACCTTTAGTGTTCAATAGAACTAATATTACTAACAAATACAGAGAGTAATTCTTTTACTCTCTGTATTAAAAATAGAAAATAATGAAAAAATACATTTTTATCATTTTTTTAAGTATGGCTGCCTTCACACAAGCTCAGGTTAGTTGTTACTTAACTGGTGGTTCAAGCCATGGTATTGATTTGAACGCAAACTCTCAACCTGGATTTAATTTAGGTGCAATAGTAGATTTACCCTTTTCAAAAGCATGGAGTTTTCAAACAGGATTAAATTTCAATAGCGTTTCTATTGATAGTAACTGGGAAGTACTTGAATATGTTGTAAACAAAACTGTAAGTTTTGATGGCGGAAAATTATCAAATTTTAGTTTTTTAGAGATACCTGCTGTTATCTCATCAAATATCAAATTGTCAGAAAAAAGCAAGTTGAAATTTAATGCTGGTGGATACTTTTCAATATTCACAGGAGGCAGTTCATTGTATCGAAGTTCAAAAGGTTATTCTGACTACGTTTTGTTACCTACCTATTCGTATCCTGTTGGTGGTGGGATTTTATTTGGAACAGGTATAGAAATAAATAAATTATATTTGGGAGTTGAAGCCAATTTTAATATTCCTGACGGATATAAACCGAACACGGTATTAAAAACAAAAATTGGAATAAGACTCTAAAATAAATAAAAATGATACGGAAAGTTTTATTCACACTCTTGCTTTTTATTACAATGAACTTGATAGCTCAAAAACAGGAATTTATAGGAATAGGGATAAACAGTGAAATGATGAATGGAGCAAATATGCAGACGGGTATTGCTTTCTCTTACGAAAACCAATTATCCAATTAGTACAGTTATTATTGTCTGAATTAAACTTTTAATACTACAACTTATGAAACGTACATTCTTATTTATTCCGGTTTTAGTATCGCTATTCTTAGTATATGCTTGCGATACAAATACCAACATAGCGGGTTCGGATACATCCGGACTAATTTTCAAAACTACCATTGCTACTACAACGAGTACCTATGACAGTGTGGTGTTTTTGGGCAGTGATATCCAATGGTTCAACGTCACCACTCGTGAATTGCGATTTAAAGATTCTTTGACTATCGAAAAAATCAGAAAGTTCAATAAAATCAAATTCTATTTAGGAACTGACTCCTTATTTACGGCAATAACTTTTGTATCTGATGTCTCATCCAAAATCATTGATGATATTGTATTGCACTTAAACCACCAAGATGGACAATTTCACATCGAAGATGGTTATCCTTCCAATGCAAATATTTTAAGTAATCCGGCAGTATCTATTGCCCAAAGAGAAAAAAATAAAAATAACAGGGCAACTGCATGGAACAGATTTATTGAGCAATTAAAGAAAAACGGGCAATATAAAGAATAGTCAGCATAATTTTCACCAGTGATAAATTATATTTTAAATTCATGCCAAATATTTAATAACTTTATTCCAGATGTTTGCAAAAGATTCTAACCATTTAAATTTCGAATGACCATGAGAACAATCTTTACATTACTATTCGGGTTAATAATTTGCCCATTTATGTTTGCCCAGTATGCAAATTGGGAAAACATCACAAATACCAATATGGTAGCCAGCTTGTACAATGATGGCGATACCCTTTGGGTGGGTACTTTTGGCGGTCTGGTAAAATATAACAAAAAAACGAACGAAAGTATTTGTTACAATAGAGCTAATGCCGGCTTGTCAACTAATTGTATCTCGGGTTTGAGTAAAGACAATAAGCATAACCTTTGGATAGCAGGAAGATTTAATGGAATTGGTTGTTTTAAAGATGGTACATGCAAAACATTCAATCGAATAAACACTGATTTGCCTTTTGATGAATTTTGTCAGGGTATTTATATTGATAAAAATGATACGGTTTTTGTAGGCTCTTTGTTTGGATTTAACCGTATTTTCGATAATCAATTGAAATATATGCAAGCAGGAAATCTCATTATGTCTATACCGCAATATGTAAAAGATATTGCTCCAGCTCCCGATGGAAGTTTGGTTTTGGCTACATCGTATGGTTTATATAATTATAAAAAAGGGTCATATATGCTCATGTATAATCAGACTGCCGATTGTAATGTAGCGAGATTTGATAATTCTGGAAATTTGTGGGTTGGCACAGCCAAGAATGGTTTGTACAAATATACTAGCAACAATACAGTGTTGAATTATAATGCATCCAATTCGGACTGTGCTGCCGGTGTAGTTGCTCTTGTGGTTGATAAAAATGATAATATTTGGATGCCGGGTAAAGGAGGATTAATCAATTTCAAGGAAACTGGGAATAGTGTTGTTTATAAAATGGACATCGGTAATGATGGAGCTTATAGAATTACCAACGATGATTCGTGCATTTGGGTAGGAACATTACAGCATGGTTTATATCGGTTTAAAGATGGAGCTTTTGAAAAGGTGAAAGTCTCTAATACTGATTTAAAGTCCAATAGTAATGGTCAACTCGAAGTTATGAATTCGTATTTACTGATAAAAAATTGGGGGGTAACTAAATATGATAAAGGAAACTTTTCAGTAGTATTTGATACTATACTAGGTTTGAAAACAAATCCATTTAATGGCATGAAAGTTTGGAAGGACAAAGGGATATTTACATTCGGGAATAAAACTATGGTTGGATATTTTGAAAACGGAGCATGGCGTTATTACGATCAGTTTAAAACCGACTATGTAAGAAGTATTGCACCAGTCTCAACGGATACTTTTTGGATTTCAACGGCAAATAGAGGACTGCTTAAATATGAAAACGGACAGGTTAATGTGTATAACAGTTCAAATTCACTTTTGCCAAACAATAACCTTTGTGCCCTTACTTTTGACGGTCGAGGCGTATTATGGGGTTCATTTGGTTTAGATTCAGGGATACCTGGGATATTTTCATTTGATGGAATCAACTGGCATGCGTGGACAGAGACCGAAGTTCCTTATCTCACTTATCCGGTTACAGTTTTAAAGTTCGACTCTCAGAATAACTTATGGTGCAATTCGATTAACATTAGTAATATGATGGAGTGTAAAGGGCTAATTCGGTTTGACGGCTCAAACTGGTCTCTTTACAATACATCGAATTCAACACTACCGACAAATACTATTTATAATATATTTGTTGATAGTACAGATACTGTATGGACAGCTGGGGTCGGAGGTGCTACAAAATTCGACAGAGGAGATAAATGGGAGGCTTATACCATTTATAATTCTGGTATGGCATTTATAACCGCACAGGACGTAGCACGTCTGCCAAATGGTGATGTCTATTTTTCACATGCTTATGGTGGTCTTTCGGTATTAAAGAATACCTCATCAATAATGAACGATACTCCTTCATTATCAGCATCTGCGGACATAAAAGTATATCCTATTCCAACTCAGAATATGTTAACTGTTCAGATTCCATCTAATTGTACTTCTTACAAAATAGAAATGTATGATTTGACAACTAAGCCAATATATTTATCTGCATGGAATCAATCAAATCAAACAAACGACTTACAGACAATAAATACTTCGTCTTTTCCGAAAGGTGTCTATTTTTTACAACTAAAAACCGAGAAGAAAATCTACTTGAAGAAAATAATAATAAGATAAAACAAAACATGTTTAGTCCAACAGATATTGGGAAAGCATTTTTTTCGAGTGGTCCACGATGGATTGATAAATTATTTATACTCAGAAACAAGATCGTAGCAGCATTTGGACTGAAAACTTCGGAGAATGAGACAAGTAGACAGAATCAAGTAGACAATTTCAACTGCGAACCGGGTGAACACCTCGGACTTTTCACGGTATTCAACAAAACGGAGAATGAAGTTATCCTGGGTGCTAATGATAAACACTTGAATTTTAGAGTTTCACTGTTTCTCGACAACACCAAAAGCGGAACTGAACAAAGAAACTTAACCATTTCGACAACAGTAGAATTTAATAATTGGTTCGGACGACTTTATTTTCTACCTGTTCGAACATTCCATAGGCTGATTGTTCCTACCATATTGAAAGGAATTATCTTGAAATTAGGAAAAGGAATTTGAATCGAGCCACTATAATACTATCTCAATAATACCCAACTCATGACAGAACTTGAACAATACATACAATCTTATTTTGGCGTAGTGTTACCCGACGAATTGCAAACTATAAGTTCGCTATTCAAACTAACGACAATCAAAAAAGGTGAATATTTTCTGAAAGCGAGTAGAAGATGTGATAAACTCAGTTTTATACAATCAGGACTTCTACGGATATTTGTCGACACCGACAATCGGGAAGTAACACAATGGATTTCGACAAAAGGATATTTTGTAACCGATCTTTCGAGTTTTGTTTTTGAAAAACCTGCCCGTTGGAATATTCAGGCATTAATAGATTCAGAACTTTACACAATCAACATAGCAGATTATAAGAAAATTGGTAACATGGTTCCGAAATGGCATCAACTCGAAAAACTGTTTATTGCAAGTTGTTTTGCCACCTTGGAAGACCGTATTTTCAGTCATCTATCCATGACAGCCGAGGAAAGATACAGCTTCTTTTTTGAAAACAACAAAGAGCTTTTTAATCAAGTACCTTTGCAATACATAGCCTCTATGCTTGGCATGACCCCAGAAACCTTTAGTCGTATTCGCAAAAAGAAACTGTTATGATATTCTTGATTTTTGTCAAGACCAAAGCGGTTATTGCCTCATACCTTTGTAGCGTAAAATTACAATGAAGTATCTGACAACAACTTAAAAAAACAGCAACAATGGCAAAAGAAATCAAAACAGACATTTTAATCGATGCAACGCCCGATAAAATCTGGGCAATCCTGACGAACTTTGATAATTATCCCAATTGGAATCCATTTATCAAATCAATAAAAGGAGATGTGAAAGTTGGAAATACAATCATCGTGCGACTTGAACCTCCTGGAGCGCAAGGAATGACATTTAAACCCAAAGTGCTTGCTTTCGATGCCCATAAAGAGTTTCGTTGGCTTGGGCACCTGATTATTCCGGGACTCTTTGACGGAGAACATAAACTCGCACTTACCGACAATGGAAACGGCACAACCACTTTCACGCAGAGCGAAAAATTCAAGGGCATACTTGTTCCATTATTAAAGCAGATGCTTGACGGAAGTACTCGTAATGGCTTTATCCTGATGAACAAAAAACTGAAAGAACTGGCTGAGCAAAAATAAACGGCCGGATGTAATTGGATGATGAACGGGAATAGATGCGTAAGTGATTCAAACAATAAGGGCAGTAATTCTTTAAGTAACTGCCCTTATCCATAAAGAAATTATATGATTTTACCTGTCGAATTAGAATCATCCCCGTTGTTGTAATAGATGCACTAATTTAGGATCATCTTGGATACGTTTTAATTCATCCTTTATCAGTTGCTTTATCTCTACTTTGATGCGGCTGTAATTATCCTGTATCTGCTCTTTCATTCGGTCGTTACCGTTCTCATCCGTAAAGTCTGTGATAATAGGAATGGATTTATAGCTTTTTGTTTCGGCACTGACTTTTGCATTATCTACCACAATCTCCGCATGAAAGATCTTCTGCTCAATACGTTCATCGAAGTTATCACTTACCGAGCCGACAAACATGCCTTATGTCAGTCCTGATATTTTACTAGGCGGTATCAGGCTATCCATCTGTGTATTAATGGAGGTGGACTTATCATTCCTGTTAATCGTAATGCTCTGCCGCTTCTGTAAAACTTTGCCAAACCTTTCCGAAAGTGTTTTAGCTGTTTCACCCACTACCTGACCTGAGAAAATATTGCCAACGGTGTTCATCACAACTTTGGCTTCCTTGTCCCCATAATCACGCACCAACTGACTGAAATCCTGAAATCCCAGACAAACAGCTACCTTATTTGAACGTGCAGTGGCAATCAAGTTGTCCAACCCTTTGAAGTAAATTGTTGGTAACTCATCAATAATCACTGAACTTTTCAGTTTCCCTTTCTTGTTGATTAGTTTCACGATACGGCTGTTATAGAGTCCCAATGCAGCACCGTAAATATTTTGCCTGTCGGGATTATTACCCACACAAAGAATTTTCGGTTCATCCGGGTTATTGATGTCTAATGTAAATTCACTATCGGACATCACCCAATACAGTTGTGGCGAGATCATACGGGAAAGCGGAATCTTAGCACTTGCTATCTGCCCTTGAAGTTGCTCTGCCGCCCCTCCAAGCCATGCATCCATAAAGGGTGACAAGTAATTTTCAAGATCAGGATAGGAAGTCAGAATAGGAAATATATCTTCATACCTGCGGTTCAGAAACTCAATGGCATGGGGAAACGTACAGTATTTGCCATTCAGATAGATTTTCAAGTACCAGATAATAGCCGCAAAAAGGATGATCGGACTTTCCACGAAGAAATCTCCCTGTTTCTGTACCCAGGTTTTATTCAGGTTAAGCATGATCGTGTATGCGCTCTCGTAAGCATCCGTTATGTCTTCCATGAAATCAGGATGGATAGGATTACAACGGTGAGAGCGTCGAGGATCATCAAAATTGATTACATAGAATTTCGGTTTTACTTTATATCCTTCCAAATGATTGACTAAATGATTATAGGCAATCAGGGATAAATCAGGGAACTTAAAATCGTATATGTATTGACAATATCCTTTCTCAATCTGTTGCTTAATAAAGTTGTTTACTACTGCATAGGATTTTCCGCTACCCGGTGTTCCCAAAACAGCGGTCGCTCTAAACGGATTCACCACGTTAATCCAGCCATTGTTCCATTTTTTCTTGTAATAGAATAGTGTGGGAAGATTGACCGAATATTCGTTGACAAGCAACCGTGTTTCCTGCATGAACGATTCGTTCTCGTTATTGAAAACATCATCCATCAAATTGTATTTTAGCAGTCGGCTTATCCATAAACCTGCCATTAAAAGACAGATATAGCCGGTGGTCATGGTCGTAATATATAAAGCCGCATTCGCTACCAATGGCAATGGTAATGCAAGTATCCACCAATTCAGGAAGAACAACACTAACCCGACTCCCATTACTATCCATATTTTCAACCATGTGATTTTTTCTTCCTTTACTCCCTTTGTTCCCATACAAGATAAGGCAAGCAGTAATACTGCAAACAATTTTGTCCAGAGAGTGGATGAGAATAATCCGGCTGTATGATTAAAATTCATAAGGATTTTATCGACCACTCCGACATTCACATTCCAATACCGTATTGCTTCATAGCAATACCAATACATATTCATAATTACCAGTAATATACTTACGGCACGCAGAAAATCCATAATCTTTGCCAATGCCCTTAAATCATCTTCTTGTTGCATAATTTTACATTTTACGTTGTTGTTTCTTCTTTTTCTTTCGTTTCATTTTCCATATTAAAGCCTCTTCCTCAGCATTCGTGTCTTGTGCGTCGAATGATAATAAGCCCAAACTTCCTTCAGAAAAGTCATTTTGTTGTGAGAATGGTTGCTCTTGTTCCGGAAAAGTTTTTTTCTCAAACAATTCTTCTTTATCAGAGGTCTGTGAATTTTTATTCATTGGATCTGGAACAAAATGTTCTTGCAAGGCATTTGCAGAAAACTCTTTTCCAAGGCGAGACCCATTAAACACGCATCCTGTGTTATGGTCAATGAAAGTCGCCCCGTAAATGCGTCCCATTTCTGTTTCGCGAAACAAAGTATCAATACCTTTGGCTTTAAGTGCAGCGATAAACTCCGTACGGTTAGTGGTCTGCGTTAAGGCTGTAGTAACAGCAATTTTGGTTTGCCCTATAAACTTCTTCTCACGGATTTGCTTTTTGGAAAATGCAATATGTTTTTCAAAAGCCTCATAACCTACCGCCTTTCCCAGTTGGGACGATTTAAAAGGATTTCCCACTTTATTACCCTTGTCATCTGTTGCAGAATAGACCATCCCGTGATATTCCCGACCACGTACTTCACCCTTCACCTCCTCTACCGTTACATTGTACAAGGAAAGTAAAGCTCGATATTCTCCTAAACTCTGGAACCGATAACGCATCAGGCATTTTACCACATTCCCAAGCTGTTTCTTTACATTACCATCCGAAAGATTGACCTTTTTTACAGGTTCTTGCTTTGTTTCCCGTTGTCGTTCTGCTGTATGCAAACCGTATTTTTGTTCCAGCTCACGAGTAATGGCTTTGCTACGATGAAAATTGTAAGCGTTGTTCAGGCATTTCCCATTTTCATCTACCCGAATGGATACGATATGCAAATGTTTGCGGTCAATATCCTCGTGTTTATACACCGTATACGGCTGGTTACCGTAACCCAGCTTCTCCATGTATTCCCGTGCAATGTCAGCCAACTCTACGTCCGTCAACTTATCATCCGGATGCGGGTTGAGAGAAATATGTATCACCGGTTTTTCGGTACGCACCTGTGGTGGCATATAGCACTTGAAATCCTCCACCACACGGTGAATATCTATCTTACCCGTACCGTTGTCAAAGACCTTATTGGTTACAAGCAGCTTGCCTTTCCCCTCATTTATCTTCTCACCATTGTAAGCCAATGCCCCATACAGTGAACTTCCTATACTGATTTTTGCGACCATTGTTGTTGAAATTCCTGCGTGAGTGAAATAATCTGACAGCTTAAAGCTGCAAGCTCTGCTGTTTGTTTTTCCAATTTATACAGCAAAGCCATCGCCTTTTTCTCCGAGAAATGGCTCTTGAGTTCCTTCACTGTTTGGTTGTAGTTCACCCCTACGGCACGGAATTGAGCGTGAAATGCGGAGAGTTGGGTATAATAATCAACCAGCGTTTTATCTACTTTCATCACTTTAAATACCTCATCAAATACCCGCGCTTTGATAAAAACCGCCTTGGCATACACTCCTGCCTGATTGTACATTGTAAGAAAGTGGGCATGTTCCTGGGCAGTAAAACGCACCGTATAACGAAACACTGCCGGATCATTCTTGGGATTGCGCCCCTGCTTACTTTTCTTCTCTTCATTCATATTACATGGATTTTAGTGGTGTCACGACAAAACTCTCCATTCAAATGCCACCGCAGGTTGAAACAGGCAGCCCGACTTCGGAGGAATTGCCAGCCCCCCTGCAAGGGCAAGTACTTTTGAGCAGCCGAATTTATTTCGAGCAGCTCAAAAGATACCTTGCTATGTTTTTGAGAACATAAAAATCCGCCTTCGGACGGATTACTGGTTAGCCCCTATTCATTGCGGGTGAAGCATCTTCTATGCGCTTTGTCGCTTGGGGACAAAAGTAAAGTCTTTATACATTGATTTATAAGTGGTAAAAGTGCCACAAGCTGCCATCTAAACGCCACTAGCTACCACCTTCCAGAAAAACGATACAAACGATAATTTTTCCTTGTTTATTTGCCGATAAATTGATTGACAAGACAATTTGTATGACAGTTGAGAAATATAGAAGTCAACAGATATATTTCCTGATTAATCAACCAATTTGTCGATAGACAGGTAAACGGACAAACAGGTAAACTGATAAACAGACAAGCCTGTTGATTTATTGATCAATTAATAAGAATATCAGTAAATTATTAAGCCAGTATGCACATAAACAGACTGATAAACTGATTTGCCGGTCAATTGACAAACAGGTAAATAAGGTTGTCTGCAAATTGATAAAACAACGTGATAATCAACTGACATATAAACATAAAAAGTGATCTATAAACTGATTGTATAACTAATTAAAAATTTCAAAAGTATGAAAGACCCTTTATTTGTGGCTTTCTCCACCCAAAAAGGAGGAACCGGTAAGACAACCCTCACAGTGCTTGTGGCAAGCTACCTGCACTACGTGAAAGGATACAACGTGGCAGTCCTTGATTGCGACTTTCCACAATTTAGTATCAAGGATATGCGAGAGCGTGATTTGAAAAGTATCGAGCAAAATGAACATTACAAAGCATTGGCTTATGAACAGTTCAAGCATTTAGGCAAAAAAGCCTATCCTATTCTGGAAAGCCGTCCCGAACAGGCGATAGAAAATGCCGGAAGATTTATCAAAGCAGGAATGCCGTTGGACTTTATTTTCTTTGATATGCCGGGAACCGTGAATAACAGCGGTGTTATCAATACAATTGCCACTATGGATTATATCTTTTGTCCGATAGTTGCCGACCGGGTAGTTATGGAAAGTTCCCTTCGGTTTGCAGTTATCGTAAACGACCACCTTATCAGTACTGGAAAATCCAATATCAAAGGACTCCATTTGCTTTGGAATATGGTGGACGGAAGGGAAAAAACCGACTTATATCATGTTTATGAAAAAGTAGCCGGAGAACTCGGTATCCCTATTCTGAAAACATTTCTTCCCGACAGTAAACGCTTCCGCAGGGAGGTTGCTGAAGACGGCACAAAAGCCATGTTTCGCTCTACCCTGTTTCCCCCGGATAAAACACTGGCAAAGGGCAGTAACCTTGACAAATTAACGGACGAACTACTAACCATTTTAAAATGATAAAGAATCATGGCGAAAAAACTTCAGGTAGATGTAAATGCAGGAGAAATCATCGAATCTTTCCGTCCGGATCTACCTCCGGTATTCCTTTCCAATACCCCGGAAACGCATGTCAATGAACCAAATGTACTGGAACAGGTAGTCCAGGAGAAAGAGCCTTCCACTCCGCAGAAAGAAAAGAAAACGCCTGCTCGTGGGCAAAAAGACGTTCTGGAAAAGGAAAATGAATATCTGGAACTGTTTATTCGGGTTGCTGAAATGTCTGTCCGTTCCGGTAAACTCGTTTACGTGCGTAAGGATTACCATGACCGTATCCTGCGTATTATTCGGGTTATAGGTAAAAGCGAACTGTCCTTGTCGGGGTACATTGACCATGTACTGACACAACATTTTACCCAATATGAGGAAGAGATAAAAAAACTGTATAAAAAATATTATGAGGAGGTCTACTGATATGAGACAAAAAAGGAAAATGAAAATTTACCGAATTATATAACGAGTATAACAAATCCATACTTTAATATAAAAAACAGCAACATATGAAAAACCAAAAGAAACTTTTTAGCGAACAGACAACCTCCGCTACGGAGATACATGACAATAAAGCCTTTGAGAAAGAACCGAATTATTATAAACCTTTTTCCAATTATCTTACTCGCAATGAGATTAAGACACGACAATGTGTCTATATAAGCAGGGAAGTACAACAAAAAATAGCGAAAATAGTAAACAGACTTAGTAATGGGGATGCGACAATAGGTGGTTATATTGATAATGTGCTTTCCGAACATCTAAGGAATCACAAGCATGAGATTAATGCCCTTTATCGTGAAAAACAAAAAGACCTGATATAGAACCTATGGAAACGCTATTAATATGCCTGCTGCTTTTGTATAATGCCTATCTGGTATTTTATCTTTTGAGAGAAAAACAACAGGAAGGTAAGTCATCACCTCAAGCAAATACGACATCACCGACAATTCAAGCGGAGAAAGTCGAAGATATTGTAGGTAAAAGTCGTTTTGTAATGGAAAAGAAAGTGCCTCAAACTACCAATCCGGTGCCACAAGCTGCCACTTCTGTTGAAGCTGAAGATATTGAAAACAACGATGTTACTTTCGCCGACGAAACAGATAAACCTGCACCTGCACGATTACCTGATGATAAGCTGGACGAAGCATTTACTCACATTCAAATATCCGACCTTCCATTGGAGTATGGAGAAAATGAACTGGAAGATGAACTACCAACAACAGGCTTTGCAACTGGAGTCAGTTTTGAAGAAATCGGCGAAGCCGTGAAAATAGCCAACAGTCCTGTGTCAACAAAGGATGAAAGCTATCGAGCAGGACAAGTATTTACCGAATTGGAAGGCAACGAGTTTTTTGATCAACTTACAAAAAGCTCCTCCATTCGGTCTAAGAAGATAACGGAGTTAATGGACTACTTTCTGAGTAATTCAATCTCAAGGGACGGGGACTTTGCCGGGGAGGTAGTCCAACTCCAACATACGACCGAAATACAAGCCAGCATCAGTGGGTTTGATATTCGGGATTTTGTCTAACAATGAAAAAGAAAGAAACAATGAAGAAAATTGATTACGGCTAAACGCACTGCAAACCACTAACATCCACAAGTAAAAATTCAGTATTCACTTACCGGACGGAAGATCCAACTGTCCGGTTCAACTCAAAAAAAAAAACGATTTATGAGTAAAAAATCTTTTCTTTTATCGGCAGCCCTTCTTCTGGCTGCATCAGCCGTCTTTGCCCAGGGCAATGGCTCGGCAGGAATCTCAGAAGCTACCAGTATGGTTACCTCCTACTTTGAACCGGCGACCAAACTCATTTATGCTATCGGAGCAGTAGTGGGTCTTATCGGAGGGGTTAAAGTCTATGGTAAATTTTCCAGCGGAGACCCCGACACCTCCAAAACGGCAGCAAGCTGGTTTGGAGCGTGTATCTTCCTGATTGTGGCAGCAACTATTCTACGTTCCTTTTTTCTGTAAGTTATGGCAGAGTATTCAATCAATAAAGGGATTGGAGGCTCGGTTGAGTTTAAAGGTCTTAAAGCACAGTATCTGTTCGTTTTCGTGGGCGGGCTACTTGTAGACTTTATTCTCTTTGTAATCATGTACATGATAGGTATCAGCCAATGGTTCTGTATTGGTTTTGGAGTAATAGCCGCCTCAGTATTGGTATGGCTCGTTTTTGCCCTGAACGCCAAATATGGTGAATATGGCCTAATGAAGCTAGCCGCCACCAAAAGCCATCCTAAGTACATCATCAACCGACGCAAACTCATCCGATTATTCACCTCTACAAAAACAGGAAAATGAGAAATACATTAAAAGCCGTTACACTTGAAAGCAAATTCCCATTGCTTGCCGTTGAACAGGGTTGTATCATTTCCAAAGACGCAGACATTACCATTGCTTTTAAAGTTGAATTACCCGAATTATTTACGGTGACTTCAGCAGAGTACGAAGCGATACATGCCACCTGGTGCAAAGCCATAAAGGTGTTACCTGACTTCTCCATCGTGCATAAGCAGGATTGGTTTGTCAAGGAACAGTATCAGGCAGAACTCCAAAAAGAAGATATGAGTTTTTTAAGCCGTTCCTTTGAGCGTCATTTTAATGAACGTCCTTATTTGAATCATAGCTGTTTTTTGTTTATGACAAAAACGACGAAAGAACGAAGCCGCAAGCAAAGTAGTTTTAATACCCTTTGCCGGGGTTTTATCATTCCCAAAGAAATCAGAGACAAGGAAACAGCTGCAAAATTTATTGAAGCCTGTGAGCAATTTGAGCACATTATGAACGATAGTGGCTTTATTCACCTTCAACGACTTTCTGCCGATGAAATTACCGGAACGGATACCACTGCCGGTCTTATTGAAAAATACTTTTCGCTCTCGCCGGATAATACAACCTGCTTGAAAGACATGTCGCTCTCGGCTGAAGAGATGCGGATTGGTGACAGCTTGTTGTGCCTGCATACGCTTTCCGATGTAAAGGATTTACCGGGACGTGTGGCAACAGACAGCCGATACGAACGGCTTTCGACCGACCGGAGTGATTGTCGATTATCGTTTGCAAGTCCGGTTGGGTTATTGCTTTCGTGCAATCACCTGTACAACCAGTATTTGTTTATCGACAACAGTGAAGAGAACTTGCAGCGTTTTGAAAAATCAGCCCGTAATATGCAATCGCTCTCACGCTACAGCCGGAGTAATGCCATCAACAAAGAATGGATCGATGAGTATTTGAATCAGGCACATTCTTTTGGTCTGACATCCATTCGTGCCCACTTCAACATCATGGCATGGAGCGACGACCGGGAGGAATTGAAACACATCAAAAATGATGTGGGTAGTCAACTGGCCTCCATGGAATGTACCCCACGCCATAATACAGTGGATTGTCCTGCTCTTTACTGGTCGGCTATTCCGGGGAATGAAGCTGACTTTCCAGCGGAAGAATCCTTTTACACCTTCATTGAACAGGCATTGTGCTTTTTTACCGAAGAAACCAACTACCGGAATTCGCCCAGTCCTTTTGGGATAAAAATGGTGGATCGCATCAGCGGAAAACCATTGCACCTAGACATCTCCGATCTGCCAATGAAAAAGGGAATCACCACCAACCGAAACAAATTTGTGTTAGGGCCAAGTGGTAGCGGAAAATCGTTCTTCATGAACCATATGGTCAGGCAGTATTATGAGCAAGGTTCTCATGTACTACTCGTAGATACGGGAAATTCGTATCAGGGGCTGTGCCAGATGATTCATCAAAAGACAAAAGGGGAAGATGGTATTTACTTCACGTATACCGAAGAAAATCCGATTTCATTCAATCCTTTTTACACTGATGATTACCTGTTCGATGTAGAGAAGAAAGATAGCATTAAAACCTTACTGCTAACCCTTTGGAAAAGCGAGGACGAGAAAATATCCAAAACAGAATCGGGTGAACTGGGAAGTGGGGTGACGGCGTATATCGAACGAATCCAAAAAGACAGGAGCATCATTCCGAGCTTCAATACCTTTTACGAGTTTATGCGGGATACCTATCGTACAGAGTTGGAACAAAGGGATATTAAAGTAAACAAAGAGGACTTTAATATAGACAATCTGCTAACCACTCTCCGACAGTACTACAAAGGCGGACGGTTTGATTTTCTCCTCAATTCCAGCAAGAACATCGATCTGCTATCCAAACGGTTTATTGTCTTTGAAATTGATGCCATCAAGGAAAACAAGGAACTTTTTCCGATAGTGACTATCATTATCATGGAGGCTTTCATCAACAAAATGCGCCGCTTGAAAGGAGTGAGAAAGCAACTGATTGTGGAAGAAGCCTGGAAAGCCATCGCATCAGCCAATATGGCTGAATACCTGCCGTACATGTACAAAACGGTTCGTAAATATTTCGGGGAAGCCATTGTCGTGACGCAGGAAGTGGACGATATTATCAGCTCACCGGTGGTGAAGGAAAGTATCATCAACAACAGTGATTGCAAGATACTGCTGGATCAACGCAAATACATGAACAAATTCGATCAGATTCAGTCGCTACTTGGGCTAACGGAAAAAGAAAAGTCACAGATACTTTCCATCAACATGGCTAATCACCCCTCTAGGCTGTACAAAGAAGTCTGGATTGGTTTAGGCGGAACTCAATCTGCCGTCTATGCAACAGAAGTTAGTGCTGAGGAATATCTAGCGTATACTACCGAAGAAACCGAAAAGATAGAGGTGCTTAACCTTGCCAACAAACTCGGCGGAGATATAGAAGCGGCGATTAAACAGCTTGCTGAAATTCGTAGAAATAGCAAATAACATACACATTAAAATTTGAAGCAAATGAAATGCAATAAAAAGCGGATGCTGCTATCAAGCATCTATTTCGTTGGCATAATAGCCATATTGTTGCCATCCTGTACCAAAGAATCCATTCAGGATAAGTTATTAGGCTATTGGGTAAGTATGGAAGGTAAACCCGATGTATGGATTTTTCGTGAAGCAAATACCTACAAGGTAGCTGTTTCCAAACGTTCGGGTATCTCGCGAACACTCAAGCCGGAAGTTTTTCTGCTAAAGGAAGAAAACGGCAACTTATTTATCGATACCGGGTTTCGTATCGGCATTGCTTATAATGAAGTAACAGACATACTAACCATTTCATCGCACGGGGACTATTACCGTGCGGGGAAAAAGCAACTATCAATCCCTAAAATTCAAAGAAAATGAAAACAAAAGTTTTAATCTTTCTCAGTTTGTGTCTGCTCTTTGCAGGCAAGGTAAGCGCACAATGGGTCGTTACCGATCCTGCTAATTTGGCACAAGGAATTATCAACACGACAAAACAAATTGTGGAGACTTCGACTACAGCCAAAAACATGATTTCAAGCTTTCAGGAAACCGTCAAAATTTATGAGCAGGGAAAAAAGTATTACGATGCGCTAAAATCGGTCAATAGTCTGGTGAAAGATGCCCGGCAAGTGCAACAGACAATCCTTCTGGTAGGTGAAATTTCGGATATCTATGTCACCAATTTTCAACGGATGCTAAAGGATTCGAATTATTCGGTGCAGGAGCTCGGCTCCATCGCTTTTGGTTACACGAAGTTATTGGAAGAAAGCAGTGGCCTATTAAACGACATAAAACAGGTGGTCAATGTCAATGGACTTTCAATGACCGACAAAGAGCGTATGGATGTGATCAACCGCACTTACAACAGCGTAAAACGGTATCGCAATCTGGTAAGCTACTACACAAACAAGAACATTGCAGTGAGCTATCTCCGGGCTAAAAAAACGGGTGATACTGACCGCGTATTGGCACTTTACGGAACTGCTAACGATAGATACTGGTAAGATTATGATATTAGCTATTGACGTAGAAAATTTGCATCAGATACTACGAAACCTCTACACAGAGATGATGCCACTCTGCTCCAATATGGCAGGAATTGCGAAAGGAATAGCCGGGTTGGGAGCCTTGTTTTATGTGGCTTCCAGAGTATGGCAATCTCTTGCCCGAACTGAGCCGATAGATGTGTATCCGATGTTACGACCTTTTGCCATCGGATTGTGTATTATGTTTTTTCCAACCATTGTGCTTGGCACTATCAACGGCGTATTAAGTCCTATTGTAAAGGGAACAAATCAAATGTTGGAATCACAAACTTTTGATATGAACAAGTATCGGGCACTCAAAGACAAATTGGAATATGAAGCAATGAATCGTAATCCGGAAACAGCCTATCTGGTCAATAATGAAGAGTTCGACAAAGAATTGGAAGAGTTGGGGTGGTCACCTTCGGATATGGCAACCATGACTGGAATGTATATCGAAAGAGGAATGTACCAGATGAAAAAGTCGATACGGGATTGGTTTCGGGAACTGCTGGAATTACTATTTCAAGCTGCCTCCTTGGTAATAGACACCCTCCGGACTTTTTTCCTAATTGTGCTATCCATTCTTGGACCAATAGCTTTTGCCATTTCTGTATGGGATGGCTTTCAGGGTACGCTTCCTCAATGGATTACCCGTTATGTAAGCATTTATTTGTGGTTGCCGGTCTCGGACATGTTCAGTTCTATACTGGCACGCCTACAGATATTGATGCTGCAAAACGACATTTCCGAGTTACAAAACAACCCTAACTACTCCATTGATGCCAGCAATAGTGTATATATAATTTTTATGATTATTGGCATTATCGGGTACTTCACCGTACCGACTGTTGCCGGTTGGATCATACAATCCTCAGGAGTCGGCAGTTATGGACGCAACGTAAGTTCAACAAGCTCTAAAATGGGTGGTGCGGCTGGCTCGATAGCTGGGGCTGCAACCGGAAATGTAGCCGGAAGATTACTGGGACGATAATTTTTAATCAATACGAATATGGAATTTAAAAGTTTAAAAAATATAGAAAGCAGCTTTAGGCAAATCCGCTTTTTCGGCATTGCATTTCTTTGCTTGTGTACCGGCATTGTGATTTACTCCGTTTGGAGTTCTTACCGGTTTGCAGAAGCGCAACGACAGAAAATTTATGTATTGGACGGTGGCAAATCCTTGATGTTGGCCTTGTCACAAGATATGGCTCAGAACCGTCCTGTTGAAGCCCGGGATCATGTAAAGCGGTTTCACGAATTGTTCTTTACCCTGTCACCGGATAAAGGAGCTATTGAAAGTAATATGCAGAGAGCGTTGTATCTGGCTGATAAGTCAGCGTATAACTATTACAAGGATCTTTCAGAAAAAGGGTATTACAACCGGATCATTTCCGGCAATATCAATCAGGTTGTGCGAGTGGATAGCGTATCATGTGACTTTACAAACTATCCTTACCAAGTAACCACTTTTGCCCGTCAGATGATCATCCGCGAAAGCAATGTCACGGAAAGAAACCTGGTTTCCAAGTGTCGGTTACTGAATGCTGTCCGTAGCGATAACAATCCGCATGGCTTTACGATTGAGGCTTTTGAGATTATTGAAAACAAAGACCTAACAACCCGAACACGATAAAGATGATACACAAATGGATAATAAATAAGCGGGACAAGTTAGACTGCGGAATACAGTATTGGTGCGATCGGCTGGCTCCCGAAAAGCGATTGGTTATCATACTGGTAACATTGGCTCTGTTTTCAGTTTTGGCACTCTACCTGTTTGCATCTGCTGTTTATCAGATAGGGAAAAAAGAGGGAGCTCAAATTGAAGTGAAACATATCAGGCAGTTACAGTTGCCTGATTCAAAAGATAGTACAAACCACTTTTATTACAATCAACATGGAAGAAAACAAGCAAAATGAGGAAAAGATTCAGAGTGAATCGAAACCTCGCAACGGTATCACCGAAGAACAGCGGCAACGTAGAAAAAAAATGATTGTTTATCCTATGCTATTTCTAGTTTTTGTAGGAGCTATGTATCTGATCTTTGCTCCTTCCCAAAAAGAAAAGGAACTCAAACAGCAAGGATTGAATACTGAACTACCCATGCCCAAAGAGGAAGGAATTATCTCTGACAAAAAGGATGCGTATGAAAAACAAGCACAGGAAGACAAACAAACTGATCGAATGCATTCACTAGACGAAATATCCAAGATGTTCGGATCTTCTGAAGCCAGTACATCCAATGAAGATAATCTGAAAACAACGGAGGATAAATCGCATACAAACAATTCGGGAACGGTTACTAATCCATCACGAAGCATCAGTGGAAGCAAAAACCCTTATTCAACTATTCAAAATTCGAACTATGCTTGTCGGGACATTAACCGGACATTAGGTAGTTTTTACGAAAAGCCGAAAGAGGATACTGAAAAGGATGAGCTAAAAGATAAAGTAAAAGAATTGAACGCTCGATTGGAGCAATCACCGGCAACAAACAAAACTTCTATTGACGATCAAATGGCTCTGCTGGAACGTTCGTATCAACTGGCTGCTAAATATATGCCGAATAGCAGAGCTTTAACTCCCGGTTTATCCTCATCAATAACCGATGAGACACCGGGGAATTCATCAGATTTAGTTACTAATTCTCATAACGGGAAAGTGACCGTTTCAACAGTTCGGCAAGTGAAGGAAGAGATTGTTTCTGCGCTACCACAAGCTGGAAATGATGTTATTCCACTTTCACAAGCTTTGAATACCGGATTTCATACGGCTGTAGGGAAGGAATCTTTTTCCAATAAAAACACCATCAAAGCTTGTATTCACAACAACCAAACCATTACTTCAGGACAAGATGTAAAACTCCGATTGACAGAACCAATGAAAGTGGGCAGCGTGCTTGTTCCTGCCAACACCTTGGTTGTGGGAAAATCCAAAATTCAAGGGGAACGTCTGGTAATCGCCATTTCTTCATTGGAGTTTCAGGGAACAATTATTCCGGTACAGTTATCAGTCTATGACAACGATGGACAAACCGGTATTTTTATTCCGGGTTCACTGGAGCAAAGTTCAATCAAAGAGATTGCAGCCAATATGGGTACAGGAACGGGAAGTAGTATCAATCTCACCCAACAGAGTGCCGGAAGTCAATTGCTATCCGATTTGGGCAAAGGGGCTATTCAAGGTACCTCCCAGTATATTGCCAAAAAGATGCAGGAAATTAAAGTGCATCTAAAAGCCGGATATCAGGTCTTACTTTATCAGGATAAACAACAATAAATAATTTTTTCAAACCACTAAAATCCACAGTTTATGAAAACAAAAAATGTAATGAACAGGGCATTGATAGCGATTGCCCTTGTATTAAGTGCTATGTGTGTCAACGCACAAGAAAATTCCGGAGATAATTATAACGGATTATCCCGCAAGCTTACTTTCGACCGAATGATTCCTCCCTATGGTTTGGAGGTTAGCTATGACAAGACGGTGCATATTATTTTCCCATCGGCGGTTAAGTACGTCGATCTCGGCTCATCCGACCTGATTGCAGGAAAAGCAGATGGAGCCGAGAATGTGATTCGGGTAAAAGCTGCCGTTAAAAACTTTCGTACGGAAACAAATTTCTCGGTGATTACGGATAATGGTAATTTTTACTCGTTCAACGTAAAGTATGCCGATGAGCCCTTATTGCTCAATATCGAGATGAAGGATTTTATCCACGATGGCAGTGTGGTCAATCGCCCGAATAATGCCTTAGACATTTATCTCAAAGACTTGGGTAATGAATCACCCAAACTGGTTTACCTCATTATGAAATCAATTTACAATGATAATCATCGGACAATAAAACACATCGGAAGTAAAAGTTTCGGGATACAATACCTGCTTAAAGGTATTTACACCTACAATAATCATCTGTATTTCCACACCCAAATAAAGAATGCATCGAATGTGCCTTTTGATGTTGATTTTATTACATTCAAAATTGTAGACAAGATAGTTGCCAAGCGAACTGCCATTCAAGAGCAAATCATATTTCCTCTCCGGGCTTACAATTATGCGACCCGTATTGCCGGAAATAAAGATGAACGTACAGTTTTCACCCTTGAAAAGTTTACAATCCCGGATGACAAACAATTGGTGGTAGAACTGCACGAAAAAAACGGAGGACGTCACCAATCTTTCGTAATTGAAAATGAAGATTTGGTTCGCGCGAAAGTGATTGATGAACTTAAAGTGAAGTAAGATGAGAAAATGTTTGTTATTCTTAATAGCATCGCTTGCCCTTATCGGGCAGGCGAATGCTCAAAGATGCCTTCCTAAGATGCAAGGCATTCAAGTGATAGCAGGAACGACTGACGGTCTTTATACTCGGGCAACGGATGATAAAACCGGTTACTATTTTGGTACAGCTCTTTCTACCTATACCAAAAGTGGAAACAAATGGGTAGTTGGCGGAGAATATCTTCTAAAATACAATCCATATAAGGATACTCGGATTCCGACGGCACAATTTACTGCTGAAGGTGGATATTATTACAATCTACTCTCCGATCCTAGCAAAACATTCTTCCTGTCTATTGGAGGATCAGCCCTTGCAGGTTATGAAACCGTGAATTGGGGCACGAAAGCACTTTTTGACGGGGCTTTACTAACAAACAAAGATGCGATTATTTATGGTGGAGGGTTGACGCTGGAACTGGAAAGTTATCTTTCCGATCGGCTGGTTCTATTGCTTAATACACGTGAAAGATGCATGTGGGGTGGCTCAACAGGACATTTCCACTCGCAATTCGGTATTGGAATTAAATACATTATCAATTAATGCTTTATGAAAAAGATCATTTCAAAAATACCCATTTGCCCCTTTATAATAGCTGTACTATTCTTCTGTATATCTTGTGATAATAAACTGGATATCCAGCAAGCATTTCCGTTTACTGTCGGAACAATGCCGGTACAAACAACAATAGTAACAGGCAATACCGTAGAAATCAGGTGCAATCTAAAATCTGAAGGTCAATATACGGGTACGGTTTATATCATTCGCTATTTCCAATCAGCAGGGAAAGGCTCCCTCCGAATGGATGATGGTACGATATTTAAGCCCAATGATAGTTATCCGCTGAATAAGACTGTATTCAGGCTTTATTATACCTCTGCTTCTACAGATCAGCAAACTATAACTATTTATGTGGAGGATAATTTCGGACAGGTAGTCCAGCTAAGTTTTACTTTCACAAATGAAACAACAGGCACAAGAACCGGAACTGGAACTGGAACTAGCAGGAGAATTGCACGCAATTAAGTGTATTCGACTCATACTCCGTTTTTTCTTAGACAGAAAATTGATCAATCTCTATTGAGTAATTATTTGAATAGACTTTACTCCCCTGTGTAGTAATGTAGTTAGTAACAGACCTTCGGAAATAACGAGGGTCTGTTTATTTTTAAATACCAATACTCCTATTTTATGCGGATTCAAGAGGTGAGGGAGTCGAAGTTTCACTTTTATCTGCCTCTTGCTTATCCGACATTTTTTTATGCGTCTTTCGGTCGGGTCGGTCGTTTTCGTTTCAGGAGCTTATTGGGTGTAGGGGTTAGAGCGGACAAGGTTTTTACAAGAAATACTCTCTAAACATAGTGCAGGAGGAAGATTTTTTGCAAAACCGCTTGCGGCTTGACCTTTTCCGACCGTTAAGACCCCGTAAACACCTTTGCTCTTGAAATAAGAAATGCCGACTTGACAGAATGAAAAACAGTCTCTTGTGGAGGTAAACAAATGATGAGGCAAATTGAATATGATTTATCTGGGTAGTTTCTGGGTAGTCATTTTCTGATTTCGATTCTCTTTATTGGGGCTAACTCGCCGTAGAAAATAAAAACATACCGCTGGAAATGCATGGGAAAATAGCTTGGGTAGTGACTGACTGCATGAATGAAGCCTGCGGAATGGAAAGGAAGGAAACTACCGAAGCTGTGCGGTGCTGAGGTGTATACATAAAATGAAAGCGGAATGAAATGTAAGGGTGCGAAGTGAGGTACGAACGTAGTTCCTGGAATGTAATAGGCTGGAATGAATGTATATACCGCAAGCACATGGATAATCAATCCGGAATGTTTTTGTTTTTTACACAACTAATGGGTGGCGGGGAATGAGGAAATGCATAAAGTGCCATACAACTTGCAAGCTGCTGAAAGGAGCTTGGCAAATGTCCCCATATATTGAAAACCTGTTATGATTTTCATTGCTATCCGAAATTTATCTTCAATGAAAATTATAAGTGGTTTTCGGGGCTTTTTTCCCTAGTTGGCGGTACGCCTGAATAACGCACCGATAAGGTGTAATTACTTTCCGTTCTGCCTTCAGGCGTTTAATTGGGGTGAACTCTACGCAGAAAAAGAAAAATACCACTGGAAATGCGTGGGGAAATAGCTTGGGTAGTGACTGACTGCATAAATGGAGCGTGCGGAATGGAAAGGAAGGAAACTACCGAAGCTGTGCGGTGCTGAGGTGTATGCATAAAATGAAAGCGGAATGAAATGTAAGGGGTCGAAGAGAGGTACGAAAGTAGCTCCTGACATGTAATGGGCTGGAATGAGTGCATATACCGCAAGCACATGCGTAATCAACCCGGTATGTTTTTGTTTTCTGCACAACTAATGGGCGGTGGGGAATGAGGAAATGCACGAAGTGCCATACAACTTGCAAGCTGCTGAAAAGGAGCTTGGCAAATGTCCCCATATCTTGAAAACCTGTTATGATTTTCATTGCTACCCGAGATTTATCTTCAATGAAAATTATAAGTGGTTTTTGGGGCTTTTTCTCAGGTTGGCGTAGCCTGACAACGCACCGATAAGGTGTCATTACTTGCCGCTCTACCAGTAGGCGTCTAATGGAGTAAATTGGATGCGGTTGAAGAAAATAGCCATTGGAAATGCGTTGAAAGTGACATAGGTAGAGAATAAATGTAACGAAACAATGGGTGGGGAATGAAATGGAGCAAAACTGGCTGTTGTGGGGTGATTATTTGTGGAGAATACGGCCGGAGCAGCGAAATAGAATGAATTGGTTGATTTGTATAGTGGGCTGAGGAAGCCTCTTATGCTGTGCGGTGCTGAGGTGGGTGAAATGAACTGACGAAATGGAGTAAAGGGTGGACGGCAGTGAGGTACGAATGCTGTCCACCAAAACGGAATAAGAAAGAGAATAAACTTACCGCAAGCACAAGGAAATAAAACAAAATTTATTTACTATTAATCATGGTAGTTATTTCGGCTACCAGTTTTTCTAATCTATTATTTCTAAATGCTATGTTTTTTAATTCACATTGCCAGATAACAATAACTTTCCAACCAATTTCTTGTAATTTTAAAATATCGGACTTATCTCTTTCTTTGTTTTTCTCCAATTTATCTTTCCAAAATTCCAAGTTAGTTGTCGGCAAAGCCGACTTCTTACAACCTTCGTGACCATGCCAAAAGCAGCCGTGTATAAAAATGATTATTTTGTATTTAGGTAATACAACATCAGGCTTTCCTGGAAGCTCTTTTACATTCTTTCTATACCGAAACCCTTTTGCAAACAAATACTTTCTTACTAAAATCTCCGGCTTAGTTTCTTTGCTGGAGATTTTAGACATTATTTCGGAACGCTTGGATTTAGAGAAGATGTCAGGCATATGTGCGAAGGAGAATTTTAATTACTCGACATTCTTAGCCATTCAAATTGATCAATACCAACGCGAGATAATTCAGATGCATAGTTTGAAACAATTCTTTGTGAATGCAAATCTTTTAAGTCTAATAACCACTCAAATTGCTCATCATCTTCAGTAACGTATATTTGTTTGAAAATATATTTTGAGTCTTCACTCATTTCTGCTTTGATAACCCCTTCATCATTATCACACTCAAATTGAATCGTTCTTAATGAAAAAGATTTTTTTTGCAATTTAAGTTTGATTCCTTCCGGTGTTATTATATCAAACTTGTCAGATCCAACAACTATTAATGGCAAAAATAAGAATTTTCTAGGTTTGTTTTTATCTAACCTTACAGAATCACATCTCTGCTGTATACAAATTAAACATTGTTCTGGTTTTTTTGTACTCCTAATTATAGTTCCTAGTGTGAGTCTTGGTTGAATATTCTGAGGTAGAAAAAGGCTTTTATGCTGACTCAAAATTGCAAATTTTATATTGATTAATTCATTTTGATCTTGTTTATCTGAATTCAAGAACAAAGAAGTGCAATTTTGTACGTATTTTTTCTTATCTGCTTTTGAAAGAGTCGTACTTGTAATTAATGTTGTAATTCTTTCTTCAACATTTTCAATGGTAGATTTCAGAAGCAAGCTAATGAATTCTGGTGTACGTTGGAAAAATTTATTAGCTTGGTACAGTCTTTCATTATTGATATTTGAAATTATCCAATTCTCAATCAAATCATCTTGTAATTTAACAGCTATTTCTTTATTATAAAGCAAATCAGATATTGTATCGCTAAACAAATCAATCAACAAACTCTCAGATTCGTTTTGAACTGGCAATAATGCTTTATGACCCAAATAAGCAGAGTCTAAGTCTTTAGAAAACAAGCTCAGTATTTTATGAGAATTGCGTCTTATGGTTGTCAAAGAAAGTAACGCAAAATTAGATAGAAGACCGCTAGTCATCTCTGTAAATTCATTCAAAACAAAAGCTGGTAATTCATCATACAGTAATACTTTATCTTTTAAATGTGGACGTTGATTAAATCGTGTATCTTCTCCGTCTGCTTTTGCTTTGCATCTAATTAAAATTTTTATATTCTTAGACTGAACTCTACATTCTTCTTTAAGCAAAGCAAATGGAGTTGCATCAGAATTTATTTCATTGTAAATATCTACACTAATATCTTCAATAATGTCTTCTCCTGTGTATACAACAACTAACTTTAAACTATCATTGCCAAACTCTGGGTCATTCACCAATTCCTTTATAATTCTTTTTGTGTATTTCCCTCTTGGATCATCTTCCTCATCATCTTCCTCATCATTCCTGTCTGATTTTGATTCACCATCATTTAAAACAATAAACCAATCAAGTATAACAACATCGGCTTTTTTAGATATTTGAATGAAGTTCTCAATATCTTCATCCACAAGAGGATTATATACCGCACAGATTTTTTTCTCTTTTGCGAAGACTTTTGAAACCTCAAATGTATCAAAGGCATGTTGGCTAAGATTATGTCCAGCCAGCTCATCTTCTTTCTCCGTTTTTTTTGGTAAAGCTCTATCATCTAAGAAAACGATGCTTTGAAGGTAATCATTTGCAATATCTTTGGATATATCAAAAAATGCACTCATAGTTATTTTATTTAAGTTTTTCGATTTTAAATGTAACACTACTACCCTCTCTTGGAAGGTCAACTAAAATATCATAATTTTCAGCTTTGAGAACATCCTTGCTAATATTTAAACCCATGCCTCTACCATTAGGCTTACGTGTAAAACCCATTTCAAACATTCGTTCTTTATCTTGTGGGGCAATTGGTACACCATTATTGGAAATGTATATTCCGGTTTCATCTGCATGTAAACGAATAATTTTTTCTTCTACATCACTATGATTTAACCAAAATATCGCATTGTCAATTACATTTACAAAAACAGGATAGAAAGTCGAGCGGAATCCATTAATTTTATTTTTCGCAAAACCTTGTGTGTGCTTGAATTGAATTCCGTGTCTTGCAAATCTAGAGTTAAACAAGTCAATTAAGAACGTTTTGATTTCTAGCAGAGAAATATCTTCTTTTTTCCTATTTAAACGTCTATTCAAAGGAGTAAATAAATTTAAATATCCATCTAAGTGATCGAAATTCACTTTTATATTATTGTAAACCCCATCTAATTTGCCATCTACATCAGACCAGACCTTAAGATCCTTTAAACTACTTCTTATAGATTTCACCGTACTGTTAAACTCATGATGTAAAATCCCAACGGCTAATCCTAACTGACTTAATTCAATGTCTGTTTGTAGACGTTCGCGAAGATCCTCTAATTCTTCCGACATTGCATCCGTAATCTGATCATTTGTAATTATTTGTCCATCGCTGTCTTTTTCAATATAAAAACCCTCAAATTGTCTAATTATCCGATCCATAACGAAGGTATTTCGATTACTAATCATCTCAATTTCATCCTCCATCGACTTTCTTTCTCTTACCAAATCAAAATCATTTACATTATTTACGCCTAAATTTTTAAACTGGTCTTTCACAGATCTGATTTGATTGTCAAGATCTAACATCAACTCACCTGTAAGTTCTTTGATTTTTTTAGACACATCATTAACGACATCATTCGTTTCAGCCTTCTTCTGATTATTGATTTTTTTAGCCTCAACAGAAATAAGCTCAACGGCCTGTTCCAGTCTTTTTCTTTTACTAATTTCAACGTCTAATCTTTTAGTAATTTCATCAACCAAATCATCTATTTGACTAATAGAATTTGCAAACAATGTTTGCTCCAAAACACTAAATTCTTTAAGGTATGATTCATAGTCAATTCTACTCGATTTATTTATGGTAAAGCCTTTGGGGGTTGATACTGATATCTTTTTTTTGTAATCAGAAATCCGTTGTCTCGCTTCGAATTCACAATCAATTATCATTTGTCCAGATTCATCAACATTCTTACTATAAACTATGGAATTGAATTTGTTCTTAGTATCTCCGAGTATATTGTTTAAATCATTTTCAAATTTGTTAGTCGACAAACTTTGAAAAAAAATGTCTAGCTCCTTCAAAAATTTATCTTTTCTTCCTTTTGCCAATTTATCTCGCCTTTCCAGCGCCAAATAGAAAGTATTTAATTCGGTCTTCTTAGCAAGCCAGAATTCAGATTGTGGGGTTTTGGCTTTATCATCAAAGAAATCAGCTGCCAACTGCACTAAAAAGTTTTTAAGAATTGCTTGTAATTGTCTATAAGCTTTATTCTCAATAAAACCTTCACGACCTGCTTTTTCAATTAACTCTTTATTCTTATCGTTTGCAATATTAATCGCACCAAACATTCTACGATAAGAAAAAAAGTAAGTTGACATTCTTTTTGTTCTATTTTTCTCAACATCTAGAAAGTCGTAGTCTGAATCTCCATAAGGCAAAACCCTTATGTTATCTTTATAAATATATAGTCCTCCAAACTTATCTCCTTTTGCTTTAATAATAGCATAATTTTCAGGAGCTACACGAGAACTCCTAAAATCCCCTTGCAGGTAGGCAAAGTTTATACTAAAGGGGCCACAATTTGTTTCTCTAAAATTATTGTCTCTCCAATTGACAATGTGGTTGTCATAGATTTTTTCTCCATAAATCCTTATAGCACCTTTAAACTGACCAAACTTATCAAAAGTACCTTGAAAATGATGATCAGCTAATTCAAATTCTTCAGGAGTAAAGAACTGATCCTTATCTATTAAATCAAAATAAATACCATCATCAGCTATATAATCTCGAAATGAAATATCAATAACCGGATTTGGATGATTGGGAGTCATAGTATTATGAAAACCCATCAACATTTTCTCTATCTTAGTAGCTTCTTTATTATCTTTCTCTCCTTCTATATCAGAAATCAAGGTTTCATTGACTGGTGATATATAGAAAAAAGTACCTCCATTATCACCTGAAAGATCAAAATTTCCAACCAAAAGACTATTTATTAGCTCCGGATTTATTTTGAAACTTGTTACTGTTCCTTTTACTCGGGTATAATCTTCTAAGGTTATAATATCTTTATTGTAAAGTATATCTAATGAGGATGTTACTTCTTTTTTTATTTCATTGATATCGTTTTCATTAGGTAAACTGTCAAATTCTTTAACAGGGATAACTATATCCTCTAAGTTTATACCAGGAAGTTCAAATAACTCCCAGTTTATGAATACAACAACTGTTTTTTCATTTTTACCCCGATGTTTAGCTTTTGTTATTATTAGAACCTGTTTGCCAATAGATGCAATTGCAAGCCGCCCAATACCTTTTTCACCCATGACTGCCCTAATAGGTTTTGTTGTATCAATAGGAGGTAGAGTGGTTTTATTATTTGCAAATTTACTTTCTGTTCCAATTGTTAACCATCTTGTTTCAAACTCATTTTTTGTCATACCTAGACCATCATCTCTTAGAATGATAAGATTATCTTTTCTAAGGAGATCAATATCAAACTTGTCTGCATAAGCATCATGAGCATTCTTAATGAGTTCATTAATGGCTGTAGGAATTCCTGCAATTTGTTGCCTGCCAAGTAAATCTAAGGCTCTCGCTCTGGTTTTAAATTGTGCCATCGGATAAATGATTAATTATTTTTTGTCCCACTCTTTTTGCGTATTCAGGAGGAACTGCATTTCCAATCAATTTTGCAGCTGTTGCAATGCTAGCTGTTTTAAAAACATAGTCTTTAGGAAATGATTGAAGTACGGCACCTTCTCTAATTGAAATGGCCCTATCTTCAAAAGGGTGAGCAAAGCGTCCATTGGAGATATTGAAGAATTTAGTAGTTATGGTCGATGAGGGGCGCTCCCAAAACATTCGGCCATACACATCTTTGAATGAATTATCACGACCAATATAACATGGTAGTTGTAATTCCGGATCGTCTTTCCATGCTATACGAGTTCCACCATTTTTATCTGTTTTCGCAAGGCGTTTTTTATTAATTTCTTGTAGTCCAGCAACCGAGTGAGCAAAATCTGTAGGGTCATTATGTCCTGCAGGTATTTCTGGGAAACCGTTTTCTTCTCCAAGACAGTCACAGAGTCTTTTTATCTCTTCATCCTTTTCAGGTAAAGAAATTTCTTTATTCAGCCTCGTAGCAATCAATGAAAAACGGCGTCTACTTTGAGGCACACCGTAATCTTTCATATTAATGACTTTCATGATTGTTTTGTAATGCTTATTTTCAAGAAACTGCAGAAACTCAGGAAGAACCGTGTCTTTATTGGTCATAATCCCGGGCACATTTTCCACAAGGACATAACCGGGATTGTAATAATCGATAAAACGTTGAAATTGAAGTAATAAATCTTTTGATTTTTTTGCCTTGACTTTCGGAGCATTGATAATACTATAAAACTGGCAGGGACTGCATCCAACTAAAATAAGATTATCATCATTTCGAGTTACCTGAAAATTATCCTCAAAATACTCTTCTTTTAGCTCGTTAACATCTGCCAACACAAAAGTTGAACCGGGATTGTTGAATTCGTAAGTTTCTTTCGCATCTTTATCGAAATCGACTCCAGCGATTACATTTATACCGGCTTGACGTAGACCGCATGTCATGCCGCCGCCGCCGCAAAAGAAATCAATCGCCTTATAATCAATTATTTGTTCGTTTTCAGCAGGAATAAATACGTTAGGCATATTTATATTTGAGTTATAGAGTTGAATAGTGGGTATACATATTTATTCTCAATTTTCCGATAAATATGATTCAACATGCAAATATAAACTATTTAAACAATAATACAATACTAAATTATACAATAAAGCAGCATATTTTTTAAAGAATGCAATGCTATTTTTTAACCTTTTGTTTTTCAATTAGAATAATTCGAAAATTTAAATTACAATAATGAGCTACTAGTAATATTATTTTAGAAATCTCAAATTAAGCTTCAGTAGAAACTCCAACTTTCAACTTTTCTAAAAGCGGATGTCCCATCAGCTCGTAAATATCAACTCCGAATTGATCACAAATATTGAAGCATCTTTCCATTTGTTTATTCAGGGTTGAAACTTCTTCGTTTGAATAGAGAGGTTCTCGTGTTTCCAAATTGATATAATTTGAAAAATCATCGTCAGGATGAAAACTCAAACTTTCATCATTCACCAGTTGAAACGCGAATAGTTCAACATCTTGTATCGTATTGATTTCTTGTATCATTTTGATTGATTTTTATTATGATTTGCAAAATATTACAACACTATATCGATTTCTCAGAGAAGGTATAGTTCCCAGATTATATGTCTTCGTAAATTGATTGTCTTGTGTCCGTCCAAATATAAAGTTCCAGTTCATCTCCGATAATTTTCTGAACATTTTCATTCTCAGAAAACTCAAATGCTTCCTGTTCATTTTCAAAACAACATGCCAGACTAAAATTATCAGTCCATTGGAGGCTTGGCATAGTTGTCAGGAATTTATCCTTCTTATAGTTGGAAATACAAATTTTATGAACAGTTGTGACAGTATTCCCTTTTAAATCGAGTATCATCTTGTGCTGATTTTATCGTACAAAGAAATATGAAGAAGCTAATTCGTATGTGGCATCTATATCCGCTTCTTTGCCTGAATTATCTTCGTTGTTTCGAATCAGGCTTTGGATTGCATAAGTTTCCCAACCGGGAACGAAGTCCGTTTGTGTGCCTAATTCGATTTCCATTGTTTTGCTGTTGATAGCAAGTAAAGTGTCTTCGGAATAAGCATCTTTATCTTGTAAGTATTCTTCTACAAGATTACAGAGAGCTTCATCAAAAGCGGCTCTTTCTGTGTAACTACTGTAGTCTGACATAATATTTGTTTTAAATGGTTTGCTAATATCTTTTTTGTTCTGACAACTTCTGACAATGAGTTGCATTATTCTTTGTTTCTCAATTTACTTATTTCATTCCAATAGAAGAATGCTTCTATATTTGCTTTCTTAAGCTTATTTAGTTTTGTTGGCAATGGAGATTCAATAATTGCATTTTGCAGTAGCTCAATATTATTTGGGTCGAAATGGGCTACTTCTGTTATTTCGTTTGCTATCAACACGGAAAGATAAGCTGCTTTTGAAGCATTTATCACCGCACTATCGATGTTGTATTTCTCGCTATGAATAAAGTTTTGTATTCGCTTTATGCCATCCTGAAGTAGGGTGAAGTTTTCGGGATCAACTTGTCCTTTCATACAAATACACAGCGAAGTTTGATAAATATCGTCAAGTACCTGTGTTATGTTTTTATGGTCGAGTCCGCGATACTGCAATTCTACGGCAGCAAATTTCTGAAAGGTGTCGGATACAATCGTTAGGTCGTCTGTAATGTCAAACAAGGAAGCAATATCGAAAAGTTGCTTGATTATTTCCATCGAACAATTTTTCTCACCTTTGAAGTAGGGTATTCCCGTCGTGTTTGGAGCAAAAGCTGTGAGTTTATCACCCAATAAATCGGCACTACATGGCACGTTTACTGATACGGGTTCACCCTCTGATTTTATGAAGCGGCTGTGAATAGGCAATTCTACCACATTGTTGTAATGTATATCTTCGAAAAGGACATCAAGCAAAATACATTCTGTATCCGGACCGGTAACATAAGTAACCAGATAAAAAAACTTTGCATGTGTTTTAGGGACATTTTGAGCACTAACACGTTCAACCAACTTAACCTCATCAAAGCCGTAGTTATGTGCATTTTTCTGCAAATACTCTTCGATATTTGTACCCGGTGGACAAATAATGTCAATATCAATAGAAAGTCGCTTTGCGCTATCTAAATGAAGCATTAGTGCTGTACCACCTTTAAAAATAAAAGGACAGCCCGATAAAGCCAACAATTCGAGTAAAGAAAATGCCCGAATCGTTTTTTCTATCAGTGTAATATTCGAAAATTTATTTTCGGCAGCTACCTGTTGCATCCATTCTATTGTTCGGCTGTCGGGTTGTATCATAATTTATTTGTATGTAAAAGTTGTTCCACCTCTTGTTTTCGACCGCGACGAGTAGCATAACGTAATAATTTATTTTTGTTTACATTGTTCCGCTCAAAAATACTAGTATAAACAGAATGCATTTCGTTTCCTTGCAAAAATGAGAATTCTACATCTCCAATAATGTCTACTAATATTTTCTCTATAGTTGGAGTGTTTATGCCTTCAATGGTTTGTAGAGGGGCTTCAGATATTAGCGGGCGGATAATAATTGCCTCTGAACCGCTAATATAGCGGTCGAAATCGGTTTGGTCAGGCATTAAGAAAACCCGCTGTGAGTTATCGATATTCAGCAAATTGAAAACTGATTCTGCCACCTCACGTTCGACATCCACATATATAAAATTTAAGTTTGGAATGTGGTGCATATAAGACATTATGGCTTTGCTGTCCCAGATACAGTAATTGGCAAATGGGAACTGAGTTTTGATTTGTTGATTTAACCGTTTTATATCGTCTGTACAAACGATACTAAATTCCTTTTTTGCATTGTCAGACAAAGCGTAAACCCCACGTTCAAGACGAACTAATTGTTTGGATTTTAACAGTCTATCCAGTTGTTCTGATAGTGAACTGAGTGAATTATTCTGAGTCTGACTTTTTAAATCGGCGATTAGATCTTTGCGTGTAAACACCCTGTGAGTGAAAGCAAAACTTAATATGTCGGTTGTTGTAATCATGTAAAAAAATTGGTAGGCAAATGTATCACAATTTTGGCAATAAACAAGCATTATTGCCAAAATTGTGATAGAAATAATTTAAACTGTATGTTTTAGCTTACTTGCGAACTGAATTATTGTTTAAGAAACTGTTTAATGTCTGCCACAGTGAATAATTACCAACAAATACTGCTGCAAGTGAATATTTCAACGATGATATAAAGTATGATAGTGCTGAAATTGTTGCTGCATCTGATTGGTTTAGATCATACGAAGACATAAGAGGCATAAACTTATATGAGAAATGCCATTACCCTATATTTAACAATGGTGCAATTAGTATTATCTGGGAGTGATAATTTATACTTAGCATAAGGTAGAATGTTTTTTCAGGAATACTGTGGAGGAATAATCAAGTATTAGCCTTTATAAATGTAGCTAATGTAATTCAATGTAAAAAACAAGAAAAATAATTGTAGATTTTAAAAACATTTATACCTTTGTATCTATAATTTTGAGCAGGCACTAAATAGCCAACAAAGGACTACAATAGACAAAACGTCGTTACTAAAGCGTTACTAAGACAAACATTTACATCGTCAAATACCTGATACTTACGGAATAAAGAGGGTAAAGTTCATTACCCTTCCTCTCCGCAAAATAGCTAAGACACTTAGCGACTCAAAAGCGTAAAACCCTACAAATTCATTGATTTGTAGGGTTTTTTTCATCTCATATGTTTGTGTGTATGGTAATTTAGCTGTTTTTTTGTATAATGTGAGTTTGTTGCACGAATTGTTTTTTTTGTCTATTTTTGCGTGTGAGTCTGCTAGATGGCGTCATTGTTTTCTTGATATTCGCGTAATAGATTCCTTTCTCTTTCTTTTGAATTGTCGATATATTTATAAATACGATGAAAAACAGAATTCCGATATTACTAATATTTATACTCTTTGGTGGAACAGCTTTTTGCAAGGAGAGTAAGATGGACTCTTTATTGATAGAGTTAGACAAAGTTATATCTGAGCGTTCAAAATATTCGGAAATAAAGATTGCAAAAATTTCGGAATTAAAAAGGAAAAAGTACAGATTAAAAAATATCCAGCAAAAATTTGAGATAAACAGGGAAATTATAAACCAATATAACACTTTTATTTGCGATTCAGCAGAGCTTTACATAAACGAAAATCTAGCAATAGCTAAAAAATTGAAAGATAAAGATCTTATCTTGGAAAGTTCTTTTCGATTATTTTATATTTACTCTTTATCAGGACTTTTTTTGCAAGGATCAGAGTTGTTAGACTCTATAAATTATGATACATTGCCTACGCATTATAAGGCCTGGTATTGTTGGAATTATATTCGTTATTATGAGAATCTTATTTTTTATACAGATGATTACAAGTTTACAAAACAATACGAAAAGGCAAAGGAAGAATATCGTGACAGGGTTATGGGAATACTCTTTAGCCAATCTGATGAATACAAAAAAGAACTCGCTCATAAGTTACAAGTAGCAGGTAGATATGCCGAAGCGATAAATATTTTAAAAATCATATTTGATAAACAAGAACCAGGAACTCATAACTATGCAATGGCTGCTATGAATCTGGCCAAAGTGTATAAATATGCCAAAAATAGTGAGAAGCAGGAATATTACTTAATATTAGCTGCAACTACTGATATTCAACTTGCCGTTAAAGAGAACGAAGCATTATTATCGTTAGCCATCAATTTGTATGGCAAAGGAGATGTAAACAGAGCCTATGATTATATTCGAGTGGCATTGGATGATGCTCTGTTTTATAACACACGTTTTAAAAACTCAGTAATTGCAAGAGTGCAACCAATTATTGAAGATACCTATCTGCAAAAAATCAGTTCTCAACAAAAGAATTTGAGACTCTATTCTATACTCACCAGTTTGTTGGTTATAATTCTGACTATTACGTTATTCTATATTTATAAGCAGGTTAAAGTGGTTTCAAAAGCACGAAAAGAGCTTCGTATAATGAACGAAGATCTCTTGCAATTGAACCAAAAGTTGGATGAAGCGAATATAATTAAAGAAAGATATTTAGGCTATTTTATGAATCAGAGTTCGGTTTATGTAAACAAGCTCCATTCATATAGAAAAAATGTATATCTAAAAATAAAAACAGGACAAATTGAAAGCCTAAGTAAGCCACCATCTTCTCTGGATTTAGAAAAAGAGATTGATGAACTGCGCACAAATTTTGATAAGGCCTTCTTGAAATTATATCCAAACTTTGTATCGGAATTTAACTCGCTACTGAAACCACAGGAAAAATTTGAACTGGAAGATGTTGGGCAATTAAATACCGAACTTCGGATTTTTGCTCTTATAAAATTAGGTATTACTGATGTTAGTCAAATTGCAGATTTTCTCAGTTATTCTGTACAAACTGTTTATAATTATAAAAGCAAGATAAAAGGGAAATCACTCATCGAAAGCGATCAGTTTGAAGAAGAAGTAAAAAAAATAGGTAAACTCCACTAATTTTTCATTCAAACAGGTTTACCAAAGCTCCAACCTGACTACCCAATAACGTGCTTAATTAAAGCGATTTACGATAAGTTCAGTTTGAAATCGTTTACTTGCCAGCCTACTAACAAAATTAGTAGGCTTTTTCTATATATATCTTTGTCTGACTTGAAATCACACAGCCAACAAAAGAAATACTATGGATCACAACCTTACTTTGCCAGACACATCTAAATTAAATTCGAATTCTCATTCGAATATCAACCCTAATCATAATATAATTCTTGAGAGTATTGAAAGCCGAAAGGATAAGGCTATGGATTTCTCAAAGATATATATGTCATTCTACCCTAAATTAGTAAGATTTGCAACTGTATTCGTTGTCTACGAAGAAGATGCCGAAAATATAATTCAGGATTTATTTCTTGGACTTTGGGAAAAAAAAGAATCATTAAAATGCATTGAAAATATTAATGCTTATATGTATAGGCTGACAAAGAATAAATGTCTTGATCACCTAAAACATGAAATGGTCAAAGATCGGTTTATTGCCAATGCCCAATCACTTTACGAGCAAGAAGTTTCCTTGAAATTACAATCGTTAGAAAATTTTGATGTAGAACTTGCTTCTGAAGAGAGAGTGGAAAAGATTGTTTCTAATGCTGTTGGATTACTACCTCCAAAATGTCGTGAAATATTTGTATTAAGCCGATACGATGGATTGAAATATAAAGAAATATCAGACAAATTAAATATTTCGGTAAATACCGTTGAAACACAAATGTGTATAGCCCTCAAGAAACTCAGAAATAGCATTAGCTCACTGTTGAATTAGCATGTTTCTACGATTTATTTTTACCTGCTTTTAATGGAACTATAGCCAATAATCGTTCCTATTATAAAACAGGTAAATTAATGATACATTTAGTAGCAAAATATCTTAATGGAGAATTGACAACGGACCAGAAGAAATCCATTTTATTGTCGGCAAATGAAAATGAAACGCTAAGAAATGATCTTATTGAGTTCAATCATTTGATGGCACATTTAAGTTTACTTCCCGCCAATGGTGATAGCGTAAAAGCACAAAAGGGTTTAACCGACTTTCTGAATATAGTTGACAATAAAAAAGATAGTAAATAAGGATGTTTAGGATTTGTATAACCCTGTTGATGTTGCCGTTAGGTTTTATCCTTTTTGCTCAAAATGTATATTTTATTGATGGATACCATGGTGGCATTTATGGACATTATCCGGTGGAATGGAAAACACGTTTTATAACCGATAATTATTACAAACATCCCGAGTGGAGAATAAATCTTGAAATTGAACCTGAAACCTGGGACAGTGTCAAGTTAAGAACAGCAGACGATTACAGTAGATTCAAAGAAATTGTAACTAATGAGAGAATTGAATTTACCAACCCAACTTATGCCCAGCCTTATTGCTACAATATATCGGGCGAAAGCATAATCCGCCAGTTTCAGTATGGTATAAAAAAGATAAATGAACATTTCCCTTCCGTAAAATTCATTACTTATTCTGTAGAGGAACCTTGTTTTACAAGCTGTTTGCCTCAATTGCTTAAATCGCTTGGTTTCAGGTATGCAGTGCTTAAATGCCCGAATACTTGCTGGGGAGGTTATACTCAGGCGCATGGAAAAGATTTGGTGAATTGGATTGGACCAGACGGAACATCCATTTTAAGTGTCCCAAGATATGATTGTGAACATTTTGAAAAGAACTCGACATGGCAAACAAAAGCCTGGAACAATTCAAAATCATATTTAAAGGATTGTTCTGATTCTGGGATAAAAAATCCTGTAGGAATGTGTTTTCAGGATGCAGGTTGGAAAAATGGTCCCTGGTTGGGTTTTGGTCATAATGTTAGTAACAATTCTACCTATGTGACCTGGAGAGAATATATCGATAAATTTTCCGCAGGAAAAACGGATGATAACTGGCATTTTTCGCAAGAGGATGTTCATGTGAATCTGATGTGGGGAAGCCAGGTTTTACAAAAGATAGGACAGGAGGTTCGCAAATCGGAAAACAGCATTGTGACCGCAGAAAAAATGGGAACGTTGGCTTACTTAGAAAATAAGTACAGCTACAGAAATGAGCAAGTTGATGAGGCTTGGAGAACATTAATGCTTGCCCAGCATCACGACTCCTGGATTGTACCTTATAATAAGTTGAAAACTAAACGGACATGGGCTGATGAAATTGTCCGTTGGACAGGTAATACGAATAAAATAGCTAATAGTGTTGTAAAAGAGGCCGTTGAGAGTTTTGAATCAGAACGAAAATCAAAGAATAATGATGGATTTATAAGAGTCTTCAATACGCTTGGTTTCTCTCGAAATGAAATTGTAAGCATACAATTACCTGATAAATTTATTAATACAAATTTTATAATTCAGAGTGTTGGGAATACTGAAATCCCCTACACCATAGAAAAACGTAACAAAGTTTGCTTTCAGGCAGACGTTCCCTCATTCGGATATGCTACCTTTAGAATTTTACGTGGGAAACCGGTATTCAGAAATACTAAACATACTTTTTCGAATAACAAGAATGAGTGTGTTTTGGAAAATGAACTATATAAAATTGTTTTCGATTTGCAAAAAGGTGGTACAATTAAAAGCCTGATTGTAAAAGAGAATAACAATAAGGACTACGTAAAAAAAGGGAATGAATATCTTTTGGGAGAGATAAGTGGGTATTTTTATGATGAGAAACGATTTCATTCCTCAAAAGAAAATCGGGCAAAGGTAACTTTGATTAAAGATAATCTATTTGAAACTGTCATATTGATTCGGGGAGAAATTGCAACCCATCCATTTAAACAAATTGTTACAATTGCTAAAGGGCAGGAGCGTATTGATTTTGATTTGGAAATTGATTGGAAACAGAATGTTGGAATTGGAGAGTACAAGCAACAAAATAACTGGCAGGATAACAGAAGGGCTTTTTGTGACGACAGATTTAAGCTAAACGTACTCTTTCCTGTTGATTTCAATTCAACCAAACTCTTTAAAAACGCTCCATTTGATGTGTGTGAAAGTCGTTTGGAGAATACCTTTTTCAATAGTTGGGACAGCATAAAACACAATGTAATTCTTAATTGGATTGATTTGACCGATACGGATAATGGAAATAGTATGGCTCTGTTTACTGACCATACAACTTCTTATTCTTACGGCAAAGATTTTCCATTAGGGTTAACTCTTCAATATTCGGGAAAAGGTTTATGGGGGCCAGATTATAATGTAACCGGGCCTTTACATGTGACATATGCGCTCCTTCCACATAAAAATAAATGGGATGAGTCGTCTGTATCTGCAAAAAGTGCAAGTTGGAATGAGCCTTTGATTACTTACTTATCAACTGATTTCAGTTTTGAAAACAAAAGTTTCATTGACTTGCAAAAGAGCGGCTATGAATTAAGCTCCGTACAAACGTTGAACGATGGAATACTTGTTCGAGTTTTTAATGCTGAAGGAGATGATAGTGCTCAAAAAATAAAATTAAATTTCCCATTCAAAAGTATTCAGGAAATCGAGTTGAACGATGAGCCAAAACAAACAGACTTATCAATTAAAGCCAATTCAAATAACGAATTACTGATATCAGTCCCTAAATTCGGGATAAGAACATTCCAGATTAAGAATTAAAAAAAACTATTTTCGGAAAGGATTATATGAACAAGTTTATTTCAAGTCATATTTGTATATTTTTATTTTTAATGTCGTGCGGAGTGGTAAAAGGCAATAAAAATGAATTTAACCCGGTGGGTTATGTAAATCCATTTATAGGCGCTAGTACAAGTGTAGGTGCTGCAGGTGTATATCATGGACTTGGAAAAACATTTCCGGGCGCCACTACTCCTTTTGGTATGGTACAGGTTAATCCAAATACAATCACCGGAGGGGATAATAGTTCGGGCTATAGTTATGAGCATAAAACGATAGAAGGATTTGCTTTTACTCAAATGAGCGGAGTAGGCTGGTTTGGAGAGTTAGGTAATTTTTTAGTTATGCCAACAACAGGTAAACTTAAAAAAATAGCTGGTAAAGAAGATGGAAGCATAAAAGGATATCGATCAAAATACGATAAAAAAACCGAAATAGCTAAAGCCGGGTATTATTCTGTAGAATTATTGGATTATGAAATAAAAGTTGAAAGTTCGGCAACTCCACGTTGTGGAATATTGAAATTTACTTTTCCTGAAAATAATCAGTCTCGCATTCAAATAGATTTAGCACGTAAAGTTGGTGGAACTTCCACATTTCAACACGTGGAGATTGTAGATAAAAACACAATAAAAGGCTGGATGAAATGCCCTCCGTTAGGAGGAGGTTGGGGAAATGGTGAAGGAAATACCAATTATACAGTATACTTTTACGCAAAATTTAGCAAGCCAATAGCCGATTACGGTTTTTGGAGTGCCAATATTCCTGATAGCTGGAAACGTAAAAAAGACGAAGTAGTTAGCATTCCTTATTTGAAAAAAGTAGCCGAAGCCCCGGTTTTACGCGATGTAAAAGAGCTTGAAGGAAAACACCTCGGCTTTTTTACTGAATTTCCAACTCATCAAGGTGAGGAGGTAACGCTGAAAGTAGGACTTTCGTTTGTTGATTTGCAGGGAGCTGAAAAGAACTTTGATGCTGAGATAAAAAATAAATCATTTGATGAGATAAAAGCAGATGCTCAAAATCAATGGAATAACGAATTGAGTAAAATTCTGATTTCAGGCGGAACAGATGACCAAAAGACTGTATTTTATACAGCTTTGTATCATACAATGATCGATCCGAGGATTTACACAGATGTAGACGGTCGTTATGTTGGAGGAGACTTGAAAACACATGCTAAAGATGACCGTTTTACAAAGCATACCCTTTTTAGCGGTTGGGATGTTTTTAGAAGCCAGTTTCCACTTCAAACAATAATAAACCCAAGGCTCGTAAGTGATGAAATCAACTCATTGGTAACTCTGGCTGATCAGAGCGGAAAAGGCTATTACGAGAGATGGGAACTCTTGAATTCTTACTCGGGATGTATGATCGGAAATCCGGCCTTGTCTGTATTAGCCGATGCTTACGTGAAAGGTATCCAAACCTTTGATGTCGAAAAAGCGTATCAATATGCTCTAAATACATCTGCAAAATTTGGCAACGACAAGTTGGGCTATACTGCAACTTCACTCGGAATTTCACAAACTTTGGAATACGCTTATACCGATTGGTGTGTTGCTCAATTAGCCCGAAAATTAGGAAAGACAGAAGATGAAAAGTTATTTAGCAATAAATCTAAAGCGTATAGAAATATATTTGATCGTGAAAAAGGTTGGTTCCGTCCAAAGCTTAGCAACGGTGCCTGGATGCTATGGCCTAAAAATGGTCGGTTGAAGCAATGGTATGGGAGTATAGAATGTAATCCTTACCAGCAAGGTTGGTTTGTACCGCATGATGTAAAAGGCATGGTGGAGCTAATGGGAGGTAATGAAAAAGTATTGAAAGATTTAAATTATTTCTTTGATAATACTCCTTCTCATATGCTTTGGAATAATTATTATAACCACGCCAATGAGCCAGTACATTTTGTTCCATTCTTATTTAATCAATTAAATGCACCATGGTCAACGCAAAAATGGACACGTTTTATTTGTCAGAATGCTTACAGCAATAAGGTTGAGGGTTTGGTTGGAAATGAAGATGCGGGGCAAATGTCGGCCTGGTATATTCTGGCTTCAACGGGTATACACCCTTCGTGCCCCGGAAATTCAAGGCAGGAAATTACCAGCCCGGTATTTGACAAAATTGAATTTAAATTAGATCAAAGCTATTTTAAAGGAGAAAAATTTACTATAATAACCCATAACAACAGTCCGGAAAAAATTTACATACAAAAAGCAACATTAAACGGCAAGGAATACAATCATTGTTACATCGATTTTGCAGATATTTCATTCGGCGGAACATTGGAATTGTTTATGGGCAAAGAACCAAATAGAAATTGGGGAAAAAATTAAAAATAAATTAAAAATAAATTAAAAACCACTGAAAATGACAATGAAGTACCTTTATATTTTAATACTGTGTTTTAGTATTTTTACTGTTAAAGCCGATCCTGTTAATCAGAACATAAGACCATGGAATTCTCAATGGATTGGCTCAAAATATGATAACGGAACAAATTATGGAGTGTATTACTTTCGTAAAAATCTTGAACTCACTGAAAAACCCACAAAATTTAGTATTCAGGTTTCAGCTGATAATCGTTACAAACTTTATGTAAATGGCAAGATAGTGTCAATGGGCCCTGCCCGTTGTGATACTTATTTCTGGAATTACGAAACTGTTGATATCTCATCTTATTTAACGGCAGGAAAAAACTGCATTGCTGCATTAGTTTGGAATGAAGCTCAATTTCGGCCTGAAGCACAAGTTTCTATCCGAACAGCCTTTATTTTACAAGGTGCATCTGACATTGAAGAAATTTTAAATACCAATGAAAGTTGGAAATGCATCAAAGACGAAGGCTATAAGCCTATTTTCAACGATTTTTTTGCTGCCAGTAAAGGACAGATAGTAGATATGTCGCAAACAATAAAAGGTGATTGGACTTCTGTTAACTTTGATGATTCTAACTGGAAATACGCAAATAAAGTCGCTGATGGTAAGCTGAAAGGAGCGTCTGATGGTTATGGTTGGCAATTGGTTTCATCCAATTTACCACAAATGGAATTGATGTATCAACGTATACCAAAATTACGTTGGGCAGTTGGCATGAAAATTCCAAACTCGTTCCCTGCTGAGAAGAAGGCTATTATCATTCCAGCAAACTCTAAGGTAGATTTATTACTTGATCAGACTTTTTACACAAATGCTTATCTCACACTAAATTTTAGTAAAGGATTAGGTGCAGGCATATCTATAGGTTATGCCGAAACACTATACGATAGAGAAGGAAAGGAATTACGGAAAACCGATAGGAATGAAGTTGAGGGGAAAGTGTTTATTGGCAGAATCGATAGCCTGATTGCTGATGGATCTAAAAATCAATCATTTACTACCTTGAATTTTCGATCGTATCGTTATATTCGTGTGATTGTACAAACAAAAGAAGAACCATTAGTTATTGAGGATATTTATGGGACTTTTACTGGATATCCATTTAAAGCAAACTACACTTTCAATTCAGATAATCCCGAAATTAAGCAAATCCTCGATATTGGTTGGCGCACAGCCCGACTGAATGCCTGGGAAACTTATACGGATTGCCCTTATTATGAACAACTCCAATACATTGGCGATACCCGTATACAAGCAATGATTTCTTATTACAACAGTGGAGATGACCGTTTGGCCAAAAATGCCCTTACACTGATGGATCATTCCCGGTTGGCTGAAGGAGTAACTCTGAGCCGTTATCCCTCACGCAGTACACAAATCATTTCTACCTTTTCGTTGTGGTACATTGGTATGCTACACGACTATTGGATGTATCGGCCGGATGCTGGTTTTCTCAAGGATAAATTGATGGGACAAAGGGCAATATTGGAGTTTTTTGCTAAATATCAACAAGCTGATGGTTCTTTAAAAGATATGCCTTACTGGCGTTTTGTCGATTGGGTTGGCGACATGGGTTGGGGACCAATGGGTGCAGATGGAAGCGCTGCCATGTATGACGTTCAATTGCTTTTAGCCTATCAATGGGCAGCAGATATGGAAAATGCTATCGGCGTACCTTTTTATGCAGAATATTATGCAAATAAGGCAAAGCAGTTAACAGAGACTATTAAGCACAAATACTGGAATTCCGAAAAGAAATTGTTTGCAGACACTTATGAAAAGAAAGGATATTCTCAGCATGTAAATTCATTAGCGATTTTAGCCAATATTGTTGATACTGAAGATCTGGCTGCGGTAGGAAATAATTTGTTGACCGACAAAAGCTTAACGCAATGTACCGTTTATTTCAAATACTATCTTCATCAGGCGCTGAATAAAGCTGGTTTTGGCAACGATTATATGAGTTGGTTAGGAATCTGGCGTGAAAATATCAAACTGGGTTTAACAACCTGGGCCGAAGATTCCAGATTAAATACCGTTCGCTCAGAATGTCATGCATGGGGAGCTAGTCCGAATATTGATTTTTTTAGAATTGTTTTGGGCATTGATGCCGATGCTCCCGGCTTTTCAAAGATTAAAATTGAGCCACATTTAGGAACAATGACCAAAGTTGGAGGAGAAATGCCTCATCCGAATGGTAAAATATCGGTAAACTATGAGCTAAAGAAGAATAAATGGCAAATCAATATCAGTTTACCACAAGCGACTCCCGGTAAATTGGTATGGAAAGGAAAAACCTATGAATTAAAACCAGGAATCAATATGCTGGTAATTTAAAATGATAACCCGGATGGAATTCTTAAAAACAGTATGACGAAATATATTTTTTTTGCTTTAATTCTTTGTTCTCTAATGCTGCTCAGCACTTTGAAGGCTGAGCAGAAAGATTTGGTAAAATATGTGAATCCTTTGCAGGGAACAGACTCCAATTTTGGATTGAGTTGCGGAAATACGTACGCAACCATTGCCATGCCTTATGCTATGCATACCTGGGCAGCTCAAACCGGTAAAAATGGTGAAGGTTGGAAATATCAATATACTGCCGACAAAATCCGCGGTTTTGAACAAGCGCATCAATGCAGTCCCTGGGTAGGTGATTATGCCGTTTATTCATTAATGCCTGTTGCTGGAAAATTGATTGTAAATCAGGACGAGCGCGCTTCTAAGTTTAGCCACAGCAACGAAATTGCGCAGCCAAATTATTATAAAGTGAAATTTGACAACGGAATAGCTACTGAAATAGCTCCAACTATGCGTGGTGCTCATTTGCGTTTTACTTATCCTAAAAATGAGGATGCTTATTTGGTGTTGGATGGCTACATCGATATGAGCGAAATAAATATTGATCCGGTAAAAAAACAAATAACAGGCTGGGTGAATAATCAACGGTTTGTGAATAATTCTTCCACTTTCCGCAGCTATTTCGTTATTCAATTTGATCAACCATTCGAAGCATACGGAGTTTGGGAAAACCAAAAAGATGAAATTTTTGCCAATAAAACTTCAGGAACCGGGAAAGGATATGGCGCCTATGTGAAATTTAAAAGAGGTTCAATAGTGCAAGCCAAAGCAGCTTCATCATATATCAGTAATGATCAGGCACGGATTACATTTAATCGCGAATTGGGAAAAGATAAAAACTTAGAGATTACAAAAGCAAGAGGAGCTAAAACCTGGAATGATTTGTTGAACCGGGTTTTAGTTGAAGGTGGAACCGAAGAACAAATGAAAACTTTCTACTCTTGTTTGTTCCGTGCGAATCTTTTTTCCAGAGAATTTTATGAATTAGACGAAAATAATAAACCGTACTATTACAGTCCGTACGATGGTAAAATCCATGACGGCTACATGTACACTGATAATGGTTTTTGGGACACGTTCAGGTCACAATTTCCGCTAACCAATATCCTGCATCCAACCATGCAGGGCCGGTATATGAATGCACTTCTCGCAGCGCAGGAACAATGTGGCTGGCTTCCTTCATGGTCGTTTCCCGGTGAAACGGGCGGAATGATTGGTAATCACTCAATTTCGTTAATTACAGATGCATGGGCTAAAGGTATTCGTACGTTTGATCCGGAAAAAGCACTTAAAGCCTACGCCAAAGAATCAATGAACAAAGGACCGTGGGGTGGTGCCAATGGTCGCGCAGGATGGAAAGAATATTGGCAGTTGGGCTATGTCACTTATCCTGAATCGATGGGTTCAACTTCTCAAACCCTGGAATATGCTTACGACGATTTTTGTGCTTATCAGCTGGCAAAAATGACAGGCAATGAGTTTTATCAAAAGGTTTTTGCCAAACAAATGTACAATTACCGGAATGTTTTTGATTCCAAAATAGGTTTTATGCGTGGAAAAGACAAAAACGGAAAATGGTTGGAACCGTTCAATCCGCTGGAATGGGGTGGCCCTTATTGTGAAGCAAATGCCTGGCATTACACGTGGTCTGTTTTTCACGATGTGCAGGGACTGATCAATTTATTCGGTAGCGACGACAAATTTACTACCAAAATAGATTCTGTTTTCAGCATTTCAGATACAATTGTTCCTGGCACGTATGGCGGTATCATTCACGAAATGAAAGAGATGCAATTGGCCAAAATGGGCCAATATGCTCATGGAAATCAGCCTATTCAGCACATGATATTTTTATACAGTTATGCCGGTCAACCCTGGAAAACGCAATATTGGTCGCGCCAGATTATGGAAAGGCTTTATAACTCTTCACCCAAAGGGTATCCCGGCGATGAAGATCAGGGAGGAATGTCATCTTGGTACGTGTTGAATGCGTTGGGCATTTATAGCGTTTGCCCGGGAACTGACGAATATGTAATTGGCAGTCCGCTATTTCAAAAGATTACCATTACCAGCGAAGACAATAAAAAGTTTATTATCGAGGCAAATAACAACTCAAAAGAGAATGTTTACATTCAATCAGCAATCATGAATGGCAAGTCATTGGATAAAAACTATATTACTTACAGCGATATAGTAAATGGTGGTACACTTCGATTTGAAATGAGCAACAAACCCAATAAAACAAGAGGAATAACAAAAGACGCTGCACCATTCTCATTATCAGGAACAAATATTCAAGTTCAAATGAATAGACCTTAATGGTTAAAGAACAAAACAAACATGAAAAAATGCATTGATATTCGGTTTTTGACTTCATTGTTTCTCCTTTTAGTACTTACAACAGCAATTGTTCATGCTCAAACGAAACAAAAAACTTTCACTCAAATAGAATCAGGTTTTAATACTATACCTGACAGTATTCAAACTAGTGTATACTGGTATTGGATTTCCGATAATATATCTGAAGAAGGTGTAATAAAAGATCTTTATTCAATGAAAAAGGCAGGTATTAATCGTGCATTCATTGGCAATATTGGATTAAGTGATGTGCCTTATGGCAAAGTGAAAATGCTGACTAACGAGTGGTGGAAAATACTTCATGCTGCACTAAAAACAGCCACAAAGCTTAACATAGAAATCGGTATTTTCAACTCACCTGGTTGGAGCCAATCGGGGGGACCTTGGGTGAAAGCTGAAAATGCGATGCGTTATCTTACCAGTTCAGAGCTAATGGTGAAAGGACCTCTGAGACTTTCCCGGAAATTAGAGAAGCCCTTTGAACTTTTTCAGGATGTAAAAGTGCTTGCATATCCAGCACCAAAAGACAATCAATTGATATTAAATAATGCAAATGCAACAATTAGCTCATTGCCAACAGTTGCTGACTTATCCAAAATAGTTGATGGCGATAAAAAAACAGGGATCAATTTTCCTGCAGGAGCAGAATTTACAATCAACTTTGATTCAAAAAATCCCTTTACGGCACGAAGCTTATCCTTTCGTACAACTGAAAGTTATATGCTGGCAACCGCACAGCTACAGGCTAAATCTGCCGATGGCAAATATTTTACACTTTCGGAATTTGAGATAAATCGCACCAATCCTTCGCTCAATGTAGGTTTTGATCCTTATGCGCCGGTAGTGATGTCGTTTCCTGCAACTACATCTACCAATTTTCGCCTGATAATTAAAAATGCAACTCCTAACAGTGGGTTGGCTGAACTGGAACTGGGTGCTATACCACGCGTTGAACGTTATGCCGAAAAGACTCTGGCTAAAATGTGGCAAACACCGCTACCTTATTGGAAAGAATACCAATGGAAAGCACAACAGGAAGTGGACGATAAATCCACTGTGATTGACGGATCAAGAGTGATAGACATTAGCAACAAGATGACTGCCGATGGGACTCTCAATTGGGATGTACCTGCTGGCAACTGGATTATTCTTCGCACAGGCATGACTCCAACCGGCACTAAAAATGGTCCTGCTTCACCTGAAGCCACCGGCTATGAGGTGGATAAAATGAGTAAAACACATACTGAAATGCATTTCTACGCCCACATGGGTGAAATTTTAAATCGTATCCCTGAAGCCGACAGGAAGTGTTTCAAGGTGGTTGTTCAGGATAGCTACGAAACAGGGGGGCAGAATTTTACTGACGGATTTCTTGAAGAATTCAAACAAAAGTACGGATATGATGCTATGCTCTACCTTCCGGCTTTCCAGGGGATGGTTGTAAATAGTCAACAGTCCTCCGACCGCTTTTTTTGGGACATGCGGCGTATGGTTGCCGACAAAGTGGCTTACGATTATGTGGGAGGACTTAGAGACATCAGCCACAAATACGGCTTGAAAACCTGGCTCGAATGTTATGGGCACTGGGGTTTTCCAAGTGAATTTTTGATGTATGGTGGTCAGTCTGACGAAATAAGTGGTGAATTCTGGAGTGAAGGAGAATTGGGAAATATCGAAAACCGTGCAGCGACTTCGTGTGGGCATATTTATGGAAAAAATAAAATATCCGCAGAATCTAATACTTGTGGTGGTGCCGCATTTAGTCGGGGTCCGGCTAACCTTAAACAGCGATGCGATCGATTTTTTGCAGAAGGAATCAATAACACCTTACTGCATGTATATATTTCGCAACCTTTCGATGATAAAAACCCGGGCTTAAATACTTGGTTTGGAAATGAGTTCAACCGCAAAAATACCTGGTTCTCGCAAATGGATGTGTATACTCAATACCTGAAGAGGACAAACTATATGCTTCAACAGGGATTGAATGTTGCCGATGCAGCTTATTTCATTGGCGAAGATACACCCAAAATGACCGGTATTACTGACCCGGCGTTACCAATTGGTTATCAGTTTGATTATATGAATGCTGAGGTGATTGAAAAATACATGACTGTAAAAAATGGACTCATTACATTGCCTCATGGAACTCAATACCGTATATTGGTATTGCCTAAATTGGAAACTATGCGTCCTGAGTTGTTGACTAAAATCAAACAATTAGTAACCGAAGGTGCTATTGTATTAGGATCTGCACCGATGCGTTCGCCGAGTTTACAAAACCAACCTATTGCCGATCAACAAATTCAGACAATGGCTAAAGAACTTTGGGGAAATGTGGATGGTGTGAACGTAACATCACGCAAAGTTGGAAAAGGTATGATTATTAATGGTTTGGATATGAAGCAGGCTTTTGCATTGATCAACTGTGTGCCTGATTGTAAATTGCCAGAAGATAATACGATACATTTCGGTCACCGCAGCTTGGGGAATGGAGAAATCTATTTTTTGACTAACCAAACGACCAATGCCAAAATCGTTACGCCTGAATTCAGGGTGAAAGGACTGCAACCCGAACTTTGGGATGCTACTACCGGAAGCATTCGCACGCTACCGGCTTACAATCAGAATGAAAATTTCACAGCAGTGCCTTTGAAGTTGGCGCCCAATGAAAGTGTGTTTATCGTCTTTAGAAATACATGCGGCAAATCTGCTACAAATGCCTTAGAAGCCAATTATCCAGTGCCAGTTTTGCTCAATAATTTTCAAGATCCTTGGATGGTGAAATTCGATACTAGTCAAAGAGGACCGATGAAACCTGTAATATTCAAAACTTTAATTGATTGGACTAGCTCCGCCAATGACAGTGTCAAGTACTATTCAGGAACAGCCATTTACAGCAATCAGTTCAAAATGAAAGAAATTACAAAAGGACAAAAAGTATTAATCAGTTTAGGAACTGTTACGGCTATGGCTAAAATTTATATTAATGGCGTTTATGCCGGTGGTTTGTGGACAGCACCTTACGAACTAGATATTACAGCCTTTGTAAAAAAAGGGAATAATGAATTGAAGATTGAAGTTGTGAATAATTGGATGAACCGCTTGATAGGAGATGCAAAACTGCCTTTAGAGAAGCGAAAAACATGGTGTCAAACAAATCCGTACACAGCTGATAGTCCCTTGCAAGCTTCAGGTTTAATTGGACCGGTAAGTATTAATACTATTAAATATTGAAATAAAATATAAAATGAAAAGTAAAGGATTGATTTTATGCATATTGTTGGTTAGTTTATTTATATCAAATATAAATAGTCAGAATCCCAATAGTGATTATGCTAAGCGTGTGAATACCTTAATTGGAACAAAAGGACTTGGATTAACATCCGGATATTGTTATCCGGGAGCTACATATCCTTTTGGTATGGTGCAGTTTACACCATCGTATTTTTCAAAACGTTCCGGGTTTGTTATCAATCAGTTGAGTGGTGGAGGATGTGATCATATGGGGAATTTTCCTACTTTCCCGTTGAAAGGTAAACTTAAAACTTCTCCGGATAATATTTTGAATTATCGGGTAAATGTTTCTGGTGAGGAAGGACATGCCGGATATTATAAAGCTGTTGTTCAGGATGAAACTCAGGCCGAACTGACTGTTACTGAAAGAACTGGTATGGCACGTTATACATACTCTCCAAACGACGAGTATGGAACTATAATAATTGGAGCGGGCATTGCTGCAAGCAGTATACAGCAGGCTGCTGTAGTAATTACAGCGCCCAATAAATGCGAAGGATATGCAGATGGTGGAAAATTTTGTGGAATACCCACTCCTTATAAAGTGTATTTTGCAGCAGAATTTGATACAGATGGAGTTGAGTCAGGTATCTGGAAGAACGATAAATTAGTAGCTAAAGCAACATTTGCGGAGGGAGAAAATTCAGGTGTCTATTTTACATTTGATTTAAAAAATAAGAAGCAAATTCAATACAAAATTGGGATTTCATATGTTTCTGTGGAAAATGCGAAGGAAAACCTGAGAACTGAAAATACTGCCTGGGATTTCAATCGCATTCAGACAGATGCAGAAGCAAAATGGAGTAGTTATCTGGGAAAGATACAGGTAGCAGGATCTAATCAGGATCGTTTGACACAATTTTATACTCACTTGTATCACGCTTTTGTGCATCCAAATATTTGCAGCGATGTGAATGGAGAATATATGGGTGCCGACTTCAAAGTACACACATCCCCCACAAAACATTATACCTCGTTTAGCAACTGGGATACGTACCGCACGCAAATTCAATTGTTGTCCATGTTGGATCCCGATGTGGCTTCTGATGTAGTAATTTCACATCAATTATTTGCTGAAGAATCAGGTGGTGCATATCCAAAATGGGTTTTAGCCAATATTGAAACCGGCATCATGCAAGGTGATCCAACTCCTATTCTTATTGCTAATGCTTACGCTTTTGGAGCAAGAAATTATGATCCAAAGCCAATTTTTAAATTGATGCGAACAAACGCAGATGTTCCCGGGGCTAAATCGCAGGATGTGGAAGTTCGTCCGGGTTTGAAGCAGTACCTGGAAAAAGGATATTACAATGCCTCTATCCAACTCGAATATACCTCTGCTGATTTTGCCATCGGTCAGTTTGCACTACACGCTGTAGGAGATGAGTTTGCCAGTTGGAAGTATTTTTCTCAGGCACAATCCTGGAAAAATCTCTATAACAAGGAAACTGGTTGGTTGCAATCGCGTAACCCGGATGGTTCGTGGAAGCCATTGAGTGAAGATTTCCGGGAGTCGACTTACAAAAATTATTTTTGGATGGTACCTTATAATTTAAATGGATTGATTGAAATAATCGGAGGTAAAAAAGCAGCTGAGAAACGGCTTGATGAATTTTTTGTAAGACTTGATGCCGGTTACAACGATCCATGGTTTGCATCAGGAAACGAACCAAGTTTCGGAATTCCCTGGGTTTACAATTGGGCCGGTTGTCCTTACAAATCTCAATCAGTTATAAACCGAATCATCAACGAACAGTATTCGGGTGCAATTAATGGATTGCCCGGGAATGATGATTTAGGAGCCATGGGAGCGTGGTATGTATTCGCATGTATTGGCTTGTATCCTGAAATTCCGGGAGTAGGAGGATTTGCGATTAATACACCGATTTTTGAATCAGTTAGAATTAAACTGAAGGCTGGGGATCTTATCATTAAAGGTGGTTCTGAAAAAAATATCTATATCAATTCGCTGAAAATGAATGGTAAGGACTATGATGATGCTTGGATAAATTGGAGCGATTTATCAAATGGCGTAACGTTGGACTTTAAAACATCCTCTAAACCCAATTTGAAATGGGGTACAAATAAACCGCTTCCATCGTTCAACTGATTTGCAGAACAAAAAACACTTAAAATAACACTTAAAGAAATACATGAAACAGTTAATCTTCAAATCTGCTTTTCTGGGCATATTTTTTCTCTTCATTAGTTTGTACGGGGTTTCACAAAATATGTACAAACCGACATTCCCACTTGGAGAATTTATTCGTCCTGCAGGAGTAAATCCTATTTTGTCACCGGATTCTTCTTCAGTCTTTTTTTGTCCAATGAATAATAAAAATATACGCTGGGAGGCCGGCGATGCGTTTAATTCGGGAGCTGTGGTGAAGAACGGCAAAATTTACGTTCTTTATCGTGCAGAAGATAATTCAGCTGTAGGTATCAGTACGCGTGTGTCCAGAGTAGCTTTAGCAGAATCTGCCGACGGATTCACTATGACGAAAAGGAAATCTCCTGTTGTATTTCCCGATAATGACAACAATAAAAAATATGAATGGCCGGGTGGATGCGAAGATCCACGTGTATCGGTAACTGAAGATGGAACATTTGTCATTTTCTATACCTCCTGGAATCGAGAAAAGGCACGTTTGTGTGTAGCAACATCCAAAGATTTGATTAATTGGCAAAAGCATGGTCCTGTGTTTGCAAAGGCTTATCAGGGACGTTTTTTGAATACGTGGTCCAAAGCATCAAGTATTTTGACTGCTTTGAAGAATGACAAACTTGTTATCAAGAAGATAAATGGTAAGTATTTTATGTATTGGGGTGAATATATAATTTATGGTGCAACATCTGATGATTTAAAGAACTGGACTCCGATTTTGGATGACAAAAATGAACTGAAAGTTTTGATGTCACCACGCAAAGGATATTTTGATAGCGACCTCACCGAATGTGGCCCACCTGCTGTGTGGACAGAAACAGGAACCATCTTATTGTATAACGGAAAAAATAAAGCCGCAGAAGGAGACTCCAGGTATGCTGTAAATGCATATTGTGCCGGTCAGGCATTGTTTGCTGCAAATGACCCTACCAAATTAATCAAACGATTAGACAAACCATTCTTAGTTCCTCAGGAAAATTTTGAGAAAAGCGGGCAATATCCTGCTGGGACAGTATTTATAGAAGGCTTGGTTTATTTCAAAAACAAATGGTTGCTTTATTACGGTTGTGCCGATTCACGAGTATCAGTTGCAGTATACAATCCATTTTCAAAGAAATAAAACTGCAGATAATTTAATGGTTTTTTGAATATAACTCGTCTTTAGACAAAGATGATGATACAAGTGCTTTTAATGTGATTGTCAATCAGGTAAAAAGAATAATTAAATGAATATTAAAAAGATATTTTGGTATTGTTTCGCAATTATAACCTTGTCTTTCGTGAGCTTAAACTGTTTTGCACTATCGGTTCCAACTGTATCAGGACTAAAGTGCGAAAATCTTATCAATCCTAATGCTATTGATAATACCACTCCACATTTCAGTTGGAAGATTTTATACGATGGCGGGAAGATGAAACAACAGTTTTATGAGATACAAGTTGCATCCGATAGTGTAAAACTGGCTACAGACGTTGTTGATTTATGGAGCACTGGTAAACTCGAATCTTCTTCGTCGGTAATGGTTTCATATGCTGGTGAAGCCCTATCATCGCGCTCATTATGTTATTGGCGTGTGCGTATATGGAATGATAAAGATGAAGTATCTGCATGGAGTGACATCGCGAGGTTTGGGGTAGGAATCCTTAGCAAAAGCGAATGGAAAGGGAAGTTCATTGGTTTGTTGGCCAGTGCAGGAAATACTGAAACTCCATTATTAAGGAAAAAAATTCAGATTACAGAAAAAGGAACAACTTTTTTACATGTGAACTCATTAGGATTTCATGAGGTTTACATTAATGGTAAAAAGCTAAGTGATGCTGTATTGACACCATCAGTTTCACAATTGAATAAAAGATCTTTAACAGTCACTTATGATGTGACTTCTTACCTCAAAATTGGAGAAAACGAATTGGTATTTTGGCTGGGAACAGGCTGGTATAAAAATACGGCTTACGATATGTCTCCAGTTAATCCAACACCAGCAGGGGCAAGAGTACTTGCTCAATTAGATTTATTAAAGAATGGAAGCTGGGAAACGATTGTCTCTACAGATGCTTCATGGGAAGGTAGGGAAACCGGATATAAAGATTCGGGAACATGGCAAGCCAATCGTTTTGGAGGCGAACAAGTGAATGCGAAATTAAATCCGGAAAACTTCAATTCCGAAACTCTGGATGCATTAAGTTGGACACCTGCTTTTGAAATGGACATTCCGAACATTGAACTCTCACCTGAAATGACAGAACCCAACAAAATTCAGGAAATAATTACTCCCCGCTCTATTACAAAATTAAGCAGCTATGTGTGGCTGGTAGATATGGGCAAGTCAGTAACCGGATGGTTTGAATTCAAATTGCCAAAATTATTTGCTAACCAGAATATTATTATTGATTATACAGATTATCTGGATAATCAAGGATTATTTGTCGATCAGGGACAAAAGGATACTTATGTGTCCTCCGGGAAAGACAATGAAGTGTTTTGTAATAAATTTAATCATCATGCTTTCCGATATGTAAAAATCACCATGAAAGCAACACCTACAATAGAGAATATGAAGGCTTATCTGATTCATACGGATTATAGGCAGGCTTCCACATTCGAATGTTCCGACTCTGATTTGAACGCGATTCACAACATGATTCAATATACTATGAAATGCTTGGCGTATTCAGGTTATATGGTCGATTGCCCGCATATTGAACGAACAGGCTATGGAGGAGACGGTAATTCATCTACCATGACTTTACAAACTATGTTTGATGTATCACCTTTGTTCAACAACTGGTTAACGGCTTGGGGAGATGTAATGCGCGATGGAGGAAGCCTTCCGTATGTAGCTCCAAACCCTGGTGGAGGTGGAGGTGGCCCATACTGGTGTGGTTTTATAATTATGGCACCATGGCGAACCTATATCAATTACAACGATGATCGGTTAATCCGAAAATATTATCCGGCAATGAAACAATGGTTGGGATATGTAGATAAATACACTGTTAATGGTTTCTTGCAATCTTGGCCTAATACCGATTACCGGATGTGGTATTTGGGTGATTGGCTACCACCTGTTGGTGGCGGATCTACCGATGTTTTGGTGAACAATTGCTTTATAAGCCAATGCTTCGGTACCATGGAGAAGATAGCTGATGTTTTGGGTAAACCAGATGAAGCACTAGGTTTCCGCCAGCGTAAGGAAAAGCTCAACCAGTTAATACATACGACTTACTATCATTCGACAACTAAGACCTATGGCAATTCATCTCAATTTGACCTGTCTTATCCTATGTTGGCAGGCGCAACTCCGTCCAATTTGAATGATGCTGTTAAGACACAATTATTAAGCTTAACTGATAAAAGAGATAGTGGTCATATTGGTGTTGGATTGGTAGGTGTTCCTATTCTTACCGAATGGGCAATTCAAAACAAAGCGGTCGACTTTATATATACGATGTTGAAAAAACGCGATTATCCGGGATATCTGTATATGATCGATAACGGAGCTACAACAACCTGGGAGTATTGGAACGGAGAGCGAAGCCATATTCACAATTGTTACAATGGAATCGGCACATGGTTTTATCAGGCTGTAGGAGGAATTAAACTTGATGAAAACAACCCCGGTTATAAACACGTATTTATTGAACCTCAAATTCCAACCGGAGTGACCTGGGCTAAAACTACAAAAGAAACACCTTACGGTACTGTTGCTGTAGATTGGCAATTAGACGCTTCGAAGAAATTAAATTTGAATATATCATTACCCGTTGGTACAACAGCTACTGTTGCCATCCCTGAAGGAGCCAAAAGTTGTTTGCTGAATGGTGAAGCTATTTCTTTAGAAACTAATAAAACCGTTGAAATTGAAGATGGAGACTACAATCTGACAATATCGTTCGGTGCAACAGATGTTCCGCTTTTGAATAAACAAACAATTGAAGTTTATCCTAATCCGTTTTTCGACTACATCATGCTGAACACGGATATTGAAAGACAAGTAGCTATCTACGATCTGTTCGGGAGGGTCGTCTGGAATCATAAGGCAAATCCAGGCACGAACCGATTTGATACATCTTCATTGGTTCAAGGTGTCTATGCCTTAAAATGTAACAGCGAAATGGTAAAAATTATCAAATAAAATATCATAACGAATACTCAAATAAAATATATTATGAAAATAAGAATTACAGCTATTATTGCACTTTTTATTGTATGTGTGAACGTAATTGCACAACAAGTTTCTCCTTTCAAAAAAAATGACCGTGTCGTTTTTTTAGGTAACAGTATCACCGAGGCAGGCTATTACCCTTCCTACATATGGTTATATTATATGACTCATTTTCCTAATATGCCTTTAACTGTAATTGGAGCAGGAGTTGGTGGTGACAGGGCTGAAGAAATGTTCAAGCGATTGGATGGAGATGTGTTTGCTAAAAAACCGAGCGTTCTGGTTACTACTTTTGGTATGAACGACACCGGATATTTTGAATATAATCAACCTGGTGCCGAAGCATTTGCTGATAGTAGAGTGAAAGCTTCGTATGAATGGTTTCAAAAGATTGAGGCTAAATATAAAGAGCAGAAACAGACTAAAATGATTATTATGGGTGGTTCGCCTTATGATGAAACAGCTGTTTTCGAAAATAGCGTACCATTTCGAAACAAAAATAAAGCTATGCGACGTATCGTCGATTTTCAACAGAAAGCAGCTGCCGAAAACGGTTGGGAGTTTTTCGACCTTAATGTACCTATGACAGATATCAATCTCCGGGAGCAAAAAAACAACCCTGCTTTCACTTTATGCGGAGGAGACCGCATACACCCCGATAATGCAGGACACATGGTAATGGCATATTTATTTCTCAAGGCACAAGGCTTTGCCGGAAAAGAAGTTGCAACAATTGATATCGATGGAACAAAAGCTGCCGTAAAAACATCATCAAACTGTACAGTTTCAGACATAAAGATTACTGATACTGGTTTGATTTTTAATTATCTGGCAAAATCACTGCCCTATCCAATGGATACTATAGTAAGAGGCTGGAATTATAAAACTGCACAGGCCAAAGCAATCGATGTAATTCCTTTTATGGAAGAAATGAATAAAGAATCACTTCGGGTTAGCGGTCTTTCTGGAGATTATCGTCTTATTATTGACAACGAAGAAATCGGCACATGGTCAGGCGAAACGTTTGCAAAAGGCCTTAACCTGGCAACACTTACAAATACACCTCAGTACCAGCAAGCTATGAAAGTAATGTTTCTGAATGAAGAAAGACTTGAGGTTGAACGTCATTTCAGAGAATATATGTGGATTCAATATACTGTTTTTTATAAGAAAGGTTTGTTGTTCGCAAATAACAGGGAAGCATTAAAAGTATTGGATCAAAATCTTGACAATGGTTGGGTAAAAGGAAGACGTGACTTATATACGAAAGCAATGTCGCCAGAAATAAGAGAAGCCTGGCAAAAAGAAATGGATGTGCTTGTATCAATGATTTATAAAATAAATAAACCATTAAAGAGAAAAATTACGCTTATTAAAGCCAATTAAATCATTGAGATCCCAACTGACATATAATTTAGAATATACACATAAGTTACCTTAAAAATTTTTGCCGCATCAAAAATAACAGGCATTGTTCAGCTTAACAGCTAATTGATATGTGAATTAGACTGATCATATTTATAATTAATAATTTATTCAACAAATCTATTATACCTATGAAATCCATTTCCTATTTTTTGTCTTTATTCTTTGTTTTTGCACTATGTATTTCGTGCGAGGACAAGTCTTTTTTGGATGAAACAGTAACTACCGACCTCAACGCTGATGTGGTTTTTGCTGATAGTACCTATACTGTCGGATTCTTGTCAGGAATTTACACCGATGTAGGTTTCGATACCGATCCGGGCAGGTTTAGCAGTGGCTATTCTCTTTTTGGAGGTATACAGGGGGCTTGTGACGAGGTTGAATATAAAGTATCAGCTACAATTACTCCGGATGTATTATTTGCAACCGGAACCGTGAATCCTGTGGTAATAAGTGCAGATGCTTGGGAAGTACCATACCGCAACATTCGAAGAGTAAATATATTTTTAAAAAACGTTGATCATTCACCACTATCATTGGGTAAACGAACAACTTATAAAGCCGAAGCCCGTTTCTTAAGGGCCTGGTACTATTTTATTTTGTTGAAACATTACGGCGGTGTTCCTCTAATTGGCGATACAGTTTATCAAAGCCCAGATGATATTAAACCCGTTCGAAATACATTCGAAGAATGTGTAAACTACATCACAACCGAGTGTGACATGGCTTCGCACGATTTAGTTGTAAAACCTTCCGGAAGAAGTTATGGACGGGTTGGGGCCGGAGCTAGTAAAGCATTGAAAGCAAGAGTTCTTTTGTATGCAGCCAGTCCACTTTACAATGGTAGTAACTATGCTCCAGATAATTATCAAAAAGAGCTGTTGGGTTATCCTGTCTACAATAAAGAACGTTGGAAACTGGCAATGGAAGCAGCAAAGGATCTTATTCAGATGGGGAATTACTCACTATATGTCAAAACCACCGATGATAATGGCAGCGCTCAACCAGGCTTGGGGTACTACCGTGTTTTTGTAGCTGCCGATTGGGCTTCTGATGGATCGACTAGAGGAACTATTTTTGAATTTCAGGGAAAAAAATCACTCAGAGTACAGCAACTTTTTTGTCCGCCATCCAGAGGTAGTTCAAGCCCCGGAGGTTTCCCTTATCAGGATTTAGTTGATGCTTATCCGATGATTGATGGATCCAAATTCGATTGGGATAATCCTACTGAAGCTGCTGCTCCCTATGCCAATAGAGATCCCCGTTTATACAATTCCGTTGTTCTCGATCAAACACCTATGCAGAATGGTTCTGCTTCTAATGTGCCTGTCAATACATTTTTAAATCAGGATGGTACTCCTTATGATCAGGATGGCGTACATACGGGTACTCCAACCGGGTATTATATCCGTAAAATGATACATCGGTTAACTGCTTCTAACTGGGTTGCAGCACCAACACAAGCCCGACCTTTGATGCGATATGCGGAAGTTTTGCTGAATTACGCTGAAGCAGCTAATGAATATGAAGGTCCATCGCAACAAATCTATGATGCTCTGACTAGTGTTCGCGACTGCGGGGGAATTCAACCGGGAGCCGATAGTTTGTATGGACTAAAACCGAATATGACACAAGTCGAAATGCGCGAAGCTATTCGCCTTGAACGTCGGGTAGAATTTGCATTTGAAGGATTTCGTTTTTGGGATGTCAGACGTTGGATGATTGCTGATGATACCGAAAATAAAATGCTGACCGGATTAGAGGTGCGCAAAGTGGGAAGTCAGAAAACCTACACGCGGTTCAACGTTCGTCAACACGTATTCCGCAAAGCCATGTACTTCTGGCCGATTCCAAATAGCGAAGTGGCAAAATCGCCGACATTGGTACAGAACCCTTATTATTAATCATGAAAATTATGAATATGAAATACATATATATATTGAGGAAGATATCTCTTCTGCTAATGTTTTTCCTCATTTTCAGCGCATGCGATAAATTTTCGGATAATGCTCCTGCAAACTATAAAGAATCTGTTAAGGGGTTGAACGGAACCTGGAAAATTATTAAAGCATTACGTAACGGAACAGATATAACATCAATGTTTGACTTTTCCAAGTTCAGATTGAATTTTAATAGTGACAACACTTATCTGGTTGAGAACTACATTCCATTTATTGTTAAATCGAGCGGTACTTGGTCGCTGGATGATCCACGTTATCCGTATAACCTTGTATTCAAAGAATATGGATCTCAAGAGGATTTGACAACCGGATTCAGTTATCCTATTGTCGATGGCAAACGTCAGATTAGTTTATCCTTTAGTCCGGGTTGTCACAGTAATATTTATACCTATATATTCGAAGAAGTTCCAAACTAATTAAAAGACCCAAAGATGAGACATAAATATAATAAAAGAAGAGTTTGGAAACTGATAATTCCAACCTCAATAGTTTCCCTTCTTCTGTTTTTTTCGTGTGTTTTTTTGGATTCGGTTAACTATGAACCAACTGTAAAAGCGGGAGAGAAGGCCACATTTACCATGAAAGTCCATTTTGAACCGGCTAAAAATGTTAGCGATGACAGGCTCGTTGTAGCTTTTCTGGTACCTAAGGTTTGGAATGCAAGAAAAAATACAACTATTACATATACTTCAACTTTATACCCGGGCTCGGTCAGAACTATGTCATTGGTTCCAACCGGAACACTTCCTGCAAATGGAGGTGGATTGACCTGGGAGGAAGCACTCCGCAAAAATTTCGGATATGGACCTAATGTGCTGGATGATATGGAATGGCTGGTATATTGGAGCAACGATATAGAATCGGTATCTATTCGAGAGAACTTCTCGGCGGAAATCAAAATTGTGACACGCACAAGTTCTGAAAATATGAAAGTGAAGTTAGGATTCTTTATTAATCATACGGTTGACGGATTTAGTACCGATGATAAAAACTGGAAAGTTGCCTATACCGATTGTTTTCAGGTTGTTGATGGAGACGGTATTGTAATGGATTTCTGCGAAGCGCATTTCAATATGTTTCAACCATCCAATGTAACTAAAGATGATATTGCGACTATTAAATTTCAGGGAGGAATAGCTGCTAATGCACTCGATGGTGAAGACGAAGTTTATTTATGTGCAACGGCTTACAGTAGCACCGGAAATGCTTACACGGTAACAGACCGGTCGGAGAAATCAAAAATGACAAAAGACAGTTACAATAATAAAACTTTCAGTTTGTCTGTTTGGTTAGCCGATTATTTTAAGATTCCAGATGGTGAGTCAATTACACGCTTAGAGTATTATTTTTCGAATAAAGATGGGTCTAAAATTGTAAAAGAAACGGGGGCAGATGGGACATTATCATTGTTTGTCACCCCATGTATTTGCAAATAAGGCATGATTCATTCATTTCTAATGTTAATTATAGATACTAATATATGAATAATATAAAGCATAAAAAAATAAGGTCAGGTTATTTCATGCTGGTCGTTATCTGGATGTTATTAACTCCTGCTATAGCTTTTGCCAACGAACCTGATACCAATCCGGTACTGTTTTCAGGTAAAATAGTGGATCAATCAGGTAAAATAATACAGAATGTGAAAATTAGCTCCATAAAAGAAGGTATAATCGGGCTTACGCATCCTGATTATTTATACAAGGAGGTTAACCTGCGTTCCAAAGGCAAAATTCATAACGATACGACCATTGTATTGGTGGATAATTATCTGCAAACCCCTAAAACTATTGATCAACCATTTAGTGTAACCGATCAGCAAAGCTTTCTGGGAGCAGCATCCACTATATACACAAATCAGTTATCGTCAACTTTAGCTAGTACAATCATTGCGTCATTTGCCGGTCGCTTTTCCGGATTAAACACAGAGCAATACGCAGGTTCGAAGTCACACTATACTACTGCCAGTGCCAATGCCGACTTAGCCGGTTGGATTCCTGTGTTTGGATCCGGTAAATACAGCGATAATTCCCAGTTCAATTTGGTTTCTCGTTACAATTCACCGGTAGTGATGGTTGATGGAGTACAACGGGAAATATTTTCATTGGATCCGGAAGCTATCGAATCAGTATCAATTCAAAAAGATGCTCTTTCGTCGATGTTGTTAGGGATGAGAAGCTCCCGGGGTGTTCTGGTAATTACAACAAAGAAACCGATTACCGAAGGTGTACAGTTTTCATTTACCAGTAAATATGGTTTACAGCAGCAGTTAAAGTTACCAAAAGCATTATCGGCCGACAAATACGCTTACCTGTTGAATGAAGCCCTTCAGAATGATGGCAAATCACCGGTTTATAGTTCTGCCGATTACAAAGCTTTCAAAACTGGCTCCAGCCCGTATACCAATCCAAATATAAATTGGTACGATCAGGTTTTGAAAGATCAGGCAGCCATTCAATCGTATAATTTAAATGTAACCGGTGGTGGTAAAACTGCTCAATATTTCGTCAATCTGGAGTATATGGGAGAAGATGGATTTTTCAAAACATCATCGCTTAATAGTTATAATACCAATTCAAAATACGAACGCTATTTGATTACTTCGAAAATTAATGTGAATGTCACTCCTGATTTAAAAGCAGGAATAACAGTTATGGGGCGTATCGAAAATGGCAATCAAACCGGTGTAACAGAAAAAACAATATTGAATGGTATTTATTCAACTCCGAATGGAGCTTACCCCATCTATAACCCCAATGGATCGTATGGTGGAAATGCAGCTTTTACCAACAACCTTTGGTCACAAGCTGTAAATTCGGGCTATATTACTGATAATGCCCGCGATGGTGTTGTGAATTTGAATCTGAATTATGATTTTAGGAAGTTGATTAAAGGACTTACAGCCAAAGCAACCGGAATTGTATCAACCCAAAGTAGGTCGGCAATAGTGCGTTCGAAGCAAAGTGTCACCTATAAATATTTAGCCGGATCGGATGGTGATACGCCTACTTATGAAGCTTATGGAGCAACTGTCAGTCAGTCCAATTATTTTGTACCTGTTTCAAATTATCAGTATATGTTTGGCCAATTTGGGCTTGATTACAATACCACTATCGGTTTACATCAGCTCACTGCCAGCGTGTCTGGTGATGCTACCCAAGAGCTTATAAATTACAATTTACCAAAACAACCGGCTAACCTGCTAGCACAAGGTAAATATAACTATAATCAGAAATATTATGTCGAAGCAGCTATAAACCGCAGCTATTTTAATGGATATGCTCCAGGCAAACAATGGGGTACATTCTATGCCACAGGGTTAGGCTGGGTCGTCAGTCGGGAATCTTTTCTGTCAGATTTAAAGTGGCTTAATTTATTGAAATTTCGTGGTGTGTATGGTAAAACCGGAAATGGGATTGACAATGCCGGTTATTATACGTGGCGACAATCTTTCAGTGGCAACACCGTTTCAGAATTTAGTTATCCTCAGGGATATTCGAGAGGCGGATTTCAACTAGCTGTAATGGAAAATAATCCTCTGGCAAACGTAAATCTTACCTGGGAAAAAGCGCATAAAATGAATATTGGTGCAGATTTAGAAGTATTCAATAAGCAACTTCAATTTACTGCAGATTATTACAACGATCATTATTATGATGTTCTTCAGTCACGTGGTAAGAGTATCGAACTGATCGGGATGTCGTATCCGACGGAAAATATAGGAAAATACGATGTTCAGGGTCTGGAACTTTCAGCTGCTTATCAAAATCATATTGGCAAGTTTAACTACTTTATCACCGCAAACTGGAGTCAGGAAAATACAAAGTTGGTGTATATGGATGAACAGACAGTAGCCAAAGCTCAGGAGTATAATCAACGCACGGGGAAACCGCTGACAGCAATTTTCGGATTAGTAACAGATGGATTTTTCTCCTCACAACAAGAAATTCAATCTTCTCCGGTTTTGAAGGGATATACTATACGTCCGGGTGATGTAAAATACAAAGATTTAAACGGTGATGGAGTTATTGACCAGTATGACCAAAAAATGATAGGTGGCGACAAACCATTAAGCTATTTTGGTCTAAACCTGGGATTTGAATATTGCGGGTTCGATTTATCAGTTTTATTTCAGGGAGCCTATAACCGGGATCTATATTTGAATAATCCTGTTCTGTTTAATGGTTTTCAATCTACCGGACAGGGTTACGGTCAGGCCTATAAATACGTAATTAATCGTTGGACTCCCGAAACAGCTCAAACAGCAACTCTGCCTCGACTCACAGCCGGTGGAAACCCCTATAATACAAACCCAAATTACATGGCAACATCGCTTTGGGTGAAATCGGGGAATTATATCCGTTTGAAAAATATCAGCATAGGATACACTATTCCAGAACATATTTCGCAAAATTATTTGGGAAATGTCAAAGTCAAAGTATTTGTAGCCGGACAGAACCTGCTTACTCAGTCAGCTTGCAGTCAGGTTGATCCAGAGGTTACAAACTTCACAAATTCACCGCTAATTCGTGGCATTAATATGGGTGTTAACATTAAGTTTTAAGAAAAAATTACAATCATGAAAATAAAGAAAAATTTTGCTTTAATAGGGATTGCTCTACTTCTTTTGTTGTGCTCTTGCAACGATTATGAGAAATTACCTATTGAGCAATACACAATAGATTATGTGTTTTCTACAACCGATTCGATGGGTGTGAATGCAAAAGGATACCTGGATGCAACCTATGCCATTATGTACAATGGTCACAATCGCGTTGGTGGAGATTATTTGGATGCAGCTACAGACGATGCAGTATCTTCATCTTTGAGCGAAAGTAGTGTACAGAGCTTATTTTCGGGAAGTTATACACCCACAAGTGTGATAAGTAGAGAAATGGAATGGGGTAGATATTATACCGGAATTCGGAAAGCAAATACTTTTATAACCAACATTGGTGTTGTGCCTTTGATGAGGACCTTCAAGAACAATGTGGAAGATAGTATACCCTTAAAAAGAGCATGGAAAGCCGAAGCCCGTTTTTTGCGAGCTTACTTCTATTTCGAATTAGTAAAACGATATGGAGGTGTTCCAATTGTAAGTGAGAAACCATACGCTTTAGGTGATAATTTGGAAATCCCCCGAAATACATTTGGCGAATGTATTGATTATATAGTAAATGAACTGGATACTATTAAAGATAGTTTGCGCTCGATACCTATTGCAGATGTAAACAGCGAAGGGCATGTTGTAACTCAGGAAGCAGCAATGGCACTCAAATGTCGTGTACTGCTTTACGCTGCCAGTCCGTTGTTTAACGAGCATCCAATCCCTACTGATAATGATGCTCAAAAACCATTTATAGGGTACCAAAACTATGATGCTGAACGCTGGAAAAGAGCGGCTGACGCAGCCAAGCAATTCATTGACAGCTATCCTTATTTCTCATTAAATTTGAATTATGCAAACACATTCCTTAATGATTATGGTGTCAGCAACAATAAAGAAGTGATCTTCTTTCGACAAGGGTCAATGAATACCCAAATAGAGTATAATAATGGACCTGTAGGTTTTGCCGGAACAAACGTTGGATTAGGACGAACAAGTCCTACTCAGAATCTGGTAGATGCCTTCCCTATGAAAGATGGTAAAGCGATAGGTGATCCAACCTCAAAATACACATATTCTATCAATAAAATGTATACCAACCGGGATTCACGTTTAGATCTTACCGTATTACACAATGGTTCAAATTGGTTGAGTACAAGTTTGCAAACTTTCAATGGTGGTATAAACAACCCCGCGGGAGCTTTGCAAAAAACCAAAACAAGTTATTATTTGCGCAAGTTTATGGGATTATTTGAGAGTAAGACCACGTACGTCGAACAACTACATAACTGGGTAATGTTTCGGTATGCTGAAATACTGCTCAATTATGCCGAAGCAAAAAATGAATATGAAGGTCCTTCCAATGACGTATATCAGGTTCTGAAAAATATTAGAAAAAGAGCTAAGATTGAAGCCGGAACAGATGGAATGTATGGCTTAAAGTCTGGTATGATCAAAGAAGAAATGAGAGCTGCAATTCAAAATGAACGAAGAATTGAAATGGCATTCGAAGAACAGCGTTATTGGGATATCAGAAGATGGCGAATTGCTGAGGATATTTTCAAAAAACCTCTTCAGGGACTATCTATTACGAAAGATGGCACTACATTAAACTACAACATAATAACTGTAGCCACTACCAATTTTGAAACCAAGAGATATTTATATCCAATTCCGTATTCAGAAGTAGTTAAAAACAGCAAAATGATTCAAAACCCAAATTGGTAGAGGCATTTCGCTATCAATATATAAATAATTGATTGATATGAAAAGACTAATTATATTTATTATATGTATTCAATGTGTTGCGTTAATATTTGCTCAACAATTCCAGTTAAAAGGGAAAGTGCGTTCTACAGATGGAGAAGAACTGATAGGGGTGAGTGTTAGTGTAGATGGTACTTCGAAAAGAACTGTGACTGACATCGATGGCAATTACAAATTGGCAGTTAATGTTGGTGATAAATTGAAATTCTCTTACATTGGGTTTAAAAAGGAAAACCTCACTGTAAATAATCAAAATATTTTAAACGTGAGACTCGTTCCCGACCAGGCAGGTTTGGATGAGGTCGTTGTAGTAGGATACGGGAAAGCTAAACGTATCACTATGACGGGTGCTGTTAGTGCAATTAATGCCAGAGAGATTAGAAACATACCAACATCGAGTGTTCAAAATGCGCTGACTGGGAAATTACCTGGTTTCTTCTCTCAGCAGAGTTCAGGCCAACCGGGGAAAGATGCTTCCGACTTTTTCATCCGTGGCGTAAGTTCCCTCAATCCTAATGGAAATAAGCCTCTGATTATTGTGGACGATGTAGAGTACACATATGACCAGTTGCAGCAAATCAATATTAATGAGATTGAAAGTATTTCTATCCTGAAAGACGCTTCAACAACAGCTATTTATGGGATAAAAGGAGCGAATGGAGTTTTGGTTGTGAAAACCCGAAGAGGTGCTGAGGGAAAACCCCAAATTACCACGCGTTACGAGGTGGGTATACAAATGCCCGTGCGTACTCCGAAATTTTTGAATTCATATCAAACAGCTCAGCTTGTAAACGAAGCTTATAAAAATGATGGACTAAATCCAATTTTCTCCGATCAGGATTTAAGCTTATTTCAAAACGGGCAAGACCCTTACGGACATCCGGATGTGAATTGGTATAACGAGGTTTTTAAGAAATCTGCCTATCAACAAAATGCCAATATTGATATTTCCGGCGGATCAAAAAGTTTGAGATATTTTATTACCGGAGGTATCTTCACTCAAAATGGATTAGTAAAAGATTTTAGCGATTCATTTAATCAGGTGAATACCAATTATTTTTATAAACGCTTCAATTATCGTACAAACTTAGACTTTGATGTAACAAAAACATTAAACCTGAGATTGGATATGACAACCCGGTTTATGAACATCAATGAACCCCGAAGTGTAAATGCTGTAAGTGAAATTTACGATTTCTCGAAAATGCACCCCTACTCGGCTCCTGTGATGAATCCGAATGGTACTTATGCATACACATACGATACCGAAGGAAAGAAACCGACGTTGAATGCCCGCTTAGCCAACGAAGGCTACAAGCGAACAAGAAGATTTGATTCCAACATTTTATTCAGTGCCAATCAGAAACTTGATTTCATTACCAATGGTCTTTCGACTTCATTGCGGGTGGCTTATTCCAGTATCGATGAAAATTACAGGCAGGCGGTGAGGGGTTCATATCCTACTTATCATTACGATTCGAGGACTAAAACATATTCTATACATCCTGATAAGAATTACGCTTACGGAACTTATTTGATTAACGGGGACCAGGTTCAATCTATTAAAGACCTGAATCTTCAGGCATATTTGAATTATGAAACTAAAATAAAAGATGATCATAATTTGAAGATTATGCTACTTTACAACCGTCAAAGTCGTACAGTGGATAAAAACGATTATGATTTTGCTGCTGCACAGGTTCCTGCAAATTTCGAAGGGTACACAGGCACTTTTGGATACAATTTTAAGAATAAATACCTCGCTGATTTTAATATGGCTTACAATGGCACCGACCGTTTTGGAAAAAACAACCGTTATGGATTTTTCCCAGCCGTTGCATTTGGCTATAACATTTCTCAGGAGAAATTCTTTAGTGAAAATGTTCCAAATATTCAATTGCTCAAACTGCGCGCTTCGTATGGTTTAGTTGGTTCCGATGTCGCTTTTGGGAATCGCTATCTGTACAAGCAAGTTTACCTGAAAGGTTCTGGATATAACTTTGGTGAGGCAAATGAAACTACATATGACAGTTACTACGAAGGTTCATTAGGCAACGAAAACGTAACCTGGGAAAAAGCCAAAAAATTTGATGTGGGAATCGATATGAACCTGTTTGATAAACTCTCACTAACAGTGGATTATTTCTACGATTATCGGTACGACCAGTTGGTTGTAAAACAAAATATTCCACTTATGTTCGGAATTGGTGTTTCGCCCGAAAATATTGCAAAAACATCGAACCAGGGTTTTGACGGGCAAATCAGCTACCAAACAAAAATTGGTAATGTTGATTTTAATACAAATTTTGTGTTCTCCTATGCCAAAAATAAAATTATCTATGAAGCAGAAGCTGAGCAACGATATCCGTGGCTTGCAGAAACCGGGGGACCAATCGGACAACCATTTGGCTACACTTTTATAGGATATTATTCACAAGCCGATATCGATAAAATAAAAAGCGGTAATAAAACTGACGACGGTAAAATTGCAGTTGCAGTACCCAATACCGATGTTCCTGTACAGGCTGGCGACTTGAAATACAAGGATTTGAACTCAGATGGTATTATCAATGATTACGATAAAGGTCGTATTGGAAAACCCAATCTACCAACTACTACCTTAGGTTGGACTATAGGTGCCCGATATAAAGGTTTTTCAGCAAGCTTGTTATTTCAGAGTTCATTTGATTACAGCTTCAGTGTCGTAGGTACTGGTATCGAAGCTTTCAAGAGTCAGTTTCAGCCAATTCATCAGAGTCGCTGGACCCAGGAAAGAGTCGACAACGGCGAATCTATTGCGTTTCCACGCTTAACCACTAATCCATCAACTGTGAACAGTGCAGCAGCATATATGTCTGATTTTTGGTTGATTAATGCATTGTATGTTCGTTTGAAAACAGTCGATCTATCCTATCAAATTCCCGATAAGGTTCTACCATCGAATATAGGAAGTGCACGCGTTTATTTAAATGCATACAACCTGTTTACATTTACTAATTACAACAAATATCAGCAGGATCCTGAAATTAAAACCAATTCAGCGGGCGATGCTTATATGAATCAGCGGGTAATCAATGTAGGGGTTCAAATGACTTTTTAATTCGATGTATGAGAAAAAATATTTTGATAATAATTTGTCTTCTTTCGCTCACTGTGACTGGACAAAATTATCTCAAAAACGGTGGTTTTGAATATGGGTTAAATACCGGATGGGATTATGTAGTCTCATCCGGTTCAACAGCCAGTTTCACACTCGACAACGGCTCGAAAGTGATGGAAGGCAAAGTTGCCCTGAAAGTAAATGTCACTTCACTATCAGCAAGTAATATTAATTCCGTAAAGGCTAGTGCAGTCATGCAGGCCGGAAATGACTCGTTATATCTGCTTCGGTTCTGGGCCCGTGGTCCAGAGGAAGCGGAAGTATATGTTGAAGCAAATGGAAGCAATACGCAAGGTGTTACTTACCAAATGCATACAGGCAAAACTCTGTTTTATTTCCCATTCAAATTTGATCCCAAAAAAGCGAATAAAGAAATAAAAATCAATTTCTACTTCAGGGATGATGTTACTGCTCAAAAAACATACACTACCTCCATCTGTTCCGTAAACAGTTACAGTGGAGCAACCTACTATCTGGATGGAGTCGAAGTGCTGGATCCGAATAATAAACAAAACATTGATGTAATAAATACTTATACCTGGAATAATAACCTGCCCACGAATGTTTCTGGGTGGGTTGCCGGAGACAATGATGTATCCATATTGTTGCCAGATGGACGAAAAATGTGGTTTTTCAATGATTCTTTCTATGCAAAATCAAATCAGGCAATAAACCGCTTAAATGATATTGGAAAATTCATACGCAATGCTGTTGCTGTTCAGGATATAAACGGGAAAATCACAACCCGGCCTGTGACCGATCAAAGTGGACAAACGGTATATTTCAGAATTCCGGCTGACCAGTTAATATTAAATGGTAGCAATGCGACAAACTTTTTCTGGGTGGGCGATGCTATCATGGAAAATAACAAAGTAAAAGTCCATCTTATTGAATGCCAGGAAGCAAATGGCACGGTGATAAATACGATGCGTTCCTACCTGGCTTCATTTTCCTACCCTGATTTAGTGTACCTTGGTGTTGAACGTCAGTCTGATTTTTGTGCCACTTTCGAAACTTTCTTTGTTGACGATGCTGATAATCGGATATACCTATATCGATCAGAAAATCAAAGTTATACGCATGTTGCCCGTACCACGTTAGGAAATCTGAACGGTAAGAATGGAAATTGGGAATACTGGAATGGAACAACTTGGACCACTAACAAAACAGAAGGAGATGCCCCAGCCGGCAGAGTCAATAATATGATGGCCGACGGAGTAATGAAATTGGGGCCTGGAAATTATGCTCAGGTATCAATGCCTGTAATGAGCCATGATGTTCAGGTTTCATTTGCACCGGCCCCACAAGGTCCCTGGACTGCAAAACAAACAATTTATACTGCTTCTCAGGATTCTGCTTCGTGGTACTATATGCCAAATTTCCATGGAATACTACCTAACGGGAACTATTCCATATCTTTTTCAGCCAATTTTACATATTGCCTGTTCTTTTGTCAAAACTGTCAAACCTGGGCTTTTGTCGACAAATACTGGTATCGCCCCCGCTATATACAAGTTGATTTGCAGGCTCTTTCGCCATATTCTGTAAAAAAAGATTGTGCAGGGGTTGAGAACGGTGCTGCTTATATCGATGCGTGTGAAGAATGTGTAGGCGGAACTACCGGCAAAAATGCCTGTGTGACTGGAATTGCCAAGTTATATTCGGAAAGTAATTTTTCAGGTAATGTTATCGGATTAAATGTTGGTAACTATTCAGCAACCGACCTGCAAGCTCTCGGATTCTCAGATAACGATTTGTCTTCAATGGAACTGACAGATGGTTATATCGCTGAATTATTCGATAATAACAATTATATCGGAAATCCCAATCTTATTAGTTCAACAACAGCATCATTAGAAACTATATCTTTTGATAACAAAACAACATCAGTCGTAATAAGACGTATGGGAATGACCGATTTAACGGGAATTTATGCCATCCAAAACAAACAGAGTGGATTGTATATGACCATTCAGAACCAAAGTAAAGAAAACAATGCTCTGGTTGTTCAGTCTGGTTATACCGATAGCGAATCGCAACATTTCGAACTCGATTACATAGGGCATGGCTATTACAATATTATCAATGCTGCCAGCAAATTGCCTATAAGCCCTGTTAATCTCAGCAAAGAACCTCAGGCAAAGGTGGAACAATGGAATGGACTGAATTATTCAGACATTACAGACTTTGCAGGAGGCTCTGTTTCTGCTCAATACGAAGCTGCACAGGCAGTCGAGAGTATTGGAAATCTGATTGACAATAATACTACAACAAAATATCGTACGCTACATGGCCGCGCATGGGTACAGTTTCACTCTGCGAATCCACAGATTGTTACACGTTATAGCTTAGTTGCAGCAAATAATGCTCCTATAAGCGATCCCAAAAATTGGTCCCTTTGGGGTTCTTCAGATGGAGTAAACTGGGTGCTACTTGATACAATTGCCGGTGCAAAGTTTCAATCGCGATTCGAAGAAAGATTTTTCAACCTGAATAACCAAACTCCTTATACATTTTACAGACTGAATATGGAATGTTATTCGGGAAGTGCATTGCATTTGGCAGAATGGAAGTTATTTATCGGAGTTATCTCCGATCAGGGTGTTGATAATCAAAAATTCATCGTTCAGGATGCCGGGAATGGGTATGTGAAACTCATTAATAAACGGAGCGACATGGCTTTGGAGGTATTGGACGGTTTTAATCAAGCCGGAGCAAACGTTTGGCAAATACCTGATATCGGACAGGAGGGAATACTTTGGAAGTTAGTTGCTCCGCAAAGCTTGGGGCTTGAAGAATTAACCCACAATCAGGAAAATTCCAATCTGATTATCTATCCAAATCCGGTCAGACATACCTTGAACCTTAAGCTGTCAACAGATTGGTTGGGAAGTGATTTCTCAATTTGCAATATTAATGGATCATTAGTTTATTCGGGTAATATCAACACAATGTCAGTTGATATTCGGCGGCTTCAATCCGGATATTACCTGATTAAAATAGTCCGAAACGATAATGTACTTATAAGTCGCTTCATTAAAAATTAAATTACACCATGAGTAATTTAATATAGAATAACTATTTCTTAAATATATAGTTTGTATTTGTCAATTATTATTAATTTATTAAAATCTATTTTGTTATGAGAAAATTTTTAACTCGTTTTGTAAATAGCAAGAAAGTGCTATTTAGATTTGGAATGATTGCAGTTGTTTCTGCAGTTTTGTTTTCATGCCTTCATCTTAGGAATGTTTATTATCCTCAAACCGTCAAAACAAACTCAACATTTGAGGTGAAGATGGTTGCAGACATGAATAATCCTTTAGATGGCACCCCCATTGAACGTAATGCATATGGCTTTGTAGGTGTACTACTGCCTGTTGGTTGGACAATTGACCAACAATCTGTAGTGTATGAATACAAAGGAAAAGATGACACTTACCATAATCTCAATGTAATGGGTTCGTTAACTTTTAATCAGGAAATGACTGACTACTGTGTAGGTTTAGATCCGGAACAATGGGGTGATCAATATTATTGGCAGGGATTTAGAACTGACAATCGACTGCACTCTGGCAATATGGACAGTGTGGTTATTAAGTTCAATGTAAAAACCAATAACCTGGTTGGCGACTATCAAATGTTGGTTGGTATTCAGGAAACATCATATGATAAAGTTGATGGGGCTGAACCTGGAGCTTCTGGTAACACTCTTTTGGATAATAAAGGGGACGGACCCTTTTATAAAACAGGAAGCCCTAGTAGTGACGAATTTAGCAAAGAATATTTGACAATAAAAGTACAACAAAGTACAGGTACAGAAATTGTAAATTATTCAAGTAAAGATATGGAAAATTATACTGTTTCAACATTGGGAAATGGCAAATTACGGATAAATTTGCTGAATGATCTCAAAGTGGGTGCAATAAGTGTTGTTTATGATATGAATGGAAAGCAAGTTGCAACACAAAAACTTACTAAAATGGAAAATATTCTTGACGCAACATTAAAATCAGGAGCTTATTTTGTTGCTGTTCAGAAAGATGGTATTCGATCATCCAAAAGAGTTTTAGTAAAATAACAAATTTTATTTTATCGACTAAATATATTTCTGCGTTGCGTGTTTGTTGAATTAACGGACACGCAACGCTAATTTTAGTTTTATACCAATTCAAGCAACATAAATTGACAAATCATTCAGGTATATTTTGATATTTGAAAAATCTGTGAATCTGATATTACAAATCCAATAAAAAATGAAAAAAAAGACGGAACTACGCTTACTATTATTTACTTGTTTTCTGATTTTTGTACATAGCCACGCATTATGTGCCCAGTTTAGTAACACGAAATATGGAATTTTATTCAATTCGCAGGGTCGACAAGTAGAACTTGCAGTGGCTAATGCAAAGGCTTTTCGCTTGGGCGTAAGCAGCCATGGAGAACCAAATGCTATTAAAACCATTTTTATCGACTCCGAATCGCAAAGTCCTGCAACATTTAAAATAGTATCGCAAAATTCGGTTTTGGGTATCGAAACAACATTCGGGAAACTACTTTTTGATGTTGATAATGGACATTGGACACTGCTTGATGCTAAAACCAAAGTTCTGGTCCGTGAAGGCTCTGTCAATGCCGACGGCGATAAAATACTCATTAATATGGGTACTGACCCGAAAGGAATTTGCTATGGTTCTGGCAACATGAATAACGCTGGACTAATTAAGGCCCACTCGAACAGCTCGCTCGGCAATGGATTTGTCGGCATTCCATACTTTTGGTCCACAACCGGGTTTAGTGCATTTGGTGTAACTATCAGCGACAATAACCCTGCACAATGGGATATAAACGAGAATCATCAAACGACCTGGTCATTTACGGGAACTTCAGCCGATTTGTACTTGTGGCCGGCAAAGGACTTATATACAGCACTGAATGGATACATTCTGCTTACCGGACGTCCTAAGTTACCTCCCCGATGGGCATTCGGATACATGCAGAGTCGTTGGGGCTGGGAAAACCGACCATATATTGAAAATACGCTCAATCAATTCCGGACACGCAACATCCCGGTTGATGCTTTTATTTATGATTTTGAATGGTACACAACTTTTCCTGATTATGGAGTAAAACCTCATGGCGAAGTTAATTTCAGTGATTTTGGATTTAATGACAAATTATTTTCGGAACCGGCAAGTCAGATTACACGTTATAAAAAAGAGGGTGTGAAATTTATCGGAATCCGAAAACCCCGTTTGGGCAGCAAAGAAAACCTTGATTATGCCCGTGCAAAAGGTTGGTTGAAACACAAAGATAAAGGTGCCGATCTGAGTAGCCGCGATCTTGATTTCGCTAACGATAGTGCGCGTGCCTGGTATATAAAACAGATGAAACCATTGTTGGACGCAGGAGTTGATGCATGGTGGAACGATGAGGGAGAATCCTATTATTCGCTTTATTACTGGTGGAACAAGGCGCAATACGATTTGTTGGCACAAGCCCGCCCCAACCAACGTCATTTCAGTATCAACCGTGCATTTTCTCCTGGAAATCAACGGTTAGGTTATTGTACCTGGAATGGAGATACCTACTCTACCTGGGACGATTTAAGCAGAACAGTCTCCGATGTTCTGAACTGGAGTTTATCAGGTATGTACTACAGTAGTTGCGATATTGGAGGTTTTCACGGTACTCCATCAACAGAAAACCTGGTTCGTTGGCATCAAGCTTGTGTATTTTTCCCAATTATGCGTTCTCATTCCGATTTAATGGTACAGCCACATTTCCCTTGGCTGTGGGGTGATGAAGCTGAAAATGCTATACGCAAAGCCAATAAACTGCGCTACCGTTTGTTGCCATACATCTATAGCCTGGGACACGAAGCTTATAAAACAGGAGCACCAATTGTTCGCCCGCTAGTGATGGAATTTCCAAACGATACAGTTGTTGCCAATCTCAGTGACGAAATGCTTCTGGGTAAAGGATTGCTGGCTGCACCGGTACTTATTCCGGGTGGAAAAAGGAAAGTTTATTTGCCCGAAGGTACGTGGTACGATTTCTTTACCAATGAAACCATTAAAGGTGCCCAACGTTATCAGGTTACAAAAAAAATGGATGAAATTCCGATTTATATAGCCGCTGGTACAATTTTACCACTTGGTCCGGAGGTTCCGTATTCGGATTACGATACCATTGCACCACTCGAAATCAGGGTATATTCCGGTCGTGACGGATCGTTTACTATGACAGAAGATGATGGGGCAACTTACGATTATGTGAATTTTAAGGTTCGTACAACATCTTATAAATGGAATGATGCAACCTGTACGCTTAGCTGGAAAGTCTCGGGAAAATACAAAGGAAAAAAGGTATTCAACAAGATTCGGGTTGTAGTAGGTAATAAGGAGAAAACGATTAAGTTGGGAAGTAGCGGAAGCATTTGCTTCGAGCCTATTTTAAAAATTGCTCCTTGATAAACATATAGTCTTTCAGCTCAACAGTTTGCTAAGAGTTAAAAGCTATTGCATCAAGTAATAGCTTTTAACTTCAAAAGGCTTATGGAATGAATGAGAAGTATCTTTTATTTCAATTTTAATCGTTCAAATCTTTAAAAAGCGAAGTTGCATTTTGTGTTGTTTGCTCGTCGATTTCGATTTCGCTACAGTTGTAAACTTCAGCCAGTTTTTTAGCAACAAGTTGTGTGTATGCACTTTCGTTTCGTTTGCCCCGGTGTGGGGCGGGAGTGAGGTAGGGTGAATCAGTTTCAAGCAGGATATGTTTCAAATCAATTTGCTCAACAACGGCAGCCAGCCCGGAGTTTTTAAAAGTAACAATCCCATTTATTCCAAGCAGAAAACCACCAAAATCAATTATTTCGCGGGCTTGTTCTATCGAACCTGTAAAGCTGTGAAAAACTCCCCGTAAGCCGGAACCTTTGAATGGTGCAAGGGCATCCATAGTTTCGCGGAACGAATCACGAACATGAATAATCACAGGCAGTTTGAACTCGAGCGCCCATTTAATCTGTTGCTGAAAAGCGATTATTTGTTCTTTAAGGAATGTTTTATCCCAATATAAATCAATGCCAATTTCTCCAATTGCAATCCAGTTGCGGTGAGTGAGCGAAGATATAACAACTGCTAACTCTTCTTGATAGTTTTCTTTAATGCTTGTAGGATGAACCCCGATGGCAGCATGGCAATAGCCCGGATATTCAGCCTCGAGCGAAAGCATGCTTGGCAACGACTCGCTATCGACATTTGGAAGAATGATATGCTTCACGCCAATTTCCCGGGCGCGTTGAATTGTTTCGCTGCGGTCTTCGTCGAATTCTTCGGAATAAATATGGGAATGGGTATCAATCAATCTATTTACTATTATTTCATTTACTATTTACCATTTGTACTTAGTCGTCTTGTATTGCATCGAATAAAATAGTAAATAGTAAAATGGTCAATTCTTTTTATTCCCACTCAATAGTTGCAGGTGGTTTCGAGCTGATATCGTACACAACGCGGTTTACACCTTTTACTTTGTTGATAATTTCGTTCGACATTTTAGCCAGAAATTCGTAAGGAAGCTGTGCCCAGTCAGCTGTCATGGCATCTGTCGAAGTTACAGCTCGGAGTGCCACAGCATTTTCGTAGGTGCGTTCGTCGCCCATTACCCCAACTGATTGAACCGGAAGTAAAATAACACCTGCCTGCCAAACCATATCGTAGAGGTTCCATTCGCGAAGGCCGGAAATAAAAATGTCATCAGCTTCTTGCAGGATACGTACTTTATCGGCAGTAATGTCGCCAAGAATACGAACAGCTAATCCCGGACCAGGAAATGGTTGACGTTTAATGAGGTGATGCATCATGCCCATTTCTGTGCCTACACGGCGCACTTCGTCTTTGAAGAGCAGTCGTAATGGTTCGCAAAGTTTCAGATTCATCTTCTCAGGAAGTCCGCCTACATTGTGGTGCGATTTAATTACTGTGCCTGTGATAGATAGCGATTCGATAATATCGGGGTAGATGGTGCCTTGTGCCAACCATTTTACATCTTTTATTTTGTGAGCTTCTTCATCAAATACATCGATGAAGCCGCTACCAATAATTTTACGTTTTTGTTCCGGGTCAGAAACACCTGCCAACGCCTTGTAGAAACGTTCTTTTACATTTACTCCAATTACATTCAGTCCCAGATGTTCGTAATCTTTCATTACGTTTTCGAACTCATTTTTGCGAAGCAAACCGTGGTCTACGAATATGCAAGTCAGGTTTTTACCAATGGCTTTGTTGAGCAATACGGCAGCAACCGATGAATCTACACCGCCAGAAAGTCCTAAAACGACTTTATCGTTACCCAATTGCTTTTTCAGCTCTGCAACTGTGCTTTCAACAAATGAAGCCGGAGACCATTCTTTTTTGCATTCGCAAATATTCAGGAAGTTTTCAAGTAATTGAGTTCCGTCGAGAGTGTGAAAAACTTCCGGATGAAACTGAACACCCCATGTTTTTTCACCTTCAATATGATAAGCCGCCAGTTCAACATCGTCAGTACTTGCAATTTTTTTGAAACTTGCAGGAATTTTGGTAATACTATCACCGTGTGACATCCAAATCTGTGATCCGGGTTGTATCCCTTTCAGTAAAGCGTCCGAACTATCAATAAACGAAAGATTTGCACGACCATATTCTCTTGTTCCGGCGGATTCTACATTTCCCCCTGAAGTAAATGCCATAAATTGGGCACCGTAACAAATACCTAAAACAGGGAATTTACCACGAATATCGCTTAAGTCAGCTTTGAAAGCCGTTGGGTCGTAAACCGAAAAAGGACTTCCGGAAAGAATAACACCTTTAATGTTGTCGGTTTGTTGCGGAAACTTGTTGTAAGGCAAAATTTCGCAATATTCATTTAGCTCGCGTAAACGGCGGGCAATCAATTGAGTGGTTTGTGATCCGAAATCGAGGATGATAATTTTTTCCATAAAGTTGTTGTCGTTTGTTGAACTGAAAAGTTGCGCAAAAGTACAAAAATTGTAAGGCTTATGCAAGTGGATTAAAATTTTTAAGGCATCAGTAATGAGCTGTCGCCATAGCTCAGAAACCGAAAATCATTCTTTAGCGCATAGTCGTAAATTTCTTTCCAGTTGTCACCAATGAATGCCGATACAAGCAATAACAGCGTACTTTTGGGTTGATGAAAATTGGTGATAATACCATTTACAATACGGAACTGATAACCGGGTTTAATCATTATCTGAGTTTCAGCATGAAATGTTGTCAGATTATTTGCATCCAGATAATTTAAAATACTTTGTAGTGCATCTTGACTCGAAAGCTCAGAATGAGTATCGTAAGGTGCCCATTGTGAAACATGAAAGTTCGTTAGCTCACCTTTTTGTGAATGTAGTTGGCTGCCAATATAATACAAACTTTCCAGTGTTCGTACCGAAGTTGTTCCCACGGCAATTACGTTTCCAAGCTTTTGTTGCAAATGTTCAATGGTGCTGCGGTGAACAAAAATTACCTCCGTATGCATGTGATGCTCGGCAATGTCGCGGGTTTTTACGGGTTGAAAAGTTCCGGCGCCTACATGAAGCGTTACTTCCTCCAGTTCAATATTTTTCGGTTTCAGACTCTCAAACACTTCAGGCGTAAAGTGTAAACCGGCCGTAGGAGCAGCTACCGAACCTTTTATTTTCGAATAAACAGTTTGATACGTTGTCAGGTCGCTTTCTTCGGTTTTGCGGTGTAAATATGGCGGGATGGGCAATTCTCCTGCTTTTTCCAGAATGTCGGCAAAATGAATATCGGCATTATCCCAGGTGAAACGGATACTGTGCGTATTTCCTTCCGTATTTAGATGTTCTGCTACGAATGTACAGCTTTTCCCTTCTATTTCAACGATTTTGCTCAACGTTCCTTCTTTCCATTTTTTCAGGTTGCCCACCATGCATTTCCAAATGCATTCGGTGGTTGCGCCAAGCGATTGGGCATAGTCAGCCGGAGTAAGTGGCTCCAGGCAAAATACTTCGATGCGTGCTCCGGTTTCTTTGTGGAAAACAAGGCGCGCCTGAATTACACGGGTGTTGTTGTACACCAGCAAAGTATTTTCTGGCAAAAAGTCGGCAATGTTTGAAAACTGACTTTCGCTAATATGTCCATTTTTATAAAGAAGCAGTTTGGAACTGTCGCGTTTGGCTAGAGGATATTTGGCTATGCGCTCGTCGGGCAACAAATAATCGTATTCGTCGATATAAATGAGTGCGTTTTTGGTAGTTTTATTCACGTTGAAATTCAATGTTTTAAAAGGATTGCAAAACTACAAAAAAATAGCTGGGCAATAAAGGAAATTGAACATAAGAAGTTGATTTCGATTAGAAAATATGTTTTACAGCAGAAATCTTTATAAAATCTTTATACATGCCCCCGACATCTTTATGTCAGATTTATAAAATATGTCGGAACTTTGCATCGAAGTTTTTATGTTCAATTTAAAGGTATTAGAAAATGACTGATGTAATTAAAAAAGTAAAGAAAACCGTTCTTGGAAACCCATTGGATTTGCAGGACAGTTCAACGTTCAGACACATTTCGCTTATCGTGTTTTTTGCATGGGTAGGACTTGGGTCGGATGCGCTTTCGTCTTCGTGTTATGGTCCGGAAGAAATTTACAAAACACTTGGTGTTCATGTAAATCTATCTATTATTGTTGGTTTAATTACCATGATAACGATATTTATTATTAGTACCAGCTATTCTCAAATTATCAAATTATTTCCTCACGGTGGAGGTGGTTATCTGGTGGCTACCCGATTGATTTCACCAAATGTGGGTATGATTTCAGGTTCAGCCTTGCTTATCGATTATGTTTTGACTATTTCGATCTCTGTTTCAAGTGGAGCTGATGCTATTTTCAGTTTTCTGCCCTTTGAATATCAGAGCTATAAAGTTGCATTTGCCCTGTCTATTCTGTTGGTTCTTACCGTGCTGAACTTACGCGGAGTAAAAGAGTCGGTAACTGCTCTAACTCCGATATTTGTTATTTTCCTTGTTTCGCATATCTTCCTCATTATATATGCTTTCACAACTCACGGCTCTCAATTGCAATCGGTTGCTGTGAAAACTGGTACCGAATTAACTGGAACTGTTCACCAGTTGGGTATTTACGGAACAATTTTTCTTATTATGAAGGCCTACAGTATGGGTGCCGGGACATATACCGGTATTGAGGCTGTGAGTAACGGAATTCCCAACTTGCGCGAACCACGTGTTAAGACTGCTATCAAAACCATGCGTTTGTTGGCAATTTCGTTATCGGCTGCTGTTTTGGGTTTAATTATCTCTTATTTTCTTTTCAATGTGCACATGCAACCCGGCAAAACAATGAATGCTGTGTTGATCTCTACTGCCATTGCTAACTGGAACCCGGTTTTTGGACAGACTTTTCTGTATGTGACACTTATTTCTGAGGCTGCCCTACTGTTCGTTGCAGCACAAACCGGCTTCCTGGATGGACCTCGTGTAATGTCGAATATGGCTCACGATTCGTGGTTGCCACGTAGTTTCAGTATGTTGAGCGACCGTTTGGTTTCGCAAAACGGTATCCTGATTATGGGTGTTGCTGCATATTTTGTAATTTGGTTGTCGAAAGCTTCTGTTGCATTTTTGGTGGTACTTTATAGTATTAATGTGTTTATTACCTTCTCTTTATCTCAGTTTGGGATGGTGAAACACTGGTTTCAGGTGCGTAAGGAAGATAAAAAGTGGTTGGGTAAATTGCTGATTAATGGAACGGGCTTTTTACTGACAACATTTATTTTGTTTACAGTAATTGTAATGAAATTCGACGAAGGTGGTTGGATTACTATTTTGATTACCGGCGCATTAGTTGGATTGGCTCTTTATATCAAAGGACATTATAACAAAATTGGGGCGGAGATTGGTCGCATTCAGAAGATTATGAATGCAAAAATGCCGGAGACAATTGCAGAATTAAATAATAATCTTAAGCGTAAGACCACCTCCACAGAGATTGATTATACTGATATGACGGCGGTGATACTTGTCAATGGTTATACGGGAGTTGGATTGTATTCATTATTTAAAATATTGAGCAAGTTTAAAGATGTTTATAAAAACTTTGTGTTTATCCAGGTGGGAATTGTGGATGCCGATAGTTTCCATCACGATGCAGTTGTAGAGACAATTACAGAAAAGATTCAATTGGATTTGAATAAATATGTATATTTGATTAATCAGTTGGGGTATAATGCCGAATATCGTTATGCCATTGGTACCGATGTGGCAGAAGAGGTGCTTAAAATTGTGCCGGAAGTGACTGAAAAATACCACAATACCACCTTTATTGGCGGACAGTTGGTGTTTAGCGGAACATATCGCGCATCGAGATTGCTGCATAACTATACGATTTTTGCTATTCAACGTCGATTGTACAAATTAGGTCTGACCACGATTATTATTCCTATTTCGCTACGAAAAGCATTGCAGGTTAATAATTATAAATAAATTTGTACGATGGAAAAAGTTTGGAGCTATTGAATTATTACAAACACCCATTTAAATTCAGGATTATGAAACTCGATTATTTTAAACAAAGCATATTCAAACAATTTCTTGTTAGCAATATATCTGTCATTTTGGTGGCATTAATCTGTTATGCCAGTGTCGATTATATTGGTTATCGAAGTGTGGCACTGCTGTTGCTGGCAACTGTGTCTGTTTTAGCTATTTTCTTTACGCTCTATCCCATTTTGGCTGCGGCTGCTTTGAGTGCCCTTATTTGGGACTTCTTCTTTATACCACCTCATTTTACCTTTCATGTGGGTAGCTCGGAGGATGTTTTGCTTTTGCTCATGTACTTTGTTATAGCACTGGTTAATGGTGTTTTAACCTCAAAAGTAAGGGGTCTGGAAAAGCTTGAATTGCAAAAGGAAGAACGCCACAATACGATAAAACTGTACAAAACACTTTTCGATTCCATTTCGCACGAATTGCGCACACCTATTGCCACCATTGTTGGCGCTTCGGATAACTTGTTGCAGAAGGACTCTAATGTGTCTGAAACAGATAAAACCCGGTTGGTGGATGAAATTTCGATTGCTGCTTTTCGCCTCAATCGTTTGATTGATAATTTGTTGAATATGCAGCGTCTCGAATCGGGCATGTTGATGATTAAACCCGATTGGTGTGAGATCAATGAATTGGTAAATAGCCCGTTAAATAGATTGAAATCTGAGCTTTCTACGCATACAGTAGAAGTTCAGGTTCAGGAAAATTTTCCAATTATAAAGCTGGATTTTGGATTGATTGAACAGGCACTTTTTAATCTGTTGCACAACGAAACGCTTTATACCCAGGCTGACTCAACCATTCGAATCACAGCAAGTTATATAAAAGGAAATCTGGTAATTACAGTTGCTGACAATGGAAAAGGTTTTACGGAGGAAGAACTCACTCATCTGTTTACGAAATTCTATCGTTCAACAGTGAAAACTACCGGTGGTACCGGGCTTGGTTTGTCTATAGTAAAAGGCTTTGTGGAAGCTCATGAAGGTCATGTTAAGGTAGAAAATAATGTTCCTACAGGTGCGAAATTCACCTTGGAAATCCCTACAGAAACACTTGAACTGAATGATTTCATGGACTTTACCGAGATAGCAATTAAGAAAAATATGGAGCACGAGACTTTGTCGGAAACCTATATGCCGAAAGGAACTCCCAAAGAAATTGATGAAACAAAAATATATTCGCCTAAGTAATTTGTTTATAAGCTCATGAGTACTAAAATGAATATTTTAATCATCGACGATGAAGTCCAGATTCGTAAGCTGCTGGAAATTACGCTCAATAGTAATGATTATAACACATTGTCGGCAGCAACGGCTAAAGAAGGTATAATGTTGTCTGTTACGCATCCGCCCGATTTGGTTATACTGGATTTGGGTTTGCCCGACGAAGATGGACAGAGTGTACTCAAAAAGCTGCGTGAGTGGTATTTGGGTGCCATTATCATTCTTTCGGTTCGCAGTTCGGAAGAAGATATTATCCGGGCGTTAGACAACGGAGCAAACGATTACCTGACAAAACCATTCCGAACGGGCGAGCTGTTGGCGCGAATCCGCACAGCTTTGCGTCAAACTCAGTTAAGCCCGACGGTTCAAAAACTGGAATTCGATAATCTGAGCATAGATTTGACTTCCAGAACTGTAACAATCGATAATGAGCCCTTGAAATTAACAGCCACAGAGTACTCATTGCTGACTTTGTTGGCAAAAAACGATGGTAAAGTGCTGACTCATCAGTATATTCTGAAGCAAATCTGGGGGCCGGGTTATACACAGCAATCGCAATATCTGCGTGTTTTTGTGGGGCAATTGCGTAAAAAAATTGAGCCAAATCCCAATAACCCTAAGTTTATTCTCACCGAATCAGGCATTGGCTATCGGTTTTGTACTAAAGGGGAGGAATAAAATTGGAATTAATGTGAATCTAAACAAACAAAGAGGAATGTCGAAGGGCGTTTCTCTTTGTTGTTTTCGGATACTTCCGAACGATATTCTATGTGTTTTTTAGTATCTTTGCGATTATTTGAAACAATAAGCAAGCAATAGAACAATGATAAAAAAAGGAGATACAGTGCGTTTTCTGAACGCAGTGGGCGGAGGATTAGTTGTCCGCGTGGATGAAGCAAAAAAAATGTTGTATGTAGAGGATGCCGATGGATTCGAGATTCCTGTGTTCGAGCGCGAGTGTGTGATGGTTGGCGAGGTAAATAAAGATACGAATTTCAAAGTGAAGGATTTTAAAACAAAATCAGTCTCTGAGGTGGCTCCAAGCGCTTCTGTTGCAAATTTAAAACAAGAAGTAAGAATTGTGGAGCCAATCGTGGAAACTCCCGAAGGGGAAACCCTGAAAGCATTGCTTGCATTTTTTCCTATCGATATCAAGCAATTGCAAACCACGGCTTACGATTGTTATTTGGTGAATGATAGTAATTATTACCTGTATTACAATGTGATAAATGGTGAAAATGGTGTTTGGAAAAGTGCTGCCAGCGGTATTATTGAGCCCAATATGCAGGAAGAGCTGACTTCGATAACCAAGGAGCAACTGAATGCGTGGGAAAACCTTCGTGTTCAGATTATTCCATTTAAACAAGGTAAGAATTATACACCGCAGAATGTGTTGGATGTTCAGCTAAAACTCAATACAGTTAAGTTTTACAAACTTCATAGCTTCACTGATAATGAGTATTTTGATGAACCGTGTATGCTTATTGATATTGTTGCGGCAAAAGAAAAAGAAGTTGAAAATCAGAAAATGGCCGATATTTCGCCCGAAGATATCAAGCAGGCTATGTTTCAGAAAGAGGATGCCGGTCGGCCCCGCATAATCAAGCGTCCACAGGTAGCCGAAGTAATTCAAGTTGACCTGCACATCAATGAATTGCTGGATACCACATCCGGACTTTCAAACGCCGCCATGCTTCAGTGTCAGCTGGATAAATTCCACGAAGTGCTGAAAGAAAATAAGAACCGCAAGGGACAAAAAATCGTCTTTATCCATGGAAAAGGAGAAGGTGTACTCCGCAAAGAAATTGAAAAGCTCCTCAAAACCCGTTACAAAACCTATTATTTTCAGGATGCCTCGTTCCGTGAATACGGATTTGGTGCAACAATGGTAACGATAAAGTAATTTCTTACCACTAAGGTATTAAGGGAGACACTAAGTGAAGCTATGTGTTCTTAGTGCCTTAGTGGTGAAATTTATTCCGTAAGGAATTTGATTCTATTTTCCACTGCTTTTTCGCATACAGGGCAAAAGCCTTTGGCCGTGTTTGTGCGCATTCGGCAGTCGAAATACGGACGATAAATGCCATTTTTCAGGTAGCCCCCTCCTTCAAAAACTCCTATTTTTACTTTGTTTTCGTCTGTCAGTTCTGTAGGAATTTGCGTGCCAACCGGCAAACTGTTTTTCCATTTGGCGTTGAATTTTACCAATGTAGTAATGTTTGGTTCCCAGGGCTCATCTTTTATGTCGTACATGCCGTTTAGAGCATCGTTGTCGTAGAAATATTCGTCGGCCAATCCTGCAAATGAATGACCGAATTCGTGTACTGTAACCTCGGTTTGTGCACGTTTACTGTCGGCTGAAGCCAGTGTATAAAAATTGAAAATCCCGCCACCTCCGTACGTTTTAGTATTTGCCAATATATAAATGGCATCGTATGGTACCAATGCGGCATAGTCACGCACTGTAAACATATTGGGTGTTGTCAGGTAGCGGTCAGAGTAGAAAGTGTAGTAATGTGAGCCCAAAGCCGAATTCCGCCAATTGCCCTTTTGGGGCATCGATACGCCTGTGTCGACCGACATGGCTGCGATGGCGTAAATGTTTATGCGCGATTTGTATTTTATAAATGGCTCATGGGTAAACAGATTATCGGCCAGTTTTTGTGCGTCGCGAAAGAACTTTGCACGTTGTTTTGCGGTGTATCCTTCGGCAATAACAGCAATGTCTATCGCTTTTTCGGGTTCAGCCGTTTTACAGATTGTTTTTACGGGAACAGCCAGGGGTTTCGTTCTTCTGATTAGCTTATCGTCGGGCGAAAAGCCGAACTGAGTCAATGTTTCCCAGTTGCTGAAATCGACTCGTTTTTCAATAATTACTTTGACTGATTTCTGAGGGTATGGAAATTGAATTGTTTGTTCAAAGCCTTTGTTTATGAGCAATGCTTCAGGAGTCGATTGCCATTCGAAGTAAAGTGTGCTGAATTCGTCGGTGTAGATAAGTTGATTGCTGGCGCTGTCCAATACCTGGAAACGGTATTGCCCAAGGTTCATATCGCCTGATAGATTTGACCGCCGTCCTCCCCAAAATGGCTCCTGGATAATCTTATCAATTGAAGCTGTAGTGGTTTTCGCATTTCCGCAAAAATAAAAATCTATGCGGCAAGCTTCGTCTGAAAAGTAGTTGCTATATTGTTGAGCGAATGTTGTTGAGCAAAATATCAATAGTAGCAGGATGGAGAACGTTGGTTTTGACATGACTTAAATATTGTTTGAATGAATATGCAAATTTAAAAGAAATTTATAAATATAGCGCCAAAGAATCGAATTCTTTGGCGCTATATTTATTCAATTCGTTGAAATAGTGTGAATCAATTTAAATCATCAATTGGTGCCATTTCAATCTTTGCATACGATTTGGGAGGTAAATCACTCGGATTGTTACTTACAGTGCCTTTTTCATCGATTTTGATATAGCGTGTGTCTGCCTTTTTGTAGCCTGGCTTCACAACCATGAGTAGATATTCTCCCTTTTCTACTTCTTCGAATGTAAATTCTCCTTGCTTGTTACATGTAATCTGATCCACCAATTCCATGGATTTAGAGTCGAGTAAAAAAACTTTTGCCTGATTTTCTGCTTCAATGCTACTTTTTACAATTTTACCTTTGATTTCAAATGAACCTGCGGCAAATGCCTGTGTACCTAAGAGTACTAAACCTGCGAGTAAAAATACCCGTACTAATTGATTTGTTTTCATAATAGTTTTTTTTTTTGATTGTTTTTAATTTGATATTTAAAGTTGTTTTTATGTTTTAGTGAACTAGTGAAATAGTACACTGCAAAAGTATGTTGTTTTTTTGGATTGACAATGGTTTTGATAGTTAAATAATGTTAATCGGATTGATTTTTATTGAAACAATCATTGGGTTTGATGCAAGTTGCATAAAATCAGATTGTTGTAGTGCTTGTTGTATTTCGTGGAATTGATTGTTTTTTTTATTATTTCTCGTTTTGTTTCTATTGATTCTGCAAATGAGTTCTATTAGTATTGACTCAAATCAGAGTAATTTATTACATCGTATTCAGTAAATTAGACGAAGTGTGGTTGCTGTTTGGATTTATCTTGCTGTTAAATGAAAAATATATTTTTTGATACTCTAAAAATCTGTCCCCCGATAAAAAAGTAGTACTTTTGCAGCCTAAATAATCTCACACAATGAAACGTTTTTCTATCACTTTTTCCAGTTTATTTTTGATATGTGCATTCTCAGTCATTTTCGTTTCATGTAAAGGATCTGAACCTGAGCAAAATGAATCGGATGCTTATATTTCTGAAGTATTTGAATATGTCTATGGTCCCGGCCAACATGCCAAAGATGCTGCTGTAAGCGATACGGCTGATTTTATAGGTAAGCCAACTGATGGTGCTTGGCTATATCTGGGTGGATTTGGTGGTTATGTCATTGCAGGATTCAATCACAATGTACTGAATGGTGCGGGTAATGATTTTGAAGTATATGCCTTAAAAGGTTCTGCTCCTGAGCCGGCTGTTGTGTATGTAATGAGTGATACAAACGGTGATGGAAAACCGAACGAAACCTGGTATGAACTGAAGGGGAATCAGTTTGAAAATTCCAAACGAAATTATTGGGTTCGTTATTACCGTGCTGTGTCCGACACGGCTAACATTACGTGGTTGGATAGTGAAGGAGCCAGAGGATATCTGAAATGTGGTTATGGCGCCCCGAATTCTTCGGGTTGGTGGTGGCCGACTACTATTACCGATAGCATAACTTTGCCTGGAACGCGTTTGCCGGATTCTTATGAAAATACTGCAGCTAATGGTTCTCAGTATTGGGTTGTGCCGACTGGTCGTTTTACTTGGGGGTATGCTGAGAATCTTTCGGGAACTGACTATGATAAATCGATAGATGCCAATAAGCTGGATATTTCAAATGCAGTAGACTCACTTGGACATGCTGTAAGTTTAGCTCATATTCGCTTTATAAAAATTCAAACCGGGGTTTTCCAACAGGCGGGGTGGACCAACGAGGTTTCATCTGAAGTGCGGGGAGCAAGAGATCTTCGGAAATAACATTTACTCTATCTCAATCCGATATTTGTCTAATAATCCTGCAATTCCCATTCTCGAAAAACGTGCCTTTGTTATTCGGTTGGCTTCGGGGTCAATGGAATAATTGAAGGAGGTTCGGAAGTCTGCTTTCTCCAGGATTGTTTTGTAAAAAATAGCACGTTGAAGGTCACAATTATCAAATGTTGACGCAGTCATGTCGGATTCGCTAAAATCAGTTTCCTGTAAATTACAACTTTTAAAGTTAGTTTTTTTGAGTTTTACCTTGTAGAAAACTGCTAATTTCAGCACACAATTCTCGAAATTCACGGAAAATAGAAACGGATTACATTCTTCGAACTGCACTCCCACCAATTTACAGCCTTTAAAACGAATATCACTTAAAGCCGTATTTTTAAGACTGGCCATACTGAAATCGCAATCTTCAAATGTGCATTCACGAAAAGTTACATCCACTAAATTCGATCTGTAGAAATTGCAATTTATAAATTGGCAGTTTTCGTAAACAGCGCAGGTGAATTTCTTATCCGAAAAGTCAAGGCGTTCAAAAAGTTTATTCTCGGTCATATTTTATTTTTGATTTACGAACTACAAAAATACTCATTTAAGGTAATATGCAAGTACAGGAAGTAACAAAAAAAAAACGGAGGATTAGCTTGGCTAATCCTCCGTTTTCGTTTTTATTGCAAAAGTTCTATTCGTATAACCAAATATATTTATTAAATGACCTTTCGTTTTCAAGTTGATTGAGAATGAATGCAGCGACATTTGCCCTGGAAATACTTCTGTTACCACCCATAGGAATGATATCTGTTCCATGATTTATCTCACTTGTTTTTGGCCCGTCGTTTAATCCGACCGGGCGGATGACTGTCCAGTTGAGATTACTTCCGGCAATTCGTTCTTCGTTTGCATTGTGGTCGGCCAATGGAATGCGGAGAAATAAACTGACAATGAAAAAGCGTACTATTTTCGACATAAGAAAACGACTTTCACCTGCACCAATACTGGACAGATAAATAAAACGGTGCACATTGGCCTGTTCCATTGTTGCAATTATATCAGCAATACCAGCAACAATTTCCGGCGATCTGTGAGTTAGAGAGCTTCCTCCCAATGCGGATATACAGGCATTCGCACCTGTTATAGCTGTTGTTAGTTTTTGTTTATCGTTCAAATTCCCAACTATTACTTTTAAATTTGGATGATCGAATGAAATAGAATCAGCTTTACGCACATAGGCAATAACGTGATGTCCCAATTCCAATGCTTGCTCAGTGAGGAGAGAACCTGTTTTACCGTTTGCTCCGAAAATTACGATTTTCATTTTGTTGTGTTTTAAGTTCTGTTTGTAAAATAAACATTTCTGAATCGCAAATGTTTCATTTGTTGCAAAAAAAGAGAGAAGATTATATAACTAATCTTCTCTCTTTTAATATATCCGACTGTCTTTGACTTAATTTCTATTCTTCATTTCTTCAGCCGTTTTTACACGAAATCCGGGATTTTCTTTCACCATTTGGCGCATAAATTCTTCGGGGTATCCGGCTCTTATTATTGAAGTAGGAATTTTATATTCGTTTTGGACAAATTTACCGTCTTTTTCTTTTTTGATATTACCATCCATGTATTTTACCAGTAAATACTCACCCAGTTTTTTCCAGGCTGCAGTTGAATTCTCGGCTTGTGAGCAACTGAAATTAGTCAAAAAAACGCGCGCATCCGCTTCACTCATACCTACTGCTACTTTATCCATTGCGGGTACAAGTGTATTAAAGTCATTTTCCCAATGTGACTGTACTTTCTTTATATCAGGGAACATATAGGAATACTTGCTGTATGCATAATTTGCTACCCAGTTGTATGTCCAAAATGCCGAAGTAGAAGAATACTCAAGTAGGCTACCATTATCAGCGCGGTAACACTCAGGAACGCTATTTATACCACAATACATTGGAACATATAAACACGTGGCTGCATCGTCAACGCCAAACCACAAAATTCCACCGATATAGTCGGGTAGCCAGCTCCGCATTTGTGCTACGAATGTAAATCCGGTTTGTTGAGTGGCAGTTGGACGTTCGTGTACATATTCAACACTATCCACTTTGAATGTGAGTGGGCTGCAACGTAGTTTGCTTCCAAATGGTCCGGCTGCAATGCCTTTTGTCATATCCAATTCAGTTCCTTCGTACTGATCACGCATACACTCTTTTAGCTTTTGAGCAGTCAGTTTGAATGTGGGTTTAATCCAAAGTGGCATCCGTTCTACAGTTTCTCCTTTGATATATGAAATATATTTATCAATTGTAGGGTCTAATTTACGAAAGAATGCCCAAACACGTGCTTCACAAACTCGTAAGGCTACATAATCAAGTGGTGCATACGTATCAGAAAAACTGAAATCTTTATTTTTTCCTTTGAAGTATCCTTTTTCGCGTGCAAATGCAATCACGTCTTCGGCGTAAAGACAATTGTTTTTATCGTCGTAAGGAAATGTAGTGATGCGTGCCTGATTGGCATGAGCTGATACACATTCGTCGGGAATGCGTTGGGCAACCCAAACTGCTCCTTTGTTGTTTGGTCCTTTTCCCACCATTTCCATAATCCAGACTTCTCTTGGGTCGGCTATTGAAAATGATTCACCTTCGCTGTAGTATCCATATTCAGCAACAAGGTCGGTCATTATTTTGATGGCCTCGCGAGCTGTTTTGGCGCGTTGGAGCGTAACATAAATAAGGCTCCCATAATCCATGATGGCCGTTGTGTCAACCAATTCTTCGCGACCACCAAATGTTGTTTCGCCAATGCTTAGTTGATATTCATTCATGTTTCCGATTACGGAATAGGTTTTCTCAACTTGTTTAATCTTGCCAAGATATTTTCCCGAATCCCAATCGTGAATATCCAGCATTGTGCCTGCAGGATAGGTTGCAGCAGGGTAGTGATATAATGCGCCAAAGAGAAAATAAGAATCGGCATTATAAGAAATAAGTGTGGATCCATCGAGTGTAGCCGCTTTTCCCACCAAAAAATTGGTGCAGGCAAAAGCACCGTTTATTGAGCACAGAATAGTTAGTGTAAAAAGGAATCTTTTTATCATTGTTTGTTGATTATCGTTTTGAGGGATACAAAGATATAGTATTAAATCAAATGAGCAAAGTCAAAAAAATAAAACCATTTTGGAGTATTTTTAAAATTGAAGTTTAGTCTTCTAATTCAATATCTGCATTTCCGTTTTTGTTTCTGGAAAATGATTTTTTTATCCAGTTAGGAATAACTATAAAGCCAAGCAACAGGTATAAATAATAGCTGATAAGTCGCCAAACAAGTGTTACAAAAATAATGGCACTTGTTGACCCAAATACATCGCTATAATATTCTTTAAATGCATACTCAGTCACGCCGCTTCCTCCCGGTGTGGGGCTAACAACCATGTAAACCCACAGAATCAATTGGCGTGCAAAGACAACCAGATGATTAATATTTATTGGATTGAATGCCATGAATACTGCATTAACAACAAGAAATCGTGCGGTCCAGGTGAGTAAAGTCATCCCAAAGGCTTTAAACCAAAAGCTGTAAGACCGATTTCCAATATCGTGAGAAGCTTGCACCAGGTTTTCTGTCAGTAATTCTACTTTACTGTACATACGGCGCAAAAGAGGTAATTTGAAAAGTGTCAGGAGTATGTGTTTAATCCAACTTGGACGTTTGAAAATCCCAATAAACATGGTTGTTGTCCATACAAGTCGAGTGACATAAAGTCCGGAGAATACGACTGCAAATGTTGATACAATGACTGATGAAGAATTGAATAGCTGATCGAGTGGTATGAATAGAAATACCAATGGGCAGACAATGAGAAAGAAGAGTTCATCCAGAAACAGATTGACAAACATGATTGTTGTACTTCGCCCGGCATTAATTCCTTCTTTAATCAGGAAAATAACAACCAAACTTGAACCTCCTACTACTGCGGGAGTAACCGCCGAAGTGAATTCACTCAACGTATTAATGTGAAAAGCTTGTTTCCAGGATAATTTCTTATCAGTGAGTAGTCTGAAACGCCACATCATGCCGAAATCGCGCATCAACATTAAAACAAATGCCAGCAAAATAAATAAAGCGCTGACAATTGTGAAGTCGAATGATAAGAAAACGGCTGGATCAAATTCGTCGAGAAAGAGCCAACCGATAACAAAAAATCCCAGTAACACCGGAATGAGTACCTGGTATGTTTTAAAAGGTCTTGAAACTTTTTTTGAAGCAGGTTGGCTTATTGTCTCCATTTTCTTTGCATTAATTTTTGATATCTGTCCAATACTTCATCCATTATACTTTCCCACGATTTGGCAATTGTTTGTGAAGCATTCAATCCAACTTGTTCTATTTTTTCTGGTGAACTCATTAATTCCCGTAACTTTGCAGCAAAAGATTCAGCTGACTCTTCAATCAGGAATCCATTAAAATTGTCTTTAATATTTTCTGCTGACGACGATCCTCTCACTAAAATGGATGGAGTGTGCAGTGCTCCGGCTTCGCGAATTACCAATGGGGCATTGTCGTATATTGATGGAAACAGAAATAAGTCGGCTGCGGCATAAAACTGCTTGAGGGCTTCCCTGTCAGTAATAACTCCTTTAAACTGTACTTTCGAGTTTAAGCCCAATTTGTCAACAAGTTCTTTTAAATCATCGCTTGCATATCCGGTTCCAACAAAAAACATTTTAAATGGAAGGTCTTTGACTAAAGCCAATGATTCTACGATTAACCTTGTGTTTTTTTCCCATATGTGTTGTCCCACAAACAGAAACATAAGTTCGTTTTCGGGAACATTTAATTCTTTTCGGGCAGCTAGTTTTATAGGGTTGATTGGTAACGTTGTTGCAAAATCATTGCCATTATCAACTACTTCCACCCGGCCTTTAAACCCATATTCGCGTATTGTGTCTTCCACCGAAGCCTGCGGAATCCATACTTCATCGGCTTTTTCAAAGATACGGATAATTTCGTTGGTCATCTTTTTTGCCACATATTTATTATGAACTGAGCGTTCAAAATCATCTCTGAATTTTGAGTGAAAAGTGGCAACACAGGGGATTTTTTGCTTTTTGGCAATGCTCAAAGCAAGTCGTCCCGCGCTAAAAGGTGAATGGAAATGTACTAATCCGAACTTAATTTGATTAATTTCTGTTTTAAATGAGCGATCGATATCCGGTAGACCTAATCGATATGGTTTTCTACCTATTACAGGAATGGATGTGTACCTGTAAATTGGATACAGCTCGTTGTCGGAATAATTTGGTGCTTTAGGAGTTATAACACAAACGGGTTGGTTCTTTTGTTGTAACCAATAGGCATAGTTTTTTGCCGCAAGAGAAACTCCGTCCATGATAGGAGGAAATGTTTCATTGAAAATTCCAATAGTCTTCGATAAATCGCCATCAGTTTTCTTCATGTTTTCTAGTTTAGCTGTTTAATTAAAAATCAAACGAAAAATATGCAGTTTTGTTATTTCTCCAAGGGAATGCAAATTTAGGATTTTCTTTTCATATTTCCATAATTGCTTCACATTTGAGAACCTTTATCGGGATTAAAATCAGATTATTTAACCTAATATAAGCTTTTACAACTTCATTATGATAGTTGGACAACAATGATAATGTCGTACTTTTGCAGTTTGTTCGCATCAATTATTGTACCCGAAATTCTTTTGAACGTTTTCCGGCACTAATATTTTAGTTGCCAGAATGTTGAATTGCTTTTATATATTTATTCAGTATCAATTAATTATGATTCCTTTTGCACTTTCACTTTTATTGAGTACATCGTTGGCTGCACAGCCCCTTAACACTAAACCTTTGTCTGATACAATTCAACACAAGGAGATTAAAGAAGTTACCATTGTAGCCGGACTCTCCGGTAATTTTGCTATGCCATTGACTGTTGTAAACAAATCAGTTCTTGAAACTAATTCGTTTAATACTCCTGCAGATGCTTTGCAACGTGAAGCTGGTATTTCACTTACCCGCGATGGAATTTGGGGAACTTCGGTGAATGTACGCGGTTTATCCGAACAACGGTTACTTTTTCTGGTGGATGGTGACCGAATTCAAACTTCGTCTGACATTGCAGCAGCTTTATCAACTGTAGATATGGCAAGTCTGGATAAAATTGAAGTTGTGAAAGGTGCAAGCTCAGTGCTTTATGGAACCGGAGCTATGGGTGGTATTGTGAATTTTGTTTCCGCTCGTCCGACTTATACCGAAACGTTCAAGACTACAGGAAAAGTGTCAAGTGGATTTAATACCGTAAATAATCTTTGGGATAATAGTGCCAATTTGAATTTCACTACAAATCAATGGTATTTAGCTTTGACAGGTAGTTTTCGTACAGCACAAAATACGCAGAGTCCCAAAGGTGAGATTCTGAGCAGTCAGTTTCACGATGCTTCGTGGGGAGTAAAAGCAGGAATTAAGTATACGCCAAACGAAGAATTTCTTGTGAATTATCAGCATGTTGGAGCGTGGGATGTTGGTATTCCCGGTGTAAGCGCATTTCCGGCTATTGCTGCTGTGAGATATAAAAAAGTGAATCGAAATCAATTGAGTGGTGAATATATTATTACAGACATCAATGATTACCTCACAAAAGTGAGCCTGAAAGTGTATACTCAAAATATTTCGCGTGATGTTGAAAGCATTATAAAAGCAAAATCTACTGTGCTTTTACCTAGTAGTACCAATCGGACAACGGGGGCAAAACTTAGCTCTAACTGGGACCTAAGCCCCAAGCAAGCATTGGTTTTGGGTGCTGAAGGTTGGTTGCGTAATTCGGAAACTGCCAGACTAAAAGTGGTGACAAGCTCAGATACCCTATTCACTGTTTTTGGTGAACAGCCTGTTGCCGATGCCCGTCAGTTAGATTTGGGTGCATTTGCTCATTATTCATGGAAAATTCTTCCAACAAAACTGACTCTGAATGCAGGTGTTCGATTGGATTATATTCGTACCGAAAATGATTCGGCTTTTAATCCGGTGTTTAAATATATTGTAAGAAATGGAAAACGAATTGATGTTCCCGGCAGAACTCTTTTATTTGAATCGAATGTCGTTCCTGAATTAGGTTATGCAGCCCATGTCGATTTGGTTTATAATATCGCACGCACTCAATCGTTAGCTTTGTCGTTGGCAAATTCATATCGTGCTGCTTCCATAGATGAGCGCTTTAAGTTCATAGATTTGGGTCCGACCTCAGTAATAAAAATGGGTAACCCAAATTTAAAACCTGAAAAAGGAATTTTTGCCAACCTGAATTATACACTTTCCACTTCAAGGCTACAGGTTAAAGCTGACGTTTTTGCCAACTACCTGACAGATTTAATTGCGGAGGTACAAACTGCCACTATACCAAGGGTTACTTATACAAATACGAATATTAGTAAGGCACTTTTTGTTGGAGCTGAAATGGAGGCAAACTGGCGGATGTGTAAGCATTTTTCCTTGTTGGCAAATGCTTCTTATACTCATGCCCGGGATGTGGATGCAAACAAACCATTGCCTCAAATCCCACCAATGAGTGGTTTTGCTTCGCTAAATTATCATTCAGGAAAACTGTTGGAAGCTTCGTTTTCTACACTGTGGGCGGCTAGGCAAGCCGAAGTTGCTGCCGGCGAAATGCCTACTGACGGGCATATTATTTATAATTTGGATGTTCATTCTACACCAATTCAACTGAATAATACATTTTTACAGCTGTTTGCCGGTGCCGACAATTTACTCAATACGGCTTATTATAATCACCTTACAACAGTTCGTGGAAGTGGTGTGAAGTATTACGAACCGGGACGGAATATTTATGTGAAAGCAAAATTGAGTTTCTAAAGTTCGCCAATTACAACATAAGGCTTAATTTCTTATCTTTGCAAGCCTGTAGTAATAATTGATTGTCAAAAGAAATAAACCATTTCTATTGATAAAGTAACAAAACCAGCTAGATGTGATTTTATGGGTAAAATATTGACACCGGAAATGATTAACGACTTGTGTAAAAACACAATGATTGACCATTTGGGAATTGAATTTATAGAGGCTTCTGCCGGAAAAGTTGTTGCCCGTATGCCGGTTGATGAACGTACAATTCAGCCTGCAAAACGTCTGCATGGTGGTGCTTCTATGGCATTGGCCGAATCGGTGGGAAGTGTTGGGTCTTTCATGTTGGTTGATAGTTCTAAATTCCATGTGTTAGGTGTCGAAATTAGTGGTAGTCATGTTGGAACAACAACAGAAAAGACTGTTCTGGCTATTGCTACAATTGTTCATCAAGGTAAAAGCTCACACGTTTGGGAAATTCGCGTACAGGACGAAAAAGGTACCCTTGTTTCTGTTTGTCGCCTCACCAACCGTATTATACCAATTAAGTCGGACGTTCAGAAATGACATTTACAAGCGATACATATCAACAACTTAACAGGCTTCAGCAAGTTTGTTTGAAACAAAATATTCCTTTTGCTTCTTACCGTTTGCCGCTCGAAAATGAGATTATTACGCTTGTTCAGCATCATTCATTGCCTGTAAAACTGGATTCGCTTCAGGATATTGACCAACATGTTGGTTTTATTGTTTCACCATTCAATGAAACTGCACAATATGGAACTTACCTGCTAGAACCGGATTGTGTGTTTTTCTCGAATGAAATTGACGATATTTACATACAAAAATTAGCCGATAATACTCGATTTCTATCCGAAAAAAAGGCTTCTGAAACCACTATCCAAACAACACTATCGGAAGATTTTATCAATCAGGTGCAAGAAGCCAAACAGGCGATGGAAGCTGATGAGTTTCACAAAGTGGTACTGTCGAAAGTGCGATTGGAAAAATTGAATGATGATTTTCAACCGGATACTTTTTTCCTGAAACTGTGCGAAAAATACCCACATGCGTTTGTGTATTTAATTCAGCTTCCCGGGGTTGGTTGCTGGATGGGTGCAACGCCGGAACCTCTGATAACGGTAGAAGATAAAATCGTCAAAACGGTTTCGCTGGCAGGAACACAAATTTCAACAGGTGATTCAATTGATTCATATACCTGGAGTGATAAAGAAGTTGAAGAACAAGGAATTGTAACCGGTTTTGTCGAACAAATATTACGGTCGTTGAATGTTGAAAATTACAATAAAACCGGACCTATGAATTATCAGGCGGCCAATCTGATTCACCTGAAAACGGCATTTGAATTTTCAGAAACCGATGTAAAGAACCGATTGGGTGATTTTCTGAAGGCTTTGCATCCGACTCCATCTGTGGGTGGTTTGCCAAAAGCAGAAGCGCGTAATTTTATTTTGGGCAATGAGAAGCACGACCGGAGTTATTATACCGGATTTCTGGGACCAATCAATATTGAACAAAAAAGCAATGTGTTTGTAAACTTGCGCTGTCTGCAATTGTTTGCCAACCAGTTTGTTCTATACAGTGGGGCCGGAATTACAACTTCGTCTGTTGCCGAAAAGGAATGGATAGAAACAGATAACAAAATGATGACATTGATGAATGTGATGACGACCCCTAACCCCTAAAGGGGGATTTTTAATTGTAAATAGTAACTGTTTAACTAGTAAATGATATAATGAATCATTTCAGACAAGGAATTAAAAATATACCCGAGATTTGTGCGCAGCTGGGAGTTCGCCACGTTATTATTGCACCCGGATCGCGCAATGCTCCACTTATTTTTGCTTTTACAGCGCAATCAGGCATGGAGTGCATGAGTATAACTGACGAACGTTCGGCTGCTTATTTTGCATTGGGTATTGCCCAACAAAGTGGGGAGGCTGTTGCGTTGATTTGCACATCGGGAACGGCTGTCCTAAATTTTGCACCGGCTATTGCGGAAGCATATTACCAAAATCTGCCTTTGTTGGTTTTTACTGCCGATCGTCCTGCTGAAATGATTGATCAGGCAGATGGACAAACACTTCGTCAGACCAATATTTTTGCGAATTACATAAAAGCCAGCTTCGATTTGCCCGTTGAAACGGTAGTAGCTGCCGACCTCGATTTCTCCGATCGTCAGGTTTCACAAGCTATTGAAACGGCGGTTTCGTATCCGCAAGGTCCGGTACAAATAAATGTACCAATGCGGGAACCAATTTATACGGCTTTGCCCGAAACACATAGTAACCCCAAAATTATAAGAACCATTGCAACGGAAGTTTCGTTGACATCTTCCGTTTTGGAGATGCTTCAACATTCGTGGAAAACCGCTGAAAAGAAAATGGTTGTGTTTGGTGTATTTCCAAAAAATGAAGCGCTGAATCAATTGGCAAATCGTTTGGCAAATGAGCCTGATGTGATTGTGATTGCCGAAAATCTCTCGAATATAAGTGGTGCTAACATCATTACGCAGCCTGAATCTTTTTTCTCGTCACTACCAGCTGAAAGAAAGGCTGAATTTAAACCGGATTTACTCGTTACAGTTGGTCACTCGGTTATTTGCAAGCAACTAAAACTTTTTTTGCGCGAGTTCAGACCTTCCGCACAATGGCAAATTGAGTCGTCTATGCCTTATGTGGATACGTACAAAAGCCTGACTACTGTTATTCCGGGTTCGGCTGTTGATGTGTTGGATAAAATGCCATCGGGAGAAAGTAAAGGTGATTTTGCGAACGTATTTCACACACAAATGACTGAGATTACAGCTCGTCATAATGCATTCGTGCGTAAACCTGAGTTGTCGGATATGAGCATAACCAGACAATTACTAAAGCTGATACCAAAGGATACAGTGTTACATCTTGCAAACAGTACTTCTGTGCGTTGGACGCAGCTTTTTCCGGCTCGTACCGATTTGACTTATATTTGTAACCGGGGAACTTCGGGCATAGATGGAAGCTTGTCTACAGCTGCCGGTTATGCATTTGCTTCGCAACAACCTACCGTTTTTCTGACAGGTGATTTGTCGTTTATATACGATTCTAACGGGCTTTGGAACAATTATATAGGCAGTAATCTGAAGATTATTGTTATGAACAACAATGGCGGTAATATTTTTCGGTTTATTGGTGATAAAGAATTGATGGCGAAAAGTCTTGATTTCTTTACTACACCGCATCATGTAAAAATAAAAGCACTCGTGGAAGCGTATGGACTTAATTATATGTCGTGTGAAACTGCTGAAAAACTGGATGATAGCATTGAAAATTTATTGAATTCAAATAAAGCCACAGTGCTGGAAGTTTTTACTGAAGCAGATTTAAATACAGATAATTATAAAGGATATTTTAGGAATATAAAAGGATAATAATATGAGAAACTGGACAACCATTAAAGAATTTGAAGAAATTAAGTTTGAATATTTCGAAGGAATAGCAAAGATTACGATTAACCGTCCGCGTTATCGTAATGCATTTACGCCAGATACTATTAAAGAAATCATTGAATCGATGGTTTTCTGCCGTGATAGTGAAGATATTGCCACGGTTATTTTGACTGGCGAAGGCGACATGGCCTTTTGCAGCGGAGGCGATATTAATGTGAAACAAATTGGAGGATACATTGGCAAGGATGGCATTCCACGTTTGAATGTGCTTGACTTGCAAAAGTTGATTCGCAGTTTGCCTAAACCCGTTGTGGCAATGGTAAATGGTTTTGCCATCGGTGGTGGACATGTGTTACACGTGGTTTGTGATTTGTCAATTGCATCCGAAAACGCTATTTTTGGACAAACAGGTCCGAAAGTAGGAAGTTTCGATGCCGGATTTGGTTCATCTTACCTGGCACGTGTAGTTGGTCAGAAAAAAGCACGCGAAATTTGGTTCCTTTGCAAGCAGTATTCTGCTGCTGAAGCATTGGAAATGGGATTGGTAAATGCTGTTGTGCCATTTGACCAGTTGGAAGATGAAACAGTGGCTTGGTGTCAGCAAATGATGCAACATAGTCCGTTGGCATTGCGCATGATTAAAGCCGGATTGAATGCTGAGCTCGATGGGCAGGCCGGAATTCAGGAATTAGCCGGAAATGCAACTATGCTGTACTACATGACTGAGGAGGCACACGAAGGGAAAAATGCATTTCTTGAAAAACGCAAACCCGATTTCTCAAAATACCCAAAAATGCCATAAAGAATTTACAATTTAATCATTTACGATTTACGATTGGATATGAGTATTAAACCCTGGATTTCTGCATTTCGCCTGAAAACATTGCCGTTGGCATTGTCAAACACAATTATTGGTTCGTGTTTGGCAGCTTCTGACGATAAGTTTCGTTGGCCGGTTTTTGGATTAGCGGCTTTGACAACTATTTTGCTGCAAATTATGTCGAACATGGCCAATGACTACGGTGACTTTGTGAATGGCAAAGACACGGCCGAACGCATTGGACCAAAACGCATGGTTCAGTCGGGTGAAATAACCCCCAAAACTATGCTCCGCGGAATTATTGTTATTGGTGTTTTGTGTGCAATATCGGGAGTTTCGCTCATTCTGATTGGTACTGAAGGAATCGATATAACGAATATCCTTATTTTTGCTGTGTTGGGAATTGCTGCGATTGTTGCCGCCATTAAATACACTGTTGGTAAAAACCCTTATGGGTATCGTGGATTGGGGGACATTTTTGTATTTATCTTTTTTGGATTGGTTGGTGTTATTGGAACTTATTTTCTTCACGCACAGGCTTTTCGTTGGGATTTGCTGCTTCCGGCTTCAGCCATTGGTTTTCTGAGTACAGGCGTGCTGAATATGAATAATATGCGTGATTACGAAGCCGATAAAAATGCAGGGAAGAAAACAATTGTAGTCACCATAGGACCCCAAAAGGCTGCACTTTATCACCTGACATTGGTTGGTGGAGCTGCTTTACTGGCAATTGTTTATACACTGGTAAATTACAAATCACCCGGACAGTGGTTTTTCGTGCTTTCATTCCCGATTCTGTTTTTGAATTTGAAAAAGGTTTTTACCTACAAAGACGCGGTAGAACTTTACCCCGAATTGCCACGGCTTTCATTGGCCAGTTTGGCTTTTGCGCTGACGTTTGGAATAGGGCTAATTTTATAACTACTAAGACATAAAGGTTACTAAGATACACTTAGTGAATATTTGTGTCCTTAGTGCCTTAGTGGTAGATGGAAAAATGATAAAAGCTAAATACAAAACAATTGATCTTCAATTCAAATTCCCTGCAGGTACTTCCCGCGGGGTTTTGTTGCATAAGCCATCTTCGTTTCTGATATTGGAAAAAGATGGTATTACCGGTATCGGCGAGTGTTCCACTATACCTAACTTAAGTATTGATCCTCAAGAGTCTTATTATGGGAAGCTGGATGAAGTTTGTAGGTTGTTTAATACCGGTTATCAACTTGAAGCTGTTAGAGTGTCTGCTTATCCTTCCATTGCTTTTGGTCTCGAAACAGCATTAAGAGATTTAATCGCTAAAGGCTCAAAAAAGTTTTTTAAGTCGAAGTTTACTTCAGGAAAATTGGGCATACCCATTAATGGTTTGGTGTGGATGGGGGATAAGGAGTTTATGCAAAAGCAAATTCGGGAGAAAATTGCTGCCGGATATCATTGCATTAAACTGAAAGTGGGTGCTATCGATTTTGAAACAGAACTGGAAATACTTTCGGGTATTCGCCAACAATTTTCACCCGCTGATATTGAAATTCGATTGGATGCAAACGGAGCTTTTAGCCCGAATGATGTGTTGGAGAGGTTGGATAAACTCTCAAAATTCAATATTCATTCTATTGAGCAACCAATTCGTCAGGACCAGTTTGAGACTATGGCCGAAGTTTGCCGAAAATCGTCAATTCCAATTGTACTCGACGAAGAGTTGATTGGCGTAAAGTCAGCAGATAAAGAATCTGTCCTGGAAACAATTAAGCCGGCATACATTATTCTGAAACCCAGTTTGCTCGGTGGTTTTACCGAGTCTGAAGAATGGATTCAGTTGGCTGAGAAACATAATGTTGGTTGGTGGATTACTTCAGCACTAGAAGCGAATATCGGACTGAATGCCATTGCTCAGTGGACTGCAACACTCAATTCAAGTATGCCTCAGGGATTGGGAACAGGACAGCTATATCATAATAACATTCCTTCGCCGCTTGAAATTCGTAATGCAAAGTTGTATTATAATACTACCAATGATTGGGATTTAAGTTCGATAATGTTATGAGAAAAGAAACAATAAAGCTAAATGATATTGTTTACTCAATTGAAAATCTAAATCAATTGTATCTCGCCAATGAAGCGGATGATTCCTGGCGAAATACCATATTTCATTTTCTTCAAAACTGGTTCGATGATACAGATTTTATTCTCGCATTTACATCGGGTTCTACCGGACAACCTAAAGAAATCCGCCTTAATAAGCAATCCATGCTAAATTCGGCCCGAATGACTAACCAATTCTTTGAGCTGACTGCCCAAAGTACGGCTTTGCTTTGTCTTCCGGCTTCATACATCGCCGGTAAAATGATGCTGGTTCGGGCATTGGTTGGTGGATTTAATTTGATGACTGTTGAACCGACATCGAATCCATTTGAGTATTTAGAACCCGAAATTGATTTTACGGCTATCACGCCGTATCAGCTCTTTCATTCTGCCGAAAGTCTTTCCCGTAAGACGGTTAAGAAAGTCATTGTGGGTGGAAGCCCTGTTACAAGCCAGTTAGAGAAGTTGGCTGAGGGCATTCCTGCAGCTTTGTACGAAACCTACGGCATGACCGAAACCTGTTCGCATATAGCCTTAAGACGTTTCAACGGGATAGAAAAATCGGATTGTTTTACAATTATGGATGGTGTAACTATCCGACAAGACGAGCGTGAATGCCTGACAATAAAAGCCCTACATTTATTGGATGCTGAGATACAAACGAATGATATGGTGGAACTGATTGGTACGCAGTCTTTCCGCTGGCTGGGTAGAGTAGATTCAACGATAAATTCCGGGGGAGTGAAGGTTCATCCCGAACAGGTAGAAAAAAAGCTGGAAGGACTTATTCCCTCCAGTTATTTCGTAAGTTCTTTGCCCGATGAATTATTAGGCAGAAAGGTTGTGTTAGTTATCGAATCAGAAAATTATCAGCCTGAATCAGAGCTAAAATTAATCGACAGAATGAAACAACTGCTAGATAAATTCGAACTCCCGAAGCAAATTCTTTATCTTTCGGGATTTGTATATTCTCAAAGCAATAAAATTCTGCGAACAGATTCATTACAAAAGGCTCTGGATTTACTGTAGAGCTTTATTTTCCTGCTGATAATTTGAAATTGGCTGTAAAGCTCTTTCTGGAGAACGAAAGACTTTCCGGCATTTCGCCAGCCGCCGGCATTTCGGGTCTTTCACCCATTTCACCACCACCCATTTCTTCGCCACCTCCACGCATTCCTCCTCCGCCCATCTCACCATCAGGGGCACCTCTCATTCCACCTCCACGCATTGCTCCTCGCATTCCACGAGATTTATTGGCAGTTTCTGAAAGTTCATTTATAATCATTTGAAGTTGAATTGGAATGTTGATTATAGTGTTTAGTGAGAAATCATTCCCATACATTTCTTTGAGCGGAATTTGGAATTCGACAACAAACTGATCTCTGCTGGCTTTACTTTTGGCAAAACAGATACCTTTTGGGTCTTTATTCTCAGAAGTAACAGTGCCTTCGCTCAATAGAAAACCATCTAACGTGGCTGAATCAATGACAGCAACTTCCGGTTTTGACGAGAACTTGTCAACAAGCTTATCTTGTTTCTCCTTAGGGTTTCTATCCAACGGAGGCATTCCTTTTCTTTTTGGGACTGTGAAAGTAATACCGAATTTGGTTGGTGGTTTGGATTTGACCTTAAGATGAACAGAGAATCCTGCTTGCTGAAGTTGAATTTGAGTTGCCTGATCGGAAGTTCTGAGTGTAAGATATAAGTTTTGCGCATCATTTCTGAACTCGTACTGAACGTTTGATTCGGAATCGAAAAACCGTGGTATTGATCCCCAATCGGATAAGTTTCCATCAACTATTATTGGTTGGTTTTGCCATTTTGAAATGCTCTCCTGGGCATGAACATTGGAATAAATGCTGAATAATCCGCTAATTACGAATAAAATAATCTGTTTCATTTATAGCTGTTTTTGATTGATTTAATTATCATTTATGCCTTTTTTATATACTTCCAAGGCTCTGTTTCGGGCAAATGCATGTTCAACTATTGGTTGAGGATAGGCTAGCGAATCAAAATCTTTCACCCATTTCCGAATGTATTTTAATTCAGGATCAAACTTCTTTGTTTGTTCAGTTGGATTGAAAACCCTGAAATACGGAGCTGCATCGCAACCGCATCCTGCCGCCCATTGCCAGTTGCCATTATTTGCGGATAAGTCATAGTCCAGCAATTTCGAAGCAAAATATGCTTCGCCCCAACGCCAATCGATGAGCAAATGTTTTGTCAGGAAGCTTGCCACAATCATTCTTACGCGGTTATGCATCCAACCCGTTTCGTTCAATTGCCGCATGCCGGCGTCAACAATCGGATAACCTGTTTTTCCTTTGCACCAATATTCAAATTCTGTTTCATTGTTGCGCCATTCAATGGAATCATATTTCCGTTTAAATGCAGCATTTACAATGTATGGAAAATGAACCAGTATGCTCATAAAGAATTCACGCCAGATGAGTTCATTCAGCCACTGTTCGTTTAGCGTCACGGCCTTTGCTACCAGTTGACGTACACTTATTGTTCCGAACCGTAGATGAGTGCTTAAACCGGTTGTTCCTTCGATTGCCGGTAGATTGCGGGTTTCTTCGTACGTCAGAACTACATTTTCATTCAACACGGGTGGCGAATAGAGATAATCAGTCTTCTGAAAACCTATTTCGGTCAAATCCGGAATAGCTTGTTTGTCTGTTTTTGAAAAATTTTCGACCCAATTTTCGGAATTAAATGACTTGCAATTATCTTCGCCTAAGTTGGCTTTCCATACTTTTGAATAGGGAGTAAAGATGATATAAGGCTCACCATTGCTTTTCAAGACTTCGTTCCACTCAAAAATAACCTGATCCTTATACGTTTGGAAAACAATGTTTTTAGCTTTCAAATAATTTTCAATTACCTTATCACGTTTCAGCGCGTTGGGCTCATAATCGCGGTTGGTATAAACAGATTTAATCTCATACTCAGAAGTGAGTTGTTGAAAAACTTCCAACGGTTTACCCACCTTTACAATCAATGTACTTCCAATTTGTTCGAGGGTTTGACTCATTTTGCAGAGCACCTGATGGATCAAATCTACCCGGCGATCCTGTTTGTCATCCAGTTGGGAAAGTATCTCCGTATCAAAAATGAATAGCGGCAGAACAGGCATTTCCGATTGTAGTGCGTGATATAGTCCGGCATTATCTTCCAATCGCAGGTCACGTCGAAACCAAAAAACGACTATCGGTTTATTTATTTTCGTCATTATTAGAACAATGAATGAATTTTATGCGTAATTTTGTCACAAATGTAGTTGACTTTTTAATAGCATCTTACATGAAATAATTATTTTAGAATTTATTACTGAAAATGTACCCGGTTTTATTATTCTATACAATTCTATTAATCACATGAGAGAATTACCTGCCCTTTCTGAGCCTCGTTTTGGTTTTCATAATACGCCTTTTGGTGAGTGTTGCATTGCTTTCTCAAATGATGGAATTTGTGCCATCAGCTTCCCTGAAAGCCGGGAAAGTGCACTATTGGATCTGGAACATCGTTTTCCGCAAGTTGATTTCAAACAAGACGACCGACGGGTAGCTGCATACGTAAATCAAATTTTTGAAAAAGGAGAAACTCCATCTCTGCATCCTATTGGTACTGATTTTCAGCTGTCTATATGGCACGCTTTACAACGTATTCCAGTTGGGAAAACGACAACTTATGCTCAGATTGCTGAAGCAATTGGTCGGCCTAAAGCTGTTCGTGCTGTCGGTACGGCTATTGGTGCAAACCCTATTGCTTATCTTATACCTTGTCACCGGGTTATTCGTACAGATGGTGGTTTAGGAGGATTCCGCTGGGGGTTGGAATGCAAAAAGGCCATGCTGGCTTACGAGAAAAAGTAATCAAAACACACTTCAACTAAAAAGCAACGCTCTCAGGAATTCCCGAGAGCGTTGCTTTTTTTAGTCAATCCAAATCAATTCGTTTGAGATTCAATTTGATTAATAAGAGGATTTGCATACATCTCAAGCAACTTGCTCATCAAAAAATCATCGTCTCTATTTTCAATATCAATCTTGGCAATTTGAAGCGACAGATATTTTTCAAAATCAAGCTTTTCCATTGTTGTGTATTCATTCGCAAACCGATTGTCCGATTTGATTAAATCGTAAGCTATTTTGTTGATAGCGAAGATGCTGTAATTAGCATGAATTCGTTTATCAATCAATTCGGCAACAAGGGCTATTTGCTCGTTGCGGTTGCTTGCTTTTGCCGCAATTATTTCCAACTCCTTATTTATGTCACCCGTAATTTCATATACAACTTTTCCTTTATAGCCCATTACGCCTGTTTGCATGTTTAGCAAATCATCCTGAGGTTGTTTCTTGAAACACGGATTATCGCGGCGAAGTTGCATTTCCTTTGCTTTCAGGTAGTCGCATGGATCATATTCGTACGATATGCTTAAAGGACAGATGTTTAGTTTGGCTAAATTCTCTGTAAAGCTTCCTGCTCCGCTCATATTGAACATTTTCAGAAGGCTTTCCTGAGTTCGGTCATTCGAATCCTTTGCACGTCCTTCGCGTTGTGCAATCCATATTGATTGGTTTTTGTCGCTGATGGTGTGGGCAATATAGGCCGACAACCGTTGTGAACTTTCCAAGATTTGGCGGGCACTCAGACCACGTTTTACGATAAAACTCTTGTTGACACGTACAAGGTCTTCAATCCATGGGAAAATCAATAAATTATCACCAATGGCTATTTCAACAGTGTTCATTTCTTTTTCAATGAGCTTACCACATAAGAATGCCGAGTCGAGAATGATATCGCGATGGTTCGAGATATACAGATACGGTTTTGTGACATCTATTTTATCCAATCCGTTCAGATCAATTCCTTTAGTCATATTTGCTTCCAAATATTGTAGAAAAGGATATACCATTTCTTTCTGGAAAGCGTAATTAGATCGGAAACTCATTAATCGTTGCTTAATAAGCTCTTTTGGCAGAAGCGGATAAATAGTGCTCAACACCTTCATAAACTGCTTCTCATTTGTCAAACGCTCCAAAACAACCTGCACTTCATCGTTGTTGAAACAACGTATCTCATCAAAGTTGAATTCCATATATTTTATATTTTTTAATGTCAGAAATCAGGTTCTACCAAACCATTAAAATGTTGCTAAAACAGAAAACTCAGGTAGAGGAATATTACAGGAGCTGCCAGCAGCATACTATCGAAGCGATCGAGTAAACCACCATGACCCGGAATCACATTGCCCGAATCTTTTACATCCACTGTTCGTTTCATAAGCGATTCTATTAAATCACCAAAAGTGCCAAAAATCACTATGATTTCAGAGAAAACCAGCCATTTGAGCAAACTTATTTCAGGAATAAACAGGGAGAATACATAACCTGAAATAAGTGCGAAAAATGCTCCACCGAAAAAGCCCTCCCAGGATTTTTTTGGGGAAATGCGTTCGAATAATCTGTGTTTTCCAAACGTAATACCCACAAGATAAGCACCGGTGTCGTTTACCCAGATAGTAATAAAAACAGCAAGCAAAATAAGTGGCTGCCAGTTATTGATAAATAGAATAAAGTTGAGTAACGAAAAAGGTAGTGCAACAAATACTTGTCCGATAATAAAATAGGCCCAGTTGTTCAACGGATTTGCTTTTTGTCGGTAGAGTTCAAAAATAAGAACTGCTACAATATAGAATCCGTAAATCGAGAAAACAGGATATCGCCAAATGCCCGAAGCATGTAGATACGAACTCGCAAAAAGCAACATACCACCGATTAATCCAATCCATAAATTCACTTCAACATTGTTTTGTCTGTTTGATAGTTTGTGAAATTCATGAACAGAAAGTCCACAGATTACAACAAAAACAGCAGCAAAAGCATATTGACTGAGCAAAATTGAACCAACCAGCAGCGCTACAAAAATGAATCCGCTCAGGGTTCGTTTTACAAAGTTATTCATACGTATCGACAAGAATTAAGGTGCAAAATAGAGAACTGATTTTGAGATTAATTTTATTTCAGCAATTTCATGATTTCATCCAGTTTTGGAGATAGAATAATCTCAGTACGACGATTACTCGCTCTTCCTTCCGGAGTAGCATTTGATGCTTTTGGCGAAAATTCACCTTTACCCGATGCTGTAAGGCGTGTTGGTGGAATCTTATATTCGTCAGTCAGAATTCGGACAATGGATAGGGAACGTGCAACGCTTAAATCCCAATTATCTTTGTAAATTGCTGTTTTGATTGGAATATTGTCTGTATGACCTTCAACCAAAATATCAATATCATTGTTTTTAGTAAGCACATCTGCCAATACTTTGATGGCTTCAATCCCTTTGTCTTCGATAGCTGCGCTTCCTGATTTAAACAGCAATTTATCCGATAAAGATACGTAGACTTTTCCGTTCTTTACTTCCACCGAGAGTTCGTCTGATTTGAAGCTAAGCAATGCATCACGTAAAATACTGTTCAGTCTTTTTGTTATTGAGTCGCGGCGTGCTATTTCTTTCTGAAGTTCATTCAGCGTTGTTTCTCTCTCCGCTAATAATTTTTCCTTTCCGGCTAACTCGTTTGAACGCAATTTAAGTTCATCCGACTTCTGTTTCAACGAAAGATTAAATAACTCTGTTTGAGTCAAATTTTCGTTTGTCAAATCAATGTATTTTTTCTCCAGCTTTTCATTGTTCGATGTCAGTGTCGACACCTGATCTTTGAGCGTAATAATTTCGTTTTCCCTTGTGGAGAGTGTTGTACACAATGAGTCCCGTTCGGTAATAACTACCTGAATGATTTTAGGCAGGAATAATTTCCTGGCAGGTTTGGCTTCTCCGCATTTATAGATTGGTTTACAGGAGAATAATGCAAATGAGCATAACAAGAGTGCGACAATCAGTTTTGATAGTTTCATGATAACTTCTTTCTGAGGATTAGACAATTTTTTCCGTACAAAGAATTTCGGAAAAGTATTTACAAAGATAACAAAACTTTAGGCTTTGGATAAAAAAACGACTAATTCTTTTGGGCCGTGCGCACCAAGTACTAATGTTTTTTCAATATCGGCAGTTCGGCTTGGCCCTGTGATAGTTGAAATGGTTGAAGGTAAGGTATCCCCATATTTATCCTGAACAGCCACAAGAGCATCCTCCGGATATCCGACAAGTTGAGATACATGGGCTAAAACAATGTGGATAGGAGGGAAAACGGACATTTGTCGTCCCGATTCTGAAGCTGATGAAACTAACACACTTCCGGTTCGGGCAATCAAAAACTCACAACCGGTAATTCCTGCAGACATAAGTTCGAAGTCTTTCTTCTCGCCGGTTGTGTTGATGTTATACTGATTTAATTGACCGGAAATATAAGAATCCTGACAAAAAATGGTTGGAATTTCTTTTTGTTCAACAAACTCTTTTAGTTTCCTGTAAAGGTCCGCCTCATTTTCACAGAGAATGCACTGTCCGCTTATTGCTTCCAGTTCGCTTCTGAAGCATGTAACGGCATTGGGTGAAATTGCTTTGTAAATATCATTCGCACTCTCTGCATGGCTATTTACGAAAGCGAGCCGCCCGGATTGGGCGGCTGCTATTCGTTGTAATATTTCCTCGCGCGAAGAATTGCTTTGCATGCTATTCAGCTTTAGCTTCTGACGATAATTCGGTTATAACAGGTTCTGTTTTTTCCGGAATCTCAGCAAATTCGTTTTGAGCCATTAACTCATCATTGCGTGAAGTCCATGGGCGTTTGCCAAATATTTTCTCTAAATCTTCGGCAAATATAACTTCTTTTTCAATCAATAGCTCAGCCAACGCATTATGACCAGCAGCATTTTCCGACAAGATTTGTTTTGCTCTACTGTACTGATCAGCAACAATTTGTTTTGCTTCAGAATCAATCAGTTCAGCTGTTTTTTCGCTGTATGGTTTTGTAAAACCATAGTCTGAGTTTCCGGTTGAATCGTAATAACTCATGTTGGCTAATTTCTCGCTCATGCCAAAGTAAGCCACCATAGCATATGCACGTTTTGTAACACGCTCTAAATCGTTGATTGCTCCGGTTGACATTTGTTTCAGGAATACTTCTTCAGCTGCACGTCCACCTAAGGTAGAGCACATTTCATCCAACATATGTTCCCGATTGGTCAACTGGCGCTCTTCAGGTAAATACCAGGCTGCACCCAACGCTTCGCCACGTGGTACAATCGTTACTTTTATCAATGGGTTTGCATGTTCGGTCATCCAACTAATGGTAGCATGTCCGGCTTCGTGGTAAGCAATTGATTTCTTTTCGGCAACTGTTGTAATTTTGGTCTTCTTTTCCAATCCTCCAACAATACGGTCTACTGCATCTAAGAAGTCTTGTTTTTCTACAAATGCTTTGTTTTTACGGGCAGCAATCAGGGCTGCTTCGTTACAAACATTGGCAATATCTGCTCCCGAAAAGCCCGGAGTCTGACGTGACAAGAAGTTCACATCAACAGTATCATTTATTTTAATTGGGCGTAAATGAACGTTGAAGATTTCTTTGCGCTCATGAACATCCGGTAAGTCAACATGAATTTGACGGTCAAAACGTCCGGCACGCAATAAAGCTTTATCCAAAATATCGGCACGGTTTGTTGCAGCCAAAATAATGACACCACTGTTCGACCCGAAACCATCCATTTCGGTCAATAATTGATTGAGGGTATTTTCGCGTTCGTCGTTACTACCCATATTCGGGTTTTTGCCACGGGCACGACCCACAGCATCTATTTCGTCTATAAATATGATACAAGGTGATTTCTCTTTAGCCTGACGGAACAAATCACGTACACGCGATGCCCCAACGCCAACGAACATTTCCACGAAGTCAGAGCCCGACATGGAGAAGAATGGTACATCGGCTTCGCCTGCAACAGCTTTTGCCAATAAGGTTTTTCCTGTTCCCGGAGGGCCTACAAGCAGAGCACCTTTTGGTATTTTACCACCAAGTTCTGTATATTTCGCTGGACTTTTCAGGAAAGCTACTATTTCTTCAATCTCTGTTTTTGCTTCAGCCAAACCGGCAACATCCTTGAATGTTATTTTGTTGGTTGTGTCCCCTTTATCAAAGAGTTGAGCTTTGGATTTGCCAACGTTGAAAACACCTCCTGCGCCACCGCCCATTTGACCAGACATGCGACGATTCATCCAAACGAAGAAGAATACCAATAGCAATATAGGTAGAATGCTATACAAGAACAAATCCATATAATTGCGACTGTCCTTGTAGTCGACAGCAACAGCGTAGCCATATTTTTCTTCAGAAGAATCGAGGAATCTTGATAATCCATCGGCAGGTGCGCTCACAGCTATGATTCTGTCTTTAGCAAATGCTTCAAATTTTTCACCATACACTCTCTTAAGCATCTGATTGTCTCTTTTCTTTAAAGAGTCTTTGAGCGATTTTGGATTGTAAGCAAATGTTTTGTAGCTTTCTCCAAAAACTTTTCTAAGTGATGCTGTATCAAGTGGTGTTTTGGTATAGTCAACAAGTTGAGCTTCAGCTCCGTTTTTGGAAGAATAAATATCTACTTTAGCTACCATTCCGTTTTTAACGTATTCCTTGAAAGTTGTGAAGTTGACATCTTTTGTGGGTGAATTTCCCTGAAAGAAGTAAGACCCCAGCAAAACAAGAATGATGATGCCGTAAATCCACGAAATGTTGAATTTGGGAAACTTACCCGTAGGTTTGGATGGTGGTGTTTGATTCGACGATTTATTTTCCATTTTTCTTTTTTCTTTTGTCATTTATACCTTAAAACAAAAAATTCACATTTTGGTTTGACCCCTTAATACTAAAAAATTGAAAAATCAGAGAACGTCCTCTAATCTTTTGATTTCAGCATCAGCCCATAAATGTTCTATATCATAGAAAGCACGGGTGGCACGTTGAAAAACATGCACTATAATTTGCCCGTAATCCATAGCTATCCATTCACAGTTTTCGAAGCCGTCGGTTGCATATGGTTTTACTTTTATTTGTTCACGAACCCAGTCTTTAATTGAATTTGCAACTGAATTTACATGTACGCTGGAGTCGCCTTCGCATATAACGAAATAACTACAAGGGGATTCTTTTAATTTGGTGAGATTTACGACAACTATATTTTTTCCTTTACGTTCCTGTATTCCTTCAACAATCTTATCTACAATTTGTTCGTTTTCTATCATTCTGTTAATCTGTTGTTTTTGTTTTTTGAAAATGGATACAAAGATACGGTTAAATGCCCGATAATGAAAATGTTGTTCGAAACATTATAGATTAATGTTCATTAAAACAAACCAAATTTTCACATTATTATTGTCCATTCCTGTTTTGACTTCATTTTCCGGATTTCGGGGGCTTTTTGCTTATATAAAAAAATCCGGTGCAAATATTGCACCGGATTTTTTTATATGACAATGTGTCAGATTATTTTACGATTGAAAGGAATGCTTCGTCAGCTACGAATTTAGAGAATTCGATATCTTTCACAGCTTTCAATGCCAATGAGCTATCTTGTTTTACAGCACTTTTCAGGTTGCTGTAAACAGCATCGCGGTCGTTAGTGCGTGCGCCAACAATAGCAGCCAGGTAAGAAGTCATAGCAGTTGGTTGAGCTACAGCAGCCAATGTCTTGCGAGCGCCGTTGTAGTCAGCATTCAGGATTTGAACCAATGCAGCATTGTTTGTTGCAGTTGCTCCGAAGAATGTTTTTGCTTTTGAATAGTCGCCTTTTACGACGTTCACACTTCCTAAAGCCTGATTCAGGTTAGCGCTTGTTCCGGCAGCTTTACCGAATGATTCTTCAGCTTTAGCTACATCGCCTTTAGCAAACGAAGTGGCACCCGCATTGAAGTTGATATCAGCAGATTTTGGATCGATTTCCAACGCTTTTGCAAAGTAGCGTGCAGCAGCATCAACGTTTCCTTGTTCGAAGTTTACTGCGCCAAGGTTATTGAAGCCACGGGCATCGCTTGGGTAAAGTTCAGTTACTTTTTTGTAAATAGCAGCTTTTTGGCTCAAATCATTTGTCAAAGTGGCAGCAAAGATTAATTCTTCAACTGAAAGTTTAGAAGCGTCTTCGTTCGCAAGCTTAGTGATTTCTGCATCCGATTTACCTGTAACGTCAACTGTCAGTTTCATACGTGAACGACGCAATTGAGGAAGAATTTCTTCAGCAATTTTTTTGAAAGCTACGGAAAGGTTTTTGATTTCACGTTCGCGTTGTTCAGGATCAGTGTACATTGACAATACGCGTAAGATAACCTGTTTGTCCTGAATGTTTGATTTTTCCATCAATGATTGGAAACCTGCCCAGTCTTCAGCTGTGAATTTAGTATCCATTTTTACTGAAGTTTTCAGTTTTTTCATTTCTTTGTTCAAGAAATCTAATGTCACTTTCTCACGTTTTTCAGCTAAGTTAGTATTCAAATCAATGCCACCATCTGGTGATGCATAGCCAGAAACTTCAAATCCTGCAACTTGTTTGTTAGTGCTTTCTTTTACTTCTTTGATTTTCTTGGTCAGGTCTACGATATCAGCAGATTTAGTTTCGGCTTTGCGAAGTTCTGATTTCTGAATCAAGAACATGATATCTGCTTCTTGTTGTTCCTGGATTATGCGTTGGAATTTGTCAGCAAGAATTACAGGAGCTATTTCTTTGGCGCTCGAAGAAACTAATTGAGATGTTGCAACTACTCCATCAGCTACTTTTACGCTTGGAATTTGATAAGTTTTCTTTTTCGTAGCTACGTTGAACTCAAGATAAAGTTCAGATTTAGCCATTTCAGGTACGTAGTTGAAAGAAGTTTTGATGGTATAAGAACCACCGGTTTTGTAAGAAATAGTTTGGTCATTTCCAACTACTTTCTCGCCTTGGAAAGTGACAGCAGTTCCTTTTACTTCTTTACCTTCAAATTTCAATACCGGAGTTACGGTTACAGTGGCATTTTTTGTGAAATACTTAACTGGGAATGTTCCTGTAATTGTTGCGTCAATTTTACCACCTTTTACTTCAAGTGGATTAGGATTGCACTTGAACATGCTTGGATCCAAAGCGACCATATCTTTGCTACAAGAGCTTAGTACGAACGCAATAACCAATGAAACCGCGAAAAATAATTGCTTTCTCATAAATTTGTGTTTTTTTTATTATAAAATTATTTGATTTCTATTTTTGGACAATTTGGGTACAAATATACAATGTTTCAGTGAATTTATCTTACTTTGCAGCTGATTTTGATATTTTTTCATTAATCGTGTAGCAAAAAAGACAATAACTCAATTTAATATGTTCTTTTAAAAGAATTTCCCGTAAATAACAAAAACCATGCAAGATATTTTTAATCGAATTCAACGGCTTATAATTTCACTTCAATACCTCACTTTTTATAAAATAATCAATTTCCTCCGATTGGGATTTGCCTATTTACTATCGTATTCGGGAATAGTGAAGTTGAATGGGCTTAAGCCTGGCTTTATATCCATTGAAACAGCCAATTACTGCAACCTGAATTGCCCTGAATGTCCGGTTGGGCAAAGGGAACCCGGAACGCTTGATCGATTGCGTTTTGATCTGGATTTGTATAAAAAAACGATTGATGAGTTGAAGCCGACTTTACAGCATGTGATTCTATATTTTCAGGGTGAACCTTTATTGAACAGGCAGTTGCCGGAGTTTATCGATTACGCGCATAAAGCTGGTGTTTATACATCAACTTCAACTAATGCACAATTACTTTATGAAGCTACTGCAAAGGAACTTGTGTTGTCCGGGCTCGATAAACTGATCATTTCGGCTGATGGAAGTACGCAGGAAACGTATGAAACGTATCGGGTGGGAGGGCAACTCGAAAAAGCATTGGATGGCATCAGGCATGTTGTTCGGTGGAAGAAGGAATTGAAATCAGCTACTCCGCTGATTGAACTTCAGTTTATTGTGTTGAAAACGAATGAACATCAAATGTACGAAATGAAGCAACTTGCCAAAGCGCTGAAAGTGGACAGGCTGACTTTCAAAACAGCGCAATTATACAACTACGAGGATGGAAATAAGTTGCTGACGACTAAGCGTAAATATGCCCGCTATCAACTGCTGAATGATGGAAAGTATCATTTGAAAGCCAAGCAGCCAAATCGTTGCTGGAGACTGTGGAATGGTGCTGTTGTGAATGCAAAAGGAGATGTTTTACCGTGTTGTTTCGACAAGGAATCTGAATTTTCGTTTGGCAATATAAACGAGAAATCGTTTGCTGAAGCATGGCACTCAAAAAAAGCTTCCGGTTTCAGAGGGAAAATTCTCCAAAACCGGAAGCAATTTGAAATATGTAGAAATTGTACAAGCCGATAATTGGCAACTAACTCATTCGGTTATTTGAAAAGTTGTTCCCATTCTTCCTCTTTGAAGCCAACCAGCACGTTGTCGTTGCTCAATAGTATCGGGCGTTTTACCATCATTCCATTCGAAGCGAGAATGTCTAAAAGCTCATCTTCCGACAAGACTTTCACCTTGTCTTTCATATTGTGCTCTTTGTAGAGTAACCCGCTTGTGTTGAAAAATTTTGAAATGGGCAGACCACTTTTGTCCAGCCACAACTTCAATTCTTCTTTGCTAGGATTTTCTTCTTTTATAGGACGATAGCTGTATTCAACCCCATGTGATTTCATCCATTTTTCGGCCTTTTGGCAGGTGCCACATTTGGGGTAGCAAATTGCAATTGGTTTCATTCGTTTATTTAAAAATTGCTTTGAAAATATCGTTTCCGTTCGAATATACAAGCAGTGCCATCAGCAGGAAAAAGCCAGCCGTTTGAGCATATTCCAGGAATTTGTCGTTTGGTTTTTTGCCTGTAAAGAGTTCATAAAGTAAGAACAGCACATATCCACCATCCAAAGCCGGAATAGGCAAAAAGTTCATAAAGGCAAGAATTACGGAAAGCAAAGCGGTCATCGACCAAAAAATTTGCCAGTCCCAGGTTTTTGGGAACATTTTACCGATGCTACCAAAACCGCCCAGTTGTTTTGAACCTTCTTTCGTAAATACCAGTTTGAATTGTTTTACATAGCTTGTCAATCTCTCCCAACCGAGTTTCATGCCTGCAGGAATGGCTTCCAGAAATCCATATTGAATACGCTTTGTAGTCATAAATTCAAAATAAGGACGAACTCCCACACCCAATTTCCCATCGTCGCTTAGTTGTAGTTTTGATTTCATCGGTTGTCCTTTGCGTACGTAGTTCAGCTCAATCTGTGTGTTGCGCGATGCGTCAAGCTCAGATGCAATGTCCTGAAAAATATACAATTGCTTGCCATTAATGCCCGTAATGCTATCTCCGGTTTGCATATTGGCTTTTGCCGCAGGACCTCCCGAAGTGATTTCTTCAACAACAAATGGTTGGCGAATAGAAACAAATTCAGCTCCACCCGATGCCAGTACTTTTTGCTCAAAACCTTTTGGTAGAGTCAAATCAATTAGTTGACCATCTCTTGATACAGTAACAGCTTGCTTGCCTTCGAAAAGAGCTTTTTCAATTACATCGCTTATTTTTTCAACAGGTTGTCCATCTATCTTCACAATATTATCACCATTTTTAAATCCATTTTCAATCATTACCTGCGAAAAGTGCAGGCCGTATTTTGCATTTTGCAGCGGAAGGTATTCTTGTCCCCAGGTGAACAGTACAGCAGCATAAATGACCATGGCCAAAATAAAGTTTACCAACACGCCGCCAATAATGATAGGCAGTCGTTGCCAAACCGAGCGTGACCGGTATTCCCATGGTTGTGGTTCTGCCGACAACTGAGTTATGTCCATTGATTCATCAATCATTCCGGCAATTTTGCAATAACCTCCAAGCGGCAACCAACCAATTCCCCATTCCGTATTCTCGGGGTATTTGCGCCAGTCGCCTTCCTCAAGCTCAGCCAAAGGAATAGGTTCCATAACGGTTTTTCCCTTTGTATCCACCATGGTGTCGCCATCAGCATCCAGTTTTGGGCGCTCGTTGGCAGGAACATTTTGAGCTAAAAACTTAACCTCCCATTTCCCATTTATCTTTTTGGCACGAATTAACGAGAAATTGGGATTGAAAAACATATAGAATTTTTCGACACGAACTTTGAACAGGCGCGCAAACGCAAAATGCCCGAATTCGTGCAGAACAACTAAAATCGAAAGACTGAGAATAAGCTGTAAAGCCCGGATAAGGAATGTTTCCATGTAAATTGTGTAACTATTTTATCTTGTAACTATTTATTTTTCAATTTTAAAATGAGATATTCATTGTGTTTGGTTGTTGTTCGACCAATCGCTTGTTGAATGCATTGTCACTCAAACTGTACGAAAACAATAAATAATGCAATTTTGTTTCTCTGATTAACTTTCTTAAGGTTTTTGTAACCAGAATGAAACAATTTTTCTTTGGATTGTTTTAATGATTTTCCGGAATTATTTAATCAGCTCTTTAGTCAGAACGCGAACCAAAGCATCCGTTTTCACGTAATCATCGTAGGTTGGTTTAGCCACAAATTCTGCTTTTGCCAACACATCTTCTATAATATCACTCATTTGCAAAAAGCCGATTTTGTCCTTCAAAAACTCTGCCACAACTATTTCGTTGGCAGCATTTAATATGCAGGGCATGTTTCCTCCCTTATCCATAGCGTAGTAGGCAAAGGCGAGGTTGCGGAAACGTTCCATATCGGGTTTTTCGAATGTAAACTGGTCGCAAAGGCTAAATTCAAAGCGGGGAAAGTTCGTTTTCAATCGATCGGGATAGGTGAACGCGTACTGAATTGGCAATTTCATGTCGGGCATGCCCAGTTGTGCTTTGATGGATCCATCGGCAAACTGAACCATGGAGTGAATAATCGATTGCGGGTGAACAACCACTTCAATCTGATCGGGCGACACACCAAAAAGCCATTTGGCCTCGATAATTTCGAATCCTTTGTTCATCAGGCTGGCCGAATCGATAGTGATTTTGGCACCCATATCCCAGTTGGGGTGTTTTAGTGCCTGTGCGCTTGTAACATGCTCCAGTTCGCGCATCGATTTGGTACGAAACGGACCACCCGAAGCTGTAAGAATCAATTTCTCTATCGGATTATTTCCTTCGCCGGCGAGGCATTGGAATATGGCTGAATGTTCAGAGTCAACGGGGAGTATTGCCGAATTGAAATTGGCAGCCAGGTCGCAAACAAGTTCGCCTGCCACTACCAACGTTTCTTTATTGGCTAACGCAATTTTTTTTCCGGCTTTGATGGCACTCATCGTAGGTTTAAGTCCCGAGTAACCAACCATAGCAGTCAGCACCATGTCAATAGGCTGCATCTCGGCAAGTTGAGCAATGGAATCTTCGCCTGCAAATACTTTTATGGGTAAGTCGGTCAACCCCTCTTTCAGTTTTTGGTAATGGTCTTCGTTTCCAATCGCCACCATTTCGGGCAGGTATTTCCGGCTTTGTTCAATCAGCAAATCCACGTTGTTGTTGGCTGTCAGGGCATAAACGTCAAAGAGTGAATCGTTTTCCGATATCACCTCCAATGCTTGTGTTCCGATAGAACCTGTTGAGCCTAAAATGGCAATTTGCTTTTTATATTCGTTTTCCATGTGTTTTTCAAAAAATAATAACTTCTTCGGGGTTAATCGGTTTGCCCTGTTTCCAAAGTTCAAAATAGAACTGACTTCCGGCTTTTTTGCCCGAGGCATCGCCTGTGATGGCAATGCTTTCGCCGGCTTTCACCTCGTCGCCCACTGCTTTCAGCAAGCGGGTGTTATTTTTGTAAATCGACAGGTAATTGTTTTCGTGCTGAACCTGAATGACCCAACCAAAATCGAATGTAAACGCTGCGTAAACTACTGTTCCACCCAATACGCTCATTACGCTCTCGTTGGGCGAGGTGATGAGGTAAATGCCGTATTGCTGGTCGGTGAGGTTGAACGACGACGAAATTACACCCCGCGTAGGACGGAAGAAAACGTACATGTTTTCGTTCGGTTTGCTGTCGATGCTGGCCAGATTGTATTTCTCTTCTTCTTCAAATTTACCTACAAACTCTTTTTCGTGTTTCGATTTCTCGAGCAGGTTATGGGCTTTTTCACGCAGCTGAACCGAATCGAGCGACTGGATGGAGTCGGGCTTTAGTTTTCCGGTAATAATTTCTTTTATAATTCCCATGTAGCCTTTTTGCATTTCAATTTGCTGCACCATGGAGTCGGCACGCATCGATTCTTGTATGATTTTGGAACGGTTGCCCGACTCGCCGTAACCGGGTAGATAGCGACTGATAGGAGTTGTGAAAATAAGAATGGTAAGGAGAATAAACGTAACGAAAATAAGCGTGGAGCCAAACATAAACACACTAAAGCGCGATAACCGTACGTGCCACGATTCTTCGAGTGTATTTTCGTTTAGTATGGAAACACGATATTTGAATCGTATTTTCTGTATAAATGGGGCAAGCTTATTCGTTTTCTTTTTCATTGCATCGTGTTTCTGAGAGCCGAATTGCGTACAAAAGTAACGAAATTCAGTATATAAACAAAATGACTCATAGGCCATTCCATGCGCATATTTATGTTTGTTTGCACAAATGCAGGTAACTTATATTTCATTAACGAAACTGTTGTTTGTTAAATGATCAAATGTATTGTTGTTTAATCGTGGTAGATTTTATAACGCAATTTTCTGTACTTTTGTATTTAAACCTCAATACATAATTCAATGACCCGAATAGGAATGCTTTCAGATACACACGGTATGCTCGATGATAGAGTATTGGAACACTTTGCTACCTGCGACGAGGTGTGGCATTGTGGCGACTGGGGCTCGATGGATGTTGTGGATAAGCTTACAGCTTTTAAGCCCCTGCGCGGCGTGTGGGGCAATATCGATAGCTACGAAATACGTTCGATTTTTCCTCAGCATAACCGTTTTATGTGCGAAGGTGTAAAAGTGTGGATGACCCATATTGGTGGATATCCCGGAAAATATGATCCGTTGGTGAGACCTGCTATTTTTCAGCAACCACCCAAGCTTTTTGTATGCGGGCATTCTCATATTTTGAAGGTAAAATACGATAAACCGCTCGATTTGCTCCATATCAACCCCGGTGCTGCCGGTAAATACGGATTCCACAAAGTACAAACCTTAGTTCGCTTCGAAATTGACGGCGATAAAATACAAAACCTGGAAGTGATTGAACTGAAGGTGAAAGAGGCGAAATAAATAAAAATAGTGGTCAATTCCATGAAGAATCTTAGACTTACAATTTTCAGCTTAATTTCCCTGCTATCTACCGTGCCTGTTTTTGCCTGGCAGGGAATGCCAACTCCACAACTTCATGTGGATGGTCGGAACCTGAAAGACCCCCACGGAAATATCGTTAAGCTGCATGGCTTTGCACAAACCTACAGTCCATGGTTCAACGAGATGGGCACCAAATGGACCAACTACAATGTTACTGGCTGTTTGACTTACAACAAAGGACTTATTGATAACATACTGGCTGCCGGTTGGAAAATGAATTTCATTCGCCTTCACATGGATCCTTATTGGTCGAATACGCCCGGAAAGGCTGTAACCGGCGAGAATGACATATCGGCTTTTGACTTCACTCGCTTTAAAACCTATCTCGATCAGGTGTTTATTCCCATGGCCGAATACGCTGTTTCGAAAGGACTATACGTGGTCATGCGACCTCCCGGAGTGTGTCCCGAAAAAATTGCTGTAGGCGATGCCTATAATCAATATTTGCTGAAGGTATGGGGATATGTGTCGCAGCACACGAAATTGAGAAATAATCCTGCCGTAATGTTTGAACTGGCCAACGAACCGGTTACTATTCTGGGTACGGACGGAACCTATGGAGCAGGAACACAGGGACATTTCGACAATCTGAAAAAATACTTTCAGGCAGTGGTGGATACAATGAGAACAAATGGCTGCCAGAATATCCTGTGGGTACCCGGATTGGGTTATCAGTCGCAGTACAAAGGCTATGCAGTCAATCCCATCGAAGGAAGCAATATCGGCTATGCGGTTCATATTTATCCGGGATGGTTTGGCAGTGGCTCCGGATATCAGAACTTTCAGAACGGCTGGGATAACGACGTGAAACCCGTTGCCAATATTGCCCCCATCTGCGTCACGGAAATGGACTGGGCACCTGCAAAATACAAAGCTTCGTGGGGAAAAGACAGTACCGGTGTGGCGGGCGGAATGGGTTTTGGTGCTAACTTCAAAAAGATTACCGATACGTCAGACAACGTGAGCTGGTTACTCTTTACAACTCAGGATTTACTGGCTAAATTTACGGGAATTCCTCCGACTGCGGGTGACACCTGCACTTTCCTGAATGACCCGCAAGCTTGTCCGCTCCCCTGCTTTAACTGGTACAAAGACTATGCGCTAAAAAATTATCCCCGCCCCGATTATACCTATCAATCGTTTAGCGATGCCGGTAACGGAACTTTTACCAATCCGGTTATTTTTGGCGATTTCCCCGACCCGGATGTAATTCGTGTGGGAGATGTGTACTATATGTCCACTACCGATATGCACACCTTTCCCGGTGCAACTATACTGAAGTCGTATGACCTGGTAAACTGGGAGTATTGTGCCAATCCGCTTGACAAAATAGAATCAACAGCCTGTTACAACCTCGATGGCTGCAATGTATACGGTCATGGACAATGGGCCAGCAGTATGAAATACAAAAACGGAAAATTCTACCTGCACTTCAATACACTGGAAAACGGAAGTTATTTGCTGACGGCAACGAATCCCGAAGGCCCGTGGACTATGAAAAAGTTAGCCTCCTCTTTTTACGATGCAGGTTTGCTGTTCGACGATAATGGCAAGACTTACATTGTGTATGGCATCAATAACCTGCACATTGCCGAACTGGACTCAGCTTTTAATGTCGTTCAGGATAAAGCCATTACATTCGGAACTATTCCTTCCACTATTGATAATTCGGCTACCGAAGGAAGCCATTTGTACAAAATAAACGGCTATTACTATATTTATTCCACCACCGGAGGGTATTATGCCACGCAGGTAGCGTATCGGTCTACTTCCATTTGGGGACCGTACGATGAAAAAGAGGTGCTGAATAACGACCGTGTGCATCAGGGAGCACTTATTCAGACGCAAACCGGTGAGTGGTGGACCATGCTGTTTGCCGACAAAGGTGCGTATGGTCGTTTGCCGTATTTGCTACCCGTGACATGGACCGATAACTGGCCTATGGTAGGTGTGAATGGGGTGGCAGTAACTTCCTACACAAAACCCAATGTGGGAAAAATATATCCTAAAACCACGCTGACTACTAACGATAATTTCTGCGATTATAAAATAGCCAAACAATGGGGTTGGAACCATAATCCGGACAATTCGAAATGGTCATTGGTAAAGCGCCCCAGTTTTCTGCGACTCTGCACGGTTAATGTAACCGACAGTTTGCAGCGGGCAAAAAACACGCTGACGCAACGTATTTTCGGCTATCCATCCAGTGCTTACAACTCGTATGGAACCACCAAAATGCATATCGCCAATATGCTGAATGGCGATGTGGCCGGACTCAGTGTTTTTCAGGATCCGTATGCATGGATTGGGGTGAAAATGATCGGCGGACAGAAAAGAATTACCACCCTGAATAAAGGAGTAGAAACAGCGGGCCCGGTTGTGACAGATTCTATTATCTATCTCAGAGCCCTGGCCAACTACAGTACCAGCAAAGCTATGTTTTCGTATAGCTTTGATAATTCTACCTATACCACTTTGGGAACTGCTTTCGATATGAAATATGCGCTAACCGTATTTATGGGAAATAGGTTCTGTCTGTTTAATTATGCTACAGCAGTGTTGGGCGGATATGTTGATTTCGACTGGTTCTCTACCGAGAAAGATTTCTCGGAAAGTACTTTCTTCGATGGCATGTTTACAGGCTATAGCGAGAATGCATTAACCCTGAGCGAAATTAAAACAGAGAGCACGAGCCTGAGCCTGCTTACCGGCAGTTCGAAAACGTTTACCATTACTGCGGTTTATAAGGATGGACACACTGAAGATATAACCTCTGCTGCCATCTACACAAATTCCAATCCCGATATTGTAAGCGTTAAGAACGGGCAATTCACCACCAAAGCCAGTGGCAGTTCAACCATTACTGTGTCCTATCAGGGAGCAATGGGAGAAGCTAAATCCATTCAGATAGCACTAAACTCTACTTATTTCCCTTTTGCAAAAGAATTGTTTAACCCATCCATATATGGCACCGGAACGTATACCGAATCGACTCACACACTGGTGACCGGGCAATACGGTTTCGGTGGGTGGATGTACAGCAGCGGGATAAACCTGTCCGGATATAAATACCTGGTGGTAAAACTGACGAATGCCAGTTCCTGCGGGGCATCGTTTCGGATATTTGATGAAAACAATTACTGGACAACCTGTGCGCAGTATGATTTTGGAACTAGTAAACAACTGAATATCAATCTGGCCTCTATGTGCCGAAACGGTACGACTACCCTGCTGAATCCTGCTCACTTATATATTGTTGGTATTTGGTCGTATGGTGGTTGCAATATCAGCATTAGCGATATGTATGTGACTAACAATGATGATTACTCCAAACCAACCGCCCTGTCGGAAGTTTACACCAATACTGATGAAAACGACCGAGTGGATGTGTACAACCTATTAGGATTAAGGCTCCGTACGGCCATTGCTCGTAAAAATTCACTCATCGGATTAAATCGGGGAATATATATTGTCGGAAACCAGAAAGTAGTGAAATATAACGAGAACTAATCACACAATTGGCAAGCAACTACATAATTGCCTGGTTGTTTTATTTTTGGCCTTTTTTTTACTCTTTATTGAACGAATTATTCCCATCGAAATAGCATTAGTTTTCTATTTTTGTATCATCCAAAACTGGATTAAAAAGTTATAAGCGAGTGATTCGAAAAGATAATCTAAAAAACGAAAAATATCATAGAATGAAAAATCTAAAAACAAAATTATTATTCCTGTTAGTCTTTTTTACAATTGCATCGAAGGCTCAAATCGTTGGAGGAACAGAAGATGGGGTGACATCACCCACCGAAGGTGTTATTACTTCCAACTTTGTGGCTGAAACAACAATGAAAGGCGATTTGCTGCAGATGCTTGCCAACTTTATGACCTATGTAAAAACCGACTATACTGATGCTGCTGCAACAAATAGTGTGAATGAAGCTTGTGGTTATTTCAAGGGCGAAAACAATGCAGGAAGTAACGAACAGGGTGTAAGACCCAATGCTGATCTTTCGATGATATGTGCATTCCTGTACAAATACGGGAAAGATAAAGTGACCCTTCCTTCGGGGGTAACCTGGGACGATGTGAATAAAATGGCCCGCAAGAGTTTGATTTTTGCCTATTCAACACACAAGGCCAATAAACTGAAAACATGTGCTGCCGGCGATTACTGGGGGTCGATGAGCAGTACCGACTATGTATGGGAGAGTTCTTTGTGGTCCATGTCGGTGGCTTATTCGGCCTATTTTCAATACGATTCGTTGACAACTACCCAAAAACAATATGTTTCCAATCTGGTAAAAGCAGAATGTAATTATGAATTGACCCGTACCATTCCAACAGGTTATGCCGGTGATACAAAAGCGGAAGAAAACGGTTGGGAAACCAACATTCTTGCTTGTGCGCTTGGATTATATCCGAATGATGCATTGGCTTCGCAATGGTACGACCGCTTACGCGCTTTTGCTATTAATTGTTATTCTCATATAAATGATGCTACCGATGCTACTGTTATTGACCCTTCATACAACTCTACCGCTGTAAAAAGTCTTTATCTTGGTAAAAATCTCTATGATGATTATACCTTGCAAAATCATAATTATTTCCATACTTCCTATCAGAATGTGGTACTTCAGGAGATGGGCGAAAGCTTCCTGGCGCTGAAAATGTTCCAGACCGGACTTGCCGGTACTGAAAAATGGAAAACAAATGCGTTGATGCACAACGATCAGAATGTAATGGACAAAGTGCTGAACAAATTGGCGTTGGCCGATGGCGAGTTAGCCATGCCGAATGGCAATGATTGGAGCTTGTTCCTCTACGATCAGATTGCTTCTTACTCAACCATGGCTTGTTTCCTGAAAGATCCGAATGCATTGATGCTGGAAAACCTGGCTTATAAAAACATCAAAGCCCGTCAGGCAACCACTACCGATGGTAGTTGGTTGTTGCGCGCCGATGTGGGTGCGCGCCGTATGGGTGTTCAGGCGCATCGTGTAATGATGACTTGGTTGATGCACGAAATGGCCTCTACCGCCAGCGTAACACCAGCCAATTGGGCCGACTACCGAAAAACCTACGAAAAGGCAGAGGTATTTACTACTCAAAACTTAGTGAGAGCCAATACCAAAGACCGTTTTACCTGTTTCTCGTGGAGTACCGGAATTACAAGTTATACCGGCTATTTCACCCAAAATTCTCCGGATAAAAATAAAATTGTAGTTCCATACAAGGCTAATAATACCGGAAATATATTGGGTTGGTATCTTGTAAGTGGACAAACTACCAATGCCACACCTGTTACAAGCGGCATTTATAACCTGCAAGGCAACAGCTATACCATGAACGGAGTGATTAATACGAATGGAGCCACACTGACCAATAATTTTGCCCTTTACTCTACCCCGGGGAATGCATTGATTTATCTGGACTATGTAAAAGCCAATAGCGCTGTGACTATTACCGGCGCGCGCGGTGGTTTGCTGGCTATCAGTACCGATGAGCTTACCAAACTTCAACGGACCATTTATCACGGCAACGGTCGCTATCAAACGAATGGAGCCAGTACTGCAACCTTTGCTACTTCGTGGGCTAATATTGATAACCAGATTGGTGTTGTAACCCCGGGCGCAAGTAGCATGGCTTTTGGCGACCGCGCAACAAACAATTCTATTAATACTTCTAATTTTTATCCGTTGTACAGTGCTGCCAGTCGTACAGTTGCCAGTGGCGATGTTGTCGATCGTCGGCAAATGATTTACTACAGTGGAGTGAGCGCAGCCAAAACACAGGAATTTGCAGGTACTGCCATTTCGTTGAGAGATTCTCTTCCGACGGGTTGGAATGGTGTAATTGCCACCGACCCCGATAGTATCCGCTATATGTTGGTAAGCAACTTTGTGGGTGGTGCCACAGCCGATATGAAAGCAATGAGTTTCCCCGAAGGTGCGCCGGTGTTTTCCGTGCCAACTGATATTTCTGCCGGAAAATCAATCGCGCACTTTTCACTCACAGCGTCACACAGTGTCGGCAATGCTTTGCGGGTGTTTGTCACTTCGGGCGCTATCACAGCTCAACAAGGTACAGATTCTATAAGCGCTTATCTTATAAACAGTACTACGTCAGTAAAAACGGTTGGGTTAATGATTATCACTGTTAACGGTAAAATATCAGGAACTGTAAACGTGCCGGCTAATAGTCGTATATTGGCAAGTATTAGTAATGGTCAGTTGGTGTCTGCCGACGCTCCGCTACCAAAAGAACCTACCAATGACATTACTGCACTTGTGCTGAAAAATCCCGGATTTGATGCGTCGCCCGTAACATATAGCACCACAGGAACGCTTAATACAAGTGCTGTGAATATGTGGGCCGGATTGGGTTATGCAAGTGCGTATGCATACAACCTTGCTAACTGGACGAATCGTAGTGTGGTTGTCAGCAACTCAACATTTACGGCTACATTCGCTTATGGATCTACTGCTACATTTAATGCTATTAGCATTCCCAAGACAGATAAAGCAGGTGGTAGTGCCGGAGCATGTCTGGGTGTATCTTCGGGGTGGGGAACAGGCAATGCGGTGCAATTTACCCAAAAAGTGCTTATGCCTGCCGGAAAATACATACTCAACTACGATGCTTACAATGGGAATACAGCAGCAACAACTGTTATTAGTAATTTGACCGGTTTTCGTAATGGTGCAACAACTATGTATGATGCCACTACCAATTTCACTGCTTCTGTGTGGACAACACCGGCAGTAGCTGCTACTTTTGCCGGTACTTTTCAGGGTGAAGTAAGCGTAGGTGCCTGTTGTTCCAATGCCGGTTCAGGAGCCGGTCCAAAAATGCTACTCGACAATGTTCGGATTCTTACCGACCAGAGCATAGAAAGTGTAGAAAGTTTTTTGTGGGGCGCAGCTAAAGACAGTGCACAAGTCGCCCTTAATCGTTATCCGAATATTACAAGCGGTACCTTGTACAATAACCTGCAATCGGCTTTGTTGCTGACTTATTCCAGTATTCCAGAATGCGCCTCGGCTATTCAAACACTTCAGGATGCCACTGCCAAATTTTTAGCAGGAGCTCCTATATCCGGTTTAAAGCCACATTTTATAGATGCCGGGGATAATACTCCCTATCATGTTTATAATGTAGATGGGCAATTAGTAACATCAAAGAAATACACAAAGGCTGATGCTCTGCGATATTTGAAAAATGGTATTTACATTATTGGAAATGAGAAAGTAATGATTCAATCAAGATAAACCAATACGACCAAATTATGGATTGTTTAATAGAATAATTGAACAACCTTTCAACAAAAAAAAGAGGAACTCAATTGTTCCTCTTTTTTTTTGTTGAAAACTGTTCTGAGGGTTTGATGTCATTTTGAACTGAATATTTTCCATCAAAGCCTGAAAAAACAAAAAGCCCTTTGATTCTCTTTTGAGAATCAAAGGGCTACTCTTGACTTGTTGTCTTACTAGTACTAGCATAATAGTTTGAATATAAACTAATTATATTGTATTTTCGCTTTTCGGTACAAAATCGGTACAAAATACAAAAATAAATATGAATAACTAAATTATCAAACATAAGAACGAAATATAAAAAGACAGTAATACTTATTACTGTCTTTTTGATTAGTCATTATAAAAGAGCTATCAATATTGATAATTCTTTTATAAGAGGTATTATAATCATTGAAATTATTGTAATACACTCTACTAGTCCTAATAAATAACTAGTTAATTCTTTCTTTTCTGTGAGGGTTCTACTATCGTTAGAACTGTACTCTAAGTAAAAATCTTTCTTTTTTGTTGTTTTTTTAATTTTTAAATTCATAATAATAATTTAACCCGTAGTGCATTTAGACCACAAATGATTTTAGATTGTTGATATTTCTGTTTAATAATTTGTTTATCATTTGAATAACCGTTACAGCGGTGATTTTTGATAGTATTCTTGTTTTATAACCGT
>JAQTTH010000012.1 GCA_028710895.1 Paludibacter sp.
TCTCGTACTTTGCTAGAAAGTTGTTCATGGTATTTATATGATTGGTAGTCAGATAAATATACGGATTTTATCCGAAATGAACAACTTTTTTTATGCTATTTCTCTAAATGCACTACGGGTTAATATATTTATCAATACACTTACCAGCACAATTTGCGACAAAAACATACCTTTAGTTCATAATATTTAATCCTCATGACATACCTAATCTATATTTTTACATTTTTTATTCATCCCATCATAGGATATTTTCTTTGTAGGTTGATATCGGCAGAGCTAAGCAAGAAAGCAATTAAGTATGTGCTTTCATTTTTTGTACTTCACAATGTGCTTTACTGTTTAGGTATTTCGTTGAGAGGAGACACTGCAGATTATTGTGTTTTCTCGTTGGAATATCTATATTTTTGTTTCATAATCTTCAGACATGCCGGACATAGCCTTTGGAAGCTATTCGGTTTGGCAATCGTTCTGCTAGGCTATCTGCAAGCATTCATTGGCCTTGTGATTTTTCCTGTCATTTCACATGATTATGAACCCGACAAATTATATCGGTTTGAGTACAAGGACAACGATTATATAACCCGTCGATATAGTTTTGGATTTGTGACACAAATGGATATCCGTTACCGATTCGAAACCTACCATCAATTCTACTTTCTGCCGCTGGAATTTAAAATAGATGAAACAGAACTGCTCAATACGAAATATAGTTTGAATTACGACGATAGACGATTTACTGTGAGTATAGTAGAGAAAGACGGAAAGGAATTAATTCGTTTTGCCTCACCCAATGGCAATGCATACTTCAAGTTTCTCAAACCAGAACAGAATAGAAAAAAAATTAAATCTATGTGACAACAAATTGCAGCAGTATGCAAACGATAATAGAAAGGTCTTAACGCGAACCGACAACCTCGATTCGCGTTTATTTTATCTGTATCTCAGGCAAGTTAGCCATAATGCATAATTATGAATTATGAATTATGAATTATGCATTACTTTTCGTACTTTTGCAGCAATTTGTATATAAAAGAGATTATGAGCTTAGAACTTAGTGAACAAGAACAATTCAGACGTCAGAGTCTGGACGAATTACGCAATTTAGGCATTGACCCCTACCCTGCCGCCCTGTACCCAACCAATGCATTTTCAACCGATATAAAAGCTGAATTTAAAGACGAAGAAAGCGGTAAACCCGTTTGTATTGCCGGCCGTATTATGAGCCGCCGCATTATGGGCAAGGCAGCATTCGTAGAGTTGCAGGACTCGAAGGGTCGTATTCAGGTATACGTGAGCCGCGACGACATAAACACCGAAGCGCAACCCGAAATGTACAATACCGTGTTCAAAAAATTGCTGGATATCGGCGATTTTATTGGCATCAAAGGATTTATATTCCGCACCCAAACAGGCGAAATCAGCGTTCACACACAAGAACTAACCGTGCTTAGCAAATCGCTTCGTCCGCTACCCATCGTAAAATACAAAGACGGTGTGGCTTTCGATGCATTCGAAGACCCTGAACAACGCTACCGTCAACGCTACGTGGACCTTGTAGTGAACGAAGGCGTAAAAGATATTTTCCTCAAACGTACCAAAGTATATCAATCGATGCGCGATTATTTCAACGCCGAAGGATATATCGAGGTGGAAACTCCTATTCTACAATCCATCCCCGGTGGCGCTTCAGCCCGTCCGTTCGTTACGCATCACAACGCGTTGGACATGCCGCTTTACCTGCGCGTAGCCGACGAATTGTACCTTAAAAGACTGATCGTAGGTGGTTTTGAAGGCGTGTACGAATTCTCCAAAAACTTCCGCAACGAAGGCATGGACCGCACACACAACCCCGAATTTACCGCCATGGAAATATATGTAGCCTACAAAGACTACAACTGGATGATGACCTTCACCGAAAACATGATTGCAAAAATCTGCCGCGACGTGAACGGAACCGATGAAATTAAAGTGGGCGATAATACAATCAGCTTCAAAACGCCGTTCAAACGTATCAGCATGATCGATTCTATCAAAGAATTTACAGGCATCGATATCAACGGCATGGACGACGTGCAACTGCGCGAAGTGTGCAAAACGCTGCACATCGAAGCCGACGAAACCATGGGTAAAGGCAAATTGATTGACGAAATTTTTGGTGAAAAATGCGAAGGAAACTACATACAGCCAACTTTCATTACCGATTATCCACGCGAGATGTCGCCACTTTGCAAGCGTCACCGCGATAATCCTGAACTGACCGAACGTTTCGAATTGATGGTAAACGGGAAAGAGCTGGCCAATGCTTATTCGGAACTCAACGACCCGATTGACCAACTCGGCCGCTTCCAGGAACAACTGAAACTAAGCGAAAAAGGCGACGACGAAGCTATGTTTATTGATATGGACTTTGTGCGCTCGTTGGAATACGGTATGCCTCCAACTTCCGGAATGGGAATTGGTATGGACCGCCTTGTGATGTTGATGACTGGCCAGGTGGCTATTCAGGAAGTACTTTTCTTCCCACAAATGAAAGCTGAAAAAGTGGCCAAGAAAGATGGTCCCGATAAATTCATAGCCTTGGGAATACCTGAAGCATGGGTGGAAGTGGTGCAGAAAGCCGGCATCGTAATGGTGGCCGACCTGAAAGGACTGAACCCAAACAAGTTCCATCAGGATATTTGCGGATTAAACAAAAAGCACAAACTGGAGCTGACAAACCCTTCGAAAGAAGACGTGGCAGCATGGATTGCTGAGTCTGAAAAATAATACAGAATGAAAAGGGTTCAACTAAAAACAGTTCTGATTTTTATTTGCTTCCTTTTTATTTCAGTTGATGTCTTTGCTGGATTAGGAATTACTTCATTGTCGCAAAGAAAATTGACTGTTTGGGATTGGCTGGCTCTTAGTGCGGTAGCTATAGTTTTAGTATCTACTGTCATGACATTGGTCATTGGAAAGTCTTATATATCCGGTTGGATTTTAAACAAAAGTGCTCAAAATGATTCTTTATGGGATATTGATAAATTAAAGTCTCATGCAAAAGAACTATATTTCGATTTAAATAAGGCGATAAGTAATAGAGAAATAACTTCACTCTCAAACAGTCTGACAACTGAATTTTATCAGGAACAACAGAATATAATTTCTGAATTAATCGAAAAAAGACAGAAGTTCATATTCAAATATCTGGATATAAAAGTTCTTGAAATTATAGGTTGCGAAGACTTTAAGGTTGATTCAAAAGACAGATACACTGTTTTTATTGAGGGTGAAATACTGAATTACAGAGTTGCTGAAGCCTCTGGCGAAGTTATAAAAGACAAGTATAAAGATTTGAGGGATTTTTCCTGTATGTGCCATTTCGTCAGAATGGAGAATCAATGGAAGCTTGAAAATATAAATAATTCTGTAAGTAGGCTGGATGTTTTGAAAACAAAAAATTTGATTGAGTAGGATGTGTTGATTTTGAGATGTTGACGATTTGATGATTAATGTGAAGTTGAATGGTTGAAGTTTTAGCAAATAACAGACAAAATGATTAACGAAAAAAGTAAAATTGCTGTATTAGGTGGAGGCAGTTGGGCTACAGCAATTGCGAAAATTGCATTAGCAAACAACGAAAGCATAAACTGGTATATGCGTCGTCAGGAGCAAATTGATGACTTTATACGTCTCAGCAAAAATCCATCTTATCTCACCGGAGTAAAATTCGACACCGACCGCATTCATTTTACAAGCGATATCAATAAACTGGTGCGCACTTCCGACATATTGATTTTTGCCACCCCATCGCCGTTTCTGAAACAGCACCTCAAAAAGCTGAAACGGAAACTCGACAATAAAATGATTGTTTCGGCTATCAAAGGTATTGTGCCCGACGAGAATATGATTGTCACCGACTATTTCGAAGAATTCTACGGTGTTCCGAAAGACAATATTGCTGTGTTGGCAGGTCCGTGTCATGCCGAGGAAGTAGCGTTGGAGCGTCTCTCGTACCTGACAATTGCCTGCACTTCGCGCGACAAAGCCCGCATACTGGCAGAACGATTCAACACAAGTTTTATTCGTACGTCCATAACCGACGATATTATGGGAATTGAATATTCATCCGTTATGAAGAATATTTATTCCATTGCAGCCGGTATTTGCCACGGGTTGAAATATGGCGATAATTTCCAGGCAGTGCTGGTCTCAAATGCCATTCAGGAAATGAATCGTTTTTGTAACGCCACCAACCCGTTGCATCGCGACATAAACGAATCGGCTTATCTGGGCGATTTATTGGTAACTGCCTATTCAAAATTCAGTCGCAACCGCCTCTTTGGAACCATGATTGGTAAAGGGTATTCGGTAAAAACAGCCCAAATAGAAATGGAAATGATTGCCGAGGGGTACTATGCCACCAAATGTATTCACGAAATTAATGAGAAATATCAGGTAAGTATGCCTATTGTAGACTCCATTTTTGAGATACTCTACAACCGCTGCTCACCCACTATGGAAATTCGGAAACTGACCGAGAAATTGAAATAAAGTATTGAGCGCAGAGTTCCGAGTATAGAAAGTATTACTCAGAACTTCAAACTCAACACTCAGAACTCTATACTTAAAACTACATCAAACTATTAAAATAATGCAAAACATTAAATTATCTATTGACAAAGCTTTCGGATTTGTTTCCGAACAAGCGGTAGCCGGCTACAAAGCTCAGGCCGAAGCAGCAAATGCTACATTGCACAATGGTACCGGCAAAGGAAGTGACTTCCTGGGTTGGTTGAACCTCCCTACTTCAATCGACGAAGCACAATTTGCCGATCTTGAAAACACAGCTAAAATTCTTCGCGACAATTGCGAAGTAGTGGTTGTTATTGGTATTGGCGGTAGCTACCTCGGAGCAAAAGCAGTTATCGATGCCCTTTCAAACAGCTTCGACTGGTTGCAAACCGAACGCAAATCACCTGTCGTGGTTTATGCCGGACAAAACATTGGCGAAGATTATCTGTACGAATTACAGGAGCTATTGAAAACGAAGAAATTCGGTATCATTTCTATCTCAAAATCGGGAACTACTACCGAACCAGCTTTGGCTTTCCGTTTATTGAAAACTCAATTGGAAGAGCAACAAGGTAAAGCTGCTGCTCAACAATTAATCGTTGCTATTACTGATAAGTCGCGCGGTGCCCTCCGTACACTTGCCACTCAGGAAGGTTACAAAACATTTGTAATCGAAGATAGCATTGGCGGACGCTACTCTGTGCTTACTCCGGTTGGTCTGCTTCCAATCGCTGTTGCCGGATTTGATATTCGTCAGTTAGTGGCCGGTGCAGCAGCAATCGAAAAAGCTACTGCCCTCGACGTTCCTTTCGAATCAAACATTTCAGCTCAATATGCAGCCGTTCGTAACGAATTGTACAAAAACGGTAAGAAAACAGAAATCCTTGTGAACTTCCATCCAAAATTGCACTTTGTAGGCGAATGGTGGAAACAACTTTACGGCGAGAGCGAAGGAAAAGACAACGTAGGTATTTTCCCTGCTGCTGTTGACTTTACTACCGATTTACACTCAATGGGACAATGGATTCAGGAAGGTGAACGCACAATTTTTGAAACCGTTATTTCTATCAACGAAAGCAATTACACCAAAATTTTCCCAACGTCGGAAGATAATCTGGATGGATTGAACTTCCTTGCCGGAAAACGTGTGGATGAAGTAAACAAAATGGCCGAACTTGGTACTATGATTGCTCATATCGATGGTGGTGTTCCAAACCTGAAACTGGAATTACCGAAACTGAATGAGTACTATTTGGGTCAAATGATTTATTTCTTCGAAAAAGCATGCGGTATCAGTGGTTATATTTTGGGAATTAACCCATTCGATCAACCCGGAGTTGAAGCATATAAAAAGAATATGTTTGCATTGCTGGAGAAACCAGGTTTCGAAGCAGAAACAGAAGCAATTAAAGCAAGACTTTAATTACCTGATAGCAGTCATTTTTATAAACAATAAAGCCATTCCGACTTCGGAATGGCTTTATTTATACTCATAAGTGAGTTTTTTACTTCAATGTATCTTTCTTCTCAACTATAGGAATTTTCAGCGAAATAGTGTTTGTATTAGCACCAAAAGTATTTTTAAAATTTGCATCAGATTGAACTGAGAATGTCAGAGTGGCATCTGATGTTGCTTTTTTTGCAACATATTGAAATGGAAAAATCAATGTAATTGACTCTCCTTTGATATAGAACAGTCCTTTTGCATAATCCGATGTGGGTAAAAACACTGCATCCATATCGGTTTTAGTTGCCAATAATACAACCTTGGCAACACTATCAGGAACACTGTTTACAATTCCTACCGAAACAAGGTTATTGGCAACTCCCGTAAAAGCCATTCTAAAGGTCACAGTATCGCCTACATATACAGTATCAAGTCTGTAAACTCCACCTTTGTCTGTATAATGCATATACAACGAATCCTTATTTTGATTCACTGCATTACGTACAGGTATTATTTCAGGAGTATAATCGGCCGAACCTGTCATATCACAAGCTGTGAATAAGACAGAAATAAAAAACAGAATAAAGAGAAAATGGCGTTTCATAAAGAGTGTTATTTTCAGTGCAAAATTACAAAAATTATACCAGAAACAATTTATAAACGCAGGTAAAGGGTTGTTTATTACATAAAAAGAGTGAAATCTATTGTGTTTTATTCTTTCATGAAGTAATGTCGGGATGACAAGATTCGAACCTGCGACCTCTACGTCCCGAACGTAGCGCGCTACCAACTGCGCCACATCCCGATTTTTCATACAACAAAATTAGAAAAAAAAGTATAAATTATCCACCATAAATTGACTTCGAAAACTCAAAATAAAATTACAAATACTGCTTTTGTGTCAGTTTGACTGAATTAGCACTGTAAAATATTCGCTCATAATGCACAAAATAAGTATCTTTGCACAAAAAAAACAAAGAGATGTTTTCAAACAAAATAGAAAAATTTATACACGATAATAATTATCCGACCTTTAGTCCAAAAGCAGTATTTTTTGATATGGACGGCGTTCTTTTCGATTCCATGAAATTTCATGCAACTGCCTGGGTCAATGCACTCCATGCTAAAGGACTCCCATTTACTGAGTATGATGCTTACATGAACGAAGGACGCACCGGTGCATCGACAATTGACGAACTTTTTCTCAAAGAATATAACCGGTACGCTACTGAAGATGAAAAAAACGAAATTTACAGTTTAAAATCAAAATTCTTTGAAAGCTGTGGTAAAGTTGAACAAATAGCCTTCGCTGCAGAATTATTAACCAAAGTAAAAGCACAAAATTTACAAATATTTGTTGTAACAGGATCCGGACAAGCATCATTGATTGATAATCTGGATGAAAACTTCCCGGGAATTTTCGAAAAAGAAAAGATGGTAACTGCCTATGATGTAAACAACGGCAAACCTCACCCGGAGCCTTACTTAATTGCATTGGAAAAATCGGGTGTAAAGCCCTGGGAAGCCGTTGTAGTTGAAAATGCACCTTTAGGTGTTCAATCGGCAACAGCAGCAGGCATATTTACGATTGGAGTAAATACAGGCCCACTTAAACCCGAAGTTTTAATTGAAAGTGGTGCACAAATCGTATTCGATGGCATGAAAGAACTATTAACAGAGTGGGATAATTTCATCGAAAACAACCGAAATTAAGTGATATTTGCCTGAATATCTCATGAATCAAAAAACAAACAATAAAACGTATCAACAAAAAGCTATATAATATGCAAGTCATCAAATATCCTACCCGTGACACATGGGCCTCGCTCCTTGCCCGTCCTGTTTTTGATAGTACATCGCTATTTGATACAGTTCAAAAAGTGCTCGACGATGTCCGTGCAAAAGGTGATAAAGCTGTAAAAGAATATACCGAGAAATTTGATAAAGTGACTCTTGATGCCATTGAAGTTACGAAAGAAGAGATGGCAGAAGCTGAAACGCTTGTTTCTTCAAATCTGAAACAAGCCATTGAAATGGCCAGACGCAATATATGGAAGTTTCACTCCGAGCAACAACATGATTTACCCGAAATTCAGACTTCACCGGGTGTGTATTGCTGGCAAAAAGCCATTGCTATAGAAAAAGTAGGTTTATATGTTCCGGGCGGCACAGCTCCATTATTTTCAACAGTTTTGATGTTGGGTATTCCGGCTCAAATTGCAGAATGTAAAGAAGTTGTGCTTTGCACACCGCCAAACAAAGAAGGAAAAATTCACCCGGCAGTTTTATATGCTGCTAAAGTTGCAGGAGTACATCGCATATTTAAAATCGGTGGAACACAGGCTATTGCCGCTATGGCTTACGGAACTGAATCAGTACCTAAAGTGTATAAAATATTTGGTCCGGGGAATCAATATGTAACTGCAGCCAAACAACTCGTTTCGTTACGCGACGTAGCTATCGATATGCCTGCAGGTCCATCGGAAGTAGAAGTAATTGCCGACGACAGTGCAAACCCGGCTTTTGTTGCTGCCGATTTACTCTCGCAAGCCGAACATGGTGTAGATAGTCAATCAATATTAATTACTGTAAGCGAAAAAATCGTTGAACCCGTATTGGAACAAATTGAAATTCAATTGGAACAACTACCACGTAAAGAACTCGCTAAAAAATCATTGGAAAACAGCAAAATCATTGTCGTAAAAACGCTTGAAGAAGCTGTGGAAATGACAAACGAATATGCTCCGGAACACCTTATAATTTCAACGAGGTATTACATGGGCGTAGCATCAAACATTATAAATGCCGGCTCTGTATTTTTGGGAAATTATACACCTGAAAGTGCTGGCGATTATGCTTCGGGAACAAATCATACGCTACCAACAAACGGATACGCAAAAGCCTATAACGGAGTAAATCTTGATAGTTTTGTACGGAAAGTTACTTTTCAGCAAATCTCTCAGGAAGGGCTTACAAACCTCAGCAACGCAATCATTTTGATGGCTGAAAGTGAGGAATTAATGGCACATAGTAATGCTGTCAAAATCCGACTTGTTGAAGAAAAGGAAGTTGAAGTAAGAGAAAGCAGACACCCGAGATAATTTTTTAGTAGGTAGTTTAGATTAAGAAGTACAAAATGAACATAGATAATCTTTTAAGAGCCAATATACGTACCCTTCAACCATACTCTTGCGCTCGTGACGAGTTTAAAGGTGAGGCCTCAGTATATTTGGATGCCAATGAAAATCCGTACAACGCACCATACAACCGCTATCCCGATCCTTTACAATGGGAAGTAAAGGATGTATTATCAACAATCAAAAAAGTTCCTGCCGAGAATATTTTTCTTGGCAATGGTAGCGACGAACCTATTGATTTATTGTATCGTGCCTTTTGCGAACCACGGATTGACAATGTGGTAGCCATTGAGCCTACATACGGCATGTATAAAGTCTGTGCTTCGATTAACGATGTAGAATACCGTAAAGTATTGTTGGATGAAAATTTTCAGTTTTCGGCTGATGATTTGCTGAATGCTACCAATATCAACACAAAAATCATTTGGCTTTGCTCACCAAATAATCCCACAGGCAACAGTTTACAACGGGATGAGATTGTCAAACTACTCAATGCTTTTGAAGGAATTGTTGTGCTTGATGAGGCCTATATTGATTTTGCGTCGGAAGGAAGTTTCTCCGAATTTTTAAGCGAATATCCGAATTTGGTCATTCTTCAGACATTCTCAAAAGCCTGGGGCAGTGCTGCCATACGGTTGGGAATGGCTTTTGCTTCTACTGAAATCATCTATGTACTGAATAAAATCAAGTATCCATACAATATCAATATCCTGACACAAAAACAAGCGCTATTGGCATTGAAGAATGTCCAGCAAGTTGACGAATGGGTTAAAACATTACTTGCCGAGCGAGTTGTATTAATTCAGGAATTGGAAAAATTGCCATTTGTACAACATATTTACCCTACTGCTGCAAACTTTGTATTAATCAAAGTACCCGATGCCAATGCTATTTATCAGAGTCTCGTTGAAAAAGGGATAATTGTACGCAATCGCAATACGGTTTCATTGTGTGTTGGCTGTTTACGCATCACAGTTGGAACACCCGAAGAGAATAAGATTTTATTGGAAGAATTGAAAAAATTCAACTAAAATGCCAACCGATTTATCCCAATTACCAAATATTGGAAAGGATACAAAAGCAAAACTCATTCAGGTGGGAATTAGTTCGGCAGAGGAATTGATAGCCACCGGAACTGAACAGGCTTTTCTGCGACTTCAAACGCTCGATCCGGGCGCTTGCATTCAGTTATTGTACGGATTACAAGGGGCAATTGAAGGAATTCAGGCAAATATGCTTTCAAGCAATATAAAGCAACAGTTGCTTGAATTTCATCGTATGGCAACAATTAATTCACAAAAAATTCATTAAATATCTTGGTATTTAGCAGTAGAAAATGTACTTTTGCACAAATTACACATTAGTGTGCAGAAACAAGAAAATAAAAATATATTTCATTTATAAAATCTACAAACTTCATGAGCCAGATTATTATCAACAGTTTCGCGGAATTAGAACAATACGTTGGAAAAGAATTAGGAGTGTCGGATTATATCACAATTACGCAGGAACAAATTAACCTATTTGCAGATGCAACTTTGGATCATCAATGGATCCATGTTGATACTGAAAGAACAAAAACAGAGAGTCCATACAAAACTACTATTGCACATGGATATTTAAATCTATCTATTTTGCCTTATTTGTGGGAACAAGTAGTACAGGTAAACAATTCAAAGTTAACTGTAAACTATGGAATTGAAAGCTTACGATTCAATCAACCGGTTTTAGTAAACAGCGAAGTTCGCGTTCGCGCAAAGTTGAAATCATTGGTAAATCTGAGGGGTATTGCAAAAGCTGAAATTCAGGTGTCGCTGGAGATTAAAGATAATAAAAAAACGGCTTTAGATGCGACAATCGTTTTCCTATATCATTTCATCTAAAATACGCTACAAGAAATTATACTAAAAAGACAGAGCCGAAAAACTCTGTCTTTTTTTGTTACAGCTTAAAATAAAGAATGGGAAACTGCTTTATTACATGAATTCAATCATGTATATTTGTACTCACAAACAGATAGTCTGATTTTGCATACTCAAAACCACCAATTCAAAAATGATATCTAGAAAATTCAGGCTTATCATTTCTCTACTAACGGTTACAATCATGGCTACTGCCACTCACAAAGTATATATTATTCATGGTTATGGAGGTTTTGGTTTGCAAATGGAGAAAATACACAATGCTATCCAAAAATCGGGCTATGAGAGCGAAAACTTTACATATCAGAGTTTCACAAAAGATATTGATTCAGTTGCAATTACGTTATTTGAGAAAATAAGGAATGAAAATATTGATACCGTTTCATTTGTGACGCATTCTATGGGAGCATTGGTTGTAAGGGCACTATATCGGCATTTAGATAAAAACATCCATTTTCCACAGATTTATAGATTTATAATGCTTGCCCCACCCAATAAGGGAACTCCGGTGGCCGATTTTTACAAAAACTATGGATTTATTTTACCAATAGGCGGACCAAATGTTGAGCATATGACAACCGACTCAGCTTCGTATGCCAATCAATTACCAATTCCCACCTGCGAAGTTGGACTTATCCTGGCAATAACAGGCAAAAAACCTTGGTACAATCCCTTTATGAAGGATGATAATGATGGATTAATTTCGGCTAACTACGCTAAGCTGGGAATTGAAAAAGATATAGTGGTCATAAAGTCTCAACATGCTGCTATGACTCAGAATAAAAAGGTAATTAAACTAATTCTTGAGTTCCTCAAAACAGGCTCATTTCAAGAATAAAACATTATGAAAAAAGCAATTATCATTGGCGCAACATCTGGTATTGGCAGAGGTTTAGCCAAAATATTAGTCGAAAACAATTATCTCGTAGGTATTACCGGCCGAAGGACAAATTTATTAGAAGAAATTAAATCCGAGAAACCTGACAGCTATTTTATTGAAAACTTTGATATTTCGAATGCTGAAACCGTATCCTTCCATTTAGAAAAATTAGTTTCGATGCTTGGTGGGCTTGACATCTTAGTACTCAGTTCAGGAACAGACAATTTCAACAATTCTCTAAATTATGAAATTGAAAAACTGACTATTGCAACAAATGTGAATGGTTTCACGGCTATTGCCGATTGGTCATTCAATTATTTCAAATCACAACAACACGGACATTTAGTTGCAATAAGTTCTATTGCCGGATTGCGTGGAAACAGGCAATCTCCGGCATATACGGCTACAAAAGCATATCAAATAATCTATCTGGAAAGTTTACGGGTAAAAGCAAAAAATTCAGGATTACCTATCTACATTACTGATGTTCGTCCGGGTTTTGTAGACACTGCAATGGCCAAAAGTGATATTCTTTTCTGGGTGGCACCTGTTGATAAAGCAGCGGGACAAATTTACAAAGCCATAGGGACAAAACGGAAAGTAGTCTACGTTACAAAGCGCTGGAAAATGATTGGAAATCTGGTAAAAATCCTTCCAAACTGGATTATTGAAAAATTTTAATATCCTTTAAATCAATTCTACTCCAAAAACAAATAGAACATTTCTCATTGTAAGAATAATATCGTATTTTTACAGCACTTTTCAAATTTGAAATTAATATAAACATCACAAAAATAGATTGAAATGAATCATTTAATGTTTTTAAATTTAGGTGCCGGCGAAATAATTCCTATCGTACTGATTATCTTATTATTATTTGGAGGAAAAAAAATTCCTGAATTAATGCGTGGAATTGGCAAAGGAGTTAAAAGCTTTAAAGAAGGCATGTCTGACATCGAAAATGAAATCAAAAGCGATGTAAAGAAAGAAGACAAACAAGATACAAGCAAGTAAAAATGGGCGTGCTTAGCGAAAGTGAAATGACTTTTTGGGATCACCTCGATGAGTTACGTAAAATATTATTCCGAATTGCTGCTTTTGTAGGCATACTTTCTTTCGTGTTCTTTGCTTACATGAAAGAAATATTTGACAATGTCATTCTGGCACCCACCAGAAACGATTTTTTCTTATACCAATGGTTTAATCATGCCAGTAAAACAATACCTCTTTTTCCTGACTTTGTATTAGGAAATTTTCAGGTGAAAGTTATCAATATCAACCTTTCATCTCAATTTTTCATACACATGTCTACTTCGTTTTGGTTTGCATTAGTGCTTGGATTTCCATTTGTTATTTATCAACTTTTCAGTTTCGTAAAACCGGCGCTCCACAACCATGAACAAAAAAATGCAGGTTGGGCATTTTTCTTTGGGAATATCCTGTTTTTTATTGGTGTATTTGTCGGTTATATAATTGTTTTTCCACTAACATTACGTTTTTTGGCTGGATATCAGCTCAGTACATATATCGAAAATAGTGTTTCCCTTGATTCGTACATGGATAGCTTTCTTATGTTGTGTTTCATGATGGGATTGGTTTTCGAATTGCCGTTATTATCGTGGTTTTTGTCTCAACTTGGCATTCTGAACCGCGGTTTTTTCAATAAATTCCGTAAACACGCAATTGTTATTCTTTTAATTATTGCAGCTGTTGTTACTCCATCCGGTGACCCATTTACATTAATGGTTGTCTTTCTCCCAATTTATATGCTTTGGGAAATAAGCGCTATAATTGTAAAGAAAAAGCCGGTTGAAAGTATTTCGTAAGATTAAGTTTAAACTCGAAAATATATAAATTTATGAAACGAAGAGATTTTTTCAAATCTGCAGCACTTGCAGGTTTGGCAGCGGCATTTTCTCCCAAAGCATTTGGTGTAACATCTACAAGCAAAAGCCTTGCAGTTCAATCAGAACCAGATATGGTAGCTGTTATGGGTGGCGAACCCGCTGCCATGTTGACACGTGCCCTGAAAGAACTGGGCGGCATAGGTCATTATGTAAAAAAAGGAAATAAAGTTGTTATCAAGCCTAATATTGGTTGGGACAGAAAACCTGAACTGGCCGCAAACACGAATCCTGAATTAATAGGAACATTAGTGAGACTATGCAAAAGTGCCGGTGCTTCCGAAGTAATTGTTTTTGACCACACTTGTCATGATTGGATTAAAAGTTATGCCAACAGTGGCATACAAGCTGCTGTAACTGCTGCGGGAGGTAAAATGGTTCCGGGTAATGACGAATCATACTACCGCGAAGTTGATCTACCTCGTGGCATGAATTTGAAAAAGGCCAAAATTCATCAGGCTATACTTGATTGTGACGTTTGGTTTAATGTACCTGTTTTGAAGCATCACGGTGGAGCTAAGAACTCAATTTCTATGAAAAACCTGATGGGAATAGTTTGGGACAGAGGCGTTTTCCACAGAAATGATTTACATCAATGCATTGCCGATACAGCTACTTACCACAAAAGCCCGGCTCTAAACATTGTAGATGCTTACCGAATAATGAAATCAAATGGTCCACAAGGAAAGTCTGAATCGGATGTCGTTATGCTCAAATCACTTATTATTTCACCTGATTTTGTAGCAGCTGATACAGCCTCCATGAAATTATTCTCGCAAGTGCAACCCACAGATATTAGCGATGTACGGCATATTGCTTTGGCTGAAAAACTGAAAGTCGGCACTCAAAACATTGAGAAATTAAATGTGAAACGAATTAAAATGAATTAATCATTTCGACGTCATGAAGTTCCTCAAAAATATACGTATCGTTTTATCCATTTTATTTTTTCTCCCGATTTTGGTATTTTTCCTTGATTTTACAGGAAAGTTGCCATTAGCTCTCCACCAATTTCTCAAAATACAATGGATTCCGGCGTTGCTGTCATTGAATTTTGTTGTTATTGGTATATTGCTGATTTTAAGCATTTTATTCGGTAGAATTTATTGCTCAGTTATTTGTCCGCTGGGTATTCTTCAGGATATTATTGAATGGAAATCAAAATTATTCAGAAAGAAAAAGAAGAAAAATCGCTTTCAGTTTTCAAAACCACAAAACATACTTCGTTATTCAATTCTCGGAGTCACAATATTGCTATTTGTCTTTGGAAGCTCATTTCTTGTAATACTTTTAGATCCATATAGTACTTTTGGACGCATTGTTTCGCAACTTTTCCGACCACTACTCATTTGGGCAAATAACGGATTCGCCTGGGGGCTAAATGCGGTTGGCAATTACTCGTTTTACAAAGTTGAACAAATTGCTTTTATTCCGATTGCATTTATTATTGCCATTATATTCTTCTTTTCAGTTGCTACGTTGGCTGTAAAGAATGGTCGATTATATTGTAACACCATTTGTCCGGTTGGAACCTTTCTGGGCTTATTGTCTAAGATTTCCGTTTTCCGAATTGCATTTGAAGAGTCAACCTGCAACCGCTGTGGCTCTTGCGAAAAAAACTGCAAATCGCAATGCATTGACAGTGATACCATGACGGTAGATGACTCACGATGTGTTACTTGTTTCAATTGCTTGTCGGCATGTAAAAGAGGCGGAATAAAATATGACATCCGTTATAAGAAACACACTGCAAATCAGAATCAAGCTCCTGTAGATAATAGTAGACGCACATTTCTACTAGCTTCGGGAGCAGTTGTTGGCTCAATACTTATGGCAAAAGCCAATAATTTGAATCCTAAAAAAGACAGTATTCTATCCCGAAAACCAATAATGCCTCCGGGAGCACAAAACATCAATCACTTCAATGCACATTGTACCGGCTGTCAGCTTTGTGTTACAAAATGCCCGATGCAGGTTTTAAAACCGGCATCGTTAGAGTATGGAATATCAGGTATTACTCAACCTCATCTGGTTTTTGCCACACATATTTTCTGCACGTACGACTGTAACATTTGCTCATCAGTTTGTCCTACAGGTGCTTTACAACCAATTGCCATGGAACAGAAAAAGCTAACTCAGATTGGAGTTGCTAAACTGCGGATTGATATGTGCGAGGTAATTACTCACGAAACAGATTGTGGCGCGTGTTCTGAACATTGTCCAACGCAGGCTGTGCATATGATTCCATATAAGAATGGACTTACTAAACCGGAAGTAACAGAAGATCTTTGTATCGGTTGTGGTGGTTGCGAATCAATATGCCCGGTTCGTCCTTATCAGGCCATTTATGTTGAAGGTTCTCAAACACAAGCAAAAGCAAAGAAACCGGAAGAAGCAAAGAAATTCGACAAAGTTATCGACGACTTTGGATTCTAAAATATTTCCACAAAAAAAAAGGTTTACTGAAATACATCAGTAAACCTTTTTTTATGGAAAAGAATTTCTAGGCTTCTTTATTCATTAGTCCCACTTTATTCAACAACCAGAAAGCTAACGAAAGTACAACTCCAACAATGGCAGCAAAAGCCATACCTTTCAACTGAACTGTTCCGATACTAATACTGGCGCCACTCACACCCACAACAAAAGTAATGGCCCCTAATACCATATTGCTGTTCTTACTGAAATCAACTTTCTGCTCCACAAACATGCGGAAACCCTGCACAGCAATAACTCCGTAAAGCAACATAGTAATACCACCCATAACTGGTGTTGGAATAGTTGATATAGCAGCTGAAACCTTTCCAATACACGAGAAAGCAATAGCAAAAAGAGCTGCTCCACGAATAACCCAAACGGAATAAACACGTGTAATAGCCATAACTCCAATATTCTCTCCATAAGTTGTATTGGGAGGTGAACCGGCAAAACCCGAAAGGATATTGCTCAATCCGTCACCAAGCAAAGATCGGTGCAAACCGGGATCTTTCATCAGGTCGGTATCTGTAATTTTTCCGGTAACGATTAAATGACTAATGTGCTCAGCCAAAACAACGATACAAGCTGGTGCAATAATGATAATTGCATTCCAATCTAAAACAGGCGACTGAAATTGTGGTAAAGCAAACCAGGCCGCATTACCAATCGTTGTTGTATCAATCATACCCATAAAAAAAGCAAGAATATAACCTGAAATGGCAGCTATAAGTATCGGAATAACCTGAAGAAAGCCTTTGAATAATACTGAACCAACGATACCTACAAACAAGGTAAACATAGAAACAATCAGCACATTAGGCGAAACAACGAAGGGTTGAACTATTTGTCCCACTGCTGTTGGCCAGGGAGCCAACCCTGCTTGCTGAGCTGCAACAGGTGCAAGTTCAAGTCCAATGATAGCAACAACCGCTCCCATTACAGCTGGTGGCATTACAATGTCTATCCAGGCAATGCCCCATTTTTTTACCACAAACGAAATTAGGACGAAAAATAATCCAAAGAAAATAAAGCCGGATTGAGCATGACTAAATCCACCCGATGTTGCAGTAATGAGCAATACTGGTGCTATAAAAGCAAAACTTGATCCAAGATACGCAGGAATCCCTCCTTTTGTAATCCACGAATATAACAAGGTACCAACACCATTCATCAATAAAGCAATAGCAGGATTTACTCCCAACAAGATTGGAACTAAAATAGTTGCTCCAAACATGGCAGTTAAATGCTGAAAACTAAGAGGTAAACTCTCTAAAAAAGGTAATTTTTCATGAATTCCAATGGTGCGTCTTGCCATAAATTTTAAATTTAAGATGATTATATGAATTGAATATTTTTCAATCGCTCACAAAAATATGAATATAAGCTGAGTTTTGAAAGGACAATATGCCTATAATAGTATTTTTATGCTTTTATTTCTATTAAAATACAAAACCAAACTCTTGCTCGAATTAAAACAAGGTGGCTCATACAACATATTACCCTCCTGTTTTAATCAATTTGGGTTTTGTATAAATATAGTCGACAAGACCATCGCCACTGATAAAATGCAATTTTGCATTAAGAGGGCTAAGCGAAACATAGGTAAAACCCAACGTGCTTATCGAATAAATTGTGTGAACATTCCCCGAAATAGGACGAGGAGATCCACCTGTACCTGTTACTATATAATCGGTATATTGACTTATGTCTTTTGCATGTTCGAAATCATGATCGTGACCACAAATATAAAAGTCTACTTTATATTCATCGAAAAGCGGTTTTATCAACTTTTTCATTTCGTAGGTATCGCCATGAAAAGTACTGGCAGAATATACCGGATGGTGACCTGTAACAAAAATCCATTGTTCAGTAGATTCTGCTAAAACTTTTTTCAGCCATCGATATTGAGGAATAGAATCTATTTTAGTTGTGTCGGCAAGGCTTTGATAATTTTCAATTAAGCCTTGTGTATCAAGCACAATAAAACGGGCAGCACTACTTGAGTTTATTCTCCGAACGAAAGTATAGTATAACGACGGCATTTGCCAGTTCTTATTTATTTTAGAATATTCCACCTGAGCCTGAGGGTTTCCGTAATGATCATGGTTGCCCAAGGCAGGATGCCATGGAACATTCAGCGATGTATCATTATAAACATTCTCATAATTATCAAACCACAATGAATCATTGACACTATCAACACCTGCAATTTGAAAATTATCGCCACAGGTCAGAATAAAATTTAATCCAACAAGTTTTGAAACCTGAGCCATTTCGTTAGCAACCTTTCGTTGATTATCACTTCCGCTAAATCCCCAATCGCTCAACACAAAAAAGTGAATTGTGCCATTGCTATTTCGACTCAAAGATTGATACGAATTTGAATAATTATAATTTGTTGGTTGAAAGTCCTCGCATGCTGACAAAATTAAAATCAGAACAGCAAACAAGAACGGATATATAAATCTAAACGGATTTGAATTCATATTATATCTTGATTTAATTAGTACCGATTCAGAATAAATCTCCATGGTTTATCCCTCCACTCCTCACCGGCATAGTCAATTCCTACGCGTGGAGCGGTTTTGAAATCCAATATCTCAGGTGCATCTTCAATCCAGATACGATTAGAAGTCAGAAAGCTTTCTCCATAAAAGCTCTTATCCATTTTTAGTTCGCGACCCACCTTACCCGAACCAACAATATTGTTTATTCCTCTTATCAATATTGCTTGCGGTTCATTTTCGTGCCCGGTAACCACATTAAGCATCCAATACATACCGTAAATAAGATATACATAAACACAACCGCCCTCGGCAAACATTACTTCGGTACGAGTCGTCCGACCCTTACTCGCATGGCACGCTTTATCTATTTCGCCCAAATAAGCTTCGGTTTCCGAAATACAATATCGGCTTATTGTACCATCATCCCAAACACGAACAAGCGTTTTCCCCAATAATTTTGGAGCAACCGTGACAGCATCATTCAAATAAAATTCCAAACTTAATCGTGACATATATAATAAATAAACAACTGAAAATACGGACAGATTTCAAAATTACAAATATACATAAATAGAACGAATTAGCACAGATTTTGAGACAATGTGCACCACTCAAAAAAAAAGTTCTCAACTATTTGGTAATCCAAAGAAAAACAGTATTTTTGCAGTCCGTTTATTATCACAGTGTAATAGTCTGTTTTTGATTCGTGTAAATATCCTATTTTGTGCCGATTAGCCTCCTCAACATAGCGATTGAAACTTAATGAAACGACTGAATTATTAATTAAAAAACATTTTTAAAAAGTGGATACGTTAAGTTATAAAACCATTTCTGCCAACAAAGCTACAGCGCAGAAAGAATGGGTAGTTGTGGATGCTACCGATTTGGTATTGGGACGTATGGGTTCAAAAGTTGCTAAACTTTTGCGCGGAAAATACAAACCAAGTTTTACTCCTCACGTTGATTGTGGTGATAATGTGATCATTATCAATGCAGCCAAAGTTCAATTAACCGGTAACAAATGGAACGACCGCATTTACCTTAGCCACACTGGCTATCCGGGCGGACAACGTGAAATTACACCAGCTAAATTGATGGAAAAAAGTCCTGAAAAATTGCTTAAGAAAGTAGTAAAAGGGATGTTGCCTAAAAACCGTTTAGGAGCTCAACTGTTGGGTAACTTGTATATTTTCGAAGGTTCGGAACACAACATGCAAGCACAACAACCAAAACAAATCGATTTAAACTCACTTAAATAATCAGTATGGAAGTAATAAATGCCTTAGGAAGAAGAAAAGCGGCTGTTGCTCGTGTTTTCGTAAGCGAAGGAAGCGGACAAATTACCATCAATAAACGCGATATAAATGTATATTTCCCATCACCTATTTTACAATATGTGGTAAAACAACCTCTTACAAAATTAGGAGTTGTTGAAAAATACGACATTAAAGTAAATCTTGATGGTGGTGGTTTCAAAGGACAAGCTGAAGCATTGCGCTTGGCTATTGCCCGTGCTTTAGTAAAAATCAACGCTGAAGACAAACCGGCTCTTAAATCGGAAGGATTCATGACTCGCGACCCACGTGAAGTGGAACGTAAGAAACCAGGTCAACCGAAAGCTCGTAAGAGATTCCAGTTCTCAAAACGTTAATATTCATTTACCATTTCATTATTTACCATTTACTATTTTACGGTGTGCATAAATTTGCCAATCGTAAATTGTAAATGAATAAATCGTAAATGATTTTGGTTTAGTATCTAAATTGTCGAGACTCATAGTACACTGGATGACTACCCGGCAATTGAACATTACAGAAAGTAAACAAAATTAAAACAACAAAAATGTCTAGAACAAATTTCGAAGAATTATTAGAAGCTGGTTGCCACTTTGGTCACTTGAAACGCAAATGGAATCCTGCTATGGCTCCTTATATTTTTATGGAGCGTAACGACATTCATATTATCGACTTGCACAAAACAGTCGTTAAAATTGATGAAGCAGCTGCTGCATTGAAACAAATTGCAAAATCAGGTCGCAAAATCTTGTTTGTTGCAACAAAAAAACAAGCAAAAGACGTTGTAGCTGACAAAGCAACTGCTGTAGGAATGCCATACATTACAGAACGTTGGGCTGGTGGTATGTTAACCAACTTCCCTACTATCCGTAAAGCGGTTAAGAAAATGACTACTATTGACAAAATGGCTACCGATGGTACTTTTGACAATATTTCAAAACGCGAAAAACTTCAAATTACTCGTCAACGCGAGAAATTGGAAAAGAACTTAGGTTCTATCGCTGATTTGACTCGTCTTCCTTCAGCTCTTTTCATTGTAGACGTAATGAAAGAACACATTGCTGTATTGGAAGCTCAACGTTTGGGTATACCTGTATTTGCAATTGTGGATACTAACTCAAATCCAAACGGAATTGATTTCGTAATTCCTGCAAATGACGATGCTACAAAATCAGTAGACGTAATTTTGGGAGCAATGGTTGCTGCAATTCAAGAAGGTCTTGAAGAACGCAAAGTAGAAAAAGTTGATACTGAAGCTGCTGAAGCACCTGTTGCAAAAGAAAAGAAATCAAGAGTTACAAAAAGACCAAGAACTCAGAAAGAAGATGAAGAAGCGTTAAATGCTAACGTTGCAATTAAATTCATCAAAGAAGAAGAATAAGATTCATTGACGATTGAATCATTTACAATTGACGATTAAACGTAAAAGTAATTTGATTTTTTCTCAGAACTTTTCAAATAAATAAAACGAGTTACGAGATCTAAATATATTTTTAGCTTGTAACTCGTTTTTCTTGAAAACACAAAAACAAAACATTAAAATATTACAATTATGGCAGTAACAATGGCAGAAATTTCAAAATTGCGCACCATGACAGGTGCCGGTATGATGGATTGCAAAAATGCACTTACAGAAGCCGCTGGCGATTTTGACAAAGCAATTGAAATTATTCGTAAAAAAGGACAAGCAACAGCAGCAAAACGTAGCGATCGCGAAGCTTCAGAAGGTTGTGTATTAGGTGCAGCTGTTGAAGGTTTTGCAGCCCTTATTGCATTAAAATGTGAAACTGACTTCGTAGCTAAAAACGCTGATTTTATAGCTCTAACAAAATCAATACTTGATACAGCTATGGCTGCTAAAGCAAAATCGATCGACGAAGTTAAATCTCTGGCAATTGATGGTCGTACAGTAGCTGAACTTGTTACCGATCGTTCGGGAGTAACCGGTGAAAAAATGGAACTCGACTATTACGAATTTGTAGAAGGTGGTTCTGCAGCAGCATACATTCACCCCGGAAACAAGTTGGTTAGTTTAGTTGCCTTTGCTGAAAAAGATGCAGAGTACGAAACCCTTCGCGGCGTAGCAATGCACATTGCAGCAATGTCACCGGTAGCTATTGATGAAGCCGCTATACCTCAAAAAATAAAAGATAACGAGCTGGCTGTGGCTATCGAAAAAACCAAAATAGAACTTGTTGCAAAGGAAGTTGAAGTAGCATTGAAAAAAGCGGGAATTAACCCTGCTCATGTTGATAGTGAAGACCATATTGAATCAAATATGTCAAAAGGCTGGATCACAGCAGAAGATGCAGCAAAAGCCCGCGAAATAAAAACAGCGGTCATTGCAGAAAAATCAGCGAGTTTACCTGAACAGAAAGTAAACAGTATTGCCGCTGGACGTATGGCAAAATTCTACAAAGAATATACCCTTTTAGAACAAAAATACGAAGGAGGCGGTGAAGAAGCAGGAAAAATAACAGTAAAAGAACTGCTTGTAAAAAAACATTTCACCTGTGTTGCATTTAAACGTGTTACATTGAATCAGGAATAAGAATTCAATAAATATTGTAGAAACACCTCCCGATAAGAATCGAGAGGTGTTTTTGTTTATGGCTATATGCCTATATCTCGACAAAATGTACTATTTTTGCAAATTAAATCGAATATCATCTTGATTTCAATTGCCGATAAAATTATCAATTTAAAAGAATGAGAAAAGTAAGAGTGCGCTTTGCACCCAGTCCCACCGGCCCATTACATATTGGCGGCGTTCGTACAGCTTTGTACAATTATTTATTTGCAAAAAAACATGACGGAGATATGCTGCTTCGCATTGAGGATACTGACTCTGCACGTTTTGTGCCCGGAGCTGAAGATTACATTGTAGAAGCACTAAACTGGTTAGGAATTGATATTGACGAAGGAATTGGTGCAAAAACCGAGGGTAAATATGCTCCGTATCGTCAAAGCGAACGCAAAGCCATTTACAGAAAATATGTAGATCAACTGCTTGCTGCTAATTTAGCTTATATTGCCTTTGATACACCCACCGAACTTGATGCAAAACGTACGGAAATTGCTAATTTTCAGTACGATGCAAGCACACGTGGGTTCATGTCAAATTCCCTGACTTTATCATCCGAAGAAGTACAAACACGTATTGAAGCAGGGGAGCAATACGTAGTGCGAATTAAAATTGAACCAAACGAAGATATTAAAGTTCAGGATTTGATTCGCGGAGAGGTGGTTATCAACTCTTCTATTATCGATGACAAAGTCCTTTTCAAGTCATCTGATGAATTACCAACTTATCACATGGCGAATGTAGTTGATGATTATTTGATGGAAATTTCTCATGTTATTCGTGGCGAGGAATGGCTACCTTCTGCCCCACTTCATGTGTTGTTGTATCGTTATTTAGGTTGGACTGAAGTTATGCCTGAATTTGCACATCTTCCATTACTCCTTAAACCTGACGGTAATGGGAAATTGAGTAAACGTGATGGTGACCGACTTGGATTTCCCGTCTTTCCACTTAACTGGAAAGATCCCAAAACAGGTGAAACTTCTTCCGGTTACCGTGAAGCCGGTTATTTCCCGGAAGCAGTTGTAAACTTCCTGTCCTTACTCGGTTGGAATTCCGGCACAGAACAAGAAATCTTTTCGATGCAGGAACTGATAGATTTATTCTCACTTGATCGGGTAAGTAAAAGTGGCGCAAAATTCGACTACGAAAAAGGCAAATGGTTCAATCACAAATATCTGCAAAACAAAGACAATGATGAGATAGCAGATATTTACCAACGCATTTTAGTACAAAAAGATATTGTTGAAGATTCTGCCAAAGTAACCAAAATTGTTTCCTTGGTAAAAGAAAGAGCCAACTTTGTCAATGAACTTTGGGGACAATCCAGTTTCTTTTTCGTAGCACCGACCGAATACGATGCTAAAACGATTCAAAAACGCTGGAAGACAGAAACTCCTACACAACTTACTGAATTAATTGAGGTATTGAAAGATATTAATGATTTCACTCCGGAAAATACGGAAGAAATTGTAAAAGAGTGGATTACCTCCAAAGAGTATAACCTTGGAGGCATTATGAATGCATTTCGTTTATCAGTAGTTGGTGAACCTAAAGGGCCACATATGTTTGACATTATTACCGTAATTGGCAAAGATGAAACTATTGAACGAATTCAACGCGCAATAAACACTATAAATATCTAATTTACAATGCAAAAGCGTCACTCCGATCCATTACAATATATAAACGAACAGATTTATTCTACACAAAAATATATTGTTCCTTTCATTCAGCAAGTCAAACCGATTCAAAGCACTACTCAGGTGCTTGAAATTGGTTGTGGTGAAGCTGGGAACTTAAAACCTTTTCTTGATTTAGGTTGTAAATGTACCGGAGTAGATTATAGTGTTGGCAAAATTGAAAAAGGCAGAGAGTTTTATTCAACTCACAAATTTTCAGAAAACATTAAACTTATTAGTGAGGACATTTACAAAACGAATGACTTTCACTCGCAGTTCGATATAATCATAGTACGTGACGTAATTGAGCATATTCATGATCAGGATAAGTTTTTGGGATTAATGAAAGACTTATTGGCACCTAATGGAATTGCATTCTTTGCTTTTCCTCCGTGGCAAAATCCTTTTGGCGGACATCAACAAATTTGTAACAGCAAAGTGCTTTCGGCATTGCCATATTACCATTTGTTGCCAGTATCTTTGTATAAAGGGGTATTGAAGGTATTCGGTGAAAGCGAAGGAAAAATCCGTAGTCTATTAGAAATTAAGGAAACGGGAATATCATTAGAGCGTTTCGAAAATTTAATTGCAAAAAACAATTACAAACAATTGGTTAGGACTTTGTACTTCATCAATCCTAATTACGAAATAAAGTTTGGTTTAAAACCACGTAGACTAACACCATTATTTGCAAAAATTCCATATCTGAGAAATTTCCTCACAACTTGTGGTTACTATTTAGTCACTCAAAAATAGTCAATGAAAAGGGTGTTAATAATCACATATTATTGGATTCCAAGCGGTGGCGCAGGAGTACAGCGTTGGGTAAAATTCAGCAAGTATTTGCGTGAATTTGGCTATGAACCTGTAATTTACACACCGGAAAATCCAGAATACCCATCAGTTGACACTTCGTTCGAAAAAGATATACCTGTGGGTTTAGAAGTAATTAAAACTCCTATATGGGAACCTTATAATGTTTACCGGAATATAACCGGAAAAAAAAATCAGGCAATAAATGCCGGGTTTATTTCTGAAAATAAAAAACAAGGCTGGAAAGATAAATTATCCATATGGATTCGGGGAAATTTTTTAATTCCGGACCCACGACGTTTTTGGATAAAGCCTTCAATACGTTTCTTGACTGATTATCTACAGAAAAATCCCGTAGATGCAATAATTACAACAGGTCCTCCACATTCAATGCATCTGATTGGTATGGGGATAAAAAAACAGTTTCCAACTTTGCTTTGGATTGCAGATTTTCGGGATCCGTGGACAAATATTGATTTTTACAAAGATCTGAACTTAAGCTGGATATCGGATAAAATTCATCACACTCTCGAAAAAAAGATTATTCACAAAGCTGATAGCATTGTCGTTGTGTCAAATGGCATGAAAGTGGAATATGCCGTAATGAATCCGAAACATATTCAGGTGATCTCTAATGGCTATGACGCTTCAGATACTCAACAAGAAGTAGTTGAGTTAGATACTAAATTTTCAATTTCTCATATTGGCACGCTAAATGTCGCCAGAAATCCAAAAACAATCTGGAAGGTATTGAGTGAAATTTGCAAGGAAAATCTCGAATTCAAACAAGATTTGCAAATTCAATTAGTTGGAAAAATAGATTTCTCTGTTATTGAAAGTATCAGGTTGAATGGATTAACTGACAACCTCATTAAAATTGACTATCTATCACATAAAGAGGCTATTGCAAAACAGCAATCATCACAAGTACTTATGTTGTTGATTAATCAATCAGGCAATGCAAAAGGTATTTTAACCGGTAAATTTTTTGAGTATCTTGCTGCAAAACGCCCAATTTTGGGAGTTGGCCCCACAGATGGCGATGCTGCAAAGGTGTTATTTGATACTGCCGCCGGCACAATGATTGATTTTGATGATGAAAAAGTGGCCAAGAAAACAATTTTAGAATATTATCAACGTTTTAAAGCTGGTTCACTGACTGTTGAATCTACTTATGTTGAACGTTTCTCGCGTCGTTCATTGACAGGAGAATTGGTACAATTATTAGAAAAATTATGAAAAAAATTATAACAATAGTTGGTGCTCGTCCTCAATTTATAAAAGCAGCTACTCTAAGCCGTCAGTTTTTGTTATTAGGCATTGAGGAGTTGATTATTCATACCGGACAGCATTTTGATGCCAATATGTCGGATGTATTTTTCGAAGAAATGGAAATTCCGAAACCTGCTTATCAGTTAGATATTCATGGCTTGACACATGGTGCAATGACCGGACGCATGCTTGAAGGAATAGAGGCTATTTTACTGAAAGAGAAACCGGATGGAGTGCTGGTTTATGGCGATACAAATTCAACGTTAGCAGGTGCCCTGGCTGCATCGAAATTACATATCCCACTTATTCATGTTGAGGCCGGATTGCGTTCATATAACATGAAAATGCCCGAAGAAATTAATCGCATTTTGACTGATCGCATTTCTAACATTCTATTTTGCCCAACCGAAACAGCAGTGAACAATCTGAAACGTGAAGGTTTTGAGAATATGTCCATTCAAATCATTAAAAATGGTGATGTTATGCAGGATGCAGCCATATATTATGCCGCTAAAGCAGAACTGAAATCAAACATATTGAGTAAAATCAATTTGCCAAAATTTGTACTTGGGACAATTCATCGCCAGGAAAATACTGATTCACCGGAGAATCTAAAAAATATTGTTAAGGGATTAAACGACATTAATCGTCAAACGCCAGTGGTTGTACCTATCCATCCGCGTACCCGCAATATACTGGCACAACAAAATATTGTCCCAGAATTTAAATTAATCGACCCGGTTGGTTATTTTGATATGATTATGTTATTGAAATCGTGCGAGTTGGTTATTACTGACAGTGGTGGCGTGCAAAAAGAGGCATTCTTTTTTGGAAAACATTGCATTACGCTGCGCGAACAAACAGAATGGGTTGAACTTGTTGAAAAAGGTTTCAATATTTTAGTTGGAAGTGATTCTGGAAAATTAAAAACTGCTTTTGATTTCTTCAAAACGAAAACATCCGATTTCTCGATAGATTTGTATGGAAAAGGGCAGGCTGCTGAACGCGCCGCTCAGATTATCTTTAATTTAAACTAGAACATGCAAATAGGGAAAAAAGATGTAATGTGGAATCTTGTAGCAACAACCATGCGTGTTGCCTCTGGAGTAATTGTATTACCCCTCGTTCTCCATCTTCTCCCGAAAGATGAAGTAGGACTTTGGAATGTTTTTTTGGTAATTGGTAGCCTGGCTACATTACTCGACTTTGGATTTGCCAGTTCATTTTCAAGAAACATTACCTACATTTTTAGTGGCGTAAAAGAATTAAAGCCTAAAGGTTATGTTATATCAAATGAGGATGACAAATCAATTAGCTACGATTTATTGAAAAGTGTGATTGCAGCCATGCGAAGATATTATGGTATCTTAGCCCTGACGTTTTTATTCTTATTTGTAATTATTAGCCCATACTATTTAACCCATGTGCTTCTTCCCACCTATACAGGAAATAAAAGTGAAATCTGGTATGCATGGTTCACATATGGAGTTTTGGTTGCCTACCAATTATATACTTATTACTATAGTTCTCTACTTATTGGAAGAGGTTTAATAAAAAGAAACCTTCAAATAACCATAGTTGGTCAAGCCAGTAGAATAGTATCGTCTATTATCTTCTTATTGCTTGGATTTGGAATTATATCCCTGGTTATAGGACAATTAGTCAGCGATATTGTAAACAGAATTCTTTGTTATGCGGTTTTTTATGACAAAGACATTAAATCTAAACTAAAACAAGCGATTTCAATTCCGATTGCAGAAGTAATGAAAGTTATGACTCCCAATGCGATAAAGATTGGAGTAACTACTTTTGGTGGCTTTCTATTCAACAAATCAATTATTCTAATTGCACCAATGTATTTAACTCTGCAACAAATTGGATCGTATGGAACAACAAGGCAATTTGTTGAATTAATTGTATCATTTGCTTCTATTTGGTTTTCAACATATTACCCAAAAATAACTTATCACCGTGTGAATGATAATATTGTACATTTAAAAAGGATGTATATTAAAAGTAAGATAATTCAAATTGGAGTATTCATTATTTGTGGAGTTGGATTTATTATCTTAGGTCCATTATTATTGAACTTTATTCATAGTAAAACTCAACTTTTGCAGACTTGGATGATAGCTATTTTATTAGTATTTTCATACCTAGATTCAAATCAGGGTATTTCCGTTTCATTTCTACTATCTGGAAATGAGGTTCCTTTCATGAAATCTGCACTATTTACTGGGCTTATAACTGTTTTTATATTATTTGGATTATTTCATTTCACGTCTATAGGACCTTGGGCTCTTATACTTGCTCCGGGATTTTCTCAAATAATTTATCAGGATTGGAAATGGACTAAAATGATTATTGACAATTACAATATAAAACAAAATGATTATTGGACAGAATTGAATCGACTTTTAAAATCTGTATTAAAACAGATCAACTCCAAATTAAAACGTTAATTTTCGAACACAGGCTCTATAATTATAAAAACTAAATACATAAAACAAATGGGACTTAAAATGAATTTAAAGCGCTTTCTTGGGAAAAGCAATATCGCCAAATTGACAACTAGTATTTCTAACAATGGCACATATCCAGATTTTTGTGTAAAAGCAAGTCTAGATACGATTATTTTTGACAACTTCAGAAAAAACAATTATTATGTGAAAATTCTTGAGCACGTATCTAAGGAACATGGTCAAACTTATATTGATGAGACTTTTAAAATTGATAAAAATTTCCACAGAAACATCGAATCGTTCAAAGAAAACGACAACTATGGCAACCCTGATTTATATGAATTTAAAGAAATTGGGCTTATTTCTACAACCACGCTTAGATATGTAAAAGTATTACACGATCTCCAAAAATATTTCGGTGAACTAAATAATTTAAAAATATGTGAAATTGGAGTTGGTTACGGTGGCCAGTGCAGAATTAACAACAGTATTAATTCACCAGCTAGCTATACTTTAGTAGACATAAAACAAGCATTAATGCTTTGCCAAAGGTACTTGGATAATTACGCATTAAAATCACAATTGTTATATAAAACAATGAATGAACTAGCTATAGATAGCTATGATCTCGTCATTAGCAATTACGCTTTCACAGAATTAACACGGGAAATTCAAGATGTATATCTTAAGAAAGTCATTCTTAACTCAAAAAGAGGATATATTACGTATAACGAGATTAGCCCTGATAGCTTTAGGTCTTATAAGAGAGATGAATTATTGAAAATAATACCAAATTCTAGAATTATAGAAGAAGTTCCATTAACCCATCCAAAAAACTGTATTATCACATGGGGTAACATTTAATATATATTACTGATTATCAGACAGTATCAATTATCATTGAATTTAATATAAAAAGTTTATTGATTTTATTCAATAAACTTTTTATATTAAAACTATTTTTATTAGTTTTGTGAAGTCATTCGATTTATTCTACAAATAAATTCAACTTTTATGAAATCCAAAACTTTATTATTAGTGTGCCTATTATTCGGGACAATTTCTATGTTTAGTCAAATTCCAACCAAAGGCTTAGTTTTATATTTGCCTCTTAATGGAAATGCCAAAGATAGCAGCTCATTAGCAAATAATGGTAATAGTTTAAATACGACTCCAATTAATGACCGTTGTGGAAATGTAGGCAAAGCTGTATCTTTTAATGGATATTCTTCTTTCATAAGAGTTCCAGCTTCTAAATCGTTGGATCTGACTAAGGATAAAACTATTTCATGCTGGATATACATGTCATCTAATGTTTCACAAAATAATTACAGCACAATTCTTTACAAAGATGAACCAATAACTGGCACTACCTATGCAATGCAATTAACCGAAGAAGGTGGTTATGGGATAAATCGTTATAAGTATTGTTATTTTCAAAGTTCTAGTTCATCAAATTATGTGGCTTTTTCAAAGCAGCAATATCTAAATATCAAAGACCAATGGGTTCACCTGGTTGGTACCTATGATTCAATTTCAGGTTATTCAAAAATATACTTTAACGGACAAATAAGTGATAGCGTTTACGTAGGCAATAAGTCATCTAATTCGTCTAACCTTGACCTTTTTATTGGCTGCGGAAAAAACAATGGTTACTATTCTCAGACCTTTTTTAAAGGTGGCATGGATGACATTTTGATATATGACAGAGCATTATCTGCTCAGGAAATATATCAGATTTATACTGAAAAATTAATTGTAAATGCAGGCTCAAACAAAACTATAGTCTGTGGTGAACCTGTAAAGTTGGATTCCGTAACTACTAATTACACCGGAAAAGGAATACTTAAATATAAATGGACTCCTTCAACAAACCTTAATAACGATACAATTCCAAATCCAACATCCTCAACAACTAACAGTATTACATACACTATTACAGTAACAACTCCTGATAGCTCTTCTATTGCTTCCGGGAAAGTTTCAGTTTCACCTAAATCATTTTCTACAATTAGCAATTCAACAGCTTACAAATATTTAACTTGTGGAGAAAGCATCAAATTTGATACTATTCTAACAAACTATTCAGGAATGGGTAAATTGAAATATAAGTGGACACCTTCAATAGGATTAAGCAGCGACACTATTGCAAGACCGATTTGCTCCACTACTGAATCCAAATACTATACTGTCTCCATTACAACGCCAACGGGTTGTAGCGCATCGTCTTATGTTTCTGCTTCAGTTTATTCAAATACTCAATATTATACAACAAATAAAGCTGTTTCGTGTGGCGATACAATTAAATTAGAAGCAGTTGTACCTAGTGGTCAGAATAAATCAAATTTACATTACAAATGGTATCCAATTACCGGATTAAACAGTGACACAATCTCAAATCCAGTAGCAAGACTGTCGAATAGTACAAGTTATTCATATGCGGTAACAACATCCTCGGGTTGTGTAGTTTCCACAGGAAATGTGTACGTTACTTTTACTAAAACCAGTAAACCGGAAATCAACTATCTAAACGTTGATAATGATATGAATGTTATTACCTGGGATAAATCACTTTATTCTGGAGCAAGTTCATTTAATATATATAAAGAAACAAGTGTAGCAAACTCTTATTCAAAAATTGCAACGGTTGTTTACGATAAAGCCGGCATATTTACAGATTCATTATCTTCGGCAAAAGTTCAATCAAATAAGTATAAGTTATCAATTTTAGACAAGTGCGGCTTTGAAACAGATTTGAGTGACTACCATAAAACAATGCATTTGTCTATCAATAGAGGGGTAAATACTGTTTGGAACTTGATATGGGAACCTTATGAAGGTTTTGCAGTCTCTACATATAATATATATAGAGGAACCTCTGTGAATGAGATTTCTCAAATTGGCAGCATCTCGGGTGGTAATACTCAATTTTCAGATTATACAGCTCCAATAGGCGACGTATATTATCAGATTGAGGCTGTCAAATCTACTCCAACTTCAATTAAAGAAGGACTTGAAAAAAGTAACAATGTTATAATATCTTCCAAATCAAATATCGCGACAAACGCTAATAATATTCTAGGTCTTGAAGAATTAAATGCAGATTTGAGCAATTTCAGGATTTATCCAAATCCAACGAAAGATAATTTTGTGATAGATATAAAATCACAAACACCTAGAAATTCATTAAAAATAAAGATTTACAATTTAACAGGGGAAATTATCAAAACCAATATCCTTCAACATAACAAACAAAATGTTGATATCAGTAATTTGCCAAATGGAATTTATTACCTGGAGTTATCGTCAGATGCATCAATTTTGGGCAAAAAATTATTAATAAAGAAATAAAAAAACTGACAATCTTCTCATATTAACCCTTTCAGAAAAAAATCAGTACCGTTTATACAAATTATCGCTTTGGGGCAATTTTAGTCAATATAAAAACAGAGATTATCGTGGTAAAACATGAAGTCTCTGTTTCTCTTTGCGGGAAAGATTCGCATACCATTTAAATTGATAAATTAAATTGGAAATAATCAATTTATAGTTTTATCTTTGTAATGAAAGTAATTTATACATAGAGGAAAAGATATTGATTTATATTTACAGACAAGAATGATAATCACAAAATTACAGGGTGGGTTGGGTAATCAACTTTTTCAGTATGCCATTGGGCGGAGGTTTGCCATCGATGGGAATACATTTTTGAAAGTAAACATTGAAAACTTCGACCGTCTAACTAACACAGCTAAACGCAATTACAAGCTAAATGTTTTTCAGGTAGAAACAACATTAGCATCAAAAGCTGATGAAATAAGCGTATTAGGAGCACCATTCTTCCAACCAATTAAACGTCGTTTCTGGAAAATGGGAATCGATATTTTTAATTGGAACTACCTCCGCGAAGAATCTTACACGTACCACCCAGAAATTTTAAAAAACAAAAAAAATATTTATCTTGATGGATACTGGCAATGTCCACTATATTTTGAATCTATTCGGGCCCAATTATTAAATGAACTATCTTTAAAACCTGAGTTTAGGACCAAAGAATTTTTGAATAAACTGGCTGAAATAAACAGTACTAAATCGATAGCAATTCATGTTCGCAGAGGTGATTATGCTACGAATACAATTGTCAACAAACAATTTGGCATGTGTTCAATAGACTATTACAATGCTGCCATGCAATATCTATCAAACAAACAGGATAAACCAACCTTTTTTGTTTTTTCGGATGACATTCCCTGGTGTAAGGAAAATCTTATTGCAACTGATTGTAATATTCAATATGTGACTGATTTTGCTGATTATGAAGACTTGCTACTAATGTCGGCCTGTGAAAATCAAATAATTTCGAATAGCACATTTAGCTGGTGGGCAGCCTGGTTAAACAAAAATGAAAGTAAATTAATAATTGCGCCTAAGGTCTGGTATTTAGACCCAACCCTGGACACATCTAAGTTAATTCCGAACGAATGGTTACGAATGTAAACTCAATAGAAAATATGCAAGCTAAAGTTTCAATTCTTGTTCCCATTTACAAGGTCGAAGCATTTATCGAAAGGTGTGCAAATTCGCTTCTCAATCAATCTTATGAGAACATCGAGTATATTTTTGTAAATGACTTTACACCGGATAATAGTGTAAAAATCCTAAAAGAATTATCGTTAAAATACCCCGAAAGAGCAGCAAACATAAAAATCATTGAACATTCAGCAAATAGGGGAATTGGGGCAGCTAGGAAAACACTACTATCTGCTGCAACCGGAGATTATATTTTGTGGGTAGATAGCGATGATTTTATATCGGAAAACGCCGTAGAGATTCTAGTTCAACGAACTGAGAATGATACAATTGATATTGTTACAAGTGATTGTTATTACATGTATAAGGGCGAAAACTCGATACAATTATTTTCACAAAAACTACCTGCAAATTCGAAAAAATACATAGAGTCATTGTCACTTCATCAAGCTCGGGCTGCCTTGTGGGGTACGCTTTCTAGAAGATCTTTATGGTCGGATAATCATATTGAAATACTTGAATCGTCAACTTTTGGTGAAGATTACTATGCAACTGTTCAACTATTTTTTTTCTCAACAAAAATCAATGTCGTTCAGTTCCCCTTTTATTATTATAATCAGATGAATATCAACTCATATACAAAAGGATATAAATCTGAATCACACTTCATATCTATAAACCAATTATTCAGCAAATTGGAATCTTTTTTCGTTCAGCAAAATGCACTTGGAGAGTACAAACAAATAATTCAGAATGCGAAGATAAGTGAATATAGCGGACTGTTACTCCACACAACTCCAACTTTGAGACGAAAATACAATCAAGTTTTGAGTCCTGTGGTGTTGGATAAAACATATAAAGAAATAGGCATTTCTAAATGGCAATACTTCCTTTTAAAACTCATCATTACCGGAAAACATTCGCTTTCAAACATCATGCTTATTTTTGCTAAAGTTATTCGGCTATTATTTAATGTCAAATTCTAAATCAATGGTAAACAACGTAAAAGACGAATTGATCTGGATCGATAATCTAAGAGCTATTGCTACCATTGGAGTGATATTATTGCACATTTCTGGTCCTTTGACCTATCAATTCGGAGTAGTTCCGTCATCGTGGTGGTGGGTTGGTAACATTGTCAATTCTGCAGTACGCTCATCGGTTCCGATTTTTTTGATGATTTCCGGAACCTTACTTCTACCCAAAAACGACGATTTGAAAACGTTCTTGAAAAAACGATTAGTCCGCATACTAATTCCATTTTCGTTTTGGGCATTTATTCATGTTGTTATGAATCTTGCTCTGAAAATCAAAGAGGGTGAAGTGAAGAATCTAAATGAATCACTGAACTGTATTGCAGATAAAATTATTGGAGGAATAGCTTTTCATTACTGGTATATTTACATGATTATCGGGATTTACCTATTTTTACCCATCATTGGGAAATGGATTAGAAATAGTGACGAAAAAGAAATCAGGTATTTTCTGGTTCTTTGGGTGACAGTAAGTCTACTTAGCCAAACGGTGATATCAAAATTTCTGTATTTTTCTCAAATCACATACTACTTTAGTGGTTCGTTAGGCTTTGTCGTATTAGGATATTACTTAGACAAATACTTACCAATCGTAAAATCGAAGAGAACATCTCTCTTATTGTCTCTTTTACTCACAACAATGTTAGTTTTCACAGCAATTGGTACCTTTGTTTTATCAAAACAATCGAACAATGCTGTGCAAACTTTATATGCATATTTCACACCAAATGTAATGGTTGCAACGGTTTGTATTTATTTATTATTCAGATCAAACACACAAAAAAACGGAATATCAAGGGTTGTTTTGCACTTTATAAGCAAATACAGTTACGGGATATATTTATCTCACATATTAGTACTTACCATTTTATCATTCGCAAAAATAGACAGTATGTTTATTCACCCAATTATTGGTATATCGGTTGCGGCATTTTTGTGTATTTCTATATCAGCAGGAATTGTTTATGTCATCAACAAGCTTCCTTTAGGTAAGCACATTTCAGGATAAGCACACACAAATATCAAAATTAAGCACATGAAAATAATATACAACATATCTTCAACAGCTACAAATGGTGGTGGGATGGAACGTGTAATTGTCAACAAAGTCAATTATTTAGCTGATGTTCTAAATTATGAGATTGTTTTAATTACCACCGACCAACGAGGTGCTAAGTCATTTTACCCTTATTCAGAAAAAATACGCCACATTGAGTTAGATTTAAATTATGACTTGATAGCAAAGGAAAAGCCTTTCTTAAAATCGTATTATCATTATAGGTTAACCCTCATTAAGCATCGGAACTTGCTAACAAGCGTTTTAATGGCTGAGAAAGCTGATATCGTTGTATCATTATCACGGGATGAAAAAGAATTTCTACACAAAATAAACGATGGCAGTAGAAAAGTACTCGAATCACATCGCTGCCTTAAACCAAGAGCTCCAATTGAAATAAGAAGAGCAAAGTCTTGGTTTTTGAAACTAAAGATTCTCTACAGATTAATTCACGAAACACGGTTGCCCAAATTTTACGACAAATTTGTAGTACTAACCCATGAAGATAGAGCATTCTGGAGCGAAAAAAATAATGTAGCAGTCATCCCAAATCCACTCCCATTCGAAACTGAACTCCGCGCCGATATGAGCGCTAAAAGAATTTTATCCGTTGGTCGTATTTCAACTGATAAGGGAATTGATCGTTTATTAAGCATTTGGGGAAAAACGTTCAGTAAATTCCCTGATTGGAAATTAGTATTGGTAGGTGATGTTGTGAATCATGAACTTGTAACAGTGGCAAACGACTCAAATTTCAAAAATTCAGTTCAAATAATTCCCCCAACCAGAGAAATATTGCAAGAGTATCTGAAAAGTTCTGTATTTGTAATGACATCCAGATTCGAGGGTTTGCCAATGGTCTTACTTGAGTCAATATCAGTAGGTTTACCCATTGTATCGTATACATTTAAATGTGGACCAAAGGATATAATTCATGATGGAGTTGATGGATTTTTAGTACCAGAAGATGATGAAAAATTATTTACAGAAAAGCTTGCGTATTTGCTTAACAATGAAGATTCCCGAATTGAAATGAGCGGAAAAGCGATTGAAAATAGCCAAAGATTCACACTAAAAGAAGTTATGAAACAATGGGATAGCTTATTTAGAGGACTAATACAAAATTAGGCTACTAAGAAAGTGTTTGTAAGTTTGAGAATATCAAACAGGTTGAATCTCATTGTAAATTGTACTAATTTGATAGCCAATTGAATTTTCACTGAATCTTAAATGATTATACTTTGCTATCTCAATTTGATTAAATGATTTCGAAATAATGAACTTCAAACCATTAACCCAACTCTCAACCGTATTCTCACACAAAACACCATTACTGCCATTTATAAGTTCAGGTAAGGCTGCTACATTAGAACATAGTACCGGAGTTCCGGTCATCAGAGATTCTACAATTACAACACCAAACGTCTCAACTCGGCTTGCATGAAGCATAAAATGTGAATATTGAAGAACTTTTGCTATTTCAGCTTTGCGTTGATAACCTACAAAATCAGCATTTACGTTTAATTTAGCACAAAGCATTTTCAACTCCTCCACCCGATCTCCTCCACCAATCATAGTCAATTTCAACCTCTTATCCATCGTTGATTGGACTTTAGAAATAGCTTCGATAAAGAGTTCCGGATATTTATCAGGTTGATTTTTTGTTGCCCAAGTGGCAACGGCACAAAAGCGAATTTCAGTTTCTGATTGTTCTTTTTCTTTGAAGGTAAATAATTTCGCATCAACTACATTGGGAACTACCCAAAACTTTTCATCAGGCAAATAAGGCATTAGCATCTGCATATTCTTTTTCAAATATTCAGAAACAGGTAGGATTTTAGACGCATTTTGGTATGCTTGTTTTACCAAACAGGAAAAATAGGGCTTTTTTAAAATACCGCCAATTTTACTCCAATGCTCGGTTATTATACTTGGTTTATCAATTTTGTGAGCAATATAATCTCCAATAACACCGGCAGGAAATACAACATTAGAATGAACCAAATCAGGAGAGAATGTAGGTGAAATTTGCTTTTTGAAGTAATGATAGGCAATCCGATTCTGCAATGGAACTAAATAATGAATTATATCCCGAAAACGTGAAAGTAATTTTATTTCCACTGTTCGAATACCTGATTCATCTATATAATCATCGGCTAACAATTTAAAAAATGATTTAGAACGCTCTGTAAGAACAGCTAACACTACAATTTCTGTAGACGTAGCTTGAATAGCTTTGGCATGTTCTTTCACAAATATTCCATAGTTAGGGTTATTTTGAGTTGGATACCAAGAGGTTACGAACAGGACTTTCATTGCACAATTAATTAAATTGTTATCACTTGCTCTTTATAACATCAAATCCTTCACCATACACTCCAATAGCCGATGCCTGAGAAATAAATGCATTGGGATCAATTTCCTTTACTATTCGAAATATCTTAATAGACTCATTTTTTCGAGCAATAACTGTAATTACTTTTACTGGCTCCTTTGAGTACCAACCCATTCCATCCAAAATGGTTACTCCACGATGAACATCTATATTTATTCTGGTTGCAATAGCTTCGTATTCCTTAGAGAATATAAAGAATTGAACAGATTGACGCACACCATTTATAACCATATCCACAGCTATTGTTGAAATTGCCATAGCAGTCAAACCATAAACAATCCTTTCCAAGCTACCTATTTTCAAAAAATAGGATGAACAAATTATCAATACATCGCAATAAAGCAGGATTCGACCAAGCGTTACATTCCTGTATTTGTTCACAACCTTAGCTATAATATCTGTTCCCCCTGAACTACCATTAGCAAGAAAAACAATGCCTACTCCTGCTCCTGAAAGTAATCCACCTATGACACAAGCCATGAAGTTGTCATCTTTACCGACAAAAGTACCTGCAACTGCCTGTGGCAGAACTGAAAAGAAAAAGGTCAAAATAGCAACACCGTAAATTGTTCGTAAACTAAATTTCAATCCCACCGTTCGAATTGCAATTAAAAGCAATACGGCATTTATTGAGAAATAGGTAACAGAAATGGGCACTCCGGTTGCATAATAAACCAATGCCCCGATACCCGTCACTCCTCCTCCTGTGATTTGATGAGGCAATAAAAAAGCTTTCCAGGCACCGGCATATAACAACAACCCTAATGCAATGAAAACATACTCACGAACATCTATCCATGTTCGCTTTGTAATTTTTTTCACATTATCTCCAATCGCTGCAGTAGAACTGAAATTATGTTTGTTCTCAGTCATTTTTTCTTTACTCATACTAATTCAAATTTGAGAATAAGACTGTAGAATAAATCCGTGATTATTTACAAAACTATATTTACAATTTTTCCGGGAACAACAATTACCTTTTTAGGCGAGTTTCCATCAAGTTGTTTAATGGTTAGTTCATTTGCCAGAGCAGCCTTTTCTACATCTTCTTTACTCATATCAGCAGGCAATTCAAGCATAAAACGCACTTTCCCATTGAAGGAAATCGGATATTTGATGGCAGATTCTTTCAAATATTCTTCATTGCAAACTGGGAAAATTGCATCACAAACAGTTCCCTCATTACCAAGCACATAGAATAACTCTTCGGCAACATGTGGTGCAAATGGAGCCAACAAAATGGAAAGTGGCTCTAAGATTCCTCTTTTACTGCATTTGAGCGTAAATAATTCGTTTACACAAATCATAAATGCCGAAACTGAAGTATTGTACGAGAAATTCTCAATATCAAATGTAATCTTCTTGATAGTTTTATGCAATATTTTTAATTCATCAGCTGTTGGAGTTTCATCAGATACAAGCAAATTGCCATCTTTATAAAACAAACTCCACAAGCGTTTCAAGAAGCGGTGAACACCATCAATTCCGTTTGTATCCCAGGGTTTCGATTGCTCCAATGGGCCAAGAAACATTTCATAAAGACGCAATGTATCAGCTCCATATTTTTCTACAATATCATCCGGATTTACAACATTGTACATAGACTTCGACATTTTCTCAACTGCCCAACCACAAATGTATTTGCCGTCTTCTAATATAAACTCAGCGTTTGCGTAGTCTGGCAACCAGTTTTTGAATTTCTCTGTATCAAGTATATCATTCGAAACAATGTTCACATCCACGTGAAGTTGAGTTGTTTCGTATTTATCTTTTAAATTCAATGATACGAAGGTATTAGTATCTTTTATGCGATACACAAAGTTACTTCTCCCCTGAATCATCCCCTGATTAATCAGCTTTTTGAATGGTTCGTCTTCACATATAATTCCGAGGTCGAATAGGAATTTATTCCAAAATCGGCTATAAACTAAATGACCGGTAGCATGTTCGGTTCCACCAATATACAAATCTACATTGCGCCAATATTGATTAGCTTCGGGGCTAACCAGAGCTTTATCGTTCTTTGGATCCATATAACGCAAGTAGTATGCAGACGAACCGGCAAAACCGGGCATGGTGCAAAGTTCCAATGGAAAATGATCTTGGGTTTCCCAGTTTTTGGCACGCCCAAGTGGTGGTTCACCTTTTTCGGTTGGCAAGAACTTATCTATTTCAGGCAATTCCAGCGGAAGTTTGCTTTCATCGAGCATATATGGCATTCCTTCTTTGTAATAAACTGGGAATGGCTCGCCCCAATAGCGTTGACGACTGAAAATGGCATCGCGCAAACGAAAGTTTACCTTAACACGACCTAATTGTTTTTCAGCTATATATTCTTTTGCTTTTGCGATGGCTTCTTTTACAGTCAATCCATTTAGAAAACCGGAATTCATCATAATTCCTTCTTTGGCATCCAAGCTTTCTTCGCTTACATCGCAACCTTCAATTAACGGAATAATCGGTAAATTGAAATGTTTTGCAAATGCGTAGTCGCGGTTATCGTGAGCTGGCACAGCCATAATAGCTCCGGTTCCATAACCAGCCAATACATAATCGGAAATCCAAATTGGAATTTCGGTACCACTAACTGGATTTATTGCATATGAACCGGAAAAAACACCAGTCACGCGGCGGTCGGCTAAACGTTCACGCTCGGTACGTTTTTTTGTAGCATCTAAGTAAGCTTCCACTTCAGAAGCTTGCTCAGGAGTTGTAACTTGTTTTACCAATTCACTTTCGGGTGCCAACACCATAAACGTAACACCATAAATAGTATCAGCACGGGTAGTAAACACCTCGAAATTAAAATCTTGTCCTTTAATATCAAAACGTAATTCCGCCCCTTCGCTTCTACCAATCCAGTTTTTTTGCGTTTCTGTGAGCGACTCAGTCCAATCAATTGTGCTCAAACCATCTAATAACCGTTGGGCATAAGCCGATACACGTAGACTCCATTGGCGCATAACCCGTTGTTCAACCGGATGTCCGCCACGTACCGAAAGTCCTTCGCTAACTTCATCATTAGCCAAAACAGTTCCCAAAGCCGGACACCAATTCACTTTCAAATCAGCCAAATAGGCAATTCGGTAATTGAGTAGTATTTCTTGTTGATCTTTCTCTGACTTGGCTTTCCATTCAGTCGAAGTGAAGTTTAACTCTTCAGTACATGAAGCTTGAATTCCCTCAGTGCCTACAGTTTCAAACGCCTTTACTAAACCTGAAATTGGCTGCGCTTTTTGAAGTTTTGTATTGAAATAATGATTGAACATTTGAACAAATGCCCACTGTGTCCAATGATAATAGTCGGGTTCGCACGTACGAATTTCACGATCCCAATCGTAGCAAAAACCAATTTTCTCTAATTGTTCCCGATAACGGGCAATGTTTATTTTAGTTGTAACTGCCGGATGTTGACCAGTTTGGATGGCATATTGCTCTGCGGGCAGTCCATAAGCATCATATCCCATAGGATGGAGTACATTGAAACCTTGTAAACGTTTGTAGCGACTAAAAATGTCTGAAGCAATATAACCTAGTGGATGCCCAACATGTAAACCTGCGCCTGATGGATAAGGGAACATATCTAAAACATAGTATTTGGGTTTTGCCGGATCTATTTCTGTTTTGTACGTGTTGTTATTTTTCCAGTATGCTTGCCATTTTTGTTCAATGTCTCTGAAATTATACTCCATAATATATTGATAATAAAGAATTAGCGTTACAAAAAACGTTTATAATTGATTGAAAATAAAGAATGCAAAGTTAATCAATTTAGCTGAATAAAATGTTTACAGCCTAGCTAAAAATAGGCCACCTTGCATTTTAATTCAAGACCTAAGCAAGTGTTACGAAAAAATGATTATTTTTGTAGGTTAAATATCATAAACACATTCAAAATGCCCAATCAATCTGCATCTATTCAATTTAAAGTTCCTGAACCAACTTTAAGACGTCTGCCATGGTATTTGGCTTATGCACAGTTGGTTTTAAAAGATGGAGAATTATATTTATCTTCAACTCAAATCGCTAAAAACATTGCAGTAGATGCATCTATGGTAGCTAAAGATTTATCGTACGTAAATATAAACGGAAGAACCCGTGTTGGATATGATGTAAAAGAACTTGTAGGAATTTTGGAAGAGTTTTTAGGATTTACAAACTCTCACAAAGCATTTTTATTTGGAGTTGGTAGTCTTGGTGGAGCTTTAATGCATGATAATGGGTTGGAGCAGTTCGGATTGGAAATTGTTGCCGGCTTTGATGTGAAATATGAATTATCCGGCACGAGCATTAACCGGGTGCCAATCCATCATATTGATCGTTTTGTAGAACTTCAACGCCAAACAGGAATTAACATTGGAGTATTAACTGTTCCGGTTGATAAAGCTCAAATGGTATCGGAAATTATGATTGCCGGAGGTATTCAGGCAATTTGGAATTTTACTCCTTTCAGAATTCGCGTTCCTGAAAATATCATTGTACAAAACACTTCGATCTATGCCCATTTAGCTGTTATGTTTAATAGACTTAATGCGATTAAAGAGAGTGAAAATTCAAAAAAAATAAGAAATACAAAATGAAAATATTCGCAATTGGTCAAAATTATGTTGAACATAACAAAGAACTAAACAGCCAAAATCCAACTGAACCGGTAGTATTTATGAAACCGGATACCGCGCTTCTCAAAAACAACAAACCTTTTTTTATACCCGATTTCACTCAAGAGCTACATTACGAGACCGAATTAATCATTAAATTCAACCGTATTGGTAAGCATATTGACTCAAAATTCTCAGGGCGCTATTTCACCGAAATTGGCCTAGGTGTTGATTTTACTGCTCGCGATTTGCAACGCAAACTAAAAGCCGAAGGTAAACCATGGGAAGTTTGCAAAGCCTTTGATAACTCTGCTGTTATCGGCAATTTTCTCCCTACCAGCGAACTAGGTGATATTCAGAAAATTGAATTTAGACTTGATTTGAATGGGAAAACTGTTCAAAATGGGAATTCTCAGGATATGATTTTCCCGATTAACGAACTTGTTTCCTATGTCAGTCGTTTCTTCACCATTAAGATTGGCGATATACTTTTTACGGGAACACCTGTAGGAGTAGGTAAAGTTGCAATTGGCGATAGACTGGAGGGTTACATTTTCGACAAGAAAATGTTTGATTTCCTTATAAAATAATCCAATAACTTTACACTTTCTATAATAAACTACTGATATAGCCGTTATTTAGTAGTTAATAATTAATATATCTCACATGAAATATAAAATAGCTTTATTGGCTTTTCTATTTTCTTTCATTACAATAGCTTCTGCTCAAACACAAGAAGTTTCATCCCATGAAATTAGTTGGAAAGGGGTTGAAAAATGGTATGCTGGTTCAAACAATATTGATGTTATATCATTTGAAGGAGCACAGTACCCAACTGAAAATCACCTTCCTTACTTCAACAAGCGAATTACTTGCGAGAAGGGTTATAATTATCATGTAGAAATTAAAAATGAGATTTATTCTCCGCTTACAACCGAAGAATCAAGATTAATTGTTGATAAATCTGGCATCTCAGACAAAGTTAGTATATATACTGAGATTCTTCACGAAAGGGAAACTGATTTTTTAGACATCCGGATTTTACCTTTTCTAAGTATACAAGGTAAGATTTCAAAACTTCAATCATTTGACTTAGAAATAACAAAACAAAATCAACTACAGAAAGTAATTGCAACTACGCGTCACACATATTCATCGAGTTCCGTATTAGCCCAAGGGAAATTTGTAAAGATAAAAATTGCTAATACCGGAGTTTACAAACTTACCTATGACGATTTGAACTCAATGGGCATATCACCGGCTAATGTCAGAATATTTGGCTATGGAGGAAATGTATTAGATCAAAGTTTTTTACAGCCCAAAATAGATGATTTACCTGAAGTCGCTATTTGGATGGAAAAAGGCGCTGATGGTGTTTTCAATTCGGGTGACTACGTTTTGTTTTATGCACAGGGAACCACTAGATGGGACTATGATAAATCCAGATCTGCATTCACACATACTGTGAACACCTATTCCAGTTATGGTTACTATTTTGTTACATCAGATGCCGGAACAGGAAAAAAAATTGAACTAAAATATATAACTCTAGCTGCTAATCCGACTATAGTTCCAGCAGAAGAATTTATTGATTTTCAGCTATATGAAAAAGATAAATACAGCTTTACATCTTCTGGCAAAGAGTTTTATGGCGAAAAATTCGAGGATATTATTTCATTAAGCATACCCTTCAGCTTCCCTAACCCAGTATTGACAAACACAACGTCAGCTCGATTAGATGTAGCCTCGACGTCGACCTCAAACTCAAATTTCAGTCTTAGTTTAAATGGAAGTCAGAGCAAAATATTGACAGTTCCAGCAAAAAGTTCCACTGATATTTACGAAAAAGCCCGAGGTACATCGGCAAGTCTCACATACACCCCGTTGAACGATGCATTTAATTTTAATTTAAGCTATATAAAACCAACTTCCGGTTCTGTTGGATATTTAAATTTTCTTGAAGTAAACGCCCGTAGACAACTAAAAATGGTTGGTTCTGTTATGCCTTTTCAAAATTCAGACTACTTAGGAACAGCCACTTACAGCCAGTACAAATTAAGTGATGCAAATAGCAATGTAAAAATATGGGATGTAACAGATCCATCGAATATAAATTCGATACAAACATCTATCGTTGACAACAAGCTCGCTTTTGTAGCACCTGATTCTACAATGTCCCGTTATATAGCAATTGATCCAACTGTATCTTCAGCATTTCCAAAACCTACAATCGAAGGTATTGTTCCAAACCAAAATCTTCATGCGTTGGAGCCTGTAGATATGGTTATATTAACTCATCCGAATTTCTTACCACAAGCAGAAACGCTGGCTAAGGCTCATCGCGAAAAGGATAATATGACAGTTGCTGTTATAACAACAGAACAAGTATACAATGAATTTTCATCCGGAACTCCCGATGCAACAGCTTATAGATGGGTAATGAAAATGTTATACGACAAAGCAAAGGCATCTAACAACGTAAACGACCTGCCTAAATACCTATTACTATTTGGTCGAGGATCTTACGATAATAGAGGAGTAATACCAAATTCAGGTGACAATTTAATATTGACTTATCAGGCTGAAAATTCTTTACACACCACTCAATCATATGTTACAGATGACTATTTTACATTATTAGATGATAATGAAGGAACAAATATATTATCTAATCTGATGGATTTAGGTGTTGGTCGCTTGCCTGTTTCAACTACTACACAAGCTACAAATGTGGTAAATAAGATTATCAATTACATGGATAATCAGTCTAAAGGAAACTGGAAAAATCAACTCTGTTTTTTAGCTGATGATGGGGATCAGGCTTTACACATGACTCAAGCTGATAGCATTACAGCATCACTTGCTCGTAGTATACCTGCATTTCAAATAAATAAAATTTATTTAGATGCCTCGCTGCAAGAAATATCAGCTAGTGGTGAGAGTTATCCACTTGCCAAAAGTAAATTTCAAAATCTTTTAAGGTCTGGTTTATTACTATTAGATTATACGGGTCATGCCGGAGCAACAGGTTGGGGGAATGAAGGAATTTTATCAATTAATGATGTAAAGGCATTATCAAATAAGCATCTGCCATTTTTCTATGGTGCCACCTGCGACTTTTTACAATTCGATGTACAAGCAATTTCGGCAGGAGAACAAGTAGTACTTAACCCTGCTGGTGGAGGAATAGGTATTATTTCTGCCGCCCGTCCTGTATATGCGTCTCAGAATATGACACTTAATAAATTATTTTGTGAGAATTTATTCAAAAAGAAAAATGGTGAATATCAGCGAATTGGTGATGTATTATCATACGCCAAAAACAATGTTGGATCCGAAATAAATAAACTATCTTACATTTACATGGGTGACCCAGCATTACGCCTCACCTATCCAACCCGTTATAAAGTTCTTACTACCAAAGTCAATGAAAGCTCAACGTTTGGAAATGACACATTACGTGCTTTATCGGTTGCTTCCGTCGAGGGAATAATTGCAGACGACAATGGAAATAAAATTGCAAATTTCAACGGAACAGTGCATGCCACAATATATGATAAAATGCAACGTATTACAACAATGAATAATGAACATGATGGAGCACTAACATATTCAGATCGTCCAAACACCTTATTTTCTGGTGATGCAGTTGTTACAGATGGAGTATTCAGATTTTCATTTATGTTACCTAAAGATATAAAATACAACTATGGAACCGGACGAATTAATTATTATGCTGAGGACGATATAAATGACTATGAAGCGCAAGGATATTTTGAAAATTTCCTTGTTGGCGGAACAGATATTAACAATATAGTTGATACAACCGGACCAGATGTACAATTATATTTAAACTCAACAAATTTTGTTTCAGGGGATAAGGTGAATGAAACACCTTTGTTTATTGCTAATATTTCAGATATCCATGGAATTAATACAGTTGGAAGTGGTATTGGTCACGACTTAATGCTTACAATTGATGAAGATCCATCACAGAGTTTTGTGATTAATGATAATTTTCAGGCTGAATCAAATAGCTTTTCAACCGGTTCGGTAAGATATAAATTGCCGGAAATGAAAAATGGAAAACATACATTGAATTTCAAAGCATGGGATTTATTGAACAACTCAACATCTAATAGCATTGAATTTGAGGTTGTAAAGGGATTGACCCCTGAGATTTTCAAGGTATATAATTATCCAAATCCGGTTAAAACTACAAATACAACCACTATAATTGTTGAGAATGACAGACCTGAAACAATTTTAAATACATATGTAGAGGTCTTTGATATTACCGGTCGAAAAATATGGTCAAAATCACAATCAAATGCAGATAATATCACTTGGAATTTAGTAACAGACAATGGAAGCAAAGCCAAAACTGGAATTTATTTTTACCGTGTAAATATCAAGACAACCAATAGTGATGTTTGTTCAAAAACAAATAAAATGTTGATTGTTGAACAATAAAATCAAAATTTGACGTTTATTTATTCTATATATTACTAATTTTTAGTAATATTGTACCCTCAAAAAAAATACAAATTTCGAATGAAGAAGAACTTTTTAGCGTTGAGTGTTTTACTTTCCCTGTCATTGAGTATTTACGCTCAGGACTTAAACAATCCTATAATGACTGCTGTTCCCTCATTATCAATTGCACCCGATGCTCGTGCAGGTGCTATGGGTGATGTGGGTGTTGCTACAACACCTGATGCAAATTCGCAGTATTGGAACCCAGCAAAATATGCATTTATGGATAGTGAAGCAGGTTTATCCTTGTCTTATACTCCTTGGTTACGACAATTAGTGACTGATATTGATTTAGCTTATCTATCCGGATATTATAAATTGGATCAACGCCAAGCAGTGAGTGCTTCGCTACGCTATTTCTCACTTGGAGATATTACGCTGATGAACGAATTAGGTTATCCTGAAGCCTCAGCCCATCCAAATGAGTTTGCTGTTGATGCTGCATACTCAAGATTATTTTCTGATAAATTTTCCGGTTCTGTTGCATTTCGGTTAATATATTCCGATTTGAATAATGGAATCAACTTAAGTGGTGGTACTGAAATGTATCCGGGTATTGCCTTTGCAGCAGATGTATCAGCATTTTATAAAACTCCGATAACACTTCAAAATACAGATGGAAATTTGTCACTTGGTTTAAATATTTCAAATATTGGATCCAAAATTTCGTACGATAATTACGAAACAAGTAATTTCATACCAACAAATATGAGATTAGGTGCTTCGTTCGATTATCCACTTGACAATTTCAATAAAATTTCTGTAAGTGCCGATGTCAATAAACTATTGGTTCCAACAACATCTTCAGCTAAATTATTGGCAAATCCAAATTACTACAATGATTTATCGCCAGTTGCCGGAATTTTTCAATCATTTTCAGATGCGCCCGGTGGAATGTCTGAAGAGTTGCGTGAAATCATGTGGTCGATTGGTGCCGAATATGCCTATAATAATCAGTTCTTTGTGCGTGGAGGTTATTACAACGAAGACCAATACAAGGGTAATCGTAAATACTTTACTGCAGGAGCAGGTTTCAAATTAAATGTGTTCCAACTTGATGTTGGTTATGTTATATCAACTTCTCAAAGTAATCCATTGGATCAAACACTACGTTTCTCGCTTTCATTTGATTTATTCGGGCTGAAAAACTTAGTGAAGTAATAATAAGAAATTCAATTTGAAGAGATTTAAACGGTTGTGCTGGCTTTTGGTTGGTTCAACCGTTTTTTGTTCTATTAGAAAACAAGATACAATTATGAATATACCTCGGGTAGGATTTGGTTACGATGTGCATATTTTTGCACCAAACCGTGAATTATGGATGGGTGGAATTAGAATTGAACATTCACAGGGATTGTTGGGTCATTCGGATGCTGATGTTTTGATTCATGCTTTGTGCGATGCAATTTTAGGCGCCGCCAATTTACGTGATATTGGTTTTCACTTCCCGGACACTTCTAAAGATTTTAAAAATATTGACAGCAAAATACTTTTGACAAAGACAATGCAATTGGTTCGAGCAAAAGGGTATGAATTTGGCAACATGGATTGTACAATATGCGCCGAAGAACCCAAATTCAATCCACACATCCCAGCCATGCAGGCGTGTCTATCGGAAGTCATGGAGGTTGACGAGGATACATTATCTATAAAAGCTACCACCTCAGAAAAAATGGGATTTGTGGGTAGAAAAGAAGGTATTACAGTATATGCAACTGCCCTTATTTACAAAGCCTGAAAACTATTTCATCTTCCATTTGTTTTTACTATACTTATATAAAAAAACTCTATCGGTTTTTATGATGTATTTTGTAGAGTTCTGATTAATTTTGCAGTGTTAAAACAATAATCATTTAAAATATAAAAACATGTCAGTATTAGTAGGAAAAAAAGCGCCTGTATTCAACAGCAAAGCAGTTGTAAATGGTGGCGAAATTGTAGAGAATTTCTCTTTGGAACAATTTGAAGGTGAAAAATATGTAGTATTCTTTTTCTACCCGGCAGATTTTACGTTTGTATGCCCAACAGAACTAATTGCGTTCGAAGATAAAGCAGCAGAATTTGCAGCTCGTAACACAGTAATTATCGGAGCCTCAACCGATTCTGAGTTCTCGCATTGGAAATGGTTACAAACTCCACAAAATCAAGGTGGTATCCAGGGAGTTAAATATCCATTAGTTGTTGATCAATCGTTGAATATTTCAAAAGCTTACGATGTATTAATTGGCGCTGATGAATATGATGAAGAAGGAAATGTTGTATTAGTAGGTGAGCCTAAGGCTTATCGTGGTCTTTTCTTAATCGACAAACAAGGAGTAGTTCGCCATCAGTTGGTAAATGATTTACCACTTGGTCGTAACGTTGATGAAGTTCTTCGTTTGATTGATGCACTTCAATTTACTGAAGAATTCGGAGAAGTTTGTCCTGCAAACTGGAAAAAAGGAGAAAAAGCTTTAGTTGCTACTCAAGAAGGTATTTCAAGCTATCTTTCAGAGAAATAAGCGCTAAGCGATTAAATTTAGAACGAATAAAAGCCGTAACTCTAAGAGTTACGGCTTTTTGTTTATTAGTACTTGTGTAATTCATTCAATAAAAAACATTTACATATTTAATATTTTCTCCAAAAAGTTGCATTCGAAATTATTAAATTTGTATTTTTGTTTTTCGATTACGTAAAACGATTCAACTTTAGAATTATGCGACATAAATATACAATCTTATTTAGCTTGTTGATTATTACATTTAGCACTAAATCTCAAAATATTGTTTGGAAAGCCGGAGTGAATTATTTTTTCGACAACACTGAATTTGCTAAATCGACAATTACAAGAGATCAGACCATGACAGGCGTTCATTTTACTCCCGAGATTGGACTTGCATGGGACACTATTCACAGTTTTTATATTGGAACTGATTTGTTGAAAACTTCTGGTTCACAAAACTATATAGATGCCATTCAACCTATTGCGTACTACCAGTACAAAGCGAATAAATCGACCCTTTATGCCGGAGCATTTCCTCGTGCTGAGTTATTCTCAAATTATTCCGATTTATTTTTTCAGGATTCAGTAAAATATTATAAACCAACAATTCAAGGTTTGTTCTGGCAAGTAGGCGAAAAAGACTCGTTTTTTAATTTGTGGTTAGACTGGAACGGGCATCAAACTGCAATAAATCGTGAGACTTTCTTTGTGGGCGCATCGGCTCATAAGAAATTCAATCATTTTTTTACAGACTTTGAATCATACATGTTTCATTTTGCCACTACGAGACCTGACCCTCAGGGTTATGGTGTTTGTGACAATTTACTGGCACACTTATCTGTAGGTGTTGATTATTCAAATAAACAAGGTTTAGATACATTACTTTTTGCTGTTGGTGTGTTGGGAGGAGTTGAGCGTGATAGAAAATTATCAAATGGTACTCAAGCACCAATGGGTATTGTTTTCAGAGCAAATGCAGAATTTAAAGGCATCGGAACACAAAATACCCTTTATATGGGCAATCCACGCATGGTCTTTTATGGCAATTATGGAACCGGACTTTATTGGAATAATCCATTTTTACGATCGAACTATTACTTAGAAAGCAAATGGTACTATCAGGTCATTCGCTCACAATTTGTACAGGGGAAGTTAGCCTTAAAACTTCATTATTCTGAAGGCAAACTGATGTTTGAACAGGCATTCACAGTAAATGCTTCACTCAATAATCTATCTAACAAACCAATAAAGATTTCAACGTTATTTTAATTCATTTTTAAGCAAAATACTATTCTTTCACCATCTCAACAACCTTCATCTATGCTAGTAAAAACCTTTGGCGCAGCAGTTCAGGGAATTAACGCCACCATAGTCACAATTGAAGTAAATATTAGTCAGGGAATCAAGTTCTTTTTAGTTGGATTGCCTGATAATGCCGTAAAAGAAAGTCATGAGCGTATCGCTTCAGCTCTTGAATATACAGGATATAAGCTGCCCCGCAAGCAAATTGTGATCAACATGGCTCCGGCTGATATACGGAAAGAAGGTTCGGCCTATGATTTAGCACTTGCAATAGGAATGATGGCTGCTTCGGAAACGATCAAATCCGAAGATCTGGAAAAATATGTAATCATGGGTGAACTGTCGCTTGACGGTGGTCTGCAACCAATCAAAGGAGTTTTACCCATTGCCATAAAAGCGCGAGAAGAAGGATTTAAAGGTTTTATACTTCCAAAACAGAATGCACGCGAAGCAGCAGTAGTAAACAATTTGGATGTTTATGGAGTTGAAAACATTAAGGAAGTAATTGATTTCTTTGAAGTAAATTCGACGCTCGAACCAACAATAGTAAACACACGTGATGAGTTCTTTAGCAACCTGAACCTCTCGGAGATTGATTTTGCCGATGTTAAGGGTCAGGAAAGCGTAAAACGTGGTCTGGAAGTTGCTGCGGCCGGTGGACATAATATAATAATGGTTGGCCCTCCGGGAGCTGGAAAATCGATGCTTGCAAAACGAATTCCTACAATTTTACCACCTTTATCACTTCATGAGGCATTAGAAACTACCAAAATTCATTCAGTTGCAGGCAATATTGATAGTAACACTTCACTTATATCACAAAGGCCATTCAGAAGTCCCCATCATACAATCTCAGATGTTGCTTTGGTTGGTGGAGGAACATTTCCACAGCCCGGTGAAATTTCACTGGCTCACAATGGCGTACTTTTTTTGGATGAACTTCCGGAATTTAAACGAACGGTACTGGAAGTGATGCGCCAACCATTGGAAGATAGAAAAATTTGTATTTCCCGTGCTAAATTTGCGATTGAATATCCTGCAAGTTTCATGTTGGTGGCCTCTATGAATCCTTGTCCGTGTGGTTATTACAATCATCCCGATCGGGATTGTGTTTGTGCACCGGGTGTTGTTCAAAAGTACCTGAGTCGTATTTCAGGTCCCCTACTCGATCGCATTGATATTCATATTGAAATTGTTCCTGTTCCCTTTGAGAAGCTATCTGAAATGAAAGAATCGGAAAGCAGTTCCAATGTGCGTGAACGAGTAATGAAAGCACGTCAGATTCAGGAACAGCGATTTAAGGATATTGACGGCGTATACTGTAATGCACAAATGTCGTCGAAGCAAATGCGAACTTTTGCACAAATCGATAAACCGAGCTCAGAGTTACTCAAAAATGCCATGCAACGATTAAATTTATCAGCACGCGCTTACGACCGTATTATAAAAGTTGCCCGCACAATTGCTGACTTGGATGATGCTGAACATATACAATCAAATCATATAGCTGAAGCAATTAATTATCGAAATCTGGATAGAGAAGGTTGGGCAGGATAAATCCTTTTATCATTTGATAATCAATAGTTTTCAATGAACAAACTGTATTTTTATTGCAGCAGATTATCAGCTCATCATCACATTATCTTATCATTCCATTTTCATTTTCCACAGAATTAGCGTATCTTTGTCCCCCGAAAGGAATTCGGCCCGCTTCCAGGGTTGTTTTTCTTTCTTTTTTCAAACATATGAACTTTCGCGCGTTTCAAGCGTTCGAACAGTCAAACAAAACAATGGGGTGCCTTAATATTTCGGGCTGAGATCATACCCTTTGAACCTGCACGGGTAATGCCGAATAGGGAATAAGACAAATCTTCCGTATCTTTTATTGGGCTCTCAAAATCAAATTTATTAATTTAATTAATTTGCTATGAGACAAATTTTTATTGCATCATTTATGCTGGTATCGGCTTTCGCGGCCTTCGGTCAACACACAATTAAAGGAAAAGTGTTAGACGAAAAAGGTAATTCACTGACGGGAGCTACCGTCACAGTTCAAAACAGTTCACAGGGAAAAACCACAGACAAAAACGGGACTTTCCTATTCGACGGACTAACCAAACTCCACTACACACTGAAAGCATCATTTATTGGTTACGAAACAACTACTGTTCAGGCAGATGTTGATCATGAAGTTGTAGTGATTCTGAAATCAACATCGGTTTCGATAGATGAAATCACTGTGACTTCACTTCGAGCTACTGATAAATCGCCGGTTGCATATTCCAATCTTGATAAAGAAACTCTATCAAAAACCAATATCGGACAAGACATTCCGTATTTGCTTTCGCAAACACCTTCGTTTGTAGCTTCATCCGACGCTGGAACAGGAATTGGATATACCGGTTTTCGTATCCGTGGGACTGATGCTTCACGTATCAACGTAACCATTAATGGAATTCCATACAACGATGCCGACGAACAAGGTGCATATTGGGTGGATCTTCCCGACTTCACATCATCTGTACAAAGTGTTCAGGTGCAACGTGGTGTAGGAACATCAACAAATGGAGCAGGTGCTTTCGGGGCAAACATCAATTTACAAACCGATAATTATGCTCAAAAAGCTTCGGGTGAAATTAACGCAACTATTGGTTCATTCAACACACAAAAAGCGACTGTAAAAGCAAGCTCCGGTCTTATAAACGGACATTGGGCCATTGATACACGTCTGTCAACAGTGAAATCGGCAGGTTATATCGATCGGGGTTCTGTTGATATGAAGTCATACTTTGTGCAGGCAGGATATTATGGTGAAAAAACAACTGTAAAGTTTCTTACATTTGGTGGAACAGAAAAAACCTATCATGCCTGGGATGGCGTTCCAAAAGACTCGTTGAGCACCCACCGCACATACAATCCTTGTGGGTTTATGGGTGTAGATGCAAACGGGAATCCACTTTATTACCAAAACCAAACCGACAATTACACACAAACCAACTACCAGTTGATTGCTGTTCATACATTCAATTCTGAACTTAGTTTAAATGCCGGTCTGCATTATACACGAGGTGATGGTTATTACGAAGAATATAAACAAGATCAATCGCTCAAAAAGTATGCGTTGCAAGCATTTGTATTGAATGACAGCACCACTATCAAAAGAAGTGATTTAGTTCGTCAAAAAAAGATGGGCAACGATTTTGCAGGTTTCACATTCTCGCTGAACTACAAAAAAGATAAACTCTCAGCACAATTAGGTGGTGCTGCTAACAACTACTGGGGCAAACATTGGGGTGATGTTATTTGGGTGAAAAATTATCTTGGAAACATTCAACCTATTACAGAATATTACCGTAGTGATGTAAGTAAATTTGACGCAAACATCTATTTAAAAGGCAATTATGATATTACATCTAATTTCAATGTGTATGCCGATTTACAGTATCGTCAGGTAAATTATAAATTGCAGGGAACAAATGATGAATGGGACGATGCAATCAATGCCATGCAAAAACTGGATGTTGATAAACATTTTAAATTTTTCAATCCAAAAGTTGGTATATTCTATCGCCCGGATAACAACAGTGATTTATTTGCTTCATTTGCTGTTGCACACCGCGAGCCAACACGGACAAATTACACAGATGGTTCAGCTACTACATGGCCAACTCATGAAACATTATATGACACTGAGTTGGGGTATAAATTTCATACTGAATCAGGCTCAATTGGTGCCAATGCCTACCTGATGAAGTATCGGAATCAGCTTATTCTAACTGGAAAGATTAACGATATAGGTGAAATGTTGACTGAGAATATACCTGTAAGTTACCGCACCGGCATTGAAATAGTTGGTTCATATAAACTGACTGATTGGTTGCGTTGGGATGGTTCTGTGACGGTTAGCCATAGCAGGGTTATTAATTATTCTGAATATGCCAATATCTATGATAATAATATAGATTGGAACTGGATTGATCAGAAACGAAATGTAATTGCAAACGCTCCAATTGCCTTTTCTCCAGAATTTTTGGGAAACAGTATGATTACTTTCACAAAAGGAGATTTTGAAGCTGGATTTCAATCGCAGTATGTTGGAAAACAATATATAGATAATTCTGGGAGCAATGAACGCTCGTTAAGTGATTATTTTATCAATAATCTTCGATTGAGTTATAATTTACCTTTAAAAGGATTTCGTGGAGTTAGCTTAATTATTTTAGTCAACAATCTATTTAATGAGCAATATAGTAGTAATGCTTACGTATGGGATTCTTATTATTTCAATGATAGTAGCACACCAACAGTTCGGTACAATGATCTAAGGTGTTTCCCACAAGCAGGCAGAAATATTTTGGCTTCGGTAAGTATAAAATTCTAAAACAACAAATATTAAACTCTCAACGGAGACTTTACCAAAGTTTCTGTTGAGAGTTTTTTTTATATGGGAGAACACAAAGTTTGCACAGCATCGTTAGTAGCACTACTAATGCATTGTTAGTGGTGGTGCTAATACATCATTAGTAGGAGCACTAATACATCGTTAGTAGCAGAGGAGAATACAATAAATTGTAAAATTACTCAAAGCATCGAAACTGAGAATAAAAAACGCCGACCACTTACGTAGTCGGCGTTTTACTTGAATCAAGTGGAGATTACCGGACTCGAACCGGTCACCTCGACACTGCCAGTGTCGCGCTCTAGCCAGATGAGCTAAACCCCCAAGCTTGATTTTGAATTTGCAGTACAAAGATAAGGAAGTTTCTGAAATTATGACTACTTTTGCTAAGAATTATCACCAATAAATAACGAATAATCCCGATTAAATAGTGGTTTGAGAGCCATCTATAAGAAATGCTGTCAAACTAAAATCGGGATTCATAAACAACAACTAAAAACATGCTGATTTTCAATACAACATACAAAGTTTCGACAAAAGTGAACGATAACTGGCTGAATTGGACAAAAGAAAACCACATTCCATTTATGCTTGAGTCGGGCAGTTTCAGTAAAGCGCAAATTACCAAAATAGTTGGTAGCGAAGATGAAGAGGGTACCTCCTACTCTGTTCAGTTTCATATAGCAGACATGGATGCGCTTATGGTTTGGCACAGAGACAATGCAAGTATTTTTCAAAGTAATTGTGCTGCTGCATTTGGCACTGATGTTAGTTTCTTTTCTACCGTACTTGAACTGATTGATTAATGCTAAAAGAACATATCATATTGGGTATTGACCCCGGAACCACCATTATGGGGTATGGCATTCTGAAAGTTGTAGGCAACAAAACTGAAATGCTGGCTATGGGCGTGCTCGATTTGAAGAAATACAGCGACCATTATCTGAAACTCCAACGGATATTTGCACGCACACTTTCGCTGATTGATGAGTTTCACCCCGACCATCTGGCCATTGAAGCACCATTCTTTGGCAAAAATGTACAGTCGTTGCTCAAGCTTGGACGAGCGCAGGGAGTAGCCATGTCGGCAGCCTTGTATCGCGACATTCCAATAACTGAATATGCACCCCTGAAAATCAAAATGGCTATTACCGGAAGCGGAAGTGCCTCCAAAGAACAGGTAGCCGACATGCTCCGCCGTTACCTAAAAATACCGCAGGATCAAATGCTTCCGCAGTTGGATGCAACCGATGGATTAGCCGCAGCCTATTGTCATTTTCTCCAATTAGGCCGTCCAACTTCCGAAAAAGCTTATTCGGGTTGGAAAGATTATATTGCCAAAAATGAGGAAAAGGTGAAGAAGCCAAAAGCAACCACAAACCTGGAATAAGGAACCTCTGGCCCCTAAAGGGGTTGTTCATTTTATCGCCTTAACTATCGAAGTTAAAAACTCAGGAAAATCAAAGTCATTCTTCTTTGAAAATCCGGTTCGTACCACTACCAACTGAAGTGACGGAATTATATAAATTGCCTGTCCATCATGCCCTTTGCACATATATAAATCACGGGGAACATTTGGAAATTCACCCGACTGATTTAACCAGAAAAACGAACCATACTTTCCTCCCGATCCGTTTGCCGGTTTCATAGCATTATCTGTCCAGCCAATCGGTAATATCTGATTTCCAAGCCAGTTCCCTTTGTTCAAATACAATAAGCCAAAACGAACATAATCGCGCATGGAGGCATAAATATAGGATGACCCAACAAACGTCCCCGAAGCGTCAGTTTCAAAAATAGCGCTACGCATACCTATCGGATTAAACAATTCCTTACGTGGAAAAGCATAGTATTCAGCATCATTGCCAATCTTTTTTCGAATAATAGAAGTTACTATGTTCGTAGTTCCAGAGCTATATAACCAGAGCGAATCCGGTTTTGCTACTAATGGCTTTCCATACGCAAATGCTCCCATATTATCAGCTTCGTGAAGCATAACAGTCACGTTCGACAAATTTCCATAATCTTCATTCCATTTCAGGCCGCTATTCATGTGCATCAAATTTTCAATCGTTATATTTGCTCGTTTATCCTTTTGCCATTCAGAGATATCCGCTTTTGCAGTGACATCCATTAAGCCCTTTTTCACCAAAATACCCACTAAAGCATGTGTAAAACTTTTAGCCATCGACCAGCTTAAGAAACGGTTCTTGGAAGAAAACCCAGCGTGATATTTCTCTGCAATTAACTGGTTTTTATAAGCAACAGCTATTGCAAATGTTCCTTTATTTCCAACAGTATCACGCAAAGCCTTTGCCAAAGCCACATTCAGTTTATTCATATCAATGCACGACGGAATAGTATCGGCTAGTTTATCACCGGCAGGCCACGCTACCGAATCGGGATTTATAGCCGGAAGTGGCACGACGCTATAAGGACGATTACGAATTGTTGCTTCATCCACACCACGCACCAATGTACAACCAAAGCCTTCAATATAAATAGCTTTCGATGTTGCCCATAAAAAACAACTTGTTACTTCTTTCTTTTTATAATCAATCGTATTTTTCGTAAACTTAATAAACGAAAAATTCAAATCAATTGCTTCAACACTTTGTTGAGTCCGATTGCCCACAAACACATCCGAAGCCAGATTCTTTGCGGCATAACCGGTAATAATGGGTGTGAGCAAATGAATGTAATAAACTCCAGCACCAAGCGCAGGCAACAGAACAATGGATAGCGTAATTAGTATTTTTCTTTTCATGGCAATGAATATGAATGAATGACTTGACAAATATATCGTTTTAAATTTATTCTGAGATTACAATACAATAAAAAAAACGACATCCAACTCAAAAGTCAAATGCCGTTTCATGTAAATATGGATTTTTATTTCAAAATCAATAATCTAGTTGATAATATCAAATCCGGTATAAGGAATTAATGCTTTGGGAATGCGGATTCCTTCAGGTGTCTGATTATTTTCCAATAAAGCTGCAACAATACGTGGCAATGCCATAGCGCTACCATTAAGTGTATGAACCAGTTGTGTTTTTTTATCTGCCGTTCTGAAACGACATTTCAATCGGTTTGCCTGATAGCTTTCGAAGTTTGAAACCGAACTAACTTCCAACCAACGCTCCTGTGCTGCCGAATAAACTTCAAAGTCAAACGTCAACGCAGAAGTGAAACTCATGTCGCCTGCACAAAGACGAAGAATACGCCAAGGAAGTTCGAGCTTTTCAACCAATGTTTGAACATAATTTACCATTTGGTCGAGTGTTTCGTATGATTTATCAGGATGTTGAATCTGTACAATCTCCACTTTATCGAATTGGTGCAAACGGTTCAATCCACGTACATCCTTGCCATACGAACCCGCCTCACGACGGAAACAAGCCGAATAAGCCGTGTTTTTCATCGGCAATTCGCTTTCGTTCAAAATCACATCACGGTAAATATTGGTTACCGGAACTTCAGCCGTTGGGATTAAGTACAAATCGTCAACCGTGCAGTGATACATCTGTCCTTCTTTATCAGGCAATTGCCCTGTTCCATAACCCGATGCTGCATTCACCACATAAGGTGGTTGCACTTCAAGGTAACCGGCTTCCATGGCATTATCGAGAAAGAAATTAATCAAAGCACGTTGCAAACGGGCACCTTTTCCTTTGTAAACAGGAAATCCGGCACCGGATATCTTCACTCCCAATTCAAAATCAATCAAATCGTATTTCTTTGCTAAATCCCAATGTGGAACTGCTCCTTCGGGCAAGCTTGGCATTTCACCACCTGTGCGCTCAACCAAATTATCTTCAGCATGTCGTCCTTCAGGAACAGACGCGTGAGGTAAATTAGGTATTTGAACCAATAAATCGTTCAGCTTTTGCTCAACTTCATTTTGTTGATCACCAAGCGTTTTAATTGTTTCTTTAAGTTCGGTTGTTTTATCTTTGGCCTGATTAGCTTCCTCTTGTTTTCCTTGCTTGAAAAGCAAACCGATTTCCTTCGAGAGGTTATTTAATTCTGCAGCAGCAGTATCAGCCTGAACCTGTGTGGTTTTACGTAGATTATCCAATTCCACAACTTCGGCAATAATAGCCGTTCCGTCGAAATGTTTCTTGGCCAAACGGGCAATAACCTCGTCTGTATTTTCAGTAATATATTTGAGTGTCAACATATTTAATATGTTTAGTTGTTGATGCGATTAGTTGTAGAATTGTCCATTAAAAAAAATCTCCCGCAATTTTACACGGATGTAAAACAACAGGAGATTTATGTGTGTTGATTATCGATTGAGCTTAGTTAGCAGCAACTTCGATAGGTTTTACAGAAACAAATGACTTGTTGTCTTTCTTTTTTCTGAATTCAACAATTCCGTCAACCAATGCAAACAAAGTGTGGTCTTTTCCCATACCAATGTTTTCACCAATGTGATGAACTGTTCCGCGTTGACGAACGATGATGTTACCTGCTTTCGCAAATTGACCACCATAAATTTTTACGCCAAGTCGTTTGCTTTCCGATTCACGACCGTTTCTTGAGCTACCCGCCCCTTTCTTATGTGCCATTTTCTTCTAATTTTTTTCGGTTAAGCTACAATTTCTTTAATTAAAATCTCTGTGAAATCCTGACGGTGACCGTTACGTTTGCGGTAACCTTTACGACGTTTTTTGTGGAAAACGATTACTTTTTCGCCACGAACGTGCGATAATACTTCACAAACGATTTTTGCGCCTTCAACTACAGGAGCACCAACAGTGATAGTTCCTTCGTTGTCAACCAACAATACTTTTGTAAATTCGATTGCAGAGCCTCTTTCAGCTTCTTCCATGCGGTGGATATACAGTCTTTTACCGGCTTCGGCTTTGAACTGTTGTCCCAAAATTTCTACGATTGCGTACATTATTTTAATGACTTTTCTGATTACATCGGGAAGGTGAGTTGCTCGCGCAGTGCTTCTTATTTACCTTATCCGAAAAGAGTTGCAAAAATACAACTTTATTTTTAAACTGCAAAGCGATGTTGCAAAATTATTTAGTTTAAACATTCTATTTAAATACCGACTGGCAGTAAGCACATTAGGTCAACTCAAACTACTTATTTCTTATCCAATTTTCACGGAAGTCATGGTTAATGAACCCATAACAGCCTTATCATTGAAAAATGAAACTTCCTCATCGTTGCGTTTCAATGCCAATGCATACAAAAGGGGAAGAAAATGATCTGGAGATGGTGCTGCCAGCTGCACGGCGCGTCCCAACGATTTGTAATCAATTAATGCCTGATGGTTACCTTCCAAAATGAGCTTTTTCACCAAATCATTCGCCTCGATAGCCCAATCGTGGCCATATTCCTCATCGTCTGGTCTATCCCATGCCACTTGTCGCAGATTATGCACAATATTGCCACTCCCTACAATCATCACACCTTTATCGCGAAACGCAGCTAATTCTTTGGCCAATTCGTAATGCTCTTTGGGCGATTTGTTATAATCCAAACTCATTTGAATAATTGGAATATCAGCTTTTGGATAAATACGCCGAATCACGCTCCATGTACCGTGATCCAGGCCCCATTTTTCGTCTGCCAGCACCTGACTTCCTCTGATTGATTTTATAGCTTCGCTTGCCAGCTCGGGATTTCCGGGTGCCGGATATTCTACTGCGTACAACTCCTGCGGAAAACCTCCAAAATCGTGAATCGTTTTGGGGTTTTGCATAGCAGTAACCTGAGTTCCCCGTGTTTCCCAATGCGCCGAAACTGCTATAATTGCTTTTGGCTTAGGAAGTTCTTCGCCCAAATTTCGCCATTTTTGCACAAATTCATTTTCCTCAATGGCATACATCGGACTGCCGTGACCAACAAACAGCACCGGCATAAGGGAAGTATTATTTTTGTTATCTATCATTTTATATAAACTTTTTTGACTTAACGCTCCACCTGCCAGAGCAAACAAGCCCAATGACTGTATAAATTGTTTTCGATTCATATTAAACTACGCTTTAGAATCACCAAACTAAAAACAACATGACCTTTGATTTGTTTGTCAAAGGTCATATTTTTCAGTAAGTCTTTGCACTAAAATCACTTATAAACTGTGGTGCGTGCCATCACAAAAAGGTGGATTTTTAGTGTGTTTACATCCACACAAGTGAGCCGTACCTGTTTTTTCGGCAGTAAATGAAGTTGGAGTTATTCCGCTTCCTTTATGCGACCCATCACAAAATGGCTGATTGGCACTTTTGCCACACGCACACCAATGATAATTCTTACCTGCCTCAAGCTCTACTGCGAAAGGCCCTTTTTTTGCAATAATTGGTTCCATTTTCTTCGTTTTTTGATGATATTAATAATTTATTTACCTAAACCTAATTGATTCATATACGTTTGATTGTCCCAGAATAGATATTCTTCTACCATAACACCGTCTTTCCAAATTCCTACAGTACACATAGGCAGGCTGAATGACTTTCCGGTTGGTTGAATAAATTTACCATCGCCTATTGGCATGGGTTGAGTAAATGTTCCCGTCATAACGCCTGTCACACAAGTCATATTTCCCGAACCGAAACGAACGGGATGTTCCTTTATCTGTGTGTTTGGAGCATAAATAAACATGTATTTCAAATCTGAAATGTGTTTTTCAATTCCAATTGTAAAATGTCCATCAGGCCAATTTACTTTAATGTCTTTAGCATGACTTTCATGCAAACGAACCCATTGCTGATTACTAAAAACGGTAAAGTCGAGCGTATCGAACTTTTGAAGATATTGAGCAACCTGAGCATTACCTGCAGTAAGCGTTTTGATTTGTGCACGTAAAGCTACAATTTCTTTTTGACTTGCAGCGTTATTATTGCCAGCATTTATCGCCACCGAAATAAAAAGTGTTGCAACTATGGCAACAAGACTAAGTTTTTTCATTTGATTTTTGTTTTAAATTTTTGTTGATTATTATGATGCAAAGATACAGCCACCGAAATAGTCGGTGGTAACACTTTTCGGAAGAAGGGTGGTACTTTTAGGAAAGAATTGTACGGGTCATCTCGCGAAATTCAGTCGGGGTAACAGAAAGTTTATTGCGAAACACACGTGTAAAGTAAGATTTTTCGTTGTAACCCAGCTCATAACCTATTTCAGACACTGTCTTCTCAGTGTGAATCAACAGTTTTTTGGCTTCAATAAGTTTTCGGGTTTCGATAATTTCGGAAACGCTCTTTTGGAAGTCATTTTTACAGATAATATTCAGATTACGCTCTGACATATTCATTTTTTCGGCGTAAAAACTAACACCCTCATCCCGACGGAAATTCTCCTCCAAAATTCGCAGGAAGTTATTGAAGGTTGCAATTTGCGAAGCTTTTACAGAGCTTTCAACCGGAATATTGCGCTTGCGCTCAGTCTCAATCATGGAAATAAGAGCGGTGGTCAAATGGCGGATGGCCGACAAATCAGGATTTTCAAGCACAAACTCAGCGTTAATGATTTCGCAAAGACTAACAAACCGATTTACACAATCTTCAACGCCAAGCGGAACACTGGTAGAAGTAAAAAAATTAGAATAGAAATTAAGCTTTGAGTCTGGAATAAATTCATTCTGGAAATTGATAATCCAACCGCGCAACCCGTCGCGTTCAACAACCCGGTGCATCTTCCCCATCGAAACATAACTTGCTGCCGGAGCCTGAATCACTTCCATTTGGAAATCAATGTAGTGCTCCAAACTACCTTCGGTTACAATTAGCAATTCTTCAAAATCATGAAAATGAGCCTCCTCACGCTTTGCACGAATTTGATCAACAAATTCCTTTGTAATTTTCACAATTTTAAACGGTTGTTCCATGCATCTGTTTATTTCTGAAATACAAATTTAGCATATTATACCGAAAGTGTTTAGTCATGAAACAAAAAAAGACTCCCACACGAGAATCTTTTTCCTTTAAAATATCTAATTGACTTATTTTTCACTGAGTGATTTCAATTTCCCGAGTCCATTATCCCAATCTTTACCCATCGATTTTTCCATGTTCATAAAAAGAACCATTATATTGAACGGATAAGGCATGGAGCCCGTCATTCCCCAAGTGGCTTTTGTTCCGGTACCTTCTTCGGCCAATTTTATATAAGCCTCACCGTGGCTCTCATGTGGTTTTGTAAAGTCAAGCTTAGTTTCAAACAATGTCGGTTTTTGCACCGTTTTAATGGTCTGACTGCCAGAGCCAACAATATCACTTTCCCAGCTTTGAATAGCACCAACAGTTCCATCGGCCCCTGAAGCTTCCTTTTTCATATTTGGATCGTGATCATTCCACGGACTCCATTTATCAAGCGCTGCCAAACTGTTTGTGTAATCCCAAACACTGTCAATGGGAGCATTAATACTAACAGATTTTTCATACTTAAACGTTTTAGGAACAAATAGTGCAACAACCAAAACAATAAGAACTATAGCCAATAAGCCAAATCCAAGGTATTTCAATAATTTCATAATAATGTTGTTTTAAGATGAATAAATATATTTACTTGTATTTAAACACTTAGCAACAAAAAAAGTTGATAGGCCTGAAACAAAACCAGCAACCTATGGTTTTTCAGCATCTGAGGTTGCTAAAAACTCAGAGAGATTATTTCAGACTATATATCATACCCTTGATGTGGTAATTTTTCAGAATAGTTTGAGCCGCAGCAGCTTGTTTTTGCTTCAACGCATCATAATAAGGTAAGACATTTTTAGCAGTCTGCGAATCAGCGTATTTTGCCATCAGGTAATTATATGCATTCACATAAAAATCGGACAAATCACCAGTCTGACGATTAGAATACAACGAAGTTTTTTCATATCCACACAACAAATAAGTCAGATAGGCTTTTTGATAATCCTTACAAGTTGAAATAAAAACAAATCCCGGATTTGCAGCAATAAACTTCTCATACCACACATTTCGGTCAACAAGCAATCGCGGTGAAATTGTAATTACACCATCCATGGCAAATCCTTGTTTATTTTCAAGCTGAATTTCAGATAGATAATCTTTCATAACCGGCGAAACCAGCGTGTAAAAATTCTTAGCTATAAAGTTTCTATCCTGCTCAATGTACGTCACTCCATCTGATGCTGATAATTTAAACCCATTTAACGTCAAATTCTTACGATAATCCTTCAACGCTTTCGGAACAGCTGTCTGATCCTCGTATAAAAGTGGCTCATAATTCGTCGTGTCACTCTGATGTTTAATGCTCAGATGCATTTCTAAACTATCATAAAGCGTTTGAAAAACCACAAATGCACTATCGCATAACAAAGCAGGTTGACCCGTGAAAATGGCTTTATATTTTTCAGTGGCTTTGGCAACAGTTGTTATGTCAGAACTATCCAACTGCTCAATAAATGCTTTGAATTCGGTTATTTTGGGATTTTCCCAAATAGCGTTGGCCGTATCCGTCAAATGGAAGGCATCTTCACCTGACGTTTTAAGTGGTTTCTCAGCAGTTTTCCCGCAGGAATTCATCATTGCTATAATTACAAAACCAATCAAAGTACTGAATAATAATCTTTTATTTTCCATTTTAGCTCATCTTTTAATTTCAAAAAACTGACTTGCAAAAATAATCATTTCCAGCTGATAAATGATTTATAATTCAAATTATAAGCATTCAATTTAAATCTTCCGAAAATCTACATTATTAATACATTTTTTTTTGAAAGAACATACATTTATACAGTCTAATTCATTAAATTTGTGGCTAGTTAATCTTACATTTTACTCACACAAATCTGATAGTATGACAATTCGCCAACTTTCTGTTTTCCTCGAAAACAAAACCGGCCACTTAAATGAGATTTTATCCATATTGGCCAAGAACAACATCAACATTGTGGCACTTACCATTGCCGATTCTACCGACTACGGCATTCTCCGCGCCATAGTTTCAGATCCAGAGAAAGCCATGCAGGCTTTACGGGCAGAGCACTACACCGTAAAAGTGCATGATATTCTTTCACTTGAAATGGCTGCTGCGCCCGGCTCCATGTCTCACATCCTCGATTTATTTACTGCAGCCGATATTTGTATCGAATATGTCTATGCTTTCAGCTTTGGCAGCAAATCTATCCTTATGATTCGCACCGACAATTGCGAAAAAGCATTTGAAATCATCAAAACCAATGGATTGAAACCAATTCGGGAATCTGATTTAAAGTAAGGCATTATTAAGCAGAAAAAACTAATTAGAAAACTCACACAAATAACGCCGCTATCACCCGGTGTAAATATCAGGTAATACTATGATTTGGAATAAAGAAATTGAATGCATGGGTCGCGAAGAAATGCGCACTTTGCAAGGGAAAAGACTAAATGAGCTTGTTAATCGCGTTTATAACAACGTCGAATTTTACAAACTCAGAATGGACGAAATGGGTGTAAAACCTTCGGACATTGAAACAATAGACGATATTGTAAAATTACCATTTACTTACAAAACAGATTTACGTGATCATTATCCGTTTAATCTGTTTGCCGTACCCATGAAAGACATTGTACGCATTCATGCATCGAGCGGTACAACCGGCAAACCAACAACGGTTGGCTATACAAAAAACGACATTGAAAACTGGCGCGAAGTGCTTGCGCGTTGTCTCACTATGGCTGGTATTTCCGACGAAGATATTATGCAGGTTTCATACGGTTACGGGCTGTTCACTGGTGGACTCGGTGTTCATTACGGCGCCGAAACAGTTGGCTGCTCGGTCATTCCCATTTCGGGAGGCAACACGCGTCGCCAGTTGCAATTAATGACAGATTTTGGATCTACAGTTTTGGCCTGTACTCCTTCATATGCGCTCCATCTGGCCGATGCATTAGCAGAAAACGGATATTCACTTGCCGATATGAAACTAAAAATCGGGGTTTTCGGAGCTGAGCCATGGACGGAGAATATGCGTTTGGAACTCGAAAAGAAATGGGGAATCAAAGCCTATGATATTTACGGACTTAGTGAAATTATGGGACCCGGCGTTGCCAACGATTGCCCTGCCCATGCAGGTTTACATGTTCACGAAGATCATTTTTTCCCCGAAATAGTTGACCCGCACACCAAGCTACCTGTAGCCGATGGAGAAGAAGGCGAACTGGTTTTCACAACACTTACCAAAGAAGGAATTCCATTATTACGGTATAATACCCGTGATTTATCAACGCTGAACCGAGAAAAATGCAGTTGTGGCAGAACAACAGTCCGTATGAAAAAAATCACCGGACGCAGCGACGATATGCTTATTATCCGTGGTGTCAACCTGTTTCCGTCACAAATTGAACATGTATTGCTGGAAATGGGTGAAACCAGCGCTCATTATATGCTGTATGTCGACCGAGAAAATAACCTCGACACACTGGAACTGAAAGTTGAACTGGACGAAGCCAATATGGTGGAAACTATCCGGGACTTGCAAATGCTTTCGCGCAAGATTGAACATGCACTCAACAGTGCAATTGGACTCAGCGTAAAAGTGACCCTTGTTGAACCTAAGACGATTGCCCGCAGTGAAGGAAAAGCAATTAGAGTGATTGATAACCGGAAGAAATAAAACAACATGACAATCAATAAAGAATTAGTCGACTCACTTTTTTCTCAGTTTGGTGAATCAGATATTACCCGTTTATCAATTCGTGAAGTTGGAAAACTGGTTTCGCAAATTGAGCAGGAAAGTGGTGAGGAATTTATTCACATGGAAATGGGTGTACCGGGTCTACCCGCTTCCGCTGTTGCTATTGCTGCCGAAAAAGAAGCATTAGACATGGGCTTGGCTACTCAATACCCACATATTGAAGGTATTCCATTTGCAAAAGCCGAGATCGCCCGCTTTGCAAAATTATTTATCAATGTGGATGTTACGCCACTAAATTGCGTTCCTACGGTTGGCGGTATGCAGGGAAGTTTTGCTGCATTGCTGGCTGCAGCACGTACAAATTTTGAAAAACCTTACACCCTGTTTATCGATCCAGGATTTCCTGTCAATAAATCACAGCTACAACTCATTGGGGTTCCGTTTAAATCGTTCGATATTTTACACTTTCGTGGTGAGAAATTGCGTGAAAAATTAGAATCATTTTTGTCCGAAAATAATATTTGTTCCATTTGTTATTCGTCACCCAATAATCCTTCGTGGATAAGCCTGACCGAAAGCGAATTACAGATTATAGGTGAATTGGCAACAAAATATGATGTAATTGTAGTGGAGGACCTTGCCTACTTCGGTATGGATTTCCGGCAACATTACGGACAACCGGGTATTCCGCCTTTTCAGCCAACGGTTGCACATTATACGGATAATTACATTTTGTTGCTTTCAGCGTCAAAAATTTTCAGTTATGCCGGACAACGTATTGGCATGATGATTATTTCCGAAAAACTGCGCACCCGGCGATATGCAAATTTAAAAAACTATTTCACCAACGATGTTCTGGGGCACTTCATTACCTATGGCGTACTTTATGTAACAACTGCCGGTACATCTCATTCGGCACAATATGCACTGGCTGCAACATTAAAAGCCGTAAACGATGGTGAAATTGATTTCGTGAAGGGCTTACATCCATACGGCGAAAAGGCTAAAATCATGAAAGCTCTGTTTCTCAAATATGGTTTCTATATTGTTTATAAGGAGGAAAATGGTGATTTAGCCGATGGGTTTTATTTCACCATTGCCTACCCTGATATGACTGGTGCAGAACTTATGAGAGAATTCTTATACTATGGCATTAGCGCAATTTCGCTTGCTATTACCGGAAGTGAGAACCCCAATGGATTACGTGCTTGCGTTTCGTTTGTTCGTATGGATCAAATGGAAGTGCTGGAACAACGTCTAAAAGCATTTTCGGAATTACATTAAATCCCTCAAAATGGAAATAGATCCAACCAGCTATAACTTACCGGCACGAACTAAGTTGCGAGCCATTAGCCTAAATCATATTGGCATCGTAAAGTTGATTAAGAGTCGACTTATTCAGAAAGATGCGATCAGAATTATAGAAACTTCGAAACAAATAAAGAATATTGAGCCAAATATAAACATATCATTAATTTGCACATCGAATATCTGTTCAAAATCTATCAAATTATTGCAAAAAGAAAATATTTCCATCATAACTGAGGAGTTTTAAAATTTCTCAATCTTACGTCTGAAAAGCTAATCAAACCCTCAATTATGAGAATTGATTAGCTTTTTGTAAATTTGCACTTCAAAAAACAACGTAAATGTCCAAAATTCAAATACAACTCACCGGTGTTGCAGCAGAACTTACCCTGGGTAGCTATATGCCAAAAGATGCAACAATTTTCAATAATTGGGAAGATTTTTATCATTTCAATGATTTGATTCACAGTTCTCAGTTATTAGTCGAACATATCTCGGAAATTAAAATTACACAAGACGAACAAGTTATTTTTACCGGAAAAATTCCACTAACACAAATTCACCCGCAAAAAAGTTTTTGTCCGGTTTTACAACATCGTGCTTTATATTTGAGGACAGAGTGTGCAGAACAGGCTGTTTATCATTGTACATTTGAGATAGATAATTTCGACAAAATGAAACTTATCTTCGAAACTCAGGACTATGATTTGCTGTTCAAAGTGGGGCAATCATTTCTTTCCAAAATTCTTTATGATGGCATTGAACTAGATATAGAATGGACAAGTGGAAAACCTGTTGGAAACATTTGTTTACTCTGCCGCTTCGAAAATGGCTATTTGGTTCCCATATATGACGCTGTAAATAAATTGGCTAAGTAAACTATTCAAAAAAAACAGAAAAATATATCGCATGCGATAAACTTTTTCAAATCATTCTTGTTATTAGTTACAAAAGTGAAATTATAGTAAAAAGTTGTATTGCTTATGAAAAAGAATGTTCTATTTCTATTGGTTATTTTTCTTTCTATCCCTGCATTAGCTCAGAAAGGAAGCATAAAAGGTCGGATTTTCAATGCCAAGACTAATGCACCACTTGAGTTTGCAGCCATTTTGATTGAAGGAACTACAATTGGATCTACTTCCGATCTGGATGGTAACTTTATTTTTACGGGAATTGAGCCGGGATTTAAAAAGCTTATTGTTCAATCAATTGGATTCGAGAAAACAGTTTCTTCTGAAATTCAGGTACAAGGTAATCAAACAGTATTTGTGGATATTCCTGTAAATGAATCTTCTGTTCAGTTGAATGAAGTAACGGTTCGCCAAAACCGCAACCTCAAAAGAATTGAAAGCCCAATCTCGGTGTTATCAGTTGGTGTTCAGGAAATTGAGAAGAGTGCAGGTGCCAACCGTGATGTATCTAAAGTGGTACAAGCATTACCGGGCGTTGGAGCTACTGATCCAAATCGTAGCGATCTGATTGTACGTGGTGGTGGCCCATCGGAAAACGTATTTTATTTAGATGGGATTGAGATTCCTGTTATCAATCACTTTGCAACACAAGGTTCTTCAGGTGGTTCTGTTGGTATTATTAATCCTGATTTTGTACGCGAAATCAGTTTCTATACCGGTGCCTTTCCGGCAAACAGAACAAATGCGTTGAGCTCAGTGATGGAAATCAAGCAAAAAGATGGAAGTAAGGACCGAATTCATAGCAAACTTTCAGTTGGTGCGTCCGATGCTGCATTAACTATCGATGGACCAATCGGAAAAAAATCAATCTTTATCATTTCAGCTCGTCAGTCATACCTTCAGTTTCTTTTTAAAGCAATTGGGTTACCCTTTTTACCTACATACAATGACTTTCAGCTAAAATACAAATATCAAATTGATAAAAAAAACGAGATTTCATTTATTGGAATTGGTGCTATTGACGACATGGTTTTAAACACCGAATTGCAAAACACCGGCACTGAATCCCAAAAATACCTATTATCTTATTTGCCTACCTATAAACAATGGAATTATACCGTCGGAACAGTGTATAAACATTTTGCAGATACGCACTTCGACACCTGGGTCTTGAGTAGAAACATGCTACGAAATGCAAATTTCAAGTATTTAAATAACGATGAAACCCTGGCCAAAACATCTGATTACAACTCGGATGAAGCAGAAAATAAACTTCGGTTTGAGCGTAACTATCCAGATTCACCTATCAAATTTTCGTTTGGTGGAGGGGTAAAATACTCTCATTACACAAACCATACTGAACGTCAACTGTTTTATAACAATTCAGTAAATAACCTTGTATACGATACACAAATCGGATTATTCGGCTATAATGCATTTGCACAGGCTTCAAAAAAATATTTAGATGATTTATTGAAATTATCATTAGGTATGAGCTTTACAGGAAACAATTACAATCAAAACATGATGAACCCGTTGAATCAGTTTTCTCCACGGTTGTCACTATCATACGCATTGACGGATAAAATTGATTTTAATGCGAATATAGGACGCTATGCTATGCAACCGGCCTACACAACTCTTGGATATAGAAACCCGGCAGGTGATTTAGTAAACAAAACCGAAAACTTGCGTTTCACAATATCGAATCAGGCAATAGCAGGTTTAGAGTATCGCCCGATGGACAATGTTCGTGTCACTGCAGAAGGGTTCTACAAACAATATCAATATTATCCGGTTTCAGTTACAGATGGATTGAGTATTGCCAGCAAAGGCACAAATTTTGGTCAAATTGGCGATGAAGAAATCGTGTCTACCGGGAAAGGACGAGCTTATGGAGTAGAATTTCTTGCAAAAGTAATGGAAATGAAAAACCTGAACATGACTGCTACTTACACCTTGTTTAGGAGTGAATTTACTGATATTACAGGTCAAACATATTTCCGTTCATCCTGGGATACACGAAGCCTGTTCAACCTTATTGCCAGCTACAAATTCAGGAAAAGTTGGAACGTAGCCATGCGTTGGCGCTATGTTGGTGGTGCTCCGTATTCACCCATAGATTCAATTTCGTATAACCGTGCTGCATGGAATATTACAAAACAACCATATTTGGATTATAAACGTTTCAATACATTAAGTTTACCGGCTGCACATCAACTGGACATTCGAATTGATAAAGAATTTTATTTCAAGAAATGGGTATTGAATCTTTATACCGATATTCAAAACGTATATAATTTCAAAACTCAAAGTGCTCCGATTTATACAAATTTGGATACAAATGGTAATGTGATTCCGGACATAAATGGTGATACCAACAAACAAGGATTACGTAATTTCGAATCATTTGGAGGAACAATTTTACCAACTATTGGAATAATAATCAAAATATAATAATCGATTTAAATTTGTTATTATGAAAACAAAAATTATACTGGCTGCCCTATTGATAATAACCACGGGTATTTCAGGAAAAACAAAAAAAACACTGTTTTCTGAAGAAAATTATGGTATAAATAATACCGGAACCACTGTTACTATTCAGTTTGAACAAGGAAAAGAGCATAACCACCCGTTATTTGCCATTTGGCTTGCCGATGAAAAAGGTAATTACATTCAAACTCTGTATGTGTCTGAAACTATTGGAAAAGGTGTTTTCAAACGGGCAAGCAGAAAAACAGGGCAATGGTTAGCAGGAGAAATACAGCGTCCAGCCGCTCTGCCTTATTGGGCACATCAACGCAATGTTAAGAATGAATATGGGAACTATTTGCCAACTCCAAAACAGCCTGTAATTGATGCTTACACAGGTGCTACACCGTTAGCATCATTCATTTTGCATGCAAAAACAGAGAAACCATTGAATGGGAAATACAAGATAATGTTGGAATTGAACCAAACCTGGGATTGGAATGAGTTTTGGACAAACGATATGTATCCAACTGAAAAAGAATATAGAACATCTTGTCAACCGGCATTAGTATATTCAGTTGATATTGACTCAAATATCTCTGAAAATGAATACTTTATGAAACCAATTGGGCATAGTCATTATTCAGGAGCAGATGGAAGTTTAAATCCTGACTTGAGCACAATTACCACAGCATTGCAAATAGCTAAAAAAATAATTGTGAAAATCAGTAAATAATTATATTTAAAAAGAAAACCCTCCAATCTGAAATTACAGATTGGAGGGTTTTCTTTTTATATTCCTTCATCACTTTTTGAGTTCAGGATAAACTATGCGTGAATGATAAAAACTCTTTATTTTTTCAATAAATACAGCTTTCACTGTTTCTACATCCTGAAAAGTAATTGGTGCATCTTTAAATTGTCCTTCGGCAATCTGTCCATCAATCATACTTTCTACCATTTCCCTGATTGTTTGGTCTGTATAAACACCCAAACTACGTGAACGCGCCTCTACTGCATCAGCCATCATTAGAATAGCAGTTTCCTTGTTATTAGGGAGTGGTCCAGGATAAGTAAAAATAGCATCATCCGGCTTCTTATCCGGATTAGCATTAATATATGAATTGTAGAAATATTTTGTTTTACAAAAACCATGATGCGTGCCTATAAAATTGATAATCTGCTCCGGTAAATGATTTTTCTTGGCAATTTCAACCCCGTCAGTTACGTGATTAATAACTATTTTCGATGCCTCTTCAAAGTCAATGTCGGTTAATGGATTTTTTCCACCCAACTGATTTTCAATAAAATACTCCGGATGTTTCATTTTACCAATATCGTGATATAGAGCACCAGTACGTACCAACAAACTATTGGCATTAATTTTTTTTGCAGCCTCGGTTGCAAGGTTTGAAACCTGTAATGAGTGTTGAAATGTCCCCGGTGCACGTTCTGAAAATTCCATCATTAAATCACTATTGATATTAGTGAGTTCAACCAATGTAACACTAGACAGCAAACCAAAAATCTTTTCATACAAATAAATTATAACATAGGCCATCAAAAGAAAAACACTGCTCACTGCAAAATACACAATAAACTGCCAGTTAATTCGCTGAACATCGCCCTCAGAGATACATTGAAATGCCAGAAACATCAAAACATAACTCAGAAATATATACAAAGCAGTCTGCGCTAACTGTGATCGTTGCGACATATCCTTTAAACTGGAAACTGCAGCCATCCCGATTGTAATCTGAAGCAGTATAAATTGGAAAGAATTATCAACCATAAATGATATCATCAACATGGTGATAATGTGAGCGAACAATGCTGTACGTGAATCGAAAAATACCCGGATTATTATAGGTAATAAGGCAAAAGGAACCATATAATAACTGAAGGCATTTATACGAATGGCTAACGAGGTTAGGCCAACCATCAGGAGAATAAGAGATAAAATCAGAATCAAATTGCTTTTGCTATCATATATTCTTGGACGAAAAAGATTGATATACAAAAATAGTAAAGTCATTAAACCTAATATCATAACAACCTCACCAACAACCACAACAGATGATTTTTGAATAGCTGTGTTGCGTTTTTCGGATTCAATTTTCAACGAATTAAGCACCTGATAACTTGTGTGAGTAACAATCTCTCCCCGATCGATAATGCGCTCGCCCACCTGAACCATCCCTGAAGTTAGCGAAAGGTTTTTCAACATTTCTGATTTTGAAAGTGCAGATGTAGTGCTATCAAACCGCAAATTTTCAACCAAATACAAATTCAGGTTGTTAGATTTCAATGCAGTTGGTGCATTTTTCAATATTTCTTCATAAGCTGTGCGTGGAGTATATACACCTTCTATTGGCATGGTGTGAGTCACCCGATTAGGTAAAATACAGGAAATGTATTTCCTGTTATCTTTCAACAGTTTATTATATTCTTCTATTGAAATAATACCAACAGCATAAATTTCTTTAAATTTAGATTTAATATAATTCTGAATTGCAGGTTGACTCCCTTGATTTTTCTGAAAGTCAGCAATCATTTTATTGATTTGAATATTATTAGCGGTCGTATCCAGTTTATAATAGGGCGTGAAATCTTTTAGAATTTCATCGCGCTCTTTGGATACTTGTTGATCATTTTTATAGATTGGGAAATCGAACGAAGCAGTAATAAGCTCATAGGTCCATGGTTTACCAACTTCAAAATGGTATTTAAACTTATTTTCTTTCGGAAAAAGCACCACAATTATTGCTGCAACAAACAAAAAAAGGCTAATTCTTGAAATATGTTGTCGCTGTATCGGAGTCAGTTTTATTTGCATATTTTAAATAATAAGATTGATTCGATGAATCTGTTCTAAAAGTGCCGAAAATTACGAAAAAAATACCTAATTGAAGCGTTTTCAGCAAACTTTCCTTATTTTTGCAATCAATAAGTATTATTTAGCTGGTAAACAGAAGAAAACGAAAATATCAGCATAAAACTGAACGAATACTTCATAAATTCACTCAATTTCAAAACAGCCTGCGAATCAGGAAAATCAATCAATTATTTATTCTAAAAATTGAAAAATCATGAACGGAATTATTACACTTCCTCTTATTCCACTTCGCGCTGGCGAAAGTGATCTTAGTGAAATGACTTCGCAACTTTTGTTTGGCGAACGGGTGGAAATAATCGAATCAAAAGATAATTGGCTATTTATCAAAAATTCAAGTGACAATTATACAGGCTGGGTGAATCGAAAAATGGTAAAGCTACTCAGTGTTAAACAAGAACAGTCTTTGACTGATATTACTCCCTATTGCGTTTCGAGGCCTATATTAGTATGTCAAAATTCAGCCAATCAAGACATATATTTGCCCGGAGGAAGCTTGTTACCGGGTTACAAAAATGGAAAATGTACGATTGGCAATGAAGTTTTTACTGTAAACTCTGATGAAGAAACTTTCTCAGAGAAAATTGATGGCGAGAAACTTGCAACAATTGCAAAACAATATTTAAATGCACCCTACCTTTGGGGTGGAAAAAGCATACTCGGAATTGACAGTTCAGGGTTGGTTCAGGTAGTATATTCAATTGGGGGTATTCTGTTACCTCGCGATGCAGCAAAACAAGTTGATAGTGGTACAGTTATTGACTTCATTTCAGAAGCAAAAGCAGGTGATTTAGCTTTTTTTGAAAACGCAGAAGGTAATATCATTCATGTTGGTATTTTACTAAATCAAAACCAGATCATTCACTCGTCGGGATGTGTACACATTGAGACAATAGATTCTCAGGGAATCATTTCGTCAGAAACAGGAAAATACACCCATAAACTAAGAGTAATCAAACGATTAGTTTAACCCAAATCTCAATTAAACGACGAAAGGTGTCTGGTTTTTATCAACCTGACACCTTTTTTTTCAATGCCATGTAATAATATTTCAGTTTCAACGTCATACTTATAAACGGGATTCTTTTTAGAATATGGATTCAAAACAATTTAATACTCAAATACTCACACTTTCCGACAAATTATTTCGATTGGCAAAATCGATACTTCGGAATGCTGATGCTGCCCAAGATGCAGTTCAGGAGTTAAGTATGAAATTGTGGGAAAAACGGGATCATCTTGATGAGGTTGAAAATGTGCCCGGATTCGCAATGAGAGCCATGAGAAATCATTGCCTGGACACCATACGGCAACAAAGAGATGAAGATGAATTACCCGCTGAGTTTGAACAAAAAGAACTCAATCCACACCAACAAACCGAGCAAAAAGATATGGTTGCACGGGTTCGGATAATGATTGACAATTTGCCCGAGTTACAGCGGACAATAATCCGAATGAGGGATGTGGAAGGAATGGAAATTTCAGAAATTGCTTATATAACTACGCTAACAGAAAATGCAGTCACGGTAAATCTGTCGAGAGCGAGGCAAAAAATAAGAGAAAAAATACTTAATGAACAAAAAAGAGTGGAGGAAACTGTATGGAAAGGATGAATGAATTATTGGAAAAATATTTCAGCGCGGCGACAACCCTTGAAGAGGAAAACGAGCTAAAACAATACTTTGCAAGTAAAAATATTGCTAAAGAGCATGAGCCGTATCGCACATTGTTTGTTGCATTCACAGACGAGCTTACAGAAAAAGCTACAGAACCACTAAAGAAAGTAGTGCCAAAACAGCGAAGCATCAAGCGTATTTGGATGAATGCATTTGCCTATTCAGGAATTGCTGCTACAATATTAATTGCACTATGGATACAGCGTCCAAATCAGACTGAAAACTATGCAGTAGTTGCCGGAAACAGAATAGAAGATCCTGAATATGTACAGGAATATACTGAGAAAAAGCTGAACAAAGTAAATGCAATTTTACACCGTAGCATGCGGCCTACGAAAAGTATTGAAACTGTACGACAAAGTTTGCAACCTATGCAAAAAATCGCTGAAACCAGACAGAGATTAGAAGAAATAGAAAATAATATTCAATTTAAATAAGTACGAAAATGAAAAAAATGTTGACTTTAGTTGCTGCACTATTTATATTGGTAGCAGTAAATCAGGCTCAAACCCTTCAGAGTCTGTTCGATAAATATTCCGACGACGAACGTTTCGAATATGTATCGATAGGTAAGGGAATGATGAATATGGCTTCAGCCTTTGGTGGAGTTGGCAAACACGGAAAAGAAATGATGGGGAAAATGAAAGGAATTAAAATTCTAACTCTTGAAGCAAGTTCTGACTCCCCATTAATGAAATCGGTTGAACGTGATTTAAGACAGGTAATTGAAGATGGCGACTTTGAAACCGCCGTTGAGGCACGTGACAAAGGCGAGAGGGTACACATCTATTACCGTGTAAGTGGCAAAGACAATGCTGACATGCTCATTGTGACAAAAGAAAGAGGAGAATTAAGCTTAATTTGGATGAGTGGAAGAATGACCAAAGAAGAAATGATGAATTCATTCTCTAACACTGAGAATAAGGTGCATATTTATGGCAATCGTCGTAGCGAAGCAGATACTATTTCTTAGTTAGTAAAACATACATTTTGTTTGTTAATCTTCGGATTAACAGAAAAGCCAACCCGTTGAGATAATGAGTTGGCTTTTATTATAATGAGTTGGCTTTTATTATTTTATCAAACTAAGAATTAACCCTACACAACCAATTAAAATAATAATAATACCGGTTATCTGATTGATTATTTTTAATTCCCGCATATTCAGTTTACTCTTAAAACGGCTAACCAAAAAGGTAAGCAAACTCCACCAAAGCAAAGCACCTCCCAAGATTGACAAAATCCCTGTAACAGAAACAAATAATGTCGTTTTATTTCCAATAAATTCAAAGCGGGCAAACAGGGCAATAAGAACAAAAAGTACCAATGGGTTTGAGAATGTCAGAGCAAAGGAACTGAAGAAGTCGCCCAACAAACTATGTTTAACAGTTTCATTAGGCTTGGGTTGAGTTGCCGGGTTGCTTTTGAAAATATAATACCCAAAAAAAGCTACTACCCCACTACCTGCCAGTTGTATTATAAAACGATGTAGTTCTATAAAATCCAACACGAAACTCAAAAAGAAAAGAGTAATGACCGTATATATTAAATCCGAGAAGGTAGCACCCAGCCCGGTAGCAATGCCGTATTTCTGTCCTCTATTAAGTGTTCGTTGTATGGTAAGCATACCAATCGGACCTAAAGGAACCGAAATACACAATCCAATTAATATTCCTTTTATTATAATTTCAAGCATTAGCTGACTTTAATAATTGTAATGCAAAGATAGTAGTTTTTGTTGTTTAACCTAGTAAGTGAATTTCAATGTTTATAGTTTATGATGAATTTCAACCATAATTTTTAGCAGTTTAAACATTTATTAATCCTTTTTTTCACCTGACTTTTACTCACTTCAAAAATCAACTATTGTAATCAGAATTCAGCAAAAAAGCCATCAGAATATTACTTCCAATGGCTTTAAATATAGGATTTTCTATAAATCAGAGTGTAACGCCCGATTTCCAGATTGCTATTTCACGGTAGTTTTTCTTTTCATTGTTTACCGGTTCGCCACTTGCCACTTTAATTATGTATTCTATAAAACTTTCATGGGTTTCTTCCATGGTTTTGTTTTCGAGAATAATACCGGCATTGAAGTCAATCCATCCCGGTTTGTTTTTAGCAAGATTTGAATTGGTAGAAATCTTCATGGTAGGGACGAAAGAGCCAAATGGTGTACCACGTCCTGTTGTGAAGAGAACAATCTGACACCCAGCAGAACCTAGCGCTGTAGCTGCCACTAGGTCGTTGCCCGGAGCGCTAAATAAGTTTAGCCCTTTGGTTTTGATGGTTTCGCCATACATCAATACGTCTTTTACCACCGATTTACCACATTTCTGCGTGCAACCAAGCGATTTTTCTTCCAGAGTAGAAATACCACCGGCTTTGTTTCCCGGAGAAGGGTTTTCGTAGATTGGTTGTTCGTTTTTGATGAAGTAATCCTTGAAGTCATTAATCAGATGTACTGTTTTATTAAATAAATCGGTTGATTCACAGCGGTTCATCAGGATGGTTTCGGCTCCAAACATTTCAGGCACTTCAGTCAGCACAGTTGTTCCGCCCTGAGCAACCAGAAAGTCGGAGAATACACCTAATAATGGGTTCGCTGTAATTCCGGAGAATCCGTCCGAGCCACCACATTTCAATCCAACTTTCAATTCGCTTAACGATACTTCGGTGCGTTCATCTTTAGAAGCAACTTCATATATTTCGCGCAGCAGTGACATACCAACTTCAAATTCATCGCTCACTTTCTGAGTTTCCATGAATTTTACACGCGCAGGGTCAAAATCGCCCAATAATTCGCGGAAAGCGGTCAACTGATTGTTCTCGCAGCCCAACCCGACTACCAAAACTCCTCCTGCGTTGGGATGTTTTACGATATTCCTTAATATTTCACGTGTATTTTCGTGATCTGCTCCCAATTGCGAGCAACCGTAGTTATGCGGATAACCTACAATAGCATCTACTCCTTCTCCATTAGTTTCGCGTTTAAGTGCATCCACTAACTGGTTTACAGTGCCGTTTACGCAACCAACAGTTGGGATAACCCAAATCTCGTTACGGATACCCACATCGCCATTTTTGCGGCGATAGCCTTTGAAAGTAAGGTTACGGTTAGCAATTTCTGGATATTCAAGAGCTGGGGAGTAGTTGTAATCCAACAACCCATCCAGATTGGTTTTGATGTTTTTTTCGTTCACCAGGCCACCTTTGGCAATCGCTTCGCGGGCATGACCAATGGCGTAACCATATTTCACCACAAAATCGTTTGCTTCAAAGGCTTTCAATGCAAATTTGTGTCCGGCAGGAATTTCGTTTTGCAACGTAATTTCATCGCCCGAAACGGTTATTTTTTCGCCCGAATCAAGCGTTTCAATAGCTACTGCTACGTTATCGGCGGGATTGATTTTTAGATATTTCATTGATTTATTTAACTATTGTCCGGTTATTGTTTATACTATACAGGATACTATTCAAATACAGGAAGTTCAAAATCCATATTGACAGATAAGTTGTAGCGTTTTGAAACAATTGTTCTTACTGCTTCTTTCATTCCGAATTCTTCAATTATTCTCAGATAGAATGTGAGTTTTTCAGTAAGTCCGGGTATTTCGTTCAAATTCTCGCCCCAGATAAATTCGGCAGACAAAACTCCTCTTGCTACTACGGCAACGTCTTTCAGGCTCCAAAGAATTTTCAATAAGTCAACAATAGCTTTATCATCATTCGGAACGATTTCTGTGTTACCACGTTTTCCACCTTTATAGTAAGTGATAATGGCAGCAAGTCCTAAAACAAGTCCTGCAGGAAGTTCACCTTTTCGTGCCAAATAAGTTTTTAATCCCGGTAAATCGCGGGTTTTGAATTTGGGGAACGAGTTAAGCATAATGCTTGTCAGAAAATGGTGAACGAATGGATTGTTGAAACGCTCCAATACATCATCAGCAAATTTCTGCAATTCTTTTTTAGGCAAATCCAGCGTTGAGATTAGTTCTTTAAACATTACCATGTAAATGAACTTTGAAATAACATCATCTCTCAAACTTTCTTTTACAATATTTAATCCGGCTAAATATGCTACAGGAGCCAACACGGTGTGAGGTCCGTTTAACAAAGTAACTTTCCGTTCGTGATAGGGCTTTTCGTCTGGTACAAAAAGAACATTCAGGCCGGCTTTGTCGGCAGGGAATTCTTTAGCAACGCTTTGAGGAGCTTCAATTACCAACAGGTGGAAAATTTCAGCCTGAACAACCAAGTTATCTTCTAATTGAATTTTCTCCTGAATTTCAGCAATGGTTTCGCGTGGGAAGCCAGGTACAATGCGATCAACCAATGTGCTGTAAACGCCACAAGCAGTATCAAACCAGTTTTGGAAATCGGCTCCCAGGTTCCACAATTCAATATACTGATTGATTGTTTTTTTCAATTCGGTACCGTTGTGGAAAATCAATTCGCAAGGGAAAATAAGCAAGCCTTTGTCGGCAGCTCCATTGAATGTTTTAAAGCGGTGGTAAAGTAGCTGAGTTAGTTTGCCCGGATATGAACTTGCCGGAGCATCATCGAGTCTGCAGCAGTCGGCAAAAGCAATACCTGCTTCGGTAGTGTTTGAGAATACGAAACGCATCTCAGGCTGTTCGGCTAATTTCAGGTAAGCATCAAAATCAGTGTAAGGGTTCAACGAACGACTGATACAGTCAATCAATTCTAAGCTGTTTACAGTTACCCCTTTGTCTAGACCTTGCAGGTTCACGTGATATAGACCATCCTGCTCATTCAGCATATCAATCATACCTGTAGGAAGTGGCTGTACCACAACTACGCTCGAATTAAAATCTGCTTTTTGATTCATGTTATGCACCATCCAATCGATGAATGCACGCAGGAAGTTACCTTCACCAAACTGGATAATTCTCTCGGGATAGCGCTTCGCGCTTACATTTTCTCTGTTTAACTTTTTCATTTATGTTGATTTTATATTTTGTCCAATAGTTAGTTGGAATGTTGAAATTTTCAACAAATGCTAATATGTAAATTATTTGAAATACTTTTGAAAAGAATATTCATACTTATTGGAAAAGATGTACTTCTTCCGTAAATTTCAGAATATGACGAATAGCCGTATGAATGACTATTTTGAAGTATTAGAGGAGGTTATTAATGAGCACAAAAGTACTCAAAATACAGGTAATCACAAGTGGAAAATTTGATATAATGCATGTAATAATTGACAGAATATGATTTATTTTGAGAAATAAAGTATAGCGTGAATATGCTATTCGTATTTCAAAAAATCGTCAATCCCTGAATACAAATTGGACTTTTCTTAATAGAAAAGACTTATCTTTGGATCCAAAAATAAAACCAAAATTGCAAAGTATAAGACTTTAAAATAAACCTTCGAAAACATACTCAGGTTTACGAACGTTCAATTGATTAAATTCCTCAAAAAATGACATCCAACAAAAATATATTTAAAATAACTTATCCAATATTCTTAACTCTGGTTGCACAGAACATTATCAATGTCACCAACACAGCATTTCTGGGGCGGGTTGGCGAAGTAGAACTGGGCGCTTCGGCCATTGGTGGGGTATTTTATCTTGCAATTTATATGGTTGGATTTGGTTTCAGTCAGGGAGCACAGATTCTCATTGGCCGACGAAATGGTGAGAAAAACTTTGGGCAAATTGGTCCGATTTTCAATAATGGATTAATCTTTAATTTGCTGCTGAGCATTATTATCTTTGGATTATCGGTGAAAGGTGTTCCCGTTATTATGAAATATCTCGTAAGCTCAGAGCATATTTACAAATCCTCCATTGCATATCTTGATTGGCGCATTTATGGCTTTTTCTTCGCATTTGTCAATGTAATTTTTCGTGGATTATACGTAGGAATTACACAAACGCGTATCCTGACGATTTCAGCTATTTTAACAGCAGTTACGAATATATTATTTGATTATGTACTGATTTTTGGCAATTTTGGTTTTCCCAAAATGGGCATTGAAGGTGCCGGTATCTCATCGGTGATTGCTGAAGCAGTTACAACAATTTATCTTTTCTGGCATACAATCTATAGAACTGATCGAAAGCTGTACGGACTTTTTGAATTTAAAAAGGTTGAATTCAAAACTATTTTACAAATTCTTGAACTGTCTGTTTTTATTATGTTTCAGTACTTTATTTCCATCTCTACCTGGTTCATGTTTTTTATTTTTATCGAGCGAATGGGAGAACGACCGCTGGCAGTGACAAATATCGGACGAAGCTTGTACATTCTGCTTATGATGCCCGGCGCCGCACTCTCCACTACCGTCAATACACTGGTTAGCAACCTGATTGGTGCAGGACGAAAAGAAGAAGTGCTACCATTTATAAGGAGGATTGTAGGAATGGTCACTTTGATTATTCTCCCCATACTGGCATTCACATTTGCTTTTCCCCAATTATTTGCAGGCATTTACACCGATGATGCAGGGCTAATAGCCGCCTGCATTCCGGTAATGCGGGTAGTAGCAGTTGCAAATTTATTTTGCGCTGTGAGTAATATCATTTTCAATGGCGTTTCGGGTACAGGAAACACACGCACAGCTTTTGCAATAGAATTTCTAACGTTATTCTTCTATCTTAGCTATGTTTATTACACAGCCATCATCAATCCTCATCCTGTTGCGATTGTGTGGATGTCCGAATTTGTTTACTGGACTATTATTGGTGGATTAGGGTATTTATATCTACTGAAAGGCAACTGGAGAAAAAAAGAAATTTGATGATGTGATAATTCTTTGCTGTGATGATGAAAGTAATGAACCATATAATTGTTTTAAATTCGTACTAAGTTAATAGCATATTTTTCTTACTTTTGTTTCTATAATCGTCACAAAACCACATCAACATATTATCACATTAATATCATGGCCAAAACCAAATCAGTATACGTTTGTCAAAATTGCGGTGTCGATTCTCCAAAATGGATAGGCAAATGCCCATCGTGTGGTGAATGGAATTCCTATGTAGAGGAAATTATCAGCAAAGAAAGTGGTGCCCCAAAATTTCAAATGGGAGGCGTAGAATTGGTAAAACAAAAACCGATACTCATTACTGAAGTAGAAACAAGCGAAGAAAGTCGTTTTGATACTAGCTCGAACGAACTTAATCGCGTACTTGGTGGCGGACTCGTTCCCGGCTCATTGGTATTGATTGGTGGCGAACCGGGCATTGGCAAGTCTACTTTAGTACTACAAGTCGTATTGAATCTAAAAGGGAAACGCACACTGTATGTATCGGGCGAAGAAAGTGTAAAGCAATTGAAACTTCGTGCTGAACGTCTGAAATTTGAGAATCCCGACTGCTATATCGTCAGCGAAACTTCGCTGGAGCAAATTTTTGTTCATATACAAAACATCCAGCCCGATGTTGTAATTGTCGATTCCATTCAAACGGTCTCGACAGAAATGATAGAATCGTCGCCGGGTTCGGTTTCGCAAGTGCGTGAATGTGCCGCCAGCCTGCTGAAATTCTGTAAAACAACCGGTACGCCGGTGCTACTGATTGGTCACATCAATAAAGAAGGCAGTATTGCCGGACCAAAAGTATTGGAACACATTGTGGATACAGTGCTTCAGTTCGAGGGCGACCAACATTATATGTACCGCATTTTGCGCTCCATTAAAAACCGTTTTGGAAGCACTTCCGAAATGGGTATTTACGAAATGCAACAAAACGGCTTGCGCGAAGTAAGTAATCCTTCCGAGTTGCTGCTTTCGCAAAATCACGAAGGACTGAGCGGCGTAGCGATTGCATCTGCAATAGAAGGTGTACGACCATTTCTGATTGAAACACAGGCATTGGTTAGTTCTGCAGCCTACGGAACTCCGCAGCGCTCCAGCACCGGTTTCGATCTTCGTCGACTGAATATGCTGCTGGCTGTGCTCGAAAAGCGTGCGGGATTTAAAATAGCTCAAAAAGATGTTTTCCTCAATATTGCTGGCGGCATCAAAGTAAATGATCCGGCTATCGATTTAGCAGTTATATCGGCCATACTGTCTTCCAATGTAGATATTGCCATCGAAAAACATGTTTGTGTGGCCGGTGAAGTGGGGCTTTCGGGAGAAATACGACCCATCAACCGCATTGAGCAACGCATACTCGAAGCCGAAAAACTGGGCTTTAAGAAAATGATTATCCCTGAATACAACCTGAAAAGCCTCAACCTGAGCAAACTGAATATTGAATTAGTTCAGGTAAAAAAAGTGGAAGAAGCTTTCAGAGTTTTGTTTAAGAAATAAAACAACTATAACATGAATTTACGTACAGTAAATGTAACCCGCTATATCACCCCTTTGCGCGAGGGAGGTTCACTACCCGCTTTGGCTGAAGCCGATGACGACTTTAAGTATGTTGTCAAATTTCGTGGAGCCGGTCATGGAGCCAAAGCGCTAATTTCGGAACTGATTGGTGGCGTTGTTGCTAAATTATTGAACCTCCGTGTTCCGGAGTTGGTTTTCATACAACTCGATGAAGCTTTCGGGCAAACAGAAGGTGACGAGGAAATTCAGGATTTGCTGCAAGGCAGTCGTGGATTAAATCTTGGCTTGCATTTTCTGTCGGGTGCTTTGACTTATGATCCTGTAACTACAAAGGTCGATGGCCGTACAGCTTCATTGATTGTTTGGATGGACGCTTTCCTGACCAATGTTGACCGCACTGTACGCAATACAAACATGCTTATGTGGCACAAAGACTTGTGGCTCATCGATCACGGCGCAACCTTGTATTTTCATCATTCTTGGACGAACCACGAAAAACAAGCGCTGACTCCGTTTTCCCTCATAAAAGATCACGTGTTGCTTCCTTTTGCCGATCAATTGGAAGAAGCAGATGCTGCATGTAAGAAAATTCTTACTAATGAAATTATCCGGGAAATCACCAATCTGATTCCCGATGAATGGACGGCTGACCTGGAAGTTGGTGAAACCAGCGAATCAATTCGCGAAGTATATTATCAGTTCCTGACAAACCGACTAAAACATTCCGAAAACTTTTTAAACGAAGCTCTCCATGCAAGGAAAACACTTATTTGAATACGCTGTTATTCGTGTTTTGCCTAAAGTGGAGCGCGAAGAATTTATCAATGTCGGTATTATTTTGTTCTCAAAACGGGCAAAATATATTCGTATGATGTATAAATTGAATGCTGAACGACTCAATGCATTTTCAACCGAACTGGATATTGATTTATTGGAAAACACCTTGCAATCGTTCGGGAAAATTTGCAACGGAAAGAAAGATGCTGGGGTAATTGCACAACTAGACATACCGGAACGTTTCCGCTGGCTAACGGCTGTACGTAGTTCGTGCATTCAGACGTCACGTCCTCATCCGGGTTTTTCTGAAAATCTGGATTTAGAAGTGGAAAGATTATTCGATGAATTGGTTTTGTAAATCACTGAATAAAATGCAAAAAAAAAAGGTTTCACTATGAAAGTGAAACCTTTTTTTTGTGGGCGTTGACGGATTCGAACCGCCGACCCTTCCGATTGTATCGGAATGCCCTGAGCCAGCTGAGCTAAAACTCATTTAGCTATCAGCTCCTCAATATACTTACGACTTTTCTGCGACTTAATGTATAATTCAGCCTGATATGCTTCAGATTTTGTTGCATACTCCTTCTGATAGACAACTACCCAAGGAATACCTCTTTTTGTAAAAGTACTTCTACCACCATTATGCCGATTCAGCCTATCAACCAAATTAGAAGTGGAGCCAACATAATAACAATCACATTTCTGTGAGAATAAAATATAAGTAACAAACATGATATAGAGATGAAAAAAGGTCGAACAAATTAATGATCGACCTTTGTTGGTGGGCGTTGACGGATTCGAACCGCCGACCCTCTGCTTGTAAGGCAGATGCTCTGAACCAGCTGAGCTAAACGCCCGAAAGTGTGTTTTTTGATATCGAAATTAAAAGTGGGCGTTGACGGATTCGAACCGCCGACCCTCTGCTTGTAAGGCAGATGCTCTGAACCAGCTGAGCTAAACGCCCGAATTTTCATTCGGAGTGAAATGCCTTTCTCCAAAAGCGTTGCAAAGATACTGCTTTTTTTAAATTCTGCAAGTGTCTGAAACGATATTTTGAAGAAAAGAGCTTGAATTTTTGCTTTCACATTAAGTATAAGCACTTTCGAATGTAACATCTTTGACAAATTAAATTCATATGACACCCTGTTACGACCAACATTTTAGCCTTCCAATTAAAAATCGTACCTTTGCAGCCAAAATATTTGCACCCGCTGGACTGAATTTGGGAAAATTCGGACAGAAACGAATAATGGAATGTAAATATCTAACTTAATAGATATAAAAAACAATGGGAAATATTGTAGCAATTGTGGGTCGCCCGAACGTGGGTAAATCGACCCTTTTCAACAGGCTCACTAAAAGTCGTAGAGCCATAGTAAATGATGAAGCTGGTACCACACGCGACCGCCAATACGGCAAAAGCGAATGGGAAGGCCGCGAATTTTCGGTAATCGATACCGGCGGTTGGGTTGTAAACTCGTCCGATGTATTCGAAGATGAAATTAAACGACATGTAGTTCTGGCTATTGAAGAAGCCGACGTAATCTTATTTATGGTCGACATTCAAAACGGAATTACCGATTATGATTTGGAAGTAGCACAGATTCTTCGTCGCTCAACCAAACCAATTGTATTGGTTTCAAACAAAGCTGATACGTTTGAATGGCAATTTAATGCTGCAGAGTTTTATAAATTAGGCTTAGGCGAACCGTTGGTTGTTTCAGCAATCAATGGCCTTGGAAGTGGAGATTTATTGGATACCCTCCTCACCCACTTCAACCCCGATGCTAGTGAAGATGTCGAAGATGATCTTCCGCGTTTTGCGGTAGTTGGTCGTCCGAATGCCGGTAAATCTTCGATTGTAAACGCCTTTGTTGGCGAAGATCGCACCATTGTTACTGACATTGCCGGTACTACCCGTGACTCCATTTACACCCGTTTCAATAAGTTCGGCCATGACTTTTACCTGGTAGATACTGCCGGGATACGTAAGAAAGCTAAAGTAAACGAGGATTTGGAATACTATTCTGTGGTTCGTTCAATCCGTGCTATTGAAAATTGTGACGTTTGTATTCTGATGATAGATGCCACCCGTGGTATCGAAAGTCAGGATTTGAATATATTTTCGTTGATTCAGAAAAACAAAAAAGGATTTGTTGTCTGCGTAAACAAATGGGATTTGATTGAAAACAAAGAATCGAACGACATAAAAAAATACGAAGCTACCATTCGTGAGCGTTTGGCTCCATTTGTTGATTTTCCTATCATTTTCACTTCGGCTGTGACCAAGCAACGTATTCTGAAAGTATTGGAAACTGCCGTTGAAGTATATGAAAACAAACAACGCAAAGTAGCTACAGCCAAGTTGAACGAATATATGTTGCCGTTGATTGAAAATTATCCACCACCGGCATTAAAAGGCAAATATGTGCGTATTAAATATGTAACTCAATTGCCCGGAACACAGGTACCTACATTTGTATTTTTCGCCAATCTGCCACAATACGTAAAAGATCCGTACAAACGGTTTTTGGAAAACAAAATCCGCGCGAAATACGAATTTACAGGAACACCTATTCAGATTTTTATCCGTCAGAAATAACCGGATTACAAAACAGCAAAAACAGCCGCAACTTTAAAAGTTACGGCTGTTTTCGTTTATTTCATGTTTGTTTTATTGTAGCTCCCCTGCTCCCTCTCTCACAATTTGTGGCTCGTCTTCTGTGCAATCAACAATGGTTGAGTGCTGCAAACCACCCATACCGCCATCGATCACTAAATCGACCTGATGACCATACTTTTCTTCAATCAGTTCAGGGTCAGTAATGTATTCAGTTGTTTTTTCGTCGGTAAAAATGGAGCTTACCATGATTGGGTTACCCAGTTCACGTACAATCTCCAGTGGAATGATATTATCCGGCATACGAATACCCACCGTTTTTTTATTTTTGAAAAGCTTTGGAAGTTTGCTATTGCCGTTGAGGATAAATGTAAATGGTCCGGGTAAATTTCGTTTAATAAGCTTGAATGCCACGTCATCCATTTTGGCATACTCACTAATCTGACTCATTTCATGGCAAATGAACGATAGATTTGCCTTTCGCATATCATGTTCTTTCAATTTGGCGATAAATTCCACCCCTGCAGCATTGAAAATACTGCAACCAAAAGCATATACGCCATCAGTTGGAAAAATAATGATTCCGCCCTTGCGCAACACTTCAGCTACCCGGCGAATCTCGACAGGATTGGGATTTGTATCGTAAATTTTGAGTAACATATATTTATACCACTAAGGCACTTAGAACACAAAGGTACACAAATTTTATTTTGCAAACCGATAATGAACTAAATGCCTTTGTAAATAATTTAAACTTAGTGCTTCTAAGTGAACTTAGTGACTAAGTGGTAAATCAAAATGCGTCGATAATAGCTTTGAAGTCGGCAACTTTCAATGAAGCACCACCAATCAAACCACCATCGATATCTGGTTGAGCGAACAATTCAGGAGCGTTTTTAGCATTACAGCTACCACCGTAAAGAATTGATGTTCCGTCAGCAATTTCCTGTCCGAATTTTGCAGCAATAGCCGAACGGATAAAAGCCAACGTATCCTGAGCTTGCTCAGTAGAAGCAGTTACACCGGTTCCGATAGCCCAGATTGGTTCGTAAGCAATAACGATTTTTTTGAAATCATCAGCGCTCAGGTTGAATACAGTTTCGTCCAATTGATTTTTTACGAAAGCATTTTGTTCGTTAGCATTACGAACGTCCAACGCTTCACCACAACAGTAAATAGGAGTCAAACCGTTGGCCAATGTCAACGCAACTTTTTCGTTCAGGATGGCACTTGTTTCGCCATAATACTCACGACGTTCAGAGTGACCTAAGATTACGTATTCAGCACCTGTTGATTTTACCATCGAAGCACTGATTTCGCCTGTATAAGCACCTGATTCTTTGTTTGCACAGTTTTGAGCAGCAACGCCAATTACTTTTGTATCAACCGCAGCAACTACACTTGCAAGGTGAATAAACGGAGTTCCGATTACCACATCACAGTTTAATTTTGCACCAGCCAACGCTTCGTTCAATTCAGTTGCCAATGCCAACCCTTCCTGAAGGGTTTTGTTCATTTTCCAGTTTCCTGCAACAATGTTTTTTCTCATCTTTTTTATAGTTTGATAGTTATTTGCCCGAAGGCGTTATTTATATTTTGTTATTTGCTATGTGTTATTTATTTTCGACACTATTTATTGTTATTAAAACGTATCAGATCATTATCGACTACCGATTTTCTCAAAGTTCCGCCAGCCCCATTTACCTGTAATTGTTCCCTTTTTAATCAATATCATTCCCGGATTAGCCCGAATTATTGTTTTCAAAGCCGTGCCATCTGTTTTACAGAATGGATAAGTGAGTTTGTTCTGTTGAATAAAATTCTGAATATCGGCATCGGCTGATGCTGTAAGCGCGTAGAATTTTTGGCCAGAAGCAAGTGCTTTCTGGTATATTTCCTCTGCTTTGCGGGCACCCTCGGCCGAAGCGTTATTCACATCGTAGATAACCATCAAATACGTTTCGCCTTCGTTGTAGAGCACATCCTCTGTAATATCTTCGAATTGTGCATTCACAATCGTAAAATCGTGAATCGGAGCTTTGTAGCCTTCATTCACCAACACGGTTTTCTGATCTACAAATTTCCAGGTAGAATCGCCTTTCGGATAATTCTCCAGGGTGAATTCTTTTTGAATATCGCCTTTTTTATAGATAAATGTGGTGGTGTACTCATCCTTTTTTGCACCTTCGGGCACAAGCATAGCATTTGGTATGTTCACTCCCACTTTATACGGAAGGAAATCGATAAGCGGCAAATTACGGTAACAGTAAGTAGATAATCCGAAACCAAAAACAACGAATACGGCAAAGGCAATATTTTGAGCCTTGGTGGTAAAGATTGTCCGAAATTTTGTTTGATAAATCAGCACCAAAATTGCCAACGTGGAAAAGACAACGTTTTTGATGAAAGTAGCCCAATTGCTGATAACCAACGCATCGCCAAAACAGCCGCAATCAGTTACAAGATCTTTTTTGAGGGCAATGTACAACGTGAGCGGTGTCATTACGGCCATAAAAGTCACAGCAGCCATGGCAGTCAGACGAATTTGTACTTTGAGAATTAGATTCAACCCAATAACCAATTCGAGCGTAGAAAGTAATACCGCCAGCACAAATGAAACGTGTGTAAACATTTCGAATGCACCACCAAAAGCCCGGAAGTAGTCGTCGAATTTATAGGTCGAGCCAAGAGGATCAATTGCTTTTACAAAGCCGGAAAAGACAAAAACACAGCCCAACAGGATACGAGCAATTTGCAATAATACATTGGCAGTTTTTTGCCCTTTGGACAATTTACTAATATCGCGATGGTTGGTGAACATGAGAATTAATTTATTGAGGTGATGATTTGGTGATATGTTGATATGGTAATGGATTGATGTGCTGATTTCGGTATTAATTGAGGGATATATTCATATTATCACATCGTCATATTATTTCATCATCATATTATTCATTATTTTCTTCGCTAATTTTTATCAGTCCGAATACAGCGTAATTAATCATATCGAAATAATTAGCGTCGATTCCTTCCGATATCAAAGTCTTTCCCTGATTATCCTCAATTTGTTTCGTGCGATAAATCTTCATCAGAATGAGGTCGGTATATGATTCCATGCGCATTGTGCGCCAGGCTTCGTCGTAGTCGTGGTTTTTATCCATCATCAACTTCTTCGCTTCGTTCAGGCATTTCATGTATAGCTCTGAGCCTGCTTCGTAAGTCAAATCATCGGTATCGGCACTGCCTAATTCCAGTTGAATAAGTCCTATTATACCGTAGTTTACAATAGCAATAAGTTCGGAACGAATGCCCTCGTCGATTTTCGAAACACCTTTAGTCTCAATGCTACGAATACGATTTGCTTTGATAAAAATCTGATCGGTCACTGATTTTGGTCGCAAAATACGCCACGAGCAACCATAATCTTTCATTTTTTTGAGGAAAATATCGCTACAGGCAGCAACTACCTGATCAAATTGTTGGTTGGTATGGCTCATATACAATTAAAAATTTAGAATGAAGAATTGACAATTGCCAAACATTTGAAATTAAAAGTTTTGGCCAACAAGCGAAATGAATTCAATGCTTCAATTTTGGAGCAGCAAAGGTACAATTTTTAGTTGAAAAGACAAAGAAAGAACAGTAGCAATGTCATGAAAGAAAATAGATGATATTTGCATCCTGAATTCAGCAGTTCAGGGCAAAATATGCTGAAAACCAACCCGTTTATTATACTAAAAAATGTGAATAGTCGGTTTCAAATCTAAAACGGGGCTTGGTTATTTCAATTATTTGGCTATTTTTGTAGCACAGTCGTATAAAAACAATGAGAAAAACACACTTCATATTGCTATTTATTTGTTCTATCTTTTCCGCTCTTTGGGCTCAGGAAAAAGGTAGCGCGACTTATTACAGCCCCAGACTTCAGGGTCGGCATACAACAGATGGTAGCCGATATCACCCCGATAGTTTGACCTGTGCTCACAAATCGTATCCGCTGGGAACCTATTTATTGGTACGTAATCCGAAGAATAACCAACAAGTGGTTGTAAAAGTAACCGACCGTGGTCCATTCACCAAGCGCCTGATGATTGACCTTTCGTATTCGGCTGCCAAAACGCTCGATATTATCCGTCAGGGAGTGGCAACGGTGGAAGTTTCAAAATTCAATTTCCTGCCCGACGCTCTTTCATTGATTCCCATTCCCATTCCAACGTCTTACGTTCAAGTACAACAGCAAGTGACTAAAGCTTCGAACGTGCTGAATAAGATTTTTAGCGACGACAAAAAATAAATTAATTTCTCACATATAAACAGCCGGATTGATTCAGTTCAATCCGGCTGTTTGCTTATTGCCTGTTTCGATATAAAATTCAGTGATATTCAAAAATAATTAACCATTTTATTCGTTTAATATTGTAAAAACAAAATATTTTTCTCACCTTTGCATACATGTTAATTCGCGTTATATCTCTCACATTAAGCAATCACATTACTCACAATTAATTAGTAAAAATCATGGCAAAAAAGACTTTCATTTTAGTTTTAGCCGTTCAGTTCATTTTGAATCTGAGTTTTGTTTCCGGTCAACAGGCCTATGAGAATGGCTGGAAGGCATTTTCAAAAAACGATCGCACCGAAGCGCGCAAGTTGTTCAATGAGGCAATAGCCGAACCATCTACAAGTGCTGATGCCCTACTGAGTCTTAGTCTGCTCGAGTGGACCGAAAATAAATCGGATGCAGCATTTGACAATTTCCAAAAATTCTACAACATCTCACCCAATCCATATCCATACCTATATGCAATGAGTAGCCTACCGTACATGTACGAATCGGAGAATATTCTTTCACCGGCAAAAGTGGCATTTTTCGATAAAATTTTAAACGATCCAAAAATCAATGGAACACTTAAAGCCATGATTTCGGAACGATTGGGATCTCACTACGATAAAATAAATAATCCCAAAAAATCGACGGAATACTATTCAAAGATGGGTGCTTTGACCCATTGGCAAGCGCTCGGCAGCTTCGATAACACATCGGGAAGCGGTTATGCCAAAGATTGGGGCGTTGTGTCAAAACCCCTGGGTACCGACGTTTTCAAAAACAAAGTAGATGCTGATGTACATTGGTATTCGCCCAAATATAACCGGGAAAATAACTGGTTTGCATTTGACTATTATTTTTATTTGAATAACGCCATCATGTATGCCCAAACGTTTGTTACGAGCCCTGCCGACCAGGAAGTATATTTGCGTGCCGGCACATCAGGTTCGCTTAAAATATGGGTAAACGATGCGTTGGTTTCAACAGTTCCCGAGGAAAGAAACTGCGATCTGGACATTTATGCCTACAAAGTAAAACTAAACAAAGGCAATAACCGCATTCTTGTTCAGATTGGTATAAGCGAAATTGACCGGGCAAATTTTTTGGTGCGCCTTACCGACGAAATTGCCAACCCGATTCCGAACTTAACTAACTCCGATACCTATGCCGATTACACAAAATCGACTGAGAAATACTCGTGCGAACAATTACCATTCTTTGCCGAAAAGTTCTTTACCGAAAAAGTAGCTGAGGCGAAAAACAATCCTTTAAACTATATTTTACTTTCGGAAGTATACCTGAGGAATGACAAATCGTACGAAGCAACAAAAATGCTGAAAACAGTAGAAGAGCTTTCGGGAAAATCGACCCTGACTTCATATCGTCTATACGAAGCCTTTAACCGCGCTCAGAACCAAACTGATTACGACAAAGAAATGGAAACAATCAAAGCAACCGACCCCGATTGTTTTTTCAGTTTGCAAAGTAAATATGCCGAAGCAGTAAAATCGGAAAAATACGACGAAGCAGCCGAGATTTGTAAGAAAGTAAAAACGCTGTACGGCGAAAGTTCAACAACCGATGAATGGGAAATAAATCTGTCATCCTATCAGAAACGATACGATGATTTGATTGCGATGGCTAAACGGCTGTACAAAAAATACCCAAACCGGGCAGATTACATGCAACTCAATTATCAGATTGAGAAAAACGTATCCAAAAATCCGAAAGCAGCCATTGCCGTAGTTGAAGATTTCTGCCGAAACAACACAAACAACGATGTATTGAACTTGCTTGCAAAATCCTATCTCGAAATTGGAAATTCCGAAAAAGGACTAAACGTATTATACAAACGACTCGACAATAACCTGTATGCAACCGGATATTACGACAATTTGATATCAACGTTATTCGGCATGCAACGGTACAACGAGGCACTGGCATTTTGCGAAAAAGGTCTGAACCTGGCTCCGTTTATCCCTAATTTTTACTCAACACGCGGGTATATTTACAAAAACATGAATCTGACCGACAAAGCCATTGAGAGTTTCAAAAAAGCTATCTATTACAGCCCTACGAGCTACGACTCACGTACTCAGATACGACTTCTTGAAAACAAAAAAGAAGTATACGATTTGTTTCCAAAAACCAATTTGAACGACCTGATAAGCAAAGCTCCCGGTGCAAAGGATTACCCCGAAGATAATTCGCTGGTACTGCTCAACGATTATCAAATGGTTATTTATCCCGAAGGTGCCAAGGAATATCACTACGAGTTGGCTGCTAAAATTCTGAATCAATCGGGTATCGAAACATGGAAAGAGTATACCGTTGGATATAACAGCTACAATCAAAAACTGATTATCGACAAAGCCGAAGTAATAAAAGCCAACGGAAGTGTTGTGAAAGCCGAAACCAACGACGATAACCACATTGTATTTACCAACCTGGAAGTAAACGACGTGCTTCACCTTGTATATCGGATGCAGGATTTATCCACCGGAAAGCTGGCAAAGCAATTCTTCGATCATTTTCAGTTCCAATACACAATTCCTACCCTTGTGAGCCGATACAGTTTGTTGGTTCCCGAGGATAAAGACTTCAAATACGTGGTTGCAAACGGCAAAGTGGAACCCGAAGTAACAACTGTAGAGAACATGAAACTTTATAAATGGGAGTTAGACAATCAGCCTGCAGTGAAGGATGAACCTCACATGAGCACCCTGACAGATGTGGCTCCTACATTATTCTACAGCAGTTTCCCCGATTGGAAATACGTGAGCGATTGGTACAAAGACCTTACAACAAGTAAATTCAATTCGGATTATGTGTTGAAAGAAACAGTTGGGAAATTATTGGGCGGTAAAGAAAACATCAGTAAACTGGAAAAAGCCAAAATTTTCTACAACTACATTCTGGAAAATATAACCTATTCGAGTGTCGACTTTTTGCAAAGTAACTACATCCCTCAAAAAGCCTCACGAACAATTACAACCCGTTTAGGCGATTGCAAGGATTTATCAACATTGTTTGTGGCCCTGTGTCACGAAGTGGGAATAGATGCCAATCTGGTATTGATTCTTACCCGCGACAATGGAAATAATTCGTTGGTGTTGCCGGCCATCGAGTTCAATCACTGCATAGCACAGCTGAATATCGACAACAAAAAATATTACCTCGAGCTAACTGACAATACCCTGCCTTTCGGCTCGGCACTAAAATCTGATTTGAGCGCGCAAATTCTGCCAATTCCATTCGCAGCCGAACCGTTTGGCGATAAACTATTGTCGATGAACATGCCCGACAGACAACCTAATATTTCGGTGCGTAACCACAAAATAAACTTCACTAAAAACGATATGACCATTTATCGCGATCAGGTTTGCTACGGAGCAATGGCATCGTACCAACGTGGCGATTTTAAAAACGTGGGAGCCGACGAACAATTGAAAAAGATAAACGAATCGGTTGCAAAAGAATTTGATGTGGCTACCAAAGTAAGTAACCTCAACTTCACACAACTTGACAATCTGGCCGACAGCGTAACCGTGGCTTACAAAGTGGATGTGAAAAATGCCATGCAGGATGTAGCCGGCATGAAAATCTTCCGTTTGCCATGGACCGATACAAACTCGCTGGATATAGTGTCTGCCGAAACCCGGAAATACCCCATGGAATACTGGTCGTATCAAACCGAGGATAAAACTACCGAAAAAATGACGGTGGAAATTCCGCAAGGCAAAAAACTGGCAGAGGTTCCGCAGAATCAAAAATTCGATTGTCCGGCTGCTTCGTATCAACTGACATTTGACACAACAGTGCCCGGCAAACTAAAAGTTACACGGTATTTCGAACGTAAATCCGACCACATCAGCATTCAGGATTATGCGGCATTCCGCGAGTTCCTGAACAACGTAAGTGAATGGGACAGTAAACAATACGCGTTTAAATAAGCTTTAATTCGTACCCCTATCTCAGCGGCTGGCTTCCCTTTCGGAGTCAGCCGCTTTTCGTTTATACTCACAGCTATATCTATCAGCACAAAATTGCATTTTTTCAAAAATAATTTCCATTCACATTGTTTATTTTGTGAAATTATTTATATCTTTGGCCTGTTAAATGAAAGATCTTATTCTTCGTATTTAAACTCCCCCAATAAATTACAAACACATTAATAAAAAATTATGCATTTAAAGAAATTCTATTTAATCTGTATCAGCATTTTGAGTGTAGCTGGTATAAACGCTCAAGCAAAGTATGCTAAAATTGTGGTTTATCGTAACGAAAACAGCAAAGACAAAAGTGAAGAGGAATATAAGATATTTGCCAACGAAAACCTGACTACAAGTTTAAAAAATTATAACTTCGAAGAATTTTATATGCCCGATGGTAATTTCAAACTAAAAGTAAATGAGATATATGCTACAGTAAGAAAAGTTGAATGTGTTGCAGGTCGTACGTATTATTTTCGGATTTATCGTAATTTGAGTTTGCAGGATAAACCAATCACAATCGATGCAATTGATAGTGTGACAGCAAATAATGATTTGAAATATCTGAAGAGTTCCTTCGTAAGCAAACCTAAGATTGCAGAAGTAATTCAAAAAAACGGCATTGGAATAATTATAGAACCATCTATAGGGTTAGAAAAAGTTGAAATGATAACTACTACAACTGGTACTGCAGTTATGCATAGTTTTGGTGGGGGTGCCTTATTTGGAGTAAGCTATAATCGTAAAGTGAGTGAATATTTCGGTTGGTCGGCAGAATTATCAGAGCAAAGCAGCATTCTGACACCACATATAACAAATGGTGATATAACATTTACACAAGGAGTTTTATCAGCAACTCCTTATCTTACAATCCCTCTAGCAAAAAAAGATGAGCAACGAATAAAACTCGGAGGCGGTGTTGATTATCGATTCAACCCCATACTAAACATAGAAACCGAAAAAATAATTGGTGGAATAAATGATAAATGGACATATGGAAGTGTGTTTGGTTACCATTTAATAGCTTTTTTCGAGGCGAAATTGGGAGAATATATGCGGGGACATATAGGATTGAAATACAATGATGCCCGTTTCTCGTATCTTTTTGGGGAGAAATACCAATCTTATGATCCCTTACTCAGAAATCCACATGCAAACTCCATAGGAATTTCATTGGGAGTTGAATATTGTTTTTAGACTATATATTTCATTTATCATTTTAAAACCAGCACAATATCACCATGAAAAAAAACATTAAAATCGTAATTGCATCCTTGATTTTTGCTACAACTTGTTTTGGTCAGACAGTAACAACACAAAATCAGATTTTACTTCGTACACAGACCGACAGTTTAAACTATACACTAGGTGTAGCGAATGGTGACGGAATAAAAAACTATTATCTCAAAGATAAACCGTTAGAAGAATTTATTGGTGTTTTTATGAAATATCTTGATGCTGGTTTTGCAACCAATAACCAGTTTGTAAAACCTGATTCAACAAATAAATACGCCGACATTATTGAACTTGGAAATAAAGTAGGAAATGCATTAAAAACACAGGTTAGTACCGGTTTAATGGGAAATCCAGGTTTAAATGTTGATTTGCAAATCATCAGAAAAGGATTAGAAGATGGGTTAAGAAGTAATTTCAGTATCTTATCTGCTGAGGGTGCACAGAAATATTTACAAGAAACTATGATCAAAATTAGTCAGCAAAGTATTTCTCCGGAAGATAAACTAAATAAAACAGCGTGTGAAGAATTTCTGGCAAAAAACAAACTTCGAAAGGAAGTAATAACTACTAAATCCGGATTACAATATGAGATTTTGAAAAAAGGCAAGGGTTCATTGCCAACAGAAACAAGTAATGTAAAAGTTACTTACATTGGTACAAAAATAGATGGTACAGTGATTGATGACAGATCAAAGCCGAAGCAAGCATTAGTTTTCAAATTGTCTGAAACAATTAAAGGTTGGATGGAAGCCATACAGCTCATGCCGGTTGGTTCGAAATTTAAAATATATATTCCACAAGAACTAGCTTATGGAATTGTGAAGAAGGATGAAATAAAACCATATTCTGCACTGATTTTCGAAATAGAATTACTTAGTTTTGAAAAATAAAAGAATCCGGCTGAATCTCTTTTTTATTCACGGGGCGACTTGGAGTCACCCCGTGAATAGTACCCACATCACCACATCATTTCTCTTTCAGCTTCGCAAAATACATAGCAAACGAACGGTACAAAAAGTGTGTCCATTTACCAAACGGAACAATAATTAATGCCCATTGAACCAATACGGTAAAATGGAGAATGTACAGCCATTTATTCGTTTCCAGTATGTTCAGGTCGATAAACAGGCGGGTCATAAAGGCAGTTAAGCCCATTAAGAACAACCAGATTACGAAGAACCAATCCGAAGGTTGCGAGTGCTTGTTCAACGCCTTTTTCTTCTTCATGCGACTGTTTACAAAGTCCACGGTAACGATAAACACGATAGCACTCATTACATATCCAAAAATGTTTACAGCAAGGTATTGAGTCGAAAACCAGTCCATAAACACGGTGGTAAACAGTAGCGACAGATAGCCAATCACCAATATAAAATGTTCGAACCAACGGAAGCGGTTATCGTCGCAGTCCAATGCACGTTTCTGTACGAACATGGTTACGAAAAACTCACCCATACTGCTTACATATTTCTTGAAAGGCACTTTCGTTCCGGGTTTCACGATGGTGAAATACCACATACGGATAATGTTCGGCACAAAAATTACCACCATAATGCTGGCAATGGCAATGGCTTCAAACAAATGACCCACGTGCATCATGTGCTCCAGGTCGAAATCAGCGTTGAACGCAAACGCCAGCACACCAACAAAAGTCAGTACAAAGGCAGCAATGCTCAACGGCAGCGATTTATACATCAGTCCCGAAAGACCTGTCCAGTCGTACTTGGCAGTCAGCCACCTACGAAGCGACATCATCAACTCGCCCGGCTCTGCCTGACGCGGACATTCCGACGAACATTCGCCGCAGTAGTAACATTCCCATGGTTTCAGGGATGCTTTAATATCATCTTCCAACCCAAGGGTGGTGTAGCGAATCATTTCGCGTGGAAACGAGCTGTCGGCAGTCGAAAGCGAACAGGTTGCCGTACAGTTTCCGCAATTGAAACAGGCGTTGAAGTCGCTCGACCCATATTTTGATAATTCAGTTGCAAATTTTGGATTTACTCTTGACATATTCTTAGATTTTAAGACCCCCAACCCCCAAATGGGGGCTAAAGAAATGCTTGATACACAAGTTACGATTTATGTCGTAGTTGAGTCTTAAAGCCCCCATTTGGGGGTTGGGGGTCTGACTGATTTATTTCACTTTATAATAATAGTACGTTTCCTTCGCATCCATTCCGGCCGGAACAACCACACCGTAACGGTTCATGGTCATCAGGTGGAAAGTAACAAGTTCACTGGCCAGTTTCGAGTTGGTGGCAATCTCGGGAATAGTGTTTTTCTCGTCGGTCATACCGGCAAGGATTTCGCGCCAAACCTGTGGATATTCTTTCATGCCTACTTTGCCTTCTTCTTCCACCTCAACAGTTTTGCCTGCACCTTTTTCTTTGATGTCAAAATCCATCACAAATCCGTCAATCATCGATTCAATTTCGTTGTCGGTGTATTGAGCAATTTCAATGGCATTTTCAGGACAAACAGGAGCACAAATTCCACAACCTGTACAAACCGCTTTGTTGACACCCGCCACATGTTTTTCGCCAAACAACACTTTTTTGATAGCCGTATAATCGCACACATCAGAGCATTTTCCGCACCAGGTACATTTATCGGCATCCACACGAGCAATAATCGGGTCAACCGAAACTGTGCCGCTTTTAAGCAATGCTGTAATTTTAGAAGCACCCGCCAATGACGACTGAACCGACTCGCTTACATTCTTTGGCCCCTGACAGGTTCCGCCAATGTATACGCCTTTGATTACGGTTTCAACCGGTTTAAGTTTCGGGTGAATTTCGTTGAAGAATTTATCGCGACCAATCGGAATTTTAAACAGTTCCGAAATGGTCGTTGCATCTTCGCGAGCCACCATACTGGTTACCAATACCACCAAATCAGCTTCAATTTCCATTTCTTTCTTTGCGGTCAGGTAATCTTTTACCTTCACAATCGTTGATTTGCCATCAACCGAAACAACGGGCATTTCTTTTTCTTCGTATTTGAAATACAAATCGCCTTGTTTTGACGATTCGGCATACATTAATTCCTGTTTGCCGTAAGTCCGAATATCGCGGTACAAATGGTAGGTCTGGATATCTTTGTATTTTTCTTTCAGTTGCAAGGATGTGTGAATCGTCGAAGTACAGCATTGGCGCGAGCAGTATTTATTATCGCCTTTGGTCTGACGACTTCCAACACAATAAATAAATGCCAAACTCTTGATTTGCTTGCCGTTGTAAACCAATTTATCCGGATTCATTTCCATCAAACGGTTCAATTCGGGCAAAGTCACTACATTCGAAATGGTTTTATAGCCATACTCTCCTTCTTTGGGTTGATAATGGTCGTAACCTGTAGTTACCAACACCGAACCTGCAATCAACGAAAGTGTTTGCGCTTCTTCGTTTAAATTAAGCGTAGATGCAAATTTCCCTGTAAAGTCAGTGGCATCTTTCAATGCTTCAGCCACTACAACAGGCACATCGGGTAATGCTTCAGGATAATTTTTATAAATAGCCTTTCGCTCCACCAACCCTAGATTAAAATCATCGTGAACGTTCACCGGACATTCATCCATAGCACGTTTCACTGCTTTTTTGTCTGCATTCGGGTTGATATAACGTGGTTTCACCTTGATATCCACTGTGAAATTCCCCAAACTGCCCGATACTTTCTCCACCGTTGCTCCGGTAAATATGGTAATGTTCGGAAACTTCTTCATTTCGTTGTAAAGAGCTGCCACCACTTCTTTTCCATTCTGATTGGTAGGGAAAAGCGTTTCTTTCTGCGCAATGCGTCCACCGACAAAGAAATCTTTTTCAATCAGGAAAACTTCATTACCCGAACGGGCTAAATCGATAGCTGCTTTCATGCCCGAAACACCTGCACCGATAACCAATGCTGATTTTTTTACCGACAATTCAATATTTTCCAACGATTCGGAATACGATACGCGGTTGATACCGGCGCGGATAAGTCCGGCGGCTTTCACGGTTGCTTCGCGTGGACGGTCGCTGTGCGGCCACGAACATTGCTCGCGGATATTCACCTGCACATAGTTCGACGGATTCAAACCCGCACGTGCAGCCACATTCTTAAACGTATGTAAATGCAATTTGGGCGAGCACGAGCAAACCACAATAGCATCCAGATTATTTGCTTGTATGTCAGCGACCATGTCTTTTTGGTTGGAGTCGGCACACGCAAACATCACATCTTTGGAGACAACTACGTTTTCCTCTTGATGGAACATTTTGCCCAACTCTTCCACATCCACGTAATCGGAAATATTTCCGCCGCAATGACAAATATATACACCTATTCTTTGTTTCATGATTTCTTAGTTTTTTGCGAGAGTGAAACTTTTTTCCGTACTTTTCTCTCTCTTATTCAAATATCCCGCAACCTCAGACGCAGCAGCACCTGCCGATAAAATTGAATCAGGAATATCTTTTGGCCCAGAAGCCGCACCGGCTACATAAACGCCTTCGATACTTGTCAGTGAAGGACTTATCAGTTCGTCGGTTTGTTTTACGAAGTTGAATGCATCCAGTTCCAGCTTATCGCTTTTGAACATGTCAGGCACATCTTTATTTGGAACAACGCCCACCGAAAGTACAACCATATCGTGTTTGGCTTCTTTTACAATGCCTTTAATAGTATCTTCGTAACGAAGAATCAAATCGCCACTGCCGTTTTCATTTTCATGGATTTTGGCTACTTTCCCCTTTACAAAGTTCACTCCCATCGATTTTGCTTCCATGAAAAATTCTTCATAACCCTTACCAAATGCACGGATATCCATATAATAAATGGTGATATCAGCCATTGGCAATGCACCCATCAGAAGTTGCGCTTGCTTAATGGAATACATACAGCAAATCTGCGAGCAAATCGGATTGTTTTCGCAATCGGCACCGCAACCGGAGTTCTCAATGGCCGAGTCGCGCGAACCGGTACAAAGCACATAAGCAATATTATCCGGCACCTTTCCATCGCCCGGACGAAGTACATTATTGAACGGACGAGTTGGCGCAATGAGTCGGTCCATTTGCATGGAGTCAATTACGTTAGCATATTTGGTGTAACCGTAGTTAGGCTTTCCACTTGGTGGGAAAAGCTTATATCCGGTTGTCACGATTACTGATTTTACAGAGGTGTTGATCATCTGTGTTTTCTGACTGAAATCAATGGCATTCGACGGACAGGCAGCCACACATTGATGGCATTCGCGGCAATTACTGCAATCCAGACAGCGTTCGGTGCTGGCTTTCAACTCGGCTTCGGTGAATGTTTGTTCCACTTCTTCCCAACTTGTTGCACGTTGTGCTAATGGCATCATAGCATTTTGAATTGGGGCAGCGACAGTATATTTCTTGTTCAACACTTTTGCTTTATCAATAGCCGGCAATTTGTCGCCATCCTGGAAATCCAGCATATTCAGACCACGTAGGTATTTATCCATGTAGAAAGCAGCTTTTTTCCCTTGTCCGGCAGCCTCAATAAGTGTTGTAGCTCCTGTTACGGTATCGCCACCGGCAAAAATATAGTCAATCGAGGTTTGCAGCGTTTTTTTGTCAGCTACAATGGTTCTATTTTTATTCAAATCAATTTGTCCGGCAAATGGCGAAGTGGATGGTTTCAAGCCAATGGCTTCAATCACATAATCCACATTTTCGATATATTCCGAACCTTTTACTGCTTCCGGACTTCGGCGACCGCTGGCATCTTTTTCGCCCAACTGCATTTTTACCAACTGAACCTGTTTGATCGTTCCGTTTTCGCCCATGTATTTTACCGGATTGCGGAGAATCATTATTTCAACGCCCTCTTCTTCAGCCTCGTGAATTTCGGGTGCAAAACAAGGCATTTCTTCACGGCTACGACGGTAAACAACAATCACTTTTTCAGCACCAAGACGCAATGAAGTACGCGCCGCATCGATAGCAGTATTACCACCACCAATTACCATCACACGTTTACCTTTCAAGTCTTCTTTTTTACCGATATTCGATTCGCGAAGGAAATGGAGACAATCAACAACACCTTTCAAATCCGAGCCTTCTGTTTTTGAAGAAACTGCATCGTGTGTTCCGACTGATACAAAAACTGCGTCGTAACCTTCTTTTTTCAGAGCTTTTAAATCCGTAATCTTTTTGTTTACTTCAATCGTAACGCCAAGTACAGTAATGTTTTTCAAGTCGCGATCCACCACACTTTTGGGAGCACGATATTCCGGCAAAGCCAACCTCAACATACCACCGGCAGCAGGAGCAGCTTCGAAAATAGTCACGGTATGACCTTTCAATGCCAAATGATAAGCGGCTGTAATTCCAGCAGGGCCTGAACCGATAACAGCGATTTTCTTATCCGTTTTATTTTTAATTTCCACTTCGGGAGCTTCGGGGTATTTTTCGTAATACCAGTCGGCAAAAAAGCGTTTTGTTTTGCGAATATCCACAGCACCTTCCAGACTGGCACGTGTGCAGGCATTCTGGCAAGGAGCGTAACAGGCACGACCCAGACTTCCGGGGAAAGGTATATCTTCGAGATGAAGCTTCATGGCTTCTTCGTACTGACCATTGCGGGCCAACGTAATGTATCCGTAAGGTTTCACACCACCCGGACATTCGTTGATACAAGGAGCCGAATGCCCCTGACGGTCGATGGTAGCAATACGCGGATTAGCGAGGTTGAATGGAATATAGGCCACTTTACGTCCGGCCAGATTGGCGTTATAATCATCGCTGCGTACTTCGGGGCAAACGGCTTCGCACTCGGCACAACCGGTACAATCTTCCTGAATCACATAGCGGGCTTTTTTGGAAATCTGCACATTGAAATCATCACCAACTTTGGTAATTCCATCAATTTCGCTGTTCAGTGCAAGAGTAATATTGGGATGACGAGCCGTTTCCGACATCTTTGGAGTGGTGATACAGGCCGCACAGTCGAGCGTTGGGAAAACCTTGCTCAACTGAATCATTTTACCGCCAATCGATAAGGCTTTGTCCACCAACAATACTTCGTGACCCATATCAGCAAGGCTCAAAGCAGCTTCCTGACCGGCAATTCCGCCACCAATAACGAGAGCGTCGTAGTTTTTATCTTGTTTCATATTACTTAGTCTTCTAAACTGGCTAAAATTTTCCCGTAGTTTTCCATGTGGCTGGCAAATGGTTCGGCACAAACCGAGCAAAGAGCCGCCATACGCACACGTCGGGGATTAATATTTTTCTCTTTCATCAACTCCTGTGAAGCTTCAACAATGGTGTTGGTGTGTTCGGCACAACGCGAGCTGTAGGAACATTCGTGCCCGTCGGCAGCTATAAAAACGCCGTCAAAACCATGTTCCAATGCGTGCAGAATCCATTTGGGTTTTATACCCGAAGAGCAGGGTAAACTGATAACGTAAACGGAAGGAGCGTAATGAATTTTACGCAAACCTGCCTGATCAATCCCAGGGTCGGAGATTTTATCGGTGGAGAAAACCAAAATCTTGGGCGATTTGGTTGCGGGTGATTGATTTATAGTAGTTGACATAAGCTTATTTACGATTTATCAATTTACTTTTTACCATTAAAAATCAATAGCTTGAGTAAACTGAACGGACATTTAAGATACACATAGCAAATTACTATGTGTACCTAATGTGCCTAATGTGGTTCAAAAAATTATTCTTTGATTAAAAACAAGCGGCTGAAGCTATCTTCGTCGTAGAAACCAAGATATTCGTGACCTACTTTTTCGCACCAGCGTGGAATATCGTTTTTAGTACCTTCGTCAGCCGAAAGGATTTCCATGATTTCGCCTGATTCAAGTTCACCAATTGCCTTTTTGGCTGCCAAAAGCGGTCCGGGACAAGCTGTTCCACGGGCGTCTACTACTAAATTCGATGTTACGTTTTTTAATTCTTCGGTTGTCATAATTGTTAGTTATTTAGACCCCCAACCCCCAAATGGGGGCTAAAGACCAAGTTTTTAATTATTGTTTAAAAGTTGTATATTTTGTATTAAATAGTCAAATCTTTGATCCCCCATTTGGGGGCAGGGGGTCAAATGAAAAGTTGCATTGCACTTTCCCCGGCATCTGCCACAAAAGTGGCGGCTCCGGCATAGCGCAAATGTGGGTAATCAATCATTTCTTCGGCCTTGAAACCCATAAGTCCCATTGACATTTCGCAAATGGTAATTTCAACACCCAGTTCACCGGCTTGTTTGAACATTTCACCCAACGACATTACATTTTGCTTTTTCATGAGCATTTTTATCATCATTGGCCCCATACCGCCCATATTCATGTTTGATAAAGACAGCTTGTCTTTTCCGGTCGGAAGCATCATTCCAAACATCTTAGAGATAAAATCTTTCCCTTTTGGATGTTTTTTCGGATCACGAAGTGCTGAAAGTGACCAAAAAGAGAAGAAAAGTTTTACCTGAGTATCCATAGCTGCAGCAGCTAACGAGATAACCATGGCAGCCAATACTTTGTCTAAATCGCCGGAAACAACAGCAATTGATAATTGATCTTTGCGGTTCTTCTCCAATTTTCCAACTTTCTTGGTTAATACGTCTACTTGTTTTTGGAGCATTTGTAGGGTAACTTCATTTGTGTTTTCCATATCTATTAAATTTAAGTGAGTTTGATTACAGAAACTTTTCAGCAAATGTATTGCAGAAAAATTTATTTATTCCAAATAATCGCGTGCATGTACGTACATTATTTTGTGATATGCATCACATTGTATATATTTGCAGCTTATTCCTTCAAATCAATACAATATGCAAAACGATTGTAGAAATTGTCCTTTCAAAACCAAGGCCACATCCATGCTAAGTGAATGCAGTCTGGATCAACTGACATCAAATCACTTAGAACTTAAATTAAAGAAAGGTGATTCGATTATTAAACAGGGAACATACTCGACCAATGTAGTTTTTTTGCGAACCGGTTTGGCCAAAATTCACCTGGCAGGTCCTTATACTGAGCAAATTGTAAAAATGGTAAATGCGCCCAGCTACCTGGGATTGCCCACTACTTTCGGCAGCAAAATCAATCAGTATTCGGTTACAGCGGTTTCGGATGCCGAAGTTTGTTTTATTGATTTGGAAGTTTTTCAGAATATATTGGATGAGAATAAAGAATTTAACCGCGAAATAATTCAGGAATTTTGCAAAAACGAGCTTGAATCGTTTCATCGGTGTGCCAACCGTACGCAAAAGTTGATTCGGGGAAATATGGCAGATGCAATACTCGATTTTGCTGATAAAATTTTTAAATCGGATACTTTTATGCTCCCACTTTCGCAAACAGAATTTGCAAATCTGGTGGATACAAGCCGTGAAAGTGTTAGTCGGGTTCTTACAGAATTCGACAAAGATGGCATAATTAGTGTTAAAGGAAGACAAATAGAAATATTAAACAAGAAATCTCTGCAATTGATAAGCCAAAATGGTTAAATTTGCAACCCAAATAAACAGGACATAAACTTGTGAAGAAATCAGTAAAAGTACTGACATAAATCACTCTAATTAAAACGTTTAGCATGATTACAATCAAAGAAGCAATTACCAAAAAGGAAATGAAGAAATTCATTATGTTTCCTTTTGAACTTTACAAAAACGATAAAAACTGGGTTCCACCTTTGATTTTTGACGAATGGAATACATTCAGTCGTGAAAAAAATCCATCTTTCGAACATTGCGATGCAGCCTATTTGTTAGCGTATAAGGAGAATAAAGTGGTTGGTCGGATTGCTGTAATTATTAATCATAAAGCTAACGAACGTTGGAACGATAACAGAACACGTTTTGGTTGGATTGCTTTTATTGATGACCTCGAAGTGTCAAAAGCCTTGTTGGATGCAGCTGAAAAATGGGGAAATGAACGTGGCATGAAAGGAATTCATGGACCATTGGGTTTTTCAGATCTTGATCCGGAGGGTATGTTGGTTGATGGATTTGAAAACGAACCATCAATTACAAGCGCTTATAACTATCCATACTTTCCCGAACACATGGAAAAACATGGTTTTAGCAAATCTGTTGATTGGGTACAAAGCAAAATCAAAGCAAATCAGCCAATTCCTGAGAAAGTAGCACGTATAAACAAGCTTATTGCTCAGAAATACAATTTAAAGATATTCATCCCTAAAACAAAAAAGGATGCTCTGCCATATGTTCCTAAATTCTTCAATACGCTAAATACTGCATTTAAAAACCTTTATGGTTTTACCGAATTAAGCGAAAAGCAGATTAAATACTATACAAGTGCTTATTTTGGTTTTGCCCGTCCGGAACTTTTGTGTTTCATATTAGATGATAAAGATGACGTTGTTGCTTTCGGAATAATCTTCCCATCACTTTCAAAAGCATTTAAAAAAGCGAAAGGCAAATTATTTCCATTCGGTTTTATCCACATTTTGAGAGCATTAAGTAATTATGATACAATTGATTTATATTTCAATGGCGTTCACCCCGATTGGCAAAATAAGGGTATTCATTCACTCTACTATGCTGCCATGAATCAGGTAGCCATCGAAAGAAATATTCCTGTTGCAATCACTACAGGTCAACTGGAAACAAATATTAATGCCGTTGGCATTTGGGACAATTACGAAAGAGAGGCATATTTACGGACTCGTTGTTATATAAGAAATTAAATCGGAAATGGGTATTGAAAAAGGTATTTTCCAGCGCACGGAACTGCTTTTAGGAAAAAGTTTTATTGAGAAAGCATCTGAGAAACGGGTTATTATTTTTGGAATAGGAGGTGTTGGCAGTTGGTGTGCCGAAAGCCTTGTACGTTCGGGAATTCGTCATCTCACCATTGTTGATTCCGACCGGGTTTGCGTTACAAATGTAAACCGACAGTTAATGGCTACCACCAAAACTGTTGGTAAAGTAAAAACAGACGTTCTGCGGGATAGATTATTGGAAATTAATCCAAAAGCAGAAATCACCGCTTTGCAAAAAATTTACAGTCCGGAAACAAGTGAATCTTTTGACCTAGATTCCTACGACTTTATAATTGATGGTATCGATAGTCTTTCAAACAAAGTCCATCTGATACAAACAGCAACAAAAACAAATGCTACTTTCTTTTCGTCGATGGGAGCTGCACTGAAAATGGATCCAACCCGCATAAAAGTGGCTGAGTTCTGGAAAGTGCAGGGTTGTCCGCTTGGTGCTGCCTTGCGTGGTCGACTAAAAAAACTGGGAGGAACAAGTAAAAAGTTCATGTGCGTCTACAGTGACGAAGTACTTAAGAACAAAGGTGAGAATGCATCCTGTGGTACTGAAAAGTGTATGTGCCCAAAAGCCATTGAAGGGCCGGGCGACCCCGATCTTGTAAATCATGAATGGTGTAGTCTGAAAGCTCAGGTAAACGGAACAACATCCTATATGCCTGCCATGTTTGGAATGACAATTGCTTCCCTTGTAATACAGGCAATTGAAAAAGACAATCAGTCGTAACAGTCGACAATTGAGCTAAATGTAAACCCAAAAGCTCCATAGCTATATTTTCTTAGAATAATTAGATGAAAGACCCTGTTTTTTAATGGCGGTCTTTCTTTTTTTTATAAATTTACCACGTAAAATACCACCTTATCATGAAAGACTCAACTAATTCGCAGAACTCCAGCTCGCAGAATAAGGAAAATAATGAGCTGTCAAATAACGTTCAGGCTAAAGCAGACAACCAAAACTCAGAAAAAGAGCTTATTGCGCTCAACCAGACTCTTCTTTCGTCTCTACCATACCCAGCCATGTATGTAAGACGAAAAGATCGTATTGTGTTGGCAACAAATGCAATTGCCTTACATTTCGGAGCCAAAATTGGCGAACATTGTTGGCGGGGATTTGGAAAATCAGAGTTTATATCGGACACTAACAACAAGGTAGCTGTAGAATACCCAAGTCTCGTTCCAGATCAATTCAATGTCCAATGTAGCTTTTGTCAGGGCGATGAATGTATTTTAGCCACTCCGTGCCAAAATAATCCTGAAGTTAGAGCCTTTGGACGAATATGGGAAGTGTACTGGATAAAAGTGAGTGATGATGTTTTCCTTCATTATCTGGTAGATATAACTGAAAGAAAACAATTAGAAGCTTCGCTGAAAGAAAATGAACTCTTCTTAAAGCATACTCAACAAATAGCAATGCTTGGAACTTACAAACTGGATATTTCCTCAGGTAATTGGGAAAGTTCGGAAGTAATGGATAGTATTTTTGGAATAGATACATCCTTTGAAAAGACTATTGAAAGCTGGATTTCAATTATTCATCCCGGTTGGCGTGAAACAATGACTGATTATTTTTCGAATGAGGTTATTGGAAAAAAAAGCAAGTTTGATAAAGAATATAAAATCATCCGCGTAAACGACAAGGCTGAATGCTGGGTTCATGGTCTTGGTGATTTAGTCTTTGATGATAATAATAATCCAGTAAAAATGATTGGTACTATTCGGGATATTACTGAACGAAAAGAAGAGCAATCAAGGATAATTCGCAACCTAAAACTAACTGAAGTTTTATTAGAGTCGATACCCATTCCTGTTTTCTTTTTGAATGCAAAGGGACAATATACCGGTTGTAACCAGGCTTTTACAACTCAATTAGGGGTATCCAATGATGAAATCAAAGGCAAATCGGTAATGGATTTATGGCCAGGTGAAGAATCAAGAACTAACTATCAAAGCGACCTGGATCTCATTGCGAATAACGGATTTATAACCTTCGAAACCAAAGTTATTGATAAGGAGAATCAAATTCGCGATGTCATTTTTGTGAAAAATGTATTTTATGATGAACTTGGCAAGGTTGCCGGCCTGGTGGGAACCTATATTGACATTACAGACCGAAAAAAAACAGAAGATGCATTGCGCGAAAGCGAACAAATGCTTCTAACAATTTTGGATCATTTTCCGGGGGTAGTTTTTTGGAAAGATAGGAATTCGAATTATTTAGGTTCCAATGAAGCTTTTGCAAAAGGCGCCGGATTAAATAACTCATCCGAAATTGTTGGTAAAACCGATTTTGATTTACCATGGGCTGATACAGAAGCTGAAAATTATCGCGCCGACGACTATCAGGTCATGCAAGAAGGCACAACAAAACTACACATAGTTGAAACTCAACATCAACAAGATGGAAAAATTATGTGGTTCGATACAAGTAAAATTCCACTCACGACTCCCGATGGTGAAGTGTTTGGTGTTATTGGAGTTTCGAGTGACATTACTGACCGGAAACTTGCCGAGGATGCTTTAATTGAAAGTGAAGAAAAATACCGTACAATTGCAAACTTTACGGATGACTGGGAATACTGGCTCGACACAAATGACAAATTTATTTACTGCTCTCCTTCTTGTAAAAAAGTGACGGGCTATAGTTCTGATGATTTTATTCAGAATCCAAATCTCTTATTTGACATTATGCACTCTGACGATAAGGAGCTCTATTTAAGTCACAAACAAGACAGATTATTGCACAGAAGTGGGGCTGAGTTACAATTTAGAATAATTCATTTAGATGGAGCCATAAAATGGATCGGACATGTCTGTCAACCTGTTTTCAACGAGGCTGGAGATTTTATTGGAATCAGAGGCAGTAACAGAGATATTACTGAAAGAAAAAGAACAGAGGAAAAACTAAAATACAGCGAACGTAAATATAAACTTCTATCTAAGAACATAACCGACGGTGTCTTTACATGCAGAAACGGCTATATTGAGTATCTCAACTACTCGATGAGTCGTATTTTCGGATATGAAGAGTTTGAACTGGAAGGAATGGAATTGTCTCAATTAATCACCCCCGATCGTCGCAGTGATTTTGAAACATTTATATCTGTTGAATCAACTACCAATCAGACCAATAATATCGATATTGAGTGCGTTAGAAAAGACAATTCAACCGTATTTGTCGAGATGTTTCTTAATTATGTAGCCAGTGAAGGATTGATATATGGAGTTATACATGATATTACTGAAAAAAGACAGATGCAGGAGAAACAAATTGTCAAAGCAATAATTCAGACAGAAGAAAAAGAACGGGCACATTTCTCGAAAGAGTTGCACGATGGCTTGGGTCCTTTATTATCGACTATTAAACTCTATCTACAATGGTCGCTACGCCCAAAAAGCAACCGCTCCCGCAAGGATATTATTCAAAAAGCAGAAGAAATTCTCGAAGAAGCGCTTACAGCCGTGAAGGAAATATCAAATAAACTGAGTCCACACTTACTCACTAATTACGGATTAACTTCTGCCGTTCAAAGCTTTGCACACAAACTGGAAGAAACAAACACGATTAAAATTGATCTTCAAAGTAATCTTACCCGTCGAATCGAACTTGAAATTGAAGTGGCTCTTTATCGTGCAATAATCGAATGCGTAAACAATACAATTAAATATGCAAATGCTAAACGCATCTATATCAAGTTGAACGACGTTGGTAATCAAATACAGTTGCAATACAGAGACGATGGAAAAGGTTTTGATATTGTAAAAATTCTATTAGAAAAGAAAGGGCTGGGTTTATTCAACCTGCAAAACAGGATTCAAACTATTGGTGGCGAGATTAAAATGTTCAGTAAACCCCGCGAAGGTGTGAACTACCACATAAACATCCCTTTAAAATAATAACTTCAACAATTCGGAAAATAACATATTATGATTCAAAGTATTAAAAGAAAACCAACATTAATCATTGTTGATGATCATCTCATTTTTCAACAGGGGTTAAAAGCGATGATTACTGCCGAAAACATTGCAACTGTTGTTGGAGAGGCATCTAACGGAATAGAATTTATCGAAATGCTTTCAGTTTGCAAACCCGACCTGGTATTAATGGACATTGATATGCCTGAAATGAATGGAATGGAAGCCACAAAGAAGGCAATTGAACTAATTCCCGATATAAAAATAATTGCGTTGACTATGTTTGGCGATGAAGAATATTATTACAAAATGATTGATCTTGGCGTAAAAGGTTTCATTCTAAAATCGACAGGCATTGCCGAAATCGAAAAAGCGATTAGGGATGTAATGCAGGGCGAAAGCTATTTCTCCAATGAACTTCTTCGAAAAATAATCATGAACTTTAGTCGTAACAACGAACAGAAAAAAAATGACCCTAAAAATCTTACGGAACGGGAAATAGAAGTTCTTCAGCAAATATGTTTGGGTAGCACTACCGACGAAATAGCTCAAAAACTAAATATTAGTCCTAAAACAGTCAAATCTCATCGCGCAAATTTGCTTGAAAAAACGGCCTGTAAAAATACTGCAACACTCATATTATTTGCCTTGCGAAATAAAATTATCGATTTGTAAGCCACTCCATTTTTTTTGTAATTCTACTTTCTGGCTCAAACACTCAGACAAATACATAAAACTGTTTTTCAGCTAATTACATATAAGCCTGGTACTTTAGGCCTATATAAAACTACATACATATACCTACTAAAAATCCTCCTTAAGTATAAATTCTTTGGTCCTTACAGCTGTTGTACAAGAATCTCAATTGCTCTACTTTAGTACCTGAAATAAGAGCAATCCATCTTAACACAATACAATTACAGCTATGAAAACATCATTTTTTAAAAAACCGACAATTATTCTTGTTGATGATCATTTAATTTTCCGTCAAGGGCTGAAATCACTTATCACAGTCGAAAATTTGGGAAAGGTTATTGGAGAAGCATCGGATGGCAAAGAATTCATTGATTTACTGGCTCTACCGGCTCCCGATTTAGTACTTATGGATATCGACATGCCGCATATGAATGGTATGGAAGCCACTCAAAAAGCGTTGGAATTATTTCCAAACCTTAAGATTATTGTTTTCTCTATGTTCGGGGATGATGAGTATTATAAAAAGATGATTGAACTTGGAGTTAAAGGCTATATTTTGAAATCAACCGGTATTAACGAAGTTGAACAAGCCATTGCTGATGTAATGAATGGTAAAACTTATTTCTCCAATGTTTTGCCCAAAATTACAGTAAGTAAATTGAACTCAAAGAAAACGGAAGAAATAAAAGAAGAACCTAAAGCACCAATACCTTGGTGGTAAAAAACCAAATACTATCTAAATACTTGAGAACAATGGCGTTTTGCACATTTAAATCTTAGTTTACATTTAAATTTTGTTTGTTACAGTCGGAGTTCAACCCACAGGTTGCACTCCGACTTTTTTGCATTATTTAATTTGAATTCGTTCTCCACCCGTATGACTTACAAACTCGGGGGCATACTGACATTGAATTGCTGCAATTCCACTTGTATATTCTCCCGCAGCGTTTACCCAGAGTCCGTATTCAAATACATAAGTTCCTTTTGGTAAGAATGAGAAGAAAAACTGCATAGAAGCATCTTTAGTTGTCTGATAATAACAAACATTTTCTTTCCATTCGCAACCTGACAATTGATTTACAGGTTCAAAACAGGAGGCCCGTAAATCTTTTAACGCCACAAATTCCAGGTTTCTATCAGTTGTAATAACCAACCGGGTAATCACTTTATCTCCCTTGTGCAGTTCCGCTTGTTCAATCGGCATCATTGTTTTTCCGGAAGCGGTCATTTTCTCGACAAACAGTTTTTTGGTGATCTTCATCGGACCGCCTTGTCCCTGAATTTTGTCCAAATCCTGATAATATTGCCAGTACATTGCTCCCCAGCCAATGCCTTTATCCGTTTTATTCACAGTCACTTTACCCATATCGGAGCGAACTTCTGCTACAGGTATCGTTTCCTTGAAGTATCCTGTTCCGGCTTCGGCACTCACTGGTTGCAGGGTTTTATTTCCTGCTTTTATTTTCACCGAACCTTCGTTGGCCAGCCAATCGCTACCCTGATTTAGCAATGCATAAATAGCATCTACGGTAGCCATGGGCGAATCCCAACGTTGGGTTTGTTTTTGCTTCAACAACCAGATTTTAAGCTCATCTATATCGGCTGTATTCTTTGTTATTTCAGTAAAGGCTTCAATAATGGCAGCCTGAACAGCAATCGGACGCTCATTCCAGAAATAACCCGAAGTGTTTTTGGCCCAATACATCCCAAACTCGTCAGTCTTCAATGCATTTTCTTTCAGTGATTTCAGAATATCGTTTGCCAACTGGGTTTTTCCATTTCTATTCGCAACAACAGCCATCATGGCTTTTCCATAAAGTGTAAAGTTTGTCCAGTCTTTTTCCGACTGAGCCGTATAGAATTTCACAGCTTCTTGTGCCGAAGCTACAACAGGAATAGCAGAAAATTCGGAACGCAAATGCAGGTAAAACAACTGCATATTGTCAACACACTCTTCATTCCGATAATTTGAATTGTATTTCTTCAGATTTTCAAAATCATGAGCCATTTCCAAATCCAGGTATCTCAACGCAGAAGCAATTGCTGCTTGTTGATTTGCATCCGCCTTTCCGGTTAGTCGATTTAGTCGTCCCAGATTCAACAGAATTTCCTGCGTAATATATCGGCTTTCACTCATTCCCTTAAACCAGGTAAAACCACCCGAAGGCATTTGTAAAGCCAACAGTTTATCAAGATATTGCTGCCCCTGATTCTTTTGCATATTGATGTCGAACAACAATGCGATTTGTCGTTTCTGTTCTGTTTCGTCCTTAGCTGCCATTACCCAGGGTGTTTCTTCCAACAGCATATTTTTCAACTCGGCATTTTTTTCCAGGTTCGACAATAAGGCCTCACGACTTCCACCCGCCTTTTTCCAACGGTCAAAAGTTGCTGCTATTTTGGGATTCGAATTGGCAATAAAAGCCGCTAAACTATTGGCATAATAAGCCGTAAAATAATCCAACGCGTTGTCATCTTCCGGTGTCGAAATTGTTGGCAAAGCTTGTACGGCATACCAGGCCGGATTTGACGAAAATTCTACCGACAGGTTTTTAGTATCTACTTTCGAACCGTTTTTCAGTAGGCTTTCGAAGCTGAATGTGCGAGTCTGATTGCCACGAATTGTGAGCGGTAGACTCTCAGTCACTAATACTTTGTCAGGTAGCACAGGTAAATACTTCTGCTCACCATCACTAAAGTTTCCGGCTTGAGCAATTGCTTTACAGATTACCAATTCGTATGGAGAAAATTCGGTTAGCTCCCACTCCACCGCTTTGGTTTCATTAGCAGCCAGTGTTACAGTTTTTGGTGCTGCGTCTTTCAATTTGATAGATTTCTCGGTTGCCGGATCCATCATTTCGAACTGAACAGCAGCAGTAAGCGCTTTATCCGTGAGATTGATTACATTGGCACTCAATAACAATTTATCCGAACGACGCACGAAACGTGGCATGTTCATCTGCACCATCAAATCCTTTTGCGTTACAACCTGCGCTTCACCCTGACCAAAATACAAATCCGGTGTATGTGCCAGCATCTTTACATTCCAACGTGTCAAACTTTCGGGAGCTGTAAATGTAAACTTCACATTACCGGTTGAGTCTGTGCGTAACTGGGGATAGAAAAAGGCTGTTTCGTTGAAATTGGTGCGGAGCTTTATTTTATCGGGATTAACCGACAGTGTTGCATCCGATTCTTCTCTGACTGAAGATGTTTCCACATCATCTTTCATAACTGGCGCGGTAAATTTCACCGAACTTCTTAAAGCAGGAGGAGGTTCAACTCCGGAGCTGCCCAGCAATGCCATATTGGTAACGTCAAGCCGACTGGATTTGACGCAGCTACGTTGCATATCACTATTCCTATCCATGACTTTAGTCATAGCCGTAACACCATACATCAAGCGAGGTGTTTCTCCACCCGCAGGTATTCCGAACCAATTCAGTTGATCCAATTGAAAATCTTTCACCTCTTTGATCTCAGACCATTCGCTATAACCGAAATCGGATTGCGTAACGTTATAACTTTCCCATTCAGTTGCAGCAACTACATTCGGAAAATAGACCGGTTGAAAAAACCATTTATTACGAGCAATCTTATCCAAAGACGCATCGTACATTCCAACCAGTAATTCGGCTATGTGTTTCTTGTCCGTTCCAGGAATTTGCACCGTCCAACTCGTTTTTTCTCCAGGTTTTAGTTTGTCTCTGAAAACTGATAGTTTGGGCTCAAGCGTTCTCTCAACTGCATTTAGAACGATACTGGCTGACTGGGTATATATTTTACCATTTCTAACTAAGGTAAACATTGCAGTAACACCGTCACCATATTCTTTCAGGAAAGGAATTTCAAATGTTTTACATTCATTCGTAAGCCTAATCCAACTCTGTTTAATGACTTCAGACCCTTTGGATAGCTCATACAAAATGTAGGCATCTTTGTTTGAAGTTCCAAACCGAACACGGGCAACATTGCCAACATTACAACCTATATTTTTATCTGTAAGCCAAGCATGTACTTTAACTGGTGGGCGCTTATCTTTATTTGAATAAAGTATAAACACTTCTTCAGTTTTCACTTCACGATTTTGAGAATCAGTGGTTTTCAGCACTAATTTGTATTGCCCCGATTTCAATTGTTTTAGATTTAAAAATAGTTTCCCTGTTTTTGATTCGAAGCTACCATGAATAACTTCTTTGTCAATTGGAGGTACAGAATCAGAAACTATATCTTCATTGCAGCAACTATTTTCTTTTAGCCTATACAAGAAATAATTAAGTACCTTATTTACGGGCTCATCATTTATTGTCGCCGTGGTTACCTGAATGGTAAACGTATCTTTTTTAACCAGAGATGAAATATCCGTACTTATAAAAAGTGACTTATCTCCTACTGACAAAGATTGTTCCTCGTGTTGAGTCTCTCCTTTTGCATCTGTCACATCAACCATCAGGGTGTAATTAAAATATTGTTCTTCAATACTTTTTACTGATTGCTGTGATCTTTTAGGAATAAACGAAACATCAAATATACCTTCTGCATTAGTTGTTGTAGTTCCAGTCTGAACTACTTCTTCAGGATAATATCCTTTGCATAAACGATGTGCAGAACGGGTAATGTTATATTTCACCTTTGCTCCTGCAATTGAATAGCCAGAAAAGCCTTTCACAGATCCTTTGAAGTGTGTTGAATCTCCCCAAACCACTTCGGTTTTTGGTACTTCAATCATTGTTTCAAGTGTTGGTCGTTTATATTCTTCCACAAAAATCTGTTTTGTACAGTAATCTCCGGCTTCAAGCGTATATTCTCCGTTCAGACCGTTTTCCGGCAAAATAAATTCACCTGAAAAAGATCCAAATTCATTGGTTGTAAACTTTTTAGATGACATCTGTTCATTATTCACATTTGTCAACTTTACTTCAATTGTTTTGTTCACTACAACTTCCTGCCTTAGCGGAGTAACTATATAAGCTATTCCTTTAAAGTAAACAGATTGACCCGGACGATAAACTACTCTGTCAGTAAGAATATCTAATTTTAGCAAATCTTTGTTTGCCTCATCACCACTCCTCCAATTTGAACCATAATTAGTTATATTAATTGAATAGGCATTATCCATACCTTTATTCAAGAATAATACATAGTTACTTTCAGTCAAACTGTCGAACGAGCAATAACCGGACTTATCTGTAATACTGGTGGTTAAAGAGTCAACATGAGTAACATTTGTTTCGTAATCCCATTTAGATTTATATATACTAACTTTCACATCGGACAAAGGCTTGCCTGTAGCAAAATCCGTCACAAAAATTTCATGTCCTTTCTTACTTTTATCTCTTTGCAGATGCATAAGGTTTGTCACACAAAATGAGTATATCGCTGATTCTTTTGCTCCATTAGCAGAAACAATCATTTCGTATTGTCCATAATCGGATACTCTGAATTCATATTTTGTTTCCACCGTATTGAAATAATAATCTTTCTTCGGCACTACAATATCAGTACGCACCAACGTTCTATTTGGGTAACTGGCTACATTTCTATTAGCCTGATGATACCTGAAGTAGTTTATAGCACTATCGTTTATTTTAAAAACCGATATTTTCAACGTGTCGACATTTGAAGTTCTAATGCTGGTAATAACACTAGAACCTGGTTTTGCGACATTGGGTACAGTTGCATCAATCGAACGATGAAGAATGATTGCTTTCAAATTATGAAGTAAATCGATTCTCTTGTATTTCGGAAACCGCCTTATCCCCTCTTCACAGATATTGTAGGCTATACGTTTAAACTTCGACTGCTGTTTAAGACTATCATTGAGTAAAAAATCATCAGCCACTTTCCGAAAACGATAATCATAGGTCTTAATCATGTAGAAGTTTGCTTTTAAGGCCAGCACCTCAATTACACTCTCAGAGTTAGTATATTCCTTTTCGAGTTTGTAGAGTCTACTTATATAGATTGAATCCCGGTTTTCGATATGTGAATGATTATGATTGAATTTAAGATAGCTTAATTCAGCATACAGAGCCGCCGGATCATTATGTTGATTTTTCCGAAAGTCTATCAGCTCTTTATACGTTTTGTGTATTAATGTTTCAAAAATAGAACTTGTAGTATCAGGTGCTAATTGAGAATTTCTGAAACTAACATTTTGAGACTCAGGAAAATCAATTGATTCAATAGCAACACTATCTACAGCAATAGTATCTACTGTAACCGCAAATTCATCTGTTGCAACAGTGTCAACTGCTATAAGAGAATCATTCATTACTATGGTAGAATCTGATAAGATCTCCTTGATATTGAAAATGTTATTATTGAATGATTCGTTTAGCAGTGATGATAAAATATCAATCTTCCGATAACATAGAAAATCATACAACGTGGGCTGCAATTCCTTACTATCTTTACCTTTGATAAATAATGTACTAAATTTCAGCGCATCTGTTTTCTGCAAGATCGACCGATTTTCAAGCGAAGCAGCCAAATGCCTGGTTATTTTATCAAAGTAGATATTCTTGGTCCACTCTTTCATATCCTCGGGTACCAAACCGGTTATTTCAGTTCGGTTATTGATTGTCCATTGATCTTTTTGGTAGTATTGAGCGTACAGCTCTGCTGTCATGGAATGGAGCAGAGCACGTTCGGCAGGGTCGGTACTTTTTAGGGTAAAAGCTTCGAAGTCTTTTATCAGGGCTGGTGCTTCATCGGGATTTTTTTCCAGCGCAAAGCGCATTTTATACACCATGGCTTTTATCACCTCAACAGAGTTTTTCTCTTTCCCGGCTTGCGCTAGAATAACTTCAACTTCTTTCAATGCCGATTCAGGCAGTTGCTTTTCAGCCAGTTCGTTTACTTTCTCCCAACGTTTTGCCAACGAGATATCTTCTTTAGCGGCTAACATATAACCGGTAAAAATCAGCGAAATAAGAATTACAAATAAAATAGTTTTTTTCATATCCCTATGGATTTGTATTTTTTTAGAATCAATGGAAAAACAAATATAGTACCAAAAAGCGGATTAATAATTGAACCTGACCAATTATGATAAGCATTTATTCAGTTAAACGTAGAATGTATCATTTTATGATATAAAAGATTAATTAAATAGACCTACTCCAACTTCCAAACTCCTTACTGCGAGTTCCAAACTTGCTACTGCAACTTTCAAATTAGTTACTGCGACTTCCAAACTCATTACTGCGAGTATCAAACTTGTTACTGCAACTTTCAGAATCATTACTGCGAGTATCAAACTTGCTACTGCAAGTTCCAAACTCATTACTGCGAGTATCAAACTTGCTACTGCAAGTTCCAAACTCATTACTGCGAGTATCAAACTTGTTACTGCGACTTCCAAACTCATTACTGCGAGTATCAAACTTGTTACTGCAACTTTCAAATTAGTTACTGCGAGTATGAAACTTGCTACTGCAAGTTCCAAACTTGTTACTGCGACTTCCCCAAAACAAACCCGCCCAATCTGAAATCGAGAAATATCGCTTTTTTCCAAGAATAAAAAACCTCATAAGCAACAGCCTATGAGGTTTTTATAGTTTTTAAATCCGATTCTTATAATTTCAAATCCTGTACTTTCAGTCCGATATTTCCTTTTACATTAGCTTGTACCCTAACTGCTCCCGGTACCAAACTCAGGCTGGTAACGCTTACACTATTCAGTTTTCCCTGAAGCGACACACCATCCATGATAGTATAATTACCAAGCATTTGATTTACATCTAACTTCATTTTGTCCAGGTTATCTTTAATGGAATAAGTCAGATAAGGAGTAAGTTGTTTCAAAATCATGCCATGCAACAACCAACCGGCACTTTTTACCAATGCATTCGATGTTTTCACTTCAAATTCAGGTTCTGTAATTTCGACAGCCGTTTTTTCTGCGTTATACGTCATGTTACCGGTAAAATAAATACGCCCTTTGAGCGATCCAATCACATCGGCAATAAAAACTGCTTTACCCTCGCTTCCAAAAAGCGATAAATCGGTAATAGTGATTGCTTTGTTTCCCTGTGTAAAGGTTTTTCCCTGCAATTGTTTTTTGGCAATTTCGGCAATTTTGTCAAAAGTAACATCGGCACCAATATTCAGATTAAACTGTTGAGCCGGACGAGTCACGTATTTAAATGCAGGAAGAGCTACAGCGGTATTTGCTGCAGGTTGAGAACCCATAAACGATTCAATCTGCGCATAAAGTGCAACTGCCAGATTCAATTTATTGTTGGTGGTTGTAAATGGCGAAACATACACATCTTTGGGTGTAATGCGTAACCACACATTATTTTCGGTACTTACCTGACGTGGTTTTTGCGATTCGTTCCAGGCCTGATTTACATATTTCTTCAGGTCAACTGTTTCAGCCAGCGTTTTATCAATTTGAGCAGTAATCAGTTTATCGCATTGCGATAAAGCGAGACTTGCAACCGGTGTAACAGGCACATTCACTCCTACTACGCTCAATTTTGGCGTTTCCAACCATTCGTAACCCGATCCGGTAGTTTTTGCTATCAACTTCCAGTTTTTATCAATGCTGATTGTTGTTTTATACGTAAGCGCAATGCTTCCGTTGGCTTCGTAATTATCGCCAACCGAATAGCCAAACTTTTCAACTTTCCATGCAAAACGAGTCCAGAGCTTCAATGGAACACGGTATTCTATTACATTATTGTTGATAGTAAATGTAAATGGTTGAGCTTTCCATACTTTTACTGAAAGATCTTTGTCCGATAAATTCGAACCTTCGAAAATCAACCCATTCATTTTCTTATTGATAGATGCTTCCAGTTTTTTCACATCAAGTTCCACTTGCAACGGAATTTCGGATACTGCCGGAGCGATATTGGAAGGCAAATAGGATTCTTTTGGTTTTTCTATCTGTAAGGTTTTACACGATGAAAAAAATAACGCGACACACGTTAGCGACAAAATAAAATTTAGTTTTTTCACTTCAAAAAAATTTAAATTATTGTTTGAAAAATTCTGCTGCAAAATTAACCCTTTTTACCGAAATAATTGCCTAATGAAGTATAAAGAAAAATACTTTTTACAATACTTAGCTCCTTTTCCTAATAAAATAAGATTTGTTTATATATTTGCAGTATTCATTGTGAATAAGAAACAAAACATTGGTTTCGCGTATTTAAATTGTTGGCTATACATAGGAATAACAAAGTTTGTGTTTCATGAATAATAACTGATTACAAATCAGTATGAAATACACAAAGTAAAATAGTGAACAATTATAAAATTTAAGTGTTACAACACAGAATTGAAGTATGTAGGCTATGTAAATTCAGAAGTTCTTCGATTATTATCAATGCCATAAACTCAGCCGTTTATTATACAAAACATAAATTTCCGAATTAAAAAATCTATTTATGAGAAAAAAACTACTCTTCGCATTTCTCCTTATAGTGCTTACTACCACAGCGCAGAATCTACCGCATTACAAACTCACGATTTCCGAAACAGATCTGGCATTAATGTATGCACGCCCTGAGGATGAAACCTATTACCCTGCAGTTTTTCAGGTAGATACATTTACCTATAATGTACAGGCAAGATTCAAGGGGTCAACAACTCTGTTTTACCCCAAAAAGAGCTGGGCAATTAAATTCAATAACAAAAAAAATTATTTCGGGGTATCCCGCATCAATCTGAATGCCGATTATAAGGATTACTCCAATCTCCGAAATTTTCTGATTATGAGACTCTTTGATTATTTAGGAAGTCCGGCTTCTAAAATCAAACATGTAACGTACGAAGTCAATAATCAGCCCTATGGTATTTATACGCAAGTTGAGCAAATAAACGATGAGTATCTGGCAAGAAATGGTCGCGCGCCCATATCCATCTATAAAGCATTGAATCATGGTGCATTGATGGCACCAACTGTCAGAGACGACTATTATTCAAATATCTGGCAAATTGAATTGGGTGGTGACCCATCTTTCAATGAATTGAGAAATTTATTCAATAAGACTTTATACTGGACAAAAAATGATTTTGACGCACATGCATCTGAGATAATTGACGTGGATAATTTCCTCAACTTCTTTGCAGTGCACTTTGTGTTTCTTGATATGGATAATTTCACAAAGAATATATTCATGAACAAGAACAGTCAAAACGTGAAATATGAATTATTACCCTGGGATAATGAAGGCTCATTCGGCAATTCGGCTGTAGGGGTTTTCGACTCTACATCTGTAACATACAATATGCGCGATGCGTTTACTCCCGAATATCAGGTAGTATTTCAACGATTATTAGAGAACCCAACCTACCGAACAGTTTTTAAAAGCAAGGTAAATAAAATAATCACTGATGGGTTCAGTTATCTGGACACATTGATTGACAATACATACTCAAAGATAAAGCAGGATGTATACCTTGATAACCGCAAAGAAGCAACAAATCAGCAGTTTGATAATGAGATACCAAAACTAAAATGGTTTTTAGCGCATCGTAAAACATTTCTACAAGCGAATAATATTCCTGAACGAAATGTATTGACAAACTTTTATTGTTCTAATCCTTTACCAACACCTTCAGATCCAATTATAAATTTCAGAATAACATCTCCAGTGGCACAACCGGTAAGAATGTTTTTTGCCGATTCTGTCGATTTCAATAAATTTGGTCAGTCGTTCAAATTTAGTAGTTTGAGACTCTATGATGATGGTCTACATAATGATTTGCTAGCTAATGATTTGGTTTATGGCAATACGCTGGATGCTACAAAATTTGTGGGAAAACTTGTGCCGTTTGCACTCACAGGAGCTGAGCAAAATTATCCTGCAAATGGCATATTTTACATCGATTATTATGGTTCCAAATCCTATGCTATTAATAAAGGCAACATAAATGCAAACCTTAGCAGTAGGTTGAAAATAGGAAACGTATCTAAGTATAACAATCAGAATTATGTAGAAATAATAAATACTTCTTCTACTTTAAGCAGTGATTTATCTTATTGCCACTTGCGAACAAACGACCCTACGAATGATTTTATGTTTCGTGATGGTATAGTAATTTTACCAAATGAAACTATTTATATAGCCCCAAGTCTGGCATTAGGCAATCAGTTTTTCCCAACTAAAAGATCCTTCTTTACCTTGCCATACGCTATATCTACTACCGATTCACTGCATCTACTTTCTCCGGTGCTAACACCCATTGTTTCAACAAAGGTAAATGCTGTTCAAACACTTACAGCTAAAGGTTCTGACATAGTAATTAATGAAATAAATTACAAATCGGGAGCCGATAAGCCAACAGGGGATTGGGTTGAAATATACAATCAGGGGAATGTTGCCGTAGATATGTCGGGGTGGATTTTCAAAGATGGAGATAATCTGCATGGATTCCCATTCCCAAGTGGCTTTAGCCTGCCAGCTGATGGATATGCTATAGTTACCGAGAATATAACGACATTTAAAGCTGTTTATCCGAACATGCCAAATGTATTTGGGAGCACAGGATTTGGACTGTCGAGTACTGGTGAAGCTGTCAGACTCTATGATAAACAAGGCGTATTAGTCGACTCAGTCGTGTATAGTTCTGTAGCTCCGTGGGCTCCCGAAGCTGCCGGCTCAGGACCTACATTAGAGTTGAGAAACCCTGCACTTGACAACACCCTGGCCGAAAACTGGTATGCAGACACTTACAAGAGTGGATCTCCGGGTGCACCCAATTATTTGAAAGCTTCGGTTGGAAATCTATCGCAAGCTTCATTCAAATTATATCCAAACCCGGCCAAAGGAATGTTCTTTATAAATTCGGAATCCGGAGATTTGACTGTTGAACTGCTAACGCTTCAGGGATCCATATTGAAAACAATCCAAACACAGACAGGGTTAGAACCAGGTATTGATATAAGTTATCTGCCTAAAGGTATGTACCTGGTTAAGATTAGTACAAATACCGATAAATTACATGTAGAGAAATTAATTATCAAATAAATTTATCGAGCATTAAGCATTTCGACATAAAAAAAAACGCCTGCTGAATTTAAAATCAGCAGGCGTTTTTCATGTATTTAATTATTTCAATAATGCCAAATCAATTACTTCCATGATATCTTTTACAAAATGAAATTTCAATCCCTTTAAATAAATTGGTTTAATTTCATCAATGTCTTTTTCATTATCAACACAAAGAATGATGTCTGTAATTCCGGCACGTTTAGCAGCCAGTATCTTTTCTTTAATACCACCAACCGGAAGCACTTTTCCACGAAGGGTAATCTCACCGGTCATAGCCAGATTCTTACGAACTTTACGTTTTGTGAAAGCAGAAACCAAAGCAGTTGCCATAGTAACACCAGCCGACGGACCATCTTTTGGTATTGCACCTTCGGGTACGTGTATGTGTACATTCCAGTCTTCAAAAAGCTGACTATCTATTTTCAAATCGTCAGCATGTGCTTTGATATACTCCAACGCCAGCATAGCCGATTCTTTCATCACATCACCCAGATTTCCGGTAAGGGTAAGTCGGGGCGCTTTACTTTTGCTCAAACTCGATTCAATAAACAGTATTTCGCCACCAACCTGCGTCCAGGCCAATCCTGTAACAACGCCGTAATAATCATTTCCTTCGTATTTATCTTTGCTGTAACGTGGAGCTCCTAAATAGGTTTTCAAATCATCTTCAGTCAATTCCAGGTTATACTTTTCATCGGTAGCCACTCGTTTCGCTACTTTACGCATTACTCCTGCAATCTGACGATTCAACTCACGAACACCCGATTCACGTGTATACGATTCAATCAGTTTATTTAAAACTGGCTTAGGTAACGTTATATCCGATTCCTTCAAACCATGATTTTCCAATTCCTTCGAAACCAAATGACGACGGGCGATTTCCAGTTTTTCTTCCTGCGTATAACCGCTCACTTCAATCAACTCCATACGATCCAACAACGGACGTGGAATAGTACTCAGGTTATTGGCTGTTGCAATAAAAAGTACCTTCGACAGGTCAAAATCCACATCCAGATAATTATCGTGGAATGCTGTATTTTGTTCCGGGTCGAGCACTTCAAGCAAAGCCGAAGAAGGATCTCCTTTATAGTCAGCAGTGATTTTATCTATTTCGTCCAACACAAAAACCGGGTTTGCCGTATCGGCCTTTTGTATATTTTGCATGATTCTTCCCGGCAAAGCACCAATATAGGTACGACGATGTCCGCGGATTTCAGCCTCATCGTGCAATCCACCCAACGAAACCCGCACATATTTGCGGTTCAACGCTGTGGCAATTGATTTTCCCAATGATGTTTTTCCAACTCCGGGAGGGCCATATAAACATATAATCGGTGATTTCATGTCACCTTTCAATTTCAGCACAGCCAAATGTTCCAAAATACGATCTTTTACCTGATCCATTCCAAAATGGTCTTTGTCAAGTACTTTTTTCGCATTTTTCAGGTTGAAGTTATCCTTCGAAAATTCATTCCACGGCAAATCAAGCATGGTCTCGATGTAGTTCAATTGCGTTGAATAATCCGGTGAATGCTGACTTGTCCGCTCAAGTTTCTTCAATTCCTTATCAAAAACCTTCGCTATGGCTTCGCTCCATTTCTTCTTTTTCGCCCGATCTCTGAAATCAGCCACATCTTCTTCGGGCGAACCGCCACCCAATTCATTTTGAATGGTTTTCATCTGCTGTTGCAGAAAATATTCACGTTGTTGTTGGTCAATGCCTTCTTTGGCTTTATTCTGAATCGATAATTTAATTTCAAGCAATTGCGATTCTTTGTTAAGCAGTTCCAGCAACTGATAGCCACGCTCCATTACTTCGTCAATTTCGAGCAAACGTTGTTTTTCCTTAACATGCAAACCGAAGTTCACACAAACATAATTTATAAGGAAAACGGGATTCTCAATATTCCGAATAGCAAAAGCCATTTCGGGAGACATTACCCCGGAATTATTGATAATATTCGTTGCTAAATCCTTGATGGAAGATACAAGTGCCTGAAATAACCCATCATTCGGATCGGGAACTACATCCTCCACCAAATTCACTTTCGCTTTTAAATAAGGTTTCACCGACTCTTGCTCGCCCAAATGAAAACGACGTTTACCTTCCAGAATGACAGTTGTTGTATTATCAGGCATTTCCAGAATACGCACAACCTGTGCAACTGTACCCATTTGGTAAAGCTGATCGATGGTCGGATCATCCAATTTTTTATCTATCTGCGAGCACACACCAATCAAAATTTCGTTTTCATTGGCAGCACGTACCAACTTCAACGATTTCGAACGGGCAACAGCTACAGGTAGTAAAACGCCCGGATAAAGCACCATGTTTCGAAGCGGTAATATTGGCAGTACGTCACCGGATACAATATTGAGTTCCGACGAGCGTTCATCGAGCGAAATTATGGGAAAAATATCCGACGAACCCATCATATCATCAGAGAATAAATTATCAAAAGGATTATTCATTATTTGGTTGTTTTGCTGCCAATTTGGCATAAGTTTCTTTTTACACAATTTGCGTCAATGTCAATTTAGTCTATACTGCTGATTTAATGCAATATAGATAAATACTGATTATTGTGCATTTATATATTTCAATTGCTATGCCAAAAAAAACGGTTACAGATCGGATGATTTTTTAAAGTTCTGCCCAAATGACTTGCCTGTCATTTCATCTACTTTCACACGCCAAACCTTCACATTGCGAAGTGCAGGAATAGAATATTTAAACTCACGGTCGGTGTAGTTACGCATCAGAATATTCATCAGGTTGGCCTTCTCTTCCAAATCCTCAACAAAGTACACTACACCTTTGCAAAGCACACTTTTGGAAGTCATGCTGTAGCTGCATGCCACATCGGGATGTTGATATACCAGTTCATGACCTGAACTGAAAGTTACACAAACACGATTATTTAGTTCCAGTAAACTCAAATGCTTTCCTTCGGGTGCCGAATGAAGAATGATTTCATCGTTCACATATCCGAAATTCATAGGAATTACATACGGAGTGCCATCTGCTTCGACAATGCCTACAAAACACACATCACATTGGCTTATAATGCCTTCCATCTCTGTTTTGTCCAGAATAAAACTTGTTCTCATACTGTAAAATTTTGCTGACAAAAGTACAATAAAATGAGCAGACTCTAAATTGTATTAACATATTTATATTCTACAATTGTTGCAATTGAAATCATTTCCGCACACAATAGTTGCATTTGTGCAAATAATTAATATCTTTGCCTAAATTTTAAATTTATTCAATATGAAAAAAGTACTTATTTCATTTGCACTTTTGGTGGCATTCTGTGTGTCGGGCTTTGCCCAGGCAGATAAAATTGTTGGAAAATGGAAAACCATTGATGACAAAGATGGAAGTGAAAAATCAATTGTTTTAATTTTTAAAGCCACAAATGGCAAATACTACGGTACAATTGAAAAACTCTTTAAAAATCCGGATGGTATTTGTTCCGAATGTGAAGGAGCAAATAAAAACAAACCAAACTTAGGATTGAGAATCATCAATAACATGGTAGAAACCGCCGGAAAGCTTACAGGAGGAACAATTTTAGATCCTAAAAACGGAAAAGTTTACAAATGCAATATCAGTTTTGATCCTAAAACAGGCAATTTAAACGTGCGTGGATCGCTTGACAGTGGTGGCTGGATAGGAAGATCGCAAACCTGGATACGTGTCAAATAGCTCTATGCTGCTGATAATCAACAATCAAATCATGTTATAAACAAAAACATATTTACTGCAGAGTTAATTATTGTTAATTCGATAAAAATACTTGATAAATATGTTGTACAACATAAAAATAGCCCTTATCTTTGCACTGTGTTTTTCATGGTATTAGATTTAAGGTTAACTAAAAGATTGGGTTGTCGGGAGACAACCTTTCTTGTTTTATATCCCCCGGCTTATGACTAATACATTTCAACGCATATACAAAAGCACTCAATCAGCATTACCAAAGGCAGGTAAAACAATTTGGTGGTTACTCAAACTAATTATACCTATCAGTCTTTTTGTGAGTTTTCTTCAGTATTGGGGCATAATCAATATCATTGCAAAATATCTGGCACCCGCTTTTTCGATTATCGGCTTACCCGGCGAATCGGCAGTTGTATTTATTTCGAGTTTCTTTCTACCACTTTATGCTCCCATTGCCATTATCACAACATTACCACTCGAAATCCGCGAAATAACAATTCTTGCTATCATGTGTCTTGTGTCTCACAACCTACTTGTTGAGACAGCCATTCAAAAGAAAACAGGTTCATCGTTTGCAGCCATTTTTATTGTGCGATTATCTGTATCATTTATAGCTGCCTACTTGCTAAACCTGCTGCTACCGGCACATTTGGGCTCAGTCCATGTGCTCCAGCAAAGTATTGTTTACCCTGACGTATATTCTATGTTGAGCAACTGGCTTGTAAATGCCGGAAAATTATCATTAAAAATAACGCTGATTATAAGTGGTTTAATGATTTTGCAAAATATTTTAAAAGAATTCAACATGTTGAGTTTAATTTCAAAATTATTTGCTCCCCTGATGAGGTTGATGGGACTTAGTGCTGATAGTTCATTTTTATGGTTTGTTGCTCAAACACTTGGATTAACCTACGGCTCTGTCATTATGATGGAGGAAGTTGAAAACAAACAAATTACAAAAGCAAGTGCTAATCTACTTAACTATCATATTGCAATCAACCACTCATTGCTCGAAGACACATTGCTGTTTGTAGCTATAGGTGTTCCTGCAGGCTGGATTATTGCTCCTCGCTTTGTTTTTGCCATTATTGTAGTATGGAGTTTGAGGGGAATCATTACATATCGCGCCCGAAAGAAACAAAATGATTGATGAATTGAAAAAACACACTGTTTTACCCCCAATTCAACTAGTCGACCAATTGTAAATTAACAAACAATTCATTATCTTTGCAAACATTAAATTAAAACAGTATAAATACTCACTATAATGTCGAATACGAAAAAGATGCTCATCGAAGTTGCCCGACAACTTTTTGCTGAAAACGGAAAGAAAGATGTAACAATGAATGACATTGCTGAAGCTTCAAAAAAAGGTCGACGCACTTTGTATACCTATTTCAACAATAAAGAAGAAATATACAGAGCTGTAATTGACAAAGAGTTAGATACGATTATCGAACGCCTGACCGTTGTATCCAATCAAAAAGCAGAGCCTGACGTAAAACTTACCAATCATATTTTAGTCCATTTAGATGCCGTTAAGGATGTTGTAAACAGAAACGGTTCGTTGCGTGCCGACTTTTTTCACGATATATATGAAGTGGAGCGTAAGCGTCGTAAAATTGATGTTATGGAAATAACACTATTACGCACTATCATTTCGGAAGGTATCGAAAAAAATATTTTCAAGCGAATGGATGTAGAATTGTCGTCCATCATTATTTTTTATGCCATCAAGGGACTGGAAGTACCTTATATCCGACAAAACATTAGTGCTGAATTTGAGAAAAATAAAAACAGCATTGTTGAATTTGTTTTTCAGGGAATTAAAAAGAAAGAACAAACCAAATTCATCAAATAATTCCTGCCAAATAATATACAACCCATATCTGATTATTTTTCAGCGTTGTATCTAAACCTTTTCAGTCATTTCAAATCCAATCCAAATTTCCAAAATAGTAAACGAGTACTTATTTAATTACAGAAATTTTTCTTTAATTCAAAAAAGTAGTAACTTTGCCATCCCAAAACAATAAAACCCGAAAACAATGGCGTTTGTAAACAACACGATGATTGTCCGCCGTGATTTGATGTCAAAACTCATTTCACTTTTCAAAGAAGACAAATTAGTTTTAGAGATTGACAGAATTCCCATCACCATGTCTCCCAAAAATGCTCAGGCGCGGGGCAGATGCTGTATTCACAAAGAACGAGCTGTTCTGAAATACAAGATGCTACCAATTCTTGGATTCAGCATCGACGAAGAAGAGGATGAACTTACACCACTTTCGGTTTATGCACAACGGGCACTGGAGCGCACCGAAACAAAGAAAACCATCCTGACCGTTGTAGATGAAGCATGTACAGCCTGTGTAAAAACAAACTATGTAGTAACGAATTTGTGTAAAGGCTGCGTTGCCCGTTCGTGCTACATGAATTGCCCAAAAGATGCCATCACTTTTATGGAAAACGGACAAGCTCATATCAATCACGCAAAATGTATCAACTGCGGGATTTGTAAAGAAGCATGCATGTATCATTCCATTGTCTACATACCCGTTCCCTGCGAAGAAGCCTGCCCTGTAAAAGCGATTCAAAAAGACGAAAACGGCATTGAACACATTGACGAAGACAAATGTATTTATTGCGGAAAATGTATCAACGCCTGTCCGTTTGGTTCGGTTTACGAAGTTTCGCAACTATTCGATATACTTTCGGCCATTAAGCGTGGTGAGCAACTTGTTGCCATCATGGCGCCTTCCATCATGTCGCAGTTCAATAATACGATAGGTGAAATAGCTCATGCCGTTGAAAAAATTGGTTTTGTAGAAGCTATTGAAGTTGCATTCGGTGCTATGGAAACAACACGACGCGAGGGTGCTGAACTTCAGGAGAAACTGGAAGAAGGACAGCAGTTCATGACCACTTCTTGTTGTCCGTCGTACATTGAGCTAGTAAACAAACATTTGCCTGAAATGAAACCATTTGTTTCGCACACCAAATCGCCGATGTACTATACCATCGAAATGGCCAAAGAGAAATACCCCGAAGCCAAAGTCGTATTTGTTGGTCCGTGTGTGGGCAAACGCAAAGAGGTGATGGATCATCCGGATATCGATTATATTCTGACATTCGAAGAAATAGATACATTGTTTACGGGCTTGTCCATCGAAATGGAAAAACCAGCTATTGAGAAAGCTACTGCCCCTATGCCTGGTCGCGGTTTTGCACGAGCAGGTGGCGTGATTGCAGCTGTACAACACATGTATCCTGATTTGGGAATTCAACCCATACAGGTGGCTAACCTCAATAAAAAGAACATTGGATTGCTTCGTGCTTATACAAAAGGGAAAGCACCAGGCAACTTCGTGGAAGTTATGGCTTGCGAGGGTGGGTGCATTTCGGGACCTTGTGGAAAAATAGATTATTCGGCAGCACAGAAACTTTTCAGAAAGGCAATGAACGAAGCGTAAGGAATTACGAGTCAGGTTTTTCTGAATTTAATTTCAAAGAAATACACTTCAATATATCGTATTGCTCTTAAGCAAACAAAATAACCTGAAATAAAAAAGAGGAACTCAATTAAGTTCCTCTTTTTTTGTTCCGTTTGATTGTTGATAGATAACTTCTTTCAATTTGCAGGAGCATTCACACTTTCCGGTTTCGAGCAATCCACTTCGCAACAGCAAATCATACTCCGTTTTAAAAATATCGGTAAATATACCTGATTCCAGGTTATCTTCTATTTGTTGCTGAGTCCACCATTTCAACTGATCGGCAAATTCTAAATTTACTATAAATTCTGTTTCCTGACAACTGACGAATAAAAATGCATAATAACTTTCAGGCTCTACCTCACCAGTATAATTTGCAAGGAACATATACTTAAGATTCGTAATTGAATATCGCTCTTTTGCAGTGCGTTCAACACATTGCTCAATCGTTTCCCCCATTTTTACGTGGTTGGAAATAGCGGTATCCCACATACCCGGAAAGGAAACACTCTCTGCCGATCTTTTCTGTAGCAGTACCAAACCTTTATCGATAAGTAAAACCCGCACAATGGGATGCATGTATTTCTTGTCATCCTTCAAGCTGGTTTTGTGTTCAATGTTTCCAATAATTTTCCCCTGATCGGTAACGATAGGCCACCACTCTTCGGCCATCAGTTTTGTACGAACAAGATGAACCCGGAGAACTTCGTACACAATCAGACAAATGAATATGACTATATAGGCGTAGATAAGCAGTTTTTGAGAATCCGAATCAACCAAATCGAAGTAATTCAACAAAAAACTTCCGGCAATGTAGCTCACGAGAACACTGAAAACTGTAATCACCACCCGATACAACTCATGAAAGTTATTCGTCATGGGAATCAGTTTTGGCATAGCCTGCGATATGACCTGCTCAATTTGTTTTCGGACAACCAAATAGCCCAACAGAAAAGCAGCTGAAACCGCTTCGGGGACAACAAGTGTGATATTCGGATCAAGAGGCAACAATTCAACCATAGCTGAGACGACTGTTACCATTAGAAATACAGTCGTAAATATGAGATGCCAGATAAAAATACCGTTGTACAAAAAATATATGTATGCCAACAAAATCAGTGAAACCGGAAATGATATTTTCCAGGCCAAACTAATTCCACAAAAATCATCCACTACTAAAAACACAAGTAGTGGAAGAAATTGCAAAACCGGATTCAAAAATGATTCCCGTATCTGCTTACTCAGTTTTTTTATGTCAATTAAACTCTTCATCGAACTACTAACAACAATTCAATGAATTTAGTTTGATTCAGATTGGATAAAAAAGCAAATTTCATTAAGACAGTGATTAGAAAGACATCATTCGGCTTACATATTTGCCAATAATATCAAATTCGATATTGACAACAGTACCAGCTTTAATCTGGTGAAAATTAGTATGTTCGTATGTATATGGAATGATGGCAACCTGAAAAGTATTGTCGGTAGGATAACATACTGTCAAACTTACACCATTTACAGTCACAGAGCCCTTATCAACAGCCATATAGCCACGCTTTGCCATTTCTTGGTCCAATGCATACTCAAACGTAAAATACCAGCTACCATCAGCTTCTTTCACTTCAGTACACACAGCAGTCTGATCTACATGCCCCTGAACGATATGTCCGTCGAGGCGGCCATTCATCATCATGCTACGCTCCAGGTTCACTTTACTGCCCGGAACCAACAGACCCAGGTTAGTACGGTCGAGTGTTTCCTTGATAGCTGTAACCGTATAGGTTTTATCCGTTTTGGAAACAACTGTAAGGCAAACGCCGTTGTGAGCCACACTCTGATCTATTTTCAGTTCATTGGTGAATGAACATTCCATTGTCAGGTGAAGATTTTCCTGATCTTTTTGCAATGCAACTACCTGAGCTGCTTCTTCTATAATTCCTGAAAACATACTATTATCTACTGTTTTTATTATTTACTATTTATCCATTTCAGGTTTAGTTTTAAGATTTAACCTGAAAATCCTATTTATGACCGTGAAACACTCTTCACCCCTTTTACTACTTTTATTTTCTTCACAATGTTGTCAAGCTCTTTGGTATCGTTTACCATAATCGTCAGATTTCCCTGAAACAATCCGGCATTCGAATCAATTGAGATGGAACGCAGGGATATATTTTTCTCCTTCGAAATAAGCGATGTTATATTCGTCACAATACCAATATCGTCGTGCCCCACAATGCGCAGAGTGATAGGATATTGAGAGCCTTCCGATTTGCCCGACCATTGTGCTTTTACAATGCGGTAGCCAAAACGGGCTATCATTTGCGGAGCATTCGGGCAATCGTTCTTGTGAATTTTAATACCCCCCACTACCGAAACAAATCCAAAAACATCGTCGCCATAAATCGGATTACAACATTTAGCCAGTTTGAAATCGACATTTTTCAAATCCTGCCCGATAATCAATACATCCTCTTTGCCTGTGGCATGGGTGTTTTGCGGATCTTTCATGAACGAATCCGCCTTGCGTGTTTCGGGTTCCGTAATCAGCACCGGTTTATCCAAATCGTTGTACGCATCCCTCACCACGTGCATATCCAGTTTCTCACGGGCAATTTCCTGATAAAAGTCGCTTACCGTTTTAAAACCTTTCTTCTTGGCCAAGCGGGAAATCTTTCCATCGTCGAGGTCTATTTTCCAGTTTTTGAACCGGCGAATAAGTGTTTCGCGTCCAATTTCAGCATCCTTGTATTCAACCTCTTTGAGTGCCTGACGAATTTTGTTCTTCGCCCGCGAAGTTGTAACAACATTGAGCCACGAAGGATTCGGTTTTTGAGTAGGCGAAGTCAACACTTCCACCTGATCGCCGTTATTGAGCACATATTTGATTGGCATATTTTTGCCATTCACCTTAGCACCAACACATTTACATCCTAAGCCCGAATGAATAGAGAATGCGAAATCAAGTGCAGTGGCACCACTTGGTAGTTTATGCAAATCACCATTGGGCGAAAACACAAAAACCTCTTTATCGTACAGGTTCAGTTTGAACTCGTCCATAAAGTCGACGGCATTCAGTTCCGGGTTTTCCAGTATTTCGCGAATACTTTTCAGCCATTCGTCCATACCCGATTCGCTTTTTATGCCTTTGTATTTCCAGTGTGCAGCCAGTCCTTTTTCGGCTACTTCGTCCATACGCACGGTACGAATCTGCACTTCCACCCAGCGACCATCAGGCCCTAACACGGTAGTATGCAAACTCTCGTAACCATTTGTTTTGGGAATTGAAAGCCAGTCGCGCAACCGTTTCGGATTAGGCTGATACATATCGGCCACAATGGAGTAAGCCTGCCAGCAAGCAGCCTTTTCCTTATCCAGCGGCACATCAAAAATGATACGAATAGCAAACAGGTCGTATATATTCTCGAACGATGTATTTTGTTTCTTTATTTTCGAGTAAATAGAATTGATTGATTTTGTACGACCTTTAATCGTAAATTCAAAACCAAGCTCGTTCAACTTCTCCTTCAACGGCGCAATAAAATCGGCAATAAACTGGTCACGCGACCGTTTTGTCTCGTTTATTTTCTGCGCAATTTCCCGGTAGATATCGCGGTTAGTATGCTTCAGCGATAAATCTTCCAATTCTGTTTTCACGGCATACAACCCCATACGGTGAGCCAATGGAGCGTAAAGGAAGGATGTTTCGCGGGCAATGCTCTGCCTGTTTTCTTCGGGATAAGCATCCAGCGTACGCATGATTTGCAAATGCTCGGCAATGATTATCAAAATCACACGTACATCTTCGGCAAATGTAAGAAAGAGCTTGCGGAAGTTCTCGGTTTCGAGCGAGGCATTGCGCTCGTACAGTTCCTGAACACGCATCATGCCCTGTATAATGGAAGAAATCTGGGTATTGAATTTCTTTTCAATATCACCCATTGTCAGCAATTTCTTTTCTACCAATTCGTGCAGTAAAACACTCAGAACTGCCGCTTTTCCAAGTCCTATCTCATTGAGAATAATTTCAATTATTTCAATTTTATCGGACAGTGAGCGCCCGGGAACGGGAATTTCGGGGAGGTTTTGGGCAAAATAGTTTTTCAGTATGAACCGCAACTCTTTTCTTTCGCCAAACGACAAAAGTGCCGGATGCGACTGAATTAATTTGCGGTATTGAACTCTATATGATAAATCGTTTGATGAAGTCATGTCAATTATCAATAAATAGTTGTTAACAAACAATTGCTCATTTTGAGCAATATAAAAACACAACAGGCAGGTAACCTTAATTTAGTGCAAAGATACGATACAAAAATAAAACAGCATTCAAAATCCGTTTATAAATAGAGAAAAAGGCCTTGCTATATGGTGCAAATATTAAAATAGCGCTAAAAAAAGCAGGTAATTAGGTCGTGTATTGGATTTTCTTTCCTAAATTTGCAAACAAATGAGCATAAAACGGGTAAAAAGGTTTCCTTTGAACATCCGCTTTGTAGTACAAAAAACCGATGGAAACCGAGAATCAATTTACAACCACTGTACAATACCGTTTAATCATTCTGATAGGCACAACCGGCATAGATTTGTCGGTTTACGACGAGGCTAATGCACTCATTTCAACTAAAAAGCTCGAATTTAGTTCTGCTGTACCCGGCACCGATGAAATTATCAGACTTTTAAGCTCCGACTCTCAAATGAATTTCAGTACGGTACGGGTAATTGTGGTGTCGGACATTTACAGCTTTGTGCCGGAAGCCATTTTCCGTCCCGCTGATGCTGCTGTAATGTTGAGTTTCGAACACAAACCCGATAAATCGCAAAAATTGCTTTATTCATCCATTGTAGCCTGGAGCTGTGTGAATGTTTTTTCGATACAGCTGGCTATATTCACAGCCCTCAATCAGCTTTTCCCGGGTACAGAGGTGGAACATCACCTTAGTTATGTGCTTACCGACAAGGTAGTACCCCAAAGCGGAAATAGACTTTATATTTGGGTGCAGAGCAAGAAGCTGGATATGGTTGTGATTAGCAACGGAGAATTGAAACTTGTAAACTCCTTCCCCTACACAACGCCCGAAGATTTTACCTATCATACGCTGAATGTGATTGAACAACTGGCACTAAATGTAGATTCGTGTGCAGTAACATTGCTGAATGCCGAAAAAAGAATGGAAGTGAAGGCGGTGCTTGAGAAATATGTCATTGTAAATTAAGAGTTGAGAGTTTGTACTAAAGTAAGAAAGAGAAAAAATGAGAATAATAAGCGGAAAATATAAGGGCAGACGCATTAGCGCTCCGTCCAACATCACGGCACGGCCAACAACTGATTTTGCCAAAGAGGGTTTGTTTAACCTGTTGAACAACAAAATTGATTTTGAAGGCATTGACGTGCTAGATTTATTTTCGGGCACCGGGAGCATAAGCATCGAATTTGTATCGCGCGATTGCAAAAGTGTTATAAGCATTGAGCAAAACGATAGGCACTGTGCCTTTATACGCAAAGTATGTACCGAGTTGAAAATTGATAACCTATCGCTATTAAAAACCGATGTATTTAAGTTTATCAATAGCTGTCATACGCAGTTCGATATGATTTTTGCCGATCCGCCCTACGAGCTTGATAAACTGGCACAGATACCCGACCTTATTTTTGCGAAGAAATTGCTTAAGACTGATGGCTTGTTTGTGCTGGAACATTCGGCAAACAATAAGTTTGAGAATCATCCCAATTTTGTCGATCACCGGAATTATGGGAATGTAAATTTTAGTTTTTTTGAAGTAAAGGAATAGCGGCGTTTGACAGAATTACACGCTACTTAATTAATTTCATTCAATTCGGGTAACACTTTTACAATCTTTGCGTTATCTTTGACGTAAAAACAATTAAACTAAATCCTGTTACTATTTTATACACCCATTGTATGAAAAAAATCATCACACTTCTATCAGCATTTTTCATGTTTGTTAGCATCGGGCATGCGCAGGATAGTTTGTACGTGTATAAAGCAGGTGCTGTGGTGTATAAAGCAGGTATAAGCACAATTGATAGCATTGGGTTTACAAACATTAAGTACGTGCAGGCTCAGGATACAATGTATATTTACCGGGTGGGCACTGTAGTATACAAAAGCGGTGTGATAAATATTGACAGCATAACATTCACAAATCCGCAGCTTACAACTGTGAACACACCCCTACCCTTTATTTTTGATATAACAGCCCTTCCACAAATTACCCTCGAAATAAGCACCGCTGAGTGGAATAAACTCCTCTCCTACTACGACCAAAATCCGAACAACGAAGAATACATTATATCCGATTTTAGTTTTCTGAAAAACGGAACACTTATCTCTCTCCCCAACTCAAGTATGCGTCTGCGTGGCAATACAAGCCGACGACGTCCCGAAGGTGCTACCGGACAAATACACACAGCAACAAATACTCCCTGGCATCATGCCAGCTTCTCCATCAATTTTAAAAAGAACGTAAAAGGGCAAAAACTGGTTGGCGAGGAAAAAGTGAACCTAAAATGGTTTAAAGACGATGCCACCTATGTGCGCGAAGTATATTGCTACGATTTATTCGAAAGGTATGGTGTGTGGACAGCACCACAATCGAGCTATTGTCGGTTGAGTATAAAGATTAAAGAAGATCCCACCACCACCTATTACGGTATCTATCAGTTGGTGGAACCTGTGGATGAGCAGTACCTGGAAAACAGACCTGTCAAATTTGCCGATAGCAAAGGTAACCTTTGGAAATCGAGCTATGGAGCCGACTTTATAAGTACTGACACTACCCGTATGGGCATAGAGAACGTGACACTTGCACAAACCTATACGCCTGTGTACGATTTGAAAACAAATAATACAAAACTTACTGCAGCAAAGGTACAACTGGCTGACTTTATACGTAACCTGAACACGCGAACCGGGGACGATTTCAAAACCTGGATTAGTGCAAAAATGGACGTGCAACTATTTCTGAAAACATATGCTGTGAGTGTAATTTGCGGTATGTGGGACGATTACTGGTGCAACAAAAACAACTTCTACTTTTATTTCGATTCGGCAGGGAAATTCTATTTTATACCGTTCGACTACGACAATACACTTGGTACATCGGCCATTGTGAGCAATTCGGGAACACAGGATCTGCTCAACTGGGGAAACAGCAGCTATCCGCTTGTAAAAAAAATTATAGCCATCCCGGAATACAAGGCACTGTATGTTAGCTATATCAAGGAACTTTGCAATAGCAACAACGACTATTTTCATGTAAGCAAGAGTACGCCGCGCATTACCAACTGGCAAAACATGATTAGTGCTTACGTGAACAACGACACCAAAGAAGACACTCAATTGCTCGACAAACCTGCTTCGTGGGGAAATTGCAGTTTTTACCGCCTGTTCGGCACTACCAACAACTACTTTACAATCCGGGCAAGTAATATCCCCAATTAAACCCACCGATCAGTATAATGGGAGAATTATCAGACATACAACAACCCGGTGAAGCACCTAAGGTCCAATACCCAAAACCGGCATTACAGGCTATTGCCGGAATACGTATTGATGTAAATGACTCTCACATTAACATAAACGACTCGCATATCGGAATTGATAACTCGCATATTGGGCTCAACACTTCGCAAGTTGGTACCGATAGTTCTCACATTGGTATCAATAATTCGGAAATAGATTTACACAGTTCAGAAATAGACCTCAACAGCTCTGCTATCGATCTTGATTATTTTCATGTTGAAATTAAGTGAATTGGCACAATGATTGTAGTTAATTGAAAAAAATCTATATTTACAACAAATGTATAATCACAAAAATGTATCGTTATGAAAACAACAAAAACAATTTGGCTTAGCTTGTTTATTCTTTTATTAGCATCATGCTCAGTAAGCAACAAATCGGCATCTGGAAAAAAAACGTTACAGCAGAAAATTGAATCGAAAGACTTTACCATTTTTGTTGTTCGTTCGATACCAACTAATTTGATAAATTCGACTTACAACTCTGATGTGGTTCTAAAAGTAAAAAAAGACCGTGCCTATGCAAACTTACCTTTTCATCAGGAGCTGAGCGTAAATGTAAACGATATGACTGAAGGTCAGGTTGGTTTCGATGCGGTAATGGAAGAATACACATCTACGCAGCATCCTGATAATAGCTGGACCGTACGTTTTAAAGTTGATGGTGATCCGTATAGCTATCAGGTTAATATTGAAGCAACTGCAAAAGGAAAAGCTGTAGTTGAAATATCTTCTCCGCAGCGCAGCACAATGACATATTATGGAGATTTAGATTAATATTCATTTTAGCTCCTCTCATATAAATCTATTCAACATTGTACACAAAACAGGCTGAATTTCACTTTGAAATTCAGCCTGTTTTTGTATTTAGTGATATAGCCTATATTGATTATTTTCTATTGTTTTTTCAATACAAAAGCTGTACGGGCAGGAATATAAAGGTTCAACCATTCTTTACCAGCATATTCTTTTGGAGCGGGTAATGTAAAATGAGTGACGCTTTCATCAATCAGATTGAAGCCTCCGAAAAGCGTTTCGTCGGTATTGAGAACAATTTTATAGGCTCCCTTTTCGGCCAATATTCCATAATCGGTATATGATTTTGTACCGTTGAAGTTGAATACAAACACATAATCGCCCCGTTCGTATGCCAAAACCTGATCACCTTCGTTATCCCACAATTGCACAACGGGCAACTCATTCATTTTCGGAATCGAATTGATAAGCCCAACCATTGCTTTGTCGAACTCACCCAACGCATTGTATAGGAACTTAGGATTATCAACCAATTCCCACTGACGACGAGCATACTTGTGCGACCAACCGTTGCCCTCGCGTGGAAAATCAATCCACTCGGGATGACCAAATTCATTGCCCATAAAGTTAAGGTAACCGCCATTAATGGTTGTAGAAGTAATCAGGCGAATCATTTTGTGCAATGCCACTCCGCGATCCACCGTCAGAGTATTATCGCCACGCTGCATGTGCCAATACATTTCAGCATCAATTAAACGGAAGATAATTGTTTTATCGCCCACCAAAGCCTGATCGTGACTTTCGGCATAGCTTATTGTTTTTTCGTCGGCACGTCGGTTTGTCAGTTCCCAGAATATATGACCCACCTTCCAGTCTTCGTCCTTTGTTTCCTTGATGTATTTAATCCAAAAATCAGGTATACCCATAGCCATACGGTAATCAAAACCAATACCACCAGCCTCAACCTTTGTTGCTAATCCGGGCATACCACTCACTTCTTCGGCAATAGAAATAGCATTCGGATTAACCTGATGAATAAGTTTGTTTGCCAAAGTAAGGTAACAGATAGCATCACCATCCTGATTCATATTGTAATACGATTCGTAACCGCTAAAGTCCTCTCCCAAACCGTGACTGCGGTACAACATGGATGTTACGCCATCGAAACGATATCCATCAAATTTATATTCCTCTAACCAGAACTTGCAATTTGAGAGTAAAAAATGTAGCACGGAGGGTTTGGCATAATCGAAACAAAGCGAATCCCATGCAGGATGTTCACGACGAGAACCACCATGAAAATACTGATAAGGTGTACCATCAAAACGTCCCAAGCCTTCAATTTCGTTACGAACTGCATGGGAATGAACAATATCCATAATCACGGCTATTCCCAACCCATGTGCATCGTCAATCAACTGCTTAAGTTCCTCGGGAGTTCCAAAACGAGATGAAGCTGCAAAGAAACTGGAAACGTGATAACCAAATGAGCCATAATAAGGATGTTCCTGAATGGCCATTATTTGAATGCAGTTGTAACCACCACGTGCAACACGGGGCAAAACCTGTGTGCGGAATTCCTCGTAAGTTGATACCTTTTCCTCTGAACTCGACATACCGATATGGCATTCGTAAATCAACAGTGGATCAGTCTTTGGTTTAAACTTTGTATTCTTGAACTTGTAGGGTTGAAACGGACTCCAAACCTGCGCACTGAAAATCTTAGTAACATCATCTTGTACTACACGTCGGGCCCAGGCCGGAATACGTTCGCCGCTACCACCTTCCCACTCCACCAGCAATTTATACAACTGAGAATGTGCTATAGCAAATTCGGGCAAGCGGATTTCCCATACGCCGTTTTGCATCTTTTTTAGCTGATAGTCGGGATGACGTTGCCAGTTATTAAAGTCTCCAATCAGAAAAATGGCAGTTGCATTGGGTGCCCACTCCCGAAAAACCCAACCATCGGATAAGCGGTGTAATCCGAAGAACATATATCCTGTTGAAAAATCGGATAAGGTTTGTCCTTCATTCACAAGCTTTTTCTCAACACTTTCGAAATATTCGTAACGCCCGTTAATTGCACCTGCAAAGGGCGCTAACCACGGATCGGATTTAAGTATAGCAAGATCTTTCATACATTCTAATTTTTATCCTTCGAGCACATTTGTATGGTTCAAAGGCAAGATTTCGGAAAACAAAGCCGGAACAAATTCAATTCCAATTCAACAGCATTTCGAATCAATACTGAGACTAAGTAACAATCATTTATAAAAGCTGGAATTACACGCGAACCTTTACAATTATTTTTTTCTGTACACCTTCGAAAATCTGAGGTTGATGGCCATCAGTCGGGAAGAAAACTGCAAATTCAAACGGTTGAACAACAATAAAATTAGATGCTTTATCTGCAAAAAAACTCACATCTTTATCGGTATTGTACGGATCGGTAATTTCGCTCAGTTCAGCACCTGCCAGCCAACCCATCGTTTCGGCGCCAGTCACAGGCACCTGTATGTCAATGTAATTAATATGTGTTTCCATTCTGGCCGTTTCGGTAGTTCTTCCTTCGGCATTAACCACATTTACAAAAAGGTTTTTACCATCCAACTCTACTTTCCCGAAAGGCAATGTCAGCAGATCGTTGCTACACAAATAATCAAAAGCCTGTTTAAAACGGGGATGGATTGATTCATACAATCCGGCATTTTTCAAAGAATCTAAAATCATTTCTTTATGTATGTATTATTAATTATGTATGTATTATTAATTATATATCAGGAGTTTGTTTCGTCAACCGTGTAATTCAGAAAACGATTTAGCGGATAAGCACACTTAACTATTTCCGTTAACTTCTGCACAAAATCAGGCGAACTAATTAACTTATCATCCAATTTGTATTCAACCATGTAGTGTTTCAATTTAAGCATCTCAGCATCAGGAAAATCTTTTGGGAAACCGCGGGGAACTGTTTTGAGTTTATCTTCTTCGTAGAATGAATTAAAATACTGAGAGAAAGAAGTGGAATTTCGGATTTCGTTGAGCTCATCAATGTTATCGTAAACGCTTTGACGTAGTGCTTTCAACAAATCGGGCTGTGGACACCATACACCTGCCGCCACAAAGCAGCCTGCCGGGTCGAGATGCAGGTAATACCCCCCACGCTGACTTTTACGACCACCGGCCGAAGCAATAAATACACCAAAATGAGTTTTGTAGGGAGTTTTATCATGAGAAAATCGTGTATCGCGATAAATACGAAAAACACAATCTTTTACATCCACATGCTTAATATCCTCGTCGAATGTTGAAATTGCTGCAATTAAGTCCTTGCTCAATTTTTCAAATTCAATGCGTACCTGATCATACCAGGCTTTATTTTCTGCAAACCATTCCCGGTTGTTATTGACATTCAATTCACTTAAAAACCGGATTATATTTTCAATTGCCATAATAATTCTTTTTTGCGATTTACAAATATAAGGCAAAAATAAGACAAAAAAGGATATGAAACTATATTTTTTTCGGGAGGTCCGATTTTTGTAGAAAAATGATTACTTTTGTATGCTGTAAGCAAATTTCAACGGTCTGCAAATGACCATATAACCATTTAATACAAGGCTGATTAGCCTTGCGAGGATTAAGTTAAGACAAAAAGAATGAAGAATCGGATTAATCAATTGCTGGAAGAAGTAAACCAATTGGCAGCCACTAACCTGGAAGAACTGGAAGCACTTCGAATTAAATATTTGAGTAAAAAAGGACAAGTTTCAGAACTTTTCAACGATTTCAGAAACGTGGCCAATGAAGAGAAACGTGAAGTGGGACAATTGCTTAACGAACTAAAAAATGCTGCTCAGGATAAAATAAACGATTTAAAGGAAAGCTTTAGCAATTCTACTTCCAACGATCAAAAAACAGATTTGACCCGTAGTGGCGACCCTATTAAGTTGGGAACCCGTCACCCACTTTCGCTGGTGAAACACGAAATTATAGATATTTTTTCACGCATTGGCTTTACAATTGCCGAAGGTCCTGAGATTGAAGACGACTGGCATGTGTTTGGCGCACTGAACTTTCCACCGGAACATCCGGCACGTGATATGCAGGATACTTTCTTTATTGAGCAAAATCCGGATGTGTTGCTTCGCACACACACCTCATCGGTTCAATCGCGTGTAATGGCAAATCAGAAACCACCTATCCGTATGTTATTCCCAGGTCGTGTATACCGCAACGAAGCTATATCGTATCGCGCACACTGCTTTTTCCATCAGGTAGAAGGTTTGTATATCGACAAAGATGTATCGTTTGCCGATTTAAAACAAGCATTGATGTATTTCGCTAAAGAGATGTTTGGTGAGAATACAGATATTCGTTTACGTCCATCTTATTTCCCATTTACCGAACCAAGTGCCGAAATGGATATTTCGTGTAATATCTGTGGTGGAAAAGGTTGTCCATTCTGTAAACACACAGGTTGGGTGGAAATACTTGGTTGTGGTATGGTAGATCCAAATGTATTGGAAAACTGCGGTATCGACTCAAAAGTGTATTCGGGCTATGCTTTTGGTATGGGTGTTGAGCGTATTACCAACCTGAAATATCAGGTGAAAGATTTACGCATGTTCTCCGAAAATGATGTGCGATTTTTGCAACAATTCGAGTCTGCCTATTAACACAATAATTATCAACACGTTAAATGCCTTTGAAGAAATTTCTTCAGAGGCATTTTTGTTTTATGACAATAAATCTGTAATTATGTGGAAAAAACTTACGAAAAATTTATTGTGGTTAACTTAATGTTATTATCTTTGTGAGGTCAAACAAAAATTTATGTCAAACAATTAAATGTATTCAAATGAAAAAAACACTCATGTTATCAGTACTTATGTTGGCAATCTTTGCATCAACAATGAATGCTCAACGCTACAGCGATTTAAAACAAAAGTATGATTATCACCAGTATGTACCACAAATCGGTGATCCATACAATCCGACTGTGAGCGGACTATGTTCATTCATTATTCCGGGGCTTGGCCAGGTTGTTTGCGGAGAAACAGGTCGTGGATTAGCTTTTTTCGGTGGTTCAATTGGTTGTGGCATTATATATAGTATAGGTGCAGCTCAATTTACTTATTCACTAAACAATTCGCTGCTAAATGGATCTACAGTTCCTTCAACTTCCGGCGTTGGAACCATGTTATTAGGTTTAGCTGGTATGGCTGCAATTGATATTTGGGCAATTGTCGATGCCAATCACGTTGCGAAAGTAAAAAATCTGTACCTGAGAGATACAAAAAAAACTTCTGGTTTGAGTTTTGAAGTTGCTCCTTATGTTGCTCAATATAATATCAATAATCAGATTGTTACCCCGGTTGGAATGACAATGAGAATGAAATTCTAATCTGTTCACCAAATCTAAAAAAGAGCTTGGTGAATATGTTCAGCAAGCTCTTATCATTTATCAATATATAAACCCGATTAAAATGAAAAAGATTTTAGTATCAATCATTCTGGTAACGCTTGTTGTATCTGTCACAAAGGCTCAGACTTATAGTCAGAACAAGTTGAAATATGATTACCATCAATATGTAAGACAGTATGGTGACCCTTACGATCCCGCGTTAAGTGGTGTATGCTCATTTTTTCTTCCCGGTCTTGGACAAATGCTTAGTGATGAAACAGGTCGTGGATTGGCTTTTCTGGGTGCATCGGCAGGTTGTGGACTTGTTACTATTGTAGGTTATGGTTCATTTATTAGTTCTGCCTTTAATGGAAATAGTTCAGGCACAGGATCAGGTGCCGGTTTAATGTTGCTCGGTATGGCCGGAATGCTTACAGTAAATATATGGTCCATTGTAGATGCAGTACATGTTGCCGAAGTGAACAACTTATATATACGCGATTTGCATAAAACATCTTCAATGAAATTAGAGCTTGAGCCATACGTCGCCAGAATAAACATCAATAATCAAATGACAACGCCCGTAGGAATGACTCTGAGAGTAAAATTCTGATACATGTCAACTTATAAAAAGAATGAGCTTGCCTTACGACAAGCTCATTCTTTTTATAAGTACTCTCAATCTGCAAGCATTTCAGGCTTATATTTCTCGAATAACCGCGTGGCTAGTTTCACAGCATCGCCTTCTTCCTTCTCCTGAAATCCAACCGAAGAGCTGTCGACCCAGTTTTGTTCAAAACTTGCACACCAGTCGGCAAAAGCCTTATCGTCAAAAGATTTTCCGGTTGACAACGAATTATCAAGCTGATTGATAAACTCAATCCAACGGGGCAAATAATAGCTTCTTATCATACCATTCCACTGCCTATTCGAATAATCGGTGAGTCCGGCACCTGCCTTATGCCAGGTTGTAATAATTTCACGTGCATCGCGCTCATAGTAAGCCTTCTCAATCGGATTTGCTCCCCAGCGTCCGGCATCTGCCAACCACTTACCCAACAAAAATTCATGCCTCGTTCCAAGCAATGTATCAAGTTCCATTCCCATTTGAACAAAACGAGCCGCAGAGCGACGAAATTCAATACGGTTTTTGGCTTCGTAAGCCTCAATCATCTTTCTATGTAACACCATGCCGTAATTCCCTAAAGCCTGACGGGTGAGATTTACAACATCAAACCTGTAAGCATCTGTTTCTTTTGAAGCAGGTGCGGCTTGTAACATCCTGACAATACTTAATACTAAATCACGATTATTGTAAGGAATTCCCGTGTTTGTCGTCCAATAATTTTTATTGAGATCCAGAACCGGAGAAACCTGAAATACAATGCTATGGTTCCAAATGGCAACTGCAGTATCAACCAAAACGCGTTTAAGAAGCATGTTCCAGGCATCTTTTACAGCTGGATCGCTTCTGCCTGCCCGATTTTCGGCATACCGTTCTATAATTGCATCGGCAGAACATGTATCAGCGCTTCTCCATGGCATTTCCAACACTGTTTCATAAATACCCGGATTCACATTCAATCCCTCCAGTGTAGAGCCAACCCCCACACATGCATTGGTGTAAGGCAACTTTTTCATTCGGTTTATGACCTTATTATAGGGTGCAACCAAATGCGTATTCCCTCCAAAATTACCAAGGTAACACCAGATAAAAGGTGCTCCCTGAAAATTTTCCGATTTACGAAAGTATTCCTGCTCTTCACATACATAATCCAGAAACACAAGTTTACCAGCAGGCACAGCATGAATCATTGCAGCTAGTCGTGGTTGGGTCCAGTGAGTGGAATCATAATAAAAAGTCCAGGACATTTGATACCACACGGCTTCCTTATCTACGGCTGACATAGTTTCGTAGATGGTTTTTCCAACCCTTGCCAGATAATCAGGCTCCCAACTGGGTGGGGTAATTTCATTAAATGGATCGGCTGAATATAAATGGTCGGAACCATAAAGCTGTTGCTGAACTTTCAGAAAACGTTGTTGAATAGCAGCGAATAATGGATCTGTGGGATCCAGAAAATAAGTCGTGTATTGAGCATCCATACCTCCCCATCCCGGGATAATTTGGGTTATGTTCGCCTTTGGGTATATGCTTTTCAGTTGCTCGGGCACATGACCGGCAAAAGCCGAAAGAATAGGCTTCATGCCTAATGCACGACATCGTTCAACTAGCTGTTTCTGTAACTTTTCCTGCCCATCGATATACGACAGCGGTAATGGACCTCCCCATTTATCCATATTGGCCATGCGATGCCAGGGTAAATGAGCCGGTGCTGAAAAATAGGTTCGCACCTGCTCGTCAGACATGCCAAACGATTGCCACACACGCAGCCAAATAGCTTCCTGACCTGCCTGCATCAATGGACGATTAACTCCGTTCATTGCCAGCCAATCAATAAATCGCTGCCACCGATCCCAGTTCCAGTAAGCAAATGTATATCCGAAAGTACAGGTATTATTGAAAAAACGCTGTTGAGCCGCACAAGCACGATGGATTTTAGCAGAAGGCAAAACCAGCTTTGTTGATATATTCAGGGGTTTATCGGCTTGCCAATCATAGCTTATATGAACAATTTCCCTGAGATAACAATTAAATGCCGTAGCGATAGAAACACCGTTATTGCCACGCAGTATAATTTTCCCATCCTTCGAACCTTCAATTTCGAAAACATCGTGACCATTCTCTTTCGGAATTTCTTTCAATATAAACTCTGTTGCATGTTCCGGCAATACCCGTTCAATAAGCATTCGGGCCTCACGGATTGTTGCAGATTCGGTACTAAATAAGCTGAAGAATGGAAATACGGAGATGAATAGTAAAAGTCTTGTTTTCATAATCTGAATTTTACGACAAACAAAAATAAGCTATTTTTTTTATCGGTAGATTTAATCACAAAAAAATCCGGTACCAGTGGTATCGGATTTTTTTATTTTATCAAATAATTTTCAACTAATTACTCCATGTCAATTATGAATTGTGAATTATGAATTAATTTACTCAACTCTCGGTCCTCTTTCATGCCGTTCGCTCCGTTGTTCTATTTTCAATGGATTAGCACTTATTTCGGCATTCCATACTCTGCTCTGGTAAATATCATAAGCCAGATACAATGCCTGACGGAACGATTCTTCCGAAGCAATATTTTGTCCTGCTATATCATAAGCCGTTCCATGATCGGGTGAAGTACGAATAACCGATAATCCGGCTGTGAAGTTCACACCAGTATCCATCGATACAGTTTTGAATGGAATCAATCCCTGATCGTGATACATAGCCAATACAGCATCAAACTTATTGAAATTGCCCGAACCAAAGAATCCATCGGCAGGATATGGACCAACAGCTACAATACCTAGTTTTTCAGCCTGCTTCAATGCAGGTACAATCACCGTTTTTTCTTCGTTACCAATCACGCCTTCATCACCGGCATGCGGATTCAAACCCAAGACGGCTATGCGTGGACGCACGATAGAAAAATCTTTTTTCAACGAAGCATTCAATACCACCAGCTTGTCCAGAATCAGTTTTTCGGTTAACTCCTTCGAAATTTTATCAACCGGAATATGACCTGTAACTACCGCCACACGCATCACATCGTTCACCAACATCATCAAGGCGGGAGTGTCTCCGGCAAATTTTTGTTCAAGATATTCAGTATGTCCCGGAAATTTAAATGACGCAGATTGAATATTCTTCTTATTTATCGGTGCAGTAACAATAGCATGTAATGCCCCTTTGGCAAGGTCGGCAGTAGCGCGTTCAAGCGCATCATATGCCGCTTTTCCGGCTTCCTCGGTCGAACTGCCAAGCTCTACTTTAATTTCATCATCTACACAGCTGATAATGTTCACACGTTTCAGATTGATTTCCTCAATTGTATTCACAATGTTCAGATTCAGTCCCTGAATATCCAGATTCTTGCGGTGATAGGCAGCCACTTTAGGAGAGCCGTAAATTACCGGAACAAATGTTTCGAGCATACGGGGATCTGACAAGGTTTTCAGAATAACTTCGTAGCCAATACCATTGATATCGCCGTGTGTAATGCCAATAATTATTTTGTCTGCTTCCATAATAGTATTAAGTATGAATCAATTAGTATTCTTATTCGTTTTATTGTCTTTAATTACTTTATCTCATTTGCAAAAAATCGTAGCACAGATTCCATCAACTTTGACCTCTCTTTTTCTGATTGAATCGTTTCAAACGGAAAGCCAAATATACAGGTTTTGTAGTTACCTGCAAAGGCCACTCCGGCACTCAGGTTATTTTCGGTGTACCGGCAAATACTAAAACTCCCCTCACCCACCGGCTCAATAGCATCCGGCGATGGCACATAATAAGAAGTAGGATTAGGCTGATCGAAATACGAAATATCAGCCTTTTTGAACTGCTTAAACGGAGAGCTTACTATTTTTACATTGCCACCCACACTCGCCTGCGAGGTTCTGAACTTATATTTCAGTACACTTTCAATAAATTGTCGGTCTTCCCGCAGGGGTTTTGCACTTTCGCAAAGGTCGGAACCAACATAAGCCCCACTCAACAAGAGGTTTCCACCATTGGCACAATACCCCCGAATGATTTGCTGCAAAGCTAATGGAAAAGTTTTAAATTCGGGCGATTTTTTAGCATTTCCTACGTATGTTTGCTTTTGTTCACCCAAAATTAAATCAACAGCTTTATATTGATTCAAATCGATGTCCGAACGAAGCACCGATTTCTCCGAAGCCGACACAAACGAGTAGCCGGCATCTTTAATTGCCTTGCCATGTAAATACGGATAATCGAAGGTATTTCCGGCTATCACCTGTGTTTCAGTGTTGGCATGACTTGCCCCGAATCCGGGTGCATCATCATTCCCCCAGGGCTTACTGCGTTTAAATTCATACTGCTTCCCTACGAGACTTATTTCGGACAAATACGGAACTCCGGGATCTTTATCGTTGAGGAAACCTGCATACACGCTATCCAGAGCAAAACTGGCCGGTGCGCTGAGGCGATCGAAACCATTTACAATGAGTACTTCTCCTTTTTCGTTGGGAGCACGATAAGCTGACAGGATTTCCGACGGAAAACTCTCACCACCTTTGTTGACAGCAGTAACTTTAAAACTGTATATCTTTCCGGGCTGAATGGTGATTGAAACACTGTTCGAACTCACCAACACCCCGTTATCAAAATCGCCATCGTCTTCGCGCGAATACACAACGTATTGAGTGGCTGTGGCAGTAGGTTCCAGTGTATCGGTTACGGCCACCCAATGCAGCTCCAGTTTGTTTTTATCGGTAAAATGGCAACTTAGTTGATCTACCGGAAGCGGTTGAACAATGTATTCCAGGTTATTGGCCGCTGAAAGGTATTTCAACATGCCCTTGTAAATAGCACGACTCACCGTAAAGCGAAAACGGGGATCGAGTCCGTAGCGCATATCGGCAAAGTTCTGATGTGAAAGCAACTCCAACAACATAGTCGGCACTTCGGGCACACGCGATTCGCTGTAGGATTTATTCCACAGACCCCGGCGAGTCCATTCCGGTGCAAATTGCTTGCGAACATCAGCCACAATCTGACTTTGAATAATATCCGAAAGGTCGGCAGACGCCCAACGCGAAATTCCATTCTTGAAAACATGCTTCCCCTCTGAATTTTGAATGGTGCAAATGCCCAGTGTACCAATAATGGAATCATTGACTGTTGTTCCGGCATCGCTGTGGAAAGCAAAAGCCAAATCGACAGGAATGCCAAGTCCTTTGGCAGCAGGATTCAGGGCAGAACCTCCCACAAGGTAATTCACCCAAAAGCCCCGCGACTGAAAATCGTCGGAATAATCGTTCTTGCCTTGTGTGCGGCTGTAAATACTATCCGAAATGCCCGCCCATTGCAACCAGTAACGCGCCCCTTCGGTATAGCGCGGATAATGACTTATTTCAGGTTCGTAAACAGTCGTATTTTTCAACGAATCAGTGCTTACAGTTGTTGAGTCAGAAACGGATTGGGTTGACGCTGTTGCAACATATGGGCTACGGGCAATGTTTCCCATACCTCCGCCAAATTTCACGGCATCCGAAGTCAGTATTTTTCCATCTTCCGAACTCAGATTAGTCAGCACCACTTTGTTCTGATTGTTTTTTCCCTTATCAAAATAAAAATGACCCAAATACAACCAGGTTCCTCCATCGATCGTCTGATTGACATGAAATTCAGTTTTAATTCCCTTGTGAATAACCGTATAACGGGCATCGGAAGTACTATTCTCTACTGTTTTGTATGACACATACACTGCATACCGGCCACTTTCGGGGAAGTTTGGATACCATTCGGCACGGCTTGTTTCGTTTTCGTCGGTTAAGGTTGGAATTTGGTGATACGTCCCCAACGCAAAAGGATTCTCACCTTGCACATAGAATTTTTTCGTATTGCCAAAACCGGCCCCAACTCCCTTCTTCCAGCTTTTCCGATCATTCCGCTCCCTGTAGCGCGATTCACCGGTGTTAGTATCGTTATCAACAATCACTTCATGAATTTGTGTATCGCGTTCGCGCGGCAGGAGAACATTTGCTCCGGCTTTTTCGAGCATTGGTACCAGGAAAGGCAATACGTAGGACTGGGTATACAAATCTTCCACTACCTGAAAAACCCGTGCCCGCTGCCACGACCAACGTGGATATTTCTGGTCGAAATACCAACCGTGACTTTGCCAAAGGGCGATATGGCGGTTCTTCATCCCTGACGGAATTTCAAAAGGTCGCGAAACATTTGTTACAAGCGGTTGAGCAAGCGGAGCCACACTGAACTGTTTGCGGGCATCCATCTTATCAGGCCTGTAAAAGTTGGGTATCATATCCTCAATATTCCGGTTCTCAACCTGACAAACGATTGTATATCCGGCATATTTCGGGGGTAATGCTTTGCAGATAGCATTGTAAATGCGGGTCACATTGTCGGGGCGAAAAGGCATGTAGGCCATTCGCTCGTGTACCGTTACTACCAACGTAGAAGTTCTTGAATTGGCTGCGAAGTTTATCACATTCACCCTACCAACATAGGTATAGCTATTGGCAATGGCTGTGAGCGAATCGGAAATCTGACTTTCGGGGTTTCTCTCTCCGTAAATTGATTGGTTTATTGTTATAATAAACAAAGCAACAACCAATAGTATCTGTTGAATTTGCTTCATGTTTCAATATTAAACTGTAAAATACATTGCTAATTCAATTAGCTATCTTCCCCAAGCAATTAGCATGATTGCCAAAAGGAAAAGCAAGCTGGCTAAAACAAATAGCAAGCTCATTTATATCAATTCTCAAATAACTTTATCCATCGGCTTGTACGCAATGGAAATTAGCCATGCTTATTCGGCAGATTCGGCCTTTTCTTTCTCCAGGGTCGACAACATACCACAGGCGGCAAATATATCTTCACCTCGCGATCGGCGTATGGTTGCCGTTACACCGTTGCTTGTCAGGTAATCCCGGAAAAAAGTCATCTTCTCGGGATTCGAACTTTTTAAATCAACACCCGAAATGGCATGAAAACGAATCAGGTTTACACGGCAATCAATGCCCCGCAGTATTTTCACAAGCTCCACTGCATGTCGCATGCTGTCGTTGGTGCCATCGAACAAAATATATTCGAACGAAACACGGCGTTGTTTGCTGAAATCGTGTTTACGCAATTCGTCAAGTACATTGGCAAGCGGATAAGCCTTCTCAACCGGCATAAGCTGCAAGCGTTCGTGCGAAAAAGGGGAATGCAGACTGATAGCCAAATGACATTGTGAACGTTCCAAAAAGACCTTCATACCGGGAATTAAGCCAACTGAAGAAACCGTGATACGTCGCGGACTCATGGCAAAACCATAATCGGCAGTCAGGATTTCGAGCGACCGCAGCATTTGCAAAGTATTATCGAAAGGTTCCCCCATACCCATAAAAACCAGGTTTGTCAGAGATTCGGTTTCGGGGATTGACATAATTTGATTCAAAATCTCGGTTGATGTCAATTGAGCCGTGAAACCCTGCTTGCCGGTCATGCAAAACAGGCAATCCATCTTACAGCCCACCTGCGACGACACACAAAGCGTTGCCCTGTCTTCATCCGGAATGTAAACAGTTTCTATAAAATGTCCACCTTCCGTTTTAAATAGGTATTTCTTAGTCCCGTCAGTCGATTCGGCAACCTGAGCAGGCAATGTGCGCCCCACTTCATACTTCTCGTTGAGTAGCGCTCTGTTCTTGGCAGATATATTGGTCATTTCGTCCAACGTAAAAGCACGTTTTCGGTACAACCATTCCGAAATCTGTTTGGCCGTGAAACCGGGCATTCCAAGTTCCGAAACTAGTGTTTTCAATTCGTCAATCGTCTTTCCAACGAGGGCAGTTTTTGTCATTATATGGAGGTGAGAAGTTTAAATTACACATGGTCAGTTGCAAAAATACACAAACTTACCGAAAAAAAGAAAACGGAATGAAATTACTCATTCCGTTTTCTATATATTGAAACGAATCCGTTTTCGAATTATCAGAAGAAGTTCAAACGGTTATCTACGATATCAGCTTTGTCTTTCAAATCCTGGATAATCATGTAAGGCAACGAATAGCTCATACGGCCATTCAACTGCATTTTTTCCATTTTAGCATCGAATGGTTGTGGATTAACCACTTTGTTCGAAGTACGGATTACATATACACCGGCGTTACCTTTGATTGGAGCAGAAACTTTGTTCAATTCAGCAATCGACGATTTTCCGATAACAGTTGGTTCAAATCCGGCAAGTCCGAATTGGTATGCACCGAAGTTTACGCCTTTAGCAAGCTTCAACGAATCGCTCAACGAAGCAGCCAACGCTTCCAATGAAGGGTTTTTAGCCAGTTTATCTGTCAGGTCTTTAATCAACAATTCAGCTTTTTTGTCTTTAATCACTTCAGCTTTCAATTGTTCTTTTACTTTTTCAATCGAACGGTATCCTTTTTCATTGATTTCGGTAGTTGTTGCAACTACGAATTGTGGTCCGCACTCAAACACATCAGAAACATCGTTTTTGCTGCTCTTGAATGCCCATTGAATAACTTTACGTGATTGTGGTATATCAGCAATTTTGTCAACAGATTGTAGAATTTCAGTTGCAGGACGAACAATGTATCCTTTTTCTTTCGCTTTCGCTTCAAACTGATCACCTTTCAATTCGGCTGCAAATTGTTTTGCATCGTTGTAAATTTTGCTGTATGATTTACTGCTAGGTACAACCTTACGTTCCAAAATAGCCAGTTTCACTTTGCTACGGGCAGGAGTTTTTTCAGTAACCTGCATAATTTGTACACCCTGAGCATTTTTAACTGTAAAGAGTTCGTTCACCGGTTTGCTGAAAGCACTTGTAATGATTTCCTTATCCATACCCTGAACACTTTGAGTCAACCAACCAATCTCACCACCATTAGCAGCAGTTTGTTTTACAGCTGAATATTGTTTAGCCATAGCAGCAAAGTCAGCACCACCTTTCAAAGCAGCCATAATACTGTCAGCTTTAGGTGCATCTTTTTCAACAAGGAAAATGTGACGAAGTTTTACTGAATCCGATTGCATAATGCCCGATTCCATGATACGAGCCATTGTGTAAGTATTATTTGCAAATACCGGTCCGTAGATAGCACCTGTTGCACCACCAAACGCAAAATTTTTCAGGTTAGCAGGAACTGTTTTCACAGAATATGGTTTTCCATCATACACTACATCCGAATTTGAGTTTACCAATCCGGTAACATCAGTTGTGGTTTTAAATTCTTCAACCAATTTGTTCATCCAGGTTTGAGCTTCGGTATAGTCTTCTTTCATTGGTTTAATTTCAAACGCAACAAAGTTGATACTGCGGTTAGCTTCCTGTTTAAACAATTCTTTTTTCTTTGTATAAAGATCTTTGATTTCGTTATCGCTAACTGTTACATCTTTATCAGGAATTGAATAATATGGTTTTACAACATAAGCAACATCAACGCTTGTTTTGCGGTCTTCGAAGCTCATTTTTGCATCAAGGCTGTTAGCTGTTACAGCTTTTGCAATTAATGCATTGTATTTTTCCTGCAGGATATTTGTTTTTACTGTTTTTTCCCAGAATTTCCAATAGCTTTTGGCTTTGTCAATCTGTTGTTTCATTTCTTCGCTTGTTGGAGTTTGATCCAAACTGTTCAGAAACTGAATTAAAGCCTGATGGCTGAATTGACCATTTTCACCGGCAAATGCACGACGTTGTTGGATTAATGGGTGTGTGTTTTTTCCAATGATTCGATCAGAAAGCTCTTCCTCGCTTACAGCAAGACCAACTTTTTTTGCTTCGGCATACAAAATTTTCTCGTTCACCATCGTTTCCCAAACCGATTGACGCAGTTGAGTGGTGGTTTCTTCGTTCAATTCTGATTTCCCTGTTTCAATTTTGTACACTTCGGTCATTTGATCAATAGCCGCGGAGTAATCCTTGATATTGATATCTTCACCTACAATTTTCGCTACTGTTTCGCGCGATTTATTAAAGTAAGATGACCCGGAATTAAGGAAATCGCCTACAATAAAGGCTAATAATGCAAGTCCTACTACCACAACCAGTAAAACCCCTTTGCTTCTAATCTTTTCTAATGTTGCCATTTCTTGGAATTAATTTGTATTTTTTGTTTTAATTTTCTTATCGAATTTGAGGGCACGAATATACAAAAAAAAAGTTTATGACCGTGCTATTTATCTGTTTTTCTACAAATTTTATAGATTTCGGAAACCATTTTATTCGTGTAATTCAACCCTCCAACCGGCAATTCTATTTTTTGGCAGTTGTCAGTTTCACCAATTCTATCCGGTTGTTGGTTACCTTCACACATTTAACCGTAAAACCTTCAATGCGGATAATTTCATTTACTTTTGGAAAATGCTGATGATGGTTGAGTATAAAACCCGCAATGGTTTCATAGTCGTCCGACTCGGGTATCTCCAGGTTAAACTTCGAATTAGCCGTTTTCACTTCCAGGCGTCCCGAAAACAAATATTCGTTCTCAGCCGTTTGGTTTGCCAGATAACCCTTGTTGTCGTGCTCATCTTCTATCTCGCCAAAAATTTCTTCCATGATATCTTCCAGCGTGATAATGCCTGCCGTTCCTCCAAATTCGTCCACCACCACGGCAATACTCTTTTTCTGAAGCATAAAAGTCTTCATAAGCTTTTGAGCCGCCATGTTTTCGGGCACAATCGGAATCATATTAATTTGCTTTTTCCACTCAGCCTGGTGTTCAAACATCTCCGAGGAGTGTATGTAGCCTATGATATTGTCGATATCCCCTTTGTAGATAGGAAGTTTCGATAAACCGGTCTCTATAAAAGTCTGCATCAGGGTATCCACACTCGTATTATAATCCAGCGCGATAATTTCTGTGCGGGGTACATAGCAATCGCGCAGTTTTACCGACGAAAAATCGAGCGCGTTCTGAAATATCTTTACTTCGTTTTCAAGCTCCTTTTCACTTTCCTTGTTATCGAATGTTTCCTGCAACAGGAAATTCAGGTCGATACGCGAAAAAACATTATCCTCGGTGGTCTGGCTTATTTTCACCCGGAACAATTTAAGTATGCCCATCGATACCCAGGTAGCAAAACGGGTTATGGGATACAATACCACATAAAACAACAGCAAAAGCCACGAAAAAAGGCGCATCCACAAATTGGGATTTACCCGGAATATTGTTTTGGGCAGGAACTCGCCTGTGAAAAGCACAATGATGGTAGCCAGAATAGTCTGAACGAAGGTTATCAGAAACTGATTCCGCAACGGACTCAGCCACGGTGTCATCAATTCGGCCATAAGCAAACCGTAGATTACAAGGCTCACGTTATTCCCAACCAACATGGTGGATATAAATTGCTGCGGATTGCGGTAGAAAATGGAAAGAATAGACGATGTCAGGTTTCGTTGTTTTTTGTCCAACTCAAACCGCAGTTTGTTTGAAGTAACAAAAGCAATCTCCAACCCGGAAAAAAAGGCGGAGAAAAGAAGCGTCAACAAAATAAATGTAAAACTATCCAACATGCAGGTTTATCCGGTAAATTAACGGTGTAATAACTGCAAAGATACAATTTTTTAGTTTGCTACTACCAAATCGGGGGCACAAATGCGCTTTAAATACACGAAAACAACTAAAAAAATACCGAATCGGCAGGCGTATATTTCCCGAAAGCAAATTAAAACTATATTTTTTCGGGTTATAATTTATTGTTATTCTGAACCTTAAAACTCAAAACTCAAATAATCTGCTTTTTAGGGCAAGCTGCATTTGCATTTTCAGAAAAAAGCCGTATCTTTGCAACCGCTTTTGAAAAACGATCTAGTAGCTCAGCAGGTAGAGCACATCCCTTTTAAGGATGGGGTCCTGGGTTCGAGCCCCAGCTGGATCACTTTTATTTCAAAAGCAGCAAACACAAAGTTTGATGAGCTAGTAGCTCAGCAGGTAGAGCACATCCCTTTTAAGGATGGGGTCCTGGGTTCGAGCCCCAGCTGGCTCACAAGTCAAAGAAAAGCCTTCCGATTAGTTTCGGAGGGCTTTTGTGTTTTAAATCCTCAATAGTACAGCCCACACTTCCCGCCAATGCAATACTGGCAGAATAACTAACACGATTGGCAACACAATCACCAACAGCATCAAATCCCGTTTTATGCGGTTCTTTATGTTATCTTCGGAGTACATGGAATAATCAGGCATTTACCTGTTTGTCAGCATCAATTGCTGTATTAAATCCCCAATAAGCAAGCAGTTCAGTATTTTCGGCGTTCTGAGCCATAAGAAATACTAATGTAGCTTCTACGCTTAATCTAATTTGGTTCAGCAATTCGTTCAGCACACTCCAATTCAGATGAGCCGGTTTTGAATCCTGTTTAATCAGTTCGAGCAGGCGTCTGGCAGGTTCAACTTTAGGGCCGGTCACTTCCCAGCTGTTTGATTGCATACACAATAAGGGAGAATTGCTACCCAGCACGCAATGACGGGCATATATATTGGCCCCCAATTCTATTAAATCCGCTGGATTGTTTGGTATTATACCAGACGTTAAGGCTTCCATAACATTCATATCTTTGATAGTAAATATGTTGGTTTGACGATGAATCTAATGTTATTACGGTCTTTAGTTTTCACGCGTCGGCCTTAAGGCATAAAAAAAGCGTGGACTAAATCCCTACCCGTCCCCCAGGCCCCTAGGAAGGCCACACAAGAATGATAAGTCAAAAGCCCACGCCGTTTCGGCATGAGCATTTTGCTTATTACTCCATTCTTGTGTGTGTCGCTAAAAGAAATTTCCTAGGTTTCTGGGGGAACGCGAACAATAGCAAAATGCTATTAAATTAGAATGTAGTAGTGTATTTAGTTATAATGTATTTCTGTTTCTTGTTTTTGATGTTTTGTTTTGCAAAGATAGAATCTTTCTGTTTATAGACAAGTATAAAACACGGCATAATTCACAAAAAAAAGAGGATAACAAACATTCGTTCGTTATCCTCCCGAGATACGCAGTCTTACGAATAAGGCTTTGCATCATTTAGGATTATATAGCTTCCGGCATTTTCTGATACACTTTTCCAAGTATCATTTTGCCATTGGTCTTTTTACTTCGCTTAATTCCGTCGCTACCCCACGCTCCCCACTGTTTAAAGAAAAAGGCTGCTCCCTGATCTTCTGTTTGTTTCATTATATTCACAGCCCATTCTTCCTTCATGGGTCTTGCACGTGTCCCACTTTCGCCACCAACAATTACCCAATCAATCCCTTCCAAATTCATTTCTCCTAAATCCTCCAACAAAGGCTCACAGGAAAGAAATTTAATGCTTGCCGGAAGATGACGAAGATAATCGATGCGTTCTTTTGAAGTGGACACATCGACAGTAACTCCCAACCATGCATTATCGGGTATTTGATGTGTAGTAAAATACTCATTCATGCGGTCGGCACGTTTGGTCAGAATCTGATATTTGTGATGAGGTGTGTCATTAATTGTTTTCATCACTTTATCAATATACGCGAAAGGTACGTCCTTGTGAAATAAGTCGCTCATGGAACAAACGAAAATGTTATGAGGCTTTTTCCATTGTTTAGGCTCTGCCAAAACATCTTCGTGCATAGTCAACGTAAAACCATTTACATACTTTTCCTGCCTCATAGCTTGCAGTCGGCGCGACATAACTTCAGCATAACAGTTAGCACAACCGGCTGAAATTTTTGTACATCCGGTTATCGGATTCCAGGTTTTATCAGTCCATTCAATTTTGGTTGTTCTCATTTGGATTGGATATTTATTTTTTTTACGTGATTATAATCAAGATAGAAAGCTCCCTTGCGACGATCATCTCCTGAGAATAACAACTTGTTAGCCTTTTCCAACCCTGATAGAATTTCATTGGTCTTCGAAATGCTAACTCCTCTTTCGAGTGCAAAAATATAAATACTTTGGTTAGTTTGTGCTGTTTTGAGAAAATTAATCAATTCATTTTCAAAGGCAGCCAGTTTTTTTATTTTATCCTGATTTCCGGTTCCATCCAAATCTAAAGATAGTTGTCCTGTTCGGATGTGATCTTCGTCAATATCGTAATTGGTTTCACCTGTATGTGGGTCTATTTTCCATGCAGCACTCAGAAATTTTTCTAAGCCAAAAGGATGGCTTGAACCAAAAATAACTCCATGAATTCCACTGTTCTTCTTTATTGAAAACTGACCGAGAAAATATTTCTTTCCATTAAGCAATGACTTGTAATAATTGAATATAACCCTATGACACTCTACCGGTCTACTTTCGGAAAAATCGAGCTTACTACTGTCAAGATAAGCCGCAAAGCCCGGATGCTCTTTAAATCTACGAATATGATTGGACGAAATGAAAAATATGAAATCAGTTTTTGGTAGGTTAGTCAATTGGTTGAATACTTCTGTTGTTACGTGTTTGATACCGTATTGATCAATCAACATAAAGCGTGGAATCAACGGAGCACTCTTGAATTTGCTATATTCTGTTGCAAATAAGGTTTGAAAGTCACGATTGTGATGTCTTATAATAAACGGGCAGTTTATTTTCCCATTATCCCCCTTGCAAAATACATAGTTATTTTCACCTGAGCATTCCAATAATTTCTGACTTACATTTTCATCTAATTTTAATATCTTCTTGGATGAAAAATCGTTAAAATGGATCTCTACACAAGTAGAGTTGTTTTTAAATTCTTTGCAATAGGGTTTCACTTCATCTAATAAAATCAAAGGACTACCATATGTACCCTCAACATCTGTACCCTCACCCGCAAAGAAATCATAGATTTCAATTCGTTTGTATTGACTCTTTGTAAATACTGGTAACCACTCTCTGAAATAACGCTTAAATAATTCCAACTTTATCAAAGTGCCTTCATCAAAAGGTTTTGCATGAATGTCTTTTGCCATAATTTCTACATTATTTTAATGTTCAAATATATCAAAGAAGAAACCACCATATGAATCTTGAAATATCGTTTTTGGCTTGTAACTATCTAGATTATAATGAGAATCAATGGGTGTATATTGTGGATTTATTTCTAAACTATTTAAAGCAAACTGTTTAAAAAGTGTTATTGAGTCCTTTAATATCAGATAATCTAATTTGTAATTTGCATGCATAGTTTTTCCATTTTCAAAATGAACCCAATACTCTCTATAGCTCACATCAAAATCTTGTCCATCTTTGCCAAAGAATATGCCATTATTGTGCATAGAATTTCTATAAAACCGCAATATTTCGAATCCATTATTTAAAGTCTCATCAAATTTCAATCTGTATTTATCAAAGCTCCCTTCATTAAAGTAAAATCTATTTCCTGATTCTAAAAGAGTATAAATTGCAATTTTAGTCCTTTGCCGTAAACTCGAAATCAAGATTGCCAAAATATCATTATTGCTTATTAATTCAGCACTCAGAGGCTTCCTTAAAAAGTTTAATTTGATATCTGATTGAAAATATAAATTTCTAATATTACAAAATTGAAAGTATGTAGATATTAATTCTGCTCGAACAAATCCCATTAATGCAATTCTTGCATCGTTTTCACAACAGGCTTCAAATTCACACTTAGACATAATTTCCTTCTGATATGAGTATGTCATTTTAGTAAGTTTTTCTATTAACTTACCAACTATAGAGAAAATTCGAGTGTCACTATTTTCCATTGCTTATAATAAATGGATGATTTAGAAATGCCTATAAGATGGGTGATTTTGTATTATTTCTTAATCACTAAATGTACCCACTACTACCGCACAATTGTATCGTGTGGCAAAATCCTGCTCTTATCAAGATTCTTTTATATCTTTCATCCCACGCAATACAATCGCGCGGTAGCGAGGGGAGCAAAACCGGCTAAATGCACGTCAGCCACCCAATGACCAAAGCGGGTGTTACGGGCAACTCTTTTATTCAAATTTTGAAGTCATCCAACTGTTTAATTCGAAAAGTACAGCGCAGTCTCCTTGTTTATTCCAAATAGTTTTATCATTACCCCAATACAAAAAATGGTTTATGGTTCCATCGTTGTTTGTTGAAATGGAAGGTGTGCCCCGACCAGTATATAAAATCACATAATCTCCAGTCTTAACTTTCTTTGAGTTAAACCAATATGCATTTTTTTGTATGTTCGAAATAGAATTTTGAGAAGTATAGACAGTGTCAAATACAATGAAGTACGATAAATCACATTCGGCAAGTACTCGAAGCCATAGTCTTTCTTTTCCCGCTACTCCTCTATCGATTATTTTAATTATTTCTAGTTTCATCTTTTTACTGCCCTCCCAATACAGGATCCAATCGTAAGACTTAAGCCTACAACTAAACAAATTAAACCAAAAGTTACATCTTTAACCCAGAAAAATGGGACTAATCCAAAAATTGCTCCACCAAGTCCGACACCAACACCAAAAAATATTTCAATTGATTTGTCAGCATTAAGTTTTTCACCTAGTATTGCTGCCTTTTTATCAGCTTCATAAAAACTAGATACATAAGTTTTCATGTTGTCTGCTTCATTTTCGGCATCTTCTAGCATTTCAAGTAACATTTTTTGTGTCCCTGACTGTGCAAGTTCTTCATCAGTCAATTGTTTTTTTACGCTTCTCAATGCTAGTCTTTTCCCCGTTAGTGGAGTTTTTCCTGTTTCAATAGGGTCAATAGGACTCTTTGGATCTGGTTCAGGTGGAGTATCTTCATATACTGAACTTTTATTTTCTAATTTTGTCGTCATATATTTGATTTTGTGGTTAACCTTTTTTTAGAGCTGCCCCTAACGAGAGTCTGCGCAAAAAAACCTTCTTCATTTGTATATTCGGATACCAGACTAAGAAAAAATTCATTTATGTGATTCTCAGCGATTCCATTTGAGTTTTTGCGCAGTCTGACGACCTAAGAGCGGGTGTTGAACTAAATTCCCTACGGGAAGGGCTTTGAATAGTTCTGTTTCCTTAATTAATACCTTATTTTTATTTTTCACGTTTCAGGATGTTGAACGGGAGTTCGCCGCTCCCTTTAAAACTATTACT
>JAQTTH010000027.1 GCA_028710895.1 Paludibacter sp.
GGTCGCTTTCTCCATAACTACTTTGTCTTCTCAACGATCGTTGAATCAAGCTCCTGCAACCGGGAATACGGTTCAACCGACGCTTCCTTGCTGGGTCTTTCAGACCGCAGGAAGCATAAGTATTAGGTGCAGTAATTTTTTTATGCATTAATTAATCGAATTGAAAGTCCACAGTTTGCATAAGCTTCACTGTAGACATCTTTTATATTTGTTTCTTCTTTTGATAAATACATGTCTTGTAATTCAGTTGACTTTTCAATGAATCGAAGAGTATTTGCTTTAATGTCGACTCTTGTTCCAAAATCAATTTTCTCAATGGTTTCAATCAGATTTTTGGTTCTGGTGTTCCTCCAATGTCTCGGCCAGTCTAATAAATTCATGTTAGTGTTAGACTTAGCCTTTATGATTTCTTTATTTAGTTTTTTACAATTCTCATCTTCAACTTTTAAATAGTTGTCAAAAGTCAAGAAGAATCTTTTAGGAATAATTTGCTCTTCAAAACTTTTACAAAAAGTTGCACCTACAATATCTTGTATTTTCTCCAATTGTGTCGCTTCGACAATTGGTTTTCCAATGAATATATATTTGTCAAAGTCAAAATAGGCATTTCCACTACTTAATGCTCCTCTCAAAGGTAAATCTAGTTCAATTGAAGCACATATAATCTCATTACAAATATCTATAAATGGGTCACAAGGTTTTGGAAATCCAATCCATTTAGCTGCGAAATGTACTTTTTCTATGCTTTCAATTTTTTTTGCAGGTTCCCAAGTTCTGTCAGCCCAAATTACAATAGAATCGCTCCCATATATAATGTTCGTTTTGTAAAATACTCCAACATTGTCATCTAATGTTGCATATGAATTTTCCCCAAAACCAGTCGAAAGAATGTCTTTATATTTTTCGTTTATCGCAATAACAATTTCAGTGAGTTTTATGTACTTCTCTTTTATCTCAATTAGTCCTCCTTCTTTTGAGATTTTATTTGAAAACCCCAAAATGTCTAAAAAGCAAACATTATAACCGTAGTTTATCATCTTCGTCTATTTTTTTATTATTGCACTTAACAAGAATATATGCGCATCTACACATATATCCCTTATATAATTTATTATTTTACAGCACATATCCTCCAACTATTGGAATATGTGCTGTTGTGTTTTAACGACTTGCAAATATACAAATACATTTCAAACAATTAACCTAATTGGCAAAATAATTTTATGTAAAGTAGTATTTTCTTTGAAAGCTAAGCGTACTCATACTCAGCGCCGTTATTCAATGGAAATTAATAGGATTCATATTTCTTCTTCCCTCCCACTACTTTCATTCTCAGTACCTGTTTTCGGTTATTGGCTTCGCGGAAGCTAACATGTACCCAGTCGGGTTGGTGGTTGTCGCCGCCTTCCCATATCAGTTGGTCAAAGGGTAAGTGTTGGCGTATAAGTTGGAAGATGGCCGCGTTGTCGGCAGCATCCAGGTCGGCAGCTTCGCCGGTGCAATGTTGTGAGTTGGTTGCGCCACCAATGGCGCTGTTTACTGCCGCCGAGCGGAAACCTGAGTTGACACAAATCTGATGTCCGTACATATTGCGCAGAGGTTGTAGTACGCTTGTAACAAGGGCCTGCAAACGGGCAATTTCTGCTTCAGTTGGCAGGTTTGGCAAGTGGGTATTTGTGATTGTCAGTTCTTGTAATGTGAAATTTTTAGATAGTTGCATTTTATTTTTACGGTTGGGGATGAAATATTAATTGGACGTGTAGGGACAGGTCGTGACCTGTCCACAAATAAATATCGATACATGTAAATAGGATTGTCCATGCATCCATACACATATTATCCTGATTTGTATTCCGGACAATCGGACAGGTCGCGACCTGTCCCTACGCAATCAAAATCCAAATATGGTATAATCCACCTTCATGTTTCCGGTGGCATCGGGTACGTTTTGCATGTCGCGTTTGCCGTAAGGGTAATGTTCCTGTCGGGTGAAGGAGGTGAGCAGCAAGCCCAGTTGTCGGTCGTGTGCATTCATGCAGAGTTTCAATATTGATTCTGCCACCAGCGTTGTAAGGGTGCTTACGGCAGCCGTTACCGGACTGGCTGCACTTGCCAACAAGCCAATAGTACCTACCAGTTTGGTGAGGTTTTGCTCGGTGAGTATCTGTGATAGCAGGGTGGCATTGTCGATAGTCTGTTGATTCGATTTTACGGCCAGCAGCATCCAGTTTACGCTTTCGGGTATAGTGTCCGCCACAAATACGTTGTAGCCCGTATCACCAAAGAATATCAGCTGATTATCTTTCACCCGCTGTATTTCGGGCAGTACCCGCGAACTGACAACCCGGGCCACTGCCTGCGATACCAGTTCTCTTTTCTGAACAGTATCCGTTGTGCGGAAAAACTCGTTTATCATCGGGAAATCGGCTTCGCCCAGCGTAACGAAACTCATTAGTTGTACTTCGCTCATACCCAGCAAAGCTCCGTTGCTGTATATGCGCAGTTTGTTTAGTCGTAGGTAAAACATTTTTTAATTGAAAATGAAAAATGGATAATGGATAGCAGAAAACAAATCGAGGTTTGACAACAATATAAATTACCAAACCTCTCTTTTAAATTTACCTGAAGTTGGTGTGACCACATTTTGGACATGGTGGTAAGGTATCCGTAGTATCATCTAATGTGACCGACTGACCACAATTAGTACAATAATAAGTTCCTTTACCCGGTTTTTGACCTGTGCTTGGCATGTTATTGATTATTTAATGAATAAAACTCCTTCAACATAAGACATGGAGGATTGTCTTTATATAAAGTTATAACCAAACCTTGACCCCACCATGATGAGAACAAGTACCTCTCCGACTCTGGCTAAAGCTATAGGTTCCATCCCAACACAGTGCAGTAGCTCCAGCAGGGGCAGAATTATAATGGGTTGGTGATTGAATTATTTTTCCGGCAGAGTTTTTATAATGTTTTACATGAGCGCCAGTACTAACATAAGACGGTTTTGATTTAGTCAGGTGCTTTGAATATACATATCCCGTATGACCCTGATACGAAACAAGTATCCATTCACAATCGCAATCTTCAGCCATTGAAACTGCGGTTCCCTTAGGTATAACCGTAATGACATTTGACCACGAATTAGCATCTTCTCTTAGATTGAGCCTGACAGATGTGTATTTTACGCCACTCTGAGCAAAACCGGACAGAACAATTGATAATTGTAATAGTATAAATAAGAATCTTTTCATGGTACTAATGCTGTTTTATTGGTTATTACATCTAAGTTTTTTTAATACTCAACCGTGCGATACTTTATTACTTCTTTGGTTTCGGTTATGGTGGGTGCATTTATACCCCAATCATCCACCTGAACATTGGTTTCAAAACTAAAGGGGTTTATCTCTTTTTCCTGCGATATCCTGGCTGATTCACCCGACTTTATGAATTTCTCAGTAGCGAATTCAACCGTATTACCTTGTGATGAAAGCGTGGCATGAAACTTAAAAACACCATCGTGTTCGCTTGTATTAGTCACATCGCAAAACACCTTTAGCCTCGGGTTTGTACCAAACAAAACTGCACCACCTTGCCTCTGATGATACATTTTATTTTCTGGCACATAATACGTCAGCGTTATTTGTGTTTTCTCAATTTCGGTATAAGGTTCTTGTCTTGTTCGTTTTGCGCAAGATTGCAGAAAGACGAAAGAACTAACAAGTAAAAGTATCAGATAATGATTTGTATTCATATTAATGCAATAATTAGTTACAATTACAATAAGACCGATCAACATATGTCTTGTTGCTGTTACTATTTATGTAATAGCAACCTCCTTGGGGTCCAGCGTAAAGTTGGTGTCCATTATAGGTTCCACAGTTAGTTTGATAATTGCTCGTACCAACATCCTCATAAGTGGAGCAAGCTGTTAGCAACAATACAATAATTGAAATGTAGCTCCATAAAATCATTTTATATTTTCTTCTCATTTTCATCTTTGCTTCCAAGTCTATCAACTATACCAATGTGTTTTGTTCAAGTTTAACGAAGTATAATCCATCCCGCTGATGCGCATATTAAACAAATCCTCAACCTCTCCAATTGACAAAATGATCATCAAACTTCAATAAGCTTTCCCAGTCAACAAATAATTCTCTATAAATAATATCTTGAATCATATTTTTCGTATCTTTTGGTAATAGTTTATTGGGTTCAGAAGCTGTTAGAAAGGACTTATATTCTTTTAGTATTTCTTCAAAATGATTGTAAGCTTCTTCCTGAATGTATATATTAGAGGTTGCGGAACGAACTGACATTATTCTTGCTAGCTGATCAATGGAAGAACCAAGAAAATCCTCATTAGCTCTTATTAACTTTTTTGTAACTCCATAACTAAATCCGCATCTAATTTCAAAAGGAAAAACTTCTTTCGGCTGCGTTAATTTTAGATTTAAAGAAATCTGATTGATAAGAATAACGCTCTCAATCAGAGGCCTTAAACTATCAGCTGCTAATAAAACAGCATCGCCCATTTCTTTAATAAGTCTAACTTGATTATTGGCTGAAATAACATTTTTGATTAATGTGAAAAATGTTTCACCTCTAACATAACCAAGTTTTGGTCCATTTAACAATCTGTAATTTGAGCTATTTACTAAATCAATCATGCACCACACTCTAGTGTCATCTGCCAATACGGAATAATTTTTTAAAAAATTTTCTTGCATGCCTTCTATTGAGGCTTGTAACTTTGTAATAATAAAGTTTAATTTCATTTGTCTGTTGTTTAAAATGAATCCATTCCCACGAATGAAAATATTTCTTGATCGCTTAATTCAGAAAAAATATTTACGGTCGTTTGAATTCGATGAATATCGTTGTTCAATAATTCAGAGGCAACTTTTTTTTGTTCGTCATTCCACCCCTCAATGTTACCTTTGGTCTGTAGATATTTATTAAGGAACTCTCTATCTTTATAAATCAAATCTATACAACCATCTGTAATAGTTGATAGCATTTTCTTTCTATGTAAAACTTTATTTTCATTGAAAACACGGTCTTGTAAGAATTTTTTGAAATGGCCTAAAATTTCTTTTCCTTCTTTGGATAATCCAATCGTGTAATCAGAGTCACCTTCTTTCAAAAGTATTTTACATTCTTTTCCATCTTTTCTATTTAAGATATTGCTAGAGTTGCTAATAAAATCATTGATAAAATATGAATATAGCTTTCCTGAATCTCCTTTAGACAATCCTTGCATTAATAATGTGGAATCATAGTTGTTTTGATCAAATAAATCACGGAAAAGCCCTCGATTATTTGGATTCCCTAAAAGGATTGCAGTGTTTGAATCATTCAAATTCTCAATTACCCATGTAATATCATCAGCATACTGAACTACTAAAGATTCATATGATACATTGCTCCAATCTATTTTATGATATTCACTTGATGCTTTATGTATTTTCTGATTGTGTATAAATGAATCCTTGCCAAATGGTGCATTTAGAGAATGTCTCCAAACACCATACATTAATTCAGGTGAAAAAGAATTTCCTTGTGATTCGTTTGTATAAGGATTCATTGTCAGTAACCAATATCCCTGTTTTCCACTTGTGTAGGCATCATCAACCTTTTGTCCAGTAGCATATGGAATATTTTCCAAAACCTCTGCTCTTACTTTGTCGCTCTTTATGTTTCGTATCCAATGAGGATGATTTGGTAAATGTTTTTCATCAACAAATAAATTCTGAGATTTTGTGCTTTCATATGAATTTTCTCGTTTATCATACTCATCAACTTTTTCTTTAATCCATTTAGATACTACATCTTTTGAAGCATGAATAAAAGGAAGTGCTCCTACTTTTGAGCCTAAAACAATTGCTTCTGCAAAATCTTCATTCAATTTTAGTGCACGACAAATAGTTCTTGCAACCTGCATCATTCGCATTGTATGAGTAATGTAATTTCGAATAATCCTTTGACCTCCACCATACAGGATATGGTATCTTTCAGATTGCTTTCTAATTCCATTTGAATAAAGTATTCTGTCTCTTTGATGTTGAATGGGTGTTCTGTTATTTAATCTTAAATGCTCGACATCTTTTTTCCATATATCTGTATAGTATTTAAATAAATCACCTCCATCTACGAAAATATTGCTGTCAAAACTTTTCATAGCATAGGACCCAAGATGTCCTTCAAGTTGATCAACTATATTTTTATAACTATCTGTCATATTGTTTATACTTAAATGTAAAATTAACAACACTCATAAAACTATGGTTCGGAAACGTACCAGAACATATTGAATCAGATTAAAGACTAAACCGTACAAGTAGATTCACTCCAGCGAGTTTATAGTATTACATAGCATTAGAGTGGGCATGTCCAATACAATTTGTCACTTTTGTCAAGGTTGTTTGCCCAATTTAATGGTTGGAGGTTGTTTAAATCATCAGAACCACCATTTGCAACTGGATTAATATGATCAATTTCCCAACCATGATCTGAACTTCTATTTCCATGTTCAGAGTATTTCATTACTTTACCACATTTATCCCATCTCCAAACTTCAGAAGAGTAATTTGGAATAATCCTTCCTTTATTCCATACTAACTTTTTCATTGTTTCCGACCAGCTATTGCCATTACGATCAGTGTTGTGACGTCTTACCATAATTCTTAGAATAATTAATTTATTTCAAAAAGATACTTTCTACACTACAGTCAGACTACGATTACTAGTGTTCGTAGAACCACGACAGCGAGTGAAATATTACTACTTATCATCAGTTTTTGAAACTTTCTTGTTTATCAGATAATGTTGATATTGGCTATAATTGAATATGATTAATACCAAATCTTTGATCATAAATGTTACATATAACAATCCAAACATCAAAATGATGATTGTAAAAATATTTACACTCGAAATCAAAAACTCGTTTTCACATGTCAGATTTGCAACAATAGCATATTTTACAAGAAATGCAAAAATCAATAATAACATTTGCATTAACAATGAAATAGAGAACACCGTACTTATTTTTTGATAAAGTGTTATTTCTTTATCTTTTTGTTTCGCGATTATTGTTATATTACCAAATCCAATTAAAAGAGCATAACCACTCAAAACAAAACCAAGTAGATTGGGAATAATTGACAAAATCATATTATCAATTATTTCTAAAAGTTTAATGTCTGGTTCTTTTGAAATTAAACAAATAGGAATAACAATCAAAATACTTATTATTAACGGAAGGATACAACCATCTAATAATAATTTCCATTTATATAGTTTAAGTAAGGCAGAGAAGCCAAACAAATTACTTTTGGAGCCCATTTCTAAAAATGCTCATTATTTTTTCGAAAACTGCAATATGTTCTTTACCTTCTTGCGTAGAAATTTGTTCATTTCTTGGATATTCTGTTGTTGAAACAACGACATTTTTTCCACGTTCTTTAATTGTAGCTTCTGCATACCCATTACTTTGCGAAAGCTTCAGCGCCGCGCTAAGGACTTTACTTTGTGACAAATTTATGCTTTCTTTGCTGAATGACTTTGCTTCTAAATGTAGATTTCTAACATGACCATCTTTCAAATCATCATCTAAAAGTTTTTCAAAATCATCAGACAAGTCATTATTTGTGTAAGAAATATCAATATCTAATTTAGACAAACTGCCAGCACTCAAAATTCTTTCAATAACGTCTTCTCTTAACTCTCTAGTTACAAAGACTGTTTGAAATTTATCTGCAATTTTCTCAAGTGCATATTTCATAAAGATTTCAACTTGTGATATTGCAATTCCATTTGATTTTATTGTAAAACAAAATCTATGTGCATCAGGAATAAAAAAATAATCGCCTTCTTTAGCATTCGGATTCAGCGAGCTATCAATTTCAACTTTCTGCATCGTTTTAGAATCTCTATTATACCAATCATTCGGATCTAAGACAGTATAGTACATCAGCTTTCCATATACAATTTTTTTATCTTCAGTTATATTCATGGAACGAAATTCCATATATTTCTCCCCTCTCGTATTACATGCTATGTCATTTTCGAATACTCTCTTTAAAATATCTGTGTAAAAGGCAGCCGAATCAATTTCTTCGTCCTTTGGTGCAACTTTTATATTTAATATTCCGATTTTAAAATCTTTCTCTCTACTTCTCTTATTTTTCATGTTGATTGTGTTTTATTATCATCTCCTGTTACTCATTTGCAATGTTCTCCCCGGTAATAGAAGGCCATCCTCCGGCATTTCCTTGGCCTGATTATCCAGTTTTTTTATAATGTTTTTTATTCACACAAAAACTCCCCTTCCTGAACCATTTAAATTCAGGAAGGGGAAGAATTTTAGTTGTTTACAGTAGTAGTTGCAGTGGCTGCATTCTTTTTCGCATTCTCGGTGCGGGTGTCAGATGCTTTCACGGTTGCCAGCGAGGTGGTGATTAGCTCGTTGAGCGAAGCTATCAATGCCGTTACACCGGCCGATGGGGCTGACACTTCCTGCAACGAAATAATCTGAAACAGCTGCTTTACAGAGTCAGTGAGTGGCTGACGGGTTTCGGTAACTGTAGGTTCGGTGCTGTTGTTTTCGGAGCGCACCACATTGGTATCAGCCTCCAGATAGTCTGCTTGTGCCTGCTCCAATTCCTCAAGCAGCTCGGTAGCGCCAATTAGTGCCACTTCTGCCGGATGCTTTGTTTTAAGCTCTGATATAAGTCCGTCCAACTGAGTGAGACGTGTTTTTTGTCCGAATCGTTGTAGGGTCCATCCGTATTTTCGTATAACATCAATAATTACAGTGGCAGCCTCGGCTACACCGGCTTTTTTACGGGTGGAAGCGGATTCGGCTTGCTTACGCAGCGCCATAAAGGCATCAATCTGGTCGGTAGCTTTTTGTGTACGAATTTTTACGAGTGGATTTTTTGCTTCCCGGTCGAGGGCGTTTTTAAAGTCCTCCAATCGTGCTTTGGAAATACTAAGAAAAGGTTCTACAGCCGTTACGGTAGTTTTCTTTTCGTCAATGAGTATAACACTCTTTTTTGTAAAGCTATAAAGCTCTTCACTTGGAAACAATGCAAAATTTGTTGACTGAATCATAGTATTCTTTTTAATTTAGTGAGTAATTGTGAAAATTCAATTTATAATGATATTAAATATATCCGGTTACAGATAGAATAAGGGCTACAGATATATGTAGAACGGTTTTATTGGATTATGGTTAAAGTTTTAGTCTTATTTATTTTATTTTCGGGCCCTTGCAAAAAGTTTAAGCCTTATTTATTTTATTTTTGGGGCTTTGCAAAAAGTTTGAGCCTTATTTATTTTATATTTGAGGCTTTGCAAAAAATGCTAGCCTTATTTATTTTATTTTTGAGGCTCTGCAAAAAATGATGGTCTCAAAAATTCTTATTTTATTGATATTCCCAAAATTTTGGTCTTATTTTTTTTCGTTTTTCTTATCTCTTCATCGTTTGAGAACGAGGAGTAATTTGTTTATGAATGATTCGGGTAATAAAGCGGTACAGTCAATAAAAAATTTGCCTTTCGATTTTGAATGTTCAGGCTACGGAAACAAATTTCTTACACTGTGTTCACTATTCACTACATTGACTGCACCGCTTTGATTAATTTTTAAAGAGCAAAACTACCCCGCTGGGTGGTTGTTCCATACGTAACTGTAATTGTGTATATCCCACTGTCCCATGTTCCAACCGGAATATCAAATTCCGGAGTTGAGTCTGTATCCACCGCTTCCTGATAAACAATCGTATTTGATTGGTCGTACACCGTGATTGTTGCATCGCCTACCGAATATTCGAAGTATATTGCCAAATCAGTATCGCTTATTGTAGCAGAGGCTGAAGGTTCAATACCTGGTCTGTTTGGTAAACCGGGACGAGGCGGTTCGTTATCGGGTGGCAACAGTATTGGCGTTGTATCACCCGCAAAACTCAATTGGGAACAAAAAATAAAGCCTGCCACCAGCAGGGCTTTTGAAAGCATCGATTTCGAAATTTTCATACGTGAATAATTTGCTTACTCGCGCCGTATGAAATTCACCTAAAATTCTTTCATGTTCATGAACCATTTCCGATTCCTAAATTTACTCCATAGGCGCTTTCATTGTGAATTACTTTTTTTGAAAAATTTTCGATCGATCGAATTGCTAATTTATGGAGGGTTCGGGTTAATATCCAAATTTCGGATTGAAAAAGAGGGGGACATCTTAAAAAGAATCTGTACTGTAAATCAGAACTTTACATTTTAATTCGGGACAAATTGGGGGACATGGGTTTTTATTGCTGACGATTAACAGCAAAAATCCCTGTTTTGAGGCAAAACTTCGGGAGAAAAGCAGCAAAAACAGTATTGGTTGAAGATGAAAAACGCCGACCGGTTGTATCCGGTCGGCGTTGGTAATAGTGAATGATCTGGCAGGTTTTGAGACTGTATTATTCGGTTAGAATACTAAAAAGGAAAGTTTCCAACTCCCGCAGGGAATCAATGCCAAACTTGGTTTTGGCGAGTCGTTGTCGCATTTTCTTCAAAGCCTCCTGGCTATAATCGAGCAGCATCATTATGTCCTGATTGGATATATTGAGCAGGTAGAGGCAGCACCATTGTATTTCTTTTTGGTTGAGTTGATAGCGGGTTTGAAGCTTTGTCACCATATTGTTGAGAACGGTATCCATCTCTTTGTAGAAAAATTCAATATCATTCAAGTGCAGCAATTCTTCGTACATCTTCCGGTCGATGCGCTCCCGTTCGGCCGGACTGGCTTTTTTCCACTCTTCGGTATGCGACGATTTGCGGTCTTCAATTTTACGCAACAAGGCATCGCGGTGTTTCAGCATCACTTCTTTGCGGATATCGGCCCGTTGAATCTGGCTGTTTTCCTCCGAAAGTTGTAATTCATGAAGACCCTTCCTGTGTTTGACTGCATATACCCTGACGGAAACAATAATGACTATCAGCAAAATAGCACCCATATACCACAGCCAGCTTTGTTTTTTCTCAACCTCCTGCCTGGTACTATGCATGGTTTCGATATAACTTCCCCTGGTTTGAGCGGCAATTTTTCTGACCGAATCTCCCAATCTGACATATTCATTCATATAAATAGTTACATCCTGAGTATGTCCGTTTGCAAATTCACAATTAGTCATCACCCGGTAACATTCTCTTCGGGTATTAATATCGGGAGTGTACTTCAGGGCATTACCGGCATAAGTAAAAGCTGAGTCGTACTGCTTTGAATCAAAGTAGATGTTGGAGAGATACAAATAACGCAGGCTCTTATTATTTTTCACATACGGATAATTCAGAATCTTCCTGAAATAGTAATTGGCCGAATCGTATTTCTTAAAATCGTAGAAATTGATTCCCATATCCTGGTACAACGAACCCTTTTCCAGTGAGTCTTTAGCCTGATTTAGTATGCGCTGATAATAGGACTGAGCTATTGTATACTCTTTGGCATAATGATAGGTTTCGCCGATTGACAATAAAGTATAAAATGCATAAAACTGAGATTTTGCTGTAGTAAAATAAGAATATGCAAGTTGAAATTTCTTTCGGGATAATACAAAGTCTTTTTGAATACTGTAAATTTCGCCCATATCGAGATTAATCCTACCCAGTAAAAGACTGTTTCCTGAGTTTTTTGCTTCGTCCAACGCCTTTAAATAAAAGTTCATTGCTTGCTCGTACTGAAAGCTGTACTTATACAATCGTCCTTTGTAGAAATAACAGGAGGCGAGGCGGTTTTTATCCGGATGTTCCTGATAATAGGCCAGTGCAAAATTCAGCAGCGAATCAGGTTGAAGTGGAAGGAGCTTCTTGTCGAGCGTCTGTATCATCAAAAGTCCGTACAAAGCCCTGTTTCCGTCCGATTTATATTTATCGGGCGACAGATGCTGCAGAATCTGCAGGACCGAGTCGGGTGCAGTTTCTATTAGTTGTTCGGCCCGTTTTAATTCGTTGGGCATGAGGGAACAACCGGATAATACTATGCAGAGCAGGGCAAAAACCCGAAGATGTAAACTTTTAGACATGAAACAGATATAAAGTGAAGTGCAAAAATAGGGATTTTTTCATTATCAAACTATTCGATGTAAAAAGAAGCGGATTTAATTGTAAGAAGTAAATAATGTAGTATCAAATTGAATAAAAAGGATAGAATAGAACACGGATGTACGCTGACGAAGCGGATTTTCCCGATAGCTATCGGGCGGATTTGAATCCTGAAAGGATTAAATGTGAATAACCGCGGGTGCAACCCGTGGTAACGAATGATCTAATTCAAGAGCCCTGAAAGGGCTCAATAAAAACATTTTACACATTGAACCCTTTCAGGGTTCCGATTTATTTAGATTGCCTCCCACGGGTTGCACCCGCGGTTATTTACATTAAAGTCCTTCGGACTTTAAAAACGGGTCATTTATTGAATCTTTTGAAATCTTATATCGAACTCACTTACGGACCTTATCAAAAAAAGCTCCGTACTTCTGAACGAAATACGGAGCTTGTCAGCTTTATGCCGGTTGTTGGTTACTTTGCCAACAGGGCTTTTACTTTTTCGGAAATCAGGCGTCCTTCGGTTTTGCCTGCCAATTGCTTGCTGGCTACACCCATTACTTTACCCATATCCTGAGGACCTGCAGCGCCTACCTGAGCAATGATAGCTGCCACGGCAGCCTCCAGTTCGGCATCGGTCATTTGAGTTGGTAGATATTTCTCGATAACGGCTGCTTCGGCCAGTTCGTTTTCGGCCAGCTCGGGGCGGTTTTGTTCTACATAAATCGTTGCCGATTCCTTGCGCTGTTTCACCATTTTCTGAAGAATCTTCACTGCCACATCGTCGGCCAGTGTTCCATCACTTCCTTTTGCCGTTTTAGCTTCAATAAATTCTTTTTTAATGCCGCGCAATGCCTCTAAAGCCACTTTATCGCGAGCCAACATAGCAGTTTTAATATCACCGCTTACTCTGTCATATAATTCGTCCATTCTTTGGGTTATTTATTGTTATTCGGTTATCAGATTAACTGGTTATTTGATTATGTGGTTATTTGATTATTTGATTATTGAGTCAATAAAATTACCAAATCATCATATCAACATATCATCAAATCAACCAATCATCACATCAATAATTATTTCATCAGTCTTCGTTTCCAGGCCGGAATGTTTTCCACCTTATTCAATGTGGTAGGATCTTCCAGGTCGTCGAGCGTGAAAACGGGAAGTTCGGGTTCCACTTCCAGCTCCAGTTCCGGTTCTGTTTTCAGCGATTTCACGTAGTATTGCTCAAAGGCTTTTTCGGTATCGGCTTTTTTCTGAACTTCGGTTTCTTCCGCTTCTGTCAGTTCAACTTCCGGTTCAACTTCTTTGGCAGGAGCATCGAAGAATTTAGCTGCTTCGGCACTCATCACCGGTTTTTGCACATGCGATTTAGTAACGTTGGCCGGCATTCCCGGAATATCGCTTACATCGAAACCTGTGGCAATCAGGGTTATTTTTACGCGGTCTTCCAACTCATCGTCGAAACTTGCACCCCAGATAACCTGAACGTTTTCGCCCACTTTCGACATAAACTCGTGAATCTGTTCCACCTCTTCCATACGAATCTGGTCGGTGTTGGAACAATACAGACTCAACAGAATTTTGCTGGCTCCACTCACGTCGTTTGTATTCAGCAGCGGAGAGTTTAAAGCGTCTTCGATGGCTTTTGTAATACGGTTTTCGCCCGAAGCATAACCGGTATTCATAATGGCCACATTCCCATCTTTCATGATGCTGTACACATCGGCAAAGTCGGTGTTGATATAGCCCGGAACAGTAATAATCTCGGCAATGGCTTTCGCCGCATTTGTCAACACATCATCCGCTTTGGCAAAAGCATTGGATAGTTCCAAATCGGGATATATCTGTTTCAGTTTTTCGTTATTAATAACAAGGATAGCGTCGACATGCTCGCTCAGTGCCGCAACACCTTCGAGTGCCTGACGGATTTTCAGGTTGCCTTCGAAAGCAAAGGGAATGGTTACGATACCTACAGTCAGGATTCCCAGGTCGTGGGCAGCTTTAGCCACCACCGGCGATGCGCCTGTTCCGGTTCCACCACCCATACCGGCTGTAATGAAAACCATTTTGGTATTGTCTTTCAATAATCCCTGAATCTTTTCAATCGATTCTTCGGCTGCTCTGCGGGCAACTTCGGGTTTACCACCGGCACCAAGTCCTTCGGTAGTATCAACTCCCAGTTGGATTTTGGTAGGCACGGGCGATTTCACCAAGGCCTGATTGTCCGTATTACAAACCACAAACGAAACGTCGGTGATTCCCTGACGATACATGTGGTTTACTGCATTTCCGCCGCCGCCACCAACACCAATAACTTTAATGATAGAACTGTCAACCAGTGGCAAATCTAATGGCAAATTGTCGTCAAAATATCCCATATCTTATATTATATAATTTACGTTTTTATTCTTTTTATCTTGTGCTCGATGCACTCCTTACTCCTTACTCCTTACTCCTTACTCCTTACTCCTTACTCCTTACTCCTTACTCAGAACTCCCGACTAATTTAATTTGTTTTCGTCGTTGAAAAAATCGAAGAACCCCTTGCTCAGCTTTTCGCCCAACTTCCCTCTCCGGTTAATCTTAGGGGCTTTTTCGGGTTGCAATACCGTTACTTCAATCGGGTGCTCTTTCCGGTATTCGTGTGTCAGCAAAATGGTGCCGACCAACTGCGCATAAGCAGGGTCGTGAAACTTTTCGGGAGTACCATCGGCCAACCATTCGGAATGATCGCCAAAACGGGCATAAATACCTGTTTTCTCGGCAATGAAATCAATCATATTGTGCAACTTGGCACCACCACCTGTAACGATGATTCCGGCTTCCAGTTGGAATGGAAGGTTCTTGATTACATTCACGATAGGTTGCATGATTTCGTCTAACCGTGCTTCGATGATAGTAGCCAGGAATTTAGTAGAAATCTTCACCGGAGGATCTGCCTCTTCAACAGCCGCCACCTGAATATAAACAGGATCGTCCACCATCGATTCGAGCGCACATCCCTTCAGGCATTTCAATCGTTCGGCATTCAGCTCATTGATACCCAATTCCTGTATATCTTTCGTAATATTTTTGGCTCCCAGGGGCACTACCAGCAATTCCTGTAATACATCGTCGTGGTAAACAGCCAGCGTCGTTGTTGTTGCACCAAAGTTTATCAACGCACAACCAACTTCACGCTCCTGCTCTTCGGTAACAACCGTTGAAATAGCCTCAACAGCCAACGGGGTATGTTCTAAAATAACGCCTCCGGTTCGGTCGAAACAACGCTCAATTTCCGACTTTACAATGGAATTGGCATATACAATATTATAATTGGCTGTAATCTGAATAGCTGTTTGTCCAACCGGATCATCCAATCGCTTTCCATCCACATCGTACGAAGCGGGAATAACCTGATAAACAGTTATCCCTTCCTTCGAAACCTTTTTCTCACACTCTTCCTGCATCTCAAGCAATAATTCATCAGTCACAATATTGGCTTTCCCCACAAAGCGACTTACCGAAACTGTTGCCAGTTTCATACTCTTGGCACATACACTAACCGAAATAGACGATATCTCGGGCAATTTGGCACTGTTTTTAATCAACTTCAACAATTCTGTCACCTTGAATGATGCTCCGGTTGGCTTTTCAACTATCCCCCATTTTACATCATCCGACACTTTCGACTCATCTGAATATATTTTTACCGCGCCATTTTCAAGCACCTCGGCTGCCATCGCCGAAATACGAGTACTACCGAAATCAATCGCTATAAGTTTATTTGAAATCATAATTTTCTGGCAATTATACTATCCTTTTTTTCAATACTATCTGTTACAATGGGTGTTTTCACGATAATGCCGGTTTTGTTACAAACAACCTGATCCTTGTATTCCAGATCAATCAGTTTATACCTGTTCCAGCCTATCGTATTAAACCCGTTTACATAGAGTTTGTGCAATTTCTCAAGCTTCTTCTCATAATTGTCAAACGTTCCCAACAAAATAATGCCATCACCAACACGGGGAACGAGTTCAATCTTTTTATCATCCCGCACATTAATCTGTTCAATCTGAGCATTCCAGAAAGTGTTTTTCTCCAGGAATGTGACAAAATCGAAGATGATGCCCGACGCCATCGTAACTGTTACATTTCCGGAAACAACCGGAACATAAGCCGCATAATTCTGCGAAACAGGCATTGGTTTACGGTCGGTATCAATGTAATAACTTCCTAACCCCACCACGCGCAGCTTCGGACAACGTTGCTGCAATTTAATAAATACAACTCCCGACGGAGTTTTATAACACTCAACGGTTTTAATCATTGGGTTTTTGTGCAAAGCCACTTCGATATTCTCCGTGCTGATATACTTTATCGTCTTCCCCACCGGGTTCAGATTATTTTCTTCCAGTATCCGGGCAACATCCTGCTGATTAATCAGCTGCGCTTTATCACCATCATTGAAAATAATTTCCAGTTTATGGCAAACATTTTCCTTATCAGTTCCCGAAAAATACCACAACGAATACACAAGATACCCCAACACCAATGAAGTAAAAAAAGCTATCAATATGTATTTCCACACAGGTTTCATCTTTTGTTTTTAATTATCAATTTCCAATTTGTAATTGAGAATTATTTCAGGGCTGCCTTTTTCAGTTGTTCCTTAATAAGCGGCACCATTTTATCGATGTCGCCGGCGCCAAATGTCACCAGAATATCCAAATCCCTATCTTCCAGCAAAGGTAATAGATTTTCCTTCGGGCACAATTGTTTGTTTTTCAGTTTAACATCCCTTAAAATAAGGTTCGAATCCACTCCTTCGATTGGTAATTCGCGTGCCGGATAAATATCAAGCAATATCAATTCGTCCAGTTGCGACAAAGCATCAGCAAAATCGGTTGCAAAATCGCGGGTTCGTGTATAAAGATGCGGCTGAAAAATGCCTGTAATTTTACGGTCGGGATACAAATTCCGGATAGACGAAATACTGGCTTTCAGTTCGCTTGGATGATGCGCATAATCGTCCATGTAAACCGTTTTATCCGACTTGTACACCACATTAAAGCGGCGATAAATTCCGGAGAAAGAAGAGATACCCGTACGAATTTCCTCGTTCGTAACCCCGTTCAACCAGGCCAATGCCATGGCTGCAACACTGTTCTCCACATTAATACGAACCGGTACGCCCAAACGAACATCGGAAATACGATCGGTTGGCGTCACAAAATCGAAATGAATTTCGCCTTTTACAGTACGTATGTTTTCGGCACAAAAATCGCCTCCTTCGTCCATCGAATAGCTGAAACACTTCACCCCTTTTTGCAACTGCGGCACCACATCAATTCCTTTACGCATAATCAAAGCACCACCGGGGCGAATGAGCGACGTAAAGTGTTCAAAACTTTCGCGGAAAGCCTCTGCCGTTCCGTATATATCCAAATGATCGGGATCAGCCGATGTAATAACCGCCATGTAAGGCGAAAGTTGGTGAAACGAGCGGTCGTATTCGTCGGCTTCAATCACCACCAGATTACTTTCGGCCGACAACAATAAATTGGTGTTATAATTATTGGCTATTCCTCCCAAAAAAGCATTGCACGACACCTGCGATTGATACAGCAGGTGTGCGGTAATGGTTGAAGTAGTTGTTTTTCCGTGGGTTCCGGCAATACAAATCCCTTTGCTTTCGCGGGTGATATTGCCCAACAACTGAGCCCGTTTAAGTATATTGAAATTATTTTCCTGAAAGTACTTCAGCTGCGGGTGATCCTGAGGGATAGCCGGAGTAAGTACTACCAGCGTATTTTCCACATTTAGGTACCTGGCAGGAATCTGATCGACAGCTTCGTTAAAACAGATACTGAGACCTTCCGACTGCAAATCGGCAGTAAGCTTCGTCTCGGTTTTGTCGTAACCGGCCACCTGAAAGCCCTTTGTATGAAAATAGCGTGCCAACGCACTCATGCCAATCCCACCAATTCCCAGAAAATAATATTGCGTAAACTTCTTCATCTAAATACAATTTCCAATTTTTAAATTATCAATTGCCAATTATTTCAAACCAATGCTCCTAAGCTAATTGGAAATTAATAATTGGTAATTAAACAATCAGCTTCAATATCTCACTCGCTATTCTGTCAGCCGAATCCATTTCAGCCAGTTTCAGTATGTTTTCACTCAGTTTTTTCAGTTCTGCGTCATCCTGAATCAATTCCAGGGCTTTATCCAGCAATTGTTCTTTGGCATCCACATCTTTAATCAAAATGGCTGCATCTTTCCGTACAAGTGCTAAGGCATTCTGAGTTTGATGATCTTCGGCTACATTGGGTGAAGGAACCAGAATAACCGGTTTACCCAACAAACAAAGTTCCGAAATAGAACTTGCTCCTGCACGCGAAATCACAAGGTCGGCAATGGAATAAGCCAAATCCATACGCGAAACAAAGTCGGTTACAACCAACCCGCTTGCAGTGAAACAATGGCATGCCATGCGGGCATCCTTGATATAAAATTTGCCTGTTTGCCAAATCACCTGAATATCCTTTGCCCGGGCTATCTTGTTTAATCCGGCCGTAATACTTTGATTAATTGTACGCGCTCCAAGACTACCTCCTACAACCAGAATTGTTTTTTTGGTCGGATCAAGTTTGAAGAATTCGTAGGCTTCTTCGGTCTTTGCTTTTACCGAAAATAAATCCTGTCGAACCGGATTACCTGTTAGTATTATTTTATCTTTCGGGAAAAAGCGATCCATGCCATCGTAAGCTACACAAATGCGGGAAGCTCTTTTAGCCAACAATTTGTTGGTCACTCCCGCATACGAATTTTGTTCCTGCAAAACGGTTGGCACACCCAATGCCGAAGCAGCACGAAGTGTTGGAGCACTTGCATACCCACCTACTCCAATAGCAACATCCGGTTTGAAATTGCGAATGATTTTACGGGCCAATGTCAGGCTTTTAAATAAATCCAGCAACACTTTCACGTTGCGGAACATATTTTTTCTGTCAAAACCGCTTACAGGCAAGCCTTCGATAGGATAACCGGCTGCCGGCACCCGTTCCATTTCCATACGACCCAATGCGCCTACAAACAGGATATCAGCATCGGGTAGTTGTTTTTTCAAGGCATTAGCGATACTGATAGCCGGGAAAATATGCCCCCCTGTACCTCCACCGCTTATTATAAATTTACGTTTCATGTGTTCATTTTTATTTTTTAGTTAGTTGTCACATGGAACTCGCAATGAACATGGTCTTTGGTTTAAACATCTGTTTTAATGCTCGTTTCATATTTTTATTGTTCGATAATTGTTCCATCTATTTTTGTCGGATTCCCTACAAAAATAGGTAAAAAATAAGGATTTACAAACTCTCTAATTCAACCACCGGAAGATTCTCATCCGGATGTGCCGGGGCTTCTTCTTCGTATGCCGGTTCTTCTTTTATTTGACGTGTAATGCCTAAAATAATTCCAAAATAAATACAGGTAATTAATATCGAAGTACCTCCCCTGCTTATCAAAGGCAATGGTTGTCCGGTTACCGGAATCAGGCTGGTTGCTACCGACATATTGATAAATGTCTGAATAACAATCATGAGCGAAAGACCGATTACGAGTATTGCCGGAAACACCGAGGAACAGGTAGTGGCTATTCTTCCCGCCCGGAAGAGCAGAATCAGATACAAAACTATGACAAAGACTCCACCGATTAATCCCATTTCCTCAACAATGATGGCATAGATAAAATCGGAATAAGCCTGTGGCAGGAAATCCCGTTCAATGCTGTTACCGGGCATTACACCAACAACTCCACCGCGGGCAATGGCAATACGACCGTGCTGCACCTGACGATTTTCGTCGGTAATACTGTATTTTGTTTTATCGTCTTTTTTCTCTGTTTTATAGCGGTCGATACGTCCAACCCAGGTATAAGCCCGGTCGAACATTTTGGGCATTGATTCTTTGGGAATAGCTTTTACTACTCCAAACCCGAGAACCAGCATCAACACCAGTGAAGCTGCCAATAATCCCAGTCGTTTCAACGAAACACGCCCGATAAACATCATGATAAAAACCACAACGAACAAAATGAAAGCCGTAGAAAAGTTCTCAACAAGAATCAGCGGACAAATTACAGCCAGCATGATCATCGTATTCCAGAAATAAATCCGCTCGTCGTGTTTATTATCCTTAATGCGCGATATAAAATCGGCTGCCACAATAATAACCGAAAGCTTCGCCAGTTCGGATGGTTGAAACTGCACACCACCAATCACCAACCAGCGGGTAGCGTCATTGGCACTTTGTCCCCTGAAAAGTACCCAAATCAATGTCAGAAGCGACAACAACAAACCCAGGTACGAAAAAATACGAATGTAACGGTATGGAATCAAATGAACTCCAAAAGCAATCAAAGCACCTCCTGTCAGAAACGCTACGTGGCGCAACATAGGCGCCGCATGATTGCTTGCTTTGTAGGCCAACGTACTCGAAGCACTATACATTTCGATGGACGAAAGTATGCACAAACCGATAAACACAATCCAGAGGGTTGCGTCACCTTTCAAATATTTCTTGAGTAAATTTTCCATCATTCAACTTTTAATTGTGAACTATCAACTAATTAAAGGTTTCTCACACAACTTTTAAATTGCCGGCCTCTGTCTTCGTAGTTCTGAAACAAATCAAAGCTGGCACAACAGGGCGAAAGCAATACGCTATCACCGTCACTTGCTGCTTCGTAAGCTGCTTTTACAGCATCTTCCATCGATTGTACATCAATGATATTAGCTACTTTGCCATCAAAGAATGCATGCAAAGGCGCATTATCAAGACCCATAAAAATCAAGGCCTTTACCTTATCGCGAACAAGTTCTTCAATTTCCGAATAATCGTTTCCTTTATCTGTTCCACCCAAAATCAATACTACAGGCGTTTTCATACTCTGAAGGGCATACCAGCAAGAATTGACGTTCGTGGCCTTTGAATCGTTTATATACCGCACATTGCGCACAGTAGCAACATATTCCAACCGGTGTTCAACACCCTGAAAATCCTGTAACGACTGACGGATACTCTCTTTTCTAACATTCACAATAGAGGCAGCCAAACCCGCTGCCATTGAATTGTAGGTATTGTGCATACCCTGCAATGCTAATTCTGATGTTGGCATAGTAAATAGAGATTTTAAAGTTTGTATGATTAATTCATCATTTTCAATGAAAGCTTTTGCCTTTTCCGAACGCTCCAGTGCGAAAGGATACATGGCAGACTGGATATTGCGTTTCGCCAGTTCAGCCTTAATGACAGGGTCATTGTCCCAGAAAATAAAGGTGTCTTCAGCCGTTTGATTTTGCGTAATGCGGAATTTCGAATCCACATAATTCTGGAAATTATACTCGTATCTATCCAAATGATCGGGCGTAATATTCAACAAAATGGCAATGTCAGCTTTAAATTCATTCATTCCATCCAACTGAAAACTACTCAGTTCAACCACATAATAGTCGAAATTATCTGTTGCAACCTGCAAAGCCAGACTTTGTCCTACATTGCCTGCCAATCCAACATTTAATCCTGCATCTTTCAGAATGTGGTAAACCAGCATCGTTGTGGTAGTTTTACCATTGCTTCCTGTTATACAAATCATTTTTGCTTTCGTATAACGACCGGCAAACTCAATTTCAGAAATTACAGGAGTTCCAAGTGAGTGAAGCTTCTTGATTAATGGTGCTTTGTCCGGAATTCCGGGGCTTTTGATAATTTCATCAGCATTCAGTATCAACTCCTCTGTATGTTGCTTTTCCTCCCAGGCAATTTCATGTTTATCGAGCAGGGCCTTGTATTCGGGTTTAATTTCCGACAAATCGGACAGAAAAACCTCAAAACCCTGTTTCTTAGCCAGTACAGCTGCACCGGCACCACTTTCGCCACCACCTAAAATCACGATTCGTTTCATAGATTTTTTATCTGATTTTCAATGTAATAATTGTCACCGCAGCTAATATAATCCCAACAATCCAAAACCGTATAACAATTCTTGATTCGGGCATTGCCTGTATCGGGCGTTGAAACAGAGCCACAATGCCTGAATTACCCGGTTTTTGATAGTGATGATGAAGGGGAGCCATTTTAAACATCCGGCGTCCTTCGCCAAAGCGTCGTTTTGTAAACTTGAAATATCCCACTTGCAAAACTACCGACAAGTTTTCGACAATGAACACACCGCACAAAATCGGGATCAACAATTCTTTGTGAATGGCCAACGCAAAAACCGAAATAATACCACCCAAGGTCAAACTTCCTGTATCGCCCATAAACACTTGTGCCGGGAATGCATTGTACCAAAGGAAGCCAATTGTTGCACCAATAAATGCACCTGCAAACACAAGCAACTCACCTGTTCCGGGTAAATACATGATATTCAGATAACCGGAATAATTTAAATTACCCGACACATAAGCCAATATCCCCAGAATAACCCCGATAATAGCAGAAGATCCTGTAGCCAATCCATCCAATCCATCAGTCAGGTTAGCTCCGTTTGAAATGGCAGTTACAATGAAAATTGCAACAAAAACAAACAAAATCCAACCGTATTTTTGAGCATTGGCACCCGCCCATTTAAAGGCATCGGCATAATCCAGGTTATTATTTTTGAAGAACGGAATAGTCGTTTTGGTCGATTTCACATCTTTCTTAGCGTAAGAAACACTTTCAACACGTTGGGTAGTAACACCTTTTACTTCAATATTCTCACGAATAACTGCACTGGGACTCAAATACATGGTCATACCAACAATTAATCCCAAACCAACCTGACCAACAATTTTAAAACGACCACTCAAGCCTTCTTTATTTTTCAGGAACACCTTGATATAATCATCCAAAAATCCAATCAGCCCTAACCATACAGTAGTTATCAGCATCAGAATGATATAAATATTCGTCAGATTTGCCAGAAAAAGCGTTGGCACCAAAATGGCAATAATGATAATGATACCACCCATTGTTGGAGTTCCTTTTTTGCTCATTTGTCCTTCCAGACCCAAATCGCGAATTGTTTCGCCAATCTGTTTTTTCTGCAAATAATCAATTATCCGGCGTCCAAGCATAGTCGAAAGCAATAGCGCCAAAATAAACGCCAAACCCGTTCGGAACGAAATATAATTGAACAAGTGTGCTCCCGGAAAAGTAAATATATTCTCTAAATATCTGAATAAATGGTACAGCATAATCGTATGGTTTTAGTTTGCAATCGTGATGTTTTATTGTTTTCAATATTAATTAAAGCACTCTCTGACAATTTCTTTGTCGTCGAAATGATGTTTTACTCCCTGAATTATCTGATAATCCTCATGACCTTTACCGGCAACCAGAACCACATCGCCCGGTTGTGCCAATGCACAAGCTGTTCGTATGGCTTCTCTTCGGTCGACAATGGTTAGACTTTTTGCTTTATCAACCACATCCAGTCCGGCTAACATATCATTTAAAATATCCTGAGGTTCTTCAAAACGCGGATTATCCGAAGTTAGTATCGCTTTCCAGCTTCCATTTACCGCCTCGCGGGCCATCATCGGGCGTTTCCCCTTGTCGCGATTACCGCCACAACCAACCACCGTAATCAATCGCCCGTTTCCCTGTAAAATCTGGTTGATGGTACCGATAACATTATTCAAAGCATCGGGCGTATGAGCATAGTCTACAATGGCTGTATAACCCGAAGGTGCATGCAGCGTTTCGAACCTACCCGAAACAGAATGCAATGAACTAATAATACGCAATACTTCCATTTCATCCTGTTCCAACAATACTGCCGTTCCGAAAACAGCCGATAAGTTGCTGGCATTGAATTTTCCAATAAATGAAACATTCACCTCTTTATCGTTCATATCGAGCATCATTCCTTCAAATCCATGTTCCAGAATTCGTGTTTTGAAATCAGCCATCGAACGAAGCGAGTAGGTATATTTTTTCGCTTTCGTGTTCTGAAGCATTACCAATCCGTTTTTATCGTCGGCATTAGTTAGCGCAAAAGCATTTGACGAAAGCTCATCGAAAAATTGTTTTTTGGCTTTCAGATAGTTTTCAAAAGTCAGGTGATAATCAATGTGATCGCGGGTGATATTGGTGAAAACTCCTCCATCAAATTCCAATCCGGCAATCCGGCGTTGATCTACCGAATGCGAACTAACCTCCATAAAAGCATATTCACAACCGGCATCAACCATTTGTTTCAATAACTCATTCAACGCCAAGGCATCGGGAGTAGTATGCGTTGCCTCAACAGCTACATCATCCACATAATTGCAAACGGTTGATAATAAACCTGATTTATGACCCAACTGACGAAATAGTTGATACAGTAAGGTGGCAATAGTGGTTTTCCCATTCGTTCCGGTAACACCAACCAAAATCATACTGGAAGAAGGAAAACCGTACCAGGCCGAAGCCATTTTACCTAATGCATCCGAGCTATTATCTACCTTTACATAGGTAACGTCCGGGTGAATTTCTGCCGGAATTTCTTCGCAAACAATAGCCACAGCACCTTTTTCGATAGACATTGAAATATATTGATGCCCATCGGAAGCAGTACCACGGGTAGCAACAAATACGCTTCCCTTTTCTACTTTCCGTGAATCAAACTGAATGTTTTCAATGTTGATTTCGATCTCTCCAATTGTTTTTTGCAAAATCACATTTTGCAATATATCTGCTAAAATCATATTCGTCAATTTTGGTTTTATAAAATTGATTTACTCCAGATTAATTTTAATCACTGTTCCTTTTCTCACGGCAAGTCCGGGTGTCAGGCTCTGTGAAAATACTTTGCCACGCCCATGAACCTGAACATTCAGACCTAATTTTTCCGACAAATACACTGCGTCTTTAGCCCCCATCCCCTTCATATCTGGAACAACATTTCCAGGCATCGAAATTTTTTCAATGCGTATTTGCTTTTCGTCTGTGAATGTTTTTACCCAGTTTGCCGGGTCCGAAGCCATTGGTAGCTTCAAATCGGCAGCTACTTCAAGCAACGGTTTAAAATAGCCAAATTTGGTGAAAGGATTTATCGGATTTTCTGAAACGGAATCTTTTTCAAAAGTCTCAGGCTGACGATTCGATTTGAGAGCCATAACCCGTTCTGCAATATTTTTAAACACCGAACCACACATACTACCACCCGAAGCATAGCCAATAGTCGGTTCACGCATAATTATTACACAGGTGTATAGTGGGTTTTCGTACGGGAAATAACCACAAAAAGCTACCTGATACTTCTTTCCACCATCTTTATAACCGGTTTTTCCTTTTGATATTTGTGCAGTACCCGATTTACCGGCTATGCGTACAAACTTCGAACGAGCCGGTTGACCTGTTCCCAATTTATCTTCTACTACTCCCAACAAAGTCGATCGGATATCACTCAAAGTTGTAGGCTTACAAATGGCCGGATTGATAACCTTTGTCTCAAATGTTTTAATTATCTGACCATTTTTGCTGATCGACTTCACAAACATGGGTTTTATCAGCTTACCATCGTTGGCAATTGAATTGTAAAACGCCAGGGTGTAAATAGGTGGAATTTGCGTTTCGTAACCCACCGACATCCAGGGCAAAGTTGTATTCGACCAATATGCAGCAGCTTTATCATGTGGGTGACGGATATGAGGCGCAGCAGCTCCCGGAATTTCCAGATTCATATCCTCATTGAGTTTCATGGAATATAACTTGTCAACAAAAGCAGCCGGGTTACTCCCATAAGCTTTTACAATAGCCCGTGAAATACCAATATTCGACGAAGCATAAATAGCTTGTGCCAGCGTAATTTTATGATACCCACCATGATTTGCATTATGGTCGGTCATTATACTTGTACCAAAAGCATACAATCCATTGTAAGTATTTATCGTATCACTTAGCTTTACTTTTCCTTCATCCAAAGCGGCCATTAAAGAAGCGACTTTAAATGTTGAACCGGGCTCCACTAAATCCGAAACTGCACCGTTTCTGTTTTCAGTATAGGTTCCGTCCTGGTTGTGCTGCATATTTACAATCGCTTTTACTTCACCGGAATGTACTTCCATAAGAATGGCATATCCCACATCAGCACCAAACGCCTTAACTCCATCTAATAAGGCTTTCTCAGAAATATCCTGTAAGTCAATATCCAGCGTTGTGTTTATATCCATTCCATCAATGGGCTCTACCTGAACAGTTTCCATGTAACGGTTTGCCACTTTCTGACGAATAGAAACACCGGGTGTTCCCAAAAGTTGTTCATTGAAATACATTTCCAACCCATTCTTTCCGCCTTTTGAATCATCGGCATAAATATCGCCAATCGTACGCGAAGCCAGTGAACCAAATGGTTTTACACGCTTGAAAAGTTCTCTTGTAACTAATCCGCTCTTGTTCTTTCCCAATCGGAACAAGGGTAAGGTTTTCAGTTGCTTCAACTGTGCGTACGAAATTCGTTTGGGGTATAGTTGAAAGTCGCTCAGCCCATCACGATAGGCTTTATTCAGGGCATTTCTATATTCCGTAGGAGTTCTGTCTTTAAAAAGGCTTGAAAGGTAAATGGAAACTGAGTCTATGTTATCGGCAAAGAGAGTTCCCGTTTTTTTGCGGGGCGATGGACTATGCAAAGCAGGTACGCGCAAATCCATATAAATATAATAGGTTGGAATGGAACTGGCCATTAATCGGCCATCGCAAGCATAGATGTTTCCACGATTAGGCTTTACAACAATGTCGGTTTTTTTATTTTGTTCTGCCAGTTGAAGCCAACGATCACGCTCAACAGTCTGTATAACAATTATTTTATAAACAACTGCAATAAACGAAAGACATATGATTGTATAAACTATGCCAAAACGAAGGACAATATTTTTACGTTTATCTGCTGCCATTTATTTTTCAGTTAAACTATCTTCGATTACAATGGGTGGTGTAGCTGTTTGGATAAGGTTCACACCACGTTCATTAATCATTTTCAACACATTGGATTGTCGACTAATCGTCATTAACTCTGCCGATATTGTCAGCGATTCGTATTTTAAATCCTGAATTTTCTTTTTAAGCTGAATTTCCTTTGCCAATTGTGTTTCACAATAATAGCGGTTGTCAACATACATAAAAGCTAGTACGGCAATCATTATTATTAATCCGTATTGCTTCTGTATGAATCTTTTAGTCAGGATATTGCCATTCAGTACATCGCGAAGCTTACTCGACTTGATGTCAGAGAAATCTTCACTTCCCAAAATAGCTTCGCCAATTTTTCTAAACCACGACATGGTATCAATTAATAATTAATAATGCACAATTAATAATCCGGATAAACTTAAGCTTTTAGTTCAGCAATTCTCAGCTTAGCACTTCGGGCACGAGGATTACGTTCTATTTCAGCTTCATCAGCAATTATTACTTTAGTATTTACAGCTTTCATAGGTGATAGCACATTGCCAAAGAAATCTTTTTCTACATTTCCTTCAAAATTACCACTGCGAATAAAATTCTTCACCAACCTGTCCTCCAGCGAATGATAGGTCAGAACCACCAACCGACCATCCGGATTCAACACTTCCATACTTTGATCTAACAACGATTTCAGCACGTCCATTTCTTTATTCACCTCTATGCGCAAAGCCTGAAAAACACGCGCCATATCCTTCTTCTCTTTTTCGCGTCCAAAGAATGGTTTCAGCACTTCTATAAATGGAAAAATCCGGTCAAACGGCTTGTCTGAACGGGCATTTACAATCGTGCGTGCAATTTTACGGGAGTTATGCAATTCACCATACAGGTAAAAAACGTCAGCCAGTTTTTCCTCCGGATAAGTATTCAGCAAAACGGCTGCCGTAAGAGGAGATTTGGTATTCATGCGCATATCCAGAGCGCCATCAAACCGAAATGAGAACCCACGTTCAGCCTCGTCAAAATGGTGCGACGAAACGCCTAAATCAGCAAGAATACCGTCTACTTTCTCAATATTGTGATACTTCAAAAAATTTTTCAAATACCTGAAATTACTCCGAACAAAAATAAAACGTGAGTCGTCTAACTGATTCTTTACGGCATCTTCGTCCTGATCAAAAGCAAGTAATTTTCCGGTTGGCCCGAGTCGGGATAAAATTTCCCGGGAATGTCCGCCACCACCAAAAGTAACGTCGACATATATTCCATCGGGTTTAATATCCAATCCTTCAATAGTCTCGTTGAGCAGTGCCGGTATATGATAAAGAGTAGAACCCTCATCCCCTAAAGGAGAGTTTAGGTTTCTTTCTTTCTTTATATTTTTTTTTCCTTGTTTTTTCATATCAACAAATTGAATTGACTAAACTAATTCAGTCTCCCTTCAGAGGCCAGGGGTTTTAAATTAAATCTTCATCATTCGCTCTTTCAGCAATGCAGCAAAATCGGCCGACGACATTTTCGCACTTTCATAGCGGGTTTTACTCCACACGGCAAACCGATCAATCATTCCCACAAACAACACTTCCGAATTCTCCACACCAATCGACTGCAGATTTTTTTTCGATATCAGAATACGTCCCTGCGAATCAACATCCAGCCACTCAGCATCCGACACAAATTGCATCAACAGCAATTGATCAACCGGATTCCATTCGTCCAGTTTTGATTTAAAGTCCTGCAACTTTTCATTCCAAACACGTTCGGGGAAAAGTATCATACAGTCATTCTCAGCATCTTTCCGCATCACAACCCGGTCTTTTTCACCATCAGGCAACAATTTACGATAAGCCGAAGGAATAAATATTCTTCCTTTAACATCGGCTTTTGCTTCGTATTTACCTATAAATGTTGACATAACTTACCGGGTTCATTTTTGCAACGGTAAAAGTATAGAAATTAATTCAAATTCCCCACAATTCCCCACAAATTATTTATCAACAATTCATTCAACTACTTTTCAACATTACCAACAGGTTTTAAACAGGTTATGAACAAATCTAAAACCGCTAAAACAAAAATCAAACTATTGAATTACAATACTATAAATAATAAAAGTGTATTTTCAACAGATTTTGTCATTCCAGTGGGGAGAAAGAATAAAAATTTGCATCATTATTTTGAAAAAGATTTTCGAAGTCAGGAACAACTCCATTTAAAATTTCGGGATATAAGCATTTTTCGTAAATTTGTACCCTTACAAAATTCACCTGCACCTATGAGTTCAAAAAAAATTATAAAATTAGATGTCTTACAAGTTTTAAGAAGCAAAGCGCCAAAGGCAAAAATACCGGGATTTATTATCAATTACTTACGACGTATCATTCACGAGAAGGAATTCAATAAACTCTTTGAAGATACTGTTGATGTAAAGAACATCGAATTTATTGAGGCCAGCCTCAACATGTTTGAAGTTACAACAAGTATGGAGTTTAAAGAAAATTTGCCTCCGGCAAACGGAAGGTACATTTTTGCGAGCAATCATCCGCTCGGTGGACTCGATGGAATTATATTGGGGTTAATGCTGGGCCGCGAATATGACGGCAAAGTTCGTTTGTTTGTCAATGATTTGCTTATGTACGTAGAACCACTGCGGGAAATGTTTATTCCGGCAAACAAGCTCGGATCGCAAGGCAGAACAAATGCCGAAACTCTAAATAAGATTTTTGAATCGGACAATCACCTCATCACATTTCCTTCGGGCATGTGCTCCCGCAAAATGAATGGAAAAATAGTGGATTTGGATTGGAAAAAGAATTTTATCAGCAAGGCAATCCAATACAAGCGGGATGTGGTTCCAATTTATTTTGAAGGAAGAAACTCAGGCTTCTTTTACAACTTAGCCAAAATCAGAAAATTCCTGGGTATAAAATTCAACATCGAGATGTTGTACCTGGCCGACGAAATGTTTAAACAAAAAGGAAATCACTTCACTATTCGTGTAGGGAAACCAATTCCGTGGGAATCATTCGACAAATCGAAAAACCAGACACAATGGGCTCAGTGGGTGAAAGATAAGGTTTACCAAATGAAATAGCTGTTTTGTAATTTTTGAAAGTAAAAAACAAAAAGAAAATGAGCTCAGAGAAAGTTATAAAAATAGATATTGCAGCAGTAATTAAGCACAAAGCTCCCAAAGCGAATGTTCCCCGATTCATTGTCAATTATTTACGAAGGATTGTACACGAAGACGAGTTCAATATTTTTTTCAGGCAGAATCCGGAACTTCAAAATCTCGATTTTATTGAAGCTGCATTCAAATACCTGCAGGTTACAACAAGCATTGAGGGCATTGAGAATTTACCCCCAAAAGGTGGTCGATATATATTTGCCAGCAATCATCCGCTGGGTGGCTTGGATGGCATTGCCACCGGTTATTTAATTGGGAAAGAATACGATGGAAAAGTTCGGTTTTTCTCCAACGACCTTATGATGCACCTCCACCCCATGCGCGACATGTTTGTTCCGGTAAATAAAACGGGTGCCCAAAGTAAAGAACATGCCGACATGATGCAAAAACTGTACGAATCGGACAATCATTTGGTAACCTATCCCGCCGGGATTTGCTCCCGAAAAGTAAAAGGCGAAATTGTAGATTTGGAATGGAAGAAGAATTTTATAAGTAAAGCTGTTCAATACCAACGGGATGTTGTTCCAATCTATTTCGAAGGACGAAATTCGAATTTCTTTTACAACCTGGCTAACCTGCGCAAATTTCTGGGAATAAAATTTAATGTAGAAATGCTGTATCTGGCGGATGAAATGTTCAAGCAAAAAGGAAAACATTTTACAATCAAAATAGGCAAAACCATTTCGTGGGAATCGTTCGACAAAACCAAAACGCAGGCAGAATGGGCCGAAAACGTGAAACAAATTGTGTATAAAATGGCAGAATAACAACTTTCTATCAAATGGAAACGACCAACAAGAACCAATCGGTACGGAAAGCCCGCGAAGAAGACATTGATGTTATTCACAACATCCTGGATATGGAGCCGTTCAAATACAACGACGAAGTTCCTTACGACAGATCGTGGATTGAACAATTGGTTTTAAACGAACGCTGCCTGACTCTTGTTTACGAAAATGAAGGCGAAATAAAAGGCTTTATCAGCGGAGAGATTATGGTGAGTGGAGCTATTATGATTTGGTTTTGTGCCGTAAAAACCAACTATCAGCATAGCATTATCGGCATAAAATTGTATTACGAATTTGAGAAAGTGTGCAAAGAAACCGGCGTAACCGCTATACTGGCTTATGGTTACAAAACTTCTGCCGGAATGCTCGACAGGCTTAATTTTTACTCAAACGAAATGACTTACCGCGAATTTTATAAGCCGCTGGTGGATTGGTAAGTTATAAATCCGGCAAACCCTCCGGAAGTTTTGCGTAAGTAATCTTCTTCTCCGATTAATTTCAGTTCAGCGTAATCTCCTTCACCAACCAACCGAATGTACTACACTACGCACAAAGGGGAATCTCTATAATTATTTTAGTTCCCTGTTCCGATGCCGTTTCTATTTGCATGTTTCCATCTAGCAAATGAATACGTTCCTGCATAAACATCAAACCTTTGCAGGTAAAAAGCATTGATTGATTGTAACTGAAGCCGATACCGTTATCAACAATTTCCAGGCGGAGTGTATTGTCGACAGTATTTATCCGAACTTTAGCTTCAGTTGCTTTGGAATGCTCTGCTATATTCGACATGGCGTTTTCGAAAACCCGAAACAAAGGCGTTGATTGTTGCGGGTTCAGTGGATACTTCGAAATATTTGTTTCAATATCGCATTTTATCTGATTTTTTTTAGAGAACTCATCCACATAAAGCTCTACAGCACCCATAAAGCCCATTATATGAAGAACTTCATTCCTTAACGAACTCATTATTTTCAACGAAGATTTGAGCGAATTGCCGAGTATGCTGTAAATATCATCAATTTTTACGCTTATCTCAGTGGGTGCGTTGTTTGATTGTCCCGCATTTAGTTGGTTTTTAAAATGCCCCAGTTCTAATTTCAGGGCAGCCAGATTCTGATTCAATTCATTGTCTATCTGATTGGCTAACAAAACTTTTTCCTCTTCAACCGCACTTTGAAGTTGAGCGGCAAACTTTTTGAGCATTAGCTGTGAGTCATTTATCAGTTTATCTGCTTTCGTTTTTTCAGTGATGTCATTTATAACAGAAATGAGACATTCCTCATGGTTATACATAAAAGTTTGTGCGGATAATTCTCCCGGAAAAATATCGCCGTTTTTTCGCTTAAATTGATATTGCAAACTCTTTGCTTGCCCGTTTTCCAGCGATTGCATAAAAGAAGTCCTGTCGCATTCCGAAAGCCACATATTGACATCGCTTATCAATCGGCCATCGAGTTCGGCCATTGTATAGCCATGTAGCTTTTCAAAAAATTCATTTACCTCCAATATTTTTCCATCGGAAATTCGCGTAACACACATCGAAAAAGGTGCATAATGAAATGCTTTGTTGAATTTATCTTCCTGCGATTTAATTTCACGAATCAGCCGGTTATTTATAATCAGTATTAGAAAGAAAGAAAGCAATAAAAACAGCACATGGAATGACAATACAACAAACAAATCAGTTGTTTTAGGATTGAAATAATCGGGGATGACCTGAGGATGATAAATTGTCCGGTAAATTCGGAATATCGATATTCCGAAAAAAAGCATGTTGGCAATTCCGTATGCTTTTAATATAGGGTCATCAATATTTCTAAGTTTAATTAAAGATAACCACACCAACAATCCGGTTATTACAGCAATACCGGCAGAAACATTGATAATCCGAATATTCAAATCGGGATAAATGGAACAAAAGTAGTATTGAACCGGCACAAAACAAGCCAGTAGAATAATATGCTTCAGTATGGAGCTTTTTTGTTTGTAAAACCGCTCCAGGCCAATGTAACTCAACGAAGCGCCAAGGATAATTAAGGAATTTGATACCACTATGGACAGCACATCCGGAATGTATCCGCGAAGCGATATCAACCCATCCCCGAATAAGAACAGCACAATATATAAAACAAAAAATTGTACACCATCAAACCGCTTCCGTGTTTGCCACCATAAAATAAATATGACTATGGCACTTACAAAAAAGAATAATAATGAATTAAAATAAACCGTCCTCAAATCAAGATCAATCATAACGAATAGATTAATTTTTGCACAATAAATATATTGTATTCAAAATTACAACAGGCAAATATACGTATATATCTTAATCAATCGTTCCTTACGATTTTATTTAACCCCACCCTGCCGCACAATTTACATCCATGTGGCAAAACCCCACATACGGGGAAGTTTCCGTCTCTCTCAGACCTGTGCCAAACACCAAATACACATAAGCTGTCTGAATCATAATTTACAGGATTTTAGAATTCCCGGAATTAAAAATCAATTTGGATTGTTTGTTTCTTATCCTATAATTGGAGTAAAAAGGGGATTTCACTTTTGAATATCAATTATATTTTGAGTACTTAAAATACCTTTAGTGTATTTCTTATATTCTGAGATATATACAGAAGCTTCATGTTTTGTAGTACCTATAAATTTTACATGTACATATTTTTCAATATCATTTATATATCTCAATTGTGACTCAGTTGCGGGTGAGTAATTTTCAGTAGTATAGATTAGAGCATTAACTGAAGCTCTAGCAATTATTTCTTCTACAGAAACTATTTTTCCTTTTAGCATAATTTTAATTTAGCCGTTTTTAGTTAGTTTGGTCTCCTATACTTTGACTAAAAAGGGATGACAGAAGATTTAAATATTTATTTCTACATATCCTCATCACTAAATTCCCAAAAATCAACCAACAGCCATTTACCATTGATTCTTTCAAAACCATATGAATTAATCAAATCAGAGTCAACAATACCTAACGAATAAGAAATTTTGTTTGAATTTTCCACATAAAAACTACCTATCCAGTTAGTTCCATCATATATCTTTTTTCCCTCAAAATACCATTTTCTTTCAACAAACCCCCAATTTTGAGCATTATATTGATTTAAAATTTTATTGCTATTTGAATCTTTTAGAGGAAATTTAATTGATAAAATTTGTGTTGCTTTATTTGTCGTGAAAATTTCAATAAATCTCAAAAAATCTCGAGGTAGTTTTTGTTTAATAGAATCTATATTTTGAATATCCGTCTTTTGTTCTTGTGAAACTTCCGTCTCATGTTTCAAGCTTATATTACTTGTCAAATTACTACTTTCAGAATTAGTTTCTTTGATGTTGAAGTACCAGATTAGACCACAGATAATTCCTACAAAAACTATAAAAGATCCTATAGTTATTAAGATTTTGGGCTTATTTATTTTTGATATTTCTTGGATTTTCTCTTCATTATTAATTCCCTCGCTATTATTTACCCTTTCATCATAAAATGCTTGTGTTGATTCAGTATTATCTACAGAATAAAATCTATCTTGATGGTCTTTTGCGAGCATAAACATTTGAACCATTATTACAAAAGGATAAATTGTAGCAATATAACCAATCAGGAGGAAAAAATATGACAATATTAATAATTCTCCATTTTCTTTTAAAGCCGCTCCAATTAATGTTAAAATTAAGCTGATCGGAATAAATATAATTATAGAGTTACCGAATTGTTTCATCTTACCAATGAAGTCGAAACGTGCTAATTTCTTTAATCTGATTCCAATTATTATAAAGATTACTAACCAAGAAATCAGTAATAGCAATGCAATTGCCATTACTGAATCTTCCTCTCCAAATTTTTCGCTCAAAGTCAATATTATTTGACTAATTACATAAATGATTATCAATGTTGAAAGAAGTAAATTGAATTTATATCTTTGAAAATTTTGCAAGTAGTTTTTTAGGAATAACATAAGCCATACCCAAAGTGAAGTGCTAACAATTTCTGCAAGAAAATATGTTTTTAGAAAAATCGAGAAAATCATTGCAATGAAGGATGATGCCACGAACAAGCCAAAATAAAGTTTGATTTTATCAAAGTCTTGATAAATCAACTCCTTGTTTTTGTTTTTTTGAATGAAGGTGACACCTTCAAATTCGACTGTGTCAAATCTTTCTCCACAATGTTTGCACTTGATTGCTTCAGCAAGTACATTTTCCCCACAAAAAAGGCATTTTTTTATTTCCATAGAAAGTATATTTATTATTTATATCGGAATTTAGAGGAATGAGTGATTTTCAACCTGCAATATATATTTGTCCCCTCTTTACTCCAGGTTTGCAATCACCGAATAGTTCAAGTATGAGCGGAGCGGGGACTTGGACTCATAATTTTGAAGTTTTCAACTTCATTTATCAGTCAATAGACTGATTTATTTCAAGTCCAAAGCCTGTCCGACAACTGGCGGATTACGCTTCGCTAAACTTGAACTAAAGTTAGTCTCGTCTCCTATACTTGGATTAAAGGGGTATGTTCTCAAATGAAATGTTGAGTTGCTTAATGAATCTTTGTAAAAGTCAATATTACACCAGTGTTGATAGAGTCAACAAAAAAATTTCCGATTTTAATTTCCTTGTTTTTTAAGTCCAATTTGAAATAATATTTATTTGCATAAGAAGAGCTCGAAGCTATCCAGCGTAATGAAATACTATCATTTTCTATTTCGTACATATAAGGACCTGAATGGTATTTTGGTAATAAAAAACCGTTTCTCATTTCAGTTCCTCGATTCAGATTTAGCCCAGTAGTTTGATTGTCAAACACTAATGAGTCTGTTTTATGATTTACTTCAACCCATACTCCATCTATTGTTGTGTTTTCAATATTATTCTTGTCGCAACTTGTTGAAATTACTAAGACAAAAACAATAAATAATAGTTTCTTCATATTTTGTTATTTATATAAGTTTCAATATTGCTGTCACCTTTTTTCTACACTTGCCCCTAACGACCGAGGCTATGGGCATTTGTCTGAATCACAATTTACAGGATTTTAGAATTTCCGGAATTAAAAATCAATTTGTATTGTTAGTTTCGTTCTAATTCTTCCCTGTTTGTCTACAAATATCTCAGATTTTTCTCAATCTGAAATATCTTGTAAACATACGAGATACTATGTTAGGGGTAATTTTTTATTCTTTCATTGATTCAGAATACTTCTTGTTATTTCTGTACATAATCAGATTTCCAGTTGATTCAATCACATAATAGTCAATTGGATTTTCGGTGTTTATGTATTTGATTTCTCCATTCTGCTTCTTTAGTTTCAATATTTCGTCACCATTACTACCATCTTTGAAAATAGAATGTAATTTTAATGTGTCATTCTGTTTAAAGAGAATTATTCTTCTTTCAAATGTGGCTGTGTTGTCATTCCATATGCCAATTATCTCCCCCGTAGGTAGTGTGGCGTTATTCATGCTCTTGTTTTCTTCATCCGTAGAACCCAAAATCTGTATATCAGGCTCCGGATTAAAATGAGTAATAGCCCACGCTATATTTCGGTCAGAACCTTTTAAATAGTAGTTAATCATAAAATTTCGAGAATCTGGATATTTTGATTTGATTTCTTCAGCAATCAAAGTCAAAACATCTTTAGAAACTCTTTTATTCAATTCAACGTCAATGAGTGACTTTTTATATGTTCTTACAAACTTTTCATTCAGTATTTTGTACTCTACATCCGAAGGTATTTGGCTACAATTTGTCATTAAAACGGTAAAGATTATAAGTACGGAAAAAATTTTTAAGTATCTCATATTCACGTTGTTTTTTGTTTTTTTCAATTACCCTCTTTACTCCAAGTTTGCACTCACCTAATAGTTCAAATCTGAGCGAAGTGGGGACTTGGACTCATAATTTTGAAGTTTTCAACTTCATTTATCAGTCAATAGACTGATTTATTTCAAGTCCAAAGCCTGTCCGACAATTGGCGGATTACGCTCCGCTTAGACTTGAACTAATTAGGGGTTTTTTTATTCTTTTTTCTTTGTTATTCCTTTTGTCAAAATGTAAACTCCGCTAAATAGAATTGCGAAACTCACAACCAAAAGATAATTCATAGAATTGTCTTTTTCCTTGCCAGAATAAATAATAATTCCAAAAGTCAAAAACAAACCTATTATAGTAATAAAACCACCAACAAATAAAAAAATAATTTTTCTCATAACTGTCTATTTTGAAATCAAATAAAGTTTAATTGCTGATTGTCAATTTCAATTCGTTCGTGAATTTATGTGTGATTTTTTCTCTGTTGTAAGTTGTTTTATAGACCTGTGTTTATTTTTTCTGCACTTACCGCTAACGACCGAGGCTATGGGCATTTGTCTGAATCTTAATTTATAGAATTGAAGAATTCTCTGAATTAAAAATCACTTATTACCAAGCGTATTATGCACCTTCATTGTACACCCAATAATATCAAATGTCAACTTGTCTTTTTCCATAGATATTTTTTTTCTATTCTATTCTGTAAATTCTATAATTTTGCAAATTCTGATTCAGACAACATGCGACAAAGTGAATTGCAAATCAGCGAAGCTAATGCGGGAGCAAAACTGCCGGAATGCACAGCTTGTCCCGATCTATCGGGGTCAGCCAGCCAATGAACATAGATACTATGATTAAATCCAAATAAAATTATACTTTTTTCAAGAAAATCTTTATTTTTGTACTGCACAGAAAGAAGACTTCAATCGATACTTTGTAC
>JAQTTH010000001.1:0-281775 GCA_028710895.1 Paludibacter sp.
GGTCGCTTTCTCCATAACTACTTTGTCTTCTCAACGATCGTTGAATCAAGCTCCTGCAACCGGGAATACGGTTCAACCGACGCTTCCTTGCTGGGTCTTTCAGACCGCAGGAAGCATAAGTATTAGCAGTAGATTTTTATTTCTTTCGTATTTTTTCGTATTCGGTTTTTAGTTCTTGATAGTTGTCGTCAAATCTAGTTCTCAATCTGTAAGGTTTTCGATAATTTATACTGTTGAAGTAAATTCGATTGTCAGGAAAGAAAACCAATGTGACTGCTTGATTTTCTGCTACGAAATTTAATTGAGTCTTGAAGATTATATAATCGTCAGTAATTTTATATGATTCCCAATTTAAATTTTTTCCAGCTTCTAACAACTTTTCTTTCGCTATAACTTTTCTTGTGTTTATGTCAATATCAAATTCTTTTAATCTATAAAGGTTTAGAGTTGCTTTACAAATAAATCCAACCGAAGTCATTATTAAAATTGAAAAGAAAATAGCCACAAAATAATCAAGTCTAGTCGGATTATCTTTAAGCTGTTCTGTAATGAGAGAATAGCATACACCTAAACTCAAAGGAATCAAAGTCAAGATTATAAAGTAGTCAAATATCTTCCAAAAAGTCTGTCCAACGAAAACTATCATATTCGTTTCAACTGTTTTGTCGTAATTTAATCCTTCATCTATCATATCTGTCTTTTGTTTTTTTAAATTTACTGCTAACGACCGAGGCTATTGGCATTGGCGGATTGCGGGAGCATTCGCTGTCATGGAACGACAAAGCTAATGCGGGAGCAAAACCTCCGGAATGCACAGCTTGTCCCGATCTATCGGGATCAGCCAGCCAATGGACATTGGCGTGTGTTAGCTGCTGGTTTTTTAGTTGTATTCTTTCAAAGGTTTGTAATTCTTGTAGCGAACGTAAACTCCCATATCGTCAGTTATTTTGTCTCGTTTTATATATTTTATCTCTCCTTTTTTGTCTATAACATAGACTAATCTATAGTCGCTGTTGTCAACACCTGCAAATTCTATTAAACTATCACCCTTAAGTCTTGCAAATACGGTTGTTGTGCCACCAGTAACAAGGAAAGCATCAATACAGTCTAATTCATCATTGTATTGCATATTTGGAAATTCTTCGGAATTGACTATCGAAATCAATTTTTTTTTCGCGTCGTCATAAATGAACAACCGTCTAACTTCATTTGAACCTCTAGCAGCTTCAGCCGAAATAAAAGTCAAATCATTAAACTTGTCATTGTTAAAGTCGCTTATGTTTGGTTCTAAACCCAGTATTGCATCACATTCATACAAATATGTGTTTTTTATATACCAACAGTTTGGTCCTTTTGTGTAGAAATTTACAATGACATATGTGCCGTCGAATACTCTGTGTTTTATAATTTCAATCTTACTTTTCCCTTTTTCCCCAATCTTAGTGCTGTCTGTGAATGTCTCAATAATTTCTGTATCACGATTCTTGGAGTCATTATAGACTTTAACTCGTTTTTCTTTTTGAGTCAGTTGAGTGTCTTTCTTGTCATGTCTAGTTGAACAAGACAGTAAAGTTATAAATATAAAAATTATGCATTTCTTCATTTTTTTCGTTTTTAAACTTGCCCCTAACGACCGAGGCTATGGGCATTGGCGGCACCGTTTCACGGTATGTCTCATTTGCTGGAGCATTAGCTGTCATGGAACGACAAAGCTAATGCAGGAGCAAAACTGCCGGAATGCACAGCTTGTCCCGATCTATGGGGATCAGCCAGCCAATGAACGAGGCGTGTGTTAGCAGCTGTAATTTTCTTGTTTGAAATTCATTTCGTTCAGATTATTTTTCAAAAGTCGCGTATTCATGAAATTATTTAATTCGGTCGAAGTGGAGGCGGTGGTTTCAAATAATTAGTTGTCTTGAAATCAGCACATGTATCAATTCGATTTTCTAGATTTGGTTTCTTTCTTAGCAAATACTTTGCGAGTTTAGATAACTCGTTGTCAATATTATGTATTCCCGTAATCGTTGACTTCAGAATTGTGTCAGGATATTCAATTCTAAATATGTACATTCCGCAGTCGGCACAATTTTCATCATAAACACTGTCTATTTTTCCTTTCTTTAGTTTGGATAGAAATATATTAATGCTGTCAATTGTCTGACTATTCAATGTATCCTTATAATAGGTCGCTTTATTTGTTTCTCCATGTATTTCGTTTTGGTTATAATTCAAGATTCCGTCTCTAGTTATCATTAAAGACACTCCTCCAGACCAACCATTACTGTAGGTAAATTCTAAAGAATTTGCTATCAAATAATTGGGCTTTTCTGTCTGACATGACCAACAGAAAATAATGGTTGCAATAATGGTTGTTATTTTTTTCATATTATAGCTGCTAACGACCTAGGCTATGGGCATTTGGCGGTTTGCGGGAGCAAAACGGCCGGAATGCACAGTTTGTCCCGATCTATCGGGATCAGCCAGCCAATGAACATAGGCCTGTGTTGGCGGTTAGTAGTTTTGTTTTTCGTTGTTAGTGCAAAGTCTCATAATGTAAATTATGAGTTACTCTAAGCTTGTTGTTTTCATCAAAACACTCCATTTTAATTAGTTTGTTATTTTTGTCGTAAAGATTAATATACTTCCTCATTAAAATCTTTTTGTTGTCATATTTTTCAATCAATACTGTGTTACCATTTTTGTCAAGTTTTGAGATTTCCGAATAAAATGACAAAATCCAGTTATTGTCTTTGTCTATATTATGGTTTACATGATTCATGATAACTTCGTTATTCTTATATTCAAATGTCTCGGTATAATAGAGTGTTGTGTCATTTAAAAATGAATTTTCCTCAATCAATTTGTTATTCTCATATTTATAGGTGTAACGGTTTTGAACAGAGTACGATTTGTTCTTAATTGGTTCGTAATGTTCTATAAGTTTATTCTTTTCATTATACGTGTTTGTCCACGATCTATTGTACAGCCATATTCGTTCCGTTGTTTTGTCGTCTTCAGTAATCAAATCTCCATGCGGCATGTTAGCTTTTAATCTTCTACGACAATCAAATACAGTTATATTGCAACTTTGGTTGTTGAGATACCTATAGTTTTGTCTCACAGTGTCACCTGACGGTTGTTCGATAAAGTCTCTACGTATCAGCTTCTTGTTCTTGTTGTAATAATAGTAATAGTCTCCATTTCCTGCTCCATCATACTCAGAAGTCATATAATTGCGGTAGGTTTCGCTGATAATTAAACTGTCATGGTAATATTCGATTTTTGTTACTTTCCTTTTAAGGCTATCTCCATTCAAAAACTGTTCTGTTTTCACCTCTCGATTTGGCTTGAAGTCAACGTATATAGTGTCAGACAAAAGAGTTTGTCTATTGTCTTTTTCTTTTGTAGCGCTACATGAAGTCGCAATTGATATTACCAATATAGTCAAGAGTAAATGTCTCATTTCTTTTTTTTTAATATGCCACCAACACATATATATGCGAACTTAAAGTTGTGTATGCGAAATATAAATTCGCATATATCTACTATAGAAGCTAAACTTACACCAGCTATATAGTTGATATTCTACAATGTAGCTAATGCATTTGTTTTTAACTCAGTTCGCATATCCAACTTTCTAACGGGTTGATCGTTTCTTTCTTTTTATTTAAGTCCCAAAGATAAAAACAATATTTTACATTAACAACATTTACTTAACTTATTTCCAATATTCTTTTTTATTTATTTTCGATTGTTTTAATTCGTGATGTATGCAGGCATTTCACATAAAATAAAAACCGTCAGCACCCCTGGGTGTTGACGGTTTTTGGGAGTAAGCGCCTATAGTACGAAAAGCTATATCCACTATCAGTTGGTTCGTTTTTTACGACTATAGACGTTCGACACTTACAGTACAAAACTTGTTACTATTTCGCTCCATACGCGGGTAGGATAACTTCCTGCACCGGCCACACGGAATTCGTATTGCTTACCGCTTGTAAGTCCGTCAATCTGGAGTTTGCGTTTGGTGCTTGTTTTTTGTATCCATATAGCATTGCCCGCAGGTGATAGTTCGCGGTATTCAAATTCGTAGAAATTGGCATAATCCACCACATCGCAGGTGAGCATGATAGTACCTTTGTTGCTGCCGGGTTTGGCAGTCAGGTTTTCGGGTTTGTCGAGTTCGCCTACCGTACTTGGTTTTTTGTTTACATCAAAGCCAGTGCTTAGTATCAATGCTTCGTCGCCACCGCTTGTTGTTTGCACATAGTCGGCAAGTTCCTTCAACAACGCTACCAATGCTGCCCGCAGGTTGTTTTTATTTACTGTGTCTTCTTTGGTGCCATACTCCACCTTGCCCAACGCCAGGTTGTAGAGCACAATGGCTGCCTTCAAATCGGCAATGGTAGGTTTTGGACTTGGAAACGCAGCATTGTCGGTCAGTTTGTCGGCAATGTAACTCGATTTGGTGCTTAAGCCCGAATCGGTAAACTTTGTAGATGAAAAGTCTTTTGAAATTTTTGAATTTCCCATAATGTAATTGATTTTAAAATGTTTTTAAAAAAATATATTTAGTTCAGTTTATTTAAATTGAAGCGTTTAAATCTGTGCTTGAAATTAGTTTATACTATTTTAATCCGCCCCTAAATCCCCTAAAGGGGACTTTTTGCCGGGTAAAAAAGCTCATTTTTATACACATTCCGAATTTCGATAGCCCCCTTTAGGGGGTTGGGGGCAGTTAAGAATGAGTCGTTTAATATAAACTAATTTATTGCACGTACGAATTTATTATTGATTATATTATTCCGCTTACCTGCCCCAAAATTGCTATATTCTTGTACAAGAATGCTCCATTCTTCATCCAAAATGACCTCATTCTTGTACAAGAATGAAGCATTATTCCCCCGTTTTATCGTGAAACGGATGAGAGATGAAGCATTATTGTACCATAATAAACCGGATTTGTATCGCCATGCTATCGCATTGCTGAAAGTGAACGATACTTTCGGACAGATAGCACCAACATTGCCCATGAAGCTTGCATATTGGAGATAAAAAAAGAGCGCTTTGGATAACCCGATGCAAAAATTGCACTTTTTCACAAGCCATTTTATCATCCCAAGGATGATTTTTAGGCCAAATGTTATAAAATTCATAAATAATTAGCTTAAATAAAAAAAATAATTCGTTTTTTTGTACTACAATTTGTTCTGGAGAGCGTTTCGGGCCTGCTGCTGAATATGAAACCGATACGCCTACCTATCCTGCCTGTTTTAATAACTGACAGTATTGGTATTGTCCGACAATTTATGAGCTAAATTCAAAAAAACTTATACTGATTCGTCTATGTTTACAAAACCTACACTCGCCTGTTTGCAAAACGAGCGTAACAACCTTTTTAATTCGCACACATTAGTAATTACCGCCGAAATGAAACCGCGAAAATCTTTTCATACCGAAAACATGAAACGCAATTCGAAATTCAGCAACCTGAGCTACAGTATGCTCGATTTGGATATCATTATGATTGATACTTTTTCGGCCTATACAAAACGATTGCACAAACCAGATACTAATAAAGCAAAACCCGAAAACTGGAAGTATACAAACCGATGGTGCCATCAGGATGATATATACTTCAATACCGATACGGATATTCTGTTTTATAATATTGTGATGAGTCTGGAAGTAAAACAACGCAAGCATATGCAGTTGCAATACACGCGCCGAATGAAAAACAAACACAATACCTACGATCTGTATATAATAAGGGTGCATGTGCTGGAATGCGACGAGCATGGCACACCGTGGTTGATATCTATCGAAACCGAATTGATGCCTGAGTTCAAAACAACTAATTTTCATCCCAACCGTCAGTTCGTTTTGTTCAACGAAGATGATAACAGAATTGAAAAACGCTTTGTAACCGAAAGTACAAACGAACTGACACATCAGGAACTTGAGGTACTTACGCTTGCTTGCAGAGGATATAAAACGGAAGAAATGCTAAGCATGCTTTTTATCGAAAAGTGTACCCTCAAAACACATCGCTCCCGCATAATGGAAAAACTAAATGCACCTTCGATGGAACTTGCCTGCATCATGGCCCGAAAATTAAGATTGATAGAATGCTGAGAGGATCAGGTGTTGCCTTGTTTTGGACTTTTATTAATTATAATTTTCAATTCATTGCAGCTATTGAGGGACGTAGTCCTGATGTCTTTGTAGCAAAAGATGTTTTTACGGATAATAAGCCGCATTAGCGGTGACATCTTATTATTCTGTTCAATCAAAGATATCAGAGCTACGCTCCTAAATTAACCCTATTGTTTTATTGTTACGAAGATATCAGAGCTACGCTCCTGCTTTCTTTATTCAACAAAACCGGCCAATATGCGGATAATCCTATTTATATATGTAACATCTAACGGACCTGGCGCTTCCCAATTGAAATGACTCCAAATTTTGAAAAGACACACTCGAAAATTGCTCATTTTGGGTCATAATGTGAAGTTGAAAACATTAAATATAATTAAAATATGCATAATAATGTTACCTTCATGAACAATATTTCAAACTATCCTACTGATTTAGTAGCATTTAATTCAATTGCAACCTCGGGATGACAAAATTGGGCTGAACAAATTGAAAACTGTTTTTTTGCGATAAATATTCGTACAATAAAAAAAAATGTCGTTCCTTTGCAACCGTTTTTCAAGCTAATTAAATTTATTCATTTATATGAGCAGTTTATCGCTTTTCCTTACCGTATTCCTTACAGGAATAATTTTAGTGGTTGCCGGTCTTGGCATAGCCATTCTCTTAGCACCTCAGTCATTTAATTTACAAAAAGGAGAACCTTACGAGTGTGGTATACCTACACATGGTACTTCGTGGATGCAGTTTAAAGCAGGTTATTATCTGTATGCTATTCTGTACCTTATGTTTGATGTGGAGGCTATCTTCCTGTTCCCATGGGCAACTATTGTTCGCAGCCTGGGTGTACAGGGATTGTACAGTATTATGTTTTTCATCGTCATTCTTGGTTTAGGCTTAGCTTATGCCTGGAAGAAAGGAGTTTTAAAATGGAGCTAAAAAATGTCAATATAAAAGGAATTCCTACTGCGGAATTCAACGATAACGAGTACCTGGAGAATTACATCAAGGAACTCGAAGCAAATGGTGTAAACGTTGTGCTTAGCAAAATAGACGAACTTATTAACTGGGGACGTTCTAACTCTGTGTGGCCGTTGATTTATGCTACAAGCTGTTGTGGTATCGAGTTTATGGCTACGGCTGCTGCTCACCACGATATTGCCCGCTTTGGTATGGAGGTTACCCGTAACAGTCCACGTCAGGCCGACTTAATGATTGTAGCCGGAACTATGGTTCACAAAATGGCTCCACTTATTAAACGTGTGTACGACCAAATGGCCGAACCTAAATACGTTGTGGCTATGGGTGCCTGTGCTATCTCGGGTGGTCCGTTCATTAATTCGTATCACGTGGTTCCGGGTGTCGATCAGATTATTCCTGTCGACGTTTATATTCCGGGTTGCCCTCCCCGCCCCGAGTCTTTGTTTTACGGTTTAATGCAATTGCAACGTAAAATCAAGGTAGAACAATTTTTGGGAAATAAACAACGATAAGTCCATTTACAATTTAATCATTTACTATTTACAATTTACGATTGTACTTGATTAAATTGAATAAATCCCTTGCGGATTGACCAAAGAAATAAAAAGACATTCGACATTTATAATATAATGGAAAATATAAAAAAGCTAATACTTAATACTGTACCAACGGCAGTTATTGAAGAAAAGCAAAAACTGACTGTAACAGTTACTTTCGACAAGTTGCATCTGTTGGCTAAAACGCTGAAAGAAAACGCAGCATTGCCTTTCGATTTTCTGGTGAAATTAATTGGTGTGGATCGTGGCGAAGAGTTGGGTGTAAACTACCTGCTTTGTTCTTCAACCGATCTTTCGAAAGAACTTGTGTTGAAAACAGGAACCACCGACCGCGAAAACCCGCTGTTGTATTCAATTACCGATTTGTTCGAAACAGCTCAATACAACGAACGTGAAGTATTCGCGCTGTTGGGTATTCGTTTTATCAACAATCCGGACATGCGTAAGTTTTTCCTGAATGCCGACTGGGTTGGTTATCCATTGCGTAAGGACTATGATGCAAATCCTGAACTGAATCCGCTTTCGTTGGAAAGTGTGGATATGATTGATATTGCTCCCCGCATAACCGAAAACGAAAAAGGCGAACTCGTTGAAGATACTGTAAACATTTTTGGTGAAGACGATTATATTATCAATATTGGCCCACAACACCCTTCTACCCACGGTGTAATGCATTTCCGCACAGCGTTGGATGGAGAAATTGTAAAGAAAATTGATGTTCACAGTGGATATATTCACCGTGGTATCGAAAAACTAAGCGAAAGCCTCACTTACCCTCAAATACTTCACTTCACCGATCGGTTGGATTATCTTTCGGCTAACATCAACCGTCATGGTTTGTGTATGGCTGTGGAAAAAGCGGCCGAAATTGAAGTACCGGAACGCGCTCAATATATCCGTACCATCATGGATGAGTTGAACCGTATCGATTCGCACTTATTGGCATGGGCTTGTCAGACCAACGACCTTGGTGCTACTACCGCCTTTATTTACGGTATGCGCGAACGTGAGATTATTTTGGATATTTTTGAAAAGACCTGCGGTGGACGTTTGATCATCAACCAAAATGTGGTGGGTGGTGTGATGTTCGATATATATAACGAATTCCAGAAAGACGTAAAATCATTCATTATCTATATGCGTGATAAGCTGAAGGAATACGACCGTTTCTTCTCACACAACGTTATCGCGTTGGGACGTATGGTTACTATCGGTGTGTTGTCGAAAGAAGATGCTATCAACTATGCCGTTACAGGTCCTGCCGGACGTGGTTCGGGTTGGTCGTGCGATATTCGTAAACATATCCCGTATGCGCTTTACGATAAAGTAGATTTCAAAGAAATTATCCGTACCGAAGGTGACTCGTATGCCCGTTACCTGAACCGTTTGGACGAAATTGAAGAATCGCTTCATATCATCGAACAACTGATTGACAATGTTCCTGAAGGTGATATCTGTGCCAAAGTAAAACCAATTATCCGTCTTCCCGAAGGTGAATACTATTCACGCGTTGAAGCTTGTCGTGGTGAGTTTGGCGTATTTATCGAAAGCCGTGGCGACAAATTCCCATACCGTTTGAAATTCCGTTCTCCATCTATGGCCCTTGTTTCGGCTATGCCACTTATTTGTCAGAACGAAAAAGTTTCCGACTTTATTGGTATTGGTGGTTCTATGGACTATGTAATTCCTGATATTGACCGTTGATTTCATTGATATTAGCCTGAGGCGATAGTTACTCACTTCGTTCGTGATATTTGCCCGGCGTTATTAAAATTCGTGTAATTCGTTTTAATTAGAGAAATTCGAAAATTATGATATTAAATTATTCACAACCCTTAGAAGTTACAAACCTGACAAGTTGGCTCGACTCTACCCTGAGAGGTAGTCTGTCGGAATTTTGGGTTTTACTTATTGAATTTGTAATAGTAGGTGCATTATTATTAGCTGCTTATGCAGTAATAGCATTGATTCTTATTTATGCAGAGCGTAAAATCACAGCATTCTTCCAGGCTCGTTTCGGTCCAAACCGTGTAGGTAAATGGGGTCTGTTGCAGTCGGTAGCCGATATGATTAAGATTCTGTTGAAAGAAATCGTAAAAATCAATCGCTCGGATCGCTTCCTGTTTTTTGCAGCACCTTTCTTTATGATTGTGGCTTCTATGCTTACCTTCGGAGCTATTCCTTTCGGTAAAGCGTTGCACGCTATCGACTTCAATATCGGTGTGTTGTATGTAACTGCTGTATCTTCGCTTGGTATTATCGGTGTGTTATTGGCCGGATGGTCGAGTAACAACAAATACTCCATGATTGGTGCTATGCGAAGCGGTGCTCAGTTTGTAAGTTACGAACTTTCAGCCGGTTTTGCTTTGATGACAATCGTAGTATTGGCAGGTACCATGCAATTCTCCACCATGATTGAAGGACAACGCTACTGCTGGAACATTTTCAACGGACATATCTCGTCGATGATTGCTTTTGTGATCTATCTGATATCCGGTCACGCCGAAACAAACCGTGGACCTTTCGACTTACCGGAAGCTGAATCGGAATTAACTGCGGGTTACCATACTGAATACTCAGGTCTTCAATTCGGTTTCTATTACTTAGCCGAGTACCTGAACATGTTTATCATTGCTTCAATTGCTACAACCGTGTTCTTAGGTGGGTATTTGCCTATCCAGGTAAAAGGTTGGGTTGATTTCAACGGTATCATGGATTATATTCCTTCTTACGTATGGTTCTTCGGAAAAACAGCTGTATTGATTTTCCTTAGCTTATGGGTTCGTTGGTCATTCCCACGTTTGCGTATCGACCAGTTATTAAACCTGGAATGGAAATACCTGTTACCTATCAACCTGGTAAACATTGTACTGATGGTTATCTTAGTACTTACAGGATTGACACTGACAGACCTTTTACCCGGAATATTCTAATTCAGAAGTAAAGAGGTAAGAAATAAGAATCTAAGGACAATTATGAATTGTGAATTATAAATTATTAATTAGATGAGATCAATAGCAAAATATTTTTCAGGCTTATTTATCGGTATAAGCTCCTTACTTAAAGGCATGTCGGTAACCTGGAGAGAGTTGTGGACAAAAAAAGTAACACAACAATATCCCGAAAACAGAGACACATTGGTTATTTCGGATCGTTTCCGTTGCGAACTGGTAATGCCTCACGACGAAAACAATGAGCACGCTTGTACGGCTTGTGGTATTTGCCAAATGAACTGCCCGAACGGAACTATCGTTGTGACTTCGCAAATGATTGAAACCGAAGATGGTAAAAAGAAGAAAATTCTTGATACGCACCAATGGGATTTGGGAATGTGTACTTTCTGTAACCTGTGTGTGATTACATGTCCTTCGGATGCTATCAAATTTGAAAACACCTACGAAAACGCTGTATTTACCCGTAGCAAACTGGTTCAGAAAATCAATCACGAAGGTTCAAAACTTCGCGAAAAGAAAAAAGAAGTAAAACCGGTAGAAGCTAAGCCAGTTGTTGAGGCAAAACCTGTAGTTGAAAAGAAAGCGGTTGAAGAAGTAAAACCCGAAGAGCCAAAAGCTGAATAAGAATAAGAAATTTATATATAAATGCTAAGTCTGACTATCAACTGTCGACTATCAACTATTAACTAATTTATGGCACATCAAATTATATTTTTCGTATTAGCACTCATAATAGCTACATTTTCAATTCTGGCGGTAACCTCTAAACGAATTATCCGCTCGGCTACTTATTTACTATTTGTGTTATTGGCCACTGCCGGTTTATACCTGCTGTTGGGTTACAACTACTTATTTGCTGTTCAGATTGCTGTTTATGCAGGTGGTGTAATGGTATTATTTATCTTTGCTATCCTTCTTACCAACAAACCGGGCGAAAACCTGAAAACAGAATTACCTGTTCGTCGGGTGGTTGCCGGTGCAACAGCCGTAGCCGGTCTTGCATTCTGTGCTCACCTTATTTACTGGAATATCAAAAAAGTAACTGTATTGGTTGAGCAAGCCGATATTACTCCACAACAACTAGGTCATTCCCTGATGGGAACCGACAAATATCAGTATCTGTTGCCTTTCGAAACAATCAGTATTCTATTACTGGCTTGTATTGTGGGTGCTATTATGATTGCGAGAAGACGATAAACAAGTTTACAGTTATGAGTTGATAGTTGACAGTTTAATGCAACACCTCAACAACATAACTATCAACTATCAACTAATAATTATCAACTAGAATATATGGATATTTTAAATAACATTTTAGCAGGGCAAGTGCCAATGGAACTTTACTTAGGTGTAAGTTTGATTATGTTCTTTGCCGGTGTGTATGGCTTTTTGTCGCGCAGAAGCATGCTGATGATTTTGATTTCGATTGAACTTATGCTCAATGCAGCCGATTTGAACTTTGTAACGTTCAACCGTTATTTGTTTCCCGGACAATTGGAAGGATTTTACTTTGCACTATTCACTATAGCTATTGCAGCTTGTGAAACGGCTGTTGCTATCGCGATTATTATCAATATCTATCGCAACCTGAGCAGTGTAGAAGTAGGTAACTTAGACCAAATGAAAGAATAGTCTTATTAATTCATAATTAATAATTCATAATTTATAATTATAGCATATGCAATATACATTATTGATTTTAGTACTTCCATTACTTAGTTTCATTGTATTGGGACTTGTGGATTCAAAGTGGAAACCCAAAGTAGCCGGAACAATCGGAACGGTTGTTTTAGGTATTATCACAGCATTGTCTTATCTCACAGCGTGGGAATATTTCACTACAGCCAAAATAAACGGAGTGTATGAAAAAATTATTCCAATGCACATGGAATGGATTCGTTTTACCGAATTCCTTCATATTGATTTAGGTATTTTACTGGATCCAATCTCGGTAATGATGCTTGTTGTAATCACAACTGTGTCGTTCATGGTAAATATCTACAGTTTAAGCTATATGCACGGTGAAAAAGGATTTCAGCGTTACTATGCATTCCTTTCGCTGTTTACGTTCTCCATGTTGGGACTGGTAGTGGCTACCAATATCTTCCAAATGTATATTTTCTGGGAATTAGTGGGTGTTTCGTCATTCCTGTTGATTGGTTTTTACTACACAAAACCTTCGGCAGTGGCTGCAGCTAAAAAAGCATTTATCGTTACCCGCTTTGCCGACTTATTCTTCTTGCTTGGTATTCTTGTACTTTCGTTCTATACGAAAACATTCGACTTCGGTATATTAACTGCTGAGCACACAACTGTATTTGCAGGAAGTGCCGGTGCAACCTTCTTAGGGTTCGGAGTTATCAGCTGGGCTATGGCCGGTATCTTTATCGGTGGTGCAGGTAAATCGGCTATGTTCCCATTGCAAATATGGTTACCGGATGCAATGGAAGGTCCAACTCCTGTTTCGGCATTGATTCATGCTGCTACCATGGTTGTTGCCGGTGTATTCCTTGTTGCCCGTTTCTTCCCTGTATATTATTTCCAAACACCGGAAGTACTTCACGGAGTTGCGTACATAGGTGCTTTCACAGCCTTGTTTGCTGCTGTTATTGCCTGCGTTCAAACCGATATTAAACGTGTATTGGCGTTCTCTACTATTTCTCAGATTGCTTTCATGATGGTGGCTTTAGGGGTTTCGGGTTACGAAGGACATGAAGGAACAGGTTTCATGGCTTCTATGTTCCACTTGTTCACACACGCTATGTTCAAAGCCTTATTGTTCCTTGGAGCAGGTTCGGTTATTCACGCCGTTCACAGCAACGAGATAAAAGACATGGGCGGCCTTCGCAAATATATGCCTATTACTAACTGGACATTCCTTATCGCTTGTTTGGCTATTGCTGGTATTCCTCCTTTCTCGGGCTTCTTCAGTAAAGACGAAATTCTTTCGGCAAGTTATGAGTTCAGTCCATACATTGGTGGTATTATGACTTTCGTTGCTGCGCTGACCGCTTTCTATATGTTCCGTTTATACTACAGTATTTTCTGGGGTAAAGATTATACGGTAAAAGCTGCTGCTCATGGTCACGACGACCACGGACATGGCCATACACCACACGAATCTCCGTTTGCAATGGCTTTCCCATTGGTATTCCTTGCAACGGTAACTTGTTTTGCCGGATTCATTCCATTTGGAAAACTTGTAAGTAGTACAGGAGCAGATTACATTATTCATATTGATTCTACCGTGGCTATTATGAGTGTTGTGATTGCAAGTATCTCCATTTTGGTTGCCACATTGATGTATCGCAAACCAAGTGCAACTCCTGATAAACTGGAAAAAACATTCAAAGGTCTGCATACTGCAGCAAGTCGTCGTTTCTACATCGACGAAGTGTACCTGTTCATTACAAAGAAAATTATTTTCAATAGCGTATCACGTCCATTGGCCTGGTTCGACCGCCATATAATTGATGCAACAATGGATGGCTTTGCCAACACAACCCAATGGGTTTCTGTTCGTATTAAAGGTGTTCAGTCTGGTCAGGTACAACAGTATGCGTATGTATTCCTGTTGGGAACCTTATTAATTGCAGCCTTAGTTTTCTTTATTTGATTTTAAATATTCAGTTCAACGTTTTATAAACATTCAGATATGAACTTTTTATCCTTATTCGTTCTCATACCGGTATTAATGATGATGGGTCTGTTCGTTTCGTGCAGCCGCAAACAATTGCAAATTGTCATGACAATCGGAGCATCATTGCTGATGATTTTATCGGGCATACTAACATACATGTACCTTACCGACCGTGCAGCCGGTAATTTGGCAACTATGCTTTACACTGCCGATACTGTTTGGTATGCACCGTTCAATATACACTATTCAGTGGGTGTTGATGGTATTTCGGTAGCCATGTTGATTCTATCGTCAATCATTGTATTTACTGGAGTTTTCGCTTCGTGGAAAATAGATCCGCTTCCAAAAGAGTTCTTCTTGTGGTTCAGTTTGCTTTCTATCGGAGTATACGGATTCTTTATTTCTACCGACCTGTTCACGATGTTCATGTACTACGAAATCGCCTTGATTCCTATGTATTTATTGATTGGAGTTTGGGGAAGTGGTAACAAAGAATATGCAGCCATGAAGTTGACATTGATGTTGATGGGTGGTTCTGCACTTTTATTAGTTGGTATTTTGGGAATTTACTACGCTTCGGGCGCAACCACCATGAACCTGTTGGAAATTGCCAAATTGCACAACATTCCGGTGGCTATGCAATACTACTTCTTCCCGCTTACATTTATGGGATTTGGTGTGTTAGGTGCAATGTTTCCTTTCCATACATGGTCTCCTGACGGTCACGCCTCCGCTCCTACTGCCGTTTCGATGTTACACGCAGGTGTATTGATGAAACTGGGAGGTTACGGTTGTTTCCGTGTTGCCATGTATCTAATGCCTGAAGCAGCTCACGAAATGGCCTGGATTTTCTTACTATTGACAGGTATCTCGGTTGTTTATGGCGCTTTCGGTGCTATTCACCAAACCGACTTGAAATATATCAACGCCTATTCTTCTGTTAGTCACTGTGGATTGGTATTGTTTGCCATTCTGATGATGAACGAGACTGCTGCAACAGGTGCCATCATGCAAATGCTTTCTCACGGTTTAATGACAGCCCTTTTCTTTGCACTGATTGGTATGATTTACGGACGAACACATACACGTGATATTCGTTTGATGGGTGGTTTAATGAAAGTAATGCCATTCCTGGGTGTAAGTTATGTAATTGCCGGTATGGCTTCATTGGGTTTACCAAGTTTAAGCGGTTTCGTTGCCGAAATGACAATCTTCGTTGGTTCATTCCAACACACTGATACTTTCCACCGCGTATTGACAATTGGTGCCGTATCTTCAATTGTAATTACAGCTGTTTATATCTTACGCGTTGTAGGTAAAATCATTCTTGGCCCTATGCAGGACAAACACCATGAAGAGTTGACTGATGCAGTTTGGTACGAAAGACTTTCTGTTGGAGTTCTCATTGCAGCTATTTTTGCTATGGGTTCTGCGCCTTTCTGGATTTCAAGCATGCTTCATGAAAGTGTTATCCCGGTAGTAAGCCAATTGATTAAATAAGACAGAAAGTCTATAGACTATAGTCAATAGATATTAAATACATAGGATTTAAAATTTAATGAAGACTGGTAGCCAGAATTTGGTGACCGTAGACAAAAAATAAAGAACATGGATTACAGTAGTTTTTTACAAATGCGCGAAGAGTTTTCACTGATAGCAGTGTTGGTTTTCCTTTTGATTTACGATATATTTGCCGGCGAAAAGGCGTTGAAGTATTTTCAACCGGTAGCATTGGTGCTTTTTGCAGCACACACAGTGCTCAATTGCTTTCCCCGCGAAGCTTTTGAAGTAGCTGGTGGTATGTTCCAATATGTACCTATGCAAACTTACGTAAAAAGTATTCTGAATGTAGGAACATTGGTAGTACTGTTGCAGGCACATAAATTCCTGAACGAAGATGCAAACCGCGTAAAACGAGGTGAGTTCTACTTCCTGACTCTTTCTACCTTGTTGGGAATGTATTTCATGATATCGTCAGGAAACTTCCTGATGTTCTTCATCGGACTCGAAACTGCTTCTATTCCAATGGCTACGCTTGTTGCTTTCGATAAATACAGTCGCAAATCGGCCGAAGCCGGTGCAAAATACATTCTTTCTGCTGTATTCGCTTCAAGTATCTCTGTTTTTGGTATCTCATTAATCTATGGTTCTACCGGAACACTTTATTTCAACGATCTTGCTACATTGATTACAGGAACACCTCTTCAGATAATGGCATTTGTATTCTTTGCTGTTGGTTTGTTCTTCAAAATATCATTGGTTCCTTTCCACTTGTGGACTCCCGACGTATATGAAGGTGCTCAGACAAATATCACGTCTTACCTTTCAGTTATTTCTAAAGGATCGGCAGTATTTGTATTGTTCACATTGCTTATCAAAGTTTTTGGTAACCTTGTAGCTCAATGGCAACCCATACTCTACGGCCTTGCTGTAATCAGTATTACACTTGCTAACGTGTTTGCTATTCGTCAACAAAATTTGAAACGCTTCCTGGCGTTCTCGTCAATCTCGCAAGCGGGTTACATTTTATTGGCAATTATCAGCGGTAGTTCAATGGGAATGGCTTCATTGGTTTACTATGTATTAGTATATATGTTCTCTAACCTGGCAGCATTTGGTGTTCTTTCAGTAATTGAAGAGCGTACAGGCAAAGTAAAATTGGACGAATACAACGGATTGTACCAAACTAATCCACGATTGAGCTTTGTGATGATGTTGGCGTTGTTCTCGTTGGCAGGTATTCCTCCATTTGCGGGATTCTTCAGTAAATTCTTCGTATTCTCGGCAGCAGCTGCTCAGGGGTATTATGTATTGGTATTTATCGCCTTATTAAACACAATCATTTCATTGTATTATTACCTGTTGGTAATCAAAGCCATGTTCCTGAATAAGAGCGAAAATCCTATTGAAACCGTGAAGAGTGACATACCTGTAAAAATCAGTTTGGTGATTTGTACACTCGGTATTTTACTTGTTGGCTTGTTCAGTACCATTTACACTCAGATTGCAGCTATAAGCTTCGGAATGTAATAAATCACATATACAAAATGAAAGACCGCACAAGAAAAATCTTGATGCGGTCTTTTTTTATACACACAAGTGCAACTAAAAAACAAACCCGATATAAGACTAAACTTACATCGGGTTTTCATAGTTAGGTAAACAGACGGTATATATTTTCAATAGAGTTCAAATAGCCACTACCACTATACTAGAAATGAAAATACGAAAATCTCATTTATAAACTGACTTCATCTATTTTGATTAATCCCAATTTAATGGAATATCTAAAATGAATTAGTCATTAGAAAGCTCCTTGAAAAACATGATGCAAAAGTAGAACATTGAAATCAAAAAAGTGTGTACTATTATAATATTGCACACATTTTCTGCCACATTTAAGAACGCATAAATTATTGGTTTGTAGCAATTTATACAAAACTAACATTATATTAAACATTTTTTGAGAAATATTCAATATAATATGAGGCAAAATTATTGTTAAGTGGAGTTTTATTCAACTTTTAATCCCTGTCGGAATTCAGTGGGTGTGAGGTTGGTATATTTCTTAAATGTTTTATTAAAACTGCTTTTTGAACCGAACCCACATTCGGAACCAATTGCTTCCATTGTAACTTTTCCTAAATTATTGGAACTAAGAATTCGCTTGGCTTCATTAATTCGTTGTTCATTTATAAATTCCGGAAAGCTCTTTTCAAATCGTTGGTTCAAAATATTTGATAAATGGTGAACAGAAATTCCTATTCTTTCAGAAACGGCTTGTATATTGCAGTCTTCTTTAAGATGGGGCTTAAATTCTTCCATATAATGTAACAAGGTTTTCAAATAATCTTCTGCTAATTGCTCATCTATTATGAGATTTGGATCTTTGTTTGTCGACAATACAACTTCTTCATCCGAAATGAAAATCTCGGTTTGCCACACAGATTTAAAGAATATATACAAAAACTGAATGTCCATTCCCAGTTGACCGATTATAATATTGGCCCTTTCATTTGCCAGGTAAAAACACAAGGGAGCAGAAAAAAGAATAAAACCAATATTCATCAAGACAAACAATCTCAACCAGGAGATATCTATCAGGATATTATTAGTCAACACCTTTGTTGAAACTTTTAATTGTTTGTTGATAAGAGAGAAACTAAGAAGCAGGTAAACAATCATCTGTGTATATAGCGCCACGTTCAACAGATTGTTTTCAAGCGTTCCATCCCTGAAGTCAACAATCAACCAGTTTAAGCGTTCCTGATAACTGAGTGTAACAAAGTACGCATTGAAGATGATATAGGGAACAAACGGAATTAAATGGCTTAATATCTTCCATTCGAGAAAAATGATTGGTTTATTTAATACCGAAAGCACATAAAAATAAATGCAGGGCCCCATCATTAACAGGAAAATCCCATCTATAGGAGAATAATACCGTAATAATGAATAGTGTTTATCAATAAGCGAAGTATAATGAAATGATACTAAGATGCAGTAGATAAACAGTGTAAAAAAGAAAATACCAAGAATGTTGTTTGATTTCTTATTTGGCGTTTTTTTCAGGAACGTAACAATAGCCAATAGCAAGAAATTAAATCCGGAAGCAAGTGTTATATATTTTAGAAACATAAAGTAGTGCTAGCTGAATGATTTATGCAAAGAAAGTAAAAAATTTTAATAATAACGAATGAAACCCTTATTTATTCAGGGATTTCACGATTTTTTTTCAAATAGATAATGCTAATTAATCAGCTTAAAATAAAACCCGATTACCCAAATCAATTGGTTTTTGTATCTTTGCGCGACAAAATTTTAAAATTATTATCATGACATATCTCAAAAAACCAGACTGGTTAAAAATAAGACTTCATAGTGAACAAGAGTTTGCAAATGTAAATCAAGTCATCAAACAACACGGACTTCATACAATTTGTACAAGCGGTCGTTGTCCAAATCTCAGCGAATGTTGGAGCAGGGGAACAGCAACGCTAATGATATTGGGAGAAGTATGCACACGTTCATGCAAATTCTGCAATACACTTACCGGGCGTCCTCTCCCACTCGATCCGACAGAGCCAAAGAAAGTTGCAGAGTCAATCCGCTTGATGAAATTACAACATGCAGTTATTACGTCTGTCGATCGTGACGATTTGAGCGATGGTGGAGCCGCTGCTTGGGCCGAAACCATTCGTGAGGTCAAAATATTGAATCCTCAGACAACCCTGGAAGTATTGATTCCAGACTTTGATGGAAAAACAGAATTGATTGATTTGATTATAAACGAAAAACCAAACATAATTTCGCACAACCTGGAAACTGTTCGCAGCCTAACACCCCAAATACGAACAAAAGCAAGATACGATACCAGTTTAAAAGTATTAGAACACATTGCATCAAGAGGTATAGAAGCAAAAACAGGAATTATGCTTGGACTTGGAGAAACAGAAGAAGAAGTGTTGACATTAATGGGCGATGCACTTGCTCACGGATGCACAATTCTTACAATTGGTCAGTACATGCAACCATCAAGAAAAAATGTTGCAGTAAGTGCCTATATTACTCCCGAAAAATTTGATGAATATAAACAAATAGCCCTGAATAAAGGATTCAGACAAGTTGAAAGCGGACCTCTTGTTCGTTCATCATATCACGCCGAAAAACATATCCAATAATTTTAACAAATGAATTACTAGCAGCAATTCATTCTATTATTTTGCGACATTTTTTGTATTAAGATTCAATAAATATAAATTGTAATTAGTACAAATATTAAATAATTCTAATTATTGCAATTTACTTAATAATATTCCATTAAAGATGGTTGTAATTAAAAAATAACCTATATATTTGTATCGAAAATCTAGAACAAATATTTTCGAAGGAGATCTTTATTTACTATTCTTCAGTATAGACAACTGACAATCATTTACTTATTTCTATTTCAGAAATTATTTTTCAAAAAACGATTCGTTTTAGATGAACTATTAATGACTAGTGCTTTACGTGCACTAACTTACATTTTATTCACACATAAAACTATTTCAGTATGAAAAACATTCAATTTGAAAACGAATTAGTAGCGCTCCAAAGTAACATGCGTAACTTTGCTTTCTCACTAACATTAAACCGTGACGATGCAGAAGACTTGTTGCAAGACACTACTCTTAAGGTATTGGATAATCAGGAAAAATTCACTGACAATGTCAATTTCAAAGGCTGGGTTCTAACAATTATGAAGAATATCTTCATAAACAACTACCGTAAGATTGTACGCAACCAAACAGTTGTTGACAAAACTGAAGATTTACATCATTTAAATTTGCCTCAAAACTCGGGTTTTGATAGTCCGGAAGGTTCATATGCTATTGGTGAAATTACAAATAGTATTGCAGCATTCGCCGATGAATACCGCGTTCCTTTCTCTATGCACATTCAGGGATTTAAATACGAAGAAATTGCTCAAACAATGAATCTTCCAATAGGAACTGTAAAAAGCCGTATTTTCCTTGCTCGCAAACGCCTTCAGGAACAATTAAAAGATTACCGTTACTAAACAAAATATACTTTAAATAAAAAATCCTCAACCTATCAGTTGAGGATTTTTTATTTTTACAAATTCAGTTGATTAATCACACAGCGCATATAAATCTCCGCGTGGATTAACCAACAAAACAGGAGTATCCGATTTCTTTATTACGTGATATTCTTTGGGCCCAAAAAGAATATCATCAAGGCCATAATCCCGCGAAGCAGAAACAATAATTAATCCTGCCTGATAATTCTCAGCGACCTGAATTGACTCAATTTCTACTTTAAAGCTATCTTTAGTTGCTTTATCCAAACTGTATTTAAAATCAAACTTATCAAACAAGTCTTTCATTTTCTGAGCATTAGTAGCAGCTTTTGAGCCATAATCGTTTGCCAGGAGCATTTTGATTTCAGATCCACAAAAACGTCCGAATGCTGCTGCAAACTGTGCTTTCTCCAATTCTTCTTCCAGGAAGCCAATTGGAAGAATTACTCTCGATAAATCCAAGGCTTTAAATGAATCTTTGTAGAACAGATAAGGAATTCGCAACTCACGACAATCACTCAGCACAGCACGAATCGTCTTCGTTTTTTCTACCATCAATTGAATAAACAAAAACGACACTTCAAGCTCTTCACAAATTAATGACAGAATACCCGATTTAGAATCGCGAAATATAATCGGTGCACCAGGCAACAAATCATTCAGTATTTCTCTCTGTTTGGCAATAAGAGTATCAGAATCAGCAAAACTCAACACCGAAAATGTCTTTCCAAGTTGAGTTGCCAACTTAGAAGCACTTTGAAGTAATACTTTTGCTGTATCGATTTGCTGAATCTGAACTAAAATCATTATTTTGTAATTATCAAATAGTTATTCCTGAAAATAAACTCTTTTCACTCTTCTTGAAACACTTGTAAGTACTTCATACGGAATAGTCTTCAACCAACCTGCAACTTCAGAAATAGTCAAATGATCGCCAAATATTTCAACCTGATCACCTTCGTTTGCTTCTACTCCAGTAACATCAATCATTATCAGATCCATACACACATTACCAATTACTTTTGCACGTTGCCCGTTGATAAGAACCTCACCCACTCCATTGCCCAATTTACGGTCAAAACCATCTGCATAACCAATCGGAATAATAGCGATACGTTTATCAGTTGCAACTATACCTTTTCGGCTATAACCAACCGTTTCACCGGCTTTTACATTTTTTATCTGCAAAATAACGGTTTTCAGTGCACAAACCTGTTTCAGGTTGGCTTCGGGCAAAGAACTGATACCATAATGACCAATTCCGAGACGAACCATATCAAACTGATATTCGGGGAAACGCTCTATACCTGCCGAGTTGAGGATATGACGCATAATGTAGTGAGAAAATGTAGCTGAAAACTGATCGGCACAAGCAGTAAATATGCTCATTTGCTGACGTGTAAATGCATCAAATTTTGCATCATCAGAACCTGATAAGTGTGAGAATACAGATCGTACTTTTACCTGATTCTGCCCTTTCAATTTTGTAAGAAGTGACTCCATATCGTGCGGTTCAAAACCAAGACGGTGCATACCGCTATCTATCTTTACATGAATTGGATAATCTGTAATTCCGAGTTTTTCGGCTGCAGATATAAACGCCTCGAGCAAACGGAAACTATAAATCTCCGGTTCCAGCTTATTATCGAAAATCATTCCGAAGCTACCCTTCTCGGGATTCATAACTACAATCGGAATTCGAATACCTTCGCAACGTAATTCGGCACCCTCATCAGCAACCGCAACAGCCAGATAATCGCAACGATGATGTTGCAACGTGCGTGCAACCTCCACCGATCCACTTCCATATGCAAAAGCTTTCACCATACACATCATCTTAGTTTTTGGTCGAAGTTTTGAGCGGAAATAATTCAGATTATCTACCAATGCATTCAGGTTTACTTCCAGAATAGTTTCGTGCGTTATCAATTCCAGCTTTTCAGAAATATCTTCAAAATGAAAAGTGCGGGAGCCTTTCAGCAGGATTATTTCATTCTGAAACTCACGAATAAGTGTAGATTTCAGAAAATCTTCAGTGTCTTTAAAAAATACTTCTTCAGCCAGTTTGAATTTCCCTGCATGATTTGAGATTTCAGGACCGATACCAATTATGCGCTTCACACTCTTGTTGGCGACTAAATCAGCAACAATTTTATACAATTCGTCCGACGATAAACCGGTTTGTAAGATATCTGACAGGATAAGGGTTTTTGATAAGTTTTTGGCTGTTGCCTGTTGATTCAGAAAATCAAGTGCAATGCTCAACGAATTCAAATCGGAATTATAGCTATCGTTGATAATCAGACAGTCACGAACACCTTCTTTCACTTCCAAGCGCATAGCAACAGCTTCAAGAAGTAATATGCGTTTGCTTATTTCATCTGTTCCTATTCCTAAATGAAGCATTACAGCCACACACTGCAATGAATTCTCAATGGAAGCATCGTCGGTAAATGGTATAACTATGGTTGATTCGGTCCCACTAAATCTGAAAGTCACTGTTGTGTTAGAAACAGTTTTTTCTACTTTCAGTATTTGAACAGTTGCTTTATCGCTTTTGCCCCATGAAAAGAATCTACCTTTAAAACCCGATTGAGCAATTGAAATTTCAACCAATTTATTGTCAGAGCAATAAACCAGTGTTTGAGCATTTATAAACAACTTCAGTTTTTCCTCACATTTCTGTTTCAGACCATTGAAATTTTCCTGATGTGCCTCTCCCAAATTGGTAAAAATACCTATAGTCGGTTGAATGATTGGTTGAAGGTGTTCCATTTCATGCATTTGGGAAATACCCGCTTCGAAAATGCCTAATTGCGTATTTTCACTCATGGCCCAAACCGAAAGTGGTACGCCTATTTGAGAGTTATAACTACGCGGAGAACGGGTAATGTTGTAATCAACATGTAAAAGCTGGTATAGCCACTCTTTAACCACTGTTTTTCCATTGCTACCCGTTATCCCAATTACCGGAATATTGAATTCGGAACGATGAGCCGCAGCAAGAATTTGTAAAGCAACAAGCGTATCATTTACCTGAAGAAATACTGCTTCGGTCAATTTATCAAATTCCGGAAGTATTTCGCTGACAACGAAATAGCGCAGGTTTTGCTGATAAAGTTCTTCAACATATTTATGACCGTTGTTACGGGTTGTATGTATCGCAAAAAACAAACTCTCAGCCGGAAACGACAACGAGCGGCTATCGGTCAATAACCAATTTATATCTACATCAGGAAGATTTAATTCCTTCACTCCTATCAGTTTTGCAATCTTATTTAGTTTCATCGTTTTAGTTTCAAATTACCCCTACAATTAGAATCAAAAAAGCGATATACATTATCTTCTTTTTCCGAAAATTCTCAACAAATACAAAAACAGATTAATGAAATCAAGATATAAAGTCAAAGCCCCGATAATTGCTTCTTTCTTATCTTCGTCAGTACCCTCATTACCTATCACATTGAGTTTTTTCAATTTCTGAGTATCGTAAGCTATAAGACCTACAAAAATCAACACGCCAGCGTAAGAGCTTATCCAGTATAGCATTTCGCTGTTTAAAAAGATATTCACCACCGATGCTATAATCAACCCCATTAATGCCATAATCAATATACTACCCAATTTAGTAAGATCTTTCTTCGTAAAATAACCATAGGCACTCATTGCAGCAAAAGTTCCTGCAGTAATGAAGAACACATTGGAAATAGAATCAGCAGTAAAAACAAAAAAGATGGCTGAAAGAGTCACTCCATTCAGAATGGAATATAAAACAAAAACAATTGTAGCGGTCATCGCCGACATTTTCTGAATAGCTCCAACCAATACGCCAACCAACACTAATTCAAGAATAAGCAGTCCGTAAAATACAAATCGTTCACCAAAAATAAAGTTGATTATTTCGGGAGATGTTGCTGTTCTATAAGCTACTAATCCGGTAATTATTAATGCCATTGACATCCAACCATAAACTCTGACAAAGAATCGCTTCGTTTCAGCAATTTCTTGTTCCTTTGAAATTTCTAAAAAATCATTCATATTACTTTATGCTTAATATATTATATAAAATTGTTATTACTTTAATTCCAATGGCAATTCCACCCAAACTTGTTCAGGCTCTCCAATTTTCTTCTCGCTAACTTTCAACGTGTCAGAAACTGTAAATATTGAATAACCTCCAACGGGATTCTTTCCACGCAACGTAGAACGGTTGATAATTCCGGGAATTCCATCGTAATTAAATACTACGTTTCGATGGTAATGACCACCCAGAACAGCTTTTACAGTATATTTATGAAACAAGTCGGTCAAATCCATCCAGTTATCAACATCGCCGCCCTGTAATGGATAATGGGTGATTATGAATACAGGAATATTTCCACTATTTTTATTTAACTCTGCACTAAGCCATGAAAACGACTGGTTATCAACATGTCCTACAGCTCCTTTCGTTGCAGGTCCGGTATGAAAACCAAGGAACAGAAAGTCATTGTATTTAAAAGAGAATTTTTCGCTACCAAAAACCCGATTAAAATAAGCCAAACCACCCTTTTCGAAATTTAAATCATGATTGCCCGTGGTAATATGATATGGAACTTTTAGTTTATCAAGCAGGCTTTTCGCAATTACAAATGATACACTATCAGCTGATTGCGTAATATCGCCCGAAACGACTACAAAGTCAATTCCTTTTTGTGCATTAACCTCATTAACTGCATTTTGAAGATCTTGGGAAGGCAACGGATTTGAAGCTGATATATGAAGGTCGGTAAAAAAAGCAAAACTAAACGGCTTTGTTGCAGAAACAGGAAGCTGAATCTGAAAAAGCAACAGGATAAAAAATAGATAGATTTTTCTCATGCGAAAGCCTAAATACAAGTCATTATGTATCTCAATTGTCAATTTGAAATTTCGACCACAAAGATACAACAGCCTACACAAAATTATTCTGTAGAAAGCTAAAAGTTTTTTCAAAAAAAGAGCAAATCAGTAAATGATTTGCTCTTTCTATTCTTAGTATTTATAAGAAATTATACGTCAATGGATTGAATCTCAACCAACAACTCGTCCTTCATAACCGATTGGCCTTGCTGAACACGAATTTTGCGTATCACACCATTACAACTAGCCGAGATTTCATTTTGCATTTTCATTGCTTCCAGACTTAAAATTGGTTCACCTTCGTTCACCAAATCACCTTCCGAAAGGAAGATATCCACAATTTTACCCGGCATTGGTGAAACGATATTGTTTTCGTCAATCTGTTTGCCATCTTTATCAATCATTCCATGACGAATGTAAGAGAACAACGACTCCAGACTGAACTTATATTCTACACCATTTACCTTTACAACAGCTTTGTTTTGATCACGGGATACTAATTCGCAGTGAAAACGTTTACCATTCCAGTCGAATGTGTAATGAAAGTCTTCTTGCTCTACAAAGTCAATATCCTTTTCTTCGCCATCGATAACCGGTTGCGACTCTTTCGGAATATAAATTTTATAGCGTTTGCCATTCTCACGTAAAGCAATAAACAATCGTGAAGCGTCTCTTTTATATATATATGAAGTTCCCATTTTTTAATAAGTAAGTCGTTTATTCAATATCCAAACATTCAGATTATCTTGTTTATATGCCGGCAAATCGGACGAAAGTTGCAAATATTCAGAAGCATACATGATAGTTGCAGCCAAAGCTCCAATCATTTCATCTTCTTCGTTTTCAAGCATTTCAGGTGTGAAAACCGAATCAACCCAGCGGGTTGTATACGATGCATCAACAAAATCGGGGTGTTGAAGCACAGTACGACAGAAAGGTACAGTAGTTTTTAAACCCACCAGACTGAATTCGTACAATGCAGCCAGTGTTTTGGTAATTACATCGGCACGGTCTTTCCCATGAACAATGATTTTTGAAATCATGGAATCGAAATACGGAGTTACAACCGAACCGCTTTGTACACCGGTTTCGATGCGAATATAGTCTTTCTTAGGGAAATGAATCTTATCAATAAATCCGGTTTGAGGAGCAAAACGGTTTTGAGGATCTTCCGTATTTACACGACATTCAATTGCCCAACCATTGATTTTGATATCTTCCTGTTTGATAGTCAATTCTTCGCCAAGAGCCACACGAATTTGCCAGTCAACAAGGTCAACTCCGGTTATCATTTCGGTAACAGGGTGTTCAACCTGAATACGGGTATTCATTTCCATAAAGAAATACGAACCGTCTTCGTCCATAATGAACTCAATGGTTCCTGCAGAGTAGTAACCGATTGCTTTTGCAAACCGAACAGCCATATCGCCCATTTCTTTACGCATTTCGGGCGTTACACTTGCCGAAGGCGCTTCTTCAAGTATCTTTTGGTGTTTGCGTTGCAACGAACATTCGCGCTCGCCTAAGTGAACAACATTTCCGTGTTTGTCTCCCATAATCTGAAACTCAAGGTGTTTCGGATTTTGGAGGTATTTTTCTATAAACATATCCCCGTTACCAAAGGCAGCCAATGCTTCATCCGAAGCCGATTTGAAATTACGTTCAATTGTTTCGGCCTTTTCCACAATACGCATACCACGTCCACCACCACCGGCAGAAGCTTTCAGAATAACTGGATAACCAATTTTATCGGCATAGGCTTTAGCAGCATCGGCATCTTTGATAGCGCCATCGCTACCGGGTACTAATGGCAAACCGGCCTGAATGGCCATGCTCTTTGCAACAGTTTTCAGTCCCATATCGCGGATTAATTCAGGCGAAGGACCAATAAAATTGATGCCATTGTCAACACAAAGTTGTGCAAAATCAGGATTTTCGGACAAGAAACCATATCCGGGATGAATCAAATCCACATTATGTTCCAATGCCAGGTTGACAATACGTTCCGGATCGAGGAAAATATTTTTCTCGTTTCCACCATCACGTGCCGGAATAATTTCATCGGCATATTTCAGATACAAGGCATCCGGCTCTTTGTCGCTTTGAAAAACTACAGCCAACATTCCCAGCTTGTGTGCCGAACGAATAATCCGAATGGCTATTTCGCTACGGTTGGCAATTAAAAGTCTTTTCTTCATATATTTTGGATATTAGCCTTCGGCAATATTAGCCTCCGGCGATATTTAATCGTAAATCGTAAATGAATAAATTGTAAATTAAAGAGGTATACTTCCGTGTTTTCTGGCCGGTTTTGTATATTGTTTGTTCGACAAAATATCAAAAGCAGTTATCAATATATTACGGGTATCCGATGGCGTAATAACTTCATCAATTAATCCCAATTCTTCGGCTTTATACGGATTAGCAACCTCATTTTTATATTTTTCAGTCAATTGCTTTTCCAACTCAGCTTTGTTTTCGGCTTTTGCCAATTCGTGTTTGTTTACAATTTTAATGGCTCCTGCAGGTCCCATAACTGCAATTTCGGCAGTTGGCCAAGCGAAATTGAAATCACCACCAGTATTTTTACTACTCATTACAATGTATGCTCCACCATAAGCTTTACGGGTAATGATTGTAATTTTAGGCACCGAAGCTTCGCAGAATGCATACAGAAGTTTTGCTCCGTTACGGATAATACCATTGTGTTCCTGCTCAATACCGGGTAAAAATCCGGGTACATCTTCCAAAATCAACAACGGAATATTAAATGCATCACAAAAACGCACAAAACGTGAGCCTTTTACACTCGCATTGATATCCAGCGTACCGGCCATTACTTTAGGCTGATTGGCAACAATACCAATTGATTTACCATTCAAACGGGCAAAGCCAACCAGAATATTCTGAGCAAATTTCTCATGAACTTCAAAGAAAGAATCTTTATCAACAAGGATGTTGATAATCTCCTTCATATCGTAAGGACGGTTTGGATCGTCCGGTATAATCTTATCAAGGAATTCCTGACGCGATTGATATGAGCTCACCAGGTTCGAAAGCGGTAGTGGTTCAAAATTATTAGAAGGGATATACGACAATAACTTACGGATAAGCATAATTGTATGCTCCTCATCGTCCGATACAAAATGTGCCACCCCACTTTTTGAGGCATGTACATTTCCGCCACCAAGACCTTCCATGTCTATGTCTTCGTTCAAAACCTCTTTCACCACATCGGGGCCGGTTACGAACATATACGAAGTTTGATTGGTCATGAAAATAAAATCGGTGAGTGCAGGAGAATAAACAGCTCCACCGGCAGCCGGTCCGAGAATAGCTGATATCTGCGGAATGATGCCCGACGATTTCACATTGTTTTTAAAGATAGTAGCATAAGCCGATAAGCTTTTTACACCTTCCTGAATACGGGCACCACCCGAATCCATCAACCCTACAATAGGAGCACCCTGTTTCAAAGCCATTTCCTGCACTTTGGCAATTTTCATACCGTGTGCATAACCCAACGAACCACCTAATACGGTGAAATCCTGTGCGTAGGCAAAAACACTTCGTCCCTGTACCAAACCACGTCCTACAACAACACCATCACCAAAATTGGATTGTTTGCTGCTCATAGGAGTTTGCGAAGGTGAAACAAAAGCGTCAAATTCAAAAAAAGTTCCTTCATCAAAAAGAACATTAATACGTTCACGTGCAGTCAGTTTCCCTTTCAGGTGTTGTCGTTGTGCTGCATTGTCCTCCATTTCTTGCAACGCTTTTAATCGCTGCTCAAATACTTCGTTTTTGTTCATTATTTTATTCCGAATTGTTTCTAATTGTTTGATTTTTTGCTTACTGCAAAACTCTAACAATTTAATTTAAATTTCGTTCAAATTTATACTAAATACAATAAAATTTTGCACAAAAGTAATAAATTTGTGCAAAACTCAAAAAGATTAGCCAAAAATAAATGAAAATGTCTTTGATGTAAAGAGTCTCATTTTATTGAATACAGCTTAATTGATTGTTTATTTACGGTCGCCACCCTGACGTTCAATCATCCAGCCCGGATATTCGGGAGTCAATTTACTTGCTTCGTGCAACACAGCCAGTTCTTCAGCTGTCAGGGTCACTTCGGTAGCTTTTATATTGTCAAGCAATTGTTCTTCGCGTTTGGCTCCTACAATAATACTTGTCACAACCGGTTGGTGCAACAGCCATGCTAATGCAATTTGAGCTACAGTAACTCCTTTTCGTTCAGCAATAACCTGCATGGCATCAATAATATCGTAAACTTTGTCTTTATTTACGGGGGGGAAATCGAAATTCACACGGCGACCACCTTCTTCGGCAACACCGCTTCGGGTATATTTACCGCTGAGGAAACCACCTGCCAACGGACTCCATACCATCAATCCCATTTTCTGATCGAGCAACAGGGGAACCAATTCACGCTCCAAATCTCGTCCGGCAATAGTATAATAGGCCTGCAACGAAACAAACTTAGCCAAATGCTGCTGTGCCGAAATGCCCAATGCTTTCATAATGTGCCAGGCAGCCAGATTACTGCAACCAATATAGCGTACTTTTCCGCTTTTCACAAGACTATCGAGGGCTTCAAGAGTTTCTTCGATGGGTGTTAGCGGGTCGAAACCATGAATCTGATACAAATCGATATAATCCATGTTGAGGCGCGAAAGACTTTCGTCGGCCTGCTGTAAAATGTGCTTGCGGCTAAGACCCGAACTGTTTGGACCGGTACCCATTACACCACGTACTTTGGTAGCAACAACCAAATCGTCGCGTTTCAACCCCAGGTCGCGGATAGCCTGCCCTGTCATTTTTTCGCTCAACCCTTCGCTATACACGTTGGCCGTATCAATAAAATTGATTCCGGCATCAATGGATGTTTTCACGAGTTTATTCACCTCATCCTGCGGAAGAGCACCAATGTTTGTCCACATTCCACGACCACCAAAGGTCATGGTACCCAGACAAAGTTCCGAAACTTTTAGTCCGGTATTTCCTAATAAATTATACTTCATTGTTTGTGTGTTGATTTACGACAAGTAATGATATAACGCTTTTGCAGGAATGATGTTCACAGAAAAAATCATGACTCCTAAATCCCCTTAAGGGGACTTTGGCTTTATAGAATGTTTTTGCTTCTATGTGTACAGGTACTTTCTTCCCTTAAAGAATTTGTGTCATTCTACTTTACAAATATCCAAAGCAATAATACAACTACCAACAGGGCTGGTAACATATTCATTATTCGCAGTTTTTTTATCTCGAGGATATTGATTCCCAGGCCAATTAGCAGAATGCCACCTACGCTTGTAAGACCCAGTACAATGGTTGGGGTGAAAAAAGAACTGGCGTACATGGCCAACAATGTGAGTGCGCCCTGAAAGAGCAGTAATGGAATAGCCGATACAATAACGCCTGCCCCGAATGCAGAAGCAAGCAGTAAGCCCGAGAAAAAATCCATCAGTGATTTGGTGAAAAGCAAATCAGACGAACCGCCCGTACCTTCCTGTATGGTGCCAATGATAGTCATTGAGCCAATGCAGAACAAGAGAAAAGCCGTGATAAGACCTTCGGAGAACTTATCGCTACCAATGCGGAATTTCCGCTTCAGGTATTCGCTCATGCGCTCCGCTCCTGCCTCAATGTTCAACCATTCGCCCAACAGCGAACCGATAGCCAGACTACTTACAACAATAAGGATATGCTCCATTTTCACCACCATGGAGATACCAATGGCCAGGGTAAACAAGCCTACCGCCTGAAAATAAATGATAGTTACACGCACAGGCATGCTTTTCTTTAGCAGCAAACCAATTGTTCCGCCCACGATAACGGCAGCAGTATTGACTAATGTTCCAACCATAGTTCTATTTAAGAAGTTTATATATTTGGAGTAAGTGAATTGCAAAAATAAGAATTTTAATTTAGTCAGAGGTAGTAAAACAGTTAATAAGATAAACCCTGTTTCCAATAAAAAGTGAGCCATTTCCAACAAAAAGTAAGCTACTTCCATAAAGAAGTAAGTCACTTCCATAAAGAAATAAGCTATTTCCAACAAGAAGTAAGTTACTTCCATAAAGAAGTAAACCATTTCCAACAGAAAGTATGTTACTTCCATAAAGAAGTAAGCTATTTCCAACAAGAAGTAAGTCACTTCCATAAAGAAATAAGCTATTTCCAACAAGAAGTAAGTCATTTCCAACAGAAAGTAAGTTACTTCTATAAAGAAGTAAGCCATTTCCTTATGGAAGTAAGCTATTTCTCGGGTCTATTCAGGGTCTATTCAATAAACTGTGTCAGAAAATAATTCGACAATAGCGCATTACTGGTCTACAATGGAATCAGCGTTTACGCATAGTTTTAACCCCGTTTACTCCAACCTTACACTGGTTCAATTCCAGCGAATATTTCGCTTACAATAAGAAGTTTTAAACTTGTTTAAAAATAATCACTAAAATATATTGTCATAATAATTAAGTTATTTATCTTTGGGGAACGAAAAAGAATTTTCACGACAGATATCCAGGTTATTGTGAGTAAAGGGAAACTTGGAAGGAGAATACAGAGTGAATATATGTGAACTACTACTTCGTATATCCATTTTCAAGTTCGTATATACGATTGTCAGCCAACAATAATGAAAGACAAAAAGAAGACATTAAAAACCTTGAAATGAGTAAAGAAAAAAATAGTGATTTCTACGAAACACATATAAAGGGACAGGTTTACAAGAATGTATTAAGTAAGCGAGATTTATGGGAGGAACTTGCAAAAATTTATAAGGGATCATTTAAAGCCTTGACAACTGTAAGTGGAGATACTGCGACTCTAACACTAGAGATTCAATATAAGAACCATACAGTTATCTTTAAAGAAACAGATACTATGCCTTTGAAGGTCGAAGTTTACTTCAATCTGACAATGGAATATGAATTCAATATTTATTTGAAGGACTGGACTGATAAAATTTCATCTTTCTTCGGTACAAAATTTACGAAGATAGGCTATATCGAGTTTGATGTGAAATACGGTATTCAGTCGAGAAAATCCGAATTAGTTATTGAGTTACTAACTGACAACTTTATTCGAGAAAACATATTACGTAATGACTTATATTCATTGATTTTAAATTACGACACCAAGAATAAAGCACATAAACTTTTGACAGTTAAGGACAGAAACACAAAAGACCTTAAAGTCATGACAGAGTTGGTCGACTTAGAGTTTCATATTATTGACAGTTTTATGCAACAAGGACTAATTCAAAACTGAAAGATGATTACTGAGCCATAACACAAGCCTCGTATATCCATTGGCTGACGGACAAATGCCCATAAACTTAATCATGATGGTCAATAGTAGAAAAAGAAACGCATTATGACACTTTGTAGAAAATATATAATATCGATTTTTGCATTCTGTTTTCTGAATGCAATGAACATCACGCATACATACGCCCAGGCCTATGATTCCTTTTTCAAAGAGGTAGAGAAGTACAGACGCTCAATAAAGTTTGACAATAATTTCAATGATATTGAAACTTCGACATTTGATATAAAAAAATATCTAAGCATTTACGACAACATCCATATTCAGAAAGGTTATTCATTGGATTACATCTATTATAATGAATCAAACGGTAGACCATACATTTATGCTAAAATCGACTCCTTTGAACTTGAAAAGTATATCAGAACAGAATCATTTAAAATCATAAGTGTTGACACTATTTACAAAACAGAAATAAAGCTTGTGTATAAAAGCGATGGGAAATTTCAACAAGTTTATGAAAAATCCAAAGACTTTGAGATTCGTTTTGATCCTACGTCATTTGACGAGGCTTATCATCATAAATTATATAAATTCCTTACAGACTCCACTAATAGAGGATACAAGCATTTAGTTCCGAATGACAATGAATTGGGTTATTTCCAGTATTTGTATTTTAAAGAATATGGTGAACAGTTTTGCGGAAAATGGCACCAACCGAACGCAAAAGATTTAATTTACGACAAAAAGGAAATACCTAAACTGATTAGCTCGTATCTCACAGAGCTGTATTCCTTCAATAAGCGGGAACTGAAGAAATTAAAACAACTAAATGATATTGACCCAAAACCTAAAATAATAATGACTGAGAGTTTTTGTGAAATCACACTTTTCGAAGAGGAGTCTTCTGGTATTTTTAGACGGACTTATAAGATTGCCAGAACTTATCCCTACAAGATTGAAACGGAAAATGTAACGCGAATGGTGGCGATTTGTCCAAACTTTATTTACTAAAAATCAAAATAATAAAAGAAGCGCCGAACCACTAACACGCACATGGTCCATTGGCTGGTTGATCGAGAGTGTTATCGGGACAGAGAATGCATTCCGTCAGCGTTGCTCGTGAATCTATTTAACTTACAGATACACTTGCTTAAATCGTTAGAAATAATAAAAAATAAAGAACTCATAATTTGAAGTGAAAATATGAAAATGAAAAAAATTCTAATTACAACTATTCTTATCCTTTGTTTTTTCCAGGCAAACTCACAAAACCTGACACATGATGATTTTGTAAGTCTTATACCAGCATTGAAACAAGAAAACTGGAAATCAGTATTTAAAGAATCAACAAAGCTTTTAAAGGAAAATGAACATGACACAACCGAGTATCATGCTATTATTCTCTATATAAATATTTTTTCAGCAGCAGGTATGGTTTCAGAAGGACAAATGTCATACGCTGAACTGGAAAAGAATATAATGAAATTTGAAGGACAGAAAGTAATTTTGCCGGCGCATCCGGTAACAACAAGAGATGGTGCTTTAGGTCAGATAAAGTTTGAAGTTAATGACTCAACAAATAAAGCTTTTATTTCAGCCACAAATGCGAAAGGATTTAATATCCTGTGCTTTGAAAATATTTCATTTAAAGACAAAATTAATCTAAGCGATTTTCCTCAAAAATCATTAGTACGGTGTGGTGGAACGCTTGAGAAAATTGAAACTAATCCGAATAAATCAAAGATATGGATTTTGAGACTTAGAATTAAAGATGCATTTGCAAGAAGAGCAGATAGATAACCATTTATTATTTAAACAACTTACTAACCATTGCTCCCACTTGATTGTATAGCTCAATTAAAAAAACTAACACAAAAGACTATCTACGAAATGAAAATCAGAATTCTAACCACAATGTTGCTCCTATCATCTATTTCAATGTATTCTCAAAAACAGCAGTTTGTAAGTGTAAATCTAAGCGGAATGTTGGCTACTTACTCAAGCTTCCGACCCGGATATGGTATAGCCTATGAGGAAAAACTTTCGAAACATCATGGCTACGAATTCGGACTTAATTATCGGAGTAAAACTTACACATCAATTATTACAATTAACAACAACATGTATCTTACTGATGGCATTGAAAGCTATTTAAATCTCCCGGTTTCTTATAAATTCTATTCGGATATTGTGAATCTTAGTACAGGTATCAGTTTCGACTGTTTTGTGGGAGGTAAATATCTGACAACAGTTCCTACTATAACATTGGGAACCTTTGACATTTCACCAAAATTATATGTTGGCTGGAATTTTAAAATTGGCAAAGAAATCAGTCTTGCCGAGAAACTTATTTTAGAACCAGAACTGCAGTATAACCCTGTTTTTAATTACGGTTATTCATTTTATGGTGCCACACTTAAGCTGAAATACAAATTCTCTAAATAAAAATCACAACTGTTCTGGTATGAAAAAACTATTATTTTCGTTCATATTGCTTGTCATAATTCAGCATGCAACATTTGCTCAGTATGAATATGGTACCTACTATATCGATGCTAATGTAAATTTAGATTTATTGAATGATAAAATTAATAATACAACTGCAACTTCATATAGAAATAATCACATAAAAGTTACTCCGGAAATTGGTTACTTTATAAAAAATAATATAGCGATAGGCATTGGTTTTACTTATAATAACACTCTCGTATCAACAATCAATTCTCCATTCACGTCATTTCTGAATGGTGACTTAGCGTATAAACTAATCCCTGTTACTACAACCGAATTGAATGAGATAGCACCTGTCTTTTTTATAAAATATTTTTATCAGCCAACAAATAAATTGAGTTTATCATTAAAAGCCAGTTATTCTAAAGGTTGGGGAAGATACAATTTGATTCAAAAATACATCAAAGAACCTCAAGACCAGGAAACAATATTCAAATCAGTAGAAGATAAAATTGATTCAAAATATATCTATATTACTCCTGAACTACAGTATTTGATAACTTCAAAACTGGGATTACAAATAAATTTCAATGGGTTTGGTTATACATCAACAACGGATTACGACAATGTATTTAATCTCAACGGTTTAAACCCAAACTATAGCACAAGCACTATTACAAAGTACGGGCACGAATCCACAAGCTTAAATATAAAACCTGCTGCATGGAGTTTTGGAATATTCTTTTTATTGAATTAATACAGAAAACAACTCCTTGCACTATAAATACATTTAGGTATGTTCAAATCCATTCTACAAAACAAGTTCTTACTCACCCTGCTGTTGGTTTGTTTTCTCACGCAACTGCATGCACAAAAATCACAGAAGTTCTACGACTACAGAATGCAGGAGTGCGACCGACAGTCGGCCCGGTTTCTGAGTATTGTTGCCAAAGTCGATTCGGTATATTGCAAAAAGATCTATTATGTGAGAGAGCGTAAACTGCAAATGCTGGGCTACTTTAAAGACTCATTGCTTCAGATAAAAAACGGAAAGTTTCATTATTATCATTCCAATGGGTTTCCTGCAACATTTGGCAGGTATGTAAATGGAAAAAGAGAAGGGCTGTGGTATGCTTACCACGACAACAGAGTTATGAGTGATTCCATTGTCTACAAGAACGACGAGCAAACAGGAATCAGTTTATCGTGGTATCCCAATGGTCAGTTAAGCGATTCGGTTTATACGAATGAAGATGGTAGTGGAACTTGCATTTCGTGGTTTGATAATGGAACACTTTCGTCGAAAGGACAATACTCGAAAGGACATAAGCAACATGGTTTATGGAAATACTATCACCGGAATGGCAAAATAAGCGCTGAAGAAACTTTTTTTGAATCGTACCTCACCGACAAGAAGTATTATGACGAAAACGGAGTACAGCTTGCCGAAGGTGTCAATAATGATAGAGTTGCTACCTTTCCGAGTGGCGATAAGGGATGGCATAAATACATCGACAATCATATCTTTTTTCCACCTGATTACAGAATTATAAATGGTGATGCCGCAACTATTGTCGTAAGTTTTACTGTAAACGAGCAGGGAATAGTGGAAAATGTATATGCAAGTACAGGTTTTGACAAGAACTTTGATGATATAGCCATTGATGCAATAAAAAAATCGCCCCGTTGGCTCCCGGCAATAGAACACAACCGAAGGGTAAAGTTCAAATCAACAGTGACAGTGAGTTTTCATCAGATAGAATGGTAAAAAACTTGTCAGAATCAGGATTCTTGGCAAGCCAGGCGGCAAAGCCGAGCGTACAGAATTATTGAATTTACAGAATAAAAGAATATGATTTCGAAGCAATTAATGAAGATTCTTATTTTATGTTTCTGGGTTAACATTGTGTTTTTCCCTTCATTTTTTACTTATTCTATCATTTCATTTGTGATAATGGGTAATGGAATAACAATGGAGTCAAATCCTATCATTGCAGGAATTACGCTGTTATTTGATCTTCCATTTTTGTTCCTGTCTATTTATACGGTTTACTTTTTTTACAAATATGACAGGTATAGTAAATCGGGAATTTATCTATTGCTTTTCAATTTCATCTATGTACATATTTATTTTTATAGAGTCATTTGGAAAAGGAAAAGAAAATTAGCGAATACTTTTAAACACGAAGCAGTGCTTGGAAATAAAATATTTATAGAGACCGAAGATTTTGAAAATTACAACTAAAACAATAGATATGAGAGCAACCCATTTAAAAAGAACAAATTTAATTCTATTAATCATTGTCGGTTTAATGCTGACCGGATGTGCAATGAGCTATCAACCAATCAATGCACCCAAATTAAAATATAATGTTACCGACAATCAAAATGGTATTGAACTTTCGTATAAGTACGATGTGCTGCAACTGAAAGGCAATAAGAAATATGCAAAAAGTGAAGACAGAATCGGTGTAAAATTAGTTGCAGTAAAAATTGTGAACAACACAGATACTACAATAAACCTGGGAACAAACACAATGATATATGCTGGTAATAAACCAATTGATATATTGACACCATATATATTTCAAAACAGCATAAAACAAAAAAGTATGGCCTATTTACCTTATGCTTTATTTACGTTTCTAAGGTTTAACATATATAGTGATTCATATTATTCTCAATCAATTCCTGTTGGGTATGTCCTGGGCCCGTTATTGACATTCGGGAATATTATTGTTGCAAGTAATGCAAACAAAAACTTACTGAAAGAATTGATGGAGTACGATCTTCGAAATAAAGATATACGGAAAGGCGAAACAGTTTATGGGCTAATCGGTATTGACCAGGGTGAATTTATGCCTCTTACGATCAGGAAAATAAAATAATAATGATTTTCATTTATAATTTCAGATAACTCACACACTTATTACATAATCACAACTTACAAATCATGAAAACAGTCAAATTAAGCCTCCTGATTATTTTTTCAGTATTCTGTACTCAACTGTGGGCGCAAGCAACAGCCAGAGATCGTCAAAAAGAAGAAAAGATTGAGAAACAACTCGAAGCCATTGATCCTTTGGTGGTTGAAACTTTCAAAAAAGGTACTATAGCCATGGATGAACAAAAGAATGAACTAGCCGACAGTCTTTATTCTATTGTTTATGCCAAAGCCCCTACCTTCGATCCGGTTATCCGACGATTAGGTACTATCAAATATAATTTGGGATATGTAAACGATGGATTTCTTTACTGTAAAAAAGCGGTTGAAATCAACCGTTCGGCATACAATCTGCTATCATTGGCCTATTTATATCTAAATAAAAACGATTCCTCTAATTTAGACAAAGCCTATAGTTTACTAATAGAAGCTCAAAGATTGCCCAATGGCGATGATATTGATGTATTACTTTATTTGATACAAATATCGCTTCAGAGAAACGATGTATATCAATTAAAAGCTGAAATAGCATCATTGAAAGCAAAGTACCCCGATCATATGCTGACACATTATTATTTAGCTGTTTTGGCAGCCAATGACAGCGAATGGAGAACTGCTAAAAAAGAGATATTACTTGCCAAACAAAAGGGCCTTCCACAAGATGCCGTTGATGAGTTTTTAAATTCGGGTGTGAACACTGAAATCAACAAGCAAAATGCTGTTATTTATTTCGGCATAGTTGTTGGCATCTGGATTTTAGGTCTTTTGTTCCTCTTTTTAATAGGAAAATTATTCTCAAATATGACTTTAAACGCCATTGAAAACGACAAACTGGAAACAAGTTCGGCAAAACCGGGAGGCTGGATGCGAACCGGATATAAAGCATTGATTAATGCCGGAGGGTTTTATTATTATATTTCATTGCCGATTGTACTTGTATTGGTTATTGCTCTTACCATTGGAATAATCTATCTCTTTATAATGGTCGGTACAATTCCGATTAAGCTAACATTTATTTTAGTCATAGGTGCCGGTGTCACTATTTTCAGCATGATTCGTTCACTGCTTGTAAAAGTTGACTATACAGATCCGGGCCGCGAACTTACAAAAGAAGAAGCTCCCGGATTATATAAACTGACAGAAGAAGTAGCACAACTCATGGGAACCCGCTCGATAGATGAAATACGAATCACCCCTCTGAATGATTTGGCTGTTTATGAGAAAGGTACATGGCGGGATAAAATGAATGATAAAGGAAAGCGTATTCTTATTCTTGGCACCTCAGTATTAAATGATTTCAAAAAAGGAGACTTTAAAGCAGTACTTGCTCACGAATATGGTCATTTCACCCATCGCGATACAGCTGGTGGTGAAGTAGCATTGAGAGTTCAGAATGATATGACGAAGTATTTTATTGCTTTACACAATGCCGGACAAAATACAATCTGGAATATTGCTTTTCATTTTCTGAGATTGTATAATTTCATTTTCCGACGAATAAGTCATGGAGCAACCCGCTTGCAGGAAGTTCTTGCCGACAGGGTAGCAGCCGAAACTTTTGGCTCTGTATCTTTTGAAAACGGTTTGACGCATGTCATTAAACGACAAATAGAATTCAGCAAATATGCAAATGATGAAATTAAAGAAGCAGTTGAATTAAAACGACCTATCAATAATCTTTACGAGCTTACCGGCGATCAGGAAACAACGATAGAAGAAGAACTAAAGAAATCGCTAAATACAAAAACAACGGAAGATGACACACATCCCAGCCCTACAGATAGGTTTAAATACATAGCAGGAATTAAAGCAACCTATATTTCGGAAGATAATTCGCTTGTAAAAGATTTGTTTGTAAACTGGACCGCCCTGACTGAAGAAATGACTAAAAACATAGAAGCTAAGGTCGACAGATACTAATATGCTGTTTAATTTATTATCAGAGATATAAAAAAACTATAGATATGAAAACAACTTATTTAAAAAGAACAACTTACCTGATTACTATAACTTTACTTTTCATAGTAGGTAATATAAAAGCTCAGGTTGTAGAGCAAAATGCAAGAGAAACTGCTGCTACACTTGTTCACGAAGGCGATAAAGCTCCCGATTTTACAGTAAAAATGTTGGATGGTCGAAAAATTAAACTGTCCGACCTGCATGGTAAAGTAGTTTTACTAAACTTTTGGGCAACCTGGTGCGGGCCCTGCATGATGGAATTTAAAGAAATACCTGAACAAATCATTAAACGCTTCGAAGGAAAAGATTTTGTACTGTTAGCTATCTCCCGGGAGGAAGCCCGCGAAGTTGTTGCCGGTAAAATGGCTGTTTTAAAAACAAAGGGAATTGATTTTCCGGTAGGTCTGGATCCTGACAGAGCAATTTACAGCCAGTATGCCAAAGAATTTATTCCTCGCAACTTTGTTATTGACCGCAACGGCAACGTAATCTATACAAGCGTAGGTTACGAAGAAAATGCTATGAAGATTTTAGTTGGGAAAATTGAAGAATTGTTGAGGTAGTTGGATTTGTAATTATCTTTACCGAATTGAATAAAATTCATTAATATAAAAATTTGAATATGAAGAATAACGAACCAATGGGCTATTGGATTGCGATAGGCTGTGGTGTTGGTACTGCCATAGGAGTTGCAACTCACAATATAGCTGTCGGAGTTGCAGTTGGCGCTGGCTTTGGTGTTGCCATGGGTGCCTCCAGATCGAAAAAGAAAAAAGTGGATTCTGATAATAATGATGAACAGAAAAAAGATTAATACATAATCCGATATTTAAAAAACAAAAAATAGACATATCGATTGAACTTTCAGTTGCTTTATTCATTATACCTTTGTCAAAAGATTTCAATAAATGAATAAAACAGTAACACATACTCATTCGTCCCGATTTGCATTGCTTCTACTAGCGGTGTTTATGAGTTCGTTACTGAGTAAACCTGTTCATAATTTACTGTCAAGACATACTATATCTGAAGGGATTATTACCATTCCCGGTGAATACGATGTTACAACCGACCATTATAAAGGCTGTCCGATTTGCGATTTTGAATTCTGTACATTCATTCCGCAAGAACAGATAAATATACCACAAACTGCTGAGATTTTCTATAAAGTACAATCATCAAAAGCTATTGATGCTCCTGTATATCAGTCGGTACGTCTTTTCTCATTAAGGGCACCTCCTACCCTATAAATTATTCTCACCTACTTTTCTTATTTTTCTAACAAAGTCATCGGGCACGAAGCTGTTTTGATGGTTTGGTTCTGTTTTACATTACCATAAACTTATGTAAGGATAACTTGTATTTCACATCACAATTAAATTCAATGAAAAAACTATATATCATACTGTTTGCTCTTTTGGCAAGCATAAATACCCGGGCAGATAATGCTAGTAGTTCGCATACGGCCCTGAAAGGTAAAATTACCGACCAAAAAGGTGAATCAGTGATAGGTGCCACCATTTATCTTCCGGAAATGAAAACAGGAGCTGTTACAGATCAGGATGGAAACTATACACTTGACAATCTTCCAAGCCGAACCCTCTTGATTCAGGTAAATGCTATGGGCTTTAAAATGATTGCTGAAAATGTCGATTTGAGAAACATTGTAAAAAAAGATTTTGTATTGACAGAATCGGTGGTAGAGGTGAATGAAGTGGTTGTTACCGGGCAATCGGGTGCTACGCAAATGGTCAAAATGCCTACACCCATGAGTATTGTTACTCAAAAAGAACTTCAACAGCAAACTTCTACAAACATAATTGATGCCATTGCCTCACAGCCTGGTATTTCGCAAATAACAACTGGTAGTGGTATTTCAAAACCTGTTATTCGTGGATTAGGTTATAACCGGGTAGTTGTTGTCAATGATGGTGTGCGTCAGGAAGGACAACAATGGGGCGATGAACATGGGATTGAAATAGATGAAAATGAAGTAAACCGGGTGGAAATCCTTAAAGGTCCTGCCAGTTTGATGTATGGTTCGGATGCCATGGCCGGTGTTATCAGTTTCTTCTCTGCTCCTATTCTGTCACAAGGCAACATGCAACTGAATGCCTTGGCAAATTATCAAACAAACAATGGGTTAATGGCCTATTCATTCAATTTTGCGGGACATAAAAAAGCTTTTGTCTGGGATTTCCGATACAGCAATAAACAAGCACACGCCTATCAAAACAAATACGATGGTTATGTGTATAATTCCGGATTTAGTGAACATGCTGCATCCGGATTAGTAGGCATCAGCGATTGGTGGGGATATTCTCACCTTACGTTAAGTACCTATCAACTTACTCCCGGCATTGTGGAAGGTAATCGGGATAGTGCTACCGGGCAATTTATCAAACCCATTGCTCTGGCTGATGGAACTGAAGGTGAAGGCATAGCTTCAAATGCTGATTTCCTTTCGTATAACCATCTGATGCCCTATCAGCAGGTTCAGCATTATAAAGCAGTTTGGAATAATAATTTTCTGATTGGCGACGGAAGTCTGAAAGCAACTATCGGTTATCAACAAAACCGCAGACAAGAATTTGCAAATATACTCACACCCGATAATTATGGATTGTATTTTCAATTACACACTGTGAATTATGATATACATTATTTGTTGCCCGAAAAGAATGGATATGAATTCTCGGTTAGTGTAAACGGAATGTATCAAAATTCAATGAATAAAGGGAGTGAATATCTCGTTCCCGAATACCGGCTTTTTGATGCAGGAGGATTTCTGATTGGAAAGAAATCGTTCGGAAAGCTGAATGTGAGTGGTGGATTACGTTACGATACACGTTCGCAAACAGGAGATGCATTGTACCTGAATAGTAATGGTGAGAAAACCACAGCAGCTGAGCCAACTGCAAATCAACGTTTCAATGGATTCAGGAATAACTACAAAGGCTTTAGCGGAAGTCTTGGTGCTACTTACGAACTGAGTGAAAACTGGAACACAAAACTGAATGTATCCCGTGGATTTCGTGCTCCTAACATTAGCGAACTAAGTTCCAATGGAGTTCACGAAGGTACCATTCGCTACGAAATAGGAAATCCAGGTTTAAAACCGGAAACAAGTCTGCAACTTGATTATGAATTAGGATATAATACCGAACATGTGAGTGCTAAACTGAATCTCTTTGTCAACGATATCAACAATTATATTTTTTCGCGCAAACTGAGCAGTAAACTTAAAGGTGATTCGATTGCCGAGAATGTTCCTGCTTATAAATTTAGTTCGGGGAATGCGCAGATAGCCGGTGGTGAGTTTTACATCGATATTCATCCGCATCCGTTGGATTGGTTGCATTTCGAAAACAGCTTCTCGTATGTGCATTCTCAATTAAAAAATCAGTCTGACTCAACGAAGTATCTTCCCTTCACTCCTGCTGCCAAATGGAAATCGGATATCCGGGTGAATATAGACAAGGCCTCTAAAAATCTGAAAAACTGCTTTCTGTCATTCGGACTGGAACATTACTTTAAGCAAGACGAGATTTACTCGGCCTACAATACCGAAACAATGACTCCGGCATATAGCCTGCTCAATGCAAATATTGGCAGCGACATTGTATTGAATAAAAAAACAATATGCTCGCTCTATATCAGCGGAACTAATCTGGCCGACATTGCTTATCAAAGCCATCTCAGCAGGTTGAAATATGCAGCCACAAACAATGTCACAGGGCGCACAGGAGTTTACAATATGGGACGCAATATCAGTATTAAACTCATTGTTCCGGTGAATTTAAGTAAGAGGAATAATTAAATGTCATATTTTTCAATCACATAGTTGTATTTAGTTACAGAGTAACACAGAGTATCTTTCGTTGAAAACATAGTACATGTAGTTGTATTAAATATGCTATGTGATACTATGTCAGCTTGATTTTTTATTCTTCTATGTGACACTATGTCGCTATGAATTCTATGTGGTTGATTTTTCTTTATGAAATAAGACATTATATCTTTTTTACTACTTAGTTGAGGAAAGCAACCTGTAAAATTTAGATGATATGCCACAATTCGCGATTTGGTGATTTGAATTAAAATGTCGAAATTTGTTTTTATATTGAATTTGTAAGACTGCTAAAAACAGCTATCAGTTTACGCATTTTCAAATTGTACAGCTTATATAAAAACAATTATTTTGAATGAAAAAAAATGTTTTGTTTATCTCTCTTTGCTTCATTATCTCGGTTGTAAATGCACGAAATATAACCTTCAGGGTAATGCAATTCAACATCTGGATGGAAGGAACAGAAGTTCCTGTCGGATTTGAGGCTATTGTCGATCAGGTGATTCAAAGTAATGCAGACATTGTTACTTTTAATGAAGTACGAAATATCAATCACATCCATTTCAACGACCGGATAGTAAAAGCATTAAAAGAAAAAGGCAAAACCTATTATTCCTTTTACAGCGACGATTCGGGCATCATAAGTAAATATCCCATTCTCAGTCATGCATCTGTTTATCCCGAAAATTCAGATACAGGATCAATCTACAAAGCCGTTATAGCCGTTGGCAATGCTAAAATTAGCGTTTATTCCTCCCACTTGGATTATCTGCATTATGCCTGTTACCTGCCTCGGGGATACGATGGTACTACCTGGAAAAAGATGGATAAACCGGTTACGAATGCAGACAGCATTTTAAAAAACAACCTGGGTTCCAACCGGGTGGCACAAATAAAAGCTGTTATAACCGATGCCGAAAAGGAATTCAACAAAGGATACAGCGTCATTATTGGGGGTGATTTCAATGAACCTTCGCATTTGGATTGGACGAATGCAACCAAAAATCGTTATGATCACAACGGTGCGGTTGTTCAATGGCCGGTCTCCGGTTTATTGAAGAAATCGGGTTACATTGATGCTTACCGCCAATTATTCCCCAATGCCCTAACTCATCCCGGATTTACGTATCCGGCTGACAATAAAGATGCAGATATCAAAAAACTCACCTGGGCACCCGATGCTGATGAACGGGAAAGAATTGACTTCATATATTATAAACCTGCCAATAAACTTACTTTAAAGAATGTAATGATAGTTGGACCGAGAGGCTGTATTGTAAAAAGCAAACGCGAAGAAGAAAAAACACAGGACCGCATTGTTGTGCCCATAGGAGTCTGGCCAACAGATCATAAAGCAATACTGGCAACATTTGAAATAATCACAGAGAAAAAATAGGTATATTTAATACCAAAACAACAAACTATCAGGTAAATGAGAAAAATAACTTTAAACATATTATTAATCATTATCTTAAATACAATTTCAGTTCAAATTACTACATCGCAGAATAAAACGATCAATCAAAAGGTTGATTCTGTGCTAAGTTTAATGACATTGGACGAAAAGATCGGACAACTTAACCAATACAACGACGATTGGTCGGCAACCGGACCTGTAACACTTGATAAGGATAAGCGTGGACAGATGCTACGTGGACAAGTAGGTTCTCTGCTTAATTGTATGGGAACAGCACGTACCCGAAGCTGGCAAAATATTGCCATGCAATCGCGGTTGAAAATTCCGCTGCTTTTCGGACAGGATGTTATTCATGGTTATAAAACCACCTTCCCCATTCCACTGGCTGAGTCCTGCAGTTGGGATTTGGAAGCTATTGAACTTTCGGCACGCATTGCGGCTACCGAAGCAAGTGCCAGCGGAATTCACTGGACATTTGCTCCCATGGTGGATATTTGCCGCGATCCACGTTGGGGAAGAGTAATGGAAGGTGCCGGCGAAGATACCTATCTGGGCTCGAAAATAGCTTATGCTCGTGTAAAAGGATTTCAGGGTGATAAACCGGGAGAACTAAATTCAGTCATGGCTTGTGCCAAACATTTTGCGGCTTATGGTGCTGCTGTTGGCGGTCGCGATTACAATTCTGTTGATATGAGCGACCGACAACTTTGGGAAACGTATCTTCCGCCTTTTAAAGCCACGGTAGATGCGCATATTGCCACATTTATGACTTCGTTCAACGACATAACGGAGTACCATCTACTGCCAATAAGTACCTGCTGACAGATATTTTGAAAAACAAATGGGGATTCGATGGATTTGTTGTGAGCGATTGGGGAGCAGTTGGCGAAATGATTAAGCATGGCAATGTAAAAAATGAATACGAAGCTGCAAAAGCTGCAATCACTGCTGGCTGCGATATAGATATGGAAAGCCGCAACTACAAAAATAACCTGGCACAACTGGTCAAAGACAATAAAGTTTCGATCGCACTTGTTGACGATGCCGTAAGAAGAGTTTTACGCAAAAAATTCGAATTGGGATTATTTGCCGATCCTTTTCGGTTTTGCAATGATAGCAGAGAACTAAAAGAATTGAATAATCCAAATCATCCCATTGCAGCACGAAATATAGCCCGGGAAAGTATTGTGTTATTGAAAAATGAGCATCAACTGCTGCCTTTATCAAAAAATACTAAAACCATTGCGTTTATTGGTCCGTTGGTAAAAGCTGTCATGCAAAACAAAGGTTTTTGGGATGTGGAAATGCCGGTTAAAGATTCAAGCTATATTGTATCGCAATGGGAAGGACTCAAAAACAAGGTTGGTAACAAAACCAAACTTTTATATGCCAAAGGTTGCGACATTGAAGGAAACAACCGGGATGGGTTTGCCGAAGCTGTAAATGTCGCCAAACAAGCTGACGTTGTCATTCTCAGCATTGGCGAACGACGCGATTTATCCGGCGAAGCTAAAAGCCGCAGCAATATAATCATTCCGGGAGTTCAGGAAGAATTATTGAAAGCTCTCCTTGCTACTGGCAAACCCGTTGTAGTGCTTATAAATGCCGGTCGACCATTGGTATTCAATTTCACGGCCGACAATGCTCCGGCAATTCTGTATACCTGGTGGTTGGGAAGTGAAGCCGGTAATGCCATAGCCGATGTGCTCTTTGGTGATTATAATCCTTCAGCCAAACTCACCATGACTTTTCCGTTGAGTGTTGGGCAGATACCAATTTACTACAATCATTTTAATACAGGTCGTCCTGCCGAAAACGACAGCGATCGCTATTACCGTAGTGCTTATCTGGATTTATCCATTTATCCACGCTACGAATTTGGGTATGGACTAAGCTATACAACATTTCAATATAGCAATATGCAATTAAATAAAAAGAAAATAAACGCTCAAGACCAGCTCGAAGCTTCGGTAACCATAACAAATACCGGAAAATACGATGGAGAAGAAATTGTACAACTTTACCTCCACGATTTGGTGAGTTCCATTGTTAGACCCGTCATGGAACTGAAAGACTTCCGCAAGATAAAACTCAAAGCCGGCGAATCAAAAACAATCACGTTCGCGATTGATAAAGAAAAACTCTCGTTCTACAACCAACAGTTGCAATGGGTGGCAGAACCGGGCGAGTTTGAATTGATGATTGGTGCTTCCTCACGGGATATACGGTTGAAAGATCGGTTTGAACTGGTTGAATAACAGGTTTTAAAATAAAATAGTAACCATGAGAATTAAAATTATATTTGTTGCCGTTCTTACTATTGTTAGTTTGTCGTTATCGCTAGGGCAAACAACATCTCCATTAGAACAATCATATTTTAAACTAACAACTTCCAACGGGTTGATTGTGGCAGCTTACAACGCCAAAGAAAACAGAATTGACGATGTTTACCCACATATTTTTGCCAATTATGATTCGGCCAGGTATGTCCATCCTTTTGTTGGTAATATCGTTTTAAATACTCCTGAGCACCCGACATCTACACACTATTTGAAGAATACGCATGTAATTACTGCAAAGTACAACGATTTTACTGTCAACTATTTTTCGTCATTCACTCTCAGCGATAAGATATTCTATATTGTAATTCGTGGTAAAAAAGATAAAATTGAGAATCTGACTTTTACTGCCGAAACAGGCGAAGGAAAAGCTGTCAGCGGCATGACTTTACTGGAAAATCACCTGCAGGATTTGCCTATTCATATAAAAGGAAACGCACTTACCGGAAGTATTTTGCGAAAATATGACAAAAAAATCTACGAAAAATACGTTCTGTATTCCTTTACGGATGCTTTACATACCGATGCTTCTATTGTAACCAAAGCCATTGCCAGAATATCTAAAACAAGAAAATCGTTGTTGGACGATGAAGTAAGCTTTATGCAACATACTTTTTCACGCTGTACTATTCCAACCAATTTATCTGTCAAAGAACGAAATGTGGTAGAACAATCTATCAGCATTTTAAAAATGTCGCAGGTGCCCGATAATGAAATCTTTCCACACTCACACGGACAAATAATGGCATCGCTCCGCCCCGGCCTTTGGCACATTGCCTGGGTACGCGATGGAAGTTACGCTATACAAGCCATGACAAAACTCGGTATGTACACCGAAGCCAGAAAAGGACTTGAATTTATGCTGCAAGCTCCTTCGGGCCATTTAAAGCATTATGTTTATAAAGATGGGAAAGACTACGGTCCGGGAGTTGATTATCAGGTGTCGCTCACACGATATTTTGGGAATGGAGAGGAAGAATGTGATTCCAACGACTCTGGACCCAACATTGAATATGATAATTTCGGATTGTTCCTGTGCGCTTTTACCGATTACGTGAATTGCAGCAAGGACAGTGCTTTCTACAAAAAATGGAATCCGATAATGTGCACAAAAGTGGCCGATGCCACCATCCATTGCATTGACACCGATTCATTGATAAAGGCTGACTCGGGTCCGTGGGAGCACCATCTTCAAATGCCAAAGCAATATACATTTACTTCGGGCGTATGTGCCAGAGGATTGCAGCAATTTGCATCGTTGCAGCAGCAGTACCATCTGCCTTATGAAAAATACAAAACTGCAGCCGAGACTCTAAAACAAGGTATTTTGAAACACATGCTTTGCGAAAACAACTATATAAAAGGGAATGTGAATGACCAACAAAAAACCGACCCTGAATATTACGATTCAGGTGTTTATGAAATTTTTGCCAATGGGCTAATGACCGATAAACAATTGTTTTTGTCGCACATGGCCGAATGCGATAAGGTATTACGAATTAAAGGAAACAGACCGGGCTATATCCGGCTCAATACAGCCGATCCATACGAAAATCAGGAATGGGCATTTATTAATCTTCGTATTGCCCGTGCGTGGCTTTTATTTGATGAAAAGAAGGAGACTGCAAAACTGCTTAATTACGTTACAGAACAGGCTGCAGTGAATAATAACACTGTTTCGGAAATGTACAGCAACAAACTTCAAATGGATAAGGTTACTGACAACTATAAACAGAATAATTTCTGGTGTAACTGCATCCGGGATAAAGACAATCAATATATTGGCACAATACCCATGGTTGGCTACGGCTCAGCAACTTATATACTCACACTATTTGCATTTTATACCAACTAATTCAAAAACAACCACTTAATTCTCAATAGATATTCCGTTTACTACGCTCTCCATCAAGTGTTAGCTTCAAATTGCGGTGCGAAAGTTTGAAACCCTTCAGGTTAATCGTTATTTGTTGTTCGAACTTGGCAGGAACGTCAAAGTACGAGCGATTATCTTCCACAACAACATTCTGAATATCCGAAAGACTTAATCCGGCTTCTTCCACCAGAAAGTCAGCCATGCTATTTTTGGTAAAACCCTGACCAAAGCCCATATTCATATACAGGGTGATTGGTTTAGCCACTTTTGGTTCGGGAAGCAGCTTCACTCCTATTTCGGCAAACTGAATATTCAAATCCGATTCGATGGCTTTTAGTTCAGGTAAGTCTTCCGTTTTAATCAAACAAACCGAAATACCCGATTTCCCGGCACGGGCAGTACGTCCACTTCGGTGTGTATAGTATTCCGCTTTTTCGGGTAAATGGTAGTGAATAATATAATCCAGGTCTTTTACATCGATGCCACGGGCTGCAATATCGGTGGCTACCAATAAATTAATCCGGTTCTTTTTGAATCCACGCATAACCTTATCGCGCATTTCCTGATTCAGGTTACCATGCAGCGCATCAGCTACTACTTCGAAACCAGCCAGTTGCTTTGCTAATCGTTTAGCAGCTGTTTTGGTACGGCAAAACATGATGCCGCGTTGATCTTTGCGTTCATGCAAATATGCTTTCAGGTAATCGAGCTTTTCGCCTTGTTTGTAAATTAAGTATTGATGTTCAATCTTCTGATTGACAAATTCTTCTGCATTAATGTGTATTTCTACAAAATCGGGGCGCAAATAATCCTGTATAATTTGTTTTACATCGCCTGGCATTGTTGCCGTAAAAAGCATATTGGTAATTCCTTTTTTGCACGATCGAAGAATATTATCAATCTCCGATTTAAAGCCCATATTCATCATTTCGTCGGCTTCGTCCAAAACAAGATACTTTAGATCCTGTAGGTTCAACGCGTTTCTGTCCAGCAAATCGAGTAAACGCCCCGGAGTAGCAACAACCACATGGGTGGTACGCTTCAATCGTTGAATCTGATCGTCGATGGGTGCTCCACCGTAAACTGCTTCGGCAAATACACGGGGTAGATGCTTCGAGAAAAGGAAAAATTCACGCGCCACCTGTTGTCCCAATTCACGCGTTGGAACTAATACCAAAGCCTGAATCTTAGGTAATTTATAATCAATGGTTTGAAGAATAGGCAGGCAAAAAGCAGCCGTTTTACCGGTTCCGGTTTGCGCTACAGCCACCAGATCGGTGTCGTGACTCAATATGTGCGGAATAGCTTGTAGTTGAATGTCAGTGGGTTCGGAAATATTGTTTTCTTGCAATGATTGAAGGATATTTTCATTCAACCCTAAGTCGTAGAAAGTCATTATGGTGCAGGTTTTTAGTTTTAAGTTCCTCAGGGTGAGAAACGGCTGCAAAGGTAGTTGTTTTTGAGGGATTAAACTAATTCAGCAAATCAATCACAATATTCCCTACAAACATTTTAGCCCGAATACGAACAATCGATTTTGACTTATTAGCTGCTAACCACACATCAACGGCATCCCGACCATCAAATACTTTGTTTTTGGGTACAATAGGTTTTACCTTGTAGCATAGCGTCTTACCTGTATCTGTTTTCAGATATTCCTGACCAACATAGATAACATTCACTTTATAGCCTTCGTCTTCGTAAAATCCATTGATTGTAAACTGCTCGCCTTTTTTATATTTCGACAAATCGACCGAACGGAAAATCATAAAACCGGCAACAATATCGCGAACATGCTCGGGTGTATCGTATACTTTTTTTAGTTTATATACTTTGGCCCGCTTGTCGTACACCTTTACTTCAGCCTTTTGGTTGATATGGTCAAATTGTACCTGTTCGTCCAGTTCATATCCACCCTCCCGTATGCTTCTGTATGCTTTGTGTGTTGTAATTTCAGCAGTGTCGATATACGATACCCACTTGTCGCGCACGTAGAAAAGCTTAGCAAGCCCATTTGTTTGTCCGACGATATCGATTTTATAGCAAACAGTTGAACCGACTCTGTAAAGCGTTTTGTCGATTCTTGTGCTGGCACTTCCGATAGTCAGAAAACCACCCCAAACAGCTTTATAATTCAACGTTTCACCGGTTACAAAAGGTCTGTCGTCTAATTTTAATTGAGCTTGTGTAAGGCCAAAAACCGATAACAACAGCACGAACGTCAACCAATAAAAACGCTTATAAATAATCATCTGCTGGGCAATAAATTAATTTTGTATTGCGGAGAAATCTAAATCCAGATACTCCAGGGAATTCTTGAAAGAATCAGGATCAAAGATATAAAAAAGAATGTTATGATGGCCTTGTATTTAGCATTATCATCTGTAAGTTTTTTTGCTTTCGAATAGCCGACTGTTACCAAAACAAAGGCAATAATCATGATAAGTGGATGCTCCAATATATAAAGGCGTGATTGTGCATCTTTCATGGCTACTCCCGAAAAATTGCTAAGTCCCAACGGAGATAGAAAATACAGTATAAGACCAATCAACACCTGCGTATGAACCGAGACCATACCTACTAATGTAATTATTTTATTTACGTTGGTAAACGGTTTTTTACCCAGCCAGCTTATCAGGTTGAAAATAATGGCAAATGAAAAAAGGGTTAATGTCATAAACCCTATGAATGAGTGAAGTTCTTTGATAGCAATATACATAATGTTGAGGTTATAATCGGCTTATATGACCGAAGTGAATTGTTTATTTTTCACTAGAACGCTTAGCCGGGCTCAAAGTTTAGTCAATTACTTAAGAACTGACTTTTACCACGGTATTTTATCAACTTCCTGCATATCTATTATTCCCTGCCGTCCCCAATAGCCGGATGGTCCTTCCATTCCATCCCTGCCATGTAAACCGTCCCTACCTCTGGGATTACCCTCTCCACCTTTGCCACCGTTTCCGCCGCGTGCACCCGAACCACCTCTGCCACCAACACCACCATGAACCATACATTGTATCAGGTACAATTGATTTTTTACAGCCGGGGTATAAAACAAAAAGATATGTCCTCCATCAGCTCCATTTCCACCCATTCCGCCATATCCGCCATTACCTCCAAAACCGCCGCTACCACCTTGTTTTTGACGTTGTATAGCCCGCGTAACATATTCTCTATGCTCCCGCCCCGCAGTATCTTTTTTAACAATCTCATCCTTGATATAATAAGTATAGAATTCACCGGTAAAACCGTTTCCACCATCGCCGCCCCAACCACCTGAACCGCCGTTACCACCATCACCACCATTGGCGTTTACAGTCAGATTGCCACCAGTTGGATTTATCAGAAAATGTTGTTGCTTATTAGCTGTTAAATCATCTACAAAAACCTTTATTAGATTCGTGTTTAATATCGAATCGAAATATAGATCGGCAAAAACATCAATGTCATGCCCATAATTTCCATCATATCCGTTTTTCCCATCCTCTCCATGCCGCCCATTTTCACCTGTAAGCCCCGATGAACCATTAGAACCACTGAAACCACTCATTCCTGAATTACCATCCCCGTACAATAAATATTGGTCTTTATAATCCAATAAAATATCCATCGTAGTAAATACATCAGGATTTTTGAGTAGCCTAACCATAAATCCCGGATTGTGATCTGTATTGTCAAATATATTATTGCTTATAGTAAAAGCACCATCGCGATACGTTCCACCTTTTACAAGCACTTCATAAGCTTTCATCGCTTTCTTTACATTGGATAAACTGCGGTACGATACCTCTTTATTGTTGTCATAGGTCACATCCATTCCAAAAAAAACTTTGGCTCCGGGTGATTTTTTGAAGGTAGTAATAGGGTAAATACTTATTTCTTTCTCATAATTCATCCATAAGGTATCATAGAATATCTTACCGGGGTCATATTTGAGACTTATTTTAAATGGAATAAACAGAAGATTTTCGTCAACACCGGTTTTAGAGATACTAACTTTACCTGGACTATAATTAGCATTGCCAGTCTCTACAATAAAATTACTCCACCGAAGCGTACCTTTCAAAAGACCCGAAGTTTTAAGTATCTTACCTTCATCGTTATAGGCAACGAATCCAATTTTATGCGAGCTTCCCGACAATAACAACAAGGTATCGTATTCTAATCCGATTTTTGTTGTGTTGTACCCTTTGAGTGTTCTTACTTTTGTGTCTACAGAACAGGAAAATAAAAGAGATACAAGCAAGATACTGCCTATTACAAATTTATGTTTATTCATATTTAAGTTCTTTTAGTTATTTGTTTACATAAAATATGCCAGAATTAAATTTAATCGACGAAATTTAGTTTTACAAACTTACAAAATTTAATTAACTCATTCAAACATATTCGAATCATTTTTATTGAAACTTCTTTTGTTTGATTGCGAAAGCAACAATAATAATTGAAAAACAAAAAAAGCTCCTCGTTCAAACGAACGAAAAGCTTTCTAATAAATAATAAGTGATAAATTTGTTATTGTGCATCAAAAAAAACAATAGATAAAAAAACGGGTGTTACTGTTACGTAACACCCGTTAATCATTTGCAGTAGCCTTTTTGGTAGCTACCCTATTGAGAACAGAAGAGTTCTACTTCTGCAATTTTTTATTTGTTCACTACTTTCATTACTTCTGAAGCAGATTTCACAACATAAATACCCTGAGGAAGTGACAGGCTCTTTGTGGACTGAACATTAAATTCAGCTACACGAACTCCGGCAACATCATAAACTACTACAAATGTAGGTTTACTTGCGTTGATTGTCAACATACCTGCATTAGAAGTTACCTTTAGATTTCCAACTGCGGGAGCAACAAAAGTTCCGGTAGCAGGATTCGCAGGAGCAAAAGCACCGGTGTTGTTTACAGCCACGTATTGAATTTCTACATCCGTGTCTTCCGTACCTTGCGATTTACCAAAGAACAGGTAAGAATCTCCGTTTGCCTGATAAGGAACATAAGTAGCTTCTTCATAAAGGGCAACATCATCCAAATAGAAGTTAAACCAGCCACCAAAAGTAGTGTACAAACGCAATGTGTGAGTTGCAGCTGTTGTGCTGAATGTAACAACCTGACGGGTCCAGTTGATATTGCGTGTACTAAGCTCATCATTCCACAATTGTATATCACCATTGGCAACAATTAATCTTCCTCTATCAGGATAGTTTGCCGCTTTAACCCAGAATACGAAGGTATATGTTTTGTTTGGTTGAAGTTCCTTTTGGAAATTCAGGTTTATACGATAAGTACTTGGAAGTGAATCTTTAGTAATACCTTCAAATGTTTTAGCTCCGCCCTGGTCATCAAGGAATGAGAAACGCATACTTTTGGTACCACTGTGTGCAAATTGCAATCCGGTATCAGTAAGTTTTTGTTGGTTCTGAAGTTTTACGAAAGATCCCCATGTATCGTTCCATTTAACCGGGTAGTTAGCGTCAGCATTTGTATTTGTAGATGCCAAAGCCCAATCGTATGCTGTTCCATCGTTGCTATGAGCGACATCTTCGAAATCACTATTTGCAATCAGGTTGGTTTTGCCGGCAGTGATGTCAGGATCGGTTGCTTCTGTTACTTCATATAATACTAAATCATCCAGGTAAAGGTTCCACCAGTTACCATGTGAAGCAGCATTTGTGTACAAGTGTAGGGTTGTATTGGCTGCATCAGCACCAGTTGTGAAAACCAAATCGCTGTTTGTCCAAACGTTGTTTTTAGCTCTCAGTTCATGACCCCAAATAGCAGTAGCGTCATCGCCTTCACCAATTTTCACTTTAAGCCAGCCTGCATCATCCCATTTTGGGCTTTTGTGCCAGAAGTTGAAACGATATTTTGTGTTTGTTTTCAGTTGTACCTTGAAATCAAAACTATTGGCATTGTTGCCCAACGTAGAGAATCGAAGTGCAGAGGTTCCGCTGTGCGCCCATACTGTAGCACCACCGTCGCCGGTTGTAAGACCATCATTTGTTTGGTCATTACGTTGAATACGAACAAGACCATTCCATAATGGGTCCAATCGATTTGGATTGTTATCACTACCACTTGCAAGGTCACTAAGTGCCCAGGTAACTGTACTATCTCTCAGACCATCCTTACTCTTTATGGTTACAGGATTACCGGCATTATCGATGTTCCAGTTTTCAAAATCACCATTTTTAATTAAGTTGGTATAATTAGCAGGAAGAGGAAGCGCATTGGGAGTAAATACGGCAGGTGCAGTAGTAACTCCTACGGCTAATGTAGGTTGTTCGCGGAAAACAAAGTCATCGAAAGAGCTAATGGCAGTTGTTTTATTGCCGTCACGAATCCATGATGGAAATTCAAAACGTATAGATTTTACATCAGCCGGAGTTGTAATAGTTTGGTTATGTATTTGCCAAAAGTTGTCGTTAACACCGGTAAAAATTGCATTTGTACCACGTACATCGGTTCCACCCTGAGTTCCTACCTGAGTATTGTAGAAGGCACCCATATCACGCCAAGCCCATGGCTCAATAGCCGAACGGCGACGGGTAATAGAAATATCGTATTTGGTATTCGGTTTTACGGCAATTTCGCGGGTTCTTGCTTTCTCTTGAGTTGCAGCATTATAATTAGTACCTGTATTTTCCGTTTTTCCATTGCTATTCATTATCAAACCATAGTTACCGGTTCTTTTATCGGTTGCTACAGTTGATCTGTAAAGCAAGCCTTTGCTTAAGAAATCAGGAAAGGCTGAACCATCAGTTAGATTTGCGCCATCTTCAAAACCACCATTTACGATAATATTATCGAAATAGAAAGCCGAAATTGGGAAAGTACCCATTAGTACCTTGTCGCGATAAACGGTTACTAATCCGCTTGGAGCTACCGCTAAACGGAAAGTGTGAAATCCGGTAGAGTTGTCGATTGACGAGGCTACAGTGGTGGTTGCACCCAACGGATTAGTTTGGTTAGTCAGGTAAGAATTGTAAATACCGAAGCGGAAACCTTTTCCCTGATTATCATACCCTTGAAGATTAAATGCTCCGTTTTTAGCAGCATTATTCACTTTGGCTTTGATTTCGATTGTGTAACCGGTGCTTAGGTTCAAACCTAAACCTGTTTTGTACCATCCGAGTTTCGAATCTTTGTTGTTTGAATTAAGGGCTTTGAGCTTCAAAGCTCCTCCCAGAAGCTCTTGAGTAATGACAGCTGCTGAGTCACTGATTGTTTTGTCTAATTTTAGCTCAGTCCACGAAGCTGCAGCGGGCAGCGCTGTCTTTGCATTGTAAATTGTGTCGAGCACTTGCGCATTTACAGTGAGCCCCGTAAGCAGGGAACACGCCAGAAAAAATGTAGTTCTTTTCATTTGCAATTAAATTTAAAGTTGATAATATATTATTTGTAAAAACAATATGCAAATCAACTTAAAAAATGGAGAACCTTTGAGAACATTCTGACCAAAAACAAACAAATATTAGCCAAAAATACATTTACTCTAAAGCACATATACAACCAGAAACAACATTAAATACATATACAAGACTATTAATTAGTCATTTAATGTCAAACAAACGAGCATGAAGGCCCGTTAACCTTGAAATAATAATAAACAACAAGTACAGAGGTGATTTTAATACACATTCAACTAAAATGAAAAAATAACCCCCTTGTGCGTGAAGTTCACATGAAACATCAGGCTTATTGTAATAATAAACGTAGTTGACATCATCACCTGACTTTCTTTTGCAGCAGGCTTATCCTCAATCTCAGTTGTGACCTGAGAAAATCATAGCCTTAATAGAACCAAACAATTCACAACCACTCCAAACAAAACAGATTGGAATTTAGCCTTAGTCCTATTACAAAAAGCCCCTCGTATAGGCATACGAGGGGCTTTAATAGATTTATATTATCTTCAAATAATAGAATCAGATTTTATTTGATAATTTTCGTATAAACAGTTTCCCCGCCAACGGCAAGACGCACCAGGTAGATGCCAGCTGGATAATCGGCTTTAATAGTTTTTGTATTTAATCCTGCATTGCTCGTAAACATTTCGCTTGAAAGCAACGAACCCTGTACACTATAAATCTCAATTTTTGACGAAGCGGCATTAGCTGATTCAAATTGAGCAACAATCTGATTATTGCTTACATAAACATGGTGATTCATCTTCTTTGCCATATCTACAGCAGTTACTCCATCTGTAACTGGCTCTGGACCTAAGTTGAACAGATATTTTACATTATTAGCTGTAAGCGCTTTATTGTACATACTTATTTCATGAATCTGACCCTTCCAGGTTGGATCGTTCCATCCACCCTTACAGAAGTAGGCATAATTACTGCCCGGACCAGCTGGAAGAAAAACATTAGCAAGCGTATTAGCACCAATAGAAGTAGTACCCAGTAGATTACCATCAATATAAGCAGTTACAGAGGTTCCATCAATAACACAAACTGAATGATGCAGTCTGCCATCGGTAAACTTGGTTGTATTTATTCCTTGTTGACCATCCTCGCCATTTCCGGTTGCAATCATAAACCGACCACATTGAGCAGGATTACCATCGCGTGATGGAGTAAAGCCGGTGAAGTGGTTACCGTTGCCATCAGACTTTCCGAAATAATACAAGAAGTGATAACCGTTATTTCCTCCGGCCACAGGTGTAAACCATGATTCAACAGTAAGTTCAGTGTAAGTATTAACAGCCAAATCACTCGGTGTGAAATTCACGTAGCCACCTGTAGTTGTATTAAGAGCCTTATTTGCAATAGTAGCTCCATCGGTCAACGTTCCGTTAGCAGTACCTACTAAGTCATTCGCATTTTCATCAAAGGACCATTTATGTGTCAGGTTAGCCGTACCCGGATTGGTTGCCGGAACATCAATTTTATGGAGATTATATAAATACTTAACATTATCAGCTGTGAGTGCTTTGTTGTAAACACTTATTTCATTAATAGTACCTCTCCAGGTTGGATCGCCGCCCCAGCCACCTTTTGCAAAGTAAGCTATCGCGCTTCCGGCACCATTATTAATGTTAGCAAGAGAAGCACTACCAATAGATGTTGTGTTTACCAACACGCCATCCATATAATATGAAAGAGTTGTTGCATCAATAACGCAAACCAAATGGTGCAGTAAACCATCATCAAACTCAGCATTGTTAACACCCTGTTCGCCACTTCCTGTATCAATCATTGCTCTACTAACATTGTTTCCACGAGCAGGCGTAACACCTGTAAAGTGATTTCCATTACCATCAGAGTATCCAAAATAGTAAAGAAAATGATAGCTTGTATTCACACCTGCCGAAGGAGTGAACCATGCTTCAACGGTAAGCTCGGTATAAGACTTTACGTTCAGTGCAGTAGGATCAATACTCACATACCCACCGGCAGTAGTATTAAGAGCACCTCCAGAGACGGTTGCGCCATCCATCAAAGTTCCGTTAAGAGTTCCAACTCCATCATTAGCCGTTCCATCTTCGAATGTCCACTTGTGAGTCAGGTTGGCTGTTCCGGGATCAGTTTGAGCCATCGTTTGTACACTTATGCCCAACATCATTGAAAGGCATACAATCATGTAAGATTTTTTCATGTAATTATAAATTAAATGGTGAATATTATATATCGATTAATAATAGATTCTGAATTTCAAAAAAACATTCTCCATTAAAATCGAAGTAACAAAGGTAGAATTTAGCTAAAGACATCTTAGACAGAAACTGACCGAAAAAGGAAAGAAATCGGTAAAATCAGAATTCTATAGTTAAACAAAACCTACTGAATACTTCTTTATCACGATATTTTTTTTAGGTTTCAAATTTTGTAACGAAAAATTGGGTTTATTTAAAATTCCTAATTAACTTTACAGCATGAATCTCCAAACTAAATAGTATGATATCAATTCATCGCAAAATCAAAGCAGTACTTCAGCCCAATCGGCTAAAAAACAATGAAGGAAAGTTCAAAGCACAAACAATAGCCTATCAAACACTGGGAATTAAAGATGTTTGCCAGTCGCTTTGCAACAAACCGGGTACGGGAGCCAACCCGGATGCCATGGAATATCATGTAAGGCTATTTTTAGAAGAAATGAGCGAATTACTGGCCGACGGATATGCCATCAACACCGGCTATTTTGAGGCTGCAGCTTCCATCAGAGGTTCATTCAACTTCAAACACGATAAATTTGATACCGGACAGACACAATGTTAGCTATAAATTTTCTCAGGGAGCTGTTATGAGGAAAAAAGCCTCAACGACTGAAGCCGAAATAGTGTATGTGGCATCAAATAATTTCGGCATACAGCAGGTGGTCGACAACCATACAGGTTCCGAAAATAATTTACTCACACCTTCCAATGCACTGAAAATAAAGGGGATTAAAATAAAACTAGTCGGCACACATCCTGATGTAGGCGTCTATTTTATCAACGAAACTACCGGAGAACGTACCAAAGTACCTGCATACGACATTGTAACGAATCTGAACAGTCAGCTTATGGTTATAATCCCTGAGTTGCAGCCCGGCTGCTATCGTCTGGAGCACATTACACAGTATGCAGGCAGCGCCATTCTATTAGCCGAACCTCGAACAAGTACATTCGCTCCTACTTTACAGGTTGTATAACTCGTTGTCGACACTTTAATGAGCATACATCAAAGTCATTGATAAGTGCTCAATAAACAGTTTGATAAGTACACATCAAAGTGACTAGATCGGTAATGCTAGAGGGACAGCATAGCCAATGCTGAAGAGACGCATACGAGGGAAGTAGAATGCACAATTCCTGTTTATTTCAAGGAACCGAAATGGGAATGCATTATTAAAGTAGGCTGTATTTCATTATCAGTCAATACAAAAGCAAAAGGCACTCAAGACAAAGATACAATTTCATTTCGCAAAAAAGCCCCTCGTTCAATCGAACGAAGGGCTTTTTCATGTTTATTTAGGGAATATTAAACTACATAGGTTGTAGAAGCAGTATCACCACCACGACCAGTCCAGTTAGTGTGGAAAAATTCGCCACGTGGTTTGTCAACACGTTCGTAAGTATGTGCCCCGAAGTAGTCACGTTGTGCCTGTAACAAGTTAGCAGGAAGACGTTCGCTGCGGAAACCGTCGAAGTAGCAAAGAGCCGAAGTCAATGCAGGTGCAGGAATACCGTTAGTAAGTGCAGCAGCACAAACACGACGCCATCCGGCCTGAGCATTTTCAACGATTGTTTTGAAGTGTGGGTCTAATAACAAGTTTTCCAATCCGGGATTTACATCAAATGCTTTTTTGATATCTCCCAAGAACGTAGAACGGATAATACAACCACCACGCCACATCAAAGCTATACCACCCAAATTCAGGTTCCATTTGTATTCAGTTGCAGCTTCCATCATCAGGTTATAACCTTGTGCATACGAAATAATTTTGGCTCCAAACAATGCGTCTTTCAAATCGTCAATCATTTGTTTTTTGTCGCCTGTGAAGTTTACAGCTGGTCCAGAGATCACTTTAGATGCTTTTACACGAATGTCTTTTTGAGCTGACAAACAACGTGCAAATACCGATTCGCCAATCAATGTCAATGGCACACCCAAATCCAATGCTGAAACACCTGTCCATTTACCGGTACCTTTTTGTCCTGCTGTGTCGAGAATTTTTTCTACCAATGGAGAACCATCTTCGTCTTTCACGGCTAAAATATCGCGTGTAATTTCAATCAGGTATGAATCCAAGTCACCTTTGTTCCATTCTTTGAATACTTCATGCATTTCGTCAGCGCTCAAGCCCAACAGCTCTTTCATTACCTGATAAGCTTCGTTGATAATTTGCATATCACCATACTCAATACCGTTGTGAACCATTTTCACGAAGTGACCTGCGCCACCTTCGCCAACCCAGTCGCAACAAGGAACGCCACCTTCAACTTTTGCAGAAACAGCCTGGAAAATTTCTTTTACAGCAGGCCATGCAGCAGGAGAACCACCGGGCATCATAGATGGGCCTAGCAATGCACCTTCTTCGCCACCTGAAACACCTGTTCCAATAAACAAAAGTCCTTTACTTTCAACATATTTGGTACGACGAATCGTGTCAGGAAAGTGTGTGTTTCCACCATCGATAATGATATCACCGGCTTCCAAATGAGGAATCAGTTGCTCGATAAAATCATCAACAGCCTGACCAGCTTTTACCAACATCATCACTTTACGTGGTTTCGCCAACGAATCGCACAATTCTTTGATAGAGTGCGCACCAATGAAGTTTTTACCGGCACCGCGTCCGGCAATAAATTTGTCAACTTTTTCAACCGAGCGATTGAAAACACCCACGGTAAAGCCTTTACTTTCCATGTTCAATACAAGGTTTTCGCCCATTACGGCCAACCCGATTAATCCAATGTCTGCTTTTTGTTTCATAATTCTTTTTTTGAACCACATAGGCACATAGAACACATTAGGTTCTGATATTTCTATGATTTCGTTTATTAATAATTTATTATTTTATCATTTTGAACCGCATAGTACACAAAAGTATTTTTCTATGATAACTATGTACCTATGTGGTTTAAATTTTAAATTCTATTTGTTTTAATTTATCCAATGTTTTTTCAGCAATATTTTTCACATTGATTGTAAATGCCGGAAATTCTCTACGAGTAGGATAATCGCCACGAAGTTGCTCAAAAAGAGCCACATTCGCTCTAAAATCACGATCGTCATTTCGAATATCATAGGTATGTAAAATTGCTTTCGACAAGATTTGCTGCTCAGTTAAGCCTGCTCCATCAATTCCAAAAACCGGATTCAAAGGTAGTTCAACGCCTGAAGGACTCCAATCGTTCAGTCCTAATCTGAAAAAATCACTTATTGCCTGCACACTCATTAGTGTACCTGTAGCTTTTCCATCTTTGGAGTAACCTGCAATATGCGGTGTCGCAATATCGGTCAGGGCTAAAAGTTCCAAATCAATATCCGGTTCGTTTTCCCAACAGTCACACACAAATCCTGAGAGTTGTCCGGATTTAAGTGCTGCCTTAACCGCATTGGTTTCAATCACTTCACCCCGACAGGAGTTAATCAGCACCGGTTTCTTTTTCAGAGCACTTAAGAACGACTTATTTCCTAAATGGAAAGTAGCATCTTCGCCCTTCATATTCAACGGAACATGCAGCGTAATGATATCTGCTTCTTCCATAACCTGCTGAATAGAAACAAATTGTCCGGAACCTTCGGCACGTTCACGGGGTGGGTCGTTTCGGAGCACTTTCATGCCGAAAATCTCACAAATGCGGGCTACCTTGCTACCTACATTGCCCACTCCCACTACAGCAATCGTTTTTTCGTTCAGATTCCAGTCGTTCTTTTCAGCCAATACTATAATGGTCGAAGCAATGTATTGCTCTACCGACTTGGAATTACAGCCCGGTGCGTTGGTCCATCGAATATCATTTGCTTCGCAATAATCAGTATCGATATGGTCGAAACCAATAGTTGCTGTGGCAATAAACTTCACCGAAGAACCGGCCAGCAATTTTTCATTGCAAATGGTACGTGTGCGGGTTACAATAGCGTCCGCATCTCTGGCTATTTCCGGAGTTGTTTTTGACCCGGGTAAGTAAACCACTTCAGCAACGCCTTCGAAAGCTCCGCGAATGTATGGAATTTTATCGTCAATAATTATCTTGATCATTTACTATTTTGTCATTTACCATTTACTATTTGTTAGCTCAAATCATTTCTTTGATTCGGTTGAATTCAATTTCTTCTTCATTGTTGTTATTGAGCTTACAATAATTTTCAATAATTCGTAATTTTCATTCATCAAATCTTTTAGTAAATCTTCTTTTACTAAGCCAGATTCAACTATCAATTCTAACCAATATAATGTTTCATCTAATTCTTCTTCAACCATTTTCAGTTTATTCAGGAAATCTTTATCAGATTTACCAAGACAAGCAGAACGATAATTTGCACCTGGAGAAGTCCCGGAACGGATAATCTGATTACCTAAAGTTTTGCCAGTAATATTATTAGGTAAATTCTCAGATAATTTGATAATTCTAAGAGCAAAAAATTTTAGTCTCTTTTTTAATTCATCTGTTGTCATACCCCAAATGGTAAATGGTCACTGAAAAAATGGTAAATTGAATTAGTATTTGAATCTTTCTTTAAATGCCCACAAGCCCAATGCTGGATTGGAAATATAGAAAATTTCTTCTCCGTCAGCCATGGTGTTGTAGCCATCACGTAATTTTGCCGGATCGTATTTAGCTGTTACTTCGTCAATATCGGCATACTTGAATCCAACACTTTCAATTTCAGCCTGAGTGAGGTTTTCAGCACCTTTTCCCGGACAATACGTTACACTAAAACGACCTTCGGACGAACCATGAATAAGGTGAGCAGCAGCACTTAAGTTGTTGCGTAATTCTTCATTCTCGTCACACATTTTCAGCGTATTAGGCGTTCCTTTGTAGCCATACTTACGAATCAAACGGTCGATTTCCTTGTCTTCGCCAAACTCTTTTAGGGCAGGTGCCAAGACAATCAACTCTCCACCATCCTCGATAGCCATACGGGTACGGTAAACGGATTTATTACCCAACCAGGTACTTTTAAACTCTGTAGGATCGAGGTAAACAACCACTTTTTTCAACGGTTTGTCAAGCAAATCAAAATTCACCAACAATGCCAGTTTAGCTGCTTTTGTGAATACTTCATAATCATCTCCAATATACAAACCACGGCATTTAATTTTGCCATCGGTTTTATCCAAACCAACCACCGTTTGTACATAAAGAATTGGTAGATTATTAGTAAAATTATCAGAAGCATAGTTGAAAATGCGACGTACAGGCGTGTCTGCATGACCCATCATACGTTCCATACCGTAAGCAGCACCCACAAAGTGACTTTTATTGATACCTTCTACCCCACCCGTTCCTACAAAAATATTCTTGTTGTAGTTGGCCATTCCCACTACTTCGTGAGGAACCACCTGACCAATGGATAGAATCAAATCAAAATTACCTTCGAGCAACAGTTTATTAACCTGAGCCGGCCATGGAAATTCCACTGCACCACCCGACACTTCTTTTACAAATTCTGCAGGCACATAACCAACTGTTACCACATCATTACGCCAGTCGTGCTCACGAATAAGTGAAGCCGGCAGCGTACCAAACATGTGCTCAATCTGATGCGCAGTCATTGGCGAGTGTGTTCCCAGAGCAGGAAGTACATCCGTTAGAGCATCGCCATAAAATTGCCAAGTAAACTCAGTCAGTTCGCCCGAACGGCTAGGCAAACGCGTATAATCGGGAGGAATAGCGAGCACTTTGTGCTTCTTTCCTATCTTTTCCAAGGCTTCAAAAAGTCCTTTTTTCAGGTCTTCGGAAGTGAATTCAGTTTCAATTGAACCTTTTTCGTAGTATAACATAGTTTGATTTACGATTTTAGATTTACAATTTACGATTGGACTAACATATTTTCAACCCAATCGTAAATCGTAAACCGTAAATTTAAAATAATAAATTAGCGTTTTACGCGTGCATTTCCACCCCAGATTGACCAGATTTGATCCTCGTCGGCAGGTTGTGCGTAGTCGGTCAGGAATGTTGTTGCCAAAGCACCCGAAGCCCAACCAAACTGAGCCCATGTTTCAGGTTCCCAACCTTTCAGAATGGCATAAAGCATACCACCCACAAATCCATCGCCACCACCAATGCGGTCGAGAACGTTGATTTTACGGGGTTGGATTACATGCCAGTCATCGCCATCGAGCATAATGGCACCCCAAAGGTGTTCGTTTGTGCTGATAACCTGACGCAATGTAGTTGCATATACCGATGCATTCGGGAATGCCTCTTTTACGCGACCAATCATACCTTTGAAGCCTTCAATTTCAGCTTCAATACCTTTTCCACCAGCCTCTGGACCTTTAATTCCCAAACAAAGTTGGAAATCTTCCTCGTTACCAATTAAAATATCAGCAACAGAAGCAATTTCAGTAAAGATATCGCGTAATTCTTTATCGCGGCCTTTCCAGAAAGAAGCACGGTAATTCAAATCAAATGAAATACGTGTTCCTGTTTTCTTGGCATAACGTGCTAATTGCAAGCAAAATTCGCTTGTTTCTACCGACAAAGCGCCAATTAAACCTGATAAGTGAAGAATCTGAACACCTTCTTTTACAAAGATGCGTTCCAAATCAAAATCTTTCACGTTCAACGTACGTCCAACTTCACCGGCACGGTCATTTAATACGCGTGGTCCACGTGTTCCGAAACCGCTATCAGCAATATTAAACTGGTGACGATAACCCCATGGATCACCTTGTGGTACTTCAACACCTTCATAGTCCATGTTACGGGCACGCAGGTTACTTTTAATCATTTGTGCAATAGGACTGTCTTTTACAAAAGTAGTCAAAACTTTCACCGGAAGGCCTAAATAAGAGGCAACACTTGCCACATTTGTTTCAGCACTTGAAACTTCCATTTCAAACAATTTACTGCTGTGAACAGGCTGACCATTCACAGGAGTTATACGAACACCCATACTGGTAGCTACCATCAATGAGTATTTAAAATCTTTTTTTAATTCTATCATGATATCAATTTACTATTTATTCATTTACGATATACCATTTTTTAAGATAATAGAACCAAGAATCAAGATTCTAATTTTTATTTTTGTTTGTTCTTGGCTCTTTGTTCTATATTAGATACAGAACACATCAAAACCACCATCAATAACTGTGAGTGTTCCTGTAACAAATTTAGAGGCATCGCTGGCAAGCCAGTGGAGTGTTCCACACAATTCTTCCGGATCACCAAAACGACCAAATGGAGTATGAGAAATAATGGATTGACCACGGGCAGTTAATGATCCATCAGGATTTGTCATTAAAGTACGGTTTTGTTCGGTTAAGAAGAAACCAGGCGCCATAGCATTTACACGCAATCCTTCACCAAACTTAGTAGCAAGTTCGGTAGCAAGGTATTTAGTAAAGTTTGTAACAGCAGCTTTTGAAGCCCCATAACCAACTACGCGTGTCAAAGGACGAATGGCAGATTCGGATGAAATATTAATAATTGATCCTTTGTTATTTTTCACCATTTCCTTGGCAAAAATCATTGTAGGAAGAACTGTTCCAAATAAATTCAAATCAACTACTTTTTTGAATGCATCCATATCCAGATCAAAGATAGTTTTATCCGGCGGAATAGTTGCACCAGCCATATTACCTCCGGCTGCATTTACAAGAATGTCGATACCTCCAAATTCAGCAACAATTTCCTGAGATGCTATTTCAAGACTTTCTCTTTCCAAAACATCAGCACAGAAACTTTTTACAGCATAACCTTTTGCTAGCAAATCTGCTTCAAGTTTTTGTCCTGCTTCACGACAACGGTCTACAATGGCCAATTTTACACCTTGTTCGCACATATATTCCGACATGCTGCGACCTAAAATACCACCACCTCCGGTGATAACCATTACTTTACCTTTAACATCAAAAATATTACTCATGGTATTTAATTTTTACTCCTATCCCCTAAAGGAAAATAAGAGAAGTTAGTATTGATTTACCTAACCCCTAAAGATGAATAATTTTAGTTCCGAATGGTCTATATTCTTACTCCTCTTTAGGGGTTGGGGGTTATTTTGTTGTTTACAAATTAAATAAGCGTTTTAAATGACGGTCGTAGATATTTTCTTCCACGCATTGTCCAACTACATCAGCATGTTTTTCAATCATTTTGATATACTTATCGCCCATTTCGTAAGCTACTTTGTAAGCTACGTGAATTAGCTGACGGAAGTTTGGATTATAATCAGGATGACCCGGAATATGACGCAATGTGTTGGCATATTTCTCGCTCGACCAAGAGTTAACCTCTTCGATTGTAGGAAGTTCACTTGTTTTGATGTCAATTACATCGGCATAAGGAGCACACAATTCTTCGCTACGATTCAACGAATCGGCATAAATAAATTTAGCAGCTTCCAAACCATCGTCGCCAGCAACAGCTAATCCAATCACTTCTTCCAACCAGGTTGTTCCGGCAGTTTTCAGGTGAAGACCTTTATCGTATTTCTTGATAACGGCAGCCATAACCGGATAGATAGAGAATTTGTCGGAACCCGAGTGAATACTCAGTTTCAATTCTTCCGGCAATCCGAATTCTTTAACGGCATAATCAATAACCAATACGTCTTCTTCAAATTCTTTTGCAAATTGATCCACATCACCGGTATAATCCACACCTTTATTGAAACGACCTGTAAATTTAGGAGCAATAGTTTGAGCAGGAACACCTTTATCGGCTAACATTTTCAAAATGAATAACATTTCGATTGGAGTTTGAGGAGTTTCTACCTCGTCCATAGACACTTCTGTAATAAAGTTGCCTTTTCCTTTTTTCTCAGCCAGGAAATTGTAAATATCGGCAGCCTGTTGCGTTGCAGCTAAGAATTTATTGGCAATTTGTACCAGAAATTCGTTTGTAACAACCAATGGATGAGATATACCCGGAACATGTAAGTCACCAACATATTTACTGCAAGAAGCAACAAAAGCATCAACATCAGCTTTGGCACTTTCTTTACCGATAAATGAAGCAACGTCCAATGTAAAGAAGTCAGAAGAATCTACAAATCCTGCAACGTTACTAAAATTGATGTGGTCGGCATCCACGAAGTATTGACCTTTGTAACCCAATGCTTTAACAGCAGCATCCGCTTCGTTGCGGGTATCCTGAGGCACAGTGTGAACATAAGTATGCTCACGGTTCGATTTATTCCATACAATATTTATATCTAAGCCCGATTTCTCGTTTGCTTTCATGATAGCTCTTAGTTGAGCTTCGCCCTGGTGGGCAAAACGGTCACCCGTACCAATACTAAATTTTCCTAATTTCATGATAATTAATTTAATGGTTTATTGTTGTTTTATTATTCTGTAAAGTACATGTAATCTTCGATATTTTCCTTGATTAATATATCGATAGGCACATAATTAATTTTTCTGATTTCCTGTTTAAAAATAAGTTCCCGACACATATCGCGTACGGTAAAATAGGCTTGCTTATCTGGTCTTTGAGCAATGAGATAAGAAACCACATCCTGTTTCAGGTAACTAATGTTTTTTTCCAGCAAGTCATAACCAATCAAACGTACATCGGCATGATCTAACGCAGCTAAATGCATAGCAAGTCTATACACCTTTGAATTAAAGGTAATTGCTCCTTTGATATTTGTATATGTATTAAATTTCTCTTTCAGGGTTTGCAAATTTGCATTTTCATCATCGTTATTAAGCTCTACATTAATGAGTTCAAACTTTTCCTGAAGATTAAACTCATTTATATATTGCATAAAGCCCTTATTACGAGCTAATGTTTGATTGGAGGCAGATCCTTTACGATGTGTACGAATAACCAAAATCTGAGCTTTCTCTGACAACTCGGAGAGCAACAATTTCGCTGCAATGTATCCGCTCTTGAAAGAATTCTGTCCATAGTAGGTTAGAAAATCAACATCATCAATCTGTGAATCGATGAATGAAAATGGAATATCCCGTTTTGTCAATTCGTTAGTGAATTCGATTGTTTCCTCTCTGAAAATAGGTGAAAGAGCTACAGCATCGGGTTCTGAGCTCAAAACCTCATTTGATACAGCTATAAATGAGTTGGAATCAAATTGATTAAACCAACGCTTTTCAACATGTACATTGTGGTGTATAAAATCGATTGCTGCCAAATCAAAACCTTTATCTACATTTTCCCAATATTCACCGGGTTGGTGCATTGGATAAAGACAAACAAAACGATATTGTTTCTTGGAAGCTAACGAGCGGGCAAATAAATTAGGGGTATAATTCATTTCCTCAAGAACCTTTGTTACAGCCAATTTGCTCTTTTCGGACACATCGCCACGTTGGTGCAGTACACGGTCAACCGTACCTTCCGACACACCCGCTAATTCGGCTATATCTTTAATTCTTATTTTGGGATTAATTTCTCTCATTTCAACATAAACAATAATTCCGTGTTCGCACACAAAAATAATTTGACACAAAAGTAGTACATATTTCGTAAATATAAAATTATTCGTATCTTCGTGGGCGAACACGGAGGGCAGAAACGACTGAATAAAAATATATTAAAACATTGTATTTTAAATAGATAGATACTTGCTTACGATTTTACCGATTTGCAATACATCGAAAAACATATTCAAAAACATATATTCAGGCATAAAGTTCAGCAAAAAAACAATGTTTTGGGGATTTATTTATACTTAAAATCAATTAAATCCACAGCTCAATATAGTTAAATACGAAATCAAAAATTCAGAAACAGATAAATAGTACGATCATGAAAAACTTCTTAGACGAAAATTTTCTTCTTCAAACCGAAACGGCTCAAAAACTCTATCACGAGCATGCAGCCAAAAAATCAATTATTGATTATCACTGTCATTTAATTCCGTCGATGGTTGCAAACGACCACCAATTCAAATCACTTACCGAAGCATGGTTAGGTGGCGATCACTATAAATGGCGTGCCATGCGTACCAATGGCGTTGACGAACGTTTTTGTACCGGAAAAGACACATCAGACTGGGAGAAATTCGAAAAATGGGCCGAAACTGTTCCGCATACTATGCGTAACCCATTATATCACTGGACCCATTTGGAATTGAAAACTGCTTTTGGTGTTGAAAAATTACTTTCACCCAAAACAGCCCGTGAAATTTACGAAGAATGTACAGCAAAACTTCAAACTCCTGAATTTTCGGCCCGCAACCTGATGCGTCATTACAAAGTGGAAGCAGTTTGTACTACCGATGACCCAATCGACACATTGGAACATCATATTAAAACCCGTCAGGATGGTTTCGAAGTAAAAATGCTCCCAACATGGCGTCCGGATAAAGCTATGGCCGTAGAAAGCTCAGCTAATTTCCGCGACTATGTAGAGCAACTGGCTAAAATTTCTGAAGTAACTATTTCGTCTTTCGACGATATGATTCTGGCTCTTCGCAAACGTCAGGATTTCTTTGCCGAACAAGGTTGTAAATTATCTGACCACGGAATTGAAGAATTCTATGCAGAAGATTATACCGAAGCTGAAATCAAAGCCATCTTCAATAAGGTATACGGCGGACAAGAATTAGCACATAGCGAAGTGTTGAAATTCAAATCGGCCATGATGGTTATTTTTGCTGAAATGGATTGGGAAAAAGGTTGGACGCAACAATTCCACTACGGAGCAATTCGTAATAACAATACCCGTTTATTCAATCAATTAGGTGCAGATACTGGTTTTGATTCAATTGGAACATTCAATACAGCTAAAGCAATGTCGAAATTCCTTAACAGACTTGATACAAATAATAAGCTGGCTAAGACCATATTATACAACCTGAATCCAGCTGATAATGAAATGATTGCCACTATGATTGGTAACTTCCAGGACGGAACCGTACCGGGCAAAATTCAGTTTGGTTCGGGATGGTGGTTCCTCGATCAAAAAGATGGTATGGAAAAACAAATGAATTCACTTTCGGTACTTGGTTTATTAAGCCGTTTTGTAGGTATGTTGACAGATTCGCGCAGCTTCTTGTCGTATCCACGTCACGAATATTTCCGTCGCACACTTTGTAACCTGATTGGTAACGATGTGGAAATGGGATTACTTCCACACCAGGAAATGGAATTTATTGGCAAAATGGTTGAAGATATCAGCTACAATAATGCTAAAAACTTCTTTAAATTTTGATATTTAAATTAGATAACTTCAAAAGGTACAACTCACATTCAGTTGTATCTTTTGTTGTTGATAAAATATAATAATCAATCAATTAATGCAGTAAAGATGTCATTTTTTGAACAATGCAAATACAAATAATGAACTAATTTTGCTTCTCAGAAAAAAAAGCAGTACTTTTGGTCGACCAATTTAAAAACCCAATCAATATTTCAAAACAAAAAAACAATGAGTAAAAAAATTGTAACATTAGGAGAAATTATGCTCCGTCTATCAACTCCAGGCAACACGCGTTTTGTTCAATCGGATGTATTTGATGTTGTTTATGGAGGAGGAGAAGCAAATGTTGCTGTGAGCTGTGCGAACTACGGCCACGAAGCTTATTTTGTATCAAAATTACCGAAACACGAAATCGGACAATCTGCCGTAAATGCTTTGCGCAAATATGGAGTAAAAACTGATTTTATTGCCCGTGGTGGCGACCGTGTGGGTATTTACTATCTCGAAACCGGAGCTTCAATGCGTCCAAGTAAGGTTATTTATGACCGTGCCCACTCATCAATTGCAGAAGCTACGGCTTCAGATTTTGATTTTGATGCCATCATGAAAGGAGCCGATTGGTTTCACTGGTCGGGAATTACACCTGCTATTTCGGATAGTGCTGCAGAATTGACCAAATTAGCTTGCGAAGCTGCAAAACGCAACGGTGTCACTGTTTCTGTAGATTTGAACTTCCGCAAAAAACTTTGGACAAAAGAAAAAGCTCAATCTATCATGCGTCCATTGATGCAATACGTAGATGTTTGTATCGGTAACGAAGAAGATGCTGAACTTTGCTTAGGATTTAAACCTGACTCAGATGTTGAAGGCGGACATACAGACGCAGAAGGCTACAAAGGCATTTTTACTCAAATGGCTCAGGAATTTGATTTCAAATATGTAATTTCAACTTTACGCGAATCATTCTCAGCAACCCACAATGGCTGGAAAGCTATGATTTATGACGGAACAGAATTCTACACTTCAAAACGCTACGATATTGATCCAATTATCGACCGTGTTGGTGGTGGTGATTCATTCTCAGGGGGTGTAATCCACGGATTATTGACCAAGCCAAACCAAGGTGAGGCTTTGGAATTTGCTGTAGCAGCTTCGGCATTGAAACATACTGTAAACGGTGACTTTAACCTTGTATCTATCGAGGAGGTAGAAGCATTATGCGGAGGTGATTCAAGCGGACGCGTACAAAGATAAATTCAGTTACTATTTTTTCATTTACAATTCACCATTACATTGATAATGATACGTAAATGGAAAAATAGTAATTTTTAGTTTTTAAATAGTAAGTAGTAAATGACTAAATAGTAAATAATATTATGCGTTTCTCAAAAATTCAGGTAATGACAGCTATGAAGGAAACAGGTATGGTTCCTGTATTCTACAATAGCGATATTGAAGTAGCAAAAAAAGTAGTAAAAGCTTGTTACGAAGGTGGTGTTCGTGCATTTGAGTTCACCAACCGTGGTGATTTTGCACACGAAGTATTTCGCGACCTTGTAAAATATGCAACCAAAGAATGCCCCGAAATGATTATGGGTATTGGTTCTATTGTTGACGCTCCAACTGCTACACTTTACATTCAAATGGGTGCTAACTTTATTGTTGGACCGCTTTTCAATCCGGAAGTAGCTAAAGTAGCTAACCGTCGTCTGATTCCTTATGCACCGGGTTGTGGCTCTGTGTCGGAAGTTGGATTTGCTCAGGAAGCAGGTTGCGACATCTGTAAAGTATTCCCGGGCGATGTACTCGGTGCAGCTTTTGTGAAAAATCTGAAAGCACCAATGCCATGGTCGAACCTAATGGTTACCGGCGGTGTGAAACCAGAAGAAGCTAACCTGAAAACATGGTTCGATGCTGGTGTAACTTGTGTGGGTATGGGTTCAAACCTTTTACCTGCAGATATGATGAAAGCCGGCGACTGGGCGGGTATTACCAAATTGTGTAGCGACGCGCTTGCAATTGTTCAAAAAGTACGTAAATAATTCACTTTAAATATCCTTAAATAATTTATTATGTCACAATCAACTGCTGAAAAAATGACCGGTTATCGCTGGACCATTATCAGTTTACTTCTGTTTTCGACGACAGTAAACTATATGGACCGTAACGTAATTGGGTATCTCAAGGATTATTTTTGTTCTTCCACCGGTTTCGGTTGGTCGGCTACCGATTTTTCTATTTTAACCTCTGTATTTACTGCTTTCTACGCAGGATTTACACTTTTTGCCGGATTTATCATTGATAAAATCGGTACAAAGATTGGACTTGCTGCTTCACTCATAGTTTGGTCTGTTGCTGGTGCCGCAAGTGCTTTTATGGGAAAAAGCGTATTAGGACAAGTTGCAGCACGTGGCCTTTTTGGAGCCGGTGAATCAGGTAACTTCCCTGCATCTATTAAAACTGTTGCTGAATGGTTCCCGAAGAAAGAGCGTGCATTAGCTACGGGGATTTTCAACTCCGGGTCTAATATTGGTGCCATGATTTGTGCATTAATTATTCCTGTAATTTTAGCAGAATGGAATCCTAACGAAGGAAACGGCTTGTTCTTGGGCATTTTCCACGGTTGGCAAATGGCATTTATCATTACCGGTGTTGTAGGCTTTATCTGGCTGATTTTCTGGAGTAAATTATATGCAACTCCAAAACAAATGCTTTCTAAAGGCAAAATCAGTCAAAGCGAATATGATTATATCCATAGTGACGATGAAGCAGCTCCGGTTGTTGATCCAACCGCTCCGGCAGTAAAAGTTCCATGGTATAAAATGTTGACATACAAACAAACATGGGCATTTGTGGCCGGCAAGTTTATGACTGACGGTATCTGGTGGTTCTTGTTGTTCTGGTTGCCAACTTATATCAAACAACAATTCTGCGACGGCATGAGTCCGATTGAAACTAAGCATACAGTTATGTACTCTACTTTTGTGGTGTACGGTATTGCAATCATTGGTTCAATCTACGGTGGTTCTATTCCAATGACCTTTATGAATAAAGGCTGGCAAACCTATAAAGCTCGTATGACGGCGCTTTTGCTTATTGCATTCTTCCCACTATTGTTATTAGGGACTCAATATGCAGCCAGTTTTGGTTTAATAGCAGCTGTTGCCATCATTAGTATTGGAGGTGCAGCTCATCAGGCATGGTCAGCTAACCTGTTTACAACTGTATCGGATATGTTCCCTAAAAAAGCTGTTGGTTCAGTTACCGGCGTAGGAGCTGCTGCTGGTGGTTTAGGTGGTGTTTTAGTACAATTGTTTGCAGGAGGTATGGAAGATAAATTTCGTATTCAGGGAGTTATGGAAGCCAGCAAAGCCGGCTTAATTAAAGCTACAAATCTGATTCCACTTGACAAGGTAAAAATTGATAACCTCAAAGAAGTATTGGTTGATCCAAACAATACTGAATTGTATATACAGGCAAAACATATGATTGCGACTAATGTTTCCATAGCATATGGAATCATGTTCTCTGTTTGTTCATTGGCTTACCTTATTGCCTGGGCAATTATGAAATCTCTTGTTCCAAGACATAAACCAATAACCGATTTATAATAGTTTGATAGTTTGAGTAAATCGTTTTAAGAGTCCAGGCAGCTAATTGCCTGGACTCTTTTTTTTAGAATCAGTGCTTCCTGATAAATATGCAACTATCCACCGAAGAATCAGTTTGAAGCTACCGGGCATAAGCTTAGAGGCTGTAAATGACGAAATGGCTATAATAAAACATGGCAATCGGACTTCATCATTGCTGCTTCAATAAAAAATCCGGAAAATTACTTCTCTCAAAGTAATTTTCCGGATGTAAGCTATACGGATATGCTGGTTATATTACTTGCCAAAAACAAGTTGTCTGAGTTTTAGCTGTGCCTCAGTAGCATTTTTATCAGGCTCTATCAAACAACGAAATGTAACAGGAATTCGAATCGGATATCCGTGGCTTTTGTATCGTTGGCCATAATGTTCGAACACTACCTCCAGCCGTTTTTTATCGACCGGATTCTCAAGCAGGTCAATGTGTTTCGAGTAATTGGTTTCGTTTACTTCCACACTATCAACAGACTCCAGATAATCGCCGGAAGAAATAGAAAACACATTATAATTTGGCTGTGTGTTTAGCACGATACATTTATTACGACTTGTATCAAAACGTACAGCCCAATCGCCATAGGTGTACATACTATCAGCTTTTTCAGGGTAAAATTTATAGCCTAATTTACCGAGATATTGCTCAACAGGCAGCGGATAATTCCCTACCACAAGCGAATCTATCATTCCTTTCAGCAGTGGATGTGTACGCGAAATCAGTTCCTGAATCAGGTCGTCTTCTTTAAAGAATGAGCCTTTGTATTTTTCGTCCAGAGCAAAAATTACCTTTTTAAGGTTCTGTTCTCCGTTGGTCAATTCATTCATCCGGATATCCATCAGAAATGCAACCAATGCACCACGGTTATAGACATTCCTATAAACATTCTCATCCTTATTCTCGCATATTTTCTCACCAAACTCGGTCATAGAGATATTCGGGTAACGGTTCGAATAGATGACTTTATCACGGATATTTTCAATAAACTCTTTCTCTGTCAGAATGGAGTCCTGCATATTTGTAAGTGCCGAAAAATATTCCACAGAGCCTTCGTACATCCACAAATGCTTCGACATAACCGGAGTTTTAAAATTATAATTATACACACGCTCCGACTTAAGCGAAAGCGGTGTAAGTACATGCAGAAATTCATGCGAGCTTACATGGGTAACAAAACGCTTTAACTGATCTTTATCACGCGTTTCGTAGCCGAAATAAAAAGAAGAGCGTGAATGCTCCAATGCCCCCACTCCACCATAACGACTTATTCTATCATCATTCGGCCCGTGGAAGAAAAATGAGAAACAATAATTATCTGTTGGGAAAACAGGAAAAAAACGGGCCATAGACGTTTCAAGTACAGGTTTCATTATTTCCAGCACACTGGCAGCTGTTACAGCACCTGTACGCGAATACACGGCAATATGAAATGTACAGTTTTTCACCTTCAACGAAACTGTATCGGGATGAGCGTACATGAGTGGGTTATCAATTAAAGTGGCATAGTCAGGCAATTCAACTTTATCAGCCACATCCGATAATGCCTGCACACTGGCCGATGAAGCACAAAACAAGCCGGCATTCTTATGAATATTCAACTCGAATGGTATTTTTTCATATCCTTCAAAAAAACCAAACAAAGCATGTGTGTTCAGGATATAAAAAGTATTGAGCTCAAAGTCTGTTCCTCCCGGCTGGAATATATAGTCTTTCTTATTATTCGAAATCCACGTTCCTTCAACAACATATTCTATGTGTGCCAGTTGCTTTGCATTAAATATGCGGAAATTATTTTCTTTTTTGTTGTATTGCACCCGTAGTTTTTTCCCTGCCTGGTCGGTTGCTTTCAGGCCTTTTATGAAAGAGCCATAGTCTTTTACCATGTACGAACCCGGAATGGATGTTGGAAACTGATACAGCAATGTATCCCGGTTTAGCTCCGGCACATCCAGAATCACAGGCAAACGGTTGTTTTTACAAGCTGTCAGGTCCACATGAAAAACATAATGTTGTGCGTGGACAGCCATAAAGGCAAACAACAACATAGCCAGAACTACTTTCTTCATATAATATGTATTAAAATTTCATAGTTGCAAACCTACTAATTATCATTAACAAAATCAAGAAAAACAATACATTTTTTTGAACAAATTCACTAAACTATATTTTCATTCCCACGGCTTTCCTGAAAGGGTTGTTAGCTTACTCCCGCTTATTCAAAAAAGTCTCAAAATCAAAGAACGATTCATTTTTTCTTCTTTTTGTGATTCTTTTGTGGTTTATGATTTAAAAAGTTGAATTCCCACCTATAAAAACAGATCATCAGAGAGTCTTTTCAACGAAAGTTGGAGAGATTCTTTTTTTTAGAATATTTTCACACACCTGGTTTTTTACTACAAGTACCTGTGGCACTAAATTACATTCATGTAGTATATATTGCTACACAGACAGTTATAAATCACAAAGTATGGCAACTACCCCTAAAATTCTTGGGAAAAATATTGAAAATGCTAAAGAGATTTTGTATGTTTGTGAAAGAAAAAAGCAAAGAAAAGTATCTTTCGGTTAATACAATTTCAAATTTAACTATTAATACTTATTCAACTATTTATTTGATATTTAAAAAACGAATATATTTTTCTACAGCATATTTACAATTCACTTTTCATTGAATTTTCGAGCAAGTAAAAGCTATTATAAATTTTCCTTAAAAAAAGGCAGTTCTTATGAAACGAACTTTATTTAGTTTGCTGGCTGTATTAGTTCTTTTCTCACTTTATGGGGAAAAGTGTTGGGAAAGAAATTATAACTTTGTATCAAACACTTTTACAAAAACCCTAAACAATAAATACCTTCATGTTGGGGCTGAATCTTCGAATTCTGCTATTAAATGGAATTACTTTCAAACTGATTCTGAAGGAAAATTGGAATGGGACAGTACAGCTTTCACCCCTTCTTTTACTGCAAAACCATTTATCGTTGCCACACAGGATTCCGGATATATCATTGCCGGTATCGACAACGGAATTAAATTCTGGAAATACAACAAATTTCACAAACTCATTAAAACCAGAACAATCAACTATACAAGCAGTTCTGATAAGGTATTCTACTCCTTACTTCCAACCAATGATAATAATATTTTAGCAGCAGTTGGTTCCGAATTGAGAATTATCAAATTAAAACCCAATGGTGATTCGATATGGATGAGGAAATACACTGACTATTTTGCAGCTTCCGAACTGGTTAGTTTTGATCCAAATAGCAGTAATTACTACTGCATGGCGATAAAAAATGGTACAAACGTACTTATTAAATTTGATGGAGATGGAAAAATAGTTTGGGACAAAGCAATTAATCGGTATGCTGAATTAAATTGCCAGCCAACAGCACTTACAGTTACAAAAAACGGCGATTTTCTTATCACATTTGGCGCATATATGATTTTTTATATGGCTGATCAGAATGGCAATGTCATGTGGCGCAAAAACTTCAGTGACATTGGAGCAAATGCATATTGCAGTGCGGTTACTGCAACTCACGATGGTGGTTTTATGACTGCAAATGATGTGAACAACCGTTTTGGTTGCCCAACAATTTATCTAATGAAAATAAACTCAAAAGGTGATAGTATTTATACAATCAAAAACAGTACTGCTACTTTATTTCCTCAAAAGATAATTGAAGAGCCTGCTGATAGTTCTTTTGTATTATTGGCATCAAATCTTTATGCTGATGATACAAGAGTTTATAAATTTGATTCAATTAATCATAAAATTTCCTCAGTAGATCTGGAAAAGTATTTAGAACGCAATTTAACTTGTTATCCCAACCCATTTAGGAGCGAAGTAAATGTCTTATTAAAATCATTCCAAACTAAAATAGCCGATGTGGTATTTTACAATTTTAACGGAGAAATGGTGCTTACTAAGCAAATTGTTATTGGAACAGACAATATAAATACATACGATTTACCAAAAGGCATTTATCTTTTAAAACTAAACGTTGACAATAAAGTTTTCTATAGTAAACTTGTAAAATTGGTTGACTAAGTCATAATCTTATCCACTCTCTGAAAGTAATATAACTTGTATGATAAGAAAAATAAGAAATCTTAGTTTAACGACACAGAGATTAATTTTCGCAGGTTCCTTTGTGTTCGCCACCTTATTTCAGTATTTATTAGATTCTCCGTCGTTTTTAAAATATGAGAGTGTAGACTTTTGGACGGAATTGGCTGTAGGATGGTTTGGTTATTGGGGAGTAGCGCTATTGATTGTTTGGGGAATATCGGGCTACAGAAAATAGTAGAAATTACTTCAGATTCATAATTATATTTTAAGCAGATTCAACAGAGATATGTATTCTCCCAGAGTTTGCTTATTTTTTTATATAGAATTCTGGAATTTCATTGATATTCTAAAATAAATTAATAAATTTGTAACCGGTTTTGCCGGGGAATCAATGTAAATACATGTTCAATTTCAAAAACACTGATATTTCACATTTCAGAAATAATTTGGAGTTCATCTCTAATTCCAAAAATGCAGATAAAAACAGATATAATATTATTAATAATAATTTTAAAAATAAATGAAAAAGATTTCAATCCTTATTTTATTGATTTGTCAACTTTCAGTATTTGCACAGTTTAATAAAGGTAAACTCTACATAGATGGAAGTACAAGTATAGGAAACTATCAAATTCATACTGATAATAATTCTATATCAAATAAGTCGAGAGGCTTTAATTTTTCTCCAAATATTGGCTTTTTTGTTATAGATAAACTCGCTGTCGGACTAGGTTTTGGATATCAGAACTACTATTACAGCAACACATCTGATTTTTATACGAGTACAACGCCCGAAGGTGTGGAATATAAAGTAACAAAAACCAGTACTAACAAACTGAATGAGATATCACCGACTCTTTTTGTGAAATATTTTCACCCATTTAATGAAAAATTGAGTCTTTCGTTGAAAGCAAGTTATGCGCATGGATGGGGAGCTATTAATATCGAAGACAAGTCAAATGACACTTCGACTAATATTGAATCAATTCTCTATACTGATAAACCTAAAAATCAGTCGAATTACTTTAAAATATCTCCTGAACTTCAATATATGATTACTCCGAAGTTTGGACTACAACTCAATTTCAATGGCTTTAGATATGAATCTACAGTAAAATATGAAAGCCAATTCTATACATACTTGGGCATAGACTATTCAACAGCTATTAAAATGAATCAAAAAACGAGTTTGTTAGATCTTGATCCTAAAATGTGGAGTTTGGGTGTATTTTTCTGCCTGTAAGAACTTATTTATGATGAATTAGAATTTAATTCTATTCAAAAGAAATGGAAAATCGGAAATCAGCTTTGCTTTCCGATTTTTTGTGTTTTCAAGAAATTGTTTAAACTCCTCAGAATCCGGATGTAATGGCCTATGCGATAAATCGGCAGCAAGTTGTTCAAATTGTCTTTTCATACCTGAAGTTTTCTCATTAAAATAAGTCTCCGAAAATCTTTTCCAGATATAATCAATTGCCACTTCCGACGGATGTAGCATATCCGAAGCATAGAAGCGATAATCGCGTAATTCATCCACTTGTATCTCGTATGCCGGAAAATAGGATATATGACTAAACCTCTTCTGCAATTCATCAATTGCCAAAAGTAATGTACCTTTACTTACATTATTTTCATGAGCCCCATCTTTCCAATGGCGAATGGGACTTACGCTAAAAATAACTTTTAAATCAGGAATCAACTCACTTAAACGATTTATGAGAATTGAGTAATCTGCAACAATTTCATCTATTGTTAGTCGTCGACGATTAAAATCTGATGCCGGTAATTTATGACAATTAGATACTACTCTCCCACTCTTTTGTTCTTCATATACCCAGGCAGTTCCAAATGTAATGAGTAAAAAGTCTGCTTGCCTCAAAAAGTCAGAAGCATTTATTAGTCTATTATTTATTTTTGCTAAACACGCATCAACATCTGTGTCTGAGAATAAGCTGCTATGGGAGAAGCTTTGCCAAAGTCCTCGATTCTCAAACAAGTCATTCTTTGTGAATTGTTTGTTATTTATAAGAATATCAAGACTGTTCAGAATTGAAACAGGATTATAAAGCACTCCAAAGGGATTTATATCCATATCAAAGTAGACATCCTGCATCTTTTTCCCAATATTTTCGGCAAAACAAGATCCAAGAGTCATAATTCGATTTTCATACGAGATATTAAAGAGAGGTCGTGGAATTTCAACTTTGGTTTGAAACATAGTGTTTTTTTATTAGAGTATTTCCAGAAACAAAAATAGAGCAAAAAAAGCAAGAAACAAAAAAGCTCCGAATTTACTTCGGAGCTTTTTGTATAAAATTCAGGAATGAATTATTTCTTTACTGTTGTAGCTTTCTTAACCTCAGCTTTTTTCTCGCAAGCAGCTTTTTCTGCTTTAGTACAAGCTTTTGCATCGGCTTTTTTGTTCTTGCAACATTCTGCTGTTTCTTTGCCTTTACAGCATTCTGCTTTTGCTTCTTTTTTACAATCAGCTGATTTTGGATCTTTACAACAAGCTTTAGCATCAGCTTTCTTTTCGCATTTTGCTTCTGTTTTAGCTTTTGCTTTTTCTGTTTTGGCAGCTGGAGTTTGAGCCGACATAGTACTAGAGATTACAAAAATCGCGATAAGCGATAGTAAAGCAATTGTCTTTTTCATTTTCTAATTGGTTTAATTTATTATTACTAGTTTATTGTTTGAAATTGTATTTTCATTCACAAAGATAGAAAGCTTCAACGAATTTGCAATAAAAATATGTATTATTCATTTATTTTAAATATTTATCATGTTTATTCAACAATTTACTTTGGCATTACGAGCGGGGTGCAAACATAATAATTCCCATACCCAATAATGCTATAAGCCCTCCAATTAAGTCGTACTTATCCGGAATAACGCCATCTACCTTCCATCCCCAAAGTATTGCCATAGCAATAAATATTCCACCATAAGCTGCATAAACACGACCGAAGCTTTCAGTTTGCAAAGTAGCTACAACTCCGTATGCCATGAGTATAATTCCACCCAACAACCCCATCCACCACGACTTTCCATCGCGCAGCCATAACCAGACGAGATAACCACCCCCTATCTCACAAAGTCCTGCCAGTACAAATATTCCAACTGAAAGTAGTATCTTCATCCGGTATAAATTTATTCAATATTTATATACAGTACATTTTAAATTGCGTACAAAAATATCAATTAATAAAAGAACAACTATGATTAAATGAATGTTTTATTTCAAAATAATTACAAACAAATCTGAAATTTTAATGATAGTTCTAAGATTGTCGAGAAAAATTTTGTTTATTTATTGATATTATCTGTCTTTAATATTGTAAATTTGTTCCGTAAATAAATAATTTAAAATGATTATGAAAAAACAATTTAATCTCTTCTTTTTGAGCGCATTAATATCAATGACTTTTATTTCGTGTAAACAAAAAACAATCAAAACCGAAGAAAAGGACCTCACAAATCGATATTATTTGGCAAAGGACACAACAAAAGGCTCACTTAGCATCGATTTTGAAGTAGAGATTCCGGTTGCATTTGCAGATTCAAATGTGTTGAAGTCCATTCGTAATACAATAGTTACAAATCTTTTTGGCAAAGAATACATTCACATTGCGAATGATTCATTGGTAAAATTCTATGCTAAAGAGCTGCTCACAGAGTATATACAAGACAATGAGCAATCTGTCAATGCATTAGATAGTGGAAGTGTGTACTCCTTCAATAATGAGCATGTTATAACCGGATTTAGTCTCTTGAGCGACAAAAAGATATATGCTTATGGAATTGAGCGATATGCTTATATGGGTGGTGCACATGGACTTGAAACACGTAATTATTTTAATTTCGACTTAAAAACCGGGAAACTGATTACTGAAAAAGATTTGTATGTTGCCAATTATCAGTCAAAACTTGCTGAATTAATCAAAAAAAGAATTCTTGAAGAAAGTAAAGAATATAATAAGGATGAAAAAAATTCTGAGCCTATTATTGATTTAGAAGATACAGATTATTGGACAGATTCTATTAAACCAAATGGAAATTTCTACATAACTGACGAAAGTATTAATTATGTATTTAATCCATACGAAATTGCACCTTATTATATGGGTCAAACTGAGGTTACAATACCATTCAGCCGTATAAAAGAATTACTTAAACCAAACAGTATTATAGGGTATCTTGTTGAGAAACAAGCTAAACAATAATCTAAAATAGTAAACAAGATTCTATGACTTCATTTTTTGAGCTTTTAAAAACCCGACGGAGTATACGTAAATATTTGCCAAAAGCAGTTGAGCCTGAAAAAATTGCAAAAATAACCAATGCTGCCTTAATGTCGCCGGCTTCGAAGCGCAGCAATCCCTGGGAATTTATTGTTATTCAGGATAAAGAAATGCTCTTAGAGCTATCTGGCAGCCGTCCGCATGGGTCACAGTTTTTAGAAGGAGCTACTCTCGGTATTATTGTAATTGCCGACACGACAAAAAGTGACGTTTGGATGGAAGACGCATCAATTGCTTCTATTATAATGCAATTGCAAGCACATGATTTAGGATTGGGAAGTTGCTGGGTACAAATTTATGGCCGCCAAAGGGATGAAACAACTACCGCTGAGAGTTTTATCAAAGGACTACTGAATATTCCTGACCATTTCGCAGTTTTGAGTATTATTTCAATTGGTTACCCCGATGAGGAACGTAAAGCTTATGAAGAAGATAAATTACCTACACAAAAAATTCACTTTGACAAGTTTTAAAATAATTATCAATTCTCACTAAATGATTTTTTAGAATGGCTGCAAAAAAAGATAACCGTTTAGCCTGGGGAGTTACACTCCTTGTATTTGGATGCCTCTTTTTAATAAGACAACTCCACATATTACCAACCGAAATTGAACCCTACATCTTTGATTTTAAAAATTACCCATTGATTATGGGTGTGATTTTTTTACTTACCCATACAAATAAAACTGTTGGTACAGTACTGATTGTTGTGGGTTTATTATTCAGGTTATCAGATATTATTATGTGGACCAGACATGTATCTGATTTTATATGGCCAATACTTTTGATTTGTGCTGGCGCTATTATGGTTTTTGGAATGAAAAAAAAATAACCTTATTATAACATATAACTTCAAAGTAAATTAGTTAAACTTATTCTTGCATGTGCTTTGAAGTTTCTTAACGAAAATGATCTATGAAAGCAGTTTTTATTGGCTCAGGTAACGTAGCAACGCATCTGGCATTAGCATTGCAAGCCAAAGGTTTTACAATTAGTCAGGTTTACAGTAGAACAACCAACAATGCCGAAGTATTGGCCAACAAACTAAAAACGGCCTATACAATTGATATTTATGAAATTGACAGAACTGCCGATATTTATTTTTACGCGCTGACTGACAATGCTTTTAAATATTTCATCCGAAATTTCGATGTGCCAAATGCGTTGCATGTTCACACAGCAGGTAGTGTATCGTTGAGAGAATTTGATGGTTTTGCCAATAAATATGGTGTTTTTTATCCACTACAAACCTTCTCCAAAAACAGACCTGTAGACTTCAGTGAAATTCCTATTTGTGTTGAAGGCTGTAATTCAGGTGTTCAGGAACAATTACTTGAAATTGCAAAACAAATAAGCAATAAAACATTCATTATCACTTCCGAGCAACGAAAAAAACTCCATTTAGCTGCCGTGTTTGCTTGTAATTTCACAAATTATATGTACGACGTTGCATCTATGATTCTAGAGGATTCAGGTGTGTCATTCGAAATAATTAAACCTTTAATTCTGGAAACTGCAGAAAAAGTGCAAACACTCATTCCGTATGAAGCTCAAACAGGACCGGCTGTTCGATATGACGAAAAAACAATAAGAAAGCACCTGTACATGCTAAGCGGCAAATACACTTTCAGACGTATGTATCGTATACTAACTAAAAATATACACAAACGACATAAAAGGAAATAGTTCATAAAACAGAATCCCGTTATATCCTCCTCTTTTCAACATATAAACTGCGCATGGCATCTTATTTAAAACTAATCCGGTTACCAAATCTCGTTTTTATAGCATTTATTCAGTATGTTATGAGACAAGTTGTTTTGATGCCAGTTTTACAAACGTATGGTTTTGAAAATGAATCGGAAATGGTTTCGATTTTCTTGCTAATGGGAGCTACAGTATTCATTGCAGCAGGAGGTTATGTATTAAACGATTATTTCGATGTAAAAATTGATGCCATAAATAAACCCGACAAGCAAATTGTCAGCAATACTGTCAGTCGCAATGCTGCCATGAGATTATATCAGATTCTTACTGCCATTGGGATTATTTGCGGTTTGATATTAGCCTTTTGGGGCCGTAGCTTTACACTTGGGTTTATATTTGTTGTTGTTCCCGGGCTGTTATGGTTCTATTCAGCAAGTTACAAACGACAATTCATTACCGGAAATCTTATCGTTTCCTTTTTGGCTGCGCTAACCATACTCGTTGTTGGTATTACTCAGTTAGCGTTTATGCAAAAAGAGTTTGGAAAACTGATTTTTGAAACTCCTATCCCGGCACAATTTTATAGCTGGATTGGCGGATTTGCCATTTTCTCTTTCCTGACCACATGGATTCGTGAAATTATTAAAGACGTGGAAGATGAAAAAGGGGATCGTGAAATGGAATGTAGAACAATGCCAATTAAATGGGGTGTAGCCAAAACAAAAATATTCTTATACTGTTTAATTAGCTTTACTGTTATCGGATTATTTCTTGTCAACGAATTTTTCATACAATTTCCCGGAACATTAACCACCCGATATATTCTTTTTGGAATTGCGTTACCCTATGCTGCATTAATTTACCTCATTGCTAAGTCCAAAACCGCTGCTAATTACCATCAAGCATCTACACTTTCAAAAGTCATTATGCTAATTGGTGTTTTATACTGCTTTATATTCTATTATTTACAAGCAAAAACTTTTGGAATTAGTCTGTTTAATCTGTTTATCGTAAAATAATAGAACTAAACGTGATTGTGCAATTGAACTGTTATAGCTCTAATGTGTTTAATTGCTTATATATACCAAGTTTTCAAATCGTTGAATTACTCTAATTTACAACACTATGCTCTCGCACCTTAGTAATTACGAAATAATTCTGGCCTCACAGTCACCTCGTCGTCACGAGCTGTTACAAGGATTAAATATACCATTTGAAGTCAAAGTCATTGACATTGATGAAGAAAATTACCCGCATCAACTTGTTGGAGTAGATATTCCTATGTATCTGGCTGAAAAAAAGGCGGATGCGTACCTGCAGTCGATGAATGAAAATACTTTACTCATAACTGCTGATACTATTGTATGGCATGAAGGACATGTTTTTGGAAAGCCCAAAGATAAAGCAGATGCAACCCGAATGCTAAAAGCACTTTCCGGAAAAACCCACGAAGTAATAACAGGCGTTTGTATTTGTACATTGACGAAACGAAAAGTATTTCACGTCATTTCCGAAGTACGGTTTGCCAGGTTGCTACCTCAGGAAATTGAATATTATCTGAATAACTACCAACCCTACGATAAGGCCGGAGCCTATGGCGTACAGGAATGGATAGGATATATAGGCGTTGAACATATCGACGGTTCCTATTTCAATGTAATGGGACTACCGATACAGCGATTATACAACGAATTAAAAAGATGGAAGAAATAAACTGTTTTAGCTCTTCAATCGTTTAGTAGTAAACAAAAACAAATTACTATATGAATGCTGAAGAATTAAAACTATATAAACAAGCCTTTTTATTGAGCCTTTTTACAATTTTCTACAATGTAATTGAAGGCGTTGTTTCCATGTTATTGGGTTATACCGACGAGACACTTACATTATTTGGCTTTGGTGTGGACAGCTTTATCGAAGTAATATCTGGGTTAGGTATAGCTGTGATGATCCTGAGAATAAAACGAAACCCGGCCAGTTCCAAAAGCGATTTTGAAATTAAAGCCTTGAGAATTACGGGCACTTCCTTTTATCTCCTTTCCGTGGGCTTGTTAGTTGGTTTCATACTCAATCTTATTAATCATCACCGTCCGGAAACAACATTTTGGGGAATAGTTGTCTCGCTGGTTTCAATTGCTGTAATGGTGTGGTTGATGCTTGCAAAAAAAACGATTGGCAAAAAGCTTAATTCAGAACCTATTATTGCCGATGCCAATTGCACAAAAATATGCGTGTATATGTCTCTGGTATTACTTGTGTCCAGTTTAGTCTATCAATTTACAGGCTTTGCATACGCTGATTTGATTGGTGCTTTAGGCCTAATCTATTTCTCAGTAAGCGAGGGAAAAGAGGCTTTTGATAAAGCCAAAGGAAAAGCCTGCAGTTGCGAAGGACATTGCGAAAATTAGTTCTGAATATCTACAACATATAAAATGACCGACCTTATCAGTAAATGAAGAGGTCGGTCATTTTTGTAATATTTATATTGACAATATTTAGAACAGACTGATAAACAACGCCAGATTAAGTAAAGTCACAATTGCACCCAGCGAATACAGTACCCACTTTGATGCTGTTGAGTTTTTATATTTCCCCATGACTTTTTCCGACGAAGTAAGATATACCTGCAGAAAAATCGTAAAAGGTAATTGAATACTCAAAATCATTTGAGATATTATCAGACCCTTAAATGGATTGGTAATAAGGAAAATAATTGCCAACGCTAACAACAGCGAAATGGCTACACCTACACGCGAATGATTGTCTTTAATATCGTATGGTTCTTTATACATTCCGGCAAAAATTGAACCGGCTGCCATTCCCGAAGTAGTAGTCGAAGCAACACCTGCAAATAAAAGAGCTACTGCAAAAACGATTGAAGCATTGTTTCCCAACAATGGAGCAAGTAATTCTTTCGCTTGCTGAAGTTCCGACACCGGAATCTTTGCATGAAAGAATGTTGCCGCAGCCAATAGTATCATGGCACTATTGATAGCCCAACCTATTATCATGGAAACCAATGTATCCAGAAATTCGTATCTCAGCTGCTTTTTAATCACTTTTTCGTTCTCCCTGTTCCATTGGCGGCTTTGTATCACTTCGGAATGCAGAAAGAGATTATGAGGCATTACCACAGCACCCAGCACGCTCATTATTATCAACATGGATCCATGAGGAAAAGAAGGAGTTACCCAACCGGTAATTGCACTATCCCAATTGATATTAACCAATGATAATTCATACAAAAAAGATAATCCAATAACCGAGACAAAAGCTATAATCCACTTCTCAATCATTCTGTATGAGTTGGTGAAGAGCATAATAAATACAAATGCGGTCACAAGCAAAGCACCAACCTGAATCGGTATTTTAAAAAGCATATTCAATGCTATTGCTCCACCTAAAATTTCGGCTAGAGAAGTAGAAATTGAGGCTAGCATAGCCGATGAGAGCAAAAACTTCGAATAGCTAGGCTTTAGGTAAATAGTAGTGGCTTCTGAAAGACAAAGTCCTGTTGCTATCCCTAAGTGAGCCACATTGTGTTGGAGAAATATCAACATAACCGTTGACAAAGTAACCATCCACAAAAGTGCATATCCATACTCAGCTCCTGCAGCAAGGTTTGAGGCCCAGTTACCCGGGTCGATAAATCCGACAGTAACTAATAAACCGGGTCCTATGAATTTAAATATATCCAATCCACCATATTGTGGACGATAATTTTTTCGATCTATATTTTTGAAGATATTAAACATATAATTGTTGTGAGAAAAAAATTAATATTTTGTTGTTTTTTTTACAACAAAAAAGGGGTTAAAACTGTTTATATTTAAAAACAATAAAGATATTCATTTTTATTGAGTTTATACTGGTTCGTATATAGAGGTTTTCGAAACAGATAAATAACGCTAAACATTGATATAATATTTTTGCTGAAATTCACTCAGAAAAAAAAGTTTGAAATTTTTTCATGAAACTATTGTTAATTTGATTTTTTTTTATAATCTTTGCAAAATAAATATTTCAAGGCATAAAAATCGGTTTAAATTGATAACAATAGATAAACAAATTTAAATTTCTTTGCTTAATTACTTGTTTTCTATTATAAAACTATTATCTTTGCAATTAACGTAAATAACGAACTGAAAAAATACAAGATTATCGGTCTAAAGACGATAAGATTTTGAACTAAAAAGCAACACTATATTCACTATCACTATACTAACATTAAAAATTACGAAAATGAAAAACGAAAAAGAAAAAGTCGTATTAACTGAAGAAGAAGAAAACTTCAACCAACTTTTGAAAGTACAATCTTACAAGATTGGTGCTTATCAGTTAGATGTAGCTAGCCGTATGCTTTCGATCAATGGCGAAGTTACAAAACTTACTAACAAAGAATGGCAATTGCTAGTTCTGTTTGCAGCTAATGCTAATGTATTTTTGGAACGTAAGTATGCTTTGAAAATGATCTGGAAAGATGACAATTATTACAATTCAAGAAGCATGGATGTTTATATCTGCAAATTGCGTAAATTGTTGAAAGACGATAGCAATGTGATGATTATCAACACACACGCTAAAGGATTTAAAATGATTACTCCTGCTTAATTTTTTCAAGCGGATAAATTAAAAAAACGGCTGAACTTTTATTAGTTCAGCCGTTTTTGCGTTTATCCGGATTCTATAAATCCGGATTTTGTTTCTTTCTGTTTAATCTTGCATGACTATGCTTGCGTCCGTAAGTAAAATAAATTACAAAGCCAATTGCCATCCAACCAATCAAACGAATCCAGGTATCGAGTGGCAACGAAGCCATTTGAGCAAAACAAACCAATGCGCCCAGAATTGGCACAAAAGGTACCCAGGGTGTTTTAAATCCACGAATTGCATCAGGTTCGGCCTTACGCAAAAGAATAATTCCCACCGAAACAATCACAAAGGCAAGTAAAGTTCCGATTGAAACCATTTCGCCTAATAAACCGATAGGGAAAAGACCTGCAAAAAAAGCAGCAAAACAACCGGTTACAATGGTGGTGATATGAGGAGTTTTGAATTTCGAATGGGTTTTAGCAAAGCTCTTCCACAACAAACCATCGCTTGCCATAGTAAAGAACACACGCGATTGGCCTAACAACAAAACCAATACAACAGAACTTAATCCGGCAATAGCTCCAATCTTAATGATTGGGCGTAACCACATCAGTGATGGTCCGGCACTGTTTATCGCCAATGCGATAGGTGCTTCTACGTTCAAATATTTATAATTCAGGATACCCGTAAGCACCAAACTCACGGCAATATACAAAACGGTGCAAATTAGCAACGAAAAAAGAATTCCTCTTGGCACATCGCGTTTTGGATTAATTGCTTCCTGCGAAGTGGTTGAAACGGCATCGAAGCCGACGTAAGCAAAAAATACAACAGCAGCAGCAGTCAACACGCCCGACCAACCGAAATTACCCCAGTGTCCGGTATTGGCTGGTACAAAAGGTGTCCAGTTAGCAACATGAATATGCGAAATACCAAAACCGATAAACAGCAAAATAACTGTTACTTTCACCAAAACAATGACATTGTTAAATTTTGCTGATTCTTTTATACCAATTACCAACAAAGTAGTCATTAAAGCGACAATGAAAATAGCCGGAAAGTTGATAATTGCACCCGAAGCATGCCAACCGGTGTGATCGAATACAAAAGGACTCTGACACAATGCCGGTGGAATAACTATGCCAAAATCAGCCAAAAAGCTTGTTACATAACCTGCCCAACCCACAGCCACAGTTGCCGAACCGAAAAGATATTCCAAAATTAAATCCCAACCGATAATCCAGGCTACAAATTCACCCATAGTGGCATAACCGTAGGTATAAGCGCTACCCGAAACAGGAATCATGGACGAAAACTCAGCATAACAAAGTCCGGCTAATAAGCAGCCAAAAGCGGAAATAATGAATGATAACGCAACAGCCGGACCGGCATGAAGCGCAGCTGCAGTACCTGTCAAAACAAAAATTCCGGCTCCAATAACACAGCCAACGCCCAACAAGGTAAGGTTTGTTGCAGTTAAATGCCGTTTTAGCGAATTATGGTTACTGTCAGCCTCTATTTCAAGCTCAGCAAGCGTCTTTCTGATAAATAAGTCTTTAAACATAAATTTGAATGATTTTTAGGCAGATAAATAATTCAGATTGATATTATTTATTCGATTCTGCTTTTGATTTGTTGTATTTTGGTCACAAAAATAGCTTTTTTAATCGATTTTTTTGGCAATTACCTGAAATAAAATCGCACGTAACTAATAAATATGCGATTATTATTCAAGCTTATTTACGATCTCTTCTCAATTTTCGGGCAACACTGTGCTTGCGACTGTAACTAAAGTAAATAATAAAACCAATACCCATCCAGATAATTAATCGAAGCCAGGTATCGCCCGGAAGAGCCAGCATTTGAATGAGACAGACAAAAGCACCCAACAGAGGAACAAAAGGTACCCAGGGAGTTTTGAAAGCACGTGGTGCATCGGGTTCGGTTTTACGTATAATCAGAATGCCGATGCACACAATCATAAAGGCCAGTAAGGTACCTATCGAAACCAGTTCGCCCAGCAGACCAATGGGAAACAAACCGGCCATGAGCGCTGTGAAGAATCCGGTGATAAGCGTTGAATAATGTGGGGTTTTGAATTTGGAATGTGTTTTGGCAAAAGCTTTCCAAAGCAAGCCATCGTGAGCCATGGCAAAGAAAATACGGGTTTGGCCGAGTAATGTCACCAGAATAACAGAGCTTAATCCGGCAAGTGTACCCACTTTGATAAACGGACTTAACCATTTCAAGCCCCCTCCGCTCCTATCAATTGCCAGTGCTATGGGTGCCGACACATTCAATTCTTTGTAGTTTACAATACCCGTGAGCACAAAACTTACACCTACATATAATATGGTGCAAATAAGCAACGAAAAAAGAATACTCAACGGCAGGTCACGCTTGGGGTTGATAGCTTCCTGCGAGGTAGTTGAAACGGCATCGAAACCTATGTAGGCAAAGAATATGACACCCGAACCGGCCAGAATGCCCGACCAACCGTATTGACCCCACACACCCGTATTCTTTGGAATAAAAGGAACCCAGTTTTGAGGATGAATGTGCGATATACCAAAGCCAATAAACAGCAGCACAACAATAATTTTGATTACAACAGTTATATTGTTGAATTTCACTGTTTCCTTTATGCCCACAACCAACAAAGCCGACAAAACAACCACTATAAATACAGCCGGAAAATTAATAAACGACCCGGTGAAATGCCAGCCATGCTGATCGAAATCAAACGGCGCCTGTGCCAGCGACGAAGGCAGGTAAATACCATAGTCGGCTAAAAAGCTAAGCATGTAGCCCGACCAACCCACAGCCACCGTGGCCGTGCTAAACAAATATTCCAGTATCAAATCCCAACCAATTATCCAGGCAACCAACTCGCCCATGGTGGCATAACCGTAGGTATACGCACTCCCCGACAGCGGAATCATAGAAGCAAACTCGGCATAACAAAGTCCCGCCAGTAAACACCCAAACGCCGACAACATAAACGAAAGCACAATAGCCGGACCCGCATGCATTTGGGCTGCCGTGCCTGTTAGTACAAAAATTCCGGCACCAATTACACTTCCCACACCCAGCAAGGTAAGGTTGGTAAGCCCCAAGTGGCGCTTCAACCCATGCTTATTACTGGCTGCTTCCTCATCCAATTGCGTCAGGGTCTTTTTTATAAACAGGTCTTTTATCATGCTGGTATATTAGTTATTATATATGTTATAAGTTCTTGCATTAATAGTTTGTCGGACTTTACAACAGAAATAGAACGCGGATAAACGCTAATTTAGCTGATCTGAAACGGATTTTATTCCGACAAGTCGGAATGATTAAGACTTATATCTTCAAATCAGCTCCGATTTATCGGGGCTAAAATCCATTTATTGATCCGTTTCTATATTCTATCAGTACAAATCCGCTAAATTAGCGTTTATCCGCGTTCCATTCTTATACAAATCAACTTACATAAAAATGCCCGACAAAAATAGAATTTTTATTCAGACAGAAAAAAGCAAAATGATAGTTCAGGGACAAAGTCATAGAAACTGTTGGGAGAAATCGATGTTTGATTTCAAAAAAACGAACCTCAACATATTGATTAAAATTCAATGCGTTGAGGCTCAGAATAAGAATTTCAGCAGATTCTACTGTTTACATTTTACGTCATCTTTCAACGAAAATCAACGAGGCAGTACTTCAATCTTTAATTTATCGTAAGCTCTATTCACTTTCGCACGAGCTTCTTCAATGGTGTCGGCACTTGCCAGAATCACCGCCAGGCGGCGATGCCCGATCACTTCAGGCTTGCCGAAAATACGAATCTGAACATCCGATTCTGCCAGTACTTCTTCCAAATTATCAAACACCACTTTATCGCTGTCACCTTCAACCACTACGGCCTTTGATGCTGATGGACGATAAAAACGCACCGAAGGAACCGGCAGACCTAAAATAGCACGGGCATGTAAGGCAAATTCCGATAAATCCTGCGAAATCATTGTCACCATTCCGGTATCATGCGGACGTGGTGATACTTCGCTGAATATAACCTCGTCGCCGCATACAAATAGCTCAACACCAAAAATACCGTAACCTCCCAAAGCATCGGTAACCCGTTTAGCCATATCCTGCGCCTTTTCCAATGCAGCCACAAGCATAGGTTGAGGTTGCCATGATTCCTGATAATCGCCGTCTTTCTGATAATGCCCAATCGGTTCAAGAAAAGTAGTACCACCCGTATGACGAACAGTGAGTAGGGTTATTTCGTAATCAAATTTCACAAATGCTTCAACAATAACACGCCCGGCTCCTGCCCTACCGCCTTCCTGAGCAATTTTCCATGAATTATCAATATCAGCAATTGTTTTAATCACACTCTGACCATGTCCCGACGAGCTCATAACAGGCTTGATTACACATGGAATGCCAATTTCGGCAACCGCAGCATCAAACTCCTCTTTGGTTGAAGCAAAACGATAAGGCGATGTTGGAATGTTCAACTCCTCAGCGGCCAACCGACGAATTCCTTCACGGTTCATTGTCAGAAAAGTGGCTTTAGCTGTAGGAATTACATTGAAACCTTCTTTCTCCAACTCAACCAGCGTGGCGGTGGCAATTGCTTCTATTTCCGGAATAATGTAATCAGGTTTTTCAACCTCGATTACCTCCCGGAGCTTTTCGCCGTCGAGCATCGAGAATACATGCGACCGGTGAGCCACCTGCATAGCCGGCGCATTCGGATATTTATCCAATGCTATTACTTCCACACCATAGCGTTGCAGTTCAATAGCAACTTCCTTTCCCAGTTCACCCGAGCCGCACAACAAGGCTTTCTTACCTACCGACGAGAGTGTTGTTCCAATTTTTATCATCTTTTTTTCGGAATTATTTGAGTATAAAAATACTTTCTGAATTTGGTCGCAAAAGTAGTTCTTTTATTCGGAATCTCTTTTTAATACAAGGAATTTTAAATCATTATTGTCCGGTAGAATGGAGCTTCATTTTTTTATGAGGTAATATTTTACAAATAGTGCGCGAATCTGTCGCTTCAACACAAAGCACCGTGGTTGCGAACTTGTTTAAAACGCAATATACCGCAACAGTTTATATATAAAAAATAGTCACTTATAACAACTACATTATAAGTGACTATTAATTTTAAAACAGATTATACCGTTTAGTTCTTCAAAAATTTACTCACATCGTCGCCAACGCGAATAAAATAAACACCGGCTAATAATCCGGATACATTTACAACCGTAGCTTTACCACTTTGAATCATCTTACTTGTGAGATCAGAAATCTCATAATCTGTTGGTTCGGCAGCTATCGTCAATTTGCTATGAACGGGGTTTGGAAAGATTTTGAAACCTTTTTTTTTTGCAGGAACCTGTTTGATACCGGTTGAGGTCGGAACATTCAGACCAAACGAATAGGTACCGGATTTAAGCTCGTAAACAGCTTTTCCATTCTCTTTTTTCACAAAAGTTACCCCCTCTGCATTTTGAGCCGGCACCGAACCTTCGTAAACAACATCAGCAGCATCCGATAACGGTAAATAAAGCGTTGCAGTTGTATTGGCCGGTACGGTTGCTGTATACGACAGATTGCCATCCGCCCGTGTTACCCAGGCACTCTTAATAGAGCCATAATACGATTTAAAGTTGGCATCAACAGAAGAAATGCGTTCCTGACCCTGAGGCAATGTGGTACGATTATCCGGATTTGGTTGCAAAATAAAATGCTTGAAACCGGGAGTTGATTCATCGGCCTCGATACCACCCATAAAACGATACATCCATTCCGAAACCGCTCCATAAGAATAGTGATTGAATGAATTCATACTCACTTCGTGGAATCCGTTTTCGATAGTATAAGAATCCCAACGCTCCCAAATGGTGGTAGCTCCCTGATCGATACTATATAACCAAGACGGATTACCGCGTTGAAGCAACAGATTATACGCTGTACCTGTAGCACCAAACTGACTCAAGGTCTGATTCAGAATACCTGTTCCAATAAATCCGGTACTGAGTTTATTCCCATTGGTAGCAATTTTTTGTGTAAGGAATGTTATGCCGTTATTTTTGGCAACATCATTCGGGAATAAGTCGAGCTTTAATGCTAATAAATAAGCCGTTTGCGACGTTTGCTTCAATGTTCCATCCGCATTGACAAAGCGTGTTTGAAATTCTGCTTTAATCTTCGTATACAGGTTGGCATAATTTGTACTTTTCACATCGTAGGTATCACCACTTACCTGACTTAAAGCTTTAGACATTTTCGACATCAATTGAGCTGAATAGGCATAATAGCATACGCTTATATAGCGTTTATCCATGGCTTCATACGCCACCCAATCGCCAAAATCCGTTCCGGCGCCATTGTATAAATAGCCACTACCTGCTTGTGCTGCCAGGAAAGCCATGTATTTTTCCATTGCTGCATAATTTTCGGCAATAATACCGGCATCGTCGTACATCAAATACACATTCCACGGAACAATAATACCTGCTTCGGCCCAGGCTCCCTGACCAAAGCCACCCCAAACGATAGGAGCTGTACTCGGAAATGCGCCATCACTGCGTTGACTGTCTCTCATATCGCCCATCCATTTATGGAAGAACGAAGCTACATCGGCATTATAGGCTGCTGCTTTTGAGAAAATCTGTGTATCACCGGTCCATCCCAGACGCTCGTCACGTTGTGGACAGTCCGTGGTTACGCTCAGGAAATTACTGCGTTGACCCCAAATCACATTACTGTATAATTTGTTAACAAGAGCACTGCTCGATTTAAATGTTGAGCCTTCTTCGGTTGCAGAACCTACAACTTCGGCAATCATAGATTGAATTTCAACATCGTCGCTTGCCGACACTTCGCAGTACCTAAACCCAAAGAATGTGAGATTGGGATTAAATGTTTCCCCACCTTCGGCACCTTTAAAGGTATAGTTTATTGTAGCTTTTGCCGTACGGAAATTGGCTGTGTATAAACTTCCGGCAGGACCATCGTTACCTCTTGATAAAGCACCGTTATCATTGAGCATTTCGCCAAAACGAATTTTTATTTTTGTTCCGGAGGCCGATTTGGCTGTAAATTTTGCCCATCCGGCCATATTCTGACCAAAATCGTAGATAGCAGTTTGTCCCTTTTTGAGTTGAACTGTTCCGTTTCCGTTTATAACATTGCTTGTATTAATAGCTCCGTAAGTTTGTCCATTGGCTTTGCTGCCATCATAAACAGTAATGCTCACAGGTTGAATGTTCAGCTCCGGACGAACCTGAATTGTAGGACCCACAAAAGCCTTTATTTTGCCACTGAAACCGGTAAAAGCAGCAGTTTGAAGCCAATTCGAGTCATCAAATTCTACAGTTTTCCATCCGCTTTCCTTACGGGCATCATAGGTTTCGCCGTTGTAAATATCAGCCATTCTTACCGGACCTGTCGAAGCAGTTAACCAGGTAGGATCAGTAACAATTGTTTTAGTCGATCCATCGGTGTATTGAATTACAAGTTTCGCAATAAAACTCAGCTCCTGATTGCCGTACTGCCCATGAGCAATTACGCCATTCCACCAACCACTGGCTACATGAGCCCCAATCACGTTTGCGCCCGATTGCAACAGGGTTGTTACATCGTACGTTGAGTATTGAACCGATTTGTTATATTCAGTCCAGCCCGGTTTCAGTTCGTCGTAAAGCACCTTACCATCTTCGGTAGGTGTGCCTACCCGGTTTCCGTTTATAAACAAATCGTAAACGCCAAGTGCCGAAGTATATATTTTAGCCGACAGAACATCAGCATCTAAATTAAACTTCGTTCTGAACATCGGAATACCGGTTGAGACTCCCTGAAGCACACGCAAGTCACTTGCTTTGGCAATCATTTTTAGTTTTACGTTGCCCGCAACAGTAACTGTATCGGCATCTTCGAACGGATTTGTACCGCTCTCGAAGTTTTCGGAAAATGCAACTACCGGCTCAAGAGCTCCTGTAGAAGCGTTTGGCACATAATTAGTCAGAACAACATTGTCATACAAAGCTATTTCATCCGTACTGTTGTCACCATTATAAGCCCTGAAACCTACAAAACCATTCTTTAGCGTTGCGCTCACATCGTTGTACGTATCAACCAAAACGCCATCAATATAGGTTTTGATGACATTGTTATCAACATCAATTTTCACATGTCTTTCTTTACCAATCAAATCTGCCTTGCTATAAAAAGCTCCTATCGAAACCTCGCTTGTAACAGGATTATTCGCTGTAAAAATATGTCGTCGGATAAGCGGATAAGTTTGATCCTTTGTGTTTATCGACCACATATACATATTGGCGGCATCTTTCGCCGCGAAAAGTATCCCTGCATTCTGATTTAGCAGAGTCATATCCGTTTCCAGTGTAAATTTGGCAGGTGCAGGACGTTGCCACGAAATGGAATTGGTGTTTACAAGTAACCGACCACCAACTACCGATCCCTGTGTAAAAGGCAAAGCCGACGCATTGCTGAAGTTTTCTTCAAACAGCGTTTTCTCAGTTCCCGCATCCATTGTTGTCACTTTTATATTATCGTACGAAGCCGACTCGATGGTAGTACTTGTTTCGGCTTGTGCCGACCGAAAACCAAGGTTTCCGTAACCATAATTTCCACCTCTGGGGTTTACCCTGTCGGCATCAATCAGGATATTATTGATATAGGTAGAGGCTTTATCTCCCTTCACTTCTATCCGAAGCGTGTAGGTTACTCCCTTTTTAATATCTACAAGCGAGGTTATATCCTTATTTTCGTGACAAATAGCGCCTCCGTTCAACCACGAGTGCGGACGAAAGCGGGTTCTACCTGTTTCAATATTAATTTGCCACATAAAGAAATTGCTTCCATCCTTTGCAGCAAAGCATGGTCCGGCAGCAATATCATTGAGCTGAAAGTCCATGCTGATTGTATAATCTGTAAACGTAGTTGCAGTAGCCGTTTCACCCTGTTTCAGCGTTGTGGCTTTAATCCATTTGGCAGCTCCCCAACCGGAATCCAGCAAGCCTGTTTCAAAAAAAGCTGTTTGTGTCGACGATATCTTTGTGCTGTTATTGTCCCAAACATCCACGTGCCAGTAATAGCGGGTGGAAGGAGCCAAAGCAGTGCCAGCATACAAGTTGTTCACCGATTTATCCGAAACAACTTTGCCCGAAGTCCACACAGGAGTACTTCCTGCTTTATCCGATGTGATTGTTATTTCGTAGGCTGTTTGTTTGGCACCCCGTTCGGTGGCAGCAAGTTCCCAACTAAACCGGGGAGTTTTCACGTCAATACCAATGGGGTTGTGAAGGTATTCGGTGCGAAGATTTTTTACTTCGGGCCTGGTTTGCCCTACAAGAGTAATTGAAAAACTGAGGATGACTCCTAAAGCAAATGCGAGTTTTTTCATTCTATAAAATCAATTTAAAGTTAATGTGATTATTGCCGGAAATTATGCTGCAACAACCGCGTGAAAGCAGCATTAAATAATATGAGAATAGTTTGTTTGTCAAAACAAATTCTCCTTTACAAAAATAGGCAGTAATCGAAGAAATTTTATGAAATAATAGTTCAAAAAAAGACATTTACAGACCAATAATCCCAACTATTTAATGCCAACTATACAATAGCAAATGGCATCTAAACAATAGCGGAAACCAACTCAACACATCGGAATGACAACTCAACACATCGAGATGACGTCTCAACACATCCGAATGACAACTAAACATATCGGAATGACAACTAAACACATCGGGATAACGTCTCAACACATCGGGATGACAACTAAACACATCGGGATGACAACTAAACACATCGGGATGACGTCTCAACACATCGGAATGATATCTAAACACATCGGAATGACAACTAAATATATCGGGATGACAACTCAACATATCGGGATGACGTCTCAACACATCGGGATGACAACTAAACACATCCGAATGACAACTAAACACATCGGAATGACCTCTCAACACATCGGGATGACCTCTCAACATATCAGGTGAAAATTTTATGATTATCGAGTCCTTAATTATATAGATCAGGTCATTCCTGATAAGCAGGCTGCCTATTTTTTATTGAATTTACAAAAAATAGTGGCAGAAATGGTTGGTCGTGTTAAATAGGTTATTTATCTTTGGGGGCGAAAGATATTAAGATACTCCTATAGTGAATATATGGGTGATACGGATATATTAGAGTTAGGGATAATTTAAAAAAAATACATTGGAACAGAAAAGATTGGCACTATTAATTGGAGTCTCTAATTACAAGAATGCGACTAAATTAAAAAATCCATTGAATGATGTAAATTCGATGGCTAATGTCTTGTCGAAACTCGGCTTTGAAATCAAAACTTGTAAAGACGTTTCATTCCAGGGATTTAAAATGGCTTTAAATGATTTTGCTGTTAAGCTTAATGACTATGAAGTAGGATTATTCTATTTTGCTGGTCATGGACTTCAAGTGAAAGGAAAAAATTATTTAGTTCCATCTGATGCTAATCCAATAAATGAAAACCAAGTTGAATTCGATTGTATTGATGCAAATCAAATTTTATCATTAATGAGTTCCGCAAATAACCATACAAACTTAATCATATTAGATGCGTGTCGAAATAATCCTTTTGAAAGGTCTTGGCAACGATCTTTGACAGTTCAAGGGCTATCATATATGAGTGCTCCATACGGAACATTGATTGCATATTCTACGGCTCCAGACAAAACAGCATCAGATGGAGAAGGTGATAATGGGCTATACACATCAGTTCTCGTCGATGAAATTCTATCTCCAAACTTGACAATTTTACAAGTTCTACAAAATGTTAGAACTAAACTTATTCAGATTTCTCATGGAGATCAAGTACCTTGGGAATCAACATCTTTACTAAATGATTTTGTATTCAATGACAATAGGTATTTTTCAATATCTACTTTTTGTCAATCAGTTTTATATAGTCATGACCGAGATATTGTATTAAATAACCTAAGATTGAATCTTTGGGACTTAAATAAGATCTCTAAATTGGGAATTCCAATGAATAAAGAAGACAAAGAAGCTGGAGTGATTGAAATTTACTACAAAAACAAACTAGATTATTTTAGTATATTTAATGAAATAGAAATTCATATCTACAAAAATGGAGAAAGAGATTACAATCTCTTTTCATCAACAAAAGATGCTACTAGAATTTATGCAATCGCCCAAGAGCTATTTAATAAGTTGGGAGGAGGATTATATGATGATGAAAGGTCTGCTACATTCCGGGAATTTGACAAAATCAAAAATATTGCTAAAGGAAAGGCAAGGCTGCCAAGAGATCAATGTTTCACTCTTTGGTATTTTGAAAATGTCACTTTTAGCTTGAAGTATTTAATATCACCTAAGAAGCAATTCGTTTTTAAGACGAATATCAAACCAAACAAAAGGATTATTAAAAGGACTATAAATGAGCTATTAGTGAATGATTATTATTCTCTTTTACCAACTTCAATTGCGATTAAACCAGAAGAAGAGAAATATGAAGGGAAATTTGTAGACCATTATATTTCCCTTGAAAATCCTGAGTTTAATTTTTTTGACCAAGTAATAGTAAGATTATTTACGGCAACCAAAACAGAAAAAACATCAAGTAATATCTTTTTGAGTAATTCGAAAAAAACAGAAACGAATGTTCTTTATATTAGCAATTTAATAGCTCAAATAACCTCAATATATGGAGCTGATGAATCTGGTCAGGGTTACTTAACAGGCTACGAAGAACTTGATATTAAAAACAAAAGATATTGGTCAGGGAGAAAATGGGATTTAAATATACAGCATCAAATTTATGATCTTTATAGTAATGGTGAAGAAATGCTTTACGGTATTCACTTAAGTTACGATGATGAAATTAATAGTATTGAATTATGTATTATTGGGTATGAAAGCTTTCTTGAATTTTTAAATCGAGAAAAAAATACAAACCCCTAACGCTCTTAGTCCAAGTATCGCAGACAAAACTAACCATGGTTCAAGTTTGAGCGAAGCGGGAACTTGGACTGGACACCAAAGTGCAAATATATAAACCTGGAAGAAAAAGGGTAACGCCAAATGCCCATAGATTCGGTCGTTATCAGCAAAACAAAAGCATAATTCAAAATGAAAAAATTTACATTAAATATATTGACAATTATTCTATTGTGTAGTTGTGACAATTCAAGGTGGGAAACTATTAATGGTAATGGAATAAATGATGATCCCAAAACAATTGATAATGTGATTTATTTTGAAAATGAAAATAACGGACTTGTAGGTGGCTATACTTTAGTTAAGGACAAAAATGCTAAGACAGAAGATGGTTTCGTTTTAGTCCCAACTTTATTTTTAACTAATGACTGTGGTAAAAACTGGAAAGAAGTAAAATTTGATCCTAATCTTAGGGCTTCTGTGGACAACGCATATTTACATGGCGACACACTTATTTGCCAATTAGACTCTTTAATTTTATTCTCGACAGACAAAGGAAATAGGTTTCAAACAATAAATAACTCACTGAAAAGAAACAAAATTGTCGACCATTATTTCAAAGCAAATATATACAATATAAAAGATCATGACTTTCTTTTCAATGAGAAGAAATACTATATTAAAGAACGCTATCAAAATGACATTGCAATTGTAATTGTTTGTTACGGTGAAAAGACTTTAACCGATTATTACTTTGTTTCGTTTGATAAAGGAAATACTTGGACATTCTTACAAGATTTATTTGGTGACAATAGAGCAAGATATTTATTTGAAGATAAGTTTTTATATTGCTATGCCTTTCCATTTGGACTTCAACGACTAAAACTGAAATAATGCTCTGCTGCTAACCTCACTTAGTCCAAGTATTGGAGAGAGGAAACTAACTCAGGTTCAAGTCTGAGAGAAAACATATAAATTTGGAAGAAAAATGGGAAAGATGAAAAAACTAAAATACATATTTATGATTTCTATATTAGGACTTTTATGCTGTAAAACCAACACTAAAATAGCCGAAAAAAAGACTGACACTGGAGTGGAATTTGAATATAAGCCGACTAAAGCAGCATTCTCAGATTTTCAAACTATTATTATTCCTAAAAATCCAAACAATTCTTATAGCAGAGAAAATGTGAGTAAACTAATCGACTATTTGTCCAAACAAGTCATAAACAAAGAAATTAATCTATCTATTGACTCCTCAGTTAGTTTTGTTGACTGTGGACAAGAATTTGAAAAAGTCTTTTGTCCAAATTGTGGGAAAGAAATTGACCTGGACTTTTGGCACGAATTAATGGAGAAAGCAAGTGCAAATGATTTTTCAGACTTGACAATTCAAACTAAATGTTGTAACACTTCGACAAATTTAAACTCACTTAGATATATTGCTGACTGTGGGTTTGCGAAATCAAAAATAATTATTTACGATCCAGAAACAAGAAAAATAAACCAAAACGAACTACTTGTAGGCATAAAAAGGATTTGTGGTTTTGACTCTAAAATTATCAAGACACACTATTGACGGGAAATGCACCCCTTCTTAGTCCAAGTATAGGAAACGAAACTAATTATAATTCTGTAAATTCTAAAATTCAGTAAATTCTGATTCAGACAGTTTATCCTCACTGCCCACGATTGCGTCATATGGCATAAAAAAAGAAAGAAAAAAAGAAGAGATGAAGAAAATTTTAATCACAGGTGCAACCGGGAATGTCGGATTTGAGGTAATTCGGTTCTTAGAAAAAAATGAAACTCCGAATACAATCATTGCAGGTGTAAGAAACATTGAAAGTGCGAAAAAATTATTTAAAGACTTTCCCAAAATTGAGCTGGTGAATTTTGATTTTGAACAACCTGAAACTTTTGATAACGCATTGAAAGGGATTGATACCATATTTCTACTCAGGCCACCCCATATTGCTGACGTTGAGACATACTTCAGACCATTAATCCTGAAAATAAAGGAACATAACGTAAATGAAGTTGTGTTTTTGTCGGTACAGGGAGCTGAGAAAAGCAAAGTGATACCACATAACAAAATTGAAAGACTAATTCAGGAATATAAGTTGAGCTATATTTTTTTACGACCGAGTTATTTCATGCAAAATCTGACAACAACGCTGCTCGACGACATAAAAACAAAAAGACAAATAATTTTACCATCGGGAAAAGCGAAATTTAATTGGATAGACATTGAGAATATAGGAGAGACTTGCTCTGTTTTGCTGAATAATTTTTCCGATTACAGAAATCTTGCAATAGAACTAACCGGAAACGAGAACTTAAACTTTTTTAAAGTTGCCGACTTATTAAATGCAACGGTTAAGAGACCCATTAGCTTTACAAGTGTAAGCCCTTTTGAGTTTTATAGAATTAAGAAAAAAGAAGGAATGGTTAAAGGTCTGATTGTCGTAATGATAATGTTACATTTTCTACCAAGATTTCAAAAAGAACCGGCAATCTCAGGCTATTACGAAAAAATTATTGGAAAGAAACCTACAAGTCTTAGTGAGTTTATAGAAAGAGAAAAAATAAAATTCGAATGAAATAAAAAATCTTCTCCCCCTCGTTTATAACGAGGGGGTAATTGTTTGGCGTTTATAACGCATTACAAAAAACATAAAAATAGCATTTCTACTCGCTCGCGCGGATTTGCAATTTGTGCATTATACAAGATAAATACTATATTTGCAGCCGTACTCCAAACAAAGTGAACAGGTTGCTTCTGCTCTAAATTTTTAAATAAATATGAAAAATAATACCCAGATAAAATGCCCGAATTGCGGCACTTCCATTGATGTACAGGATATATTGGCACATCAGTTGGAAGATGAGATAAACCTGAAATATCAAAGTCAACTGGCCGAAGAAAAGAAGAAATTCGATGCCGAGTTTGAAAACCTGAATAAGGCCAAAGAGCAATTTGAGCAAAAGAAGAAGCAGGAAAATGAGCTTTTTCAGGATCGGTTGGAGAAACAACTGAAAGAGGACCGTAAAGGCATAGAGGAAAAGCTGAAAATGAAGTTTCAGGAAGAACAGCAGGAACAATTCAATGCGTTGCAAAAGGAGCTGAACGAAAAATCGGAACAGGTAAAAGAGCTGAACCGCACCAAAGCCGAAATAGAAAAGCTAAAGCGTGAAAAATCCGAACTGAAAGAGGTAGCCGAAGCCGAAGCGCAAAAAAGCCTGAGCGAGACACTCATTGCCGAGAAAGAAAAAATACGGAAACAGGAAGAGGAAAAGAACGAGCTACGTTTCCGTGAACTTCAAATGCAACTGGAAGCGCAACGAAAACTGACTGAGGAAATGAAACGCAAGCAGGAACAGGGTTCCATGCAGTTGCAGGGCGAAGTGCAGGAACTGGCTATTGAAGAATGGCTGGCAACGCAGTTTCCATTGGATTCGATTGAAGAGATTAAAAAAGGGGCACGCGGAGGCGATTGCATTCAGGTAGTGAATACGCGTACGCTTCAGAACTGCGGCACCATTTACTACGAAAGCAAACGCACAAAAGATTTTCAACCAAGTTGGATCGAGAAATTCAAAGCCGATATCCGCGAAAAAGGAGCTAACATTGGCGTATTGGTAACGGAAGTGATGCCGTCGGATATGAGCCGCATGGGATTGAAAGATGGTATCTGGATTTGCAATTACGACGAGTTCAAAGGTCTTTGCTCGGTGCTGCGCGAGTCGATTATACAAATCAGCGTGGCTGTAAGCTCGCAGGAAAACAAAGGCGACAAAATGCACATGCTCTACGATTACCTCACCGGAAACACATTCCGACTACAGGTGGAAGCTATTGTAGAGGGTTTCACACAAATGAAAGCCGACCTCGAAAGCGAAAAACGCGCCATGCAAAGTATTTGGAAAAAGCGCGAAAAACAGATTGAGAAAGTAACTGTGAATACCATTGACATGCATGCTTCCATTAAAGGAATTGCCGGAAATGCCATTCAATCGGTCAAATTACTGGAACTTTCGGAACCGGATATTGTTATGGATGAGTTAGAATAATAATAATTCAATCACAACAAGGATATGGAAGAAAAAAAAGAAACTATTGAGCCAAACAACACGGCTGTGCGCACAGCCTTATGGAGAGCAATGCATGTTCAAATTGATGCTGAACCCCACGTACTCGACGATGAAACAGGATTTAAACTCGTTGCACCTGCAGAAGGCTGGCAACAGAGGCCGGATATGGATCCCATTTTTTCAAGGCGCGTCAGAGCGTCGATGGTAGCCCGTGCCCGGTTTATAGAGGATTTGGTTGCAGAACAGCTAAAGATGGGTGTTACTCAGTACGTCATACTTGGAGCCGGCCTCGACTCTTTTGCTCAGCGCCAACCTGAAATTGCTTCGAAACTTACCGTATTTGAAATTGACCAACCGGGTACTCAAACCTGGAAAAAACAACGACTCATAGAACTGGGTTACGGTATTCCTGAATGGTTACGGTTTGTTTCAGTCGACTTTGAGGCTGGTTCACTGTGGTGGGAAGAACTACTAAAATCAGGTTTCGATCCTGCTAAGCCGACCATTCTTACCTGCACCGGCCTGAGTATGTATCTTACAACAGAAGCCAACAAAGCCACCCTGCAACAAATTGCAACACTTGCTCCCGGCTCAGTACTTGCCATGACCTATATGCTACCTTTCGAACTGATTGAGGAAGAAGACCACGTATTACAAACTATATCCGAAAAAGGTGCCCGGGCATCCGGTAATCCGTTTATCAGCTTCTTTACCCCGAATGAAATATTGGATTTGGCCCGTGAAGCCGGATTTGCCGAAGTGAAGAACGTATCAGCATCCGATCTCAATAAACTCTATTTTACCGAACGAACGGATAATTTAAGTCCGGCAAGTGGTGAAGGATTTTTGATTGCAACTATCTGAATTATTGGAAAGACAATGTCGCATTTTAATCACTTGAATAAACCTCAAAAAGTGCTTTAGCACCTTTGAGAGTTTAATGAGAGAATGCATTTATTTCAGTTGGGACGGCAATTAACTCAGAGAATACAATATTATTGAGTTCATCTTGACTTTTTGATAATAGAATAATGTCGCTCCTACGGAGCTTAAATAAGAAAACCAAATATCCATTCTACCATAATATCGCTTCTCCGAAGCTCTGAAAATGCTCCATTAGGAGCAATATTATGCTAGTAATATTTTATTTCAATGAAACAAAAGCTCCGTAGGAGCGACATTATAAAAAGTCAGGACAACTTCATTATATATTTTTCACAATTTCTATGGCTTCACAACCGAACCAACAATTTGTCAAATAAAAAGGAGAGATATTGCGCTAGCAATATCTCTCCTGACAAAAAGAAAAAAATGTGTGAGCAATTATTTCTTTTCTATATAAGCCAATACTTCGCCTTTACGAACAATTTCGCCTTGTTTCTTCTCAATACCCACAATGCGGCCATCGCAGAAACTACCAATATGCTCTAAGCCGTAGTTAGTTTGAATTGTACAAAGTGTTTCGAATTCTTTGTATTCGCGACCGTGAACAGGTTCTACCGATCCTTCGTTGAAATCAAGCTCCCAGATTACACGTCCGGTAGCATTCGAAACTACAGGTTCTGCATTCGGGTATTTCAATGCGCGTAAATCAGGAATCTGAACAGATGTAGTTGCATATTTTTCTTTAATGGCTGTTTCCAATTCTTTTTCGAAACGTTTTTTAGCTTCTCCCGATTTGAAATCGCGGTATTGTTTGTCGTGCATAGCAAACTCGAACAATTCTTCATCGTCCTTGCCCCTATCCCAACCTAACTCTTTCATTTCGGCAATGTATTTTGGCAATTCGTTCGGATAGTTTTCCTGTGGATTACCGACAAAGAACTCATATTTGTTCTTTTCGGCCAACGCAATAATTTCCGGATCCAATGTACCCGGAAGCACACCTGCTTTACCCAAAATCATGTCCCAACTGTTTTTGTCAATCATACTCCAACGTGGTTGACCTTTAACGAGGAACATAACGTTCATCAATGCAATATTTTTTACATATTGACTGAATGGAGTTACCAACGGTGGATTTCCCAACTTAGGCCAAATGTATTTTACTTCGTCGAACAACATAACCAACAATTCGTCGGTGCTTAGTTCTTTTTTGTTTACGCCTTTCAAATAAGAGTTGATTCCGCTATGAACACCTTTCAAGTCGGCCATCAACGATCCCATCATTCCGCCGGGAAGTCCGCAACCTACAAGCAACGAAGTCATGAATTTGTTACGCTCATCGATAAAGTATCCCAAAAAGTCGTCAACAAAGCTCTGAGTCAACCGACGTGCTTCCATATACGCATTCATGTTGATTTCAGGAACTTTGAACCCTGCATCTTTCAACATCGCCTGAATTGTAATCACATCCGGATGAACCATACCCCACGAAAGTGGCTCCATAGCAACGTCGAGGTAATCGATACCGGCTTTTGCTACTTCCAACATAGAAGCTACCGAAAAACCCGGTCCTGAGTGACCGTGATATTGCATTACGATATGTGGGTGAGCTGTTTTAACTGCTTTTACAATTTTGCCCAACATTTCAGGACGACCGATACCGGCCATATCTTTCAGACAGATTTCATCAGCGCCGGCTTCAATCAATTTTTCAGCCATGGCAATGTAATATTCTGCCGTATGAATTTCGGAATACGTAATACACAAAGTAGCCTGAGCAATCATGCCGGCCGCTTTGGCATAATGAATAGAAGGAATAATGTTTGTAACGTCGTTCAAACCACAGAAAATACGGGTAATATCAACTCCCTGAGCCTTTTTCACCTTATACATCAACTCACGCACATCGGCAGGAACCGGATTCATACGCAAACCGTTCAATCCACGGTCGAGCATATGTGTTTGAATTCCAACTTCATTAAAAGGCTTTGTAAACGTACGAACAGCATCATTAGGGTTTTCACCGTAAAGAAGGTTTACTTGTTCAGATGCACCACCATTAGTTTCAACACGGGCAAAACATCCCATTTCAATAATTACCGGGGCAATTTTGGCTAATTGGTCTTTACGGGGCACATATTTACCCGACGATTGCCACATGTCACGGTAAACAAGACTAAATTTAATTTCTCTCATTTTGTATGTAAAATTTATATTTTGATGTTCGTCGGGAAATGGAGGAAAAAACGAAGAAACAGAAATATTTAAACAGCTACATTTCAATAACTTGAAACAATATTAACAGCTCCTCAATTCGAGTATAAATATCCGACTTTTTTTTCAACTGAGCAACAAATTAAAGAAATAATTCTTTAATTATTTTTGCCTGTTTTTCAGGCTGGAATATCAATTCGAAAGCATATCAGAATTTAATATGAAGAATTAAAAATGAGAGAGTGAAAATGATAAAATAATCAATGAAACCGGGAGGTTTTGTATCAAACTAAAAGTTAGGTTATCGCAGGAAATCGCTTTATTTTCACTCCATTTTCTTCAAAAAACGAAAATGGAGCGCTTACCCCTATCGTTTCCCACGAAGCACCATCTTTATTATGTGCCTGAATGAGGTTTATCCTGATGAATTTCTTATTGAAAAGTATTCGTTTGGAAACAATGGTTTTATGCGATTGAAAAAGTTCTTCGTACCATTTGGTGGGAATAAGTGGAAATAACACTTCTAAACAAAAGGTTGAAAGCGACTTATGCGTAATCCAATAAACGGATTCGGGTGTAAAATAGAGTATGGCATTGGGCGAGCCTGTATGCATCCAGCCCGGAGTGTGTGGATATTTACTAAAGACTTCAACATACAAGTCGCCATAATCTTTGTCCCTGAATTTTTCGGAAACACGAAATACGGTCTCATTCACTGTCAACTGCACGTCCACATCCTGCTTTTGCATAGCCATATCGGCTTCCGAATCGGAGTTATAGCGCTTTATATCCGTTGCTTTCAAAACATCATGGTAAAACCGATCGGCCCTTTCGGCTTGTTCCCGTTCATGAATCAGGCTTGATTTGAAGTTGTGAAGCATAATTTATGTTCAATTGAAATACCCCCAAATTTATTTCATCAAATCCCTTTTTATTTCACCTTCAAATGAAATCATATCGCGCTCATAGGAATTTATGCTAACAGAAGTACTACCATTATTGAAAATATTCATATGGATATCATACAAACTGAGATTCGATTTCACACGAAATGTAATCTCCCAACCTGTAGATCGTTTATTGGGAGTTATTTTGTAATCCATCATTGGGGCAGCAAATTTGATTCCGCCGTCACTTGTATCGAAAGGGGCAACGTGAGCAACACCATAATAGGGCAAGTAAGCAAAGGCCGAGTCATTTTTTATACGCAAATCATATTCAGAAGTAAGAAAAACCGGCTTCATACGCATGGGGTTGGCGTAGTTCATCACAACTGTAAAGTCTTTCGATTCAACTTTACCGGTTATTTCCTCAATTGTTTCGGGTGCTGTTTTTACGGTTGAACAAGAACTCATGAAAAACAACAGCAAAGCGACAATACTACTAATTTGTGTTTTCATTTTCTAATTATGAATTATTTATGCTTTCGTTAATTTCAATATAAACCCTTTCCAGGCAGGCATATGAAGGACAAATGGTTCTTTGGAATTCAGATTGAATAGTGGAAACTTATCCGATTCATTCATCAAATTCTCCACGGTATAATTCTGTCCTTCGGACAACCCGAGATACTGAAAAGATTCAAAAGGAAAACGTACTTCGGTGTCCAAATGTTTATCGTCGAAATTCAGTATAATCAACAATAAATCATCCTCAAACTTACGGAAATAGGCAAACTGTTCGTGCGTATTAAATTTATTGTTTTCGAAATTGGCAAATACCAGATCATACATTAAACCTTTTGTAATGGCCTTTTCAGTCATAGTAATGTTCAGCAACTTTTTGTAGAAAGCCAATAAGTCCTTTTGTTCTGCTGTCAGGTTTTTGCCATCGAACTTTCCATTATTTGCCCAAGCCTGAATTGTTTTCACTCCCCAATAGTCGAAAATGGTAGTTCGTCCATCCATGCCACTAAATCCTTCGGCATCCATGCCCATTTCGCCAAATTCCTGCCCCGAGTAAATCATTACAGGAGCCTGAGTAAGCGTTGCAGCCACAATCATAGCCGGTTGGGCATACAAACCATTACCCGAGAAGAAGCCGGAACCAATGCGTTGTTCATCGTGGTTTTCGAGGAAATTGAGCATTTGGTTTTCGATACCACCCAACGCCTGCCATGTATTCGTAATTTCCCTCACCGGAAAATTGCGGCTTGTTACGTTGCGGAGCATATCGTACAAGCCCACTTTGTCGTACAAATAGTCAAACTTACCATTCGAAATGTAATTCCGGTATTCAGCAGGATTATATACTTCGGCTATGAAGACTATACCCGGATATTTCAGTTTTACCTGCGAAATAACCCATCCCCAAAATTCAACCGGCACCATCTCGGCCATATCGCACCGGAAACCGTCTACTTTCTTCGATGCCCAGAACATCAAAACATCGCGCATTTTAAACCAGGTATCGGGTATCGGGTCAAATTGTTTCTGACCACCTTCGGCATAATTTACACCATAATTCAGTTTCACTGTTTCGTACCAGTCATTTTCTGTTGGTGAAGGAGTGAACTGGTCATTCCCGGTTGCCTTAGCAGGGAATTCAACATAACCTTTCACATAAAACTGAGGTAAAAAAGCGTGATTGGGAACGTAATAGAAGTTATTCAGCGGCGAAAATGCCCATTCGGAGTTGTCAGTTTCTCCTAGATCGACTACTCCGGCCGGCTTTGCATCCGAATGGTATTGACGCGCTACATGATTCGGCACAAAGTCAATAATTACTTTCATTCCTGCTTTATGCGTACGCTTTACCAAGTCTTCAAATTCTGCCATGCGGTTATCCACGTTCTCAGCCAAATCAGGATCCACATCGTAATAATCCTTGATAGCATACGGTGAACCCGCTTTTCCCTTTACTACACCCGGATGATCTTTTTTGATACCAAATGCTGAGTAATCGGTTTGTGTGGCATGTTCAATTACGCCTGTATACCATACGTGTGTTGTGCCAAGCGATTTTATTTCCGATAATGCCTTCGGTGTGAAACTATTGAATTTGCCACAACCATTTTCCTCAATGGTTCCGTTATGTTTATTCGTTGTATTGTAATTGCCAAAAAGACGTGGAAAGACCTGATAGATAACAAATTTAGACATGAATATTATTTATTTTAGTGCGTATTTTGCTTCAAAAAAGCAGTTTTATTTATTGAGAATGATACCCTGATTCAACGATTTTATTGTTGTTACGTCAAATTCAAGTTGTTGATTTTGTTTGATTTTTGCAGAAACACCGGATGCAGGTTTCTGACATATTAAAAGGTTATCGAGGAGAACAACTCCGTTGGAAGGAACCAGAAAGCCAAAATAGACTCCACTAACCGACGTTTCCATTTCGGAACAGTAGCTGTATACATTATTGATAAAATAATAAATCATAGTTCCGATTTTGAAAACTTTTAGCGTATTTTTTCCACCTGGTAAAACCTGAGGTTCGTATAACTCCGTAAAGAAACTGTACCAGGTTCTATTGCCCATGTACATATTTTTATTGTTATTGATTGTGAAGTACTCAATAGGTTCATTTGATCCCGAAGTACCTTCAACATGATGGCCAAAAATCACTCCGTATTGTCCGGTTAAGTCTGTAGAGTTATATTCCAGGTTTAGTTCATACGAAAAATCAGACAATACATCAATATTCGTTTTCACAAAGACCAAATAAGTATCAGTCACTTTTGATTGAAATCGCAGTCTCCCATTGCCATTTGCAGTCTCAATACTAATCTTATGATTTGCATCTTCACCTAAGGTCCAACCGGCAGTTTGCACAGTATTAAAATCAAGTGCCAATGCCTTTTTAAATCCTGTACTATCAGCCAAAAACATATTACTGGAGAAATCAGGAGCTGGAGTGCTCTCGTTGAACAATTCATCAACATAATAATTGCGTCTGATTCCTTTATAATTGATATTCCAGGCTCTCCCATTCACTTTATCGCCTCCACACATAATGGATTTCCAATCACCATTTTCGAGTGTGGAGTTCAAATGTTCCCGTTTTAGCAATCCATGACCAAGCTCGTGAAAAAGCAAATCTTCTTTCATCATATCAGCTCCAGCCGTTTTGCCAATGGCTGTCCAATATGCTTTATCAATTTCAATTCGGATTGGGTCTTCATAATGTGTCAGTCCGGCATTGTTATTTTTCAGTTTTGCAAATTCGATAATCAACCCATTCCCTTTCAGATCAAATGTATGTCCCCGCGAGGCTCCTTCTTGTACGAAACGATTCAGATAATCAGTAAATTCCGCATCAACCCGATACTCATTTGGGTCTTTGCAGGATACAAAAAATAAGGCAGTCAGAAGGGCTAAAACTATATAAAATCTCGGTTTAATCATTTTTCTTCAAAAAATTTACATGCAAATATAAACAAAAAACCAAAGGTAGGCGTTATTGCAATAATTACAACTTAATTTTAAAACAATATAATAAAATTCAATTTATGGCAACAACAAAATTTAAAGGTACAGACGTACATACTAATGGAAGTTTACCAGCAGTAGGAACTCAGGCACCCGATTTCACTTTAGTGGGCGGTGGTTTACAGGAAATTCATTTGAGCGACTACAAAGGAAAACGTGTTTTATTAAACATCTTCCCTAGTATCGATACTGGAACTTGTGCTGCATCTGTTCGCAACTTCAACAAATGGGCTGCTAATCAGGACAATGTAGTAGTAATTTGTGTTTCTAAAGACTTACCTTTTGCACAAGGTCGTTTCTGTGGTGCAGAAGGAATTGAAAATGTAAGTACAGCTTCTGATTTCCGTTATAATTCTTTTGCAACTGATTATGGTGTATTGCTTACTGATGGTCCTCTTCAGGGTTTGATGGCACGTTCAGTTGTAGCTGTTGACGAAAATGGTAAAGTATTATATACAGAGTTGGTTCCGGAAATCGTTGATGAACCGAGCTACGAAATTTCTGTATTTTAAGGAAAAAAGTGCTTGTATTGTGGGCAAGCATTTTAATGTGTGAGTAAATAAAACGTAATCTACAAATGATAACCTCTCTCTGCTGTGAAGCATCGAGAGGTTTTTTTTGTTTATATATATCGTGTGATTAGAGTTTTTTCAATCCCACACCCAGCTTCTTCAGTCCATCCTGCACATCGTTTGCCTCAACAGTTTCAAAAGCTTTCAAAGCAATCTGAGCACAGGCATTAGCATCGTCGCCTGCTCTGTGATGATTAAAATGTATGTTGTGAAACTGACTAACAACCCCCAAACTATGACTTGGCAAATGCTTCCACGCTTTACGGGATAAACTTACACTGCAAAAGTATTCTGCCCACGGAATGGCCAAATCGTAACAAGCTAACGATGCCCGAAGGACACGCATATCAAAAGCAGCATTGTGAGCTACCAGATAACAATCTTCCAACCAGGGTTTCAACTCACTCCATAACTCTTCAAAAGTGGCAGCCATTGAAACCTGAGCAGCTGAAATACCATGAACCTGTTGATTCCAGGGATTCATGTAAGGATAACATGCCGGTTTTATCAACCAGGATTTTGATTCAACAATCAATCCGTTTTCCACACGACTCAACCCTATCTCACAAGGGAAATTAGCATGAGCTGTTTCAAAATCAATAGCAGTAAAGTTCATTCTATATTAATTACATCCTAAATTTGAGTCAAAGATACAATTATTTAAATATACTCAAATACTGATTATTACAAATATTACCGACTATTTATCTTATAAAAATACATATTGTGTCAAATTACTCACTATTCAGTTAAATAAAGTCTTGATAATAGCATAAAACCCGTAAGTTCTACTTTTAATCCGTACTTTTGCACACGAAACGTTAAAATGTGCAATATGAATAAATTAAAAATTGGAAATCTAACAGCAAACTTACCAATCATACAAGGTGGAATGGGTGTTGGAATTTCTATGTCAGGATTAGCATCAGCAGTTGCAAATGAAGGGGGGATTGGTGTGATATCGTGTGCAGGACTTGGTCTTATTTATCGCCACACAGCGAAAGACTACATGGAAGCCTGCATTTGTGGATTGAAAGAGGAAATTAAAAAATCCCGTGAAAAAAGCACGGGTATCATTGGTGTAAACATCATGATGGCTTTGACAAATTTTGGTGACATGGTAAAAACTGCTATCGCCGAAAAAGTAGATGTAATTTTTGCCGGTGCAGGCCTTCCAATGGATTTGCCAAAATACCGCACTCCGGATTGTACAACCAAACTGGTTCCAATCGTATCGTCGGCCAGAGCTGCAAAAATTATTTGCGAAAAATGGAAAACACTCTACGATTACTTACCTGATTTAGTAGTAGTTGAAGGTCCAAAAGCAGGTGGTCATCTTGGTTTTAAAACAACTCAAATTGAAGATGAAAATTTCTCTATCGAAAAGCTCGTGCCCGAAGTAGTAGAAGTAGTCAGTGTTTTTGAGGAAAAATACAACCAGGAAATTCCGGTTATTGCTGCCGGTGGTATTTACACAGGCGAAGACGTGTACCGTATGATGCAATTGGGTGCCAAAGGGGTTCAAATTGCCAGCAGATTTGTAACTACACACGAATGTGATGCGGATATCAAGTTCAAAGAATCGTACATCAATGCCAGCGAAAACGACGTTGAAATTATTCAAAGTCCTGTTGGAATGCCGGGAAGAGCCTTAAAAGGTGAATTCTTGGAGAAAGTAAAACAAGGACTAACTGCTCCAAAATCATGCCCTTACGACTGCTTACATACTTGCGATTATAAAAAAGTACCGTATTGTATTATCGTAACTCTTTACAATGCCTACAGAGGTCAGATGGATAAAGGTTATGCATTTGCAGGAAGTAACGCATACAGGGCAACAAAAATTACGTCGGTAAAAGAAGTAATTGATGATTTGGTTTTTGGCTATAACAATGCTGAAAAAGCTGCTTTGGCATAAATAAATCCCAGTTTGAGGGATATTTTAGTCTCATGTAAAAGAGGTTAAGTACATTGAAATGTGATCATGTTTCATGGTGCTTAACCTCTTTCTTATTTTGAAGAATTGCTTTTTAATGTTTTTTTCATAGAACTAATGAGTCTGCATATAAAAACAGCTGTTATAAACCCCAATAAGCACATTTAACTATAATTCATCCGCTGATTTCTTCAGTTTATCAGATATATTGGGTAATATTGTACTCGCATTCCGAAATCTACAAAACAGATAAAAGTATGAAAACTCTGAAAATCCCCTATCTTGAGGCATTGAACAATATTGATGTTGAAAGTGCCGGCGATATACTCGAAGAAGATGGACAGCGCGACGCCGTAGAAATTTTAAACTGGTCGACTCAATATCCTTACCGACCAATTACAAATTTTACTATCGCCCGATCGAACGATAGTGTTTTTATAAAATATAATGTTCATGGCAGCATGATACGTGCTGTTTATTCTAATGACCAGGAACCTGTAAATGAAGATAGCTGTGTGGAGTTTTTTTGTCAGGTTCCGGGTAATGATAAATACATGAATTTTGAATTTAATTGTATTGGCACCTGTAAGGCGTCAAAACGCGTTTCAAGAAATAAAGATGTAACACCTTTCAGCAAAGAGGAACTCGCTATGATTAAGCGTTACCCTTCTTTAGGCCGGCGAGCTTTCAACGAAATGGAAGGAATGTTTGAATGGGAAGTGACAGTAAAAATTCCATTACGTATTATGGGCATTGACCCAGGCAATTTACCTCAAAAAATCACAGGTAATTTTTACAAATGTGCTGATGGAACCAGTTATAAACACTACGTGACCTGGAATCCGGTAAAAACAGAAATACCTGATTTTCATCGCCCCGAATTCTTTGGCGAATTGTATTTTTAAAAAATTTCCAGACATATAAAAAACAGCCTGTTGACATGAAAATCAACAGGCTGTTCTATATAATAGCTTAAAATGCGATTATTCAAACATATTTCTGAAATGGGTGAAGAAATTACGTGCTGCAGAAGCATTCGGTTTTACATTGTCCGACTTGCTCAGTTTTTCCATAGCAGCTTTTTCTTCCTTATTTAAATTTTCAGGAATATATACCCCAATATTCACAAGCAAATCACCTGTCCCATACCGATTTACATTTGGCAAACCTTTTCCGCGAAGCCTCAACACCTTACCCGGTTGAGTCCCGGGAGTAATTGTCACTTTCACTTTCCCTTCTACAGTTGGCACTTCTACCGAGCCACCCAAGGTAGCCATTGGAACAGTTAGCAAGAGATTGTATATAAGGTCATTTTCGTCGCGAATAAGTTCGGGATGTGCTTCCTCTTCAACAAGAATCAGCAAATCACCATTTACACCACCCCTGCGGGCTGCATTTCCTTTACCGCTCATAGAAAGCTGCATACCTTCCATTACACCTGCCGGAATGTTGATAGTGATTACTTCATCTTCGCGTACAATACCCTCACCACTACAGTGCGTACATTTATCTTTTACAATTTTACCTTCACCATTACAAGTCGGACATTCAGCTGCAGTTTGCATTTGCCCGAGAATGGTTTGCTGAACACGCATAACACGTCCCTGACCGTTACAAGTGGTACAAGTTGTAGACGAAGAACCATGAGCAGCACCTGATCCATTACAATGTGAACAGGAAACAGCTTTTTTGACTTTAATTTTCTTTTCAACTCCGGTAGCAACTTCGGCCAGCGTAAGTTTTACTTTTACGCGTAAATCGGAACCACGACGAACCCGTTGACCACCACCGCGCTGACTTCCGCCAAATCCTCCAAAACCACCAAAGTGACCTCCGAAAATATCACCAAAGTGGGAGAAGATATCGTCCATATTCATGCCACCGCCACCAAAACCACCTCCGGCAGCTCCACCAACACCTGCATGACCATATTGATCGTAGCGTTGACGTTTGTCCGGATCGCTTAACACCTCATACGCCTCAGCAGCTTCTTTAAATTTTTCTTCAGAAGCCTTATCACCCGGATTCTTATCGGGGTGATACTGAATTGCCTTTTTGCGGTAAGCTTTTTTAATCTCGTCAGCCGAAGCCGATTTCGACACTTCTAATATTTCGTAAAAATCTCTTTTTGCCATAAATTTAATTGATTGTGGTAATTTAAATCATTCCTGATTACCTGTCAATATTTGTCAATAGAATTATTCGCCAACAACCACTTTAGAGAAACGGATTACCTTTTCGTTCATTGTATACCCTTTTGAAACACAATCCATAATTTTTCCTTTCAACTCTTCGGTCGGAGCAGGAAATGTAGTTATTGCTTCGTGAAATTCGGTATCAAATGGCTGATCTTCTGTAGGAATAGCTTTTACCCCATTCTGCAATAAAAAAGCTATGAATTTTGAATAAATCAAATCCACTCCTTCTTTTACCGCAACAACATCTTCCGATGTTTCCATTGCTTTTAAACCACGTTCAAAATCATCAACCAACGGAAGCATATCCACAAGAACTTTCTCGCTTGCTGTTTTCAGTAAATCCATGCGTTCCTTCAGCGTACGTTTGCGATAATTATCGAACTCAGCCATCAGTCGAAGGTTTTTGTCATTCAAATCGGCACATTGTTGCTTGATTTGTTCAATCTCATCTACAATCTGATCAGCAGCTTGTTCTGTTGTTGCGTTATTCTCAACGTTCTGAGTAGTTTCCTCTTTCACTTCAGGATTTTCTTCAGTATGTTTTTCTTTTTTCATATTACGTGTTTATTTTATTGCATATTGAAAGACCTCCAATATGAACAGTTGAAGGTTTCAACTCGTTCATCAATAATTTTGCCAAAGCACCCGAATTCTACTTTTGGCAGAAATCGGGTGGCAGATTGGCAGATGTATGTATAAAACATCCAATATCAGGACAAAATGTACTATTTACGGTTAAGCCATTTTACAAAATTTGCCGGATTTTGATCGAATGTGTACGACTTATTGAGGGGTTTACCAGTATTATCGAGCATAACATAAAATGGTTGTGCATTAGCTCCGAATTTCGAGCGTTGCAAATAGCTCCATTTATCGCCAACAGTTTCAATAAGCGTTGTACGACCATTTTCGTCAACCTCATACGATTTTGCCAAAGCCGTTTTATCATCTACAAACAAGGATATCAAAACAAAGTCTTTCTTCAACAAATCTTTCACATTTACATCCGTCCAAACCGAAGCTTCCATTTTCCGGCAATTGACACAGCCAAAACCTGAAAAATCAACAACAACCGGTAATTTTTTGTCGGCTGCAAAAGCCATTCCCTGATCGTAATCGGTAAAAGCGGCATGTACTTCGTCGTGGTATAAATTAAAGTCCTGTGTGCTGAGCGGTGGCGCAAAAGCACTGATTGCTTTCAACGGAGCACCCCATAAACCGGGAATCATATACACCGAAAAGGCGAAAGACACAATGGCCAGAAATACACCCAAAACGGAAGTATGCTTTGATTCACTATCGTGAGAAAAACGTAGCTTTCCGAGTAAATACATGCCAAGTAATGCAAAAATTACAATCCAGATGGATAAGAACACTTCCCGGTCAAGCAAGCGCCAACCGTAAGCCAAATCGGCAACGGAAAAGAATTTAAGTGCCAAAGCCAGCTCCAAAAATGCCAACACGACTTTCACCGAGTTCAACCAACCACCCGATTTAGGCAATGATTTCAGCCACGAAGGAAACAATGCAAACAAGCTGAAAGGAATAGACAATGCAACAGCAAAACCCAACATACCAATGGCGGGTGCCAGCAATGAACCGCTGGATGAAACCTGAACAAGTAAGGTTCCGATTATGGGTCCGGTGCATGAAAACGAAACCAATACCAGCGTAAATGCCATGAACAGAATGCTTATAAAGCCGGCAGTTGAATCAGCTTTTGCATCCAGTTTTGTCGACCAGGACGAAGGCAACGTAATTTCGAAAGCTCCAAAAAAAGAAATGGCAAAAACCACCAGAAGAGCAAAGAAAATCAGATTAAAAATAGCATTTGTCGATAAACTATTCAAAGCACTTGCACCAAAGATAAGTGTTATCAATATGCCTAATGTTACGTAAATAAAAATAATAGCTAAACCGTATAAAACAGCATCACGCTGACCCAGCTTTTTATTTTCGGAACGCTTTAGGAAAAAACTCACTGTCATAGGAATAATGGGCCAAACACAGGGTGTGAATAACGCCAGAAAACCACCAAGCAAGCCAGCCAGAAAAATAAGCCAAAGTGATGTTTGACCCGCATCACCCGATGCATTTCCAAAAGCTTTAAGTTCATTGATTACCGGTTTCCAGTAATCAGTCTTCGCATTTGCAACAACAGTCTTTGTAACTGCAGAATCTTTTGCAGCAACCGGGCTTTGTTTTACAATAGGTGCACCTAATGTAAAAGTTTGCTTTGAAGGTGGCAAACAACTTTTATCGTCACAAACCATAAATTCAATAACACCCGAAACCTTTACTTTTGAAGCATCGGTAAACTTAATTTTTTGAACAAAAACAGCTTCATTTACGTACCAGTTCAACTCCATATCGAAATTGGCATCGTAGGCCTTTTGCAATTTAGATGGTGAATCAAGTTCCCCAACCAGCTTAGCATTTTGAATTGTTTTGAAAGTGATTGCTGTAGCTCGCGGTCCATCAGCAGGAATGTGCAGTCCATACAAATGCCAACCTTCGTCAATTGTTGCACGAATCTGTATGTTGGCAGTATTCTTTCCTGTTATTTTTAATTCATGACTCCATTTTACAGGATTATAAATTTGGGCAAACAAAGCTGTAGTCAATGTTGCCACTATGAAAGTAAGTAAGATTTTCTTTATCATAACAATATTGTTTTGGGCAAAAATTAATCTTCTGGTTCTTAACGTGTCAACATAAATTTGAAGCTTACTCCAAAGTTTGATGATGATACGGGATACGATGAAGAAATAAGGGGTGTACTTGCCTGACGATCATAGAACAGTTGTATGTTTACTTTCGAACTAAATACGTAGTCGGCAATAATTTTAAGCGAGAACACTTTATTTCCACTCGATGCCTGAGTAATGTTTTCCTGCACCTTGCGTAAAAGGGTTTTAATATCTTTATACGATAAGTCGGCACTTAGTTTCAGGTCATTCTTCACCTTGGTTTGCTGATCCGATTTAAGTTTCAGAATTACATCAAAGTCTTTCAACAAATATCCCATTCCCACAACAAACTCATCTGAAGTCGATTCAATCAGTTGTGTGCTTGAAAGATTCAATGCCAGGTTGCGTTGTTTTCGGTATTCAAGTTTACCGGTCATACTGTTTTTAAGTGCCACATTTACCCCAATAAGCGGGCTAAATTGCTCGTTAATGGAAACATCAGAAATGTCATAAGGCGACGAAGGCAATGCATTACCTGCATTCTGAACATCACTCACATATCCAAAAGCATTATTCTCACTCATGGCAACCCAGGTTGAATAGGATGTATATGAGCCAATGCTGTATCGGCAAGTATATGCATGCGTCAAACTAACTGATTTAAACTTATCTTTAATCCAGCCAATGTTTGATAAACCATCGTAACTAATACGCCAGTTAGGCAAAATACTCAAGAAAGATAAAAACGGATTTGTATCAACCGTGTTTATATCCCGTCCGGTATAAGCTGCCAGGAACGAAGGAATAAGCACATCGGCTGAATTTAAATCAAAGCTTCCATTAGCTGCATTGTATGGAATTTCTCCTTTATAACCTAAACCATTTGCTTTTAAAAAGCCTGCTTCTGGATAATTTGTATTTACATATTTCGCATCCAATCTATTTTTAATTACCTGACGGTTTGCTAATAATTTATCAAACAACACTGACGAATAATTTTGATTAGCTGTGCCAATTGGTTTAAACGCTGTACCCAAAGCCATCAAGGTAATGTTATAACTTCCAGTATAGGTAGTTGGCATTACTCCATTATTCTTATACGCAAACATATATAGTATTGATGTATTTTTAGCTTCATAGCGTTTGGCGTTCAAATCGATTTTGAAACCTGCAAATGGTTCAAGCGAAACTTTCACATCCAAATCGGAGGTAAAGGCAGAAGTAGCCGGAGTTACAATTGAATCACTTTCATATAACCAATTATTAGTTAGCGAATTTTCAATCACACTCTTATCAATAAGTCCAAAAGTGAATGCATAACCAGGAGCATATACACCATTAACTGATTGTTGCCCTAAAAATCCTGCCTGCGGTTTAAAGCCCGGCAACACCATACTGTTCGACTCACGATAAGTAATAGAAGCACGACGAACAAGCATCAATGCACGAACAGCAAAATCAACAGTTGCCCGTGCTGGACTTTGAACATTCGGATCCTGACTTACAAGAGTCAGCAAAATACTATCCGCTTTCAAAGGCGGTGTTATTTCAATCGTGGTAGCATTCTTAACCTTATAGCTCAGTGCAACCGGATTACCTTGCTTGTCAACCGCTGTAAATCTGAATTTATCACTGCCAAGTCGATGATTTATAGTCAGTAACTTGCCTTTCTCCAGATTAACCTGTTGAGTATAGGTTTTCGACTGAAATTTCTGTTTATTTGGATTAGCCAATTGACTTGTACGCGTAGTCACATCCTTCAGGAACTTTGATTTGCTGTATAAGCTTTCAAAATTGAACTGACCATCAGCTTGCCAGGCACCGGTACTTTTGGCAATATTGCCGATATCCGAACCACCCTGTATTTTGGCCATTCGGTCCCATTTATAATCCGAGTTATAGGATGCATTGGCGTTAATCCAATCGAAAAGTGGAATTTTATTGATAGGCAACGTCCACGAAGCAGTGAATACCTGTTGATAGGTATAGGGCGTACCAAGCTTTTTGATATTCGACCAAACTGTGTCGCGCCATTGTTCGTAATGACCTCTATCAATTTCAGGAGGAGTCAAATTATCACCTTCACTAATGTTTGAATTCATTGCCGTTTGGAATGAAAACTTAATTGCTTTGGTCAAATCGTATTTAATATCGAACTGACGGTTCCACATAAAATCCTTACTAAAAGTCAAATCCATTGGGTTTACACCCGTAGATGTTGCATTTAAGTCACGTAATTTTACCTGCGAGAACCGCCTGTCCATATTCGTATTGAAACTAACAGAAAGAGGCATGTAGTTCAGATTAAAATCCTTGATGATTTTAAACAAGGGTTTGTCTAAGGCTTTAACGCTTTTGAATGGTTCAAATGGTTGAGGGTTAAACGAAAAACTATAATTTACCGAAGCACGCTCATCTTTCGAAAAATTTCGTTCAATTTCAGCACTGTGCTGGTTGGTTTCATTCAACGCATAAGCAAAAGTGACATTGGCCGGGTCGTAGAATTGCGGATTCTTACTTTTTATGTTCACCTTGGCACCCGATATGTTGAAACTTTTCGTTGTATTTACAGTTTGCGAAACCAACTTCAAGGTGTCCTTAGCTGCCTGACTTACCTCAGCATTGAGAGCATTCGACAGCAATACATCCTGATCGAGCGGATTATATTTCGGCGACAGGGTTTCGTTTGTGTACGAGAAATAGGCCGGAATCTGCAATTTAACTTGTTGAGGCAAGAACCGACCTAACTCAAGTGCAGTGGAGAAATTCATTTGATACAAATCATCTTTTCTCCTGTTAGTTACATTGCTTTCGATACTTCCATAACCTGCCGTTTCAATTCTGCCGGCAAAATTGATTGTACCCAAATCGGAAAGACCAACAGCCAAATTACCCATGGCTGCCCATCCGCCTGACTCGTCGAACTGAGACATACGAAGTTCATTCACCCAAATTTCTCCCGATTTTGGTTCATTCGTTCTGTCTTTCCCACTGTTTCGGACACCAATCATAATAGTTGAAACATCCGAAATAGATGGATTACCAACTATCGAAATTTTATTCAAATTGTCGTACACAACATAAGGTTGTGAGTTTGAAACGGTGCTCAGTTTACTCTGACGATCTTTATTTCGGGCTAATTTTGCATTAGTAAGTACTTCGAATGGAAAATCAAATTTATTCTCAGGATACCACACAATATTCCGATCGGTGTTACTTTCGGGATTGTATAATCCGGCAGGAGTAATCTTCAACGGTATTTCATACTCGTAATAGTTGTTTACCATATCCGAACCAATACGTACGAAACAGGTCAATTCGCCATCATTCAGACTACGATTATCTGCAGCCATTTTTTCGGCGTGAACAAACATTTGCAGGCGTTTATACTGACGCATATCATAAGCCGTATTTTTGTAAACACCACGCGCATCATTTGTTGCCAAATCGGTTACACGTAAAACCATCGATTGCTCGTTCAGCTGCAATAATTGTTGTTGACCCGGGTCAACTTCGCGGGTAACGCCCGGAGGCAACACATAATTTACAGGCGATTTACTTGCATTCTCTTCGATATTCACAGCCTGTACATCAAGGCTTGCAGTTGTCGTTGGGAGTGTACTTCCCTGATATAGAATCTTATTAAACTTCCGCCATTCACCACGTACCAAATCGAGCGTTGCCAAACGAAGATGAGCTTCTTTCTCAAATCCAGTGAGGAACATTCTGATAAAACGGATAGATTTAAAATTTCGAATACCTCCAATTGGATCGAGATTTTCACGAATCGGAATCTTAAACTGATACCAGTTCACTTTTTCGGTTTTACCATTTTTGAGATTTACGTTCGCTTCAACTTTGTCTGTAATAAAATTTGATCCGATTGACATGGCATTCGGGTCAATCTTTACACGGTATTGATAATACTTTTCATATTCATTCAGCGTATTATCACCATTTATATCTTCATTGTCGGGCAACGAAGTGGCATTGGTTGTATATTGTTCGCTTACATTGGTTGCGTCTGGCGAATTTCCTTCGGTACCATTGTAATGTTTGTAACGTTGTAAAATTGTCAGTTTTTGCTCATCGTAGTCGGTGCCACGATAAAAATGATAATTATCGCCCGCGGGGTCTTTCAATGGCGAAAATTGGTCAGCATTCATTTTATCAAGTTCGGTAGATGGCATTTTATTTTTGACCCCATTGAGGTAGTCGCCATATGCCGGGTAGCTAAACTCCTTGTCGTTTGGTAATCCATCCAAACCAACATCCTGATTTTTGCGATCGCCGGAAAATGCTGTGACTGTAGATTGAGTCTTAGGTACACGTCCCCAAACTGTTGCATCCGTTTTTGTTTCATCACCGTCAATAGGCAATCCGTGTTCAAACGATTTTTTACCATCTTTCAGAACATCTTCGCTAATATCACCCAAGTTGAAATATAATTCTCCTTTTTCATCCGATTTCATACCACCATTTACAAACGGATCCATCATCCAAAATTCAATGTATTCGATATTGGATGCATCAAAGTCAGTAGCATCAAGTTTCCTCATTATACCTCCCCAGCGACCTTTCGGATTTGTCAACGTACCATCAGCGTTCATTCCAGCCACATCCAGGTTGTATGGACCACGCTCAGTTGGATAGTACGACAAGTTCATAATCGTCATACGGGGCGATTTATTTACCTCAATTTGTTTGTTTGGGAAAATCTCGGTTTCAAGTACCTCTCTGGTCAGGTTGTTTGATAAAGCATCCAAATCGGTTCGGATGTACGTTGGATTGGATTTTGTGTCTTTGTTGTTGAACAATGGATCTACATAATACCAGGCTAGCAAAGCACGGTTTTTACCATAACTAACATCGTTACTTCTTACTCCTTCCGAAAATTTGCCGGTAGGCGTTGAAGCCAGATACCAGTTTATCGGATAATGAATATCAATGGTAGTTTTGGTCGATTCAAAATCGTCGATATATGCCAATCCATCTTTGCTTACAACGCTTGAGTGTCCGGGAATTAATTGAGCAAATTCAGCATTCAGAGCTATTGTCGATGGTTTGGTTGCATTTACAAACGGTATTTTATCCAACACATTGGTTAGCCATTGCGATTCGGTTCTCCATGATGTATTCAGTCCCCAAATGGTATTCGAAATTGGCTCGCTACCGGTGTTTACCTTGGTTGTAAGCGGCATTTCGGACAAATGCATAATGGTACCACCCAGGCTGAAATCCTTATCAAACTTATACTCCAAATGTGTTCCAACCAACGATTTACGCTGCATGCTGAACATTGACTGATTTTCCAGTTTCACATCGATTTTGGTACCTGAAGCAATAAGAGACTGATTCAGAATGGTTACTGTTCCCATCGTATAATCAACCGTATAATCAACATTCTCAACCAGCGTAGCACCACCAGCAGTTACAGTTACTGAACCCCGGGGCACATTCATGGCGTTCAGCCGTATCTCCGAACCCGACGAAGCTTTGTATTCACCCGTCAGTTTGAACTTATTTCTTTCGCTGAATTCCTGCGCTACAACAAGAGTTGAATCGTACAGTTCCTGATAAACATACTTTTTGGCAATATCATCATTTCCAATCGCTTTTCGTAAGTCTGAACCAAAAGGCTCTAACACAGGAAATATAACCCTACCCGATGAAGCAAGAATTGTTGATCCTTCAATAAAGTCAAACTTACCATCAGGGTTAGCTGCCTGTTTCGAATCGAGTCTATCCAGATTCATTACCCGAAGTAAAATTTTATTCTTGATAGCACCTTCGGTTATATATTGCATATCAGTACCAATTGAATCGTTCCGATACACGACATTCAGTTTGAAATTATCTTGCTGAATGTCCATAGCACCAAGATCGTAAACATTCTTCATCATCAAATCCCATAATTTCAATTTAGGGGATTGCGAAGTACTTTTCAGTAACTTCACCACCAGAGCATTGGGGGCATTTATGGCGTCAGTCGAAAATTCACCCACCTGATGAGTTTGTCCACGATAGGTATATTCATAGGCCACAGCCAGCACTTCATCGGGGTTCAATGTATTGCGAAGCGAGATGGTACCAAGTTCTCTGTTCAGTGTATATTCCGATGGATCGAGGCGTCGGGCACTTTCAATTTTCTCATAATCTTCGCCGCCATTAATTCCGGTTGTTGTCGGATCATAAGCGCTATACAAAACGGAATTGGTTTTCTGAACATCCCTAATATCCTGAAGCCCTGTCACAGATGAATACAAATCATTTGCTGTATTCTGAGGTATTTTATCTGCCGACAAAACTTTCCATTGCTTATTATCAATTTCATCAGTTTCCGCCAAATCCATAAAAGCAACAATATTGCGTGCCTGATCGTAATTAGCCCGTTTATTCGTAATCCACACCTCTACCCTGTTTACAGTTACTCCCGACGAAATATGCGGTAATGTTTTCATCCAGTTCTCGTAATTATCCCTGAAGAAATGGGCTAGGAAGAAATGGCGGTTATCATCATATTTATCAATGTTCACCTCAAATTTGGTGGTTTGTGTTCCCCCTTTTGAGCTTACTGTTTGTGTTTGCGATTGTTGTTGAGTGGCAATGGCAGCAACACTCAGCTTACCAAACTGCATTTCGGTTTTGATACCAAACAGCGCAGTACTCCCCGATATAAGCGAACTGTTGAGTGGTAGACTTACGTTACCAGCTTCCAGGGTTTTGATAATATCATCCTCTTTTCCTTTGTAGGCAAGTTTCACCATTTTTTGGTCAAAATCGAAGCTCGATTCCGTATTGTAATTCAGCCCAAGGCTCACCTTATCTCCTACGCTACCGGTTACATTCAACTGTATTTTTTCATCAAAATTAAAATTACCGGTCTTGCGCATACGCTCTGTCAGAGCCGGATTATCGAGTTTATTGGATTTGTAACCAAACACCAACTCGGCCGAACCCTGTGTTTTAATTTGCACACCACCGGGGCCAAAAACCTTATCGGCTGGCCCGATATTGAATTTCATATCCGAAACCGAAAACTTGTCTTCGTTATTTTTAGCCACCTTTCCGTTTTTCTCTTTCCAATAGCGTTGCAAATCAAGTTTTCCGGAGTAATTGCGGTATTCCTGAGCTGTCATCAAAAACGGAGATGCAATTTCATTTTCGCCCACAAAAGTGCGCAGAATGTAATTTCCCGTTTTGGCATCGTACTCCACCATCGATTTCACATTTTTAGGATTAGGGGCATCCATCGGATATTTGGCTTCGATATCCTCGTAAGAGTTTTGAGTATATTTTTTGATCGGAAAGTTTGGAATCGGCCCCGTGGTAGTGTCTTTTACGGCAGGAGTCGGAGTTGCTGCATGTGCAGGAGCAGGTGTTTGGGTTTTCGGAGTTGCCGGAACGGGCATTTCTTCCAACAGCGACAAATCTGTATCAACATGAAAACCCGCGCTTACAAATGCATAAGCCGAGCTAAGAACAATGCCACAGAAAAATAATATAGAGAGAGTTTTTTTCGAAAAAATCATAAATATCAAAAAAATAAAGTGAGTAGCTCTTCAATCGTAATAAACTTGTTGTGCTCCTGACTCAGAACTCCAAACTACTAACTTAATAAATTACATCATTTTCAACGCCAGTTTAATTAATTGTTCCACCTTTAGCGTAGGTTGTTCTTTCAGGATGCTATCTACGGTTTTCTGACTGGCTGCCGACGCAAACCCAAGCATAACCAATGCCGATACAGCTTCCTCTTTCACTTCGGAATGAGCACCCGAAATCATACCAGTGAAATCAGCACCTCCCACTCCTTTCACAATTTTATCCTTCAAATCAACGATAATACGTTGAGCAGTTTTTGTTCCAATCCCTTTGATAGCATTCAGTGCCGACACATTTCCCGAAGCAATCATTTCCTGAATTTCCTGTGCCGTGTACGACGACATAATCATACGGGCCGTGTTGGCACCAATACCCGAAACAGAAATCAACAACAGAAAAAGCTGGCGTTCGCTCTGATAACGAAAACCGTACAACACATGCGCATCCTCCCGAATAGCCTCATAAACAAATAACTTAGCCGATTTCTCCTCGCCCAAAAACGAATACGTTGGTAAAGTAATATGTACAAAATAACCAATTCCAACTGTTTCGAGCACCACAAATGCAGGAGTCAACTCGGTAATTTCGCCTTTTATATAATCTATCATTCCTGAAATATCTTAATCCGTTTAACCTTAATTTTAACCTGCAAATATACTGATTAATTGCGACCTCTCCAAAATGAAATCCATCTTTGAGTATCAATATACTGAAGCATTGAAAACAATAACGCTTTATTTAAAAAAATAGTACAAACACAGCAAAAAAAGTACTTAAAATAAGATTAAAACTTTCACCCTAATAACATTATGGAACATGATAGCTCAAAAAACAAAAAGCCACAACTTCTTGTGACTTTATTTTATGAAAATTTATGTCAATCAACATAAATCAACTAACTTATATATTTGGAATAAACTATAAATCAAAATTATACTTGCTTTGACGAACTTAATTTGGATCGCAACTAAACAAATCATTATTTAAAATTGGGCAAAAAAAAACACTGCACTCAATTAAGACCCTTTTTGTTTCTGAATAAATATCCTTATTCAACTGCTTTTACTTTATATCCGGCCTTTTCCAATTGTTTTATCAATCCGTTTTTACCTGCAAGGTGTAAAGCGCCTACAGCCACAAAACAAGATGATTCTTTCATCAAATCAGGCAATTGGGTCAACCATTTTGCATTTCGGTTATCAACCAGCTTTACATACTCCTCATCTGTCATATCGGTAACGTTTCCTTTACCTTTGGTCAACATAACCAATTCGTCCAGCTTGCCGGTTTTATACAATTTATTTAAATGATTCATTTCATTCATAATACTGTCTTTGTGCTGAATAGTTTCAACCAAAACCTCGGCTTGTCTTTTTAAACTTCCATTACCAAAAAGGACTTCAATTTGTTGTTCAACAGTCTCTAAACCAACAACTTTTTTACCCTTTTCCTCGGCTATCAATTGAAAATAAGAATCCGATTGCTTGTCATCAATTAAACCAGTACGTTTTTTATATAACTCCATTTCATAAAGCGTCAAAATCAAACTTGGATTCATCATTGACAGCTCTTTCAAACCGAATTTCAATACTGATTTTAGCTCTTTATCAACAACTCTATAGTTTTCTTCGGTCAACAATTCTTTCATTGTCTGATGATCTGGCATTATAGCAGCTTGTTGTATTTTAGCTGCAGCCTCTACATTGCTCATAACTATTTCGCCAACAACCATATCACTGGCATTAAAAGCTTTAAATAATCCCAGCACACTATCCAGAAATTGTATTGGAATAAGATGATGTGTTCCGAACAAATAGGATGTATGCTTTAATCCGTTTCCGCTAACCTTCCAAAGTAGTTGAGCCTTTGTAGTTCCAAAACAAAGAATAAGCAAACTGAAAAGTACGATTTTCTTTTTCATGTAGAGTTGCATTTAAATAGAACACAAAGATAAAGAAGTTAATCTAAAACAAGCAATCGCTATTTTACAATTAAATTTATTGTTGATTTTTTCTATTTTAGCAAGATTTGCAATGCAAACATAACAACAAAAACATATAATCATTATCTTTGCATAGATAAAAACTATAAGCAATGACTTTACAACAATTGGAATACATTTTAGCACTGGAGAAAACACGTCATTTTGTACGTGCAGCCGAATTATGTGGTGTAACACAACCCACACTTAGTGCAATGATTCAGAAACTGGAAGATGAGCTGGATTGCAAAATTTTTGATCGCTCCCGCCAACCTATAGAAGTTACAGAAATTGGGAATCAAATTATTCAACAGGCCCAGGTGATTATTTATCAAGCCAATCAATTGAAAGAAAGCATAAAAAGTGAGAAAGACACACTTTCAGGTACATTGCACATAGCTATTATCCCAACAATTGCACCTTATTTATTGCCACAGTTTATTTCTGCATTTAAAAGCGAACATCCTACTATCGCATTAAAGGTGAGCGAAATGCACACGGACACAATTATTGAGAAGCTACGGGTTGCTGAAATAGATATGGCCATACTTTCAACTCCACTCGACGATCCGAAAATTCTGGAAGTTCCATTGTATTATGAGAAATTTACGGCATATATTTCCCCTTCCGAGCCTATTTATAGCCGAACTGAACTGTCTGCCACCGATATGCCTCTTGATAAACTCTGGGTGTTGGAAGAAGGGCATTGCCTGCGTAATCAGGTATTCAATTTCTGCATAGAAAAACCGGTTCAAAATTCTACCTATGAAGCTGGAAGTATTGACACGTTAGTGCGAATTGTCGACGTCAATGGAGGTTATACAGTAATACCCGAGTTACACATCGATCTGCTTACCGACAAACAAAAAATGAATTTACGGGAGATTGTGAAGCCGGAAGCTACACGCGAAATTTCGGTTGTTATTCGTCACGATTTTGTTCGGGAAGGTATGCTAAATGCCGTTGCCAACTGTATCAAACAGATTATACCCGCTCATATGCTGGATGCGCGATTGAAAAAATTTGCCATAAGATTATAAAAGCAACAGTCAACTACCTACTACTTTTTAAACCGTTGTATCAGATTATAAGCCTGATAAATACCCAGTTCACCAGCTTTACTCAAATCTGACAGTCCTTTTGCATCTTCACCAATAAACAAATAAGTGAGTCCGCGGTTGAAATACGCTTCTGCAAAATCGGGATCAATTGAAATGGACTTTGAATAATTGGAAATGGCTGTTTTAAAATCCTTTTGAGTACAAAGAATATTTGCTTTATTGAAATAGGCAAATGAGAAATCGGGATTCATCTCGTTCACCTTGTCATAATCATGCATAATCATTTCGACATCAAATCTTGATTGCTTTTCAGTCGAAATCTTTTTATTCTTATCAATGGCCAGATTATTCGGGTCTGTATTATTTTTCACGTATTCCACTAGTTTATAGCGAATATTTGCACGACAAAAATATGCCAGCATGAAGTTAGGACGCAATGAAATAGCTTTATTCAAATCTTCAACAGCGCTATTGAAATCCTGAACCAAGGCAAATTCCAGAGCACGATTGAAATAAATGTCAGCATTTGTCTCATCAGCTGCTAACCGGGTTGATATATCATTTATGGCATCGAAATGCCCATTTACAAGTTCTGCGGTTAATGCTAATTCATTGTTAGTTATCTTTAATGTCGAACTAATCTTTTTTTCCTTATTATATTGATCCAATGCCGGGTAATAAGTATTTGTACGGCGCACCTCATCTGTTTTGGCATAATAAGTCAGTACAAAATTACGCTCATTTACAATGTCGGTATATTTTTCCTGAACAGTTCCACGTACATTATCATCGCCATATTTAGCTTGAGTTGCATTATTATCATCCTCTTTATTTTGATTAGTGAATCGATTGAACAGCTCAGTCTTACGATTAGTCGTACTTTGTTGAGCAGTAACAATTTTGTTATTAGCCTGAATGTTCTGCTTGTTTTTACGATTTATATAATCTTTATTCTTTTCAATGTTATTCGCCATCAAGCGGTATTGATAACCACCTTTCTGATTCCCCAATGCTTCTTCTGCTTCAGCAATCCCAAGATAAGCCGGAATAAAATAGGGGTATTTTTTGATTATTATTTTATAATCATTGATTGCTTTTCTATTTTCTCCTACAGTAATTTCTAACATGGCTTTACGAAGCAATGCCTCTGTATTAGCTGTATCAAGCTGTAAAACCTTATTTAAATCGGAAAGTGCATTATTATTATCGCCCAGGTTTGCTCTCAACAATCCTCTGTTATAATATGCCAAAGCACTATTTTTATCATATTTAATGGCTGTATTATAATCACTCAAAGCTTGTCGGTAGTTCTTGGTTTCAACATTCAGAATACCTCTGTTTATGTAATCGCCAAAATAAGTTGAATTATGTTTTATAGCCTGATTATAATCGTTTAATGCTCCTTTTTTATCGTCTTTTTGCATCCGGATTAATGCTCTGGCACTCCAGGCCAACACGTTTGTGCTATCAGCTTTGATAAATTCATTATAGGTTTTCTCAGCACCCAGCGTATCTTTCATAGCCAATTGGAGTCTTCCTTTTTCGTAATAAATATTGGGATTCTTCGAATTCAGTTTCAGGTATAAATCCAAATCACTCATAGCGCCTTTATAATCTTCACTTCTTTCTCTGGAATCCATCCGGTTCATCAAATAAGTCAGATTATCGGGACTAAACTCAAGTGCTTTTGTGAAGTCAGCAGTTGCTTCTTTATAATACTCCAATTTTCGGCGGGCAAAGCCTCTAATGTAATATGCCTGAGGTAAAAATGGATTCCGTTCTATGGCTTCAGAACAATCCTGATCGGCACCCTGATAATCACCGAGTTGTACTTTAGCTTCAGCTCTGTACAAATAGGGTTCTGCCAAATGAGGTTTTATTTTAACTACCTGATTAAAGTATTGAATAGATAAGACATAGTCTTCAAAATACAGAGCATTTTGGCCTATGTCCAAAATGCGATCTGTATTCCATTGTGCCATGGCAAAAACCTGACACAAAAGACAAATGGTTATAAAAAATACTTTTTTCAAGCGATTTAAATTGAATTAAAATTTGAATTGAGTGACAAAGATACTTTATTGCAGATATCAAAACTATCACTTTAACTTCATTTACTACCTTTCATACCTTTTTTCAGAATTTAGCTATTTGAATCTGAAATTTTATCATTCTGTAACACTGGCATCACATCCGGCATTGGCATTAAACGAGGTTGGAACGTCAAATTGCTCAGAGCTTGAATAACCAAGATCCGGATCGGCAAGTACTTTTTTCATATACAATGCCCAGATTGGCAAAGCCATACTTGCCCCCTGCCCTTCGGCAATTCCATCGAAGTGAATGGAACGATCTTCACCACCAACCCAACAACCTGAAACCAACGATGGCGTGTAACCCATAAACCAACCGTCGGAGTTATTCTGCGTTGTACCTGTTTTAGCTCCCATTGGCATCATCAGTCCATAACGATTTCGAATTCGGCTACCGGTACCCCCATCAACAACACCACGCATCAGATAAATCATTTTAAAGGCCGTGGTTTCACTAAAAATATCATGCATTTGGGGTACAAACTTTCCAATTACATTCCCGTTTGCATCCTCAATACGCGTTACATAAACCGGTTCTACACGAACTCCTTTATTTGGAAATGCCGTGTAAGCATCAACCATTTCGGCTAAAGAAACATCGCAGATACCTAAACACAACGATGCAACAGGATCCAACTGACCTTGAATGCCAAATGAGCGCATAAGTTTAATAAGAGCACTTGGTGTAAACTGACTCATTAAATAAGCCGAAATCCAGTTATCTGAATTAGCTAACCCCCAACTAAGCGTAACAATGTCACCAATATTTTTGCCTTTTGTTGTGGTCTTTGGTGTCCACGGTTTACCTCCGGCACCATTGGGGAAAGTTATTGGTCGCCATGGGGTTGTACTGCAAGGCCACATACCTTCTTCCATTGCTAGTGTATACAAATAAGGTTTAACCGTAGAACCCACCTGACGTCGACCAACATTCACCATGTCGTACTGGAATTGTTCAAAATCAGGTCCACCAACATATGCCTTCACATTTCCATTGTGAGGATCCATCGACATAAAACCACAACGCAGGAAATATTTATGATATCGCAGTGAATCTAGTGGCGACAAGATTGTATCAACAGTGCCATTATACGAAAATACCTGCATTTCAATCCGCTTATTAAATGCGGCATTTATCTCTGACTCACTATCACCATTTGCTTTCATTTTGAGGTAGCGTTCCGATTGTTTCATCGAACGTGTCATAATTGAATTTATCTCCTCCTGATTTACATTCCGGGCAAAAGGAGCATAACTTCGTTTTCTCTTTTCTTTAAAAAAGGTCTTTTGTAAATCATGAATATGTTCATCAACAGCATCTTCGGCATAGCGTTGCATGCGTGAGTCAATTGTTGTGTATATTTTCAGACCATCGGTGTAAATATTATAATGACTTCCATCGGGCTTCGTATTTTTGTTACAGAAACCATACAACGGATTAGTCTCCCATTGAATTTTATCACTTTCAAATTTGTCTTGCTGCCAGCTTGCATAATCACTTCTGCTAGGCTCTTTTGCTGTGAGAATATTCCGCAGATATTCCCTGAAATAGGCTGCTAAACCCTGTCTGTGATCTACTTTCTGATAACGGAGTGTCAATGGAAGTTGTTGTAACGAGTCACATTGTTCACGGGTAATAAAATCAGCTTTACGCATCTGATTCAGAACTGTATTCCGACGTCCTTTTGTCCGATCATTATAACGAACAGGATTGAAATAAGACGGATTCTTACACATTCCTACCAAAGTTGCAGCCTCTTCAATTTTCAGTTTTGCGGGAGAAGTGCTAAAATAAATTTGAGCGGCCGATTTAATACCCACAGCATTGTTCAAAAAGTCGAATTGATTGAGGTACATGGCCACAATTTCCTCTTTTGTATATAATTTCTCCAACTTCACAGAGATTACCCATTCAATTGGTTTTTGCAAAGCACGTTCCACAAAATTATCAGCCTGAGGCGAATACAGCTGTTTTGCAAGCTGTTGCGTAATTGTACTACCACCACCCGAACTTTTATGTCTTAATAAGCCCGTCAAAACAAAAGCTCTTGTCAGTGCTCTGCCGTCAATACCTGAGTGATCGTAATAACGCACATCTTCGGTAGCAACCAATGCATTGACAACATTTTCCGAAATTTCGTCGTAATGAACACCAACCCGGTTTTCTTTACTGTAAAAATAGCGTCCGATTGTTTGCATATCGGAAGAAAAAATCTCAGAAGCATTTTTATTTCTTGGATTTTGTAATTCATCAATTGGAGGCAAATAACCAATCCATCCTATATTGATAAAAACAAACATCAAAACGACGCAAGTTATGCCAAAAGCAAATAGTAACCAAAAAATACGTCGGAATTTAGAGCGAAAATCGCGCTTTGGAGTTATTTTTTCCATAAATTATATTACATAATGTGGGCACAAAAGTACTATTTTTTTTATTATTTACACCTTCATAAGTTCGATTAAAATAATGTTGGAAATCATTATTCCATCGGGGGTTAAGCGAAGTTTTCCATCCGAATCTGAAACTTTTCCATTCTCAATGAAGGATTGTACATTTTGTAAACAATATTCGTACAGTTCCAATCCAAATTCGGCTTTCATTATCTCCTTATCCAATCCATCCGAAGTACGCAACGACACCATTACAAAGTCGTTGTAACGATCGAATAAAGTCAGTTCTTCGCGCTCATAAAAGCTTGTTCCGGTCTCAATTGCTTTAATATAATTCTTTATAGACGATACATTCCATTGCCTCGAAACCAAATCGTAGGAATGTGCTGATGGGCCGATACCCAGATACGGTTCCTGCTTCCAGTATGAAGTATTGTGCCTGGAACGTCGACCCGCTAATGCAAAATTCGAAACTTCATACGCTTCGAAATCTTTTTGCTGAACTCTTTCAAGCAAAAGTAAATACATGGCGTTCATTATTTCATCATCTACATTGGTTACTTTACCCTTTTCACGCTGTTTCCACAAAGCTGTTCCCTCTTCATAAGTCAAACCGTAAGATGAAATATGCTGAACATCCAAGCTTAATGCAATATCCAACTGCTTTTCCCATGCTTCAAGTGTCTGAAACGGCAAGCCGTATATTAAATCAATACTCAGATTGTCAAATCCTGCCAATTGTGCATTCCTGACCGCCGCTATTGCTTCATTTCCGGTATGTCGACGATTGATTCGTTTCAAATCCTCATCGTCGAACGATTGAATGCCAATGCTGATGCGGTTAAATGGTAATGCTCTAACAGAAGATAAATATTCCGGAGTCAAATCATCCGGATTTGCTTCAAAAGTAATTTCGGCATCATCATTCACATGAAATAACTCAAAAATAGTGCTGAAAATTTGTTGAAATTGTTCCGGGCTAAGAATACTTGGTGTTCCTCCGCCAAAATAAATTGTATTGATAGCTTCATTTTTCAAATAATCTTTTCGAAAACGAAGCTCTTTTTCGATAGAATTTACCAATGAAGGGATAAAATCAGGTGCTACGACCGTATAAAAATCACAATAGGTACATTTTTTTTTACAAAAAGGGATATGTATATAGATGCCTGCCATTTTTTAAGTTTTTATTTTTCAGCTATTTGGAAATTCCAAATTATCAATCTGAATATTTTGTGACAAAAATACAACAAATAGTTTGCAAATTCGGAAAAAGCGCGTATCTTTGCACTCGCTTTTCAGAAATACTATTGCATTGCAAAACGCAAAAAGGTTTCAAAGAAAAACACTCGGGGTGTAGCGCAGTCCGGTTAGCGCACCTGCTTTGGGAGCAGGGGGTCGTGGGTTCGAATCCCGCTACCCCGACAAAGAAAAAGGATTTATCGATTTATCGGTAAATCCTTTTTTCTTTCGTTTCAAATTGACAATTACATTCAACTATCTAAAACAAAAAAAGGACATGAAAGTCCTTTTTCTGTTTCTAGATATCATTTTCCAATTTCAGAAAGTACCGCCCAGGCCTGTTCAACTGTTCGCACATCCGAAACTACCACAGAGCGACGATGATTCTGTTCACGCAACTGGCATTTCCGTGGATGTGAAGTCAGGTATTGCAACAAACTACCAAATGCCGGTGAAGAATAATAGGCAGACTGAGGATTAGAAACCAGGAAAGCCGTCATACGTTCGTTTTTCAGCACCAGTTTTTCAATTCCGTACCGCATTGCCAACCAACGTAACTTAACGACCAGAATAAGACTTTGTCCTTCTGCGGGTATTTTTCCAAACCGGTCTTCCAGCCGCTTTTCAAACTCAAGCAATTCGGCTTCATTATCGATGTTATCCAATTCACGATACAAACTGATACGTTCCGACACGTTTTCTATATATTCACCGGAGAACATTACCTCCAAATCTGAATCAATCTGACAATCATTTACAAAGGCTGTTGAAGAATCTGCTTCAGCTCTTTCGTCGGCATACAATTCGGCAAATTCTTCGTCTTTCAGTTCGTGAACAGCTTCATTCAGAATCTTCTGATAGGTTTCGTAGCCCAAATCGGCAATAAAGCCACTTTGCTCCGCTCCCAGCATATTCCCGGCACCCCGAATATCCAAATCCTGCATGGCAATATTAAAACCACTACCAAGCTCTGCAAATGTTTCCAAAGCCTGCAACCTTCGGCGCGCTTCCGGCGTAAGTAAGCTCATTTCGGGAGCCAGCAAATAACAGAAAGCCTTCCGATTGCTACGACCGACCCGACCCCGCAATTGATGTAAATCGCTCAATCCAAAATTATGTGCACTGTTTATTATAATTGTATTTACATTCGAAATATCAATCCCGGATTCAATAATCGTTGTTGCTACTAAAACATCATACTCGTAATCAATAAAATCAACAATTATTTCTTCCAGTTTGTCCGGTGGCATTTGTCCGTGACCTACTGCTACCCGGCAGCCCGGAACCAAGCGTTTGATCATGGCCTCCATGGCATAGATGCTCTGAATACGGTTATTTACAAAGAAAACCTGCCCGTTCCGGTTCATTTCCAACTGAATGGCTTCGCGGATCACATCTTCGTCGAACAAATGAATTTCAGTTTGAACCGGATAACGGTTTGGCGGTGGTGTATTGATAATTGACAAATCGCGAGCTCCCATCAACGAGAACTGCAAAGTACGGGGAATAGGCGTAGCTGTCATGGTGAGCGTATCCACATTCACCTTCATTTCCTTCAACTTTTCCTTTACTGTTACTCCAAATTTTTGTTCCTCATCAATAATCAATAATCCAATATCTTTAAATTTTACCGATTTTCCAACCAGTTTATGCGTGCCAATCAGAATATCAACATCCCCTTTTTCCAATCGGTCGAGCACTTCTTTGGTCTGCTTAGCTGTACGGGCACGACTCAGATATTCAATTGTACATGGAAAATCCTTTAAACGGTCTTTAAATGTATTGTAATGTTGCAAAGCCAGCACGGTAGTTGGAACAAGTACAGCTACCTGCTTGCTATCGGTAACTGCCTTAAATGCAGCACGAATGGCCACTTCCGTTTTACCAAAACCCACATCACCACACACCAATCGATCCATAGGCAAAGTTGATTCCATATCTTTTTTCAAATCGGCTGTAGCTTTCACTTGATCGGGCGTATCTTCGTAAATAAACGAGGCTTCCAATTCTTGCTGCAAATAACTATCCGGCGAAAACTGAAAACCCTGCTCCGCCTTCCGTTTTGCATATAATTTTATCAACTCACGGGCAATATCTTTTACTTTGGTCTTGGTACGTTCTTTCAGTCGTTCCCAAGCTCCCGATCCAAGCTTATTGATACGTGGCGATTCACCTTCTTTTCCTTTATATTTCGAAATTCGGTGCAAGGCATGAATACTCACAAAAATAATGTCATCATCTTTGTACACCAGCTTCACCATTTCCTGCATTTTACCGTTGACATTGGTTCTTACCAAGCCACCAAAAGTACCAACACCATGGTCAACATGCACCATATAATCACCAATCTGGAACTGGTTCAGCTCTTTGAGCGTCATCACAACCTTGCCAAGCCGTGTTCTATCAGTTTTTAGCTGAAACTTATGGAAACGGTCAAAAATCTGATGGTCGGTGTAACAAAGTAACGATAAATCATGATCGATAAAACCTTCGTGAAGGGTATTCTTTATTGCCTGAAACGAAATGTCATCCCCACGATCGGTGAAAATAGCCGCAATACGATCGGTTTGTTTCACACTGTCGCTCAACATGTAAAGTTTATAGCCTTCGTTGAGTTTTTGTTTCAGATTATTGGCAACCAAATCAAAATTCTTATGAAAAATAGGTTGAGGAGAGGTATTGAAACTTATAGATGTTTTATGTTGAAAATAAACCTTTTCGCCCCACTCCATTTTACGAAACTCTTGCACCTGATCCACAAACTGGTCACCGGTTATTTGTGTTTTAGCCAGATGAGGTGTTTTATGTTCCACTTCATTTGCCTTTACAAGTGCTTCATTATAAAGCTGATTAATCCGTTCCCGCACAAAACTGACATTACTAAAACTAAACCAACTGGCAGGTGGGATAAATTCAAAAAATGAAACATGTGGTGAAACTGTATCCAATTGTAAATCGGGAATAATGATTATCTCCGTTTTCTTTTCCTGCGAGAGTTGCGTTTCTATATCAAAAACCCGGATTGATTCTACTTCATCACCAAAGAAATCGCAACGGTAAGGCAATTCATTGGCAAAAGAAAAAATATCAACAATGCTTCCGCGCACAGAAAACTGACCGGGTTCATACACAAAATCAACCCGCTCGAAGTGGTATTCAAGCAGCATTTCTACCACAAAGTCAATCCCGAGATTTTCACCCACACTCATCCGAAGCATACGCGATTTCATACTATCAGCCGAAACCATTTTTTGCATCAACGATTCCGGATAGGTTACTACAACGGTTGGCGCAGAAGTATTAGCAAGTCGGTTCAGCACTTCTGTGCGCAAAATCTCATTGGCAGTATCGAGTTGCGATAACTTTATAGCTCGTTTAAAGGAGGATGGAAAAAAGAAAACCTCTTCCGTTGAAAGAATTTGCTTTAAATCATTGTATAAATAAGCTGCATCGTCGGCATCGTCACGCACAATAATGTGGGTATTTGGATTCGACTTGAATAGTGAAGCAATGGCCAAAGCCGATGAAGAACCACTCAAACCGGAAATTTTTACGTTTGGTTCGAGTGAAGTTGCCCACTTTGCAAGTGCCTTGACTTGCGGGTGTAGGGCATAAAGTTGTTGAAAGTCAGAAAGATTCAAATTTTATTTTTTGTGTCGCAATTCGACAGTGCTGTTTACTTATTAATTTCCCTAAAATATTTATAATTCGCAATCGTTTTTAATTCATTAATTTCCGAATCGATGCCAAACACAAGCAGCTTATCCTGAAGATTTATAATGTTATCGGCCTTAGGGTTTACCTGCAAATCGTTGGTCGAAGAATAAAAACCAATTACAACCAGATTTGTTCGTTGAGGAATGTTAGCTTCGCGGTAAGATTTCCCAATCAAATCACTGCCTTCCTTAATTTCAACAAGCTCAAACTTATAGTCTTTCAGTTCCTCTTTACCCCCGGCAAACTCCACGAAACTATAAAAATCTGTTCTTTTTGTGGCAATAGAAATAATCCGATCAGTCGCAATTTCAATGGGTGAAATTATAAAATCGGCTCCTGCCTTTTTAAATTTCATGGTTGAATTTACATCTTCAACACGTGTAATCACTTTTATATCTTTGTTAAAGTCTTTAGCACTTAATGTTACGAACAGATTTTCAGCATCCGTAGTCAAAACCGAAATCAACATCCTTGCTTTTTCTACTCCTGCATGTTGTAAAATATCATCGTGAGTAGCGTCACCAATAACATGTACAAAATTCTTATCATACAAATCTTTCAGCCGTTCGTTACGCTCGGTATCATTCTCAATCAGAACTACTTTATAGTCCTTTAGTAATAGCTCTTCCAACACTTTTTTACCTGTTTTTCCGTAACCACATACAATGTAATGATCTTTCAGATTATTCAATGTTTTGTTCATTGTTCTAAGTTTTAATAATTTCGACAATTCTCCTTCCAATAAAAAAGCGGAAATCCGACCAATGGAATATATGCCAACCGTAAATCCGGAAATAATGAGCCCTATCGTAAAAATCCGTCCAACCTCAGAAAGTGGATGAACTTCTCCATAACCAATTGTGGCAAAGGTTATAACCAACATATAAAGTGAATCGACCGGCGAATATCCTTCAATAAAAATATAACCCCAAAAACCGATTATAAGTATAGACCCCAAAGCCACCAATGGGATAAATAGCTTTTTCCAGATTAATGATTTGACGTTTGATTGCATATTGCATTAATTATGAATTTTCAGCTACGTTTTAATAGCGCGTGCTACAAATTCGTCAATATTCTGTTTTATCCTCTGAATTTGCCCAGGCTTCAAATGCAACAATGGCTTCGTCGGCAAGAAACTGAGTTGTTTCTATTTTTCTATTCTCCGGTTTTAGTTCTATCTCATCGTAGATAAAAGAATCATCGAAACCAATATTCTTAGCATCCAGTTTCGTGTTTCCATAATACATTTTGTCTAAATGCGCCCAATAAACTGCTCCCAAGCACATTGGACAGGGTTCACACGATGTATAAATTTCACACCCGGCCAAATCAAAAGTGCCCAATTTTTTAGCAGCCTTACGAATTGCATTAACTTCGGCATGAGCGGTAGGGTCATTATTCGCAGTTACACGGTTTACTCCGGTAGAAACCACCTTTCCATCTTTCACAATCACAGCTCCAAATGGCCCACCACCGTTTTTTATATTTTCAACTGACAAAGCAATTGCTTTGCGCATGTATTTTTTTCTTAAATCCATATTCTACTTTACTCATTAAATACAAACACAAAGATACAATTATTTTTAATAGATAAATCAGTTATAATTTCAATCCAATCACTTTATATATAATACAATCAGCCTGAAAAACACATAAATGTAGGATTGCATTTCAAGCATTAAAATAATTATTCAACAAATATAAACTTTAACTTCTTGTTATTACACAACCTTGTAATATCAATCAATAAACAAACACGTCCAATGAACCTGATATTTTTTGTAATTTTATTCATAAACTTACAATCTGTAACGTTCAATAAAAATATCAACCATAAAACCATGTTTTGGATTAAATCCAAAATTTACCTGTTGATAAATATTCATACAATCTAAACAGGTCTTAACATCAAATATCTTATATTTGCGTAAATTACTAACAAAATAAAAACTACGTTTAATTAATTCAACAACTTTATGAAAAAAGTTATTTCTTTTTTTGTTGTGATTATGATTGCTCAGCTATCGTTTTCGCAAGGATTGGTGAAAGGAACAGTGGTAGACAAAGCCACTAACGAAACTCTTGCTGGAGTCAGCGTTGTAAATTCCTCTACAGGTACTGGTGTAACAACTTCGCTCGATGGCAGTTTCTCGATCAAATTGCCAACCGGTAAGCAAGAGATTACGATTAATTACATTGGTTATACTTCTAAAAAAATTGAAGTGAATACTGCCAATCCCGATTTGGGAACAATTGCTATTGAAAGCGAAGCCATTGGTTTGAAAGATGTTACAGTAACATCTTCAGTTGCTATTCGCCGTAAAACCCCGGTAGCTCTTTCGGTTATTGAACCACTGATTATTGAAAACAAGTTGGGAACTCAGGAGTTTCCGGAAATTCTAAAATCAACTCCAGGTATCTATGCAACAAAACAAGGTGGTGGATATGGTGACTCACGTGTAAATTTACGTGGTTTTGAAGCACCAAACATTGCTGTAATGATAAATGGTGTTCCTATGAACGATATGGAATGGGGCGGTATTTATTGGTCGAACTGGGGAGCTTTAAGTGATGTAACCCGCTCGATGCAGGTGCAACGTGGTTTAGGAGCCTCAAAAGTGGCTGCTCCATCTTTAGGAGGTTCTATCAATGTCGTAACCCGTTCAACAGATGCCATTAAAGGTGGATCAGTTTCTTATGGAATTGGAAACGACGGATATGAAAAAATTGGATTTGCCGTTTCGACAGGTTTAACAGCAAACAACTGGGCAATCACTTTATTAGGATCGAAAACGGTAAGCAACGGATATATTCAGGGAACCGAATATGAAGCTTACTCCTATTTTATCAATATTTCAAAAAAACTCAGCGATAATCAACAACTTTCGTTTACTGCATTTTCAGCCCCACAATGGCACAATCAACGAAATAGTGCTGACAAACTGTTGATTTCTGAATGGCAAAAACAACCGTTGAAATATAAGTACAATGCTTCTTATGGTTTTGATATGAATGGACAGCGCAAGCAATCTTCATACAATTATTACAACAAACCTCAAATTTCGTTGAATCATTCCTGGACAATTGACGAAAAATCAAGTCTTTCAACTGCAGTCTACCTATCTTTAGGTGATGGTGGTGGCTGGGGAGGTCAGGGTTACGAAAGTACCGACCGTAGCAACTGGTATGGCTCAACAGGTGGTGTTCCAAACACCATGTTCCGTGCAGCTGATGGAACATTTGATTATGGTGCAATTTACAAATTGAATGCTGCAAGTGAAACAGGTTCTAAAATGGTTATGTCAACTGCAATCAACAAACACGTTTGGTATGGTGCATTATCAACCTTCAACACCAAAATCGGACAAGACATTGACTTCTACGGAGGATTAGACCTACGTTATTATAAAGGTACACATACAAATGTATTGACAGACTTATATGGTGGAAAATTCTTTATTGATAATACTTCTCTCCGCCCTTCATTGAGTAATTCCGATTGGAAAACAAAGAAACTTGGAGTTGGCGATGTTGTTTATCGCGATTATGATGGCTTTGTTGCCAGCGAAGGAGTTTTTGGACAAGCTGAATACAATAAAGATGGTTTAAGCTCATTCATTTCACTTTCTGCTTCAAACACATCAAACTGGCGTTACGATCGTTTTTATTACGATCCTGCTCAGGCACTTTCTAAAACAGTGAATTTCTTAGGTTATTCTGCAAAAGGCGGTGCTAACTACAATATCAATACAAATCACAATGTATTTGCTAATATCGGTATTATATCACGCGCTCCATTCTTCTCTGGTGGTGCCTTCTTACAATCAACAACAAATAACCTCACAAACCCAAATGCAGTGAATGAAAAAGCATTCTCAGCTGAACTTGGATATGGGTATCGTTCAAAAGCATTTACAGCCAACCTGAATGTATATCGTACAAACTGGATTGACAAAACAATGGTGCGTGCTATTAACGCCAATTCTCAATCAAGTTTAGTGGCAAACCTGCAAGGAGTAAATGCATTACACCAGGGTGTTGAACTTGATTTTGTATCAAAACCATTGAAAGACCTTGAAATCACTGGTATGATTTCGTTGGGTGACTGGACCTGGCAAAACAATGCAAGTGGTTACGTTTACAATATCCAGGGTCAACCTACAGATGCGCAGGGAAATATTGTTGAATTGCTTAGCCCACAACATGCTAAGATCGATGTAAATCTCGAAGGTATCCATGTTGGAAACTCTGCTCAGACTACTGCAGCTGTAGGTTTAAATTATCAAATTCTAAAAGGATTCCGGGTTGGACTTGATGGTAACTATTTTGGTAGAAATTATTCGTACTTCAATATTTCATCAGTTGGAACAAGTGTAGCTTCATCAACATTTTCGCAACCATGGATGATACCAGATGCAGTAACATTTGATTTCTCAGCAAACTATCGTTTCAAAATTGGAACATTTGATGCTACTTTGGTAGGAAATATTTACAATTTATTAGATACGGAGTATATTACGGATGCTACAGATGGAGCTGACCATACATGGAAAACTGCAAGTGTATTTTATGGTTTCGGACGCACCTGGTCTATGAATTTGAAAATCAAATTTTAATTAGAGTCATTCATTCAATAAAAATATAAAACAATGAAAAAGATATATTTTATAGTTAGTTTGGCAGTAACGGCCTTACTTTCGGGTTGTCAGGATTACAATGCCAGCAACTTCCCCGGCTTTGGGGATGACGCCACTCCCACAAATGTATTGTCTATGAGTTATGAATTAACTTCAACAGATTATACCGCAATTGCAACAATTATAAAGAAGCCGGTTACCGACTCCATTACCGCTCAAAAAGCATTGTTGGCAAAAGCCAAAACAAAAGCTGATTCGACTGCGATCCAATCTCTTATTACTGCATTAAATGGCAGATTGACGTCAGTGGCTACTTATGTAAATGCTACCAAAGTAGATGCAAACAAATACTTTGATGGAACATTGAAAGCTAAAGATTATCTACCTTATTTATTAGCTCAAAAGTATCCATATGCCGATCCTAATTCTGTAATTAAAGTTACGTATGATCAGGTTAACTCTGCTGATACGAGTGCAGTAGCTGCAGCTTATAAGTTCACTATTTCCGATGCAGAATACACTCAAATGGGAATTGCTACAAATCAGCCGGGAAAATCACTTTGCTTTTCTGCCGTTATGCCAATAATGACTTACCTGAATACCTATTTGAAATCAAAAAGTCCTTATGCAGCTGCTAACGATGTAAGAATGGTTAGGTATAAATTTAGTTCAAGCACAGGACTTTCTGTTCAATACAGAGTGTTGAAATTCAACGGAACTGACTGGAAGTGTACTACAGATCAATATGCCTTTAAAAAAGGTAAATGGTTGGATGTTGTAATTTTAAGCGGATTAACTGCCGGACAAGGTGACTTCAAAGCATTCAGCATTGTGGGTGATCAGGTATGGGCATGGAACAGTTACAACTACATGTTGATGACAGGTTACGTTGCCGGATCGTATTTCGATAATGAAGACTGGTTAGTATCGCCTGCAATGAACTTAACAGAGCGGGTAAATCCCTGGTTGACATTTACACATGTTGGTCGTTACTTTGGTGATACAGGTACAAGTACAGATAAAATGCATATTGCAATAACTCTTTGGGTTTCTACAACAAGCGATGGAACAGGTATTACTCCTGCAGATTGGACACAACTGACAATTCCTGCTGCAGGCTATCCAAGTGGAGCAAACTGGACATTTATCAGCTCTACTCCTATTGACCTGAGTGCTTATGCCGGTAAAAACAATGTACGTTTTGCGTTCAAATATCTAAGCAACAAATCAGATAATGCTGCAGGTAGCTGGGAAGTGAAGAATGTGTTAGTTGTTGAAGAATAATTACTCACCTAATCTCATAAAAATCCCCTCAAAGTTCTCAAGCTTTGAGGGGATTTCTATTTAAAAAAACCTACTATCAGGCTTTCGGAGCAGCATCCGTTTTACCACCTTTAGATGTACCGATTCGTTTCAGAATAGTAGTCAGGGTATAATCACTCACCTTGGTAGCATCCACACCTTTGTAAATCGCTTTACCGGCATCGGTTACGAATACGTTCATATCCCAGAGGTCATTGAAAACAGCAATATTTTCGTCGGTATGGCGGTTACGTTCCGTAATCTTAAAGTTTTGGTCATTACCTAACTGCTCCACATCGTCGGCCAATTGGGTCAATTCAACCACGAAAGCCGCTTTAAGCCCTTTGGTCTGAAGTACTGCTGCATTATTGTTTACTCCTACCAACAGGCGACGTACCTGAGCCACTATACCTTCCGAATTTCCATTTTCTATACTGTCACGTACAAGTTTAGTTCCAATAGCCTTTGCGCTAACTGTCATTTCACCATCAGCCATATCCAGGTATACATCCAGCTTATTCAGTTTTAGACGAAGTGCTTTAATTTTGTCACTAATCTGAGCCGTAATTGTTGTGATCTCCTTTGTGAGCACATCCGACGAAATCAGTTGAGTAGATTGAGTGGTCTTCGCAACCAACCCTGTTACATAATCTTCGGAAAAAGCATCCGAAAATTCAATAAAATCAGCCAAATCGGCCCGCAACCGTTGAGCCAGATAACCTGCCACTGCTGGCACATCTTCCAGTTTACACGTAAATTTTCTTTTTTCATTCATAAGCCATTAAATTAAAAGTTAGTAATATTGAAAGTAAATCCTATTCCTATTGCAGTATTGTCTTCGGCTGTTCGAGTACGACCATCCGGTGTGATAGTACGACCTTCAGGTGGGCCAGTATCATCAACCGGCATGATAGTATGACCATCGGGCGTACGAGTACAATCAACCGATATGATAGTATGTCCTTCAGGTGCGATAGTACGACCTTCCGGCATGATTGCATGACTATCCGTTGTGTCTGCACGATCATCAGCAATATATTCAATCCATTTTTCAAAAATATATACAATAACAGGCCAATACAATCAGGAAGAACAAGTTACCGAATGCCTATTCACAAAGGATTTTTTATCAATCCGAAGTATTTAAGACCCGGTTAAATTTAAAGTGGTTAAATATATTGACTCTTTTTTAATTATCCAACTATTTGAATAAAAAGTTATCAACAATATATTAACACAAAAGAGGCGGTTGAATTCCTCAACAATCCAATTTCGGATGCAAAATAAAAAAGGCTATTCAGTTTCCCGAATAGCCTTCTTATTTATTTTAATCGCTTTGATTACATAGCGTCAAGATCTTTTTTCACCGCTTCAAAATCAGCATCCATTTTCAAACGATAATACAATGTTTTAAGTGTTTGTTTGTATTCGCGTTCTTTTGGTTTGAGAGCTGATGCTTTTTTGAAATAAGGAATAGATACTTTAAATGCTGCATCTACCTTTTTCGATTCGGCATTGTAAAGTTTGTTATCTTTAATCTTATTAGCTTCGTCGGACATTTTCACCGCTTTATTGTAATACAAACGGCCTTTACCTCCCCATGCTTCAGCCAGGGTAGAATCCAATTGAATAGCCTTATCAAATGAAGCCAAAGCTTCGTCAGTATTGCCTAATGATTCATCAAGGTTACCTTTCACGTAGCGGTATTGAGCCATATTTGGTTCGCGCTCGATAGCTGTTTTCAGGTAAACCAATGCATCAGCCGATTTGCCTGAATAGATGTAGTAGTTAATCAAATTTTGAAGGAACCATGCATCTGATGGGAAACGTTGAAGACCTTCTTTTAATGTTTTCACATAATTTACTGTATCCTTTTGTTTTACATATTCTTCGTACAACAATTGGTAAACAGTCAAAGTCTCATAGTTCTTATCTTTCAAATCTTCAAGATGAGCTATCGCTTTTTCATGTTTTCCACCATTAATTGCGCCAATGCAGGTATAATACTGAATCATACGATAAGTTGAATCCGGCTTAAGCTCATTATTCATCATTGGCAATTTAGGAATTTCCAAATAGGTTTCAAATGCATTCACAGCACCGTCATAATTTTTCTTTTCATACAAATATGCACCATAAGAAATCAGGTTTTGTTGAATTTTGTAGTACTCCTGAATTTTTGCTTTAATGTCTTTGGCATACTTTTCTTTTACTTTTCCTTTTGCATCGGGCAATTTATCCAATTCGGCAGCTTTCAGGAAATAAGCATACGATTCCATGATAGCCTGACCTTTTACATCTTTGTCAAAGGCCTGATTCAGTAATGCTTTTTGATACAATAGATCATTCTCTTTATTACCAATCAAACCTGCCACATACCATGTCTCAGCAAGTTTATTAGTAGTTGAGTCTTTCAAAGCCAATTTAATAGCTTCACGTGCGCCGGCAAAATCCGGAGTTTCCATCAGGGCTTTATTCCTTGCCTTAGATACATTCGCCTTTTGAGCAAATGCAAAAGTAAAGCTTATCGCCAAAATCAGGGATAAAATAATTTTTTTCATGACGAGTAATTTTTGTTTTTAGTAGTTTATATAAAGTGAACCACTATCAGCTAATGGTTCACTTCTTGGTTTTTATTCTTCAGTATTTTCTTCGGTTTCAACTACCGGAGTTTCTTCGGTCGATTCAATAACTTCACCTTCAACAGCCTCCGTTGTTTCGTCAATAACCTCTTCAACTTCAGGCTCAGAAAGCACTTTACAAACCGAAGCAATTTCGTCGTTACGTTTCTCCAGATTTATCAAACGAACTCCCTGAGTTGCGCGTCCCATAATTCTAAAGTCAGCTACTTTGATACGAATGGTAATACCGGATTTATTGATAATCATCAAATCATTTTCGTCGGTAACGCTCTTAATTGTAACAAGCTTACCTGTTTTCTCGGTAATGTTCATGGTTTTCACACCTTTTCCACCACGGTTTGTAACACGATATACTGCTACCGGTTCGCCATTTTCGAGAACTAAATCACCATTTTCGTCCACTTCATCAAGCAAGGTACGTTTACCATATCCTTGTTGCGAAACAACCATAATGCTTTCTTTATCTTCCTTGTTTACACATATCATGCCAACAACTTCGTCTTCTGCATCCTCGTCGAGCGTCATACCACGTACTCCGGTTGCAGTACGACCCATTTCACGCACTTTAGATTCGTGGAAACGAATTGCACGACCATTGCGGTTAGCCATCAATACTTCAGCATTTCCGTCGGTTAAACGAACTTGTATTACCTGATCATCCTCGCGGATAGTTATCGCATTCACACCATTCTGACGTGGACGGGAATAAGCCTCGAGCGAAGTTTTCTTGATTACACCATTCTTAGTTGCAAAAATCAGATAATGAGAGTTAATGTATTCAGCATCATTCAAACCTTTCACACGGATAAATGCATTTACTTTATCGTCACCATCAATGTTCAACATATTTTGAATAGCACGTCCCTTCGAAATTTTTGTTCCTTCAGGTATATCGTACACTTTCAACCAGTAACATTTACCTTTTTGGGTGAAGAACAACATCGTGTTGTGCATCGAAGCAGGATAAATATACTCAATAAAGTCTTCGTCGCGCGAATTACCACCCTTCGATCCTACTCCACCACGGTTTTGAGCTCTAAACTCAGTCAAAGCAGTACGTTTGATATATCCAAGGTGCGAAATAGTAATAATCATTTCATCATCCGAATAGAAATCTTCCGGATTGAATTCTTCTGAAGAATATACAATTTGTGTACGACGTTCGTCACCATATTTTGCTTTTACTTCCAACAATTCATCCTTGATGATTTGCATACGCAATTCCACTTTTTCCAGAATTTCCTTCAAGCTGGCAATCAACTTCATCACCTCTTCATATTCAGCACGAAGCTTATCCTGTTCCATGCCTGTAAGCTGACGCAAACGCATTTCAACAATAGCACGCGATTGAATATCAGACAATCCAAAGCGTTCCATCAAGCGTGTACGGGCTTCTTCAGGAGTTTTTGAATCACGAATAATCTGTATGGCTTCGTCCAGGTTATCGAGAATGATCATAAATCCTTCCAACAGGTGAGCACGTTTTTCGGCTTCGCCCAATTCGAATTGAGTACGACGAATAACCACTTCGTGACGGTGTTCAACGAAATAATGAATCAGATCTTTCAGATTCAACATACGTGGACGACCTTTTACCAAAGCGATATTATTAACACTGAACGATGTTTGTAGAGCTGTGTATTTAAACAACTTATTCAATACAACGTTTGAGTTAGCATCACGTTTGATATCAATAACGATACGCATACCTTCACGGTCCGATTCATCGTTGATATGACTGATACCTTCTATTTTTTTATCTTCAACCAAAGCAACAACCGATTTAATCAGTTCCACTTTGTTTACCTGATACGGAATTTCATTTACAATGATTTTTTCGCGACCCTGAGCATCAGTTTCAATCTCCACCTTTGAGCGAACAACAATACGTCCACGTCCGGTTTCAAAAGCATCTTTTACACCTGCATAACCATAAATAATACCTCCTGTTGGAAAATCAGGCGCTTTAATATGGTGCATTAATTCAGCAATCTCAATCTCATTATTATCTATATAGGCAATAATGGCATTTACAGCCTCAGTGAGGTTATGAGGAGCCATATTAGTAGCCATACCTACCGCAATACCCGACGAACCGTTTACCAACAAGTTTGGAATACGACTTGGCAACACAGTTGGCTCTTTCATCGTATCATCAAAGTTCAATTGAAAATCAACTGTCTCCTTATTGATATCCACCAACATGTCTTCGGAAAGTTTGCGCAAACGTGCTTCGGTATAACGCATAGCAGCAGGGCTGTCACCGTCAATAGAACCAAAGTTACCTTGTCCATCCACCAACGGATAGCGCATCGACCAATGTTGAGCCATACGAACCAATGTTCCGTAAATGGACGAATCACCGTGTGGGTGATACTTACCCATTACTTCCCCCACGATTCTGGCGGATTTTTTATAGGGTTTATCGGAGTTGTTTCCAAGTTCGTTCATTCCAAATAATACGCGGCGGTGAACCGGTTTGAAACCATCACGCACATCGGGCAATGCACGAGAAACTATCACCGACATGGAATAATCGATGTACGAAGACTTCATTTCTTCGTCAATGTTTACCTTGATAATTCTGTCTTGATCAATCATCTACTTTTTAATTTTATTACTACCTAAAAAATCGCACTAAAGTACTACAATTTCTTGGATTAGGCAAGCATTTTTTGAGTTATTTACCAACAATAAGAAAGCTGATTTATACCCAAATTTATCGGTATAAATCAGCTTAAATTCACAATAATTCAGCCAAAAAGAATGGACAATTTAATCTAAAACTCCTCCTGCCAGAAAACATCCATCAAACGCATCCGTTCTTTCGGGCTCAGTATCAAAAATACCATAAACAGACGAACCTGAACCGGACATGGAAGCATAAACAGCTCCCATTTCGTATAATTTATCTTTAATTTTTTCGATAGCAGGATATTTGGCAAAAACAGATACTTCGAAATCATTCTTGATAGTATCTTTCCACTCATTTACTGGCAGTTGAATTAAATCTGCCAACGAAACCTCAGGTTTTTGAGGAACAACTAAAGCATAGGCCTCAGGAGTCGAGACATGAATATCGGGTTTCACCAACACCAGAAATTTTCCTTTAAGCGATAATTTGATTGGCGCAAACACATTCCCAATTCCGGTCGCAAAAACAGCTTTATTCTTTATAAAAACCGGACAATCAGCCCCCAATTTTGCAGCAAGCTTCTCCAATCTGTTAGGTGTTGCTTTCAGTTCAAACATCTCGTTAAGCGCTTTGAGCATAAAAGCCGCATCCGATGAGCCTCCACCCAGTCCGGCGCCAAAAGGAATTTGCTTTATCAGGGAAATATCCACTGCCGGAAACTGATAACCGGAACGCAATAAATGATAGGCTTTTACAATTAAATTATCTTCCGGGTCACCATCAATAGCAATACCCGAAGACGAGAAACTATAGTCGCTGCATGTTTCCGAAGGTTCAACTTCCAACACATCGCACAAACCAATGGGATAGAAAACAGTTTCAATATTGTGGTAACCATCCGGACGTTTTTCGACAACGTTTAGACCCAGATTTATTTTTGCGTTTGGATATAAAATCATAAAGAATTTTCGCTATTGTAATTTGACATCAAAAGTAATATTTTTTAATGACATTGAAAAACTGTATTATGTGAATTAAAATCAGCACATTAATCAAGTTATGAACACCTGGGTGTTCATAAAAAGAATTTGAGCAATGGAAATTGTTTTGTACTTTTGAATCCCACAAAAAGAAATAATATCTCAATAAGAAAAATGGCTGAAAAACGCAACTATACCAAAAAACCTACAAGCCCTGCTCCTATTCAGGCAAATGAATTTGGCAAACTTCCACCACAAGCTCCTGAACTCGAAGAAGCTGTACTGGGAGCTATCATGATTGAAAAAGATGCCTATTCACTCATTGCAGAAATTCTAAAACCGGAATGTTTCTATAAAGTAGCTCACCAAAAGATTTTTGAGGCAATTACCACGTTGGCTATGCATCAGGAACCGGTTGACATGCATACCGTCACCGAACAATTGCGTAAAAGTGGAACCATCGATGAAGTTGGTGGTCCTTATTATATCACATTGCTCACCGCCAAAGTATCGTCGGCTGCTCACCTGGAATATCACGCCCGTATTATCACACAAAAGTTTCTGGCTCGTGAACTGATACGCATTTCAACAGAAATTCAAACCAAAGCTTTCGACGATAAATCTGACGTTGATGATTTGATGCAGGAAGCTGAAGGGATGCTTTTTGAAGTTTCACAACGAAACCTAAAGAAAGACGTAACTCAGATTAATCCGGTAATTGAAGAAGCTATCCATCGTATGCAGGCAGCCGCTGAAAAGCAAGGTGCCAGTGGTGTAGCAACCGGATTCCACAGCTTAGATAAAATTACATCGGGCTGGCAGAAATCCGATTTAATTATTATTGCAGCACGTCCTGCCATGGGTAAAACAGCTTTCATTCTCTCAATGGCAAAAAATATGGGTGTGGATTACAACCAACCCGTAGCAGTTTTCTCGCTTGAGATGTCCAATGTTCAGCTGGTAAACCGTTTAATAATGAACGTTTGCGAGCTAGAAGGTGAGAAAGTAAAGAATGGGCAACTTGACAAAGAAGAGTGGAACAAGCTGGACAAAGATATTAAGGAGCTGATTGATGCTCCTATTTACGTTGACGATACGCCCAGTTTATCGGTATTTGAACTACGAAGTAAAGCCCGTCGATTGGTAAAAGAACATAAGGTACAGTGTTTGATTATTGACTACCTCCAGCTTATGAATGCCAGCGGTATGAGCTTCGGTAGCCGTGAACAGGAAGTAAGTATCATTTCGCGATCGCTTAAAGGACTGGCGAAAGAGCTTGACATTCCAATTATAGCACTTTCTCAGTTGAATCGTGGTGTTGAAGGCCGTTCAGGATTGGAAGGCAAACGTCCACAACTTTCCGATTTGCGTGAGTCCGGTGCCATTGAGCAGGATGCTGATATGGTTTGCTTTATTCACCGCCCTGAATACTATCACCTGACCGAAGACGCTCAGGGAAATTCATTGTTGGGAATTGCGGAAATCATTATTGCAAAACACCGTAACGGTGCTACCGGTGATGTTCAATTGAAGTTTAAAGGCGCGTATGCCAAATTCATGAATAAAGATGATAAGGATAAAGATGACAATCCTTTCGACTCAGGTTATCAGGTTATTTCATCCAAAATGAATGAGCCGGGAGCTGCAGCGGCTAATTTTTATGGAGATGGTTCTATCATTACGCCACCCAATCCCTTGGGAGGTGGACGCGTTGATGAAGTTCCATTCTAAATAAAAGCCAGAAAAATCAAAGAAGCCGAAAATGATATTCATTTTCGGCTTCTTTATGTTTCAAGGAAATAAGAATCAATGATTTATATTTTCTAATTTGCTTGGATCATGTTTATGCTTAAAAAATACGGCAAATAATACTGCAACTACGAGCGCATATGCCGCAAAAGTGAACCAAATCCCCTGCCATTGAAAGTCACCATTTTCTGCTTTAAAAAAATGATCGATTAATAGACCACTTAATGAACTTCCCATTATAGCACCAAACCCGTTTGTCATCATCATAAATACACCTTGTGCACTGGCTCTGATACTCGAATCGGTTTGTGTTTCAACATATAAAGAGCCTGATATATTGAAAAAGTCAAAGGCCATACCGTAAATAATACACGAAAGAATAATCATCCAAAGCCCATCGGCTGGATTTCCAAAACCAAATAGTCCAAAGCGGAAAACCCACGCAATCATACTGAAAAGCATCACTTTTTTAATTCCAAATTTTCTCAGGAAGAAAGGTATTGTCAGAATAAAGAGTGTTTCGGACATTTGCGATATCGACATGATAATGGCCGGATATTTTATTGCCGTGAGACCTTTATAAGCATCTATTTTTGCAAAATCATGTAAAAAAGTATCACCGTAAGCATTAGTTAGTTGTAAAGCTGCACCAAGCAACATCGAAAATATAAAAAACAAAGCCATTTTGCTATCTTTAAACAGCGTAAATGCCTTAAGTCCAAGTGTATCTACCAAGGTCTTTTTCTCAACATTTTTACTTACATCGCACGTAGGTAATGTAAACGAATAAACACCAAGAATTAAAGCTGCAATAGAAGCTACATAGAATTGCATGGAAGATGTTTCAATTTTCATTAAACTAACAGTCCACATGGCAACTATGAATCCAATTGTACCAAAAACCCGAATGGGTGGATATTCCTTCACAATATTCATATTAGCTTTTTTCATAGCCGAATACGACACGGTAATTGACAATGAAATGGTGGGCATATAGAACATCATATTTACCAACATCAGAGAGAACATCTGAGTTGGATTTTGCATCTGTGGCACCAAGAAGAGACAAACGGCACCCAACAAGTGAAATGCACCCAACAGTTTTTCTGCATTTACCCAGCGGTCGGCAATTACACCGGCTAAAGCAGGCATAAACAACGATGCTATTCCCATAGTTGAAAAAATGGCACCAAACTCGGTGCCTGACCAACCTTTATTTTGAAACCAATAACCTCCGATTGTAATTAGCCATGAGCCCCAAATGAAGAACTGCAAAAAGCTCAAAAGCGTAAGACGAAACTTTAATCCCATGATTTTTAATTATTTGATTTAAAACTATTCACTCTTCTTTCTTCTGATAACATCCCTGATTTTCACCGCCAGTTCATACTTCTCCTCCTCCACTGCTATGTCGAGCAATTCTTCCAATGCACTCACAGTCATGGAATCAAAATCATCGGAATTAACTTCATCTAAATCCTCAGCTACGTCCTCTTTTGCTTCATCAGTAGCAACCGGGTCAATTTCAGTCCCAACTATATTCAGAATTTCCGATTTAATAAAAATGGGACAATCCGAACGAACAGCCAATGCTACAGCATCAGAAGTTCGTGCATCAATAATGAGCACTTCATCTGCCTTGCGAATATGCAATTCTGAGAAAAACACATCATTAACCATGTCGTAAATCAACACTTTTTCCAATTTCGATTCAAAAGTTGTCAGTATGTTTTTTATCAGATCGTGTGTTAATGGCCTTGGCGATTTTTTATGGTTCATTTTCATTGCAATAGATTGAGCTTCAGGCTCTCCAATCATTACAGAAAATCTTCGGTTCCCAAACTCTTCACTCAACACCAACCCGTACGTACCAACAACTGTTTGATTATAAACCAATCCCGTAATCGTCAACTTAATTTCTGAATCCATCCTTTTGTCGTTAATAATAAATTATCTGAAATAAATAATTGATTATTTTAATGTATATTTATCTGATTTTATTTCACTTTTTCAACAGACAACAAATATAACGATATTTTTAAAAGTAAAAATCATATTTAAATAAAACTTCGCCCGAAAGTGCATAATTGACGTTAAAAACCTTAAAGGAACTTCGCTGTGAGTTTTGGGAGATTCATTACTTATGTGTACTTTTGCGGGATAAAACAAAAAACGGATGTTCAAAAAATCAAATATATTAATTAGAAATAAGCGTGCTACGTTCGATTACGAGATTCTGGATCGCTTTCTGGCCGGAATACAGTTGTATGGAACCGAAATCAAGTCAATTCGTGATGGAAAAGCAGGATTAAATGACACGTATTGCACTTTTATAAATGATGAACTGTGGGTCAGAAACATGCATATTGCCACCTACTTTTTTGGATCTTATAATAATCATGATGTAAGACGCGACCGCAAACTACTTCTTACAAAACGGGAACTGAGCAAGTTATCAAGGGCTACAAAAGAAACAGGAAACACAATAGTTCCTACGAAGCTGTTTATTAACGACAAGGGCCTAGCAAAACTGGAAATCGGGGTTGCAAAAGGGAAAAAGAATTACGATAAACGCCAGTCGCTCAAAGAGAAAGAAGACAAACGATCCATCGACAGGGAAATGAAACGATAAAAAAGGAGCTAATTATTTAGCTCCTTTCTTTTTATCCTGTTTAGCATACAAAAACCGTTTGATTTTCTGAGAGGCAGTTTTCTCAAATGGTTCATCCATTATATCAACACGGTTTATTTGTGAAACCCTGTTTAATTTAGCATTTATTTCCTGTTTTAGATGTTGAGTCCATACTTTATGTTTCTCTCTTTTATCTTCCAGAACGGATTTTAAATGTTCAATACTTTTTTCAAGTTCCTCTATATCAACTAATACCTTAGCAACAAGGAAACCATCTTCTTCCACAACCAGAGATTCTACAATCAGTTTATGATTATTGATTACGCTTTCAATATCTTCAGGATAAATGTTCTCACCACTTGCACCAACAATCGTATTTTTCATTCGGCCTTTGATAAACAAGCGTTTGTGTGAATCAAAACGTCCAAAATCACCCGTCCTAAACCAACCATCAGAAGTCAGCACTTCACTGGTAGCTTCCGGATTTTTGTAATAACCCTGCATCACATTCGGACCTTTTGCCCAAAGTTCTCCTACTCCTTTTTTATCAGGATTATTTATTTTCAGATCGACACCATGCACAGCAAAACCCGTAGATTGTAATTTCGTTTGATGAACTCCTGCACCGGCGAGCAATGGGGCTGTTTCGGTCAAGCCATAGCCGATGGCATAGGGAAAACGGGCTTCTTTCAGGAAGCGCTCCACACGCGAGTCGAGTTTCGCTCCACCGATTCCAAAAAATTTCAGTCTTCCACCAAAAGTTTGATATAACTTCTTTCCTGCAATTCGGTGAATTATCATCCTGAAAAATGGCGTTTTATAAATCATCCGTTTAAAACGGTTGCCGGTAAATTTACTTTGAATCTGAGATTTGTACAACTTTTCCATGATAAGCGGTACCGAAAGCATCATAGTAGGACGTATCTTTGTCAGTGCAGGCAATAATGCAGCTGGTGTAGGTGGTTTTTCGAGGTAAAAAATAGATGCTCCGTACATAATTGGATAGAGCATGCCAATCGTATTCTCATAGGTATGCGACAATGGAAGTAATGATAAAAATACATCTGCACTTGAAATTGCACAAAATGTGTAGGATTGCATTGCAACGAATGTTATACTCTTGTGAGTCAGAACAACACCTTTAGATCGGCCTGTAGTTCCTGATGTATAGATAATAGCTGCGATATCATCTTCTTTTACCGAAATTTTTTCCTTTATCACTTTATCAACCGACCCTGCTTCAACATTCCCATTGATAAGAGTCAGGTCATCAACTAAAATTTTCGCTTCCAAAAATGGCCATTCCAAACCATCAATACGAGGTGATAATCGTTCGCTAACAAACAAAACTTTCGATTCGGAATGAATCATCACATTATCAATTTCTTCACGGGTAAAATCGGGTAAAATCGGAACAATTATCAAACCTTTTGACACGACCGAAAAATAAGCAATTACCCAATTAGGCATATTATGACTCAATAAAGCAACCTTATCTCCCTTTTGCAAACCCAATGAGAATAAAACAGAAGCCATTTCTTCAATCTTTTTTCCCAGTTCCTTATACGTTATCGGATTTCCATCCACAAATGAAACAGAGGGCAATTTAGCAAAATGCTTTACTGAATAATCTATCAAAGATTGAAGGGTAAGTGGCTTTGGCTCGATTTTTTTACTCATAATGTGTTATTTTTACACGAAGAATCTGGCACAAATATAAAGGATATATTTGATAAATATACACATTATATTACTTTATGTGCAGATTCGACTAAAAATTGCTGGGGAATTATTTGTACAAAATAAAAATACAAGGTCGTTTATTGAGTTCCGGAAGTTGGGTTTTCCACTCCTTAATGGATTTAGTTTTGATAAATTCAGTCTGAAGTGTAATGTCAACCGCAACACATAAACGGGTGCTTGGCTGGCAGGTTTTGAGAATTTCCTCCAGCATTTTCATATTGCGGTAAGGAGTCTCAATAAAGATCTGTGATTGGCTTTCGGAGTAAACTCTGGACTCCAATCTTTTCAATGCCTTTGAACGCTCATCAGGTTGAATAGGCAAATAGCCCACAAAAGCAAAGCTTTGACCATTAAAGCCGGAAGCCATGAGCGATAATAAGATAGACGAAGGTCCAACCAATGGTACAACCGTAAAGTTATTGCGCTGTGCAATGGCAACCACATCGGCACCGGGATCGGCAATCGCCGGACAACCAGCCTCTGACAAAACACCCATATCCTGACCCGAAAACATCGGCTTCAGAAAACCACTAATTTCCTCGGGTGAAGTATGCTGATTGAGTATGAAAAAGGTCAATGAATCTATTTCAATAGCCGGATTTGCTTTTTTCAGGAACCGGCGTGCTGTACGAACATCTTCAACAATAAAATACTTCAAATCAGTGACTATTTGTGTATTTGCTGCCGGGAGTATACTATCAAATGAACTTTCACCAAGTGAAGTTGGAACCAAGTATAATTTTGCCATATTATTGTTCGCTCATTAAATTTTCTAAATCCTCACTCAGAATCTCCCATTCATATACTTTTTGCTCCAGTTCCCGTTGTTTTTTCTGGTAAAGCATAATGTATTCATTATCTGAAGCTTTTTCGGGTAGTTGAAGTAATTTATCCATTTCAGCCAATTCTGATTCAAGTGTTGAAACCTGCTTTTCAATATCTTCAACAGCTCTTTCCGCTTTTTTTATTTTACGGCTAAGCTCCTTACGGGCTTCGTAACTTAGTTTATTTTCGGAAACTGATTTCTCGACCAAGGCATTTGCTGCCTTCAGTGAAGTTGAAACTTCCAACTCACGCAAAGTGTCCATTTTCTTATACTGCAGAAATTCATAGATACCACCTAAATGTTCACGAACTTTCTTATTTCCAAATTCGTAAACCTTAGTTACCAATCCATCTAAAAATTCACGATCGTGCGAAACAACGATAACTGTTCCGTCAAAAGCTTTGATTGCCTCTTTAAGTACATCTTTTGATTTCATGTCGAGGTGATTGGTAGGCTCATCAAGAATAAGCAAGTTCACAGGCTCCAACAGCAAACGAATCATTGCCAAACGACTGCGTTCGCCACCCGAAAGCACTTTTACCTTTTTATCGGAAGCTTCGCCACCAAACATAAAAGCTCCCAAGATATCACGAATTTTAGTACGAATATCACCAGTGGCAACATAGTCGATAGTTTCAAAAACAGTTCGATTTTCATCGAGTAACGATGCCTGATTTTGTGCGAAATACCCAATTTTGACGTTATGACCGAGTTTTAAAGTACCTGAATATTCTATCTCGTCCATTATACACTTCACAAGCGTACTCTTTCCTTCACCATTTTTACCAACAAAAGCAACTTTCTCGCCACGATTAATAATCATCCCAATATTATCCAAAATAAGCTGATTGCCATATGCTTTTGAAAGATGTTCAATCTCAACCGGTATACTTCCTGAGCGGGGTGCAGGTGGAAATTTTAAACTCAACCGGGAGTTATCTTCCAAATCAACTTCAATGCGCTCCAGCTTATCCAACTGCTTAATGCGCGATTGCACCTGAATAGCTTTTGTGGCCTGATAACGATAACGGGCTATAAATTCCTCCGTATCAGCAATCAATTTCTGTTGATTTTCGTAGGCTCTAACCTGCTGGTCATGGCGTTCTACCCGCAATTGCACGTATTTTGAGTAATTTACATTATAATCGTAAATTTTACCAAGCGATATTTCAATTGTTCTTGTAGTCACTGCATCAATAAATGCCCGGTCGTGCGAGACAAGCAAAATAGCACTGTTTGATGTTGTCAGAAAGTTCTCAAGCCATTGAATGGATTCAATATCGAGGTGATTAGTTGGCTCATCCAATAGCAAAACATCCGGACGTTGCAATAGTATTTTGGCAAGTTCAATGCGCATGCGCCAACCGCCACTAAACTCGGCACATTGACGGTCGAAGTCAGTACGAAGAAAACCTAAGCCCAACAATGTTTTTTCAATTTCGGCGTAAAAGTTCCCGTTCCCAATAATTTGCAGATGCTCGTTGGCATGAGTCAGGCGTTCGATAAGATTATGATAATCATCTGTTTCGTAATCAGTTCTCTCAGCCAAATCTATATTCATTTGTTCAATATCTGCCTGCAACTCGGTAATATGCTCAAAAGCCTTTTCAGCTTCCTGCATTACCGTTGTGCCTTCATTATGAATCATATGCTGAGGCAAATATCCAATAGTAAGATCTTTAGGAACTATTACTTTCCCTTTTGTTGGGAGTTGCTTTCCTGAAAAAATACGAAGTAAAGTTGTTTTCCCGGCTCCATTTTTGCCCACCAAAGCAATTTTATCTTTTGGATTGACCAGAAAACTTATTTCATCAAAAAGTGGAGATCCACCAAATTCAACAGTGAGTTGTTCTACAGAAATCATATTTCCTTTTAAAAATGAGCTCCTTTTGGAGTTGTATTATATTCAAAAATACCAGTTATTCTTCCGAAATAACTGGTAAGTTGTAATTTATTATTCGTGTTTAAATCAAACATCTAATCGCTCGTACTGAGAATTCTTACTCAAGAACTCAGGCACGATTTTTTTCATCAACGAAACTGTGAGGAAGTTCTTACACATAAAGCTGTATTGTATTAACTCATTTATCTGAAGCGAAACAGTATCATAATCATATTCCTGCACCTTAGCAATCATTATTTTAGGATTATGTGTCTTTGTTGTAATTTCCTTCTGGTTAAGGAGTTCTTCGTATAGTTTCTCTCCCGGACGCAATCCTGTATATTCTATTTTAATATCAATTTCAGGAACATAACCAGCCAACCGGATCATTTTGCGAGCCAGATTTACAATTTTCACAGGACTACCCATATCGAAAATGAAGATTTCACCTCCATCGCCCATTGCTCCAGCTTCCAAAACCAAAATACACGCTTCGGGAATTGTCATAAAATAACGAATAATCTCGGGGTGTGTAACTGTTACTGGTCCACCTTTTTCAATTTGCTTTTTAAAATGAGGGATTACCGAACCATTTGATCCTAATACATTTCCAAAACGGGTGGTAATAAACTTGGTAGTTGCGTTACCCTCAGCCTGAAGTTTGCGAAACAAAGCCTGAACATAAATTTCCGCAATACGTTTCGAGGCTCCCATCACATTAGTCGGATTCACAGCTTTGTCAGTTGAAACCATAACGAACCGTTCTACTTTATACTTCACGGCCAAATCTGCCATGATTTTTGTTCCATTTACGTTTACCTGAATACTTTCAACAGGATTGTCCTCCATCAATGGAACGTGCTTGTAGGCTGCTGCATGATAAATAAGGTCAGGACGAAACAGGTCAAGCATATATTCCATGCGCTCCTTATTACGAACATCTCCTAAAAAAATGCTAAAATTCTGTTCCGGATATTGTTCTTCCAGTTCAAGTTTTAAGCTATGCATTGGAGATTCGGCCTGGTCTAACAGGATAATCAAATTGGGGCTAAACTGTATTACCTGACGGGCAATTTCACTACCAATAGAACCTGCAGCCCCTGTAATAAGAATTACCTTTGATTTAATCTGCGATGCAATATTGTCAGATGAAATTTCAATTTTAGGTCTTTCCAACAAATCTTCAATTTGAATTGATTTAATTTGTTTAATGGAAGGCATATCATTTTGCCAAATGCTCATCGGTGGTGATGTTAAAATAGCAAGATTGTGATTTATAAAGATATCCAGATCAATATTTGGATCAATCTGATTCATTTTATTTGGAGATACAATAATTGCTCTTGCCTTATTAGCAACGACTCTCTTTACCGTATCCTCATCCAGGCGATAAACCTTTACGCCCATAATTACACGTTCAGAAGCATTTTTATCGTCATCGATGAATCCGACCAATTTATATTTCTTTTCCTCTGAAGAGCGAAGCATTTTGGCAATGCCAATAGCAGCAGATTGTGTTCCAAAAATCATTACAGGTGTAATCTGACCAGAGTTTTGGGTATAAAAATCATAAATCGTTTTCACTGTTAATCGGGTAACAAACAGCAATAAGAATGCTAAAATCGCATAAATCAACAATCCTGAATAGTAGAAAAGTACCTGATTCGAAACAAGATTTAAAATGAAATTTATCAGCGACAGAAACGAAATATTGAGGAAAACTGCAAAAAGTAATTTCACTGCATCAACATATCCGGAGTAACGCAAAACGCCGGAATAAGTATGAAATAGCCAAAAAAAGATAATTTGACAAACTATTACAAATGCCATTCGCTGGAAACCAGTCAGAATTCGAATATCAACAGTGGAACCAAAAAGCTTTGTTGTAATAAAATATGATATGTAATAAGAAAAAAGACATAGAAATATATCAAACAATAATACAACCCAACGAGGGACATATTTCATACTCGTTAGATGCGAAAAAACATCCGAGCTATTCAAAAAACTAAATTTATCTTTCATCTTCAGCGGAAAATATGACTAATTCGATTAAAAATAAGTGTGCAAAGATAAGTTTAAAATGCGAAAAAGTAGAATAATTTCACACGAATATGACCTGCAAACAGTGAGCTTTCCCATAACTATCTAATATACTGCAACAAACAGGAAAGTATTGCATAAAAAGTGGCTGAAATTGCAGTTTGAAAATATAATACTTATCTTTGCAACCTAAAATAAAACATAAGAATATCATGTCTATACACAGCGAAGACTCCAGAAGAGTAACTACTCATCGATTGTTGGAAATGAAACAACGCGGTGAAAAAATCAGTATGCTCACAGCATATGATTATACAATGGGAACTATTGTAGACCAGGCTGGTGTTGATATCATTTTGGTTGGCGATTCAGCCTCCAATGTAATGTGTGGCAATATAACCACTTTACCGATCACATTAGATCAAATGATTTTTCTGGCAAAATCAGTTGTCAGAGGTGTGAAACGGGCATTAGTTGTGGTTGATATGCCGTTTGGGAGTTATCAGGGAAACTCCAAAGAAGCACTTTCTTCGGCGATCAGAATAATGAAAGAAACACATGGTGATTGTTTAAAAGTTGAAGGTGGTGAAGAAATTCTGGAGTCAGTAAAGCGGATTCTTAGTGCCGGAATACCCGTTATGGGACATTTAGGTTTAATGCCACAATCTATCAATAAATATGGCTCATATGCTGTGAGGGCAAAAGAAGAAACAGAAGCTGAAAAATTGCTGCGTGATGCACATTTATTGGAAGAAGCAGGTTGTTTTGCAATTGTTTTGGAAAAAATACCGGCTTTATTAGCTCAACAGGTTGCCAGCGAATTGACAATTCCGGTAATTGGAATCGGAGCTGGTGGTTACGTTGATGGACAAGTATTGGTTTTGCATGATATGATTGGCTTAACACAAGATTTCTCTCCTCGTTTCCTTCGTCGTTACGCGAACCTTCAAAAGATAATGAACGAAGCCATTGAGCATTATGTTGACGATGTGAAATCGGGTGACTTCCCGAATGAAAAGGAACAGTACTAATTCTACGAAATAAAAAAAGTCCCGTTGAAATTTCAACGGGACTTTTTTATTTTATATATGTTTAATACTATTCTATCATATTATGAAATACGTTTTGAACGTCCTCATCATCTTCTATTTTATCTAACAACTTCACTACCTGAGCTTTTTGCTCTTCGTTAAGTTCCTTCATATCATTCGGAATGCGTTCAAATTCAGCACTGAATATTTCAAATCCGTTTTCCTCTAAATATTTTTGAATCAAAGAGTATGATTGAAATTCTCCATATAAAATAATTGAATCCTCATCTTCCACCAACTCATCAACCCCAAAGTCAATTAATTCTAATTCGAGATCTTCAAGCGAAACACCATCTTTTGGAGCAATTTTGAATACACATTTGTGATCAAAAAGAAACTGCAAACAGCCGCTTGTTCCAAGAGATCCACCATGGCGGGTCAAATAACTTCTAATATTTGCAACTGTTCTGGTTGGGTTGTCGGTAGCAGTTTCAATTACAATGGCTATTCCATTTGGGCCATAACCTTCGTAAATAACTTCCTTGTAATCTGCCTCATCTTTCGAAATCGCTTTTTTGATAGCACGCTCCACATTCTCTTTGGGCATGTTTTCTTTTTTCGATTGTTGAATCAACACCCTTAAACGAGGATTGGTATCTGCTTCCGGACCACCTTCGCGTACAGCAATTGTAATTTGTTTTCCTAACTTCGTAAAAACGAGGGCCATATTCCCCCAACGTTTCATTTTTGTCGCTTTTCTATATTCAAACGCTCTTCCCATGTTTGTATATTATGTAAATTAATTAACTGATTCGTTTATTGCTTTGGGTATAAATCCAATTTCGGCCCACAAAAGTATTAAAACACTTGCAAAGTACCATCATTTGTTTTGTTTTTTTTCAAAAATTGAATCTGAAATCAATCAAGGAGTCTATCTTATTCAATTATTTAGGCAGTAAGCTGGTAACAATAGCATTCAATCGGCAATGAAACGGGAAAATTAATTGCCACAATTGCAATTATCTCCGTTATTAAATTTTGTTCGGAATAAGCCCGTTCTTGAATTTACTTCCCGCTTATTTCTTTCACCCAAATTATACTTTTGATGAATAAATTCATCAAAAACGATATTAACACCAATAGAAAAATTAGAACTTTTTGTATTATAAGGTAACGGGATATTTTTCAGCGTTGTATTAAAAATGCTGAGTGATTTCAAAGTGGTTTTTCTTAAAGGAAGATAATCCAATGCAGCAAACCAGTGTATAAAACCGGTTCTGACACCAAGCCCTGCACCGAAAGTATTACTTCCGTTTAAAACCGAGTAACTCAAACTTGCATTCAACCAATCGTAAGGTACAGCATTTACCGAAGTAGTTATTTCGTGATTAATATAGTTAGCAGAATAAATTTGTCTGTAGAGCAAACCAACACTTAATTTGTTCGACAAAAACTTATATTCAGCTCCTAAATTCAGTTTTGCGTTAGTTTGTATTCGATAGGAATTGTTTGTTTGATTTACTTGTATCGAATTTTGAAGTGCTGCTACCAAAGAATCAACGACAGGATTTACAGTTCCTAATCTATTGAGTGTAGATTGAAGGGTTGACAAATCCATACCACCATTGATATGAGCTATTCCATCGTAAAGATAATCAGCGCTATAGTTTGTATTTGTTATGTTTTTATTCCATGTTATAAAACCCAAATCAGTAATTGATGCAGAAAGATACAAATCTGAAGTCAATCGTAATTGAGCACCTAAATCAATACCCGCACCTAAACCTGATGGCTTTTTTATTGAGAAAGTTTTGGTTGTAAGAAAATTATTAAACGGTTCAATTTCACCAGCAAAATTTACTGTTCCTTTTGATTTTAATTGCCATTTATCCAATCCGGCATTCAGTGTAAAATAATCATTTGAGGTTGTTACATTAGCAGTACCATAAAGGAATTTTACTTTTGCACCCACGGTCCATTGTTCATCAATTTGTTGCGAATAGCCCAATGCAGCTTCAGTGTAGTAATTCACTGATGACTGTAAATTAGTCAGATTATAGTTATTTTGGAACATATCGGGTGTTCCATACAAAGCTAATTTAAAGACATCCTTTGGCATCAGTACATTACCATCCAGTTTTTGAGTCAGAGATAAATTCCAGAATGAATTTTCGTGTTTAAAACCAAACGAAAACAAATTCACATTGACGAAGGCATTCACTGCAGTTGTTGATTTAAGCTTATTGTAAAATTTATCTACATTGCCGTCCTCATCCAGAAATGTGATTGTACGACCATTATGATTGTATATTATATCCTGCAACGTCACAGCATTGTTTGATGCACCTAAATTTATATTCCCAAGTAAAGGTATGCTTATATAATATTTTGTATCTGGTTGAAAAGCCGGATTTAATGTATGCCTTAAAGGCATGTTTTCCATAAAATAAAGCGTATTGATTTGCTGAGAATTAATCAATTGAAAATTGACAGCAAAAAATAGAATCAGAAGTACCTTAGTATAATATCCTTTCACAATTTCTGGCATTTAGTTATACTTATAAGGTTGTTGATACTTTACATTTCAAGAAAACACCTGCCTTTATATCAATATGATCGTTGGCTGTAAACCTAATCTTAGAGCTTAAATCTTTACCCTCAATTCTTACCTTAAAACGAATAGTCATTGCTGTTTTTAGTATGTCTAATTCCTTTTTTGTCAATTGTACAAGTATGCTCTGTTGAGTTTCTTTACCCGGTTTAACTATGCCATCAACATCCACATTTCCGGCATTTAATGTATATTCCTTCTGAAAATCTGTTTGTATTTCTTTACCTGCTTCATCAATAAAATTCATCAACAAAATTGATTTTACCGGAAGTCCATTACCAACACTCAAAACTAAAGTCATCGAATCTATATCAGGTTGATTAATTTGACTCAACACATTTGATAAATCATCAAATCCATTTGAAACAGAATCGGTTATATCGTAGTAACTTTCAGGATTTAAGCTTATAGGCAAAGTAACTTTATACTTTATCTGCATGTCCGGACTGGATGTTATGAAGCCGGGTGACAAATCTTTTTTCACAATATTTGTGTCAATGACAAGAGCATATCTATATTCAAGAGTAGTAGGTTTATTTACATGCTCCAAGAGCTTATAAATCTCACCATTATCCTTATCAAAAGTTTTAAAATCTTTAGTAACCCAATCGCCCGGCCTGGCAGGTTTTTTATCTATACTTAAATCGAGTGCATTTGTAGTTCCACCATTAAATCTTGCGAAAACAGCATTAGTTGTATCATTATCGATATACGATTTTAAATATTCAAGTTTATAAATAAGGTAAGTTCCGATATTCGAATTTACAGAAACATCAATTTTGGGGTTTGAGAGTTTTATTAAACCTGTCGGTAAATATTTTTCTAAACTAAACTGAAATTTTTGCGTATTACTGGATAGGACAGTCGGTGGGAAGTATCCGTAAGCAACATCAAAATCCAGTTCTTTGATACTAAAATTAAATTGTAACTTTGAATTTGAAGTCAACAAAACAGAGCTATTACCTGTTTTCGAATTTATTCTTATAGTTAATGGTAAAAGTGCATTGGTGGTATTCAATTTGAAATTTTTCAATACAATCAGGTTCTCAACTCCATAAGCAACCGGGGTTACAACCAAGGTATTTGAATTGGGGAATGAAATGGTTGCAGTAATATTATCGGCCGGAACATCAAGATCTGACTGTATAATTGTCACAGAAAAAACAGCCTGCTTAACTGATACGCTATCAATACGTTGATAATTATCATTTTTAATCCCTAAATCGAGGGTTCCTACATCTGAAATGGTTGGTAAATTTGTATTAGCAGGGATGGGCGGAACGAAGAGTCCGGTGGGATTAAAGTAAAATTCTTTGGTTGCCGGTTTTATATTTTCAACTAAGTTTATCCTGGGGAATTCAAAATTTGTACTGTCTGAATATTGATATGTTATTTCAGAACTATCTGCAGATATCCTGCTGTCATTCGAATAATATTTATTAATCAAATCGCCAATATTTACACTTATTGTTCCGAGTGGTACTATAACAGATTCTTTTTTGGTAATTTTATTCGAAATATCAGCTAAATTGATGTCTGCTTCACAAGCAACAAAAATGAATGCTAAGAAAAGTATAGACAGATGGAATAGTTTGATTTTCATGCGATTTAAATTAACTTACTCTTTCAAACAATAAAAATAAGGTTATAGTTTAGTAAACAAATAAACGAGGGACTAAAAACGAAGTGTTATTATTCCGGTTTGAAAACAAAAGTACAAAATTTAAAGTTGTATAAACCACTGTTATACTGTACATTTTGATATTTATTGTTATTTTCAGAAAATATATTTGATTTATTGAAATATCAATTAGAAGCAAAAAAAATATTACTACAATAACGCAGATCGCTCGTAGCATTTATTTCTATGGCATATATTAAGCTTTATCTTTAGGAAAATTAACAAGATAAACAGTTTCCGAGGCACGTGTAAGGGCTGTATACAGCCATCTGTAAAAATCTGTATTTAATTGGTCATCGTTTATCTGACCCGGGTCGATAAACACTTTTTTCCACTGCCCACCCTGTGCTTTATGGCAAGTAACTGCATAAGCAAACTTTACCTGCAAAGCGTTGAAATATTCATTCTCCATGATTTGCTTTACAAGCATCCTGCGATTTGTAATTTCGGGATAATCTTCAGCCACGGCCTGGAATAGTTGATTGGTCAGTTCATTCATCACGTTTGGTGAATCGGCCTGCAATCCATCGAGCCAAACCCGGGCGTCAATTTCCCAATTATAATCCAGGGAGCGCAAACTCAAATCGACAAAACGGAAACCATAAACATTGTGATACTTCCGAACCCGAACAACCTCCAGAATATCGCCGTTGGCAATAAAATCAATTTCTTTATAGGGTTTATTCCAAAAGTAATTGTTACGTGTCACCATCAACAAGTCACCATTGGTCAACTCTTCTTCCTTCATCATCACCCGTGCCCGAATGCCATTATTGTACATATTTGCCCGTTTATTGGAGCGGGTTACAACAATGGTATCCTCCACTCCTACTCCATCGTACGAACGCTGAATTTCATCAATCAACTCCATACCGTTGAGCTTCTTTATATCAGTAAAGCCATCCAATTCGAATTTTGGGAACTCAGTTGTACGCTCTTCTACAAGCATCTGACGAAGCAATGTTGCATTGTGTAATATTCCACTCTCCAACGCCTGACGAACAACATGTGTCAGCGTAAATTCATGCAGTTTTAATCCATAACCAAGTAACTTATCGCGCTCAAGAGCCGGACTGTGAGGTTGCATAACAGGTGGTAACTGAGCTGTATCGCCTAATAATAAAAGACTGCAACCTTCGCCACTGTAAACAAATTCCACCAAATCGTCGAGCAACCGACCGGAACCAAAGGCCGTATCCGATCCGGTATTGGAAATCATGGAAGCTTCGTCGACAATAAAAAGGGTATGATTGTAGAGATTGTCGGCCAACTGAAAGCGAAACTCCGACATGGATTTTTGCCTGTAAATCTTTTTATGAATTGTGAATGCCGGGAAACCCGAATATCCGGCGATAACTTTGGCAGCACGCCCAGTGGGTGCCATAAGCATTGTTTTCTGTTTCAATTCATTCAAAGCACGTACTAGAGCACTCACAACCGACGTTTTACCCGTTCCGGCATATCCTTTCAACAGAAAAATTTTCTCCGAATCGGTTGACATTAAAAAAACGCCCAATGCATCCAACAACTGTACCTGCTGTTCGTTGGGCTCAAATGGGAGTTGTGATTGAATGCGAGAAGCAATGAAATTTTGTAACATAGTACAAAGATAGAAAAAGTTAGAATGCCCGAAAGAGCCAAGTGTAGAATAAAACATCTATTTTTGCAACAGAAAACAATAGTTCTCGTAATTCGTTCAATTCATAGTAAAACATGAAAAAAATAATCCTAATTTGTATGTCAAGTATGCTAATGGCTTGTGGTGCTGAAAAAGCTGCCACTCCAAAGATAGAAGATTTCAAATATTCGGTAGATAAATTTGCCGATATTGAGATTTTGCGCTATCGTGTTCCCGATTTCGAAAAACTGAGTTTGAAACAAAAAGAGATGATTTATTATCTCTCGGAGGCTGCACTCGAAGGTCGTGACATTCTGTATGATCAGAACAATAAACACAATTTGTGCATTCGTCGTACGCTGGAAGCCATTTATCTGAATTATGGTGGCGATCGTGAATCGAATGACTTTAAACGAATGACGACTTACCTCAAACGGGTGTGGATGGGCAATGGAATTCATCATCATTATTCCGAAGATAAATTTGTTCCTGAATTTTCGGAAGGATTCTTCAAACAAGCAATTGAAAGCATCGATCCTGCTAAACTTCCGTTATCTGTAAATGAGACACCTGCAATGCTTTATACCAAATTGGAGCCCATCATTTTTGACCCAACAGTGTATCCAAAACGCACAAATCAGGCCGAAGGTGTAGATTTAATCAAAACTTCGGCAAATAACTATTATGGCGATGGTGTTTCGCAAGCTGAAGTGGAAGCATTTTACGGAAAAATGAAAAATCCGAACGACAGTACCCCTGTTTCGTATGGCTTAAACAGTAAATTGGTGAAAGAAAACGGACAATTAGTTGAAAAAGCATACAAAGTTGGCGGCCTTTACTCTAGTGCCATTACCCGCATCACAGGTTGGTTAGAAAAAGCTGCTTCCGTAGCTGAGAACAACAAACAAAAGGATGTTATAAACACATTGATTCAATTTTACAAAACCGGCGATTTAAAGACCTATGATGAATATTCGATTAAATGGGTGGAAGATTTAGCTTCGCAGGTTGACTTTGTAAACGGTTTTACCGAATCGTATGGCGACCCACTCGGTATGAAAGGCAGTTGGGAATCGTTGGTGAATTTCAAAAATATTGAAGCCACCAAGCGTACAGAAACTATCAGTGCCAATGCTCAATGGTTTGAAGACCACTCGCCTATCGATCCTAAATTTAAAAAAGAGAAAGTAAAAGGTGTTTCGGCCAAAGTTATTACGGCTGCAATACTAGCCGGCGATTGCTATCCCGCCACTCCTATCGGCATCAATCTTCCCAATTCAAACTGGATTCGTCACGAGTATGGTTCAAAATCGGTAACAATCGAAAATATCACCGAAGCCTACGATCAGGCTTCGTTGGGCAACGGTTTTGCCGAAGAATTTATGTGGAGCGACGTGGAACGCAAACGCGCAAAAGACTTTGCCTCACTTACAAATAACCTGCATACCGACTTGCACGAATGCCTCGGACATGGTTCCGGTAAATTGCTCCCGGGAGTTGACCCGGATGCGTTGAAAGCGTATGGTTCATGTATCGAAGAAGCCCGCGCCGACTTATTCGGATTGTATTATATGGGCGATCCTAAAATAGTTGAGCTTGGTTTGTTGCCGGATAAAGAAGCTTACAAAGCCGAATATTATCAGTTTGTAATGAATGGCTTGATGACTCAGCTCACCCGCATACAACCCGGTAAAAATATTGAGGAAGCACACATGCGTAATCGTCAGTTAATTGCTTCGTGGGTATTCGAAAAAGGAAAAGCGGATAAAGTGATTGAAATAGTGAAACGTAACAACGAGACCTTTGTCGTTGTAAACGACTATGTAAAACTACGTACATTGTTCGGGCAGTTACTTGCCGAGATACAACGCATAAAATCGACAGGCGATTTTGAAGGTGGGAAACTCCTGGTGGAAACTTACGGTGTGAAAGTTGATCAAACGCTGCATGCCGAAGTGCTCGATCGTTACAAGAAGTTGAATCTGGCTCCTTATCGTGGATTTGTAAATCCGGTTTATACGCTCGTCAAAAACGATAAAGGTGAGATAACCGATGTAAAAGTATCGTACACCGAAGGTTATCTGGAGCAGCATTTACGGTATTCGAAAGATTATTCAAGCTTACCAACCTACAATTAGTTGATAGTTGACAGTTGATAGTTAGAAAACTGCAAAAAAAAGAAACGCAAAGGATTGATTATTATTCAATGCTTTGCGTTTCTCGTTTTTTACATGCTATCAGCAGTTAACTCTGCCAGAATTTTCATCATTTTATCAATAAGCGGATGGCAATCGTCAGAATGAATGACAAAATCAGCCTTAGCCATCTTTAGTTCATCTGAACTTTGATTAGCCATACGGGCTTTCACTTCTTCTTCGGTTATTCCATCGCGTTTAACAACCCTTCTGATTCTCACTTCTTCGGATGCAGTCATTACAATCACTTTATCAACCAACAGATTAAAACCACTTTCAAATAAAATAGCTGATTCCATAAAAAGCAGCTTCTGGTCGGAATGCAAATGAATCCAATGTTCGAAATCTTCCTTTACAATGGGGTGAACTATGGCATTCAGTTGAGCTAATAACTCTTTTTGACCGAAGACTAATTTGGCCAATGCAGCCCGATTCAGCCCTTCTAAATTATAAATGTCTTCTCCAAATAAAGCTATCAGTTTTTTTCGGATAACAGGGTGCTGATTCTGTAGTCGCCGGGCTTCCTTATCCGAATCGTAAACCTCATATCCTTCGGCACGTAGCTTAGTTGACAGTGTTGATTTTCCGCCACCAATGCCACCTGTAATTCCTATGAGTAAAGGTTTTGACATAATGCAAATTATAGAAACTGAATGTAATTGTACAAGTTAATAAACAAATTTTCTACCTGAACAGTTCAATGCTTTTCTAATTCCTGTGATTTAAAATCCAAAACTAAAACCAACTGTTACGGTTGCATGTTGTCCTTGTAAATACTTCGGAGAAAATAAATCAAGGTAACCCTGATCTGTCAAACGCTTCTCGCCTTCGATTGGAGTTGAACTTAAATTATAGCCCCGAATATCACTGTAAGCAACGTTTATTAAAGCATACGCATTATTTATAACTTCGTATTGTGCGTTAAATCCAAGAGTTTTATTAGTCCAAGTAATCTCACCCAAAACCGGTTGGCTGATAATCTTTGTAATAGCATCGGCTCCAAACGAATTGCGGCGAAGATAATCGTATTCGTTTCCGTGTTCGGCTGACATATACGACAATCCCAAATCCAGACCACGAATTGGTTTATAGCGCAGAGCCAGATAGATTTCCTGCGAATTATCGCCCAGATAGCTACCCAGATTATACGAATTGGAAGCCCAGGTTAGAACCGGAATTGAATGTTTGTAATTGATAATGTTCGTACGGGTAAATTCAGCCGTTAAAGACAGATTATCGAGCGGGAGGTTACTCAAATTTCCACCGACTTTAAAAGATATCGGATTTTTAGCTGCACTACCGGGTGAAAAACGCGAAAAGCTTATTTCGTCGGCATAAGCGGAAGTATACAAATGTAGATGTTTGATATTTCGGGAGCTAAAATTGATAAATACCTGCGAATTCTGGTTTTCAAGTCCTAAACCTTTTGTCATTGTATGATCCATCGATTTATAAAAGGCAATTGGAATTAAATAGGCCGGTTGAATAGTGGATTCGGCATAAATAATGGAATTTCCTACCGACAAATTCAGATTTTGAATTGGAGTAAATGTAAACATATTGGCAGCAATAAACTTGTTTGCCATGCGTGGGAATGCATTTCCAACATTGTCGATATAGTTTCGGGTTGAATCGGCAACATTTGAAACCAACCAACCATGGATGTATTGCAATTCGAACCATTTTACAGGTTTCAATCGCAACGTAAGCATAGGAAAGGATGGCGCACGACCGGAAAGGATATTGGAACCGTGATAATTATCGCCCCAAACAACATTGTCCTTTACCAAACCTACCGAACCCCAGTTCCATGCATATTTTATTCCACCACGCGAGTCGCTGTAATCACCACCGGCAGAAGATTCTTTGTATTCGTAACCCGGATTATCGTTTAGGTAAGTGGGACGAGCCAACAAAGCTCCCTGAATAGAAACATCGCGCAAACTTCCATAAACCGACAGATGTTTGCCAATCATCAATTGGATATCGGCACCATACCAACGTTTGATAATATTACCATTATCGTTGTGCGTAATGTGCATTCCCAACAATGGAGTTATACGAGCACGGAATATTGTATCGCGGTAATGAAAACCCGGTTGAATCAAAGCGGCACTTGAAGCCTCATTCTTCCAAATATTCACATGTGATTCGGGCAATTTATCTTGTTCCAGAGCATAATCGTTCAAAAAGAAAACCAGTTCATCGCGCTGACGTTTGTTCAATTCTCCTGTTCGTTTCTGTGCCTCAAGCAACTTATCCTTTATAAAAGAACGGGAATACGGTTTTATCACCGAATTCAGACTTATAATACCATCGCCTGCCAACTCGTCGAGATAATCGTAGATGCGAGTATAGGAAATATGCTCGGGAATATCCTGTGCAAATACACTGAACGTGCAAAAAATCAATGATAAAACAAGAAGAAATCGTTGCATAATTACTCTTTTAAATAACACTAAAACTGTCAACTATTTGACATACATGATACTTGCCGATGACGGCGCTACAGTAAATGTAGTATCAGTAACCATGGAAATACCATTCATATTGATTTGACCATCGTGACATACAACATTCCATTCGCCCGAAGGAATATTCACCCGAACAGCATTGCGATTTCCATTGTAAATTACCAAAATATCTTTCCACGAATCGCCATTCACATGATCGGTAAGCGTAAATCCAACCACATTCGGAACAAGCATGTTCAGGAATTTCAGATGCTGCTGCACCATTTCCTGCGTTGGAATACGGAAAGCTCCGTGTGCCTTACGCAATGAAATCAGCCCTTTATAATAATCAAAAATGTCTTTGTGTGTGGTTTTGAAGTTCCAGTCAATCTGATTAATGGAATCGGGCGATTGATAGGTATTATGAATCCCTTTTTTGTTGCGATACATTTCTTCGCCGGCGTATATAAACGGAACACCCTGCGACGTATAAACAACGGTCTGAGCCAGTTTATTGAAACGAATCAACTCATCATCGGTTGCATTAGCCGGACGCGATTCGCGCAATTTATCCACAAGGCACATATCATCGTGACACGAAACATAGTTGATAATCTGAGTAGGGTTATTTACATAAGGCACTTTGGAATAGAGCAGTTTTGCATAATCTACCTGTGAATGTTGCGTTGCTCCCACCACACCGAATTTCACGCTTTCTTCCAAACTATCAATGCCCGACACAAAGCCCGGAATCTGAGCATGCATCCAGCTGCCTTTCAATGCATCGCGAATATCGTCGCTAAAGACTGCCACATTGTTTAATTTCTTCGCATTTTTCTTTACAGCACGTTTCTCCTCAGCCAAAGGTGATGCACCGGCAGTCCAACCTTCGCCATAGATAAAAATAGTCGGGTCAATTCTGTCAAGCGCTTTCCGTATTTCATTCATTGTAACAATGTCGTGTATTCCCATTAAATCGAAACGGAATCCATCCACATGGTATTCGGTAGCCCAATAAACAACGGATTCAACCATCAATTTACGCATCATACCACGTTCCGATGCAGTTTCGTTACCACAGCCCGAAGCATTCGACCAGGTACTATCGGCGTTCTGACGGTAGAAATATCCCGGAGCTAATAAATCGAGATGAGAGCCCTTTCCCATTGATGTATGGTTATACACCACATCCATAATAACACGAATGCCCGATTGATGGAAAGACTGTACCATTTGCTTAAACTCACGAATGCGCACAACCGGATCTTTGGGATTGGTAGAATAACTACCTTCCGGAACATTGTAATTCAACGGATCATATCCCCAATTGTATTTCTTTTCATACAGTTTTGTTTCGTCAATCGATGCAAAATCGAAGCTTGGAAGCAAATGAACGTGTGTAACACCCAGTTCTTTCAAGTGATCGATACCTGTAATTTCACCAGCCGTATTTTTAGTTCCATGCTCTGTAAAAGCAAGAAATTTTCCTTTATTTTTCATGCCTGAGTTCGACGACATGGAAAAGTCGCGTACATGAACTTCGTATAACATGATGTCGGTAAAATTCGTTTGTGCCGGACGTCTGTCGTTGTCCCAACCGGTTGGATTTGTCTCTTCAAAATCAATGATAGCAGCCCGTTTCCCATTAACACCCGTTGCTTTCACCCATATTCCCGGAGTTTCTTCCATCCACTTTTCGCCGATTTTAATCTGAAAAGTATAGAATTTACCCTTCAGGTTTTCATTTACTTTGAGCGTCCAGGTTCCCTGTTCTGCTCTATCCATATCGATTGTTTGATATGCGCCACCTTCGTAACCATTATCATACAATAAGATTTTTACCTGATCAGCTGTTGGTGCCCAAACCCTAAACTTAGAGGATTGTTGAGAATAAGTCAGTTCCAGATCAGAACCTTCATAAACAGGATATTCTTCGAAAGTTTTGTAATGTGGTGTTGTATTGCAACTACATACTAATCCGGCAAGTAAAAGCATAACCAATTGTGTTTTCATTTTTGTTTTTTGAGTGTATTATTGTTTACAAAAATAGTTGCTGTATTGAAATTGAGAACATTATATTCTCATGTTTACATAAAAAATAATTGCAATCGTTTCCGACAAAACCAGGTATTATTTTATACCATTACGTTTGAGCAGGGCATCAATAGTAGGTTCTTGTCCACGAAAACGTTTATATAACACCATTGGATGCTCAGTACCACCCTTTTCAAGAATATTCTCCCTGAATGAATCAGCTGTCTTTTTGTCAAAAATTCCATTCTTTGCAAATACCGAGAATGCATCAGCGTCGAGCACTTCAGCCCATTTATAGCTGTAATATCCGGCTGCATATCCTCCCGAGAAGATATGACTGAAGTTCGGGCTCATACCTGTTTCGTTTACAACCGGTAAAATCTGTGTTGAAGCCATTGCCTGTTTTTCATACGCTATTGCATCGCCATCAAAAGGTTTTTCAATTGTATGCCAGGCCATATCTAAGTATCCAAAACTCAACTGACGCAAGCAGAAATTTGCTGCATTGAAGTTTTCTGACGCTTTAATTTTCGCAATCAATTCCGCAGGGATTTTCTCGCCCGTCAGGTAATTCACAGCAAAACCATCCAGAAACTCTTTTTCCGATGCCCAGTTTTCCATCAGTTGCGAAGGTAACTCCACAAAATCGCGATATACATTGGTTCCCGAAACTGATTCGTATGTACATTTAGTAAGCATGCCGTGAAGTGAATGTCCAAACTCATGCAGGAAAGTTGTCAGCTCATCGTAAGTCAACAAAGCAGGTTTTGTGCTTGTTGGACGGGTAAAGTTCATCACAATTGTAATCTGAGGACGACTGTCGGTCTTTCCTTCCATCCATTGTGCTTTAAAATCATTCATCCATGCACCGGCGCGTTTTCCATCGCGTGGGTGAAAATCGGTATAGAGCACCGTCAGGAATTTACCATTCTCGTCAGTTACGTCATACGCATCCACTTCGGGGTTATAAACCGGAATCTTCGTATTTTTTGTAAAGTGAATGCCGTATAAACGCGTTGCCAAACCAAATACTCCTTTCCGAACGTGTTCAAGTTCAAAGTAAGGTTTCAGTATTTCATCGTTCACGGCATATTGTTCGTCCTTCAATTTTTCGGAGTAAAACGACCAGTCCCAGGGTTGTAGTTTGAAGTAGGCACCATGCTTGTCAGCATAAGCCTGCACAGCTGCATACTCTTTTTCGGCAGTTGGTTTATAGGCAACCAACAGTTTATCGAGCAAATCGTACACATGTTTCTTATCTTCCGCCATGCGATGTTTCAACACATAATCGGCATACGACTTATGTCCGAGCAAATTGGCTATTTTCAATCGTAAGTTGGCTATTTGCTTTACATTCTCGCGATTATCGAATTCGCCTCCCAACATACATTTGGTACTGTTGGCCATGTATAATTCGCGACGCAAGTCACGATTTTCGGCATATTTCATGACAGGAACCACCGTTGTAGTTTTCAGGTTCAGCATCCAACCTTCCTTACCCGCTTTCTTTGCGTTGGAAGCCAACATATCGAGCACATCGGCCGGTAATCCGGCAAGCAAAGCCTTATCGGTAATCAGCAAGCTGTATTTGTTTGTTTCTTTCAACACGTTTTGTCCGTACTGAAGTGTCAGCATATTCAGGTCTTTCGACAATTCACGATAAATGGCTTTATCGGCCTCCGACAAATTCGCACCGTTATCGGCAAAACCGTCGTAGGTGTTTTGAAGCAGCATGTGTTGCTCAGGAGTCAGTTTTAGTTTATCCTTTTGATCATAAACCACTTTTACGCGTGCAAAAAGCTTCTCGTTTAAGCTGATAGAATTGGAATGTTCGGTCAACAAAGGAGATATTTTTTCTGCAATGGCCTGCAGGTCATCGTTTGTTTCGGAGCTAAGCAGGTTATAGAATGGTGAACTCACTTTGTTGAGTAATTTACCCGTATGCTCAAGTGCCACAATTGTATTTTCGAAAGTAGGAGCTTGTGGATTATTGATAATCGCATCCACTTCGAGCGTATGTTGCTTCATAGCTTCCTCGAAAGCCGGGAAATAATGTTCTGTTTTTATTTCATTGAATGGAATTGTTTGATGCGGAGTTTTATAGGTTTCGAAAAACGGATTGCCCGCCAGAGCCGTAACGGCTACAGATAATGCTGTCATAATAATCGTTGTTTTTTTCATTTTGATTGAGTTGTGATTTTTCGAATATTAAACTAAGGTCGAATCAGTTGCATCCGTAGGAACTCATTAATTCTTAATCAACTTCTGCGTAAGTAGTGCGTCGGCTGTCAGTACTTTCAGCACGTACACACCTTTGGGCAAATTGCTTATATCTATTACACCCGAGTTGAACGACTGCATGGCTTTCTTCATTATTCGTCCGTCCATATCGCTTACCATCCACGACTGAATATTGTAACTCTGCGTGTTGATATAATAAATACCGGTGGATGGATTCGGATAAACAGGAATTGAACGAACAGCCAATATTTGTGGTACCGATTGCAAAGTATCTGTCGGCAAATAGACAATTTGCACCCGCTTCCCTTTTTGTATTGTTTTTTCGTTATTAAAGTCAAAAGCAATAAACGAAGTTGTCAGCTCACCCGTTGTTCCGCCCCAAAACTCATATTTCGACTCCATCAATCCGGCTCTTGTACCCGAAAAATCCGAATAGTTTACCGAAATTAAATTGCGCCATTTGTGATAGACTGGCTGTACAAGTGTTTTTTTTAGCATTTTATTGCCATCGTATTCGTAGTTGTAGCGGGTATCGTATTCCCAAAACATAACCTTCCAGTGTTGGTAAGTCTCCGAAATCAATTGATTATTCAGGTTATATTCAAAATCGGTTCGTTGCGAATTCTCCCACAAGGAGTTAGTCGAATTCCAGTTTTTTATTCGTTCCGACGAAATGGTTGTTGAATTTGGGTTGTAATACCAGTTTATTTGTTTTGAGTTAAGCCAGCGGTTCAACGAATCGGTTTCCTGCAATAGCTGCGACTCAACCATACCATTGGTTTTATAGATACTTGCAAGCAGGTATCGTTTAATTATACTTCCGGCAGAATAAACTGATGTTTTTACCGTATCGGTCTGTGTGGAGGGAGAATAAACATAATCCGAATACTGTGCCAACACCCACACATCGGCAGATCGGTCAAATTGTCTTTTCGATTTCAGCACGGAGGCATTGTACTGATAGTCGACATATTTCGTCAGTTGCGCTACGTCGTTTGTATAGGCAGTATGTGTTTCGGACATGAGCAAACCATTCACGCGAACATAATCAATGGTAAAGGTTACATGCCAGGCATCGTTTTTCCACACACGTTCAATCTGATGAAGGCATTTATCGGCATCGAATTGCCATTCCGTTTGCGACATACGTATCCAGGAATTAGCGCTCTGATAATTTTTTGTTTCAAGCACTTTGTTTCCAAAGTTGTCGTACACATAATCAAAGCGGTATGTAGAATCGTTATCGAACACTTTCAGTTCGGTAATTAATTGATTTTGATTGGCGGATAGTATGGTTTGCGTACAAGTTATCAAAAGAAGAATGAATACAAGTATTGCTGAAAGCGTATATTTCATTGAATATTTTTCTGTCAAAAAATTTTTCAAAAATACATATAATTATTCAATACTACAAGCAAAACAGAACACTGAAAAGGCTATTAAATGCAGTATTTGTCAATAGCTTAACACAAAAAACACTACCAACAGAAATTGGTAGTGCTTGAGTTGCTTTTGGCAGAATATCTTATCTGTCGAATTTAATATAACGTGGTTCACTTGGGACATAATCATCATTATCCCACAACGAACTTGTAATCATCAAGTCGGCACTGTAGCGGTTACAGGCAATAGGCACATTGTGTACACGGCACTGACGAAGCAACATTTGAATATCGGCTTCGTGCGGTTGTGCGTTGAGGTCATCAATCAGGAATACGGCTAAATTAACCTGCTTACGCACTACCAATGCTGCAATTTCTGCATCACCACCGAGCGGTCCGGAGTTCATGCAGGTAATTTCCACATCCACCCCTTTTTCTTCCATGGCTTTTTGTATCAAACTGCCGGTAGTTCCGGTACAAATCAATTTATGCTTTGAAAGCATATCAGCATTAAACACTGCCCACTCTACCATATCGGCTTTGCGTCTGTCGTGCGCTACCAAGGCTATTGTCAGTTGTTTTTTCATACGTTGTATATTTTCATTATTCATTCCACAAAGTTAAGTATTATATTTTTAAAACAACCCCCGGCCACTAAAGTTCTTGAAAATTTAATACTGCGGTTGTTTCTTTTAGCATTTTTGGTTACTTTTGTATTCACACACTTCAAATACTTATGCGTACAAAAATAATTCTACTCCTTTCCTTATTCCTATTGACAATAGAACTTCAGGCACAACACCAGAAACGCGAAATGCGTGCTGTGTGGATTGCCACGGTGGCAAATATCGACTGGCCAAGTTCCCGTACACTCACTCCCAAAGCACAACGCGACGAAATGCGCGCCCTGCTCGATGGTTGCGTGAAGAATAATATCAATGCGGTGATTATGCAGATACGCCCCACGGCCGATGCATTTTATCCTTCGCAGTTGGAACCGTGGTCGAACTGGTTGACAGGCCGACAGGGACAACGCCCCAATCCGTTTTACGATCCGCTGCAATTTATCATCGAAGAAGCACACAAACGCTGCATCGAAGTGCATGTATGGCTGAACCCGTACCGTGTGACAAACTCCGACAACCTGAGCATACTGAACAAAGACCATCTGTATTTTAAAAATAAAAACCTCTTTGTAAAATACGGCGATAAATACTACTTCAACCCCGGACTGGACGAAACTCGTGAATTTCTGAATCATGTGGTGGAAGATGTGGTGGAACGCTACGATATTGATGCCATTCATTTCGACGATTATTTTTATCCTTACCGCGTGGCGGGCGAAGAATTTCCCGACGAAGCGGCTTTCCGTGCAAACCCACGGGGATTTACTCCCGACCAGAAAAACGACTGGCGACGCAATAACGTAAACCTTGTGATACAGGAATTGCAACAAACAATCAAAAGCATTAAGCCCTGGGTGGAATTTGGCGTGTCGCCATTTGGTGTGTGGCGCAACGATAATGTCGACCCACGCGGTTCGGCTACCCGCGCCGGCGTGCAAAACTACGACGACCTGTATGCCGATATTCTGAAATGGCTGAAAGAAGGTACTATCGACTACGTGGTGCCGCAACTGTACTGGGAAATTGGCAAAAAAGTGGCCGACTACGAGATACTGGCTAAATGGTGGAGCGAAAACTCGTTTGGAAAAAATCTTTACATTGGTTTGTATGCCTCGCAACTCGGTTCGCCCGATGCACCGGCTGCCTGGCGCAAGGGCAATGAGCTTTGCCGACAGTTGAAAATGAATCAGAACTTTCCGCAAATCGACGGTGCTGTATATTTCAGCGTGAAACCGTTTCTGAAAAACAAACAGGGACTCAACGACAGCCTGCAGGCAAATTACTATAAATATCCGGCAATTTGCCCCGTAAACCGCAACATACAGGGCGAAGCTTCGGCACAACCGCAAAACGTACGCATACTGAAAGATGGCAGAGATGCTTACCTGCTTTGGGACGATGTGAACGAAGAAGGCGGTTGCCAAATTGCCTACTATGTGGTGTATGCCTTCAAAGGCAGCAAAGTGGGCGATATGAACGATCCGTCGAACATCATTGCCCGCACAACCGAAAATTGCCTGGAACTGGACACCCTCAACCGGAAATTCAAAGGCCGCTATGCCTTTGTAGTGACAGCCATTAACCGCTACAAACGCGAAAGTGTACCCACTCAGGGCGTAACACGGAGGTTGTAAAAACTCATGATCTATAAACAAAGAAGGCTTCACAAATTATTTGTGAAGCCTTTTCTGTTTAAAAACCGAATACTATCTCGACACATCGGAATGACATCTCAACACATCCGAATGACAACTAAACACATCGGAATGACAACTCAACACATCGGAATGACATCTCAACACACCCGAATGACGTCTCAACACACCCGAATGACGTCTCAACACATCCGAATGCCGTCTCAACACATCGGAATGACATCTCAACACATCGGAATGACAACTCAACACATCGGGATGACAACTCAACACATCGGAATGACGTCTGAACAATAGCGAATGACGTCTCAATACTACCGGAAGCCATTTTACACATTAACCACATTTTTTTTTGAAAGTTTTTTGTATTTTGTTTTGTTATCTAAAAAATTATATTTAGTTTTGAGGCGTTAATTTTAAGTACTCACGATTAAAAAATTCAGACATGAACACTTTTCAAAATTCTCTCCTCAACTCGTACAAGCTGATTGTTGTCGAGTCGAAAAAAAGCCCCGAAATTGTGTCATTAATTCCAAAGTTTGACAAAGGAATTACACAGTTGAACGAAATTACCACTGAGATTGACAGTTTACGTATTCAGCAGGCCAAAAATATCAAGGGGATTACCCAGGATAAAAATGATCGGTTAGAAGAATTAGGCGATTTTATAATTGATGTGGCCGGGGCCATACACTCGTATGCCGTGGAAAAAGGCGACAAAACGCTGCAGGCAAAGGTCGATTACAAAATCAACAAGGTACACTCGATGAAACAAGGCGAACTTAAAACGGCGGCGGGCATAGTACTCGAAGAAGTCGCTAAATTACCTGCAACTGCCCTCACTGAAGAAGGTATTACTGACGAAGAAATGACAGAATTTGAAGCCTTGTACAACGATTTAAAAGACACAACCAACGGCAACCGCGAAGCTGTGATTGAACGCTCAAGCCACACCGACCGCATAGCAGAGCTATTTGCCCAAGCTGCCAGTCTGAAGAAAAACACACTCGACCGCCTTGCCACTCAGTTTCAACGCAAAGCTCCGGAGTTTTACCAGCGATACAAAGATGCCTCTACCGTTATTTACCGACGTGCTCCAAAAAGCAGCAACACACCCGAAGTAAAAGCGTAGCGCGACACGATAAACAGAAAATTTTCTGTTCACTACCACTCTCCGATAATTCCTCCAACAAACCCATAATTGTTGGAGGAATTTAATTATTTATTATCGGGGAGGTAGGCAAATTAAGAAATAGTATTTATCTTTGGAACTTGATAAAGAAAAACATGAAAAAGTATTTAGTAATTATTTTATTTTGCTTAGGTTCCCATTCCTATGCTCAAGATAGAATTTCTGTTTCAACAAGTAAATCTGGAACAATAATAGAAGTATCCGAATATTCTCATATTCTAGCTTATAGATTGGGACCAGCAAGTGCAAATATTCTTAAAAATGGGCTGAATACAGCTCTTAAGTGGATTGACTTGAATTCAATTCATCAAAAAAACTTTGAAAAAGAAATATGTCGCTTTAAAGCAATGGATTATGAAACATATAAATTCCATGGCTATATTGATCAACTTGCAAGTGAAATGAGAATTTTATTCAACGGAAATTCGGACGGAACATTTGAACTATTAATAGGAAAATATGATTCTAGACAAGGATTTCTAAGTTTTAGTGATAAAGCAACAATTTTAGATTTTATAGACCTATTAAATGGAAAATCTGTTAACAATGAAATTGATGATATTTTTAAAAGATGAATTATACATTAGCCACCGAATATTCGCAATATACGTAGTCTAACCTGAGTCTTCAGGGATATGCAATAATCATGAAATGCGGAAATTTGACGGCCCCTTCTTAGTCCAAGTCTATAATAGACTTGGACTAAGAAGGGAAAGAAGTAAAAAAACAAATACTAAATTCCATCTATCAAAATTTCAACAATTATTTACCTTTAAAACTTATTTTATATGAAAAAAATCAGCAAATTATATGTTCTTACTTACATTTTTCTAACATTAGTTTTTGCAATATTTACTGGCTGTACAAAAATAGTGGATCTACCAGATGGTAGCAGTATAGAAACTGTAAAAGACAAAGATGGAAATGTTTATCATACAGTAAAAATTGGGACTCAAGTATGGATGGTCGAAAACCTGAAAACCACCCATTATCGCGATGGTAGTTCAATAGCCAACGTAACCGACAATACTGCATGGGCTTCTTTATCTACAGGTGCTTGGTGCGATTACTCCAACTCCGCTGCCAATGGCACAAAATACGGACACCTCTATAACGGGTATGCTGTCATCGATGTCCGCAATATAGCTCCCGTGGGATGGCATGTACCTACCGATGCCGAATGGACAACCCTTACCACATATCTGGGTGGTGAAGCGGTAGCCGGAGGTAAATTGAAGGAAACGGGAACGCTTAATTGGATAAGTCCAAACACTGGTGCCACCAATGAAGCTGGTTTTTCAGCTCTTCCGGGTGGTGGCCGTAGTAGCGATGGTCCATTCGATTACTTTGGCGGACTCGGCGGGTACTGGTGGAGTTCTACGCAGGTCGGTAAGAACTGCGCTTGGTACAGGGGAATGGGCTACATTGAAAGCCGCATATACAGGGCCAACTACGGCTTCGGCTTCGGGAATGGTTTCTCCGTGCGTTGTGTCAGGGATTCTAAATAATTTATTTGTCTATTAGTTTATTTGATTATTTTTCTTCGATTTTTTAACCCCAGTATTGGGGATACGCAATAAACAGTAAATAAACAAATAGTTCGGCATGGTTGGTGGAATTTATTTCAATCCCACCTCCTGAATTCTTAGGTCCCGAATAGCTCTAAGTGATTTTTTCAAAGTACAAGCGGTTTTAAAAGGGTGTAACCCTTGTGGCAAAAAAGGACCAAATCAAATTTACTAATCTAAAAATAAATCCAATGTCAAAGCTTTTCAAAGTCTGGCCTAAAAAGCCAAGAAACACAAACAGTGTAATTATTTCTCCAGCAATGGAAGTGATTGTAACAACTAAATCACATACTGGTGATCCATTTTATAATGGAGCAGTTGAAGTTAAAGAAGCATACATGAGACTGTATGGAGTTGATTTAAAGAAAGGGTGTTATACAAAAGGTGATTTTGAGGTACAAGTATTGGGTTAATTGAAATATAATTATTAAAGTTTATATAACAAAGCTTTACTTTCCCCCTTCTTAGTCCAAGTATAGTAGACGAAACTAACTCTAGTTCAAGTCTTTCTTGAAAATTGTCTGAACCTGGATTAAGCTGATAAATCAGATAAAAACATATTCTCAAAGAATCTGATACATCGTTTAAATCTGATTTAATCGTGGTTCAGACATTGCAGTTCAGAACTACTTTAATTTCGCTGAAGAACATTGAGTTTGAAAAGTTGTTGATATACTTGAAGGAACTATAAATCGATTTAATATGCAACCCGAAATGACAGAATCTCTCGAATTGTTGATGAAACAGTATCACAACCGTAAACATCCACTCAATTACAAAAGCCGTTATCAGTTGTTGGTAATGGTTATTCTTTCGGCACAAGATTCCGACAAACATATTAATGAACTTGCGCCGGTAATCTTTGAGGCGTACCCGTCTATGAATAGTTTGGCCCAGGCAACTGTTGAAGATTTACACCAATATATAAGTACTGTCCGTAATTTTGGAAACAAAGCCAACTGGCTGGTAAAACTGGCCCAACTGATTGGCGACGATGACAATATCCCCACCAATATGGCCGAACTTACCAAGTTACCCGGCATTGGACGAAAATCGGCCAACGTAATTATTCGTGAATCGGGCAATGAAGCCGAAGGGGTAATTGTTGATTTGCATGTTGTTCGAACAGCACCACGTATTGGGATTGCAAGCGGCACACAACCTGAGAAAATTGAGAAGCAAATAATGGCAATAGTTCCTCAAAAACGTTGGAACGACATTGGAATGGCTATTTCGTTTCTTGGTCGGGAGATATGTCGCCCTAAAAACCCCAAATGCAATGAGTGCGTAATGAGTGCTGTTTGTCACTTTCACAACGGAATTTCTACGAACGAAGAAAACACAAACGGGTTAAAGTTGTTCTAATTTCAAAACAACAGTCAATTAAGCGCATATGACCAACACATTAAGCACCAAAGAAAAATCAGTAGGAATCAATTTACATTCGAAGTATTACGGTGCAATAGCCGAAATAGGTGGCGGACAGGAAACTGCCCGTCATTTGTTTCAGGCAGGTGGAGCATCCAATACCATTGCGAAATCCATTTCGGCTTACGATAAATCGTTCAGCGATCATTTCTACAACGATGGTACTCCCGCACGCTATGTGGCCGAAGACCGTTTGCGCAAAATGGTTGATTATGAATATGACGAGCTGATAAAAATTCTGGATAAGAAAAACCCGAAAAAGTTCTTTGCCTTTGCCAATACGGTAGAAACGCTCAATTTTGCAAAAACCAATCAGGGTAACGGTTGGTTGGGAATTGCCGTGGAAGGTACCGACCGCTATAAACCCAATAAGATTTTTATCCATGTAAAGCTGCACGAAAACGATACGCTGCTGCAACAATACACGTTGGGAGCGCTGGGCATTAATCTGATTCACGGTGGATTGTTCGAATGGGAAGATCCACGAAAAGTATTGCTTGCCTTGCTCGACAACCTGGACACTGACCGTGTAGAGGTTGATTATGTGTATGTGGAAGGACCTGATATGCTGTGGTGCGACAACCGCTTGCTCAATCTTATGTTGGTGAGTAATAATATGACACCCGCCATTATGTTCGACCAGTCAGGAAAAGTACAACAACCGGGTGATATGTTGTATAAAAAGAATGTATTGCTGATGCGTGGCTATTTCAGACCAATAAATAATCTGGGTATCGAGTTTTTGAATGACAGTCTGGCTATTTTCATGAAAGATGAAGATTACAAACACGACAATACCATAGCTTTTTGCGAAATATCGCTCAAATACCTGCTGCAGTATGAAAAACTGGACGAAAAAGACTTTCTGCATCGCGTCGATCTGCTCAATATGGTTGGACAAAGTGTAATGGTGTCGAACTTCAGCCGCTATTTTAAACTGGTGGATTACTTTGCTCAGTTTAAACTGATTAAACTCCGCATTGTAGTGGGACTTCCTACTTTCGACAAAATTCTGGACAGCTCGCAATACACCGACCTACGGGGCGGATTGCTGGAAGCAATGGGAACTTTGTTTCAAAATAATGTAAAGATGTATCTGTATCCCTACACCGATATGAACACCGGTGAGGTGATTTACCCCGAAGTCGACCATTTTAAAAATGAATATAAAATGCTGTGGCAATACCTCATTGAAACCCGCAGAATTCATATTCTAAAAGGAATACCATCCAAACATCTCGAAATCACTTCGGGTTATATAGCCGAACTGATAGAAAACGCCGACGACAGCTTAATTAATTATGTACCCGAAAAGGTTTTCAACCATATCAAAGAAAACAAGTTGTTCGGGTACGGGAAAAATTTATAACTGATATTGAAAAACAAAAAAAAGCAGACACCGAAATGTCTGCTTTTTTGTTTCCTGTAATTACCTGATTATTCCTTGCTAAATTCAGCATCAGCTACAATTTGGATAACATCACTAACCATTGCTTCCGGGAAATTAGGACCTACACCAAAATCAGAACGTTTCAAAGCACCTGTGATATGAAAACCAAAAGTAGCTTTCTTATTCATTGGGTTCACAACAGTACCATAATACACAACGTTCAATGTTACCGGTTTAGTTACACCGTGCATAGTCAGGTTACCACTTAGAATGAATTTTTTGTCGGATACTTTTTTCACTGAAGTGCTTTCAAATTTCATTTCAGGGTATTTCTCCACGTCAAAGAAATCGGCAGATTTCAGGTGGTTGTTGCGCATCTCAACTCCGGTGTTGATACTGGCTGTTTTAGCAGTAAGAGATACTTTCATGTCGGTGTAATCGAGTTTGGTAGTGACTACTTTTACCGAAAAATCAGCAAAATTGCCGTTGATTTCGGAAATTGTAAGGTGTTTAACCACAAAACCCAGACGTGAATGGTAAGGATCGTTCGACCAGTTTGTTTGTGCTGATGCTACTAATGTAATTGCCATGGCAAAGATGGCTAAAATTGTCTTTTTCATACTTTTTGTTTTTAATGAATTTATAACTGTTTTTTGTTTTCAATAATTTTATAGTGCAAAAGTACGGCTACAAAACCCCATGTTAAGTATGAAAATGCGGATAATGAATGCAAAAATCCGATAATGGTTGAATTTATCGAAAGACAAAGCTGATTTATGAGCAATAATACCTCAAAATACTCTGAGTAATTGGATTGGGAAATATTTTACTATTAACCAATAGCTACCTATAAAAGCGTGTAGTTGTTTTATACGGAATTCAAAATCAAATCAGCCCGCGCATTAAAAGTATAATACTTCAATAAAAATGCATTTTAATGTAGATATTATTTTGATTTTTTTCTGTTTTCATTTTGGTTTTTCGCAAAAAAAACTAACTTTGCAACCTTATAAATGAAAATCACAAAACATTTAAATTTAAAAATCTAATATGAGTAACACAAAAAGAGTCTATACTTTTGGCAACGGACTTGCCGAAGGTAAAGCAGACATGAAAAACTTGCTCGGTGGAAAAGGAGCAAATCTTGCTGAAATGAATTTGATTGGAGTGCCGGTTCCTCCGGGTTTCACCATTACAACTGATGTTTGTACCGAATATTATGCATTGGGTAAAGACCAGGTAGTTGAACTGTTGAAACCTGAAGTTGAAAAAGCTATTGCAGGTGTTGAAATTCTAATGAATTCTAAGTTTGGTGATGTTGAAAATCCATTGTTAGTTTCTGTACGCTCGGGTGCACGCGCTTCTATGCCGGGTATGATGGATACTATTTTGAACCTGGGCTTGAATGATGCAGTTGTTGAAGGATTAGCTCGCAAAACAGGTAATGCACGCTTTGCCTGGGACTCATATCGCCGTTTTGTGCAAATGTATGGGGATGTTGTGTTAGGCATGAAACCCGAAAACAAGAATGATATTGATCCGTTCGAAGAAATTATTGAGCACGTAAAAGAAGATAAAGGTGTAGAACTGGATACGCAGCTTTCTGTTGACGACTTAAAAGAACTTGTAACTAAATTCAAAGCTGCAGTTCTGAAGAAAACAGGTAAAAACTTCCCCGATTCAGCTTATGAACAACTTTGGGGAGCAGTTTGCTCGGTATTCGATTCATGGATGAACGATCGTGCTATTCTCTACCGCAAAATGGAAGGAATTCCTGCCGAATGGGGAACAGCTGTTAGCGTACAGTCAATGGTTTTTGGTAATATGGGTGAAACTTCAGCTACAGGCGTTTGTTTTTCGCGCGACGCTGCAACAGGTGAAGATATTTTCATTGGTGAATATCTGATTAATGCACAAGGTGAAGACGTTGTGGCTGGTATCCGTACTCCACAGCAAATTACTAAAGAAGGTTCACAACGCTGGGCTGTATTAGCAGGTGTTTCTGAAGCCGATCGCGTTGCAAAATTCCCTTCGATGGAAGAAGCAATGCCTTCAATTTATAAGGAATTAGATGCTATCCAGACCAAACTGGAAAATCATTATAAAGATATGCAGGACATGGAATTTACCGTACAAGAAGGTAAACTATGGTTTTTGCAAACCCGTAACGGAAAACGTACAGGTGCTGCTATGGTTAAAATTGCCATAGATTTATTCCACCAGGGAGTGATTGACGAAAAATCAGCAATCCTACGTATTGATCCAAACCGTTTAGATGAACTACTCCACCCAATATTCGACAAAAAAGCGATTAAAGATGCTAAACTAATTGCAAAAGGATTAGCTGCCTCCCCCGGAGCCGCTTCCGGACGCGTTGTGTTTAATGCCGATGACGCTGCAGACTGGGCTTCGCATGGCGAAAAAGTAATCATGGTTCGTGTTGAAACTTCTCCGGAAGATTTAGCCGGTATGGCTGCTGCTCAGGGAATTCTGACTGCACGCGGTGGTATGACTTCCCACGCAGCTGTTGTGGCACGTGGTATGGGCAAATGCTGTGTTTCAGGTGCCGGAACTTTGAAAATTGACTATGGAACCAAAACTATGGAAGTAGATGGTCTCGTAGTAAAAGAAGGCGATTACATTTCATTAAATGGTTCAACAGGTGATATTTTCTTAGGAAAAGTAGGAACTTCTGAAGCTGAATTGGATGCTGACTTTGCTGAATTGATGGCTTTGGCTGACAAACATACTAAAATGTCAGTTCGTACAAATGCTGATACTCCCCACGATGCTCAGGTTGCCCGCAAATTTGGTGCTACCGGTATTGGTCTTTGCCGCACAGAACATATGTTCTTCGAAGGTGAAAAAATCAAAGCTATGCGCGAAATGATTTTAGCGAAAGATGAAGATGGTCGTCGTATTGCATTGGCAAAAATTCTTCCTTACCAACAAGAAGATTTCGAAGGTATTTTCGAAGCAATGCAAGGTTGTCCGGTTACAGTTCGTCTGCTTGATCCACCGTTACACGAATTTGTGCCTCACGATGAAAAAGGTCAACAAGAAATGGCTGAAGCAATGGGCGTTTCGATCAAAGTTATCAAACAACGTGTTGACGCTTTGCACGAACAAAACCCTATGTTGGGACACCGTGGTTGCCGTTTGGGAAATACGTACCCTGAAATTACTGAAATGCAAACACGCGCTATCCTTGGTGCTGCTTTAGCCTTGAAGAAAAAAGGTATCAAAGCCATGCCTGAAATTATGGTGCCATTGGTAGGTATCAAATTTGAGTTCAACGAACAAGATAAAATCATTCGCGACACTGCCGCATTGTTGTTTGCCGAAAAAGGCGACAGCATTGAATTTAAAGTGGGAACAATGATTGAAATTCCGCGCGCTGCACTTACTGCCGACCGTATTGCCGCTACTGCTGAATTCTTCTCATTTGGTACTAATGACTTAACTCAAATGACTTTTGGATATTCGCGCGACGATATCGCTTCGTTCCTGCCTATCTATCTTGAAAAGAAAATTTTGAAAGCAGATCCATTCCAGGTTCTGGACCAAAATGGTGTAGGACAGTTAGTACAAATGGCCACCGAAAAAGGCCGTTCTGTAAATCCAAATCTAAAAGTAGGTATTTGCGGTGAACACGGTGGTGAACCATCCTCAGTTGAATTCTGTCACCGCACAGGATTGAACTATGTGAGCTGTTCACCATTCCGCGTGCCAATTGCACGTTTGGCTGCTGCTCAGGCTGCTTTGAAAAACTAAAGGAAGGATTTTTCCTGATAAAAAAAGAGGCTAACCGAAATGGTTAGCCTCTTTTTGATTTATAATTACGATATTTTTTCTATTTCTTCTTGTAGGTCAATTTCATTTCCCTTTTTGTCGTAAAACTTGTATTGTAAAAAGCCGAGCTTTTGTGAGGCCATTACTTTACATCCTTTTCCGAATTTTCTTTTCCATTGCCACTTCATAGATAGAATACCTTTAGAGATATAGGCGTCTACATATGGGTGAATCTGCAATGTAAAGTCTTTAATTTGTAATTTGTTTACTAAATAATCAATTTTACTTTCCAGTTGATCTGTAAAGAGAATTGATGGTTTTGTTTTTCCATGTCCATAACAAGTCGGACAGGTTTCTTCGATATCAATATGAATGGCTGGTCGTACACGTTGTCGCGTCATTTGAAGCAATCCAAACTTACTCAATGGTAAGATATTGTGCTTGGCTCTGTCATTAGCCATATTCTCACGCATTCTATCGAATAGTTTTTGACGGTTTTCCGTCTCATGCATATCGATAAAATCGACAACGATAATGCCTCCCATATCACGTAAACGGAGCTGTCTTGCAATTTCATCTGCTGCAGCCAGATTCACATCCAGTGCATTTGCTTCCTGTCCGTTTCCGGCTTTTGATCTGTTTCCGCTATTTACATCAACAACATGTAAGGCTTCAGTGTGTTCAATAATCAGATAAGCGCCGTTCTTGAACGATACGGTTTTACCAAAAGCTGATTTGATTTGTTTGGTTATACCAAAACTATCGTAAATCGGAGCTTCATCCTGATACAGTTTCACAATATCCTTTCTATCGGGTGCAATTAGTTCTACGTAATCGCGCACTTCGGTAAATACCGCGGGATCATTGATATGAATATGCTTAAAGTTCGGGCTGAATAAATCTCTAATTATTCCTACCGTGCGACCTAATTCTTCTAAAATTAGCGAAACACCTTTCGTTTGTTGAACCTTGGCAATGGCTTCTTCCCAGCGCTTTACCAAAATTTTCAACTCATTATCGAGTTCAGCTACTTTCTTATCTTCCGCAACTGTTCTTACAATAACACCAAAACCTTTGGGTTTAATGCTTTGAATCAATTGCTTCAGTCTCTGTCGTTCTTCTTCCGTTTTAATCTTTTGAGAAACCGACACTTTGTCGGCAAACGGAATCAGGACTAAAAACCTTCCGGCAATGGATATTTCGGCTGTCAATCGTGGACCTTTTGTTGAGATAGGTTCTTTGGTAACTTGTACCAATATATCCTGTCCCGGTTTTAAAATGTCGTTAATCGAACCGTTTTTTTCAATTTCCGGTTGAAGTTTTGTTTTTTGAATAGCAGGCGTTTTTTTACGGTCGCTCAACGCCTGCGTTGTAAATTGTGTAAGGGTGTTGAAATTGGAACCTAAATCAAGATAGTGTAGAAAAGCATCTTTATCGTAACCAACGTCCACAAAGGCTGCATTTAAACCGGGCATTAATTTCTTAACCCTGCCCATATAGATATTTCCCACGGCGAACTGTTCTTCCCGTCCTTCCTGGTTTATTTCTACGAGGCGTTTGTCTTCGAGCAGCGCAATAGATATTTCTGATGGTTTAACATCGACTACTAATTCGCTATTCACTTTTATTGATTTTTGGTTTGAATTGTTTTTATAAACAAAAAACAAACTTAAAGCCAAGATATTCGCTTATAAGTTTGTTTTCTTGGACTTTATAATTAAAGACCAGTAGACTTATTTTTTCTTATGTCTATTCTTTCTCAGTCTTTTTTTACGCTTGTGAGTAGACATTTTATGTCTTTTTCTTTTTTTACCGCTTGGCATCTTTGTTAATTTAAATGTATATGAAAACTTATTTTACAACGCTCACGAAAGTCTTAGCAGGCTTGAACGAAGGTATATTGTGAGCTGGAATGATGATAGTTGTGTTTTTAGAGATGTTACGAGCAGTTTTTTCAGCACGTTCTTTGATAACGAAGCTACCAAATCCTCTTAAATACACGTTCTCATTTTTTGAAAGAGAGTCTTTTACAGTTTCCATAAAAGCTTCAACAGTAGTTAATACAGTTACTTTGTCAATTCCTGTATTTTTAGCAATTTCGTTTACGATGTCTGCCTTAGTCATTTCAGTAATGTTTTTAATATGTTAGTTAATAAATAATTGTTCATTTCTGTTTTTCAAACGGACTGCAAATATATTGCTTTTATTCTGATTAAAAAACAATTGCGCCGATTTTTTTTGCAAAAAAGTGGATTTTATTATTTTTTTAAAGCTTTTCCGCGAAGCAAATTCTCTATTTCGGGAATGCTCAAATTTCGACCAACTACTTTTCCGGTTTTATCTATCAAAACTGTAGTAGGAATTGAATTGACAGCGTAAATTCTTGAACCGGCACATTTCCATCCCTTTAAATCAGACACTTGCTGCCAGTCCATTTGCTTCGCCGAAACAGTACCTGTCCATGCTTCACGACTATCATCTAACGATACTCCCAAAATTTCGAAGCCAGGTCCTTTGTAATTTTTGTATAAAGTCTTTAGCTCGGGCAAAAGATGCATACAAGTCCCGCACCACGAAGCCCAGAAATCAACTAATACATAATCTGTTTTTCCAACTAAATCGGATAAATTAATTGTATCACCTTTAATTGATGGTAGTCCAAAATCAGTAAACTGACTTCCTACAGCTACTTTTTTCTCAATTTCGAGATCTTCCATGATTTCCTGCATACGTTTAATGTCTTTAGTTTCAGTATTCATTAAATTTATAATTGTTTCCTTTTCGGCAATCGTCATTCCATAAAATGAATTCACAAACACATGAGTACCCACCAAAGTATTTACATGTTCAGTGGCAAACTTTTTATCAATACTTACTTCTTCTTTATTTAGTTTTTCCTGATCTTTAGATAGAGCTAACGCTTGTTCTTTTGTTTTAACCCCATCTTGAGTGGTTGCAAGAAATTTGTCTGCTTTTTGATAGAATATATTCTTCTCATCCTGATAACTTTGCAACAAATCATTTTGAGGAGTTCCTTTTATAATCATAAATCCTGTAGTGTCAATACTTGCCGTAAGCTTTCCATTCTCAAACACAAACGCCTGACGTACCTTATTTCCTACCGGATATTCATAGGCCAGATAAACAATTCTCACAGAATCAATTACACCCTTAAAACTAAATTTTCTATCAGCAATTGATGCGCTATCTACTACTGTCCATTCTCTATTAATTCTTTCTTTTATAAATATTTTTTTTCCGTTCAAAGCCTTATCAGCCACACTACCTTCAATTGAGTAATCTTTTGGAGCACAGGAGTACAAACAAAGAATTGTAAATAAGAAAAATAAAACCTTTTTCATAAAATTTTGTTGTTTAAGTAATTTGAATTTTGAAGGTCTGAAGCCACAGATTACCTTTGTGTGCAAAGATGCAAATATTCTCCCAAAAGACAATACCAACAAAAGGGTATTTTTATACAAAATCACAACTAATGATCAAAAATAAAAGCAATTTATTCATTTCCAACAATTTAATCAACTGGTACAATGCAAACAAACGCGATTTACCCTGGAGATATATAACTGATCCGTATAAAATATGGATTTCGGAAATTATTTTACAGCAAACACGCGTCAATCAGGGAATGAGTTATTATTTACGATTTATTGAGCGTTTTCCTACCTTAATCGAATTGGCAGAAGCATCAGAAGATGAAGTATTGAAATACTGGCAGGGATTGGGATATTATTCCCGTGCCAGAAACTTGCACAAAGCAGCAAACCAGGTTGTATCTACCTATGGTGGAGTTTTCCCTACATCTCATACCGATGTACTCAAACTTGCCGGTATTGGTGATTATACAGCTGCTGCCATTTGTTCCTTTGCATATGCTCAACCCTATGCAGTTGTGGATGGAAATGTATATCGGGTTTTATCACGTTTATTTGGCATTGAAACTCCAATTGATAGTAGCACTGGGAAAAAAGAATTTGCTCATCTTGCTCAAGATTTACTTTCAATCGATGAACCAGGCACACATAATCAGGCAATTATGGAATTTGGAGCTTTATATTGCCTTCCCTCCTCGCCCGATTGTATAAATTGTCCACTAAACAATGTATGTAAAGCATATAAATTGAATTTAGTTTCGCAACTTCCAATAAAGTCACAAAAAACAAAAGTAACACAACGGTTCTTCAATTATCTTTTTATTGAGATTAACGGAACTACATTCCTTCAGAAACGTACTGCAAAAGATGTATGGCAAAATCTTTATGAATTTCCATTAATTGAAACCGATCATCTTCTCAATTCATCCGAACTAATTGTCAACGAGGATTTCAAATCACTTTTCAATGATATCGAAGAAGTTAATATACTAAAAACAACAAACCCGATGAAACATATATTGAGTCATCGGGTTATTTTTGCCCAGTTTATTAGCCTGAAAATTTCGAATGAGAGCGAAGTTTTAAACCGATTTATCAAAACACCTATCTCTGAATTGGATCAATTTGCTGTATCTCGTTTGATGGAGTTATTTCTGGAGCAAATTCAGGAATAGCAAGTTATTTTGTGAAGAAATATTTCTTCACAAGTCCTTCATATTCTTCTTGTTCTTTATATCCGAGTTCGGATTTATATTTATCTTTTGTCCCCATAAAAACTATGGTTGGCATAGCTTGTACATTAAACAATTGTGCCAATTCAGGCTCCTGATCTACGTCAATTTTATAAACAACGAGCTTTCCTTTGTACTTATTTTGAATTGCCTGAAGATGTGGAGCAAGCATTTTGCAGGGACGACACCAGGTTGCATGAAAATCAAGAATGATTGGGAGATTACCTATTCGTTTAAAAGTTTTATCAGTTTCATAATTCCATACTTTCTGCTTAAAAGTTTGTTTTGTGAGTTCGATAATTTGAACATTATCTGTTTTTTGCGCCATTGCTGTTGCACTAACAAAAAAGCAAATAAGAAGTAATTGAAGCGTTTTTTTCATCTGTTTCTATTTAAAATTTATTTTTCTTGTTCTAACGTTTTCTGAGTTATTTTGATTGAATCTTTTTAAATTATTAACTCAACTAAATTATCTTCCGGTTTTCACGCGTAAGATTTTACGACTAGCTTTCACTATTTCCTTTTGCAGTTGCGCTACATCTTTCTTTACAACCCATAAGTGATATGTTTCTGTTATAGCCTTTTTGTCAGCATCAGACAAGTAATACACATAGGATTTTTTACCATACAATGTTACTTTTATCCGCATTGTAGTGTTTTGAGCAATAAATGCCGACACACCCTTTTCCATTTCATTCTTGAAAGTCAGCGTTTCCCAATGTGACCCGCCATCATTAAAACTATGAAAAGCTGCGTTTGATGAACTTATCGTATCGGTATGCGCAAACAAATCGTTTACTGAAACCTCAACAGAACTTTGATCCAATTTAGGTCCGCAATAGTTACTTATGAGATAAAAATCGCAATTTTCATCGACATATGCTTTTAAATAGATCCGATTTGAATTGCTTTCAGTTTGTTGGGTTTTATAAATATAGTTACCAAACTGCTGGTATTTTTCATTTTTTTCCAATCGGAAGTTCTTCTGAATGGAGTCTGCCTCGTGTTGTTTTAGTGGTAAAATACTATCACAATATGCCAATGTGCGGGCACTTTCCCTTCGCAATATTGTATCCTGAAGTGCAGCAGCAATTCTTCTTTTACTCACTAACCTTGGATAAAGAGCGTGAATACTATCTATCTCGATTTTAGCTGCATTCAAAGCATTTTCATTGATAAGCTTTTCTATATGTTTGATTCTCTTATCGGCATCGCGTTCTTGCGCTTCTCTGGAGTTACAAGAAAGAAAAGTCAGAACTACAAGAAAAAAGAATATTGAGTTACGCATGATTTTAAATTATGATTGGTTGTTTTATCGCTTGCAAATTTACTCGTTTTTTATAAATATGAAACTCTCTAAATTGATGAAAGTAGAAAATTGCTCTCAAAATCAGGATATATAAAACGGTTTTTCACCTCAACAGTAGCAAATTTTGCATATTTTGTCTATCTTTGCTATAAAATTTCTCAAAAATCCGCCAGATGCGAAAATCGTATATTCAGCTGTTATTCGTGCTGTTGTCAACATTACTGTTAACATCTTGTATCACTACGCACCATACAAATTACCTGCAAGAGCCGAAAAATTTCATTCCCGCTTACAAGGACTCAATAGCCTACCAGGATTACCGGTTGAAGGTCGATGATAGATTATATATTCAGGTTTACTCTGCCGATGAAAAAACAAACACCTTGTTCAATGGTAGTGGAAATAGTGGCATGCAAATGATATCAGGAGGTGGGTCAGGATCGAATGAATCAATGGATTTATATACCTACGTTGTTCAACCCAATGGAAGCATAGTATTCCCGCTGGTAGGCGAAATAAACATTGTGGACAAAACACTGCGTGAAACCAAAGAATTTATTGAACAATCTATCAAACCTATCCTAGAAATAAACTCTGTAGATGTCCGGTTGGTTGGAAAATCATTTAGTGTTATTGGATCTGGAAAATCGGGACGATTTAGTTTTCCTAAAGAAAAAGTAAATATTTATCAGGCACTGGCTATAGCCGGTGATTTTGGAACATTTACCGATCGGAGTAAAATACGTATTCTTCGTCAAACAAAGGATGGAACACAAATAAAAACTTTTGACATCCGAAGTGTTGATATCATCAATTCTGAATTCTATTATCTTCAACCCGACGATATTATTTTCCTTCAACCAATGAAAGAACAATTTTTTGGAATTTCAACTTTTTGGACAGCTGTATCCACAGTCATAACAACTTATTCATTTGGTGCCGGGCTTTACAAAATTTTCTTTGTAAAATCAACAACTCCTGCAGGCCAATAATCATGATGAACAATCATTTATGCCATTTACCCAACTGGAAATATATATGAAAAATAAAGTTCAAATATTAGTATTAGTTATGATTGCTGTTGCACTTTCATCCTGCTACAACTATCAGAGTTTACTACTTTTGCAAGATAAAAAATCTTTACCAACATACGAAAAAACAGAATATACGAATTATCGTATTCGGGTAAATGATGAAATAATATACAGACTCGTAACTGCAGATGATAAAACTATTTCCAAACTAGTTTCTTCAAGCTCTTCAAACTCTGCTTCTGGTCAGAATCAAATTTCATATCGTGTTTATACAGATGGAACTATTGACTTGCCATTTATAAGTCGAATACCAGTTGTAGGTCTTACAATAAATGAAGCTACAAAAGTGATTGAAAACAGATTTAAAGAACTCATTCCTGATGCTATTATCAAATTAAGCCTGGCAAATAAGACATTTACTGTATTCGGCGATGTCGGTTCAGGAATTTTTCCTATTTATAAGGAAAAAATGACTATTTTTCAGGCACTTGCTTTAACCGGTGATTTTAACGAAGCTAGTGATCGAAAACACATAAGGATTATTCGCGAAACTGATAAAGGAACTGCCATAATGGAGTTTGATATCCGTCCCAAAAGTATTATTGATTCCAAATATTATTACGTTTATCCAAACGATATCATATATATTCAGAGAGAATTTTCAAGTTTTTACAAGGTGAACAGTTACAACTCACTACTTGGTATTGTAAGTTACTCTCTTTCATTGTTTTTTAGTGTTTTAAATTACACTAAATAAAAAAGAACCAATCATTTACAACCGAATTATACAATATGGACCAACAAAATAATTTGCAAAAACCATTTAGCGAAGAAGAGGAATCGGGTTTTGACATCATGGAGTGGATTTCCTACTTTCTGCATCATTGGTATTTATTTGTTATCGGAATTATAGTTTCGTTAGGTCTGGCTTATCTTGAAAACAGAACATGGTTACCAACTTTTCAAACTGCCGGAACGGTGATGATTGAAGAAAACAAGAACATGGGCAACGGTTCTCAGGCGCTGATGCAAGGTTTTGGAATTCAATCAGGCTATAGGAACATGAGCAATCAGGTAATTATGCTCAGCTCTAATGACTTAGTAAGTAAAGTAGTAGATAGTCTTCCATTTCTTAAAGTTGATTATATTTCCAAAGGAAGCTTCAAAACCAGAAATCTATACAACACGTCTCCCATTTATATAGAATCAAATTATGTAGCACCTGAAGCATATGGGATTCTGTTTAAAATAAAAATGCGGGCAAATGGTACATATTTGATTACCGTTGATGATAATAAACATTTCAGCAATGTCAAAATCGAAGGCAGATATGGACAACCAGTTCAACATAATCTGTTTTTCATTACTGTAAACTGTATAAATAAATACGTCGGAAATAATGACATGTACTTCAAATTCCGTGATCGTGAGTCATTAGTATCAGATTTTGCATCACGACTCAATTTTGCTTATGTAACAGAAGGATCATCTGTATTGAGAATTTCGCTTACAAGTGAAACTCCCGACAGAGATATTGATTTTATAAATAAATTATGCGAAACGTTTCTCAACGATAATTTAGAACGCAAAAATGACGCTGCAAATAAAACTATCAAGTTTATAGATGATCAACTTGCTTCAGTTTCAAAATCATTAGCAGTTTCAGAAGGTCAAATGACTGATTTTAGGCAGAGTAATAAAATTGTTGATGTTTCAAGTCATACAAGTGAATTATTGGGCAAAGCATCAAAATTTGATGCAGAACAATCAGCACTTAAATTACGTGAGAATTATTTTGATTATCTCACGAAATATCTGAAGACAAATATGGCAGACGGAACTATTTTAGCTCCTGCAAGTTTGGGTCTTAACGATCCAATGCTAATAGCCGCTGTACAACAAATTAACGATTTGTATTTACAACGTGCTGATGTTCCTGAAAAAAACTTTTATTACGCAAAATATACAAAGCAAATTGAGAGTGCTAAGGGAACTGTGTTAGAGATTATTAGAAACATGCGTACAGCTCTGGATATTGAGAAAAATGATTTCAATAAAAGATTATCGGGTGTAAATAAGGAAATTGAAGAACTCCCTAAGAAGGAGCTTGAAATGATCTCTATCGAACGGAAATATAAGGTCGATGATAACTATTATACATTCTTCCTCCAAAAACGCGCTGAGTCTCAAATTCTCAAAGCATCAAATACTCCCGACAATGAATTATTAGATAAAGCCCGTGTTTTATCTATTACAAACTCCGATAAAAAGTCAAAAACAACACTCATGTTTTTACTTTTTGGAATTCTTATTCCAACTATAATTGTAATTATTATAGAACTTTCGAATTCTACAGTACATTCAACCAAAGATGTAGAAAAGTCTTCCTCTTTCCCATTAATTGGAGCAGTAAGACATACAAAAAGTACAGACCCACTTCTTGTTGCCAAAAATCCAAGGTCGTCGTTTACCGAAATGTTTCGGGCCATTCGAACCCGTATCGAGTTTATTGTGCAGCGAAAAACGAATATAATGATTATGTCAACGTCAACCGAATCCGGTGACGGTAAAACATATTTCAGTATCAATTTAGCATCCATATATTCGATGGCCAGTAAAAAAACAATTCTGGTGGATATGGATATTCGAAAACCAAGTGTGAATCAGAGATTTAATATAGTCCAACCAAATGGAGTTACAAACTATTTAGTGAATCAGTGCACGCTCGACGAAGTGATTCTGCATTTACCAAAAGTGGATTTTGACATTTTACCAGCAGGATCTATTCCACCTAACCCGGGAGAGTTAATTCGTTCGGATAAGTTGATTGAGATGTTCAAGGAATTGCGAAATCGGTATGACTATGTAATCGTCGATTCAAGTCCAATTGGTATGGTAACCGATGCCTATGCTTTAGCACAACTTTCTGATGTCAACTTATTTGTTGTTCGTAATGGAAAAACGAATAAATCATTTTTCAAAAAGCTAGCCACACAGTTGAAAATTGACAACATACCTAATATGTATTCAATTATTAACGATGTAGAGGATGATGGTACCAGGTATTCAAGGTATAAACTATACAAATATGCTTACTTATTTGGGTATAGTTATGGTTATACAAGCAATAATAAAAAACGAAAATCTGATTCAGAGAAGTACTTCCATTACTACGAAGATGACACAGAAATCTAATTAAAATAAAACTATCAAATAATTATATGTTAAAATTGACTGAATGAAAAAAGTTGCTCTTATTACCGGAATCACCGGACAGGACGGTGCTTATCTGGCCGAATTATTATTGAAAAAAGGATATATTGTCCATGGTTTAAAACGCCGCTCTTCATTGTTTAATACAGACCGCATTGACCATTTATATCAGGACCCACATGTTGATGATCGTAATTTAGTATTGCATTATGGCGATATGACTGATTCTATGAATCTTACTCGCATTATTCAAGAAACTCAACCCGATGAGATTTACAATTTGGCTGCAATGAGCCATGTAAAAGTGAGTTTTGACACTCCGGAGTACACAGCAAATGCAGATGGAATTGGTACTCTCAGAATACTCGAAGCTGTTCGACTACTCAATCTGACAAAAAAAACCCGTATCTATCAGGCTTCAACTTCAGAGCTTTACGGATTGGTGCAGGAAGTTCCTCAAAAAGAAAGCACCCCTTTCTATCCACGCTCACCGTATGCTGTAGCTAAAATGTATGCTTACTGGATTACGGTAAACTATCGTGAAGCTTATGGAATTCACGCCAGCAATGGTATCTTGTTCAATCATGAGTCGCCTTTGCGTGGCGAAACCTTTGTTACACGTAAAATTACACGTGCTGCAGCTCGTATTGCTATGGGTATGCAGAGTAAATTATTCCTTGGCAATTTGTCTTCAAAACGCGACTGGGGTCATGCAAAAGATTATGTACGTGCCATGTATTTGATCTTACAACAAGATGAACCAAGTGACTACGTTATTGCTACAGGAATTACAACTGAAGTACGTGAATTTGTACGCATGGCATTTGCTGAAATCGGTTTGAATATTGATTTCAAAGGAAACGGAATTGATGAAAAAGGCTATATTGGCAGCATAAATGAGGCTTTATTCACCGAACATGTTGGTGCTGAATTTTTAGAAGGGGTACGCGCGATGAAAGACTCAATTGTTGAGGTAGATGCTAATTATTTCCGCCCAACTGAAGTTGATTTATTGATTGGTGATGCCACAAAATCACGTACCGTTTTAAACTGGATTCCTGAATACGACTTGAAAGCATTGGTTGAAGATATGATGCGTTCTGACGTAAAACTCATGAAAAAAGAAACTTACCTGAAAGAAGGCGGATTCCGGGTGTTGAACTATTTTGAGTAATTATTCGACACTAAAACTATAATGGAAAAAAATGCTAAAATATTTATTGCCGGACACAACGGAATGGTTGGTTCGGCAATAAAAAGAAACCTTGAAAATAAAGGATTCAAAAATATAGTTACACGCTCCAAAGAACAACTCAACCTTCTGAGTGAAGATTCTGTAGCCAAATTTTTTAATGACGAAAAACCTGAATATGTTGTTCTTGCTGCAGCCAAAGTGGGTGGAATTATTGCAAATAACACGTATCGTGCTCAGTTTATTTATGAAAATCTCATGATACAAAACCATGTGATTCATCAAAGTTATGTACACGGAGTAAAAAAGTTATTGTTTCTTGGTTCATCTTGTATTTACCCACGTATGGCAGAACAGCCAATGCGTGAAGAGGAATTACTTACCGGAGTTTTGGAAGTTACGAATGAACCTTATGCAATTGCCAAAATAGCCGGAATTAAAATGTGTGAAGCTTATCACGCACAGTATGGCTGCAATTTCATTTCAATCATGCCAACCAATTTGTATGGACAAAACGACAATTACGATTTAGAAAAATCACATGTTTTGCCGGCTTTGATTCGGAAAATGTATCTTGGAAAATGCTTGATTGAGAATAACTGGCTAAATTTACGTGAAGACTTGAACAAACGCCCCATTGAAGGTGTAAATGGATCGTTCAGTGATGATGTAGTTATGAAAGTGCTTAATAAATATGGCATTTCGGTTGAAAACAATGAAGTTTCTATCACATTATGGGGAACAGGCTCACCCATGCGTGAATTTCTTCATGTGGATGATATGGCAGATTCAAGCGTTTTTCTGTTGCAAAACTACGATGCCCCTGACACAACACCTTCGCATGTAAATGCCGGTTGTGGTGAAGATATTACCATAAAAGATCTGTCAGAACTTGTACGCCGAACAGTTGGATACGAAGGCAAGGTGATTTGGGATAGCACAAAACCAGATGGAACACCCCGTAAGCTAATGGATGTATCCAAACTTAAAGGACTGGGTTGGGAACCATCTATCTCATTAGAAGAGGGAATTCGTCGTGTTGTAAGTGTTTATGTAAATAATTAGTAGTAAAAGAAATTACATTCTTTGTCTTTTAAATTTTATATTGAATGAAAATAGCTATTGTTGGAACAGGATATGTGGGTTTAGTTTCAGGAACATGTTTTGCCGAAATGGGCGTAGATGTAACTTGTGTAGATATTGATTCCAAAAAGATTGAAAATCTGATACAAGGCATTATTCCTATTTACGAACCTGGATTGGAAGATATGGTTTTGCGAAATGTGAAAGCAGATCGTTTACATTTCACTACCAGTCTGACTGACATATTAAACGATGTCCAGGTTATTTTCAGTGCAGTTGGTACACCACCAGATGCTAATGGTAGTGCCGATTTGAAATTTGTGTTGGAGGTAGCCCGCACTATTGGCCAGAATATGCAACAATACGTATTGTTAGTTACAAAAAGTACCGTTCCCGTTGGAACAGCTACTTTGGTACGTCAAACAATACAGGCTGAATTAGATAAACGTGAAGTATCCATTGATTTTGATGTTGCCTCAAATCCTGAGTTTCTCAAAGAAGGCGATGCTATCAAAGATTTTATGAGTCCCGATCGGGTTGTAGTGGGAGTTGAAAGCGAAAAAGCCAAAGAACTAATTACGAAGCTTTATCGCCCGTTCTTATTGAATAACTTCCGGGTCATATTCATGGATATTCTTTCGGCAGAAATGACTAAATACGCTGCCAATGCTATGTTAGCAACACGTATTAGTTTTATGAATGATATGGCTAATTTGTGTGAGCTAGTTGGAGCCGACATAAATATGGTGCGCAAAGGAATTGGGTCTGATCAACGAATTGGCGGTAAATTTCTATATGCAGGCTGTGGTTATGGAGGATCATGTTTCCCAAAAGATGTAAAAGCCTTAATCCAAACTGCCGACCAAAATGGCTATGAATTACGTGTTTTAAAAGCGGTAGAAGAAGTAAATGCTTACCAAAAACAAGTACTATTTCATAAGCTTGAGAAACATTTCAAATCTGATTTAGCCGGAAAGACAATTACAATTTGGGGATTATCGTTCAAACCAAATACAGACGATATGCGTGAAGCTCCATCGCTTGTTTTAATTGAAAGATTGTTGCAGGCTGGTTGTAACGTTCGTGTGTTTGATCCGGTGGCCATGCCCGAAGCTAAAGAGATTATTCACCGAAAAATGTCAACTTTACTTGACAGCAAAAACATCTATTTTGCAGAAGATATTTACGACGCAGTTCTTGATTCTGATGCGCTTTTACTTGTTACAGAATGGAAAGAATTCCGTATGCCAAGTTGGGGAGTTGTAAAAAAATCGATGAGAGGTAATTTAGTCCTTGATGGAAGAAATATATACGAAAAAACGGAAATGAAAGACTTTGGATTCAATTACGAGCCAATAGGTTGAATCTAACAATTATCACAAAAAAAGACGAGTACTGCTCGTCCTTTTTTGTGATAATGAGAATGACTTCAATAGGCTATTTCTTTTTACCCAATTTATTTACATTCCAGTTTTTCACGCATGTACCTTCAGTCGCAAACGGTTTATACCACCACAAACAGTCATTTTTATCGGCTGAATCTTCATCTTTGCTAATATCCCGGCACAGCCAAATACTTACATTAGCAGCATCAGCAAATTTAGGTGCAATCGCAAGTCCTTCGATATTGAGACTCCCTTTTGGGTTTGGAATCTTATATTCAGTTTTCATTATGAACTTACCTTTTCCCGAATGTTGAGTTGCTGACATATCGGTTACCTCTATCGTATTTTCATCGGCATTGTGCAAAATATATAACAATCCTGTTGAACGATCGAATGCTAAGTCGCAACTCTCATTGCGATTGGTTTTATATTTTCCCACAAAGGCAAAGTCGTCGTCCTTATCCGGATTTACATCAAAAACCCAAATTAATCCTTTCTTTTGATGAGCAATAAAAATTAAACCTCCCATTCCTTTCTTTGATGTATACTTTTCGTCGGTTTCCGAACTGATAAAGCCAATTGAAGATAAATATCTGTCGGGTACAAAAACAATTCCCTCCGGCCCATCATTCCCTGTATCAACCATTGGTGATGGTTCTGCTAACAAATTCCACTTGTGCACAAGCATCAGGTTTGTAAAATCAGGATTATGTGTAAATCGTCTTATTTCATACTGGTTTTCGTCGATTGTATAAAATTCATTTGCAGCATAGTCCACTTGCATTATTCCTTCAGGCCCTCCAAGTTTTGAGAATTCACCTATCTGCGAGAAATCATTCGTTTTTTTATTCAATTCGAGTATATGCAAATGACCATTATCGCCTAAAACATATAATCTGTTTAATTGTGGATTCCAATGTAAACCACTTAATTCAGTCACTCCGGTGGCATCAATTACCGATGTGAGATTAATTGGAGTTGGCCAGGTCTCGGTTTTGGCGCCTGATTGTCCACAGCTGTTCAATACCGATACAAGTAAAAAGCAACAAGCCAGAAAGCCTGAAAACGAAATATATTTTTTTAAGAACTGCATACAGATTAATTTTCCCAATTTAAAATTACCTTTCCACACTCACCACTTTCCATTACATCAAATCCCTTTTGGAATTCATCTATTCCATAACGGTGTGTTATAACAGGTGACAAATCAAAACCGGTAATTAGCATCTGTTCCATTTGATACCAGGTTTCCCACATTTCACGTCCGTAAATTCCTTTTAAAGTCAATGCTTTGAATATAATTTTATCCCAGTTTACCATAGTTGTATTTGGAAGAATACCCAGCAATGCAATTTTAGAACCATTGTACATATTCTCAATCATACTTTCGAAAGCAATAGGCGAGCCAGACATTTCCAGACCAATATCAAAACCATGCATGCGTAAATCTTTAATTGCACCCTCAATTGTTTCACCTTTTGAAGGATTAACAGTAAGCGTTGCGCCCATTTTCTTAGCAATTTTTAGTCTGTAATCGCTGAGATCGGTTACAACAATATTACGCGCTCCGGCAAAACGACAAATACCGGTAGCCATTGTTCCGATAAGTCCGGCGCCTGTTATAAGCACATCTTCGCCAATCATTGGAAACGATAAAGCCGTATGCGTTGCGTTGCCAAACGGATCCATAATGGCAGCCATATCGTCCGTAATTCGATGATCAAGCTTTACAACGTTTTCAGCCGGTAACGAAAGATACTCTGCAAAAGCCCCATCCCGGTTCACTCCCACTCCCACCGTATTTTCGCACACATGAAGCTTTCCACGACGGCAATTCCGACAATGACCACAAGCAATGTGCCCTTCGCCTGTAACCCGATCGCCAATTTGGATATTCCTGACACCACGACCCTTATCCACAATTGTACCCACATATTCGTGCCCGATAGTCATCGGCGTTTTAATGGTTCGTTGCGACCATTCGTCCCACTTATATATGTGTAAATCGGTTCCACATATTGCCGTTTTCTTGATTTGAATCAATACATCGTTAATACCAACATGTGGCAGCGGTACATCTGCCATCCATATTCCCTTTTCGGGCTTTAGTTTTACTAATGCTTTCATATTATTATTGAGTAAATGATTTTATTAATCGGAATAGCTTTACAGATTATTTTACGAATACTTTTGATAGTTATTATTGTTTCTCAGATTGGTTCAATCGTCTCTCAGATTGATTCTATCATCTCTCAGATTGGTTATATCGTCTCTCAGATTGGTTCAATCATCTCTCAGATTGGTTATATCGTCTCTCAGATTGGTTCAATCATCTCTCAGATTGGTTCAATCATCTCTCAGATTGGTTCTATCACCTTTCAGATTGGTTCAATCATCTCTCAGATTGGTTCTATCACCTCTCAGATTAGTTCAATCACACTTTAGATGGATTATTTTAGCCTAAATAACCTTCAATTCCCTCCCCACTTTCGTAAATGCAGCTATACATTTATCCAAATGAGCGATTTCATGCGCTGCCGAAATCTGAACCCGAATACGAGCTTGCCCTTTCGGAACAACCGGATAATAAAAACCGGTAACATAAATACCTTCTTCAAGCAAATGAGCCGCCATGTCCTGAGATAGTTTTGCATCGTAAAGCATTACAGCACAAATTGCCGACTCCGTTGGTTTTATATCAAATCCTGCAGCTTTCATTCGTTCAACAAAATACTTCGTGTTTGTGTGAAGCTTATCCTGCAACTCATTCGTTTCGTCCATCATCTCAAACATGCTGATTCCGGCAGCCGCTACCATGGGTGGAATAGAATTTGAGAACAAATACGGCCTCGATCGCTGACGCAATAAATCGATAATTTCCTTTTTCCCTGTTGTAAATCCACCAATTGCACCTCCAAAAGCTTTACCCAACGTTCCGGTAATAATTTCAATTTTTCCACGCAAATTATAACGTTCAGTTACACCTCTACCCGTTTCACCAACCACTCCTGCCGAATGCGATTCATCAACCATCACCATAGCATTATATTTTTCGGCTAACGCATATATTTTATCCAACGGAGCCACATTGCCATCCATCGAAAAAACCCCATCAGTCACAATAAGTCTGAAACGTTGAGCCTGTGCAGCTTTCAGTTGGGTTTCCAAATCGTCCATATCCGCATTGGCATACCGATAACGTTGTGCTTTGCACAAACGAACGCCATCAATAATGGAAGCATGATTCAATGCATCGGAAATGATTGCGTCTTCTTCGTTCAGCAAAGGTTCGAAAACACCACCATTTGCATCAAAGCACGCAGCGTATAAAATTGTATCTTCTGTTCCAAAAAAACGAGCAATGGAGGCTTCCAACTGTTTGTGAATATCTTGTGTTCCGCAAATAAATCGAACCGACGAAACTCCATACCCATGTGTATCAAGCCCTTTTTTAGCTGCATCTATCAATGTCCGGTGATTTGATAAACCCAGGTAATTGTTAGCACAAAAGTTCAACACTTCTTTCCCATCAGCCACCCGAATTACAGCTCCCTGAGGCGAAATAATAATACGCTCATTTTTATATAAACCGGCCTGTTCAATATCGGTCAATTCTGTCTCTAAATGCTGTTTAAATTCCTGATACATAAAATTATAATTTATTCATTTGATGTTTGTTATGACCATACCCAAAAAGCGAAAAGCAATTAGGTAAGACTTTGAGCTAATGAAAACAAAAGTACAGAATTATTTGTATTTATATTCCAATTTAGTACAATAAAAAAGACCATCTCTGATTAGAAATGGTCCTTTATAAAATTCTCATTTTAAAAAATGAGAATCCAGAGAAAAAATAGTTACAATAATTATTTTGTTACTTTCAATTTCGATTGATAAAAGAGCTTATAAACAAATGGATATACTTCGCAGGCAATACAGAAATTAAATGCTGCTTCCATGAATGCACAAATTCCAAATATCCCCACCAGAATAAACGATAGAGTATTTAAGCCTGCTAGTGCAGAAATAAAAACAGATACAGTAAAGAATAATCCAATGCGTGCAGCAAAGATTTTAGGACCTGCATTAATCATTTTCGGCTTGAGTGAAAGTGCCTGAACCAATTTACGTGAAACGTAAGCTATGGGGCTGTATTGTGACAATTCTAAAGCTCGTAGCAAAAAATCAACTAAAAGAAAAGCAATAATGAATAAGTCTGAAGTAGCTACAAAAGCAACCAACAGTAATACGGTAAAAAATGCATTAGCTCGAGCTACATTTTCATTAATTCTTTTATCGGAAATTGGGCAAATAGCATATGTTTTCATATCGATTTTATTTTTATAATTAATGATACAAAGATATAGCTACCAAACATCTACCACAATACCATCGTAAATGTATTTTTTATACCATGAGTTAGGTATATAACAGTTTAAAAAAAAGAAATCCGCCTAATCAAATTGATAACATTTGATTAAGCGGATTTAAAATGCTTATTATTTCAATTACAATTTTTGGATTTTCTTTACCACAGTGCCAGCTTTTGCTCTTACTACAACTAAATAAAGACCCTTAGGTAAAGCACTTATGTTTACATTCTGCTCTTTACTTGATATAAGGCTTTTTCCTACTAATGAACAAATCTCCACTTCCTTCACATCACTGCCACTTACGTAAATATTCGAAATTGCAGGATTTGGATACACACTGTATAATTTCTCTAACTGTACGTCCTGAACTGCTGTATTGACAGGTACCCAAGCTATTGAAATGCCTGAAATAGAAGTTACATTAGTCCCTGTAACTGTTTGTGCAGTTGGACCTTTTGTAAACGAAACAGTTGCAAGTTTACTACTAGTTGCATAAGACTCAGTAGTCATTTCAATTTTAACTGTATAAGTTCCATCAGGAACCACAGTAGTATTTGTCTTATCTTTTGCATTCCAGGTGGAAGTTATTACACCGGTACTATTTTTTGTTGCACCTGTAACTGCATTCACTGTATTACGTGTTCCACCACAGTCTGCTGTCCATTTCACAAGGTCACTTATATATCCTGTACCACTATAACAAGTTAGAGTTCTGACAAACGCTGGAGTACTGTTATTAATCCAAACTGCTGTAATATAAGGGGAAGAGGAAATTGTTGCTGTAACAGTAAGTGTTCCGGCAGTTTGTGCATTTGCTCCCATAAAGGAAAAGATAAGAAATACAGAAAGAATTAATTTTTTCATAAATAAATGGAATTAAATGTGTTTTGATATAATAATTTGAACTTATGCCAATTATGAAATATATAAAGAATGCACAAAGATAGCGATTTTGTGTAAAATACAAAACGATTGGAATAAATTGTAATTATTTTGTAATATCACATAAATTTAACTGTTATCTATTTTATATTTAGTTCTTTATAAACCTCTTGACCACATTTCCATTTTTAGTCACAAGTAACACCAAGTAATCACCTCCAGGCAATCTATTAACATCTATAGAATTGGCATTTGTTGAGAATAAATATTTTCCGGTAAGAGTTAGAATCTGAACCTCTTCTATGTCAAAACCTGTGACAAACAGAGTATTTTTTGCAGGATTAGGATATATTGAGTAAAGTTTGTCCAAAGCCACATCTTGAATGCCGGTTGAAACTGGAGTCCATTTTATTGTGATATTCGAGAAACCGGAAACATTTGCAGGAGTTACCGTTTGAGCTGTATTTCCCTTTTTAAAAGCGAACACACCTACTTTATTACTACCTCCTTCGGTCATTTCCATTACTACATTATACGTATCATCACCAAGCACTGTCCCGGTTTGATTTTTTCCGTTCCAATAACAGACCCGGGGTCCCTGGGAAGATTGAGTTGCACCGGTAATCGCATCGACTGTATTATATGTCGAAGCGGTGGCAGTTGCCCAACTTGACAGATAAGCTTTTCTTGTTGCCGCATAGGCCAATAGTGTTTTTACAAATGTACCTGTTTTACTTTGAACCCAAATGGCAACAACATTGTGCGGCGAATAAGTTCCACCATATGACACAGTAGTTACAGTGACAGAAAGTTGTCCATCAGTTTGTGCACTCAAACTAAAAACAGCCAATAAGAACAAAACAGAAGCAAGAATATATTTCATCATGGATCAAAACTATAGCAAAACAGATTGCTATTTCTCAAAACAAGAAACAGTTAGCATTGTTTATTTAATTAGTCAAATTGGTCTAATTTAATGGTTATTAACCTTAAATCTCAAAAATCGTTTAACTGCAATTCGGAATTTTGCATATCATTTTAAAAAATGTACTTTTGTAGTTCGATTATAAAAATTATGACAAACGAAGGCATGGTGCTTCGCACCGAACATCTATTCAAAAAATACGGTAAACGTACGGTTGTTAACGACGTATCAATCAATGTAAAGCAAGGAGAAATTGTTGGTTTGCTTGGACCTAATGGTGCAGGAAAAACAACCACTTTTTATATGACAACAGGTTTGGTAACTCCAAACTCAGGGAAAATTTTCCTGAACGATGAGGAAATTACCAAATTCCCTGTTTACCGACGCGCTCAAAAAGGTATCGGTTACCTGGCTCAAGAAGCATCTGTTTTCCGTAAAATGACTGTTGAAGATAACATCAAATCGGTATTAGAAATGACTAAGTTCACAAAGACAGAACAGAAAGAAAAGCTTGAAATGCTTATTTCTGAGTTTAACCTGGAGCATGTTCGCAAAAATATTGGTGATCGTCTTTCGGGGGGGGAACGCCGGCGTACCGAGATTGCCCGCTGTTTGGCCATTGAACCTCGCTTTATAATGCTCGATGAACCTTTTGCCGGCGTAGATCCAATTGCAGTGCAAGATATTCAGGACATTGTTTGGAAGCTGAAAGATAAAAATATCGGTATTCTGATTACCGACCACAATGTGGATGAAACGCTCACAATCACCGACAGGGCTTATCTGCTTTTCGAAGGGAAAATTTTGTTTCAGGGAACTTCTAAAGAGCTTGCTGACAATCCCGTTGTGCGTGAAAAATATCTCGGTCGCGATTTTGAGCTAAAGACTAAAACAAGAATCTAGGTAATGAGTAAGCAGGTAAGATTGTATGTTAACAACGACATTCTTTTAAAAGAAATTGGATTGGAAGATGTTGAAGCTATTTTTCATACAATCGATGCCGAGCGTGAATATCTGGCTGAATGGTTGCCTTTTGTTGAACTTACCCAGGATATTTCATTCACGCAGAAATATGTTGAAAGTTACATAGCCACGGAAGAAAAAGATTTGACCTGCGTCATTTTCTACAAGCAAAAATTTGTTGGATTGGTCGGGTTAAAAGATACAGATTACGATAATTTGAAGGTTGAAATAGGTTATTGGCTTTCAGAACCGTTTCAACACAAAGGAATTATTACAGGTTCATGCAGCGCTTTAATTAATTACGTGTTTAAAGAACTAAAAATGAACCGAATTCAACTGAAAGCCGCAACGGGAAACATTAAAAGTCAGGCGGTTGCTGAACGATTAGGTTTTACCCGCGAAGGAATTGAGCGAGATGGTGAACTTCACAGCCGTGGTTTTGTTGATTTGGTTGTATTCGGTTTACTGCAGAAAGATTGGACACCCAAAAAAGACGTAATAAGCTAATTTTCCCCATTTAGCACAATTTCATGCAAAAAGCAACACTTTCCATTTTAGGTTGTGGGTCAGCACTTCCAACTCACAAGAATTTCCCCACCTCGCAAGTCATTGAAATTCGCGACAAGCAATTTATGATTGATTGTGGTGAAGGAACTCAAATTCGAATGCGTCAGATGGGACTCAGAACAAATCGTTTGGGGCATATCTTTATTTCTCACCTGCATGGAGATCATTGTTTTGGACTAATTGGATTGATTTCTACCTTTGGCATGCTGAATCGCACAGCAGAACTTCATATCCATGCTCAATCTGATTTAGAAAAAATATTACAACCTCAATTACAATACTTTTGCAACGATTTACCTTTCAGCATTATTTTCCACACTATCAATCCAAGAAAAAACGAATTGATTTATGAAGATCGTTCGGTAAGTGTATTTTCCATTCCGTTGAAACATCGGGTTCCGTGTTGTGGTTTTTTGTTTGAAGAAAAACCCCGTGATCGCCATATTATTCGCGAAATGATTGATTTCTACCGTATTCCTACCTGGCGTATTCCCAAAATAAAACAAGGCGAAGATTTTGTAACCGAAGAAGACGAGATTATTCCAAACGCTCAACTTACGAAAGCCGGTGATAAACCTAAACGCTATGCATATTGCTCAGACACAGCTTATAGCGAAAAAATCATTCCAATCATTGAAGGTGTTGACTGCTTGTATCACGAAGCAACATTTATGGAAGATGAAGCAGTTCGTTCCAAGCAAACAGAACACTCTACAGCCCGACAAGCTGCTACCATTGCCATGAAAGCGAATGTAAAGAAACTAATAATTGGGCATTATTCTGCCCGCTACATAAATCAAAACGAATTGCTGAATGAGGCAAAAGCAGTGTTTGAAAATACAATACTGGGGGAAGATATGAAAGTGTATGAAATCTAGAAACAGAATTTCAGGAAACAAATGAGGCGGTAAATTACCGCCTCATTTGTTTATTATTATTTTCAATTTCTATCTTTTGAAAATACCTCGGAGGGTTCGCATAATTTTAAAGCCAATCATCACGCCATCAACCATATTCAGACCTTTGCTGAATGCTTTAAAAGCATAAGTTGAGAAAGTTGCAGGTGAAAGCAAATGCTGAGTTGATGCTGAAATCTGTTGTCTCTGATCCTGAATTTGTTCTTTTAATTCTGCTTTTCGCACAACTAAATAATCAAGATCAATCTGTTGTTTCTTGGGCATTGCAGTTGGTACTATCTTCATAAGTCTTCTTTATTTTTCAGAAACAGGTTAGAAAGAAAACGAACTAATGGATTGATAACAATACGTTTTCGATATATCATAAAGAGAGCTATCAAAAGCACATAAATACCTGTAATTATGGCAAAACTAAGAGCCAAACTACCAAATAATGGTTGAAGCGCATAAGCCAACGAGAAAAATAAGTAGAATAATGCAGCAATAACCAACACCATTACAATGCCTATTATCAGCAAGGTAGAAAGCAAGATTGTCAGCTTTTCAACAAATTCAACCTTTACATATTCCGTTTGAAGTTCAACGTATTTCTTTACATCGTCGTACAATTGTTGAAAATTGTCAGCGGGTTCATGATTATTTGCCATACTAATAGCCTATTAATGAATCATTTTTGTTCTGCATTCACCTGCGATTTGATTTCATCAACCAAATCATCCATTTCATCTCTAGATAGTTTAATGCCTCTCTTTTCGAGTGCATCAACAATTTTCTTACGGGTTTCCTCGCCACTTTCGGGAGCAAATAAAACCCCTAAAATGCCACCAACTACAGCGCCACCTAAAAACGCTGCTATTATACCAACCGAATTTTTCATGATGCAACTTATTTAATTGTTTATTTTAGTCACTCAAATTATAACCGAAACCTTTTAGTTTCATATCTTTATTTCGCCAGTCTTTTTCGACTTTCACAAATAACTCCAGAAACACTTTTTTGTCGAAAAACACTTCCATATCCTTCCGGGCTTCTGTTCCTACTTTTTTCAACGATTTTCCACCGTGCCCGATCAGGATTCCTTTTTGCGAATCACGCTCGGCGTAGATCACGGCATTTATGCGAATTAAACGCTCATCTTCCTGAAATTGTTCCACTTCCACTTCTACCGAATAAGGAATTTCCTTATCATAATTCATCAAAATTTTCTCGCGGATTATTTCGGTCACAAAGAATTTTGCCGGTTTATCAGTCAACTGATCTTTGTCGAAAAATGCAGGTGATTCCGGTAAAAGTCCTTTAATGCGACCAAACAAAGCATCTACATTGAATTTTTCGAGAGCCGATATTGGATATATTTCGGCTTTGGGAAGAAGTACCTTCCATTTTTCGACCAACGCAATGAGTTTATCTTCGTCAATCAAATCAATTTTGTTAATCACAAGTAAAAGTGGAGCAGGATTCATCTTTACTTTTTCAACAAAATCTTCATTTTTCTCGTATGAGTCGAAAACGTCAGTCACATACAACAACACATCAGCATCCGTAAGTGCCGAACGCGAGAAATTAAGCATGGATTCCTGCAGGCGATAATTGGGCTTCAGTACGCCGGGAGTATCAGAGTAAACAATTTGAAAATCTTCTCCGTTCACAATACCCAAAATACGGTGGCGGGTAGTTTGTGCTTTGGATGTGATAATCGAAATTCGTTCACCCACCAAGGCGTTCATCAATGTTGATTTACCTACGTTGGGATTGCCTACAATATTTACGAAACCTGATTTATGCATGGTTTATGAATTATCTGTTCTTTTTTTTGCAAAGATACGATATTTTACGCAGATGTAAAATTGAAGTTGAATTTCATGGATTTTTACTATATTTGACCCTCGTACCAGGTAAATTATTTCAATCAGATTTTACTCCGAATGAGGCTTCATATCAACAAACTATACGAATTGACACGCCATTTAAAGTTGGTGTTTATTGTAATTGCGGCAGCTATTATTTTGGCATCTACCTATTTCACCAACCGTTTGGCAAATTCATTAGCTGCCGAAGAACAGAAAAAGGTAGAAATTTGGGCCGAAGCTACCCATCAATCCATTATTGCCGACGAAAACACCGATATTACATTTATTTCAAGCATCATTCAGGGAAATACAACTATTCCGGTTATCATGACTGATGAAAAGAACAATGTAATCGGTTCACTGAATATTGAAGAACCCAAAACAAATATTGAGCAATTTTACACTAAAAAGATTGAACAGTTTAAAGCGCACCGGCCTGCAATCATGTTTAAACTGGACAATACTGTACAATATTTATATTACGATGACTCTTTGTTCCTCAAGCAATTATATTATTTCCCATACATTCAGCTAGGCGTAATTATCATTTTTCTGTTGGTGGCATTTTTTGCATTTTCAGGCACCAAAAAGGCTGAACAAAATCAGGTTTGGGTTGGACTATCGAAAGAAACAGCTCACCAACTAGGCACTCCAATTTCTTCATTATTAGCCTGGGTTGATTTACTCAAAATGAGGCATCAGGACGATAACCTTATCGGAGAAATGGAAAAAGACGTAAACCGACTCGGAATCATTGCTGAACGGTTTTCCAAAATTGGATCGAAACCTGATTTGCAATTAGTTAATCTGAATGAAACGCTTCAGAATGCAGTTCAATACATGAGTAATCGTACATCTCAAAAAGTGCTGATTCAGTGCCATTTCCCTCATGGAGAAGCTGTATTTATCAAATTGAATGTACCACTTTTTGAATGGGTTATCGAAAATCTGTGCAAAAATGCAATTGATGCTATGGATGGTGTTGGGAGTATTGATATCTCAGTATTTGCAAAAAACGATGAAATTGTAATCGATGTAAAAGATACAGGAAAAGGAATTGAAAAAGGCAAATTCAAAGTTGTATTTACACCCGGATTCACAACAAAGAAAAGAGGCTGGGGGCTTGGTCTTTCGCTTGCTAAACGCATTATCGAGGAATATCACGGTGGAAAAATATTCGTAAAACAATCCGAAATTAACGTCGGAACCGTATTTCGTATTATTTTAAGGGAAATTCCGACATAAAAAGGTTATAGAGCAACTCAATAATTGCATTCTAAATCAATATTATTAGTTGATATACTGAACTTTAATACTTAAATTCGAATAAATTACGCAAAATAGAAAAGAAACTATTTTATAATAGAACATATTTTTGTACCTTTGCGCGGTTTTAAATGTCAAGTGAATAATGTCAAAATTTGAGCTGTATAATATAGTATTAAAGGATTTAGATACTGAAACACGCACGTTTGAGTTCGACTTAGACGAAGTGTATTTCAAGAAAATTGATAGTCCGGAAGTACAAAAAGGAGATGTGAAAGCTAAGGTAAGCGTTCAAAAGAAGTTGAGTACGTTTGAGTTACAGTTTACATTAGAAGGATCTGTAATCATTCCTTGCGATCGTTGCCTAGATGATATGGTGCAACCTATTCACTACAAAGAAAAACTGCAGGTAAAATTTGGCGACAAATTTGCTGAAGAAGACGAAATTGTGATTATCCCCGAATCGGATGGAGCAATTAATATAGCCTGGTTTTTGTACGAATTTATCGTTTTAAACATTCCGATAAAACATGTTCACCCTACAGGGGAATGTAACAAAACGATGGTTACTAAACTTAAAAGACACATTACACGTCAGAAAGATGACGATGACGATGATACTTCGTCAATCGAAATAGATGATGATGACGATTTTTCAACAGACGAAATACAGACAGACCCGCGATGGGACGGTTTGCAAAATATAACAGAAAACAATTAAATAACAACTAAGATGGCACATCCTAAGAGAAAAATTTCGAAACAAAGAGCAAGAACAAGAAGAACTCATTATAAAGCAGTAGCTCCAACATTGGCAACTTGCTCAAATTGCGGTGCAGCTCATATCTACCATACTGTTTGCGGCGAATGTGGCTATTACAGAGGTAAATTAGCTATCGAAAAATTGGCAACTGTTTAATTCAAACAGCCACTTGCTAAAAAATAGATTATAAATATAAAGTTAAGCTCTAAACAACCATTTAGGGCTTGATTTTTATGTACTTAATATAACACTTATGTCTAAAATTAATGCTGTTATTACAGGTATTGGAGGATACGTTCCTGAATATATTCTGAATAACCAAGAACTTAGCACCATGATGGATACGAACGACGAGTGGATAACCACCCGCGTTGGAATCAAGGAACGCCGTATTTTGAAAGAACCAAATACAGGTACTTCCTTTCTGGCTGCTAAAGCGATTGAAGATTTATTTTCAAAAACCGGAACAAAACCTGAAGAGATTGATTTGGTAATTTGCGGAACAACTACTCCTGACCATATTTATCCATCTTGTGCTTCTATGGCTGCCGATAAAGTTGGTATAAAAAATGCCTTAGCTTTCGACCTTCAAGCAGCATGTTCGGGTTTTATTGTTGCACTTTCAACTGCAACGAGCTTTATTGAATCCGGAAAATACAAAAAGGTATTGGTTATGGGAGCTGAAAAAATGTCTTCGATAACTGATTATACCGACCGTACAACGGCGCCACTATTTGGTGACGGCGCAGCCGTGGTATTATTGGAACCAACAACCGAGGATTATGGAGTTGTTGATTCATTAATTTACACCGATGGCGTTGGTATGAAACATTTACATATCAAAGCAGGAGGTTCTGCTATACCTACTTCGAAAGAAACTGTTGAGCAAGGACTGCAATATACTTACCAGGAAGGTACAAACGTATACAAATACGCTGTAACCAATATGGCTGAAGTATCGGCTGATATTATGGAGAAAAACGGACTTAGCAACGAGGATGTTGCATGGTTAGTTCCTCATCAGGCAAACCTGCGCATCATTGATGCAGTTGTTAACCGTACAAAAGTTGATTACGATAAAGTAGTTATCAATATCGACCATTTCGGAAACACTTCTGCTGCCAGTATTCCACTCGGTATGTGGGAATGGGAAAAGAAATTCAAAAAAGGCGATAACATTATTCTGACTGCTTTCGGAGCAGGGTTTACATGGGGAGCTGTTTATTTGAAATGGGCTTACGACACCAAGTAGAGATATTCTCAAATAAAAAAACTGCCGAACTAAATTAGTTCGGCAGTTTTTTTATTTGTTTTCGTTATTTTGTATTCTGCAATCGCTCATTCGCAATTGCACAAAACTCTTCACTCAACTCAAATCCGACATAGTTACGTTTCAACATTTTAGCAGCCACGGCAGTACTTCCTGAACCCATAAACGGATCGAGAATTAAATCGCCCGGATTCGTGCTTATTTCGATAAATGGCAGGCAAACTTTGAGTGGTTTTTGAGTTTTATGTTTGGTGCGTTCTTTTCCCATGCATATGGGTGCTTGTATGAAATTGTGCATATCATTCACAGGTTTGTGATTCCAGGTTTTTGGAGTTCCTTTGGAAAAATGCACAAGCATTTCCATACTGTTTGCATACATTTTACGGGTATAGATGGCCGGAAAAGGATTTGTTTTATGCCAATGTATGACTTTCCGAAACTGAAAGCCAACCCGTTCAACCATCCGGTTCAGATACGAAACAAAATCGTCGCCACACCACAAATAACCGGCAGCACCGGGCTTACAAACCCGAAAACATTCAATCAAAACTTCTTCCAAAAATTGCAAATAATGCTCTTCCGAATCGAACCCATCAAACTCAAATTCGGTTACAACGTCTTTGTGATTTTTCAAACCCTGCACATTTTGAGCCCGATACTGATAATAAGGCGGATCGGTAAATAACAAATCAACAGACTCATCCGGCAAAAGTTTTAAACCTTCGAGACACGATTGATGATATATTTTGTTGATTTCCATAAGTGATTAAGGCAGCAGTATGAATTATGAATTATGAATTATGAATTATGAATTAGCCTTTCATTCCTCCAAAATACTTATCCAGTAGATTTTTAGCAGCAATAAAAGAACTTAACTCGTTTGATAATACTTTTGTTTCACTTTCCGCCAATAAATTTTCAATTTCGGGATTGTGATAAAAATTTGCTTTCAACTGTTCGTTTATAGTTTCGTACATCCAGTATTTCGACTGTGCATTCCGCTTTACGTCAAAGAAGTTTGATTCCTTTACAAAGCCGACATAACGTTCCACCATATCCCAAACATCGGAGATACCGATATTTTCGATGGAAGAACAAGTCAACGCTTCAGGCGACCAACCCGATTCGTGTGGTGGAAACAGATGCAATGCATTTTGATATTGCGCTTTGGCTACTTTTGCCTTATCTACGTTCGACCCATCACATTTATTTATGGCAATACCATCAGCCATCTCCATAATACCCCGTTTGATTCCCTGCAATTCGTCGCCGGCGCCGGCCAACTGAATCAGCAAAAAGAAATCGACCATGGAATGCACTGAAGTTTCGGATTGCCCCACTCCTACCGTTTCCACAAAAATGGTATCGAAGCCGGCAGCTTCACACAGCACAATACTTTCGCGGGTTTTGCGGGCAACTCCTCCAAGCGAACCAGCCGACGGTGAAGGGCGTATAAATGCATTCTTAGCTACCGAAAGTTCTTCCATACGGGTTTTATCACCCAAAATGCTTCCTTTCGAACGTTCGCTGCTTGGATCAATAGCCAATACGGCAAGTTTACGTCCACCACGCACCAAATGCATCCCAAGGGATTCGATAAACGTACTTTTTCCGGCACCGGGCACACCTGTAATTCCCAACCGTATCGATTTACCGGCATAAGGCAAACATTTCTCAATCACTTCCTGAGCTATGATTTGATGATCAGTTCGGGAACTTTCGACGAGGGTGACTGCCTGACTTAACATAGAGATATCGCCTGCAATAATTCCGGCTACAAACTCCGAAGCACTATAATTCTTTCGCTTGTGGGAAGGCTGTCTGTAAGGATTCACTGTAGGTGCATTTTCAACACCCTGATTTACTGAAAGTCCTTTGTAAGCAGGGTCATTTTCCGGATGGTTATTGTGGCTGTGATGCATAAAGGCGTTTTTAAAGACTATAAGAGCCAAGATCTTCAGTAAATATCTTGGCTCCTGCAGAAACTATTTCTTGTTTGTTTTTATTTTTGAACTTTCCAAACCAGCGTTAAAAGAATAAAAGAATTGTCCGGGTCGTTCGTTTGAACTGTAATCGATTTTTTATAGTCACCTTCTGTCAATGTTTTAGAGTTCAGGTCAACCATAAGATTACCTGCTTTTCCACCTACAACCGACAGCTTAACAGGGTGAACAAATAATTCTTTGTTATTATTGATAACACGGCGTACTTCCAATGTGCTTTGTCCTTTGTTGTTCAACTGAAATTTAGTTGTACGTTTGGTACCTGCTTTTACAACACCCAGATTTACAATGCGGGCCGGTGTTTCAAGAATTGGAGCTTTGCGTTTTTGTTCCAATGTCATTTTGCTGAAATCCTCAACAACGTTAGCCACAACTGTGAGTTTATTTTCTTCAGAAATTTTCTTTTGTCCGTTTATATTCAAAAATATATCATCAGATATTGGACCCCATTGAGTCGAAGCCTTCGAATTAAATGTAAAAGTAGCTTTACCTATTTCGTTTGGTTTCAATACTTCAGGAGCTACAACCACAGTGATATAAGGAGGTGAATTTTCAATTGTTGGTCTCACAGGAGCATTTGAGATATTCTGAATTTCCAATACACGGGTCTGAACTTTTCCTTTTTCAACATTATTCATTTGAATAATTTTCATCTTTACTCCTACTCCGCCCATATTGATTGGGAATGCATTATTGTCGGCACCTCCTGCTTTTGGAATAACTTCTCCCTTGATTGTCAACAAAGTTTGTTCTTCAGAAGCATTACTATAAACGGTAATTGTTTTTGTAAATGGACCAGGACGGCCAGAAGGATTATAAGTAACAGTGATAGATCCTTTTTTACCCGGTTCGATTGGTTCTTTAGTCCAGGTTGGAGTTGTACAACCACACGAAGCCTGAACACGACTTACAACCAAAGGTGAAGCACCGGCATTTTTAAAATCAAATACATAGGTTACCTTACCATCTTCTTCGTTTACTTTACCAAAATCATGGGCCGTTTTTTCGTAAGTAATAACGGGTTTTTGCGACATTGCCAACAAAGTAAATGTCAAACAAACGAGCAATAGACTATACTTTTTCATTCTATCTAATTAATTTGTTAATTATAATTGTTTTTCTATATTAAATTTGAGACATGCAAAAGTATAAAAAATGTCGTTCATTATTTCTGAAATATCAAAATATCTGTTTAAAATTCGTTAAAGAACTTATTTGTTGTATAATTTTGGCCATTACCAAACAAAATGAGATAACCAATTACAGTTTTGAATGCAAATGACATTTTATTTACAATATAATAAGAGTCAAAAAATCCTTACCTTTGTACGACAAATAGAAAAAACAGATGAAAGCACATATACAAGAACTTACAGCAAAATATCAGTCATATACAATAGATTGCTATCGTCATCTTCATGCCCACCCCGAACTTTCTTTTCAGGAATTTGAGACTACCGCATTCATTCAAAAAGAGCTTAGTGCTATGGGAATTCCTTTCCGGGCCGGAATTGGTGGTAATGGTGTTTTGGGAAAAATTGAAGGTCGTAATCCAGGTAAGAAAGTAATTGCTTTGCGAGCCGACATGGATGCATTGCCCGTTTGCGAAGCGGTAGATATAGCCTGGAAATCGACAAATGAGAATGTGATGCACGCCTGCGGACACGATGCACACACAACCTGTCTGCTTGGTGCTGCTAAAATTTTGAACGAAATCAAAAACGATTTTGAAGGAACCATATTGCTTATTTTCCAACCGGGCGAAGAAAAAGCCCCCGGTGGAGCAAGACTTATGCTCGAAGATGGCCTGTTTGATGAGCTTGAACCGGAACTGATTCTTGGGCAACATGTGTCAGTAGATTACCCAACAGGCACGATGGGATTCTTATCTGGAATGATAATGGCTTCGGCCGACGAGATTCATGTGAAAATCCACGGAAAAGGCGGACACGGTGCTTTGCCTCATTTATGTAACGACACTGTGCTGGCAGCAGCCCAAACATTGGTGGCGTTGCAACAGGTTCGCAGTCGTCTTTGCCATCCACTTACTCCTATGGTGCTTACTTTCGGACGATTGGTGGCTAACGGAGCTCAAAACATTATCCCAAGCGAGGTGCAACTGTCGGGTACCTTTCGAACTGTCGACGAGAAATGGCGTGCCGAAGCAAAGAATCATATCCGCCGAATTATTACCGAAACCTGTGCAGCTTATGGTTGTACTGCTGACATTGAAATGCCAGATGGTTATCCGTGCGTAGTGAATGATGAAACAATTACAACTAAAGCACGTGATTTTGCCAGCGAATGGGTAGGCGAAGAAGCTATTCGTACGTTGGAAATGCGCATGACCTCAGAAGATTTCGGATTTTTTACACAGAAATACCCTTGCACTTTCTATCGTTTCGGTGTAAAAGGAGAGATAAATGCCAACACGGGAGGATTGCACAGTTCAACGTTTCAGATTGACGAAAAATCACTGCAAACCGGAATGGGTGGCATGGCGTGGTTGGCGTGGAAGTTTATCACAGAATAAGTTGACCCCTATCCCAAAATGGGGGTTTAGGGGTTAAGGGTATAATGATACACCTTATCATACAATGTATCTTTAATCGTTTCGAATTGGGTTTCGGCAAACGCAGCATCATTACACATCAATTGCATAGGGATCAATAGGTCATCCTCCTCGTCGTAAGGTGGCTGAGCGTAATTCTGCGAAATCAGTGAGAATCCAAATTTTTCGTAGAAATGAATTCTTCTTGCAGCCACAGGGGTAGTCGGCAATTCCACCTCCAGAATAATCGGTAACTTTGTTTGCGACATAAAAATCTCCATAGCCTCTGTGCCAATATGCTGCTCCCGCATGGCCGGAACTACAGCCACGTGTTCGATATAATAAAAGTTTTCGAATGTCCAGTAGTTGAATAACCCAACAAACTTATCGTTTTGCACCAATGCATGCGCGCAAAATCGCTTTTCGTAATCGAGTTCAAATTCAAGACCCGCCCAACTTCTACGCTCTGCAGGCGGAAAAGTAAGTATATACAGATTGTACAAACTAGGAAAAAACGGACAGGTAACGCAATTAATGCAGTGGAAATTAAGCATATTTTCTGATTTTAGGAGAGGTTTGAAAATATCTTTAAGAAGCCTTTTTTAACCCAACAAAACCACAGTAAAAAAGTTCAGTTTAATCACTACTTTCTGTGACTATATGCATTGAAAAGCGGCAAAAAAAGAGTACTTTTGTGCTCGAAATCGAGAATATTATTATCAAACTATTTTATATTAACTAAATAACAAGAGTATGATTTATTCGCACGAAGTAGAACACATGTGTGTTGTGAAAAAAGGTCCAGACCACGGTCCTGCTCCCATACCTGAAGAAGGCAAATGGGTAAAATCAAAAGAAATTAAAGACATTTCAGGGTTGACTCATGGTGTGGGTTGGTGTGCTCCTCAACAAGGTGCATGTAAACTGACTTTGAATGTAAAAGAAGGTATTATTGAAGAAGCATTGGTTGAAACAATTGGTTGTTCGGGTATGACTCACTCAGCTGCTATGGCTGCCGAAATCCTTACCGGAAAAACAATCCTTGAAGCATTGAATACTGACCTGGTATGTGATGCAATCAACGTGGCAATGCGTGAATTGTTCTTGCAAATCGTTTACGGACGTACGCAATCAGCTTTCTCTGAAGGTGGATTGCCAATCGGTGCCGGACTTGAAGATTTGGGTAAAGGCTTGCGCTCGCAGGTTGGTACAATGTTTAGTACTAAACTAAAAGGTGTACGTTATTTGGAGATGGCTGAAGGTTATATCAGCCGTATGGCATTGGACGAAGACGGTGAAGCTTGCGGTTACGAATTCGTACGTTTCGGTCCTATGATGGATCTGATCAAAAAAGGTGTTGATGCTAACGAAGCATTGGTGAAATCGACCAGCAAATACGGTCGTTTCGACAACGCTGCGAAATATATCGATCCTCGTCACGAGTAGATGAAAATGCATAATTTACAATGCATAATTCATAATTAAATCATCCAAATTAATCATCTTCAAATTAAAATAATATGTTATTTGAAAGTTACGACCGTCGTATAGACAAAGTCAATGCGGCTCTTAATACATACGATATCAAAGATATCGACGAAGCCAAAGCAATTTGTGCTGCCAAAGGAATTGATCCTTACGCAATCTGCGAAAGTATTCAAAATATCGCGTTTGAAAACGCAAAGTGGGCTTACGTGGTAGGTGCTGCTATCGCTATCAAAAAAGGTGCTACTACTGCTGCCGACGCTGCTGAGGCAATCGGTATCGGTTTGCAGGCATTCTGTATTCCGGGTTCAGTAGCCGAAGACCGCAAAGTAGGTCTTGGTCACGGCAACCTGGCTGCTATGTTGCTTCGCAACGAAACTAAATGTTTTGCTTTCCTTGCCGGACACGAATCATTTGCTGCTGCTGAAGGTGCAATTGGTATTGCTCAATCGGCTAACAAAGTACGTAAAGAACCATTGCGCGTTATCCTTAACGGACTTGGAAAAGACGCTGCTATGATTATCTCTCGTATCAACGGATTTACCTATGTTCAAACCGACTTCGATTACGCTACAGGCGAATTGAACGTAGTGAAAACAAAAGCGTATTCTGATGGTATCCGTGCTGCAGTAAAATGTTACGGTGCTGATGATGTTCGCGAAGGTGTGGCTATCATGCGCGCCGAAGGTGTTGACGTATCAATCACTGGTAACTCAACTAACCCAACACGTTTCCAACACCCTGTAGCAGGTACATACAAAAAAGAATGTATCGAAGGTGGTAAAAAATACTTCTCAGTTGCTTCTGGTGGTGGTACCGGACGTACGCTTCACCCCGACAACATGGGCGCAGGTCCTGCTTCTTACGGTATGACCGATACTATGGGACGTATGCACGGTGATGCTCAGTTCGCAGGTTCTTCTTCAGTTCCAGCTCACGTGGAAATGATGGGATTCTTAGGAATGGGTAACAACCCAATGGTTGGAGCTACTGTACAAGTGGCTGTGGCTATTGAAATGGCAAAATAAACCCACGACCCCCTGCTCCCAAAGCAGGTGCGCTAATTAAAATAGAAACTCCCCGATATGCGATTGCGTATCGGGGAGTTTTTTGTTTTTTTTAATTGGGTATGATAATAATCACATATTACCAAAGATTATCCCTCCTCTTATTTGAAAGTTTAATTGAATAATCCATTTTCACTTTGTCATTCAATTCTTTATCGTAAATTCCTGTCGTTTGACAATGCGGGCATCTAAAACCACCAGAATCATTAGAATGCACTTGTATTAGTTTTTTATCTGAATCCCAACAATGTGAACAATATCTAATTTCAGGATTATCTTTTAGAGTAATATACAACTCTTGATTACGTACAATTTGTTGTTCTAAATCTTTTTCCTTTCTCAATTCAGACGCTTCTTTTGTTAGGCGACTAATTTCTGATTGCATATCAAGCGCCTGAGAGCTCAAATCAATTAACTGACGATACAAATCAATATTATCTGCTTGTTGTACAATTTTTGCAACATCTTTAATGCCTTCATATAATCCCATATCGAATTTATTTTAAATATTTGTTCTGCAAATATAAACATTTATTCATTAACAACAAATAAAATCATTTCCTACCCAATTTCTCCGGATTTTCCCTGATATATTCGGAAATCCGTACAAACGCATCATAATCACGAATGATATGTTCGTAATAATTGCGTTGCCACAATTTACCATTGAATGGTGTCCATCCCATGGTTTTCACGCCACGTATATATTCAACGGTGGTAATGGATTTAAATGCATCCATCATATCACAAACGGTTTTCCGTTTTGCAACCGTAGGGGCATGCCCTTGTGGCTGCCCACATAATGAATTATTATTTATTTCAATTGGGGTATCGGCATGCCCAAATGATGAAACATCATCCGATTTTGATTCAACGGCATTATTTAATGGTTGTCCATCCACACCATTCAATTTTGGGCGACCATCATCGTCGGATAATGGGCGACCACAAGGGTACGCCCCTACGCTTGGTACAATTTCCAAAATGGCATGAAAATGGTCGGGCATAACAACGAATTCATGTAATTGAACATTGTGGAAACGGTCGGGTAATGCCAACCATTGTTTCTCGATCAATTTTCCTGAATCGTTTAATTTGATTTTACCATCAACAATATCGCCAAATAAACATTCACGATTTTGAACGCAAATGGTGATAAAATATAATCCTTCCTGCGAATAATCATATCCTTTCAGACGAATGGAACGGCGGTGATGAATTGGATTTTGTGACATTGAAAATCAAATTTATTACATAAAATTCCCCGACACTAATGAATTGTATCGGGGAATTTATATTATTTACTGCACCGGAGCAGTTGTAGTATCCGCTTTGTTACGTCCTTTGCGAGCTGCAAGGGTGTTTTTATAATATTCCACGTAGTAATTTACCTTATCGATAAACTCGGCATATTCGGCATCGCCATTTACCAGGGCCAATGCGTTTACCTGATCAACAACGGCGTTATATGCATCTTCTGTCAGGTTGCGCGAGTCCCGAACATTGCTTACCAGGCGTGCTGCCTCTTCGTTGGCACGTTCGCCAAAATGAGCAATAAACTCATCGTTAGCAGCATTATCCTTGTTGAGCCATTCGGTAGCACCCGCAGTTGCCACGTCGTCGGCATAATTTGTCAACAACTCCGTATTCCGGTTGGTGATGGCTGCACTCTCCTTATTATATGGCAAACGACGCAAATCGCCATACTTGTCGATGATACGCTGAATGTGCTCGCCGGCAGTCTGCACAGCAGGATCATAATGATACAGACACGATTCAACAAACAAAGAGAAACCATGTTCCAACTGGTCGCGATAGGCATCGGACTGCACAATGGTTTTGGTGTACACACTTCCTTTCTCTGCTTGCAGGGCTTTTGCCAATTGCTCCAGTGCCGACTGAAAAGCAGGCGCAAGAGTCACAATTCCCAGCTTGGAAGCTGTATAAAGAATAATCAACTTGGAGATTTCGGTACAGAATTGCGAAAACTCCAGATTTTGCATCGAATGCAAATCGAAAAACAAGATTTTTTTCATGCGAGTAAAATTTAAAATTAGATAATTATTTAAATTCAAGTCATTCAACAGCGAATGAATTGTTCGTTAAGTCGGTTTTGAGTGCCGCAGGTTAGTTTCGGCATCTATTTCTTTCACATTTTAGCATTACAAAACTGCGAGAAGCCATCCGAAGTTCGGATTTAACCAAGCAGGTTTGTAACAGACCGTCCGAACTTCGGATTTAACCAAGCAAGTTTGTAAAACGTCATCCGAACTTCGGATTTAACCATGCAACTTTATAAAACACCATCCGAACTTCGGATTTAACCAAGCAGCTTTGTAATACTCCGTCCGAAGTTCGGAAACCTTCTCGCAGTTTTGTAATGCACTTTCCGAAATTGGGAAATTGTCTCGGGACTTTGAATGGCTGAATACGGAAGTTGTATTTTAAAGCAACAATACCAATTACGTTGGTAATAACCACATATATTTCCAAGCAGACAACTGGAATTGAGTTACATATACACAGCAACTCACAATCTATTTTTACATTAACAAGATGCAAATATAAAATGATTTCTCAAAACAACAAAGAATTATGTAAATTATTTTATAACAATCGTCGTATTTTTTTTGAAACAGGGCTAAAAATACTTTCTAAAAAAAGCAGATGTCCAACAGAAGAACTATGCAACCACTTATTTAATCTCCAAAAAATTTCAATCAACCGGATTAAGACAACAAAAAACACTAATTTTGGCAATTAAAATAGATAGAAAAAATAAATACGCAGTTTCCCCGTTTACAGAGTATTCATCCTACTAAAAAATAATGTCCATGAGAAAACTATTCTTCATTTTTGCATTAAGCCTATTTTCGGTAGGCATTATCACCTCGCAAACCATTATCGGAACTTATGCTATTCAGAACACAGTTACAAATAAAAATCTCAGACCCTACGATGCCGGCAATCAGAACGGAAACAGGATTGTATTGTACAATCACGTGGAATGGAAGTGTATGACGTGGGATTTCGTTCACATTAATGATAACACCTATCAACTGAAAAACCTTTTTACGTCAAAAACCTTTCAGCCCAAAGACACGCCCGCTAAACAAGGTTCTACATTGGAGCAGCAACCGTTGTCGGGTTCGGCTACTCAGCAATGGGAATTCATTAAGGGAGCAAACAATAATTACCTGATTCGACTAAAAGGAACTGAATTGTATATCACAGCTTCGTCGTCGCAAACCAATAGCGATATTGTGTTGCAGCCGGTACAAAAGAATGCGTTACAACAATGGCGCCTGGTAGCACAAAACCCCGACATGTAAACCCCGCCGGTATACTAAACAACCGAAAAACTCCCCGATATTAGTTTATATCGGGGAGTTTCGGGTTTTCCGCACATCACACTCTGAAATGAACTTTTTTAAAATATAACTGTTTTTGTATAAACAGCTTAAAATTTGATAACTTATAAACATTTAAAATTATGAAGACAACACGTTTAACTATCTTGTTCTTATCTGCAACACTGCTATGCTCGGCAGGCGACTTTAAACAACAAATTGGTATTTCGCTAAAGGGTTCAACAAACGGTATTGGTGGCGATATCTATTATCGTCCAATAAAATCAATTGCATTTAAAGCCGGTTACGAAGCATTTAATGCAAGCCTGACAGCTCAAACCCTGCAAAGTTATGTTGGAAGTAATATTGCCTCCGTTTCGGTTCCAATGCCAACAGGTGGTGATATGAGTTTCGATGTCAATTCGAAGTTAAAAACAGGTTCTTTATCATTTTTGGTAGGCTTTCAGCCATTTGGAGGATTATATATCACGGCAGGTGTTGGTACATTTTTATTAAATGCTGATATTTCCGGAGTCCCAACCAATGATTTAAATTTGGGTAGTCAGAATGTAGCGGGTGTTGGTACAGTGAGTCCGGTTATCCATAAAGATAAAATTGGCAACTTCCTTATTAATCTGAGTCCAACTAATAAAGTTGCACCTTATTTCGGTATCGGATTGGGAAGCTTTGTACCGCGCAAGGGCAGAGTTTCGTTTGCATTGGAACTTGGAGCCTATTACATGGGTGCTCCGGTAATATCGGCAACTCTACCTACAGGACTTAAATCGGCAAATATCGACTGGGGTTCAAATATAACCCAAAGTCAGCGGGATCAATATTTTGGCACTATCAATGCCGACGTAGACAATACACTAAGTCAATTGCAAACTAAATTAGATGGGCAGGTAGCTGACCTTAATACGCAAATGAAGCCTTTCGCATTTTATCCGGTGTTGAAACTCACTATTGGAATCAAGGCACTGGAGTTCTAAAAGGACACGGAAATCATATCATTATATTCTAATTAAAAAGAAGACAGCATTGAATTAAATTTCAATGCTGTCTTCTTTTTTCTATTTCAACCACTCATCAACTACCGGTTTGTTCTTCTCTCCTTTTAATACCAGCAATTGCGGCATTTCCAAATCTTATCGAGTTTATAGGTAATCATCAGTTCGTTTGTACCAAGCGAGCTGCGACTAATACCACCTACGTTGTAATCGTAGCTGTACGACAGTTTTAGGTTCTTACTCAAATCAATCCCAAGCATTAAACCCATCTCGCTCCAGGTACGGTAAAGCAGCCCAACCTGAAATGCATTGGTACCCGGCAAATTGAAGTAACTTGTCATGTTCAACTCCATTTGGTAGGTGTTAGCATATTGAATTCCACAAATACCATATCCCAGATTTATATAGTTCCGACTATTTTGCTTGTACATGGCATACACAAAATTGGTATTGGCATATTGCTTATTCAGTGGGTAAAACAACGAAAACAGGTTAAGGCTCGAAGCTCCAATCTTCCACTGATTATTCGTCAGCTCCACACCTACTTCGGCATTAAAGTTATTTTCATTAATCAACTTGCTGAATATTTTATCATCGTCAGGAGTCGAGAAATTCACCTGAGATAAGTCATATGACATGTTTTGATACGAAGCGGCAACACCCATGTTCAATTTCCAGTACTTGGCAACAGTAAGTGCATAAGCATAGGTAAAATCAATATCGGTAGTCGTTGTATATCCAACATTATCCTGTGCCAAACGCAACCCAAATTGCGTATGCAAATCTTCGTTATAAAGTGTAGCTGCTCCAAAAAATGTAGTTGGTGCACCGGGGAAATTAAACCACTGCTTGCGGGCTGCCATCGAGAAATCCGCCAGGTACTTGTCGTCGATCGATGCAGGGTTGACAAAATAGGTATTGTTCCAATAATTGGTTAAACGAATATTTGACTGCGCATGAGCAAATACCGCACTTGTAGCTATGACAATTAATATTAGGATCTTCTTCATACTAATTATCGTATAACGGTTACATAACCTGCGTTAGACCTGACACCTTTTTCGGTGGTATAATACATCAAGAAATAATAGGTATCGGCCGACACAGGTTGGCCTTTATACTTGCCATCCCAACCATCGCTACCATCGTATATCAAAATTCCATTCCGGTTGAACACCTGTATGTGCCAGCCTTTGAGGAAAATATCATTTTTACCATCACCATTTGGTGTGAAACTGTTTGGCAATGCAACAGACGTATTCCAGATACGTTTGTTAGCCGTCTCAACACAACCATTGGGGTTAATTACCCTCAGAACAACATCAAAGAAACCATCCTTGGATATTTTATAGGTATGTTGCAGATCTAAACCATTCCCTTTTTCACCATCACCAAAATCCCATGAATACTGTGAACCCGGAATATCCTGCGTCCATAAATGCAATGGAACCGGATCGGAAGTCACTTCATTTCTATCGGTCATAATCGTATAGTTATACGAATCGAAATAAGTGGCTGTAAAATTCAAAATACTTGTACAACCCGATTTCGAAGTTCCTACAACACTGTAATCACCCGCAGTTTTAATCATAAGGCTATCTCCGGTAGTACCATTGTTCCAACGATACGTTTCAGCACCTATCACATGCAACACCAGTGAGTCATTAAAACAAATCTTTGGTTCCGGATAGATTGACAACACCGGCAACTGACCTGCATTAATTGTAACTGAATAATTAGTGGTACAGTTCGTACCTGCCACTGTGAGCACTACATTGTAACTTCCCGGAGCAGCAAAAGTATGCTGAGGAGTTTTACTGCTGGAAGTTGTTCCATCGCCAAAGTTCCACAGGTAAGTATAAAAATCATTTACTTCGTCCAAAACAAGTGCATTGAAAATATAAATACGATTGTTGCAATCCTGCAATGCATAATCAATTCCTAACTTTGGAATAGTAACGTTCACCGTTTTAGTAGTTGTACAACCCAGGTTATCCGACACTGTAAGAACTACCATACCATTTTCAGCCGACTCCATTATTTCATTGTTAGTACCGCTTACTGTACCACTCGACCAACTAATCTGATAAGGTGGAATTCCACCCGTTATATGTGCTGTCGAAACCTGTTTAATCTTTTTAGTTGTACAATTAAAATCCAACACATCGGTAGTCGACACAACAAGCTGTTGTTGCCTGATAACATTGTATTGTGCTGTTTCCGAACATCCTGAACTATCGGTAACCATCACCGTATAACTACCTGCAGGTATATTTACCAAATCTTCGGTTTTGGCACCATTCGACCATGCGTAACTGAACGGCGGCGTTCCACCCGAAACCAGCAGGTTGATAAATCCGCTATTCGCATTACTACAATCAAATGCATTGATAACATTTGCCGAAAGTGCCAATGGTTGAGGTTCAGCAATAATAAATGTGCGGGTCATATAACAAGGTGTACCTGCATTGATTTTTACCGTATAACTTCCCGGAGCCAAATTATTACGGGTAGTACTTGTGTTGCCATCATCCCAAATCACAGTTGTTGCATTTGTTCCTCCGGTGAGATTTAAATTGATACTACCATTGTTTGCACCGAAACACGAAATACGTTTCACAACCGGAGCAATAGCAAGCTCTGCTGCTTCAGGAATGTTTATAAGCAATGTTTTCACACAAAGGTTTGCATCGGTTACAGTAATGAGATAATCTCCTGCCGACAAGTCGGTTTGTGATAAGCCAGTACCTAAATTGCTCCATTGTGTTGTGTATGGTGGCACTCCACCCGAAAGTGAAATACTGATAGTCGCATTATTTGCACCTTTACAACCAATAGGAGTTGTTACAGCGGTAATTTTAATTTCGGGAGTTTCAGTGATTGTAACCGAAGTGCTGATTGTACATGAAGTACTGTCGGTAACAATTAAATCATATTTACCGGCACGAATATTTTTCAGATTTTGCAATGTGCTTGTAAATCCGCCAGGACCAGTCCATGCATATTTATAATCTAAAACACCCGGAGAAACCTGCATCTTTCTACCCCCGCTCACATTCACGTCGATTGTACCCAATGCATCACCAAAACAAACATTATTTGTATGCGTAGTTGATATAGCCAATGGCAGAGGATCTGTAAGTGTAAATGATCGTGTCAGACTACAAGTTGTGCTATTGGCATTAATTCTCACAGTATAAGTTCCGGGCATCAAATTACTACGGATAACACCGGCTGTTGCATCATCCCATACAACTGTCATTGGATTTGTTGCACCCGTAATATTCAGGTTGATGCTACCATCGTTTGCCCCGTTGCAGGAAATTTTCTTCACAACAGGATTGATTGCCAATACAGCCGCCTCGGGTATATTAATATGAACCGTTTTTTGACAGAAGTTTGCATCGGTAACCGAAACCACATAATCACCTGCGGGCAAATTATTTTGTACCAATCCCGAACCTGAATTGCTCCATACTATTTGATATGGTGCTAATCCACCCGAAATGCTGGCAGTGATTGATGCATTGTTTGCTCCAAAACAGCTTATGGGCGTAGTCGTGGTATTCACAACCAATTCAACCGGTTCGGTAATTGTCACCGTTAAACTCTTATTACAGTCTGAACTATCGGCAACAGTCAAATTATAAACCCCTGCCCTGATATTTATCAGATTTTGAGAAGTACTTTTAAATCCGTTAGGACCTACCCACGAATAATGATAATCATAAATACCCGGTGACACTTCAAAAGGATTGCCACCTGATGTAGTTATTGTTATTGCCCCCTTAGCATCACCGAAACAGGTATTATTAGTCTGATTAACCAACCCTAAAGTCATTACCGGCGATTCGGTAATTGTATACGTTGCCATTTTAGGTCCACAACCATAAAGATCATTGATTGTTACTGTATAAACACCAGGTCCAAGGTTGGCAATATTTTGAGTAGTGGCAAATGCAACATTATCTTTGGTCCAACTATAGGTATATGGCATTGTACCACCTGTGACTTTGATTGAAATCTGACCGTTTGCCGAACCAAAACATCCAACATTTTTCTTTGTAACAGTTTGAAGAGATAAGTCAGCCGGCTCTACAACTGTATAATTTGTTGTTGATGGGCATAAGCCTGCATCAGTAATAGTCAATTGATAAGCTCCGGGCTTTAAACCAGTAATACTATCAGGATCATTGGAAGTATAACCATTAGGTCCAGTCCAGGAAACACTGTAAGGTGCTCCCACCTGATGAGGTGTTCCTCCTGTGATAAATGTTTTAATCACTCCATTACCTGCACCCAGACATGTTACATTGCGAACAGTAACATTGGGTTTAATTGCCGGACTCAACGTTACAATCACCTGAAATGGAACACCTACACAAGAACCCGAAGTCGGAGTTACAGTGTATGCTACAGTGGCAGAATTGATTGTATTATTGGTCAGAATTTGACTGATAGCCGTTTGTGGTAATAATTGCGCGGCAGCACCCGACACTGAATTTACAGGAGCAACCAACGGATCAGTCCAGGTATAAGTTGTTCCCGTTGGAACAATATCACCATTCGAAGTAGTAGGAGTAACAGTAAATGAATTTCCACTACAAATTACAGTGTTCTTAGTTGAAATTACCGGATTTGGATTTACAGCAATTGTTGCAACGCTCGTGGTTAAAGCTGTTGCACATATTTGGGGATATCCTATAACACAATAATAATACATTGTTCCAACTGTTGAGGTTGAAGGTACATAAGTTGCAGCCGTGTCATTTACCAATAATGTCCCGGTTGTATTGTCACTAACGGTATTGCTATACCACTGATGCGTTGCTTTACCAAGGCCTCCGGTAACAGTAGCACTTAGAGTATTGGCGACTTCATCCTTACAATAGATGTGGGATAAAGGTTGTGTACTGATAGTTGGATTTGGATTAACTGTAATGACATAATTTGTTGTAGTTCCAACGCAATTACCAAGTTTTGGTGTTATTGCATACGTCACCGTTCCCACTGTAGCATTACTGTTTAATATTGTCTGGGAAGGAATCGAATTTGATCCTGAAGATTTAAAGCCCGTTAGACCAGCTGTTGCTGTTGCAGTCCAGGTAAATGTAGTGGCAGGAGCAGTTGCAGTCAGTTTTACCGAATCAGTTGCATTTCCGGAACAAACAGTTTGTGCCAAAGTCGTATTTGCCAGTACCGGTATTGCATTTACCGAAAAATCTCTTGTAACAGTAGATGAAACCCCACACTCATTCGTAATAGTCAATCTTACTGTATATTTTTCAACAGCATTATACGTTATGTTTCCGGGCGACGCCAAAGTAGACGTAGCTGGATTCCCCCCCGGAAAATTCCATAAATAACTCACAGAGCTGGGTGTAGAAGTACAAGTTGAAATGAGTGCTGTAGGAGTAATTACGCCGGCACCACAAACATCGGGAATGGTATCGATAGTTACTGTAGGTGGCTTAGTTACATTAATCACCTGTGAAGCAGATTGAGTTCCGCATGAATTTGTTGTCGATAACTTAAGCGTATAAGTACCGGGATTATTGAATACAAATGATGGGTTAGCAGAACTTGCTGAACCGCTTGTAATTGCATACGATGAGGAAGTTCCGCAATTACTTGCCGTATATACAACCGACCATTGATACGACGGAGTACTGCAAGACTTTGATATATCCGTATTATTGGTGGTTGTAACTGAAAACGGAGCACAACCCGAATTCGAACTAAGTGTAAACAGTGGATTTAATGTTGGTTCAATACAAATAACAGTGTCTTTTTCGGCAAAACCACATCTGTTACCAACTTTCATCTTTATAGTATATGTTCCCGGGATTGAAAAAACAGGACAAATGCCGTTTGAACCGACTGTCCACAGACTATTGTCGGTACTACCATTATCACTTCCCAATGTACCACTCGATAATGTTACTCCATTAGATGGTGTTATGGACCATACAACTCTGACACTGGTGCTACAGGTAACTACACCGGCATTATTTATCAAATCTACCGCATCTGTTGACGTATTTGTAAAACAGAGTGGAGTACCTGCACAATTGACAGTTCTTGAAACTGAATAATCAGCTTTTGGTGGCATCGACACATAAATAGGAGCTACATTTGCCGACGACTTACCGCAGGGATTACTTACAAGAATATTTGCTGCAAAAGCATTAGCATAGGTTTGCCCACCAACAACACTGGTTGTACCACAAGATGATTTATTGAATACATGTGTTATTTGAGCCGGAGGTGGTTGTGAGAAAACCTGAGGAGTAGAACCATCATTGAATGTTACAGTGTATAATGTACCCGGAGGATTATTTGAAGTTCCATTAATTGGAATACTAAAGATAGAAGTACCGCAGATATCAGTGTTAATGGTATTATCAAGTGTGAAATTCGGGTTAGAACCAACAAATACAATATATTGTTTCGTTACAATACAACCATTTTTTCCGATAATAGTATATGTCAAATCCCATCTACCCAACCCATAAGTATGGGTTTTACTGGTCCACGAGGCCACGTTCATATCAGGGGTATTATCACCCCATTTAATTATATAATTCGCATTTTTCGACTGTGAAGTTGAGCCATTTGAAAAAGTGAATGTGTAAACTGAATTAGCACAGGTTTTAAAAACCGGAATACCATTAAACGTATCGCCTGAGCCAGAACCTAATAAATTTATATTTGGCTGTTCATTTACAGTTATTACAGCCGTACCGGAAGTTGATTGAGAGGTATTAGTAGCATCATATACGCTTGCAAGGGTATAGGTAAATGTCCCTGCCACATTTGTTGGTGCAGCAATAGTTACTGTACTACTGTTCGACTGAGTTACACAAGTCAAATAATTCCCATTATTTATTTTATACGTAAACGTATAAGGAGCTACCCCACCCGACCCTGTGAATGTTATAACAGGCGCTGAATCATTCTGACAAACAGTCGTAGTACCGTCAATTGAGCCACCAACAGCCGCATCAGCTAACCAAACTACACTTGAATTATTACTTACAGGAGCATTGAATAGATTCTGATATACATTTATTACTCCAAAAACGTTGGAACAAAAGCATAGAATTATCAACACAAACAATGTTAACTTTGGGTACTGCCTCATAAGTCTTGCTTAACTTTAATCAAATTTTGATCAAGGGTATTTAAAATAAAAAAACTAAATATTATTCAAATATAGGATATCAGGTGACACTCGATACGATTTATTCATCTGATTTTAAAACAATATTTATGACCTAAAAAATGGAAACAAAGACAATGTGTAAAATTATCAGCATATCGCAATAGATATTTACACTCATATTTGCTCACAAAAATACTAAATTTGCTAAACAAATTACTACATATTCGGGCATTTTTTACAAAGTGAATGAAGAAATTTAATTTTTATAAAATATTTATGTGTCAAATATACACAAACGGGTGGAATTTGTGCAAATTTTATGAACAATCAAACCATGATATATAGAACTGGTATATTAGAAAAAACAATTTATACAAGTTATAATAAAATTCTACATCTTTATTTCAATTATCCATTAAACCTTTATCTGTACTCGTAGTCAATACATACAGAAAAACGCTGAATAAACGGCGTTTTTCTGTTATTAGTGTTTGAAGTACATTTATAAGACATACCTTTGTTCTAAAATTGTATATTTTCACTTATTCATTTTATTTACAATTTTAATTTATTATTGCACATACATTATGAAACAATTTTGTCTCCTAGCATCTTTTCTTATTTTAACCAGCCTATCAGCTATAGCTCAACACAACATTCAATCGATGGTTTTCGACAGTAAAAATAGCTTGCCACTGGAATTGGCAACCGTTAGACTTATGAATGCAACTGACTCTTCACTCATACAAGGTTCCAGGACAAATATAAATGGAGAGTTTATACTTTCAAAAGTGAAACCAGGCAATTACACTCTAATAATAAGCTGTGTTGGATATATAGACCATATCCAAAACCTCAAAATGGATGCAAAGGATATTTTACTGAAACACATTCAAATGCAGGAAAATGCACATGTACTAAGTGAAGTGGAAGTAAAAGGAAATGCAGCTCAGCTGGTAGTAAAAGGTGATACTACTGAGTATAATGCTACCGCTTTCAAAACACAACAAAATGCAGTAGTAGAAGATCTTTTAAAGAAAATGCCGGGAGTTGAGGTATCTTCTGAAGGAAAGATTACTGTAAACGGACAGGAAATTAAAAAAATCAGGGTTGATGGTAAAAAATTCTTTGATGGGGATATAGAAATGACAACCAAAAACCTACCCGCTGAAATGATTGACAAAATACAGGTATACGACAATAAATCAGACATGGCTAAACTTACCGGGTTTGAGGATAATGACACAGAACGTATTATCAACCTGACAACAAAGGCCAACCGCAAACACGGAGTCTTTGGAACGATAACAGGCGGCGGTGGTTCCGATTTGGGAAATGCAGATAATCAATTTCGCTACGACGGAAACGGGTTTGTAAGGATTATGAATAATGATGTACAAACAGCCATTACAGCTAGTGCAAATAATACAAACACCTCGCGTAGTGAGCGCGGACGATCGGGAATGGGTAATCCCAGCGGAGGTATTTCCGAAACTCAAAACCTGGGTGTCAACAATAATACTGTTATAAGTCCAAAACTGAGTATAGGCGGAGATGCATCTTTAAATCATTCCGATAACTTATCAAATACTGAAACTGATAAAAACAGCTATTTAAAAGGATCAACCTCAACAAACCATTCGAAAAATAATAATTCAGTTGAAAATTACTCTGCCAATATGCGCCTTGAAGTTGAATGGAAACCGGACACATTAAACACTTTTATAATTCAACCCAACATTGGCTATAACCGATCCTTTTCCGGAGGAAACAGCAATTATACATATTTGACAGACTCAGTTCTCACAAGTGTTGGTAATTCGTGGAGCAGAGGTGATGGAAGCTCAGTAAATGCCAATATTAATCTGATTTACAATCATAGATTTACGTCAAAAAAAGGTCGAAATCTGACTGCAAACTTACAAAGTGGAGTATCTCAAAGCAATAACGAATCGTGGAATATTTCATCCAAAACTTCACTGGGAACACAAACCGACATCAATCATTACATTAACAACAATAATAATTCATCTAACGCCAGCTTAAGATTATCGTATGTTGAGCCATTGTGGAATGTAAGAAACTTATTAGAGGCTGCCCTGTCAGCCAGAACAACTAATAACGATTCTGAAAAAAATCAATACAATAAAGATGCAAACGGAACTTATTTTGCAAGAGACACAGCCTATACAATAGATAATACCTACAGTAACACTTTTAGAAACAAGTTCTATAGTGAGACTATGGAACTTAACTATCGATACGTTGCTAAAGATTTCAATTTAATGTTGGGTGCAAAAGCCGAACCATCGCAGACAGAATATACAAGGCATTATGCCAATGGATTGGCGCGTGACACAACGTATGGCGTCTTTAATTTATCACCAACCGGACGTTTTCAATACAACTTCAGCAAAAAGAAATTTGCCCGTATTGATTATCGTGGTCAAACCAACCAGGCATCAATAAGTCAAATGCAACCCGTAAAAAACAATTCGAACTTAATGAATGAGGTTGTGGGAAATCCTAACTTAAATCCTGAATTCAATCATAATTTAAGATTGTTTTACACAGCATTTAATGATTCAACTTTTTCATCGCTTAGTGTGATGATGAATGCACAAGTTACCAAAGATGCGCTAATAACAAACAGCATTTACGATTCAACAGGAAAACAATTCAGTCAGACATTAAATGCAACAACGGATTTACCTTATAGAGTTTTCACGAACTTCATGTTTAGTACACCGCTTATCAAGAAAAGTTTACACTTTAACACCAATACAACTTTATCATTAAACCGTAAAATCGGTTACTCAAAAAAATTATCCGGTGCAGTAAATGTCGATAATCTTATTTTAGGCGATTTAAGTGATACGAAACAATATGGTGCTTCCGAAGCGCTATCACTTACTTATACAAATGATGTAATTGAATTAGGAACTCGGGGTACTTTTGGATATTCAGATGCCTATAACACCTTAAGTAAACTGAGACAACAAACTTACGACTGGACAATTTCCGGCAATTTTGTAGCCCATTTACCATACAGCACGAATTTGGCAAGTGATATCAACTATTCAACTATGCAGGGATATGCCGGTTTTGACAAGAATCAGTTAATCTGGAATGCGAGCATTGACAAATCATTTTTTAAAAATAAAGGAGTTTTGTCACTCAAGGTATTCGATATTTTACACCAAAAGCTAAATGTTCGTCAAACAATTGGTGATAATTTTATTCAATACAGTAGCTTCAACACGATTACATCCTATTTTCTGTTGAGCTTCTCGTATAAGATTAACGAGTTCAAGGGCAATAGAGATCAGAATAATCGTCGTGACTTTCAACGTTTTGGACCCGGGGGAGATTTTCCACGCCGTGAAGGCAGAGGTGGTCAGGGCGGTGGCGGAGGCTTCGGCGGAGGACCAATGGACTAAAAGAATAACCCCGATAAGCTTAGTTTATCGGGGTTGTTTTTGTTTTATGTTGAAGAAATCAAATCTTTCAATGCTAAATCAACTGTTGGAAATTTAAATTCAAATCCGGCATCGAGCAATCGTTCCGGGATAACATACGAACTATTTAAAATTAGTTCGGGTTCAGTGCCAATGAGCGCAGCCCCCAATTGAATAGCAAATTTAGGCGCAGGTAATCCCATAGGCATGTGCATTGTTCTTCGTAAAGCTTGCATAAAGTTTTTATTTGAAACCGGATTAGGAGCAGTACAATTAATCACATTATTTAAATTCGGATTATCCATCAAAAATAATAAAACCCGAAAATAATCTTCTTCGTGAATCCAGCTAAACATTTGCTTTCCATCAGCCTGCTTCCCTCCCAACCCAAACTGACTTAGTGAAATAAGAGGTTTCAATGCACCACCATCTCTTCCAAGCACTACCGATGTCCTCAATGCCACTTGATGCATATCAGTTGATTTAAAACTAAAAAACTCATTTTCCCATTGGCTAACAACTTCTGCCAGGAAATCGGTTCCTAATTCTGACTCATTTTCTGTTACTGGCTTTGATATTGTTGGTTTATATATCCCCACAGCGCTGGCATTTATCCATAATCTAGGCTTGATAGCACAATCATTTATTGCCAATCCGATAAGCTGTGTTGTATTCAATCTGGAATTAAGAATTAGCCGTTTGTTTTCCTGATTATGTCGGCAATTAATGCTTTTTCCGGCAAGGTTTAAAACAAGTTCTGACCCATCCACCGCTTCCTTTAAATCGGTGTGACTCCAGGATGCATCGCCATCTTCTCTTGATACTATTACTACCTGAAAACCCGATTCTCTGAACCGATTTGCAACATACCTGCCAATAAAACCGGTTCCACCAGCCAGAACAACTTTTTTCATACCATTATTTGAAGATTGATTAACTAATATAACAACAAACTGAAAACGAATGTTTCAGGTTAATATAACAAATAAAAAAACTCCTCTGCAAATCTTTGCAGAGGAGTTTAAATAATTATATAATGTGGAATAATTATTCGTGAGCACCCATTTTCAGCATATTCACTTCGCGTTCACTCAGGAAGCGGTATTTTCCACGAGGAAGTTGTTTTTTTGTCAGACCGGCAAAGAAAACACGATCCAAACGAATCACTTTATATCCCAGTTTTTCGAAAATACGACGAACCACGCGGTTTTGACCCGAGTGAATTTCAATACCAACTTGTTTCAAATCACCTTCTTTTACAAATTCCAATGCATCAGCGGCAATCGTCTCTTCTTCATCCAAAGCCACTCCACTTAAAATTGTATTATAATCGGCTTCTTCAAGTGGCTTGTCGAGCGTAGCATGGTAGATTTTTTTCTTATCGTATTTTGGATGAGTCAGTTTCGAAGCCAAGTCACCATCGTTAGTCAACAACAATACACCAGTAGTGTTTCTGTCCAATCGGCCAACCGGATAAATTCGCTCGCTACACGCATTTTTCACTAAATCGAGTACTGTCAAACGATCATGAGTATCTTCCGAAGTTGTTACACAGTCTTTTGGTTTGTTCAGCAATAAATAAACTTTGCGTTCTGAGCGTACAGTTTGTTCGTGGAACATAATTTTGTCAGTAAGCAGAACTTTTACGCCCATTTCAGTTACGATTTCCCCGTTTACAGAAATAACACCTGCCTGAATGTATTCATCCGCCTCGCGACGAGAACAGATTCCGGCATTAGCAAGGAATTTATTCAAACGAACAGGCTTAGTGAGATCAACAACTGTTTTCTTGAATTCAAGTTGTTTCTTGTTGCTGTATTTTGAGTTTGGATCGTAATTATCGTCAGCTCTGCGAGCCGGTTTGCGATAAGTTACACCGTCTTTTTTATTATCGTAGCGGGTTTCGATAAATTCTGATTTGGCACCTTCACCCGGTTTTTTAAAACTTAATTTATCCGGACGAGACTCATCATCCGAAGGGGCACTGCTTCTTCCGTAAATTTTCTCACCATCAGCCGTGCGATTGTCCCAAGGTTTACGTTCACCATAAGCAGGTTTGTCACCACGGTTTTCCCATGGTTTTTTGGCTCCAAAAGTTGGACGTCCACCTTCTCTTTTTTCATAGGGTTTACGTTCGCCATATGCAGGTTTATCACCACGGTTTTCCCACGGTTTACGTTCACCGGTTGAGGGTCTGCTATCCCGGTTTTCCCATGGTTTGCGTTCACCGGTTGATGAACTTCCTTCACGGTTTTCCCATGGTTTTTTAGGAGTAAATGTTGGACGACCACCTTCTCTGTTTTCGTAAGGTTTACGGTCTCCATATGCGGGTTTGTCACCACGGCTCTGGAATGATTTCTTTTCGCCATATGCAGGGCGACCTTCTCTGTTTTCGTATGGTTTACGTTCGCCATAAGACGAAGAACCGCTACTTTGAAATGATCTTTTTTCTCCAAAAGCCGGACGATTTTCTCTATTTTCGTAGGGTTTACGATCGCCGTATGCAGGGCGACTATCATCTCTTTTCTTATAATCTGAACTTCCTGATGGACGATTATCGTCACGAGCAGGTTTATCAGAGCCAAATTTTGCTGCTCCACGTGAGCCTTTCAATATCGATTTCACATCGCGTTTCTCAAACGGTTTACCATCACGGCCGGCACCTGAATTCGATTTGTGACCCGAATTTCCCTGCCATTTTTCATTGTTTGTCTTCATTCAATTTTTTATATGTGTATTTGGGGTGCAAAGGTCGTAAAAATTCCCGAATAATCAGCACATTTATAGCTTAAAAGCATGTTTATTCGTAAAAAATAAAATTAAATTTTAGAAATTTCAACCAAATGCTGGTATTCAATTATCTTTGATTGAAAAAAGATAATTTCAAAAACAGGAAAGTAGCTTTTCCGTTGAATTATGCCATTACAATCAACAAACGTTTGCAGCATCTTTGAAATCATTTTTATTGCGTTCAACAAAGGGTATTTATATTAAATGCCTATATTTGTTTCGCTTTAATTTCAACAGAAATACAATCAAATACAAAATAATATGAAAAAAATCGCATTCCTGCTTATTGTACTCACAATAAGTATGTTGAGCATGGCCGAAACACTGCTATCGCCCGACAAAAATTTCCGTCTTGACTTCTCGATAAACCCTGCGGGAGAACCTGAGTATGCTCTTAGTTACAAAGAAAAAACGGTAGTGAAGCCATCCAAATTGGGATTGGAGCTGAAAAATGCTCCTTCTTTACTTGCCGGATTCAATATTCAAAAAACAGAAACAAGCACTTTTGACGAGACATGGAAACCTGTATGGGGCGAAGTGAGTCAGATACGTAACAACTACAACGAATTGCTGGTAGTATTGGAGCAAAAAGCTGAGCAACGTACTATGAAAATCCGTTTCCGTTTGTTCAATGACGGTCTTGGCTTCAGGTATGAGTTTGACAAGCAGGAGAGTCTGAATTATTTCAAGGTAGCCGACGAACGCACACAGTTTGCTATGACCGGCGATCACAAAACCTTCTGGATTCCTGGCAATTACGACTCGAATGAATATTATTACAACACAACAAAATTATCGGAAGTAGATGCTTCGAAAACGGACGGAAACGGCATTGGAACGCATGGCTATTTTGCCAAAAACGGAGTTCAGTCACCCTTATTGATGAAAACTACCGAAGGATTGTATATAAGCATATTCGAAGCTGCATTGGTCGATTATTCAGCTATGCAATTGCTCATCGACCAGAAGAATTTTGTGCTTACATCCGCCTTGGTACCCGATGCTGTTGGTACAAAAGCCTATATGCAAACTCCGCAACACACTCCCTGGCGTACAGTGATTGTAAGTGATAATGCAGCCGATATATTGGCATCAAAAACAATTCTGAATCTGAACGAACCCAGCAAAATTGCTGATCCAAGTTTCATTCATCCACAAAAGTTTATCGGTATCTGGTGGGGAATGCACGTACCGGATCATTGGTCGTGGGATTATTCGCATGCACCTAATATCCGCCTGAAAGATACCGATTGGAATGCACTGACTCCCCTACCCCAACACGGTGCAAAAACTGCGAATGTAAAACGATATATCGATTTTGCTGCAGCCAACGGTTTTAAAGGCGTATTGGTTGAAGGCTGGAATGTCGGCTGGGAGGACTGGGCCGGAAACTGGAAAGAAGAAGTGTTTGATTTTGTAACTCCTTATCCTGACTTTGATGTAAAAGCCATTCATGAATATGCTGCTGCAAAAGGCGTAAAAATAATTATGCACCACGAAACTTCAGGAGCAGCAACTAATTACGAACGTCGAATTGACAAAGCCATCGACTTTATGAAAGCGAATGGTTACGATGCCGTAAAAACAGGTTATGTAGGCTGGATTATTCCTCGCGGCGAAAAACACGACGGACAATGGATGGTGAATCACTACATCAGAGTAGCTGAGAAAATGGCCGAAAACCGCATCATGCTGGACGCTCATGAGCCTGTTCGCCCGACAGGATTAAGCAGAACTTATCCAAACTGGATGGCTTGCGAAGCTGCCCGTGGAAACGAATTCAATGCCTGGAGTGCCGGAAATCCTCCTGAACATGAAACTATTTTGCCCTTTACCCGATTGATGGGTGGCCCAATGGATTACACTCCGGGAATATTTGAAATTAAAATGAGTTATTACAAAGTCGGTAACACCTGTCAGGTTCACACAACCTTAGCAAAACAGTTAGCACTATATATCACCATGTATAGTCCGTTGCAAATGGCTGCCGACCTGCCCGAGAACTACGAAAAGCACATGGATGCCTTTCAGTTTATCAAGGATGTGGCCGTAGACTGGGACGATACAAAATACCTGGAAGCCGAACCGGGTGATTATATCACTATGGCACGTAAAGCAAAAGGAACAAGTGATTGGTTTGTTGGTGCCATTACCGATGAAAATGCCCGCACAGCTGTGATTCCGTTTAATTATTTAGATGTAAACGAATTGTATGTGGCTACCATTTACGGAGACACTCCTGCAGCCGACTGGAAAGCAAACCCCATGGTATATCAGATACAAAAGGTGTTGGTTAACTCCAAATCGGTTTTGAAACAAAAACTGGCTCCCGGTGGTGGTGTTGCTATCAGTTTGAAAAAAGCTACCAAAGCCGACCTGAAAGGACTGAAGAAAATATAAGCCCTATTGCCTGACAACTTAAAATGCCAATGCTCCAATGAATGGAACATTGGCATTTTCGTTATAAACAACTGACCTAAAATAATCCCATATTACGGTTTTCCTATGGAAAAGAATTTCTATTTTTGCATACCGATAATCAGAACAAATGAAGAACCTGCTGACAATGAGACAAAACAACATACCATTTAAAAACGCCATTCTATTATTGCTTCTTATTGGAAATATCTTTGGTGTGAACAGCCAGAGTGCAACGTTTTACAGCAATCCCAATTATTTGAAGATGTTGTATAGAGATTCATCTTACATGAATCTAAAAAAGAAAGTTACATCTGAATTCGTGCATAGTCAGCCCGGACATTGGGGAGAATTTGTAAAAGGTGTTGACGAAGACTTCAGCACCCGACAAAAATATATCGCTTTTACATTCGATGCCTGCGGAGGTCCGAAACGAAATGGATACGACAGCGAATTAATCAACTTTTTGCAGCAGGAAAAAATCCCCGCAACACTTTTTATTACCGGGAAATGGATTGACGCTAATTTCAATACCTTTCTGAATCTGAGTAAGGACACTCTTTTTGAGATAGAAAATCATGGGTTAAACCATCAACCCTGCGCCCTGGATGGTGAAAGCGAGTATGGCATACACGGAACAAAAAATGCTGCACAAGCTTTCGACGAAATAGAAGCCAATGCCAGAAAAATAGAAGCCCTTACCCACCACCGACCACGTTACTACCGCTCAGCAACAGCATTTATAGACGAAGCCGGTGCACGTTTGGCAAGTAAACTTGGAATCACCACTGTTAGTTTTCAGGTACTTTCGGGCGATGCGGTTCCGTTTACTCCCGACACAATTATAGAAGAATCGGTGCTTCAAAATATAAGACCCGGTGCTATTGTCATTATGCATTTTAATCATCCCGAATGGAATACTTACGAAGCCATGCAAAAGATTGTCCCCAAACTCCGTAAAATGGGATATCATTTTGTGCGATTAGAACATTTTAAACTTATAAGCGAAAAACAACGATAAAGTATGCGAAGACTCGACAAACAAATTACCGACCCCGATCTGATAAACACGATACTTGAAAAATCCGACATTTGCCGATTGGGATTGGTGGAAAATAATGAAGCCTATATAGTTCCCGTCAATTTTGCATGGTCCGAAGGAATTATTTACATTCATACAGCGCAACAGGGCCGTAAAATGAATATAATCCGGGCAAACAACCGTGTGAGTTTTGAGATGGAGTTGCATCATGAAATTGTGGAAAGTGAGATTACCTGTGGCTGGACGGCAAAATATCGTTCGGTTATGGGAAAAGGAACGATTACAATTGACGATAATCCTACGTCTAAGAAACGCGGTCTGGATTTGATTATGCGAAAATACGGAGCCACGATGGAATTGAATTACGACGAAAAGGTATTATCCCGTATGACAATTCTGAAACTGGAAATTGAATCGGTTACCGGCAAACAGTCTGGAGAATGGTAAACTTACAATTCTACGAAGAAAAACATATTTATAAAACATATACATGAAACCAACACTCACAGAACTTATTTCGAAAGGCAAAACCCTGGTATCGGACGGCGCCTGGGGAACATTTTTACAGGCAAAAGGATTACAGGCAGGCGAATGTCCCGAACTTTGGAACATCGATCATCCCGAAGCGGTGCTTGATATTGCACAGGGCTACATAGCTGCCGGTGCCGACACGATTGAAACAAACAGTTTTGGTGGCAACAGCTTCAAACTCGAAGGATTCGGACTCGAAAGCCGTGTGTACGAAATCAACAAAAAAGCTGCTGAAATATCCCGTCAGGCAGCAGGAGCCGATAAATATGTGCTTGGATCGATCGGACCAACCGGAAAGATGCTTATTATGGGCGATGTGACCGAAGAAGAACTGTACGATTCATTCAAAGAACAAGCCGTTGCGCTGTATGATGGTGGTGCCGATGCGTTGGTAATCGAAACCATGACTGCGCTCGACGAAGCTTCCATTGCTGTACGTGCAGCACGAGAAAATACGCCATGCGAAGTAATTTGCACCATGACATTCGATCACCTTGCTTCCGGAGAATACCGCACCATGATGGGAGTTTCACCTTCCGAAATGGTAGTGGCACTGAAGGAAGCCGGTGCACACATTGTGGGTGCCAACTGCAGTAACGGCATTGAAGGGATGGTAACAATAACCGAAGAAATCCGCTCTGTTGATGCAGAAATACCAGTACTGATACATGCCAATGCCGGATTGCCTGTATTGCAGGGAATCTGCACGGTTTTCCCCGAATCGCCCGAAATGATGGCCGCCTTTGCTCCCCGACTCGCAAAAGCAGGGGCCAATATTATTGGTGGATGCTGTGGCACAACTCCCGAACATATTCATAAACTGGCCGAAGTATTACGCACTGTATAAAGAGTAAAAGCCATAGCCAAACAAGACTGTGGCTTTATTTATTTTATGAGGATAGCAACTTTTCAATGAGGGGCGTTAGCCCTGTTATCCTCGTAATTTTAATATTAATCACTGTGGATTAGGGGCGATAGCCCTGATATCTCTATATCAAATAATCAACTCTAAAAACTTATGCCAGGGCTACGCCCCTTGTTTTTTACAAACAACTATGCTACGAAGATATCAGGGCTAACGCCCCTTTCAGTATTAGATTAAAACCGGTAAATAATTTATAAGATTAATACACTAAAATGACGAGCTATATTTCCATATTAAGAGGCATCAATGTTGGCGGAAATAAACGCATAAAAATGGATGCATTGCGGCAAATGTTTGTTGAGCTTGGTTGTGCAAATGTGCAAACCTATATTCAGAGTGGTAATGTGGTTTTCAATTCGAGCGAAACAGATATTCAAACACTGGAAAAAACAATTTCAGCTAAGATATTGGAAACTTTCGGCTTCGAAGTTCCGGTGCTGGTACTCACGGCAGCTGAAATAGCAGCAGCTGTGAATAACAACCCCTACAATATTGATTTAGCAAAAGACCCTGCTACCATTCATCTCACATTTCTGTCGCACCTGCCCGATCCGGCATTGCTCAGCAAGATTGTTCCCACCAATTACCTGCCCGATGAGTTTATTTGCCTGGGGAAAGTGATTTACATGCATTGTCCCAATGGTTATGGCAATACGAAACTTACCAACAGCTTTTTCGAGAACAAACTCAAACTAACTGCCACGTGCCGAAACCTCAAAACGAGTATGGAGTTAGCCGCGCTTGCCAATAAATAATCTATTTAATTGTATAATTTAAAACTTCTCAGGTTGCATTACTTTCAGAAAAACGAGAGAACTCATTTATACTCTCAGTTGTTATAATAGCAAACACAATAATTGTGTTTGCTATTTATTTTTGAAACAAAAAGTTCTGCCGTGAATTCATACATAGCGATGTAACCGGATCACAAAACTTTTTACCGATGATGATTCTGTATTGCTTAAGATATTATTGTTAACCAATAAATATAAGTATCATGAAAACATCAAGTCTCTTTCTGAAATTACAAGTTTTGCTCCTGGGCTTATCTTTACAAACTCTTCAGGCACAAGACAACGCATCGTTGCAAAAGCTCAACCTTTTTCCGCAGCAATTCACTGCTTCGAATACCAACTATCCACAGGAAAAAGTGTATCTCCACATTGACAATACGGCATATTATCTGGGCGAAAACATATGGTTCAAGGCGTATGTAGTGCGCGCCGATTTAAATCTGCAAAGCCCCGTAAGCAAGGTACTGTACGTAGAATTAGTAAGTGCCGAAGGGTATGTGGTTGAAACCGTCAAACTCAAAATTGAAAACGGACAGTGTCATGGCAGTTTCAGACCAATTGCCAACTATGCCGGTTTTTACGAAGTACGGGCCTATACAAGTTACATGCTCAATTTCGGGCCGAAAAACTATTTCTCGCGGGTAATTCCCGTATATGACAAGCCCAAAATTTCAGGCGATTTCACGTTACAAATGACCGATCGGTTGAATTCACAGCGTATTCCGGACATGAGACCTGTGAGTGAACAAAAGGAACAACTGGAAGTCCGATTCTTTCCCGAAGGTGGCAACACGGTTATCGGATTGCGCTCGAGAGTGGCAATAAAAGTTACCGGCAAAAACGGTGAAAACGAAACTGTATCGGGTTCGGTTTTCAACGAAAGAGACGAAAAGATTGTCGACTTCAAAACAGAGCACCTCGGCATGGGAACATTTGAATACACACCGACAAGTGAAAAACAGGTTGCCAGGATTCATTACAAAAACAAAGACTATAAGTTTGAACTACCTGCTTCCCTACCCAAAGGATATGCCATGCGTGTAGATAACACCGAAAACGAAAACATCGCTATTCATATACAAAAAAGCGCCAATATGCCCGATGAACAATTGGGTTTGTGTATTTCGAGCCGGGGCGTGATTTACGATTGCGAGACAATCGACCCGGTTGTAAAAAACTCTTATACATTCTCCAAACAGAAATTACCAAGCGGAGTTTCGCAAATTACACTTTACAATGCTGCAGGTGAAGTGTTGAGCGAACGATTGATATTCATCAATCACCACAACGAGCTGAAAATGGAGTTATCACAAACCAAAGCCATGTATCAGCCATTCGAAAAAGTGAATATGGCAATTCAGGTAAAGGATCAGCAAAACAACCCTGTTGAAACCACATTTTCGGTATCAGTACGCGATGCGGCAACCAGCTCGGCCAATCCACTCAGCGATAACATACTCACCAACCTGCTTTTGTCGTCGGAAGTAAACGGCTACATTGAAAATCCGGGGTATTATTTCCAATCCGATGATTTGACACATCGCCAGCATTTGGATTTGCTCATGCTTACACAGGGTTGGAGCCGGTATTCGTGGAAATACACCGGAAAGCAATCTTTTACAAACAAGTATCCAACCGAAAAAGAACTTACAATAGAAGGTTCGGTAGTTTCGTTGTACGCCAAAAGTAAAATGAAAGATGTGGATATAACAATGGTTCTGTCATCGGATTCGGTTCCACAATACGGAAAGTGTAAAACCGATTCAGCAGGAAGGTTCAGTTTTGCCCTGGCGGATTTCAACGGAAAGGCGAACCTGACTATCCAGTCGAAACAAAATGGCAAGCTAAAAGAAACGGATATAAAGCTGAAACGAAATTTCAGCCCCGATTTCAAAGCCTACTCATTTGCCGAAGTTCATGTTCCTCAGTATTTCAATACGCTCAAAGATAGCATCCTCATTTCGGGAACAAATGCAATAAAAAATGATAGTACCGACATACTTTCACCCAAAGACAACAGCAAACTGACGCTTGATAAAAAAATGATTTTACTAACCGAAGTAACCGTGAAAGACAAACGGAAACCGGTAAAAGTAAGCGTGAAATACGATGTAGCCAACGAGTTGGACAAACGCAGGGACTTGGGTGACTGGATTCCGGCTACGGTAAATACATTCCTGTATTTCACCTGCGATTATTACAACGCATCAACCGGAACGTACAAAGGAAAAAACGTACTGTTTGTGCGGGCTGAATCTGTGATTGAAACAACCGACGATGGAATCTCAACCAGCGAAGATGTTTTGCCGGGCCTGAGAGATAATCTGAGAGGTGGAGAAATGCCATACCTCGATGAAATTGAATCCATCTCGTTTATCGAAGATTACAGTTCCATCCAACATATTTACAGCGGTATCATCGATCCTTCGTCTATTGTTATAGCCCTGATTCGCTGCAAAAGCAACTATCGCAAAGAACCGTACGGCATTCGCAACACCACTTTCTCCGGTTATTCATACGTCAGGGAGTTCTACAGTCCGCAATACGACCGCATGTTGTTACCTGATGAACGCGACTACCGGCGTACGCTGTACTGGAACCCCGATGTAAGAACCGACAAAAATGGAAATGCAAGCATCATGTTCTACAACAACAGTTCGTGCAAAACAATGCATGTAAATGCCGAAACCGTTACTGCAACCGGACTTATCGGAACTATGAATAAATAATGCAAGTGAATAGAAGAATAGAACGCCGATAAATGCGGATCTGGCGGATTTAAAAACGGATTTAAATTTAGCTACGCTGATCTTCGATTCGACAAGTCGAAATGATCTCCAACTACTTAGTATCTTATCAGTCATGCTTGCATGACTTAAATCCATTTTTAAATCCGCTTTTTCAGCGTTTATCCGCGTTTCATTATTTTTGAAACTACTTTAAAACATAAAATCACCAAAACAAAGAAACGCGAACCGCTAATCCGGTTCGCGTTTTTTCTTTTTCAGCTCAAAATGACAATAAAACTAAATTTAGCCGGGTCAATCCCAAATAGTTTTTAAAATACCGGCAATAACAGTCCTTCCACCCAATCCCCACAAACAAATAGTTCGAAGCAAGTGTTTGAGTTGAAAAAAAGACGATGAAAAAACTGTTTATACTTTCGATGGCCGTAATCAGCCTCAACTGTTTTGCACAAAGCAACAAACCAATACAGAAAATTGTCAACTTTGCCCAGCTACAAACAGTTCTTCAGCAAAACGACAACAAGCTCTGTGTTGTCAATTTCTGGGCTACGTGGTGCAAACCCTGTGTGAAGGAATTGCCCGGTTTTATGGAAGTAAACAAAACCTACCGCGACAAACCGGGGTTTAAAATGATATTGGTTAGCCTGGATATGGCCTCCGAAATGGATACGCACGTCAAAGCTTTTTTACTCAAAAATAACATCGACACCGATGTATATCTGCTCGACGACAACAAACGGATGAACGAGTGGATTCCGGCTATCGACAAAAAGTGGAGTGGCGCCATTCCCGCCACAGTGATCTACCGAAACGGCCGGAAAGTAGCATTCGAAGAAGGCGAACTATCAAAAGAAGAATTAGTAAAAATGATTAATAACTATTTATAAAACAAACAACATGAAAAAAATACGATTTATTTTAAGTGCAGTAGTACTGCTTGCCATCTCGGTGCAGGCAGGTGCTCAGTCAGGGTACAAAATTGGTGACGCGGCTACCGATTTCAAGCTAAAAAATGTAGACAATAAAACGGTATCTTTATCCGATTACAAATCGGCTAAAGGATTTATCGTGGTTTTCACCTGCAATCACTGTCCATTTGCCAAGGCATATCAGGACAGAATTATAGCATTGGACAAAAAATATGCTTCGCTGGGCTATCCTGTCATTGCCATCAACCCCAACGACCCCAAACTGGAACCAACCGACAGCTTTGAGGCCATGCAGGTACGAGCCAAAGAAAAAGGATTCACCTTCCCCTATTTGTTCGACGATGGACAGAAAGTGTATCCACAATACGGTGCCACCAAAACCCCACACGTATTTGTGCTGAATAAAGAAAACGGCAAAAACATTGTTCGATACATCGGAGCCATCGACGATAACTATGCAAAGCCCGAAGAAGTAAGCAACAAATACGTAGAAGCAGCCGTAGATGCCCTGCTGGCAGGCAAACCCATAGCACAAACCACCACAGTAGCTATTGGATGCGGCATCAAAGCGCAGAAAATGTAATTGCAGCAACATGAAAAAAAAAGAGTGGTCACTACCAGCGTGCCACTCTCTTTTTATTTTGTCTTCAACAGGTCTTCCAGTTTAATTAATTCGTCGCGAAGCTGAGCAGCTTCCAGGAATTCAAGTCGCTTGGCAGCATCCTGCATGGCTTTTTTTGTTTTTGCAATGGCTTTTTCCAAAGCAGTCTTTGTCATATACTGCACCACCGGATCGGCTGCAATAGCTTGTGAACTATCCGGTTCAATGTATGCATTCGGATCTTTATTCTCAAACGAGTTCCGTTCGCCCTTTTTGATGGCCGTAGGCGTAATGCCATGCAGTTCGTTGTAGGCTAACTGTTTTTCGCGTCGGCGGTTCGTCTCCGAAATAGTTTTGCGCATACTCTCGGTTATCTTATCGGCATACATAATCACACGACCGTTCAGGTTACGTGCTGCACGTCCTGCTGTTTGCGTCAGCGAGCGGTGCGAACGCAAAAAGCCTTCCTTATCGGCGTCGAGAATAGCCACCAGCGACACTTCGGGTAAATCCAATCCCTCACGGAGGAGGTTTACACCAATCAACACATCGTACACACCGCGGCGCAAATCCTCCAGAATCTGCACACGGTCCAGCGTATCCACATCCGAGTGAATGTAATTACAGCGCACGTTCATCTTGGTGAGGTAATCGGTAAGCTCTTCGGCCATGCGTTTCGTGAGTGTAGTCACAAGGGTACGTTCATCGCGTTCGGTACGCAGGGTAATTTCTTCGAGCAAATCGTCAATCTGGTTCAGACTCGGACGTACATCAATAATCGGGTCAAGCAGTCCGGTAGGTCGTATAAGCTGATCCACCACAATACCTTCGCTTTTGGCCAGTTCGTAATCGGCCGGGGTAGCACTTACGTAGATTGTTTGCGGTGTCAGCGTTTCAAACTCTTCAAACTTCAGCGGGCGGTTATCTTTGGCCGAAGGCAGACGGAAACCATATTCCACCAGATTTTGCTTACGGGCTGCATCGCCTCCGAACATGGCATGAATCTGCGAAATGGTTACGTGGCTCTCGTCGATAACGAGCAGGAAATCTTTGGGAAAATAATCGAGCAGACAGAACGGACGGCTTCCCTCCTCACGCCCGTCGAAATAGCGGGAATAATTTTCGATGCCGGAACAATAACCAAGCTCCTTAATCATTTCGAGGTCGTAGTTTACCCGCTCGTAAATACGCTTTGCCTCGTAAAGCTTACCTATAGAGCGGAAATAATCGACCTGCTTAGCCAAATCAATTTCGATGCGTGAAATGGCACTGGCAATGCGCTCTTTGGTGGTAACGAAAATGCTGGCAGGATAAATTTTATAGGCATCGAAACTTTCGAGCACATGCAGATTCACAGGCTCAACAGTTTGAATCTGATCAATCTCGTCGCCCCAGAAAACAACACGCAGGATAAAATCGGAATAAGCCAAAAAGATATCCACCGTATCGCCTTTCACGCGAAAATTCCCGCGGTTCAGTTCTATTTCGTTACGGGTATAAAGGGTATCGACCAGACTGCGTAGAAAGTCGTTCCGCACAATCTTTTGTCCACGGTAAATCTCAATCACATTGCTTGTAAAATCCTCGGGGTTACCGATACCGTACAAACACGATACAGAAGAAACCACCAACACATCCCTCCTCCCCGACAGCAAAGCCGAAGTAGTTGCCAACCGGAGTTTTTCTATTTCCTGATTGATGGATAAATCTTTTTCGATATACACATCCGACACAGGGAGGTAAGCCTCCGGCTGATAATAATCGTAGTAAGACACGAAATATTCCACAGCATTGTCGGGGAAAAATGCCTTAAACTCGCTGTAGAGCTGTGCAGCCAGCGTTTTATTGTGGCTTAGCACAAGCGTTGGGCGGTCGACCCGCTCAATCACATTGGCAATGGAAAAAGTTTTACCGGAGCCTGTAACACCAAGCAGGGTTTGAAAAGGAACATCGGCATTCAGCCCTTCCACCAATTGCTTGATGGCTTCGGGTTGATCGCCGGTTGGACGATAGGGAGAAATAAGTTTAAAAGCCACAATGAATGAGTTAGCGGTTATCAATGAACAATCTCAGGTGAAACAAATAAAACTGTTTCGAAGTTCGTTGAATCTGATTATTCGTAATTCAGTGGCATGATAATCCAGAGAATAATATATAAAAGTAAACCGGGGAATCCGGCAGAAAAAATTGTCAGAATAGCATACCCCACGCGTACCAGCGTTGGATCAATTTCGAAATAATCGGCAATGCCGGCACATACTCCCGCTACCATTTGGTTTTGAGAACGTTTGAGTTTCTTATCCATAATTTTATGCATTTAAATTACAGACGCAAAGTAACAAAAAAAGACTGAAAATGAATAATTATAATCAGAAAATAATTTTTACATTTGTAGCGGTGGATTGGGAGAGGGAATTTTTGTCTAATGTTCTATCTTTACCGCCCCCAACCCCCTAAAGGGGGCTATCGAAGTACGGAATGTGTACAAATAATCTCCATTTTACAAGGCAAAAGTCCCCTTTAGGGGTTGGGGATCATAATTAATCATTACTATCATGTCAATCTTTCGGGTCATTTTATGCATTATCTTTCCACCGTTAGCCATTCTTGATAAAGGCTGTGGATCGGTATTATTGGTATTCCTGCTTACCTGCTGTGGTTGGGTACCGGGAGTTATTGCTGCGCTTATTATAAACAACAAAAAATAAAAAGAGAATAAAGTGTAGTGCTTTATTCTCTTCCCTGTTTTCGGTTTTATCGTCCCGATTGTTTTATAAAATTCCGCAGTTCGTTGTTGAAATCATCTTTATCTAACAAATCCTCCATATTAATATGTAGCCTGTAACGCCAACTGAATTTTGAATTCGACGGTACATTGATACGTTCCTCGTGTGGATTAGTCCGACGCACATCATCCGATATACTCAACAAATCCTGCATTTGGAAGATTGACCACATGGCCGGAGAATATAAATGCTGCAACACGATGTCCCGGCAAATCCACCAATCGCAGAAGTAAGGCGCTTCACCCCAATGGCCGAGTTGCGAGTTATAAAAACGTTGCGTTACACCGCGGTCTTCTTCCCACCAACCCCTTATTGTACTCATATCGTGGGTGGAAGGTGTCACAACCGATAGATAAGGCGCATCGGCCGGGTGGAAGAACTCTATTTTATTGGATTTAGGCGCACGCTGCACTTCCAGACTCAGAATACCAAGTTCCTTCATCACAGCAGTAACACAAGGTGTCATCATGCCAAGATCTTCGCCGCAAATCAACATATTGGTAGCCCGTTTCAAAGCAGGAAGTTTCTCCATACCCGACTGGTACCAGTTTGAATCCTGACGGCGGTAGAAATAATCTACGTAAAGTTCGCGCAAGCGGTCTTTGGTGTAGTTGTCCAAATCGCGGTAGGTGCGCAACGATTCCATGCCAAAGCGTGGATAGAACAGCATGCCGTTGCTACCTTCTTTCTCGAAGAACATCACGTTTGAGATTAAATCAAATAAGCCCCATTTGATGCGTTCAGATATTTTACCGTCTTCGAACATTTTCTCAACTGCCAACTGACTTTGATACGGCACTTTCAGGCGCAAAATCCAACCATCTTCTATCTGCAGGCAATTGGTTTTCACCCAGGCGGCTTCTTCGCCAAAGAAATCCCACAAAATAGCATCGGTAATATAAGGTTTGCAAAAGCGGTTGTAGTCGAACCACAATCCTTTTTCGGCAAATTCGTTGATATGAATAGGTGTTGATGGGTTTAAATGCCCCATAATCCCTTCTACCTGATTGGCAGGTATCTGCCAGATACGGAAGAATCCGAGGATATGATCGATACGGAATGTATCAAAATAGTTAGACATTTGCGCAAAACGTTTTTTCCACCAGTCAAAGCCTGTACGCTCCATTACTTCCCAGTTATAAGTCGGCAATTCCCAGTTCTGACCTTTTACAGCAAACATATCCGGTGGTGCTCCCGCCTGCATATGCATATGGAAAAGCTCCGGCGATACCCAGGTATCCACACTGTTTCGGTTTACTCCAATCGGAATATCACCCTTTAGAACCACACCGTGCTCATGTGCATAAGCAGCTGCTTCGGATAACTGAATGTGCAAATGATACTGAATAAAGTAATTCACCGCCACGTCATCGAAATGTGCCTGGTCGGGTGATAGAAATGCAGCTATTTTGGTTTCATCATATCGTGCATATTCTTTCCACTGGCGGTAATCCGATGTACCATACATATCGCGCAGAACACAATAAACAGCGTAAGGTACCAACCAGTATTCGTTATCCGAAAAGAATTTTTTAAAATCTTTGTTCTGAAAGAATTTATCTTTTTGAGTCAGGTACAATTCCTTTGCATAGTGCAGTTTGAAATTGATAACCTCCATAAAAGGCACCAAATCAGCAGCATTCAGTTCAGCCTGTCTGGCTTTATATTCTTTTTGTAATTCGTTTGTGGCAGGCAATTTTCCCATGGCAGGCAAATTGAGGAAAAGCGGATTGAGTGCAAAAGCCGAAATAGCAGCATAAGGCAACACGTCGGCATCGGTATGCGTACCAATCGTATCGTTTAGCGGTAGCACCTGAATCAGTTTCAGACCCACTTTTTCGGCCCAGTCGATAAACAACTTCATATCCACAAAGTCGCCAACCCCAAAACTCTTCTTTGTGCGTATACTGAACACGGGTAATCCTACTCCGGCCCCTTTCCATGAATTATTCGAGATATTGACAAATCCGTCGGATAACTGAACTTGTGTCTTTTTCGATTTTATGATAGGAGCAATACGGTCAGGTCCCGATTCGAAATACCGAAATTGCTTATCTTCGGGATCGTAAATTCCGTATTTGTAATGTACTTCGTTCGAAGCCTTGCTTAAATCCACATCAGCAGTCCACCAATTGTCAGTGGCTCTGTTTAAAATTACCGGATTATGGGTAGTCCAGTTTCCAAGCGCATCGCAATCACCTACCAGGCAAATGGCTTCGTTACTCTTCAACAAAGGCATTTTTACTTTAAAGGTGTGGGTAAACTTAGAAGCTTTTTTAGTTGCTTCAGTCAGGTTGTCGGTATTCAGCAACACTTCCTGAAAAGGTGTAGAGAGAAACACATTATCGACACTTCCTGCCGAATTCCATACATCTACACAAAAAAGGTGTTCCAGACTATTGGCATCAATTGAAATTTTGCGGTCATTTCCCCACTCTTCAACTGCTTTCCCTGTTTGCTCATTCAGCAAAATATATTTATAGCTGAATTCTATTTTTTCTGGTCTGTTTACTTCAATTTCGGCATACCAGTCTTCCGGAGACTGATAATTTAGTGCCAACGCTTTAGTTAATTCACCGTTACCCAATTCTGTTATATTTCCACTTACCAACAAACGTTGACCCCAATAGGTATAATAAGGTATTTTAAAGTGAATTTTCATAGAGTGCTGTATTATAAGGTATTAATCTTCATCAAATAATTGTGAATCAAAAGTAGTGTTATTTTGACAACCTCGTTTTTATCATACCTGAAAAAATGCAAAAATAGATTTCAAACGTTTGCGGAAAATGTGCGATTCTATAAAACAATCATTTAATGTAGTAAATCCGTAGTCAGGTGTATTTTTGGCTTATAAATATTCATAGTATTTTTATGAAGATTTCATGGTTTTATTATAATATAATTCTGTACTTTTGCAAAAAATTCCTCAAAACTAAAATCCACTTCAAGCATGTCAGTTTCAGCTTCAACTTTCAAAGTGTTTTCGGGCACAAATAGTCGTAATCTTGCCGAGAAAATATGTAAAAGTTTAGGTTGTCCACTTGGGAATATGAAAGTTCAGCATTTTTCGGATGGTGAATTCTCAGTTTCTTACGAAGAGTCAATTCGTGGCCAGTATGTCTATTTAGTACAATCCACGTTTCCAAACTCGGACAATTTAATGGAATTACTTTTAATGATAGATGCAGCTAAACGCGCATCTGCCTATAAAATTATCGCTGTTATTCCTTATTTTGGTTGGGCCCGTCAGGACAGAAAAGACAAACCCCGTGTATCAATTGGTGCAAAACTGATAGCCGATATGTTGAGTGTTGCCGGTGCACACCGCATCATTGCCATGGATTTACATGCCGACCAGATTCAGGGATTTTTCGATGTTCCTGTTGATCACCTTTACGCTTCAACCATTTTTGTTCCTTATATCAAATCATTAAATCTCGAAAATCTGGTTATTGCGTCACCTGACGTAGGCGGATCGAAACGTGCCGGTTCTTATTCAAAACATCTGGGAGTACCCATGGTATTGTGTAACAAAACCCGCGAAAAAGCAAATGTGGTGGGCGAAATGCGTATTATCGGAGATGTGGTTGGCAAAGATGTTATCATTGTTGATGATATGGCCGACACTGCCGGAACGCTCTGTAAAGCTGCCGATTTGATGCTGGAAAATGGAGCGAAAAGCGTTCGCGCTATCGTCTCGCACGGTGTAATGTCAGGCGATGCCTCTCAGAAAATTCTTGACTCGGCTCTGACTGAAATAGCATTTACCGATTCTATTCCGTTTGATTGTGGAAAATGTTCGAAAGTAAAAATTCTGACTATCTCAAAAATGTTTGCCGACACCATTTACCGTGTTCAGGAAAACAAATCAATCAGCGAACAATACCTGTTGTAATAGTAAAATTAAATATACAAAAAAGGCTCTCAATTAATTTTGAGAGCCTTTTTGTTATCTAACAAATAACTGGATTATTTTAATACCAATACATTCTTTATTTCCCATGTTCCTGCTTTTGTGGTTGTAGAAAGATATTTAAATGCAAATCTAATTTTCTTACCCGAATACGATGCTAAGCTTATTGGCCCAATTGTTGAAAAAGTCCAACTACCCGGATCTTTAAATGTACTTGTAGGTAATTGAGTCCATGTGGCAGTTGAAGGTAACCCATCAACATAATTTTCGGAAACCCAGATGGTACCATCGGTCACAGGATTGGTACAATACCGAATCACATGGTCGAATGACAATTTTGCTGCTGTTATAGTTGTCAAATCAACTACTGGTGATATCAGCCAATCTTCATTGGCATTGTTTGTTGGTGAAACATAACCAGTCATTGTAGCAGCACTAAATGATACGCCCCAAACTTGTGCACCAAGTACATTTTGTGTTGTAAAATCGCCCAAAGTCTTAGCAAAAGTTTCTGAAAGTATTGGTTCAATAGGTTTTATTCCGCCTGTAGATCCGTTAGGCAAAATAAAATAAGAGGTATTGCTCATTTGTGAGAGACCAGAAGCTAAACTTCCCAATAGCCCATATACAGTCACTTGTTTTCCGAATAGTCTTGCCTTTCCGCTCTTCAGGTTTAAGCTATCACGAACGATTCCTAAAGGCAATTGCACAACTAAACATTTTGAAATATAGATATCCGAAACAGAATCAGCTATCAGTACATTTGCAACTTGCGTACAAGAATCGGCTGTGAAGAAGTTGGCGCTTGAGCTGCCGCCCCAATTGTATCCTACAATATATCCTTTTACATATTTTGACAACCCCTTATTGTTAATTGCTTCGGAAACTGTGTAAGGTACTGCCTCTTTTCCACTATTACCTATCAGATTTACAGCTTCACCTCTTTGTACCAAAAAGTTTTTCAGCTCCCATGTTCCTGCTTTTGTTGTTGTGGAAACATATTTAAATGCAATTTTTATTTTTTTACCTGCAAAAGAAGTCAAACTGATTTGATCTGAAGTTGGTAGCGGTGATGGCCACGCATTTGGATCGACAAAAGGTTTTATAACAAGTTGAGTCCAGGTTGCACTTGTAGGCAAACTATCCACATTATTATAATTTTCAGATATCATAATCGTAGCATCAGTTGCTGCATTAGCAAAGTAACGCGCTACATGATCGAAAGTAAAATGAGCTTCTGTAACATTTGTCAGGTCTATTACAGGAGAAATTAACCAAGTTTCATCAGCCTTGTTGACTCCGCCTACATAGCCGGTCATAATAGCATACCCATTCGAATTATAAATCCAGTTTTCAGTACCAACCACACTTTTAGCTGTAAAGTTTCCTAAACCGGATGCGAATGTTTCGGAATAAATTGTATTAGATTCTTCTACCGGTTTAATGGGGCTGATTGATTCAACGAGATTGGAACAGGACGTAACTGCCATTCCAAAAATCAATAGCATCCAACCATATATTATTTTCTTTTTCATAAAGATATTTTTTTGAAATTGTTACTACTATTTTTTTATTTCAGCATGATAAGCTTCAAATCCCTTACCCAAATCACCAATTGAGCGAATTGTGAGTTGATGGTATATTTCGGCAGTTACAGATGTTGGTTTAACAGTTGGCTTTTTATCATTATACCAACCTACAATGGCAGTGATATTTCCTCTATTGCTTGAAGATGGCAATTTAAATGTTGCAAATTTCGAATATTCACTTGTTGCAATAAAAATTGAACCAGTTCCGTCCTGAATTTCGCGCGACTGTGGAAAGCCAATTCCGTTTGTCGATGGGGCAAAAATCAGATCAGCATCTTTTATTGGAGCAGGTAAACCATAATCAGCACCTTTACCCGTGAAGAATGCATTTTTAATGCAAACGAGTTTATTAAACAATGGTTCTCCGGTGGCTCTAATCTGAGCAATTGTCAACGTATCAGCAACTACAGCGGCAGGATTTGGCATTCCGTATGCATGAATAGCATGTAATGCAATCGGTAATGGAATACGTCCTGGTTCAACTCTGTAAATATTTACATGATGTAATGTGTCCAGTTTTGCTTTATCAAGATTCACATAGTGAGTCCCGATTTGGAAAGACTGAGCGTATTTACCCAAATATAAGCCGTTTAAACGAACCGATACTTTTTGACCTAAAGGATAGATTCCAGAAAGACTACCGGCATCAATGGAAATTTTCATGGCCCGACCACCAGCACCTTGTTCCTGAACAATAATATACTTATAAATATTTCCTTCAATATCAGACGAAGTGATTACACCATTTATAACCATATTACTTGTATCGTTTGGTATAAGTCTGGCAGTAAACAAACCTGCTTTTTTCGATGCAGTATCTGTGTATAAATCAATGTTAGTATTATAAATGCTATCCAGCTTTGCGATTGAAATAGTTGATATTAATGAATCACCCATCAGTTTTGAAAGTGGTATTGCATTAAATTCAGTTTGAGTACAACTTGTAACCAAAGTTGCCAAAACAAATAAAACTCCTATTATATTTTGCTTTTTCATTTTTATTCTCTTTATAATTATTGCTGCAATTAATTAGAATTTATATCCAATGTTTAAGAACATATTGAATCCCCACGCATAATAATATTTAGATGGAAATTTATTCAATGTATTAATATCGATTATTGCTCCGTTTAAAGGCAAACGGGATTGACTATATCCCCCACTAATCATGTGTGTATTATTCAGGATATTACTTGCACTAAGATTTATGTTTAACGAATGACGATTTTTTAAATAAATTACTTTTCCAACCGAAGCATCCAATAAATATCCACCTTTGAGTTTTTCCTGGGTACCCAGCGCATTCATTATTTCGTCTGTTGTATACAAAGCCATATTCGATTTAGTCAACCTAAGTGGCGAAACATCCAGGTAATTCCGATCAAAATAGTTCAACGTCAAATCTACAAACCACATTTTAGAATTAAAATAACTCAATTTAGCACTACCAGCTGTTTGAGGTCCAGTGCTGAGTTTAATATTCTTAATCATTACTTGCTCCGATTTATCTTCTTTGACTCCATTTTCAAAACTCAAAATACCCTGAGCATTGTCAGTATAATGATAATCTGCAACCGTTCCTGCAAGAGAAAAAGTAAAGCTACTGTTCAATTTGAAAGAAATTCCAGCCTCGATACCCTGATAAAGTTTCTTTACTTTTGTCAACACATGATTCACAAAGGTTTGATTTATATCGTCATAATAACCATTTAATTCGATACCATCCAACGAGTGTGTCCTGAACCCACTAATTCTACCCCGAACAGATGAGAAAGTAAAATTGTAATTAACATCATATGATAAAACCTTTTCACTTTCCATTGGAACTGCAGTATCCTTGATTCTTTGAGATATATAGGCATTATCTACTCCCGGAGCTCTTTTCTCAGCCTGTACATTAACCGACAAGCGATTGCGACCATCAATTTTATAGGTTGCTCCGGCTTTTAACGATGGGTCGGCTGTAAACCAGGTTTTTCCCTGACCGTATGAATTCACGTTTAATGCTTCTGCACGACCGTTTTTCATATGTCCGTAACGAGAAAATTGTGTGTAGGTTACCTGACCAGCATAGAATATATCCAGTTGAGGTAATATCCATTCGTTTTGAGCAAAAGCTGCTCCATGTAAAATGTTGATGTCATAATTGTATCCAAAGATATCACCCACTTTTACAACTGCGTTTGGATTGTTTAAATCATTCTGAATAACATTAGGATTCGTAGGAAAATCACGCTCAGCAAATTGGTCAATGTCAATCCATTGATTTCCACCCAGAAGATCATCCATTGTTTTATAATGCATTGCTTTCGAAATTTTACCTTCAACACCTGCAGTCAGTTTCAATTCTTTTGATAGTTGATTTGTATAAGTAGAATTTAATGCCGTTTCCATTAAATTACTATGACGACGTTCAATGGAATACCTTGCAACCCCAGTTGGGTCTATTGCATTATTGCGATAATTTGCTAAATAAAGATCATTCCAGTTTATTTGGGATACATCAGAATCCGTTTTCCAAAAGGTTGTCATTTCATCTATAGATTCATCATCTGTCGGAGAACTTGGCAAATACCGATAATAATCCGATCTCCGATCGGGAGCACCGTAAAAGTTCAAAGCAGAATTACTATACATACTATAATGATATGCAAGTCCCGAACGCAAGCGTTGATTTTCGTCAATTTTAAAATCATGAGTAAGAATAGCTGTTGGATCAAAGCTCTTTACAATACGTGAATTTCTCACTTTTCCTTCCTGATACCCCCAATATGGATTGTAGTAAATAGAACCGGCAAGGTCATACACTTCCTGAGTTACAGCTCCCTGTTGGGCACGCTGAGTAGGAGCTCCAAAGGTAACTAATGATAAACTGTGCTGGCTATTAAATACTTTTTCTGCTGATAAGAAATAACCAGCCGATTGATAAAATGTACCCTGAACAATTCCTTTATCGGCCCAACGTACAACTGCTGAGGCAGCAAAAGCCCAACCATTTTGCATAAGACCCGTTGCATACATATATTGTCCTCTCAATTTATAAGCACGGTTTGTATAAGCAAAACTGGCTTTTGAACCTGCAGCATATACACTTGCCTTAGTATTTATATTTGTGGCACTACCCAGATTTCCGTAAGAAAACGAAGTCGGAGCAATACCATTTATTTCTTCCTGATTACGAAAAGCATCATTTAAACCTCCTAAAGAAGAAAAATTAAAATTGTCGCGTTCCAGCCCATTGAAATAGATTCCGTTGATATAAGTCGACTCAAAATCCTGATCGTAGCCGCGGGTACGAAAACGCATCGGACTAAAAGCAAAATTTGTTTGTGAAGCATAGATATCTCCTTTTGATGATAAAGCTCCCGAAACATTCTGAGTAGATTTTGCTTCATCGCTGTTTAATTCGGTTTCGCTCAATTGAAGCACAATTTCTTGTTTAACTTCGTCCTGAATATCTGCTTTGAGATCAAAAGCACCTAAATCATTTATCTGATTTTCTTTCAGCTTTACGAGTTTTATCTGTGTGAAATAACCCTGACGGGAAATACTCAATTCTTCGTCACCAGCTTTTAAATAGCTTAGCGTAAATTCACCCTTTGCATTTGTTTGAGTCGAAATGTTCTGTTGTAAAAATGTTATTATAACTCCCGAAAGCGGAGCTCCTGAATCTGCAGCCTTAATTACACCTTTGGCTATTGTTTGAGCCAGCAGTGAGAAGGATGTCAGCAACGATACTACAAGTATCAACGATAGTTTTCTCATACAATTGATTCTAAATTATTTATTCAACGCATCATTATATTTTCCTTATTCAGTTCGAAAATTTTGACCGAAAAAGGGCGTGCAAGTTACAATCTTTTTCTCAAATATCACATATTTATACAACAATAAATTTCAATAACTTCACATTTGCAGCCACAAATAATATAAAACATTAAAATAAAAACATATCAACCGATTCGTACATCTGATAGTCAACAATTTAATCCGGAAACACAAATGAAATATAGATTAATTTCATTTTGTAACACAAAAAACTATTCGCTCACAATTCACACTATTGAAATAATTCCGAATGGACTTTTGTTCGCAGCATATATAATTTCAACCACAGACTTTTTTGTTTCATTTTTTTTTCTCACTTTTGTTCTCAGTTATTTCATTCACAGTTAAAACACGAACATATGAAAATTGCCTGCTCTAAAATAGCAATATTTACTCTCACACTTATTATAAGCCTTGCCTGTACGGCTAAGAATAACATATCCAATTTAAACAACACTGCACCGAATGACAAAATGAAACTTCAGGTAAGTTGTGTTGCTTTTTACAACCAGGAAAACCTATTCGATACGATAAACGACCCAAATATCAACGACGAAGAATACCTGCCAAGCGGCGCTATGAAATGGGGAACAATGAAATATACTGCCAAATTGCAACATATGTCATACGCCATATCGCAAATTGGATTGGATGTTTGTCCACAAGGTGTAGCGTTGATTGGCGTATCGGAAATTGAAAACAGTGGTGTGCTAAAAGACCTAGTAAGTCAACCTGCATTAGCAAAACGATCTATGGAATTTGTGCATTACGAAGGTCCCGACCGCCGTGGGGTAGATGTAGCTTTACTGTACAATCCAAAATATTTTACTGTTACAAACAGTAAATCCTATCGACTTCACACTCCCGACACAGCTTTTCGTACGCGCGATCAGTTAATGGTGAGCGGTTATTTAATGGGAGAAAAAATACACGTTATCGTAAATCACTGGCCATCACGCACGGGTGGTGAAGAAAGATCCCGTCCAAAAAGAAACCAGGCGGCAGCACTTACACGATCAATAGCCGATTCATTGTTTCGCGTTGACCCAAAAGCAAAGATCATTATTATGGGTGACTTAAACGACGACCCATTTAATGAAAGTTGCGCTACTATTCTCGGGGCAAAAAAAGATCTCGATAGTGTAAAACCGGGGCAACTGTATAATACGTTGTGGAAAACACTTGAAAAAGGAATTGGCTCGTTAGCATACGACGATCAGTGGAACTTATTTGACCAGATTATTGTTTCAGACGAACTGGCACATTCAGATCCAAGCAAAGTAAAATTATGGAAAGCCGAGGTGTTTAACAAACAGTTTCTGACACAACAGGAAGGCAGATATAAAGGTACTCCACTCAGAACACATGCCGGTGGTGCCTGGACAAATGGTTATAGTGACCACTACCCTACCCTGATTTATTTAGTAAAAGAAGTAAAATAGTTATTTGAGAAAAATACCTTCAACAAAACAGACTGAAATTGTAATTTCAGTCTGTTTTTATATGATAAATTTGCCATAACAGCAATTCAAAAAAAAATAGTTACTTTTGTATTCTATCCAACTACACAAACAAAAATGGAATATACTACTTTAGAAGGGAAATTGATAATGCCCGAATATGGGCGAAACATACAGCAAATGGTTACGCATGCCATGACAATTGAAGATCGTGAAGAACGTACACGCTGCGTAAAAACCATTATCAACATCATGGGAAACTTGTTTCCTTATCTTCGTGATGTAAACGATTTCAAACATAAACTGTGGGATCACGTGATGATTATGTCTGATTTTAAACTGGATATTGATTTCCCTTACGAAATTTTGCAGGCCGAAAATCTGTACACCCGTCCGGAAACTATTCCATACAAAAAATCACGTATTCGCTACCAGCATTATGGCCGTACACTCGAAGAAATGATTGAAAAAGTGGCTGAATATGAAGAAGGTGAAGAAAAAAACGAATTGATACGATTGATTGCCAATCAAATGAAGAAGTGCTTCCTCACCTGGAACAAAGAAGTTGTTGATGATCGTAAAATTTTTGACGATTTGCGCGAACTATCAAAAGGGAAACTAGACATTTCGGAAGATTTCTTTAAACTTGTTGAATCGAGAGATGTATTGTTCAACAAAAAAAACAGACCAAAAACGAATAAAAAGAAATAATCACAATGAGCATGTACAGTGAGTGCTAATACTTGCTGTGAACTCCAACTCATACCTGAAATAACATGGCATCATTTAAAATCGAAGGTGGTCGTCGACTCTCCGGTTCCATCACACCCCAGGGTGCAAAAAACGAAGCACTACAAGTTATTTGTGCTGTACTTCTTACTCCCAAAGAAGTGACAATAAGCAATATCCCCGACATTTTGGATGTAAACAACCTGATAAGTTTATTGGGTGATATGGGGGTAGAAATTACAAAGAAAAATAAAGACACCTATACTTTCAAAGCAGAGAATGTAAATTTAGACTACCTGCAATCGGAAGATTTCTACAGTAAAAGTGCCTCATTACGAGGCTCAGTGATGATAGTTGGACCAATGGTGGCACGCTTTGGTAAAGCCATGATACCCAAACCGGGTGGAGACAAAATTGGACGTCGCCGCTTAGACACACACTTCCTTGGTATTCAAAAACTGGGTGCCGATTTTAACTACGACCCTGATAGAAAACGATACGAAATTGTTGCCGAAAAACTTACCGGTTGCTACATGCTACTTGATGAAGCTTCTGTAACAGGAACTGCGAATATTTTAATGGCGGCAGTAATGGCAGCAGGTACAACAACTATTTATAATGCTGCATGTGAACCCTATTTGCAACAGCTTTGCAAAATGCTGAATGCCATGGGAGCAAAAATATCGGGCGTTGGTTCAAATTTGCTTACAATTGAAGGAGTTACAGCATTAAGTGGTTGTAATCACCGTATTTTGCCGGATATGATTGAAGTTGGTAGCTTTATTGGAATGGCAGCAATGACAGCATCGGAAATTACAATTAAAGATGTGGCTTATACTGAACTTGGGATTATACCCGACAGTTTCCGTCGGTTGGGGATAGAATTAGAACAGCGAGGTGACGATATTTTTATTCCTTATCAGAAAAATTACAGCATTGAATCATTTATCGATGGTTCGATTATGACAATTGCCGATGCCCCCTGGCCGGGACTCACTCCTGACTTGCTAAGCGTATTTCTGGTAGTGGCAGCTAAAGCAAAAGGCAGCGTGCTTATACATCAAAAAATGTTCGAAAGCCGCTTGTTCTTCGTTGATAAACTTATTGACATGGGTGCTCAGATTATCCTTTGTGATCCACATCGCGCAACGGTCATCGGTCAGGGCAATCATCTCCATTTACGGGCGTCAACTATGAGTTCGCCCGATATTCGTGCCGGAATTGCCTTGCTAATTGCTGCCATGAGCGCCGAGGGAACAAGCATTATTCACAATATCGATCAGATTGACCGCGGTTATCAGGATATTGATAAACGTTTAAACGCAATGGGCGCAAATATTGAGAGAATTTAACTTTACAAAACCCGTAACGCTTTTGAGATTTATATCTTAAAAGCGTTTCATTTTTTTATATGGCCACTCAGGCTAAGATAAAAACGCACAGACTGTTTCTAAGTGTGCAATAAAAACAAAGAGTTGAAAATAAGAAGTTATAAATTCACACAATTGTATTACAAAAAGGCATTCGTTTGAAATAGAATACTTCAAAAATCATTACTTTTGTGATACATTTTCATTTTGGATTTTTTACCATTAATTTTTATGATGAAACCAATTATTCCTCCTGTTGCCAAAGAAATTCTAAAGCAAGAATTGACTGCCGACAAGTTTCTTCGACCAACAAACAAAGCTCACAACGAAATTTATGTTGTTACAGCACACAATTCACCCAATGTGATGCGTGAAATTGGTCGATTGCGTGAGCTATCGTTCAGGTCTGGTGGTGGAGGAACCGGTGAAGAAATTGATATCGATGAATATGATTATATGGAAAAACCATATTATCAGTTGATTGTGTGGGATCCGACCGGAGAAGAAATTATTGGCGGGTATCGTTATTTACCGGGTTCTGAAGTAGGATTTGAGGAGGATGGTCAACCGAAATTTGTCATGTCGCATTTATTTAAATTCAGCGACAAATTTATAAAAGAATACATTCCTTATACAATTGAATTGGGACGAGCATTTGTACAACCCGATTACCAAACTACAAAAATGGGTATGAAAAGCCTTTTTGCGTTGGATAATTTATGGGATGGCTTGGGTGCTTTGATCCATCAGGTTAAAAATGCACGTTATTTCATAGGCAAAGTGACAATTTATGAGGACTACCCTATTACGGCTCGTGAACTAATTTATGAGTATATGTACCGCTATTTCCCTGATCCGGACAAATTGATTGCTCCCATTGACCCAATTCATGTAAGTAGAAACAGTAAGCTGATTGCCAAGAAAATATTTACAGGAACAGACTCGTCTGATGATTATAAAGCATTACAAAAAGCTGTTCGTACAGAAGGTGAAACAATACCACCCTTGTTTAATGCATATATAGGGCTTTCAAACACCATGCGCTTCTTTGGGTCAATATTCGATCCCGATTTTGGGAGCGTTTATGAAACCGGAATTATGATTACAATGGCTGATTTACTGGAAACTAAGCGTAAAAGGTATATTGAACCATATATTGAATACCTGAAAATCGTGTTGGAAGAACGGAAAGTGGCAAAACGGGAGGCCAGAGAGAAAAAGCTTATTGAGAAAGCGGAGAAGAATAAGCTTAAATCGGAAAAAAGCGATTTAAAGAAAACAAGAAAGAAATAAGTTATTTACAATTACAAAAAACACCGATAGATTTTGATTCTATCGGTGTTTTTATTTTTATCTAAACGAGATTATTTCTTTTTTTGTCCCCGGGTTTTGGGTTTCTTGTATTTTATTTTCATGGCTTCTGCACGACGCACTTTCATATTCACCTTTTTGTTTTTATCTTTTTTCTCGTGAAATGCTGCACCGCCTTCTTCTTTCTTCGGAATCTTTACAAGCGTATTTTTCATAGCTACTTTGGGTAGCTCATCCAGCGTGAGTTCGGTCGAAATTTCAACTCCTTCCGGCATTTTCATTAATGGAATTTTCTGCCCCATCAATTCTTCTATGCTTTTGCGGCTATCAGCATCGGCTTTGGTGATAAGAGCCAGTGCAACTCCTTTTTTGTCTGCACGTCCGGTACGCCCAATGCGATGCATATAACTCTCAGGAACTTCCGGTATATCGAAATTCACCACATGAGTGACATCATCAAAGTCAAGACCACGGGCCACAATATCTGTTGCAATCAGAACCCGGTGTTTATTTTCGTTAAACAACCGGAAGTTCTCAAAACGGTTGTTTTGCGATTTATTGGAGTGAATGACGCCAATTTGCTCTGGGAATAATGGCTCTAAACGTTCATAAACATCATCGGCCATTTTTTTAGTAGAAACAAAAAGCAATACTTTCGAAAAATCGGGATTCGTTTTCAATAAAAAATCCACCAAATTGATTTTCGTATTGAAATTCGGTACTTTAATGCCTGCTTGTTTGATATTTTCGAGTGGTGTTCCTGTGCGGGCTGCCTCAATTTCGAGTGGATCGATAAAGAAATCAGCAATAAAAGCTTTCAAATCATCCGTGATAGTTGCCGAAAACATCAGATTCTGACGCTTGGTTGGTAATAAATCAATCACACGAATCAGTTGCGGGCGGAAACCCAGATTCAACATTTCATCTACCTCATCGATAATAAACCGCTTTACCGACTTTAGTTTCAACGACCCATTAAGAGTAAAATCAAGCAAACGACCCGGTGTAGCTACCAACACATCCAACCCTGCATTAATGAGGGGAGTTTGTTGTATCATATTCACTCCACCATAAACGCCAGCTACCCGAAGATTCATGTATTTGGTCAGCTTCTCAACCTGCTCAACAACCTGAAGCACTAATTCGCGCGTAGGAACCACTATCAGTATGGAAGGACTTTTCTCTTTTGTAAATTTCCATTGACGAAGGCACGGAAGTAGAAAAGCAATAGTTTTACCGGTTCCGGTTTGAGCAATTCCCACCATATCACGGCCGGACATAATCACCGGATACGCTTTTTCCTGAATAGTTGTTGGTTGAGAAATCCCTAAATCGGCAAGGGCATTAACAAGGGGAGAATTGATATTAAAATCGGTAAAAGTCATGAGGATAATTTATAATTCAAAATTTATAATTCACAATACATATTTACATGCATTTATGAATTGGGCACAAAGATACTCTAAATGTATCAGAATCTGAAATTTAATTTATAAACAACTGATTATAAAGCCTGCATTAGGAACTATGCATTATAAATTACGAATTATTTAAGGTGCCAGACGGGAGATTTTCCATTTGTCGGACTCTTTCGAAAAAAGCAAACGATCGTGAAGCCGATTTGCCCTACCCTGCCAAAACTCAATAGTCATTGGCTTTACTGTATATCCACCCCAGTGCGGAGGTTTAGGAACTTCGTCGCCAAACTTCTGTTGATAATACTTAAATTGCTGTTCCAAAAAGTCGGATGAACGAATAAGCTGGCTTTGCGGTGAAGCCCAGGCTCCTAACTGACTATCGAGCGGACGGCTTTTAAAATAAGAAGTGGAAAGTACTTCGCTGATTTTCTCGACAGTTCCTTCCACCCGAACCTGACGCTCCAGGGTAGGCCAGAAAAAAACTATTGACACACGATTATTTTGTGCAATTTGCTGTGCTTTATGACCTTCGTAATTTGTATAAAACACAAAACCACTGTGCGAAAATTCTTTTAAAAGTACAACCCTTGAATGTGGTTGCAAATGCTCATCAACTGTAGAAAGTATCATGGCAGTTGGTTCCAACTGTTCACTTTCAATGGCATCTTGCAGCCATACCTGAAACTGATCGAATGGATCAGGAAGAACATTATTTTCGTCCAAACTGGCAAAAAGGTATTGTTTTCGAATATCGCGAAGCATATTGTGGATTTATTATTTATCAAATAAACAATTCAATGTGCAATTGGTTTAAAAAAAGTGATTAATATATGATTAAATTCCATTGACTTTCACTACTATTTATTACTTATTTCGTTGAATTATATCAGCTTGAAAGCATCAATATAAAGGCGTGATTTTGTTGATATCTTTTCGCTGATTCTTAGCCATTTTACAAAAGAAAAAAGTACTTTTGGGGCACAAAATCAAAAAGTTCCCTTCATCATGAAAGACTTATTGCAAGCCCGCCACATTGGCATTTCTGAACAGGACGAAGCTCTTATGCTTCAAACAATTGGAGTAAATAACCTCGATGAGTTGATAGCTCAGACCATTCCGGCATCAATACTTTTAGATGAAGTTATTGATCTCCCCGAAGCACTTACCGAGCGACAATATGCCGAACATATTGCCGAAATTGGTTCTAAAAACAAACTTTTCACTTCGTATATCGGTCAGGGTTGGTACGATACCTGTACTCCTGCTGTTATTCAACGCAATATATTCGAAAACCCATCGTGGTACACATCCTACACACCTTACCAGGCCGAAATTTCGCAGGGAAGGTTGGAAGCGCTACTAAATTTCCAAACTGCCGTTTCGGATTTTACCGGAATGCCATTGGCAAATGCGTCGCTTTTGGACGAAGCTACAGCCGCTGCCGAGGCTGCCACCATGATGTTGAACCTTCGCAGCCGCGAACAGGTTAAAAACGAAGCTAATATTCTTTTCGTTGATAAAAATACTTTCCCTTCGATACTGGCTGTTCTTCGTACACGTGCCGAAGCACAGGGAATTCAGCTTGAAGTTGGTGATTATGCCAACTGTAAATTCAGCAATAAACATTTTGGGGCGATTATTCAATATCCGAATGCTAACGGAAATGTGGAAGATTACTCTGAGTTTGTAGCCGAAGCGCATGCAGTTGGTTGTAAAGTAGCTGTAGATGCCGATATTTTGAGCTTAGCCCTGTTGACTCCTCCGGGAGAATGGGGTGCCGATATTGTTTTCGGTTCAACACAACGTTGGGGAATACCTATGGGCTTTGGTGGTCCTTCGGCAGCCTATTTTGCTACCCGCGACGAGTTTAAGCGTGATATGCCGGGACGTATAATCGGAATCAGCAAAGATGCTAACGGAAAAACGGCATTACGTATGGCTTTGCAAACCCGCGAACAGCATATTAAACGCGAAAAAGCAACTTCGAATATCTGTACTGCGCAAGCTTTATTGGCTTCTATGGCCGGTATGTACACTGTTTATCATGGAGCCGAAGGAATAAAAACGATCTCACAGCGCATTCATGCAATTGCAACTTATATCAACGAGATACTTCCTGTTTATGGTTATACTCAGGAAAATGATAATTTCTTTGATACGTTGAAAATATCGTTACCCGAAAGTATTTCAACTGAATCGTTGAAAGCGCTAGCGTTGGAGTACGAAGTAAATTTCCGCTACTTTGAAACCGGTGAAATTGGTATCAGCTTTGACGAAACCACAGACATTGATGACGTAAACACGCTGATTGAAATACTGGCAATTGCTGACGATAATTCGCCTGTTTTTGCTGATGAAGCCAATTTAGAAAATTTAAAATCGTTCGACGAAAGTCTGGAACGTACTTCAGCTTATCTCACTCACGAAGTTTTCAGCCGCTATCACAGCGAAACAGAAATGATGCGTTACATCAAGAAACTGGAACGTCGTGATATTTCGTTGACACACTCGATGATTTCATTGGGATCGTGTACCATGAAGTTGAATGCAGCTTCGGAAATGCTTCCTATGAGTCGCCCTGAATTTGGCGGAATTCACCCACTTGCCCCGGCCGATCAAACCGAAGGTTACAACGAAATGATATCGGAACTGGAAAAATATCTGACTGCCATCACCGGCTTTGCAGGTTGCAGCATGCAGCCAAACTCAGGCGCTGCAGGCGAATATGCCGGGCTGATGACTATTCGTTCTTATTTCAAATCGAAAGGTGAAACGCAACGCAGCACGCTGCTGATTCCGGCTTCGGCTCACGGAACAAACCCGGCAAGTGCTGCGCAAGCAGGTTTCAATATTGTAGTGGTAAAATGTGACGAAGGTGGAAACACCGATTGGAATGACTGGAAAGAAAAAGCGGAAGCCAACAAGGAAAACCTTGCCGGTTGTATGATCACATACCCTTCGACCCATGGAATTTTTGAAGAACACATCAAAGATATGTGTGACGCAATACATGCCAACGGTGGACAAGTTTATTTGGACGGAGCTAATATGAATGCTCAGGTTGGGTTGACAAATCCCGGAACTATCGGAGCTGATGTTTGCCACCTGAACCTACACAAAACCTTTGCTATACCTCATGGTGGTGGTGGCCCGGGTGTTGGTCCAATTTGCGTGGCCGAACATTTAATTCCATTTCTACCTAGTAAAACATTTGGCGAAAACACGGTTTCAGCAGCGCCTAACGGCAGTGCGAGTGTAACTGCCATAACGTACGGCTACATCCGCATGTTAGGTGAAGAGGGATTAAAGCAATCGACTAAAATTGCCATTTTGAATGCAAATTATTTAGCATCAAGATTGAAAGACAGCTACGGAGTGCTTTACACGGGCGAAAAAGGACGGGTTGGTCATGAATTGATTCTGGAAGCACGTAACTTTAAAACCACGTCGGGTGTAACCGAAACCGATATTGCCAAACGATTGATGGATTACGGGTTCCACGCTCCTACCCTTTCGTTTCCTGTACATGGAACGCTGATGATAGAACCAACCGAAAGTGAATCGTTAGCTGAACTGGATCGTTTTGCTGAGGCTATGTTGCAGATTTTTGCCGAAATAAAAGAAATAGAAAATGGGACGGCTGATAAAACGGACAATGTGCTGTTGAACTCACCTCATCCTGAATACTCGATTGTTTCGGACGAATGGAATCACCCCTATAGCCGAACCAAAGCAGCTTATCCAACAGAATGGGTGGCCGAAAATAAATTCTGGGTAAACGTGGCACGCGTTGATAATGCGTATGGCGACCGGAATCTTATTTGCACTTGTATGGCAATGGGAGAATAAATCTATCCACAAAAAATACCAAACTCTTTTGAGTGCAAGCACTCCAAAAGGTTTAAAAAATTGAAACCCCGCTTGCTGATTTAGCAAAGCGGGGTTTTTGCAATGAATTTTCGCCATTTCTAATCGCGTTTCGGCGTATAATAGCGCGATTGAAAACCGCGAGACCCGAAAATAGTCTCTATAAATTATAGAACCTTGTTTTATGCTCCATTCAACCTTCTATAATTTATAGAAGCTTAAAACAACCTCCATTCATCCTTCTATAATTTATAGAGCCTTGTTTTATGCTCCGTTCAACCTTCTATAATTTATAGAGGCTTAAAACAACCTCCATTCAATCTTCTATAATTTATAGAGCCATATTTTAATACCAACAATTATGACAAGTTGGTTTCCGGGCCAGGTTATAGGTAATCATAATCTCATTGGTTCCATACGATCCGGCACTTAAGGCTCCAAAATGATAATCGTAACTATATGACAAATGAATGGCATCGGTTACATTAAAGCCTAAAGTTAAACCACCTTCGCTTCCGGTGCGATAAAAAACGCCAATATCGAATAAATCGGGCTTATCAATGAGGCCGTTATACTGATTAAACTTGAAATAGCTGGTCATACTCATTTCCATTTGAAAAATATCAGCATATTGAATTCCGCAAATGCCTGCTCCAAAATTCACAATATTCTCTGTATTTTGTTTGTATTTAGCATAGATAAAATTGGTATTCGTTTGTATAGGTTTTGCTTTTAAAAAAACTGAGGAAAAATTCTGACTTACAGCACCTAGTTTTAATGAATTACTCGCAAACTCAATACCTAAATCCGCATTAAAACCGGCTTCATCTTTCAGTCCTTCAAAAACTTCGGGATCATAATCATTCGCAATACTTACTTTTGAAATATCGTACGAAACAGCCTGATAGTTAGCTCCGGCACCAAAATGAAACTGCCACTCACGATCGAGAGGAATATCGTAGGCATATGAAGCATTTACATTTGTGATAGACGTATATCCAATTTTATCCTGAATTAAAATTAAACCCAACTGAGTGTGATATGAATCTAGGTAAGTGATTCCCGACGCAAAGAATGTGGTTGGAGCACCATCAATACCCAACCATTGCTTTTGAGCCGAAACATTAAAAACTGCATCATATTTATCGTAAATAGAAGCCGGATTTATATAATACATGTTTCCCCAGAAGTTATTCAACCGAATATTCGATTGAGCAACTGCCGTGATAGCAACGACGATATATGTAAGTACAACAAGTATTTTCTTCATATCATAATCATTCTTATCGGACTACTGTTACAAATCCCTCTTTTGTTTGAGGATTAGAACCCGGAGGGTAGTAAAGAACGTAAAAATACGTACCTTTTGCTACAGGTGAACCGTTGTGAGTTCCCTCCCAACCATTATTTCCTTCGAATAAAAACACACCGTTCCGGTTATATATTTTCACGTGCCAACCCTCCATAAATACATCATTGTACCCATCCCTGTTAGGAGTTATTGTGTTATTAATTTCTAACGGTACTGAAGAATTTGTCACTACTGAATCTACTTTTAATTTTAAAACCAATGTTACAATGCTATCACAACCTTTTGAATTTTGCAATTTTAAAACATATGAGCCCGGTTTGGTATAGTTGGTGCCATTGAACATAAAGTTTTCGCCCTGACTTATAGTTGCCGTTTCCAGCAAAGTTGTTGGAGCAAATACGTTCAAAACCAAAGTAGCTAAGCTATCGCATCCTGCTTTCGTTTTCAAATTTGCATTATATGCTCCCGGTTTCGTACAACTCAAACCGTTCCAATTATATGGCAATTCTGAAGTACAGATATTCACTTCTATTCTCGAAAGTATTGGAGACTCAACATGCAATTCCAGCATAGCAATACTATCACAGCCAACAAAATTCGTTAAACCTTTGCTGTAAGTTCCGGCTTCCAGACATACAATATTATTCCAGAGGTAAGGTAATTGCAATGGACAAATTGTAATTCTTGTTAGGGAATTCGTGGCTGAATTTACCTTCAGGTCCAAAGTGGCAATACTGTCGTAGCCTGCAACATTTACCAATGTGTCAAGATATATTCCAGTAAAATGATATTGCTTTCCGTTCCAGTTATATGGTAATTCGCTGGGACAAATTGAAGTCTTTGTTGTTGAATAAGTCGGAACTTTGACTTTCAAATCCACGGTCAGAATACTGTCACAACCTGCGTAGTTAGTTAGGGTATCTTTATATACACCTGTCAATCTCAATACTTTTCCATTATAAATATAGGGCAAATTCTCCGAATTAACATCAACTGTAGTTGAATAAAACGTGGTTGGCTTCACCGTCAGGTCCAGAGTTGCAATACTATCGCAACCAACAGAATTAGCCAACGTATCTCTATAAATTCCGGTTAATGTGTAATCTTTCTTATTCCACCGATAAGGAAGATTAGCCGAACAAATATCAATTACCGTAGTGGAATAACTTGGTAAGTTAACTGTCAATTGCAACGTAGCAATACTGTCACAACCCTGAGCATTCACGAGCGTATCTTTGTAAGTTCCACCTACGTTGTAGCTTTTACCGTTCCAACTGTATGGAAGATTTGTATTACAAATTGAAATGACTGTGTTCGAAGTGGTAGCTGATTTGATTGTCAATACCAATGTAGCAATACTGTCGCAACCCTGAGCATTAGTCAAAGTGTCTTTATAAATACCACCTCTATTACATTGAATCTTATTCCAACTGTATGGTAAATTTGTTGGACATATACTAACTTTCGTAATCGATCCTGTAGAAGATTTAACTGTAAGTTTCAAAACCACAATACTATCCAAACCGTCTACACTGAGAAGTGAGTCTCTGTAAGTTCCTCCTGTATTATAATTTTTACCATGCCAATTATACGGCAAGTCAGTTGAACAAATTGAAGCTGAGATAGAAGTGATTGTCGGAGTTTTGATTTTTTTCACCTTTAATTCTAAGGTAACTATACTATCACAACCAACTGCATTGACAAGTGTATCGACATATATTCCCGCTAGTTTATAAACTTTACCATTATAATAATACGAGATATTGTGATGCTCATCATCATTTTCTGACTCTAAAAGAACTGTTTTTTTAGAGTAACTTGGGGAATTGATCGTCAATTTAAGCGTCACAATACTATCACAACCATGAACGTTGATCAATGTATCGCGATATAAACCTGTTATTAAATAAGTTTTACCATGCCAACTGTAAGGAAGTGAACATTGAGTAATATTTGTTGTAGAGTAACTTGGAGAATTCACTGTCAATTGCAAGGTAGCAATACTATCACAACCCTGAGCGTTCACTAGCGTGTCTTTATAAGTGCCGGCTGCGTTATATGTTTTACCGTTCCAATTGTATGGTAGTGAGCTTGAGCAAACAGCTATGTTCGTGGTGGAAGCACTTGCTGCTTTTACTGTCAACTGCAAGGTAGCAATGCTGTCGCAACCTACCGAGTTGGTTAGCGTGTCTTTGTAAGTGCCGGTTGCAGTGTAAGTCCTGCCATTCCATAAGTATGGAAGTGAACTTGGGCAAACAACTATGTTCGTGGTGGAAGTGCTAGCTGATTTCACCGTCAATTGCAAAGTCGCAATGCTATCGCAACCCTCGGCGTTCACTAGCGTGTCTTTATAAGTACCACCTGCGTTATATGTTTTGCCATTCCAAACGTATGGAAGAGAGCTTGCACAAATGCTCAGGTTTGTAGTTGAGAAGCTTGCCGTTTTCACTGTCAATTGCAAGGTAGCAATGCTGTCGCAACCCTCAACGTTGGTCAGCGTGTCCTGGTAGGTGCCGGTTGCAATGTAAGTCCTGCCGTTCCAATTGTATGGAAGAGCGCTGTTACAGATTGAGATTGGGGTAGTTGAGAAGCTTGCCGTTTTGATCGTCAATTGCAAGGTAGCAATACTGTCACAACCCTGAGCGTTCGT
>JAQTTH010000001.1:281875-519682 GCA_028710895.1 Paludibacter sp.
TGCCGTTCCAACTGTATGGAAGATTACTTGGGCAAACAGCTATGTTCGTGGTGGAAGTGCTAGCTGTTTTGACCGTCAATTGCAACGTGGCAATACTGTCACAACCCTGAGCGTTGGTCAACGTGTCCTGGTAAGTACCTCCGATAGTGTAAGACTTACCGTTCCAATTGTATGGAAGAGCACTTGGACAGATACTCGTTTGGGTGGTTGAGAAGCTGGCTGCTTTTACTGTCAACTCCAACGTAGCAATGCTGTCACAACCCTGAGCGTTGGTCAGCGTGTCCTGGTAAGTGCCACCTGTGTTATATGTTTTGCCATTCCAACTGTAAGGAAGAGCGCTGTTGCATATTGAAATTGGGGTAGTTGAGAAGCTTGCTGCTTTTACTGTCAATTGCAACGTAGCAATGCTGTCGCAACCCTGAGCGTTGACTAAAGTATCTTTGTAAGTTCCTGTTGCAGTGTAAGTCCTGCCGTTCCAAACGTATGGAAGTGAGCTGTTGCATATTGAGATTGGGGTGGTGGAAGTGCTAACTGATTTAATCGTCAATTGCAAGGTAGCTATACTGTCACAACCTAACGAGTTGGTTAGGGTGTCTTTGTAAGTGCCGCCTGCGTTATAGCTTTTACCGTTCCAATTGTATGGAAGAGAGCTTGGGCATATTGAGATTGGGGTGGTTGAGAAGCTTGCGGTTTTTACTGTCAATTGCAACGTGGCAATACTGTCGCAACCCCGAGCATTGACTAAAGTATCCTGGTAAGTGCCGCCTGTAGTGTAAGTCCTGCCATTCCAAACGTATGGAAGAGAACTTGCACAGATACTCGTTTGGGTAGTTGAGAAGCTTGCTGATTTCACTGTCAATTGCAAGGTAGCAATACTATCGCAACCCTGAGCGTTGGTTAGTGTGTCTTTGTAAGTGCCGGTTGCAGTGTAAGTCCTGCCGTTCCAATTGTATGGAAGAGCGCTGTTACAGATTGAGATTGGGGTAGTTGAGAAGCTTGCCGTTTTGATCGTCAATTGCAAGGTAGCAATACTGTCACAACCCTGAGCGTTCGTTAGTGTGTCTTGGTAAATACCTGCTGTACTGTAGCTTTTACCATTCCAAGTATAAGGAAGAGCACTTGCACAGATACTCGTTTGAGTTGTTGAGAAGCTTATCGTTTTCACTGTCAATTGCAACGTAGCAATACTATCGCAACCCTGAGCATTCATAAGTGTGTCTTTATAAATACCTGCTGTGCTGTAGTTTTTGCCGTTCCAAACGTAAGGTAGACTTGTATTACAAATTGAAATAGATGTGGTGGAAGTGCTTGCTGTTTTGACTGTCAATAGCAACGTGGCAATACTGTCACAACCTATTGAGTTGGTTAGTGTGTCTTTGTATGTACCACCTGCATTGTAGTTTTTGCCGTTCCATAAGTATGGAAGTGAGCTTGAGCAAACAGCTATGTTCGTGGTGGAAGCACTTGCCGTTTTGACCGTCAACTGCAACGTAGCAATGCTGTCACAGCCCTGAACATTGGTTAGGGTGTCTTGGTAAATACCGCCTGCGTTGTAGATTTTGCCGTTCCAGGTGTATAGAAGAGCACCTGGACAGATACTCGTTTGGGTAGTTGAGAAACTTGCTGTTTTGACCGTCAACTGCAACGTAGCAATACTGTCACAACCCTGAGCGTTCGTTAGCGTGTCCTGGTAAGTGCCTGCTATGCTGTAGTTTTTACCATTCCATAAGTATGGAAGTGAGCTTGAGCAAACAGCTATGTTCGTGGTGGAAGCACTTGCTGATTTCACTGTCAGCTGCAAGGTGGCAATACTGTCACAACTCTGAGCGTTGGTTAACGTGTCTTGGTAAGTGCCGGCTGCAGTGTAAGTTTTGCCGTTCCATAAGTAAGGAAGTGAACTGTTACAAATAGAAACATTGGTAGTGGAGAAGCTTGCTGATTTTACTGTCAACTCCAAGGTAGCTATACTGTCACAACCCTGAGAGTTGGTTAGCGTGTCCTGATAAGTGCCGCCTGCAGTGTAAGTTTTGCCGTTCCATAGGTATGGAAGTGAGCTTGGACAGATTGAGATTGCAGTGGTAGATGTGGTAGCTGAGTTGACTTTCACAAGGATTGTTGATAAATTACTCTCGCAACTACCATTACTTTGACTTACGTAATATGCTGTACTTCCAACAGATGTTGTACTTGGAGTTGGTGGAGTAACACTCCCTACTCCGCCTACAGAAGTATACCACAAAAGATTAGATCCTGTAGCTGTTAAGGCAACCGCTGTGCTTCCCTGACAATAATTTACGGGACTACTTACAATTGGTGCCGCAAGTTTCGCATAGAGAGTAGCACTGCTGCTATTGTTATTGGTGCTTGCTTCAACACCTGCATAAGCAACTGTTGCGGTATTTACCCAAGAAACTCCTGAAGATGGAGGTGTAACACCAACGTTGATTGCCGGATACGAACTCATGGATGTCAAAACATCGCTCCTTGTGAAAGTATAATTATTTCCTACATGTGAAACAGCCCAACCATTACCCGAAGCACTTGTAATGGTAAAACCAGCCGGTATATTATCAGTTACAGTAACAGTCTTACCGGCAACACTGTTTTCTGTTCCAGTATTGGAAACCAGCAAAGTGTAAGTATTACCTGTTGTAATATCTGCACATGATTTATCCACCGAATTTTCAACAACAAAATCTGCATTGAGTACATTGGTGGATACATCAAAATTATTATTAGTTAAATCCTCATCTGTAATTCCTGATAGTGTTGGATCAACTCCCACAGCATTTTTCAAAACACCTCCTGCAGGCAAATTATTTATTGTTCCAACTATAGTGAAACTAGATATAGTATTGGCAGCCATATTTAGGCTTGCACTAAAGGGGTTTATCAATCCAGTAGTAACAGGAATACCATTTGAATAGCCAACAGCGGTATTTCCTACATTTCCATTATTATTAAATGTTATACTATTAATTGTAAAATCACCTGCTGAACCAAGATTTACTACTTTGCCAATTCCATTTTTTATTGAATCCGACAATATCAAATTAGTCAATGCTGTATTTGTCAAATTATAAGCATTTATTGTGTAGGTTACCTGATCACCAACTTTGGCATTTAATTTATCAACATTGTTATCTACACGCACTCCACCGGGAGTCGTAATTAACATATTCCGAATCTCATGGTAATTTGAACTTCCGCCGGTAGATGCGGCAAAACCTACTTTAAGATTAGTAGGTGGAGGGGTTGTAGTAGTATAACTTAAAATCTGGGTATCAGAACCTGTAGGTGTCAATCGCCACACAACTGTCACCGAATATTGTGGATTTGAGACAGTTCCGGTCGGAACAATTGTAATTTTTACTCTTCTATAAAATTGAGCATCAGTTGGACGTGTGGCCGTTGCTGTATTATAGTCAATAGAATTTGTATTTGAAGATGCATTCGACTGAAGTTGATTATAAGTCAAATATGGATTAGTTGTTGTAGCATTACTTGTTGTTGGACCTCTGAGAGTTACAGAGTTACACTTAGCGCCAGGGCCTCCGTTCCTACCTTCTGTTGGATTTGAAAAATTACCAAACTCATCTAATCCAATTCCAAGGTAACCTCCAGCCAATCCTGTTGGACTTCCTGCGGCCGAGTTCGGAGCATAGCCCAAAGATCCACCATAACCACCTAATGAGAAAGTAGATGAAGCATCGAAAAAATAAATTCCAATTCCATCAGCACCTGTATTTCCAGAAGTTGAGGTTCGCCATATTTTATATTCAAAATCAATTAACGCACCTAAAGTACTTGGAAAAGAGGAATTTATATAGGCAAAACCTTTTTGATTTCCCAATGAGTTTGTCAACCTAAGCCAACCATCATTGGCTACATCTGGGTTTCCGGAAGTTAAAAACGCAGTAGGAGTACCACCCAAAATAACATTACTGCTAACGGTATTGCTATGAAAATTTTCCCTGATAGTAAATTGTGCATCCACTTTTGCAACAAGCAAGAAATTGCTTGTTATCAACGCGATATATAATATTACAATACGGAGATAACGATTCATCATAAGCTCTGAATTAGTTTGAGTTTATGATGAGACATATAAAATTGTAAAATTATCGTCTCTATAATAACCATTGTACTGTAAATATTACCTATAAATAATATAGATAAAATCACATCGTACATTTTGCGAAGATTATTATTGGGGATAATTACCATAAGGTTATTTTCTTTTCACGTCAAAAGTTATTTTAGCCTGAACAAAAAATAGTACAATTATATTATTGAAAATGATGACTGGAATTGATTTCTAAACAAATTAATACTCATTGAAAATAAAATCCTAAACATTCAATTATTAACTATTGTAAAATGTTATTTTTCTATCAACGAATAATTACTAATCATTTTTTTTACAAATCAAATTACCAATAGAATTTATTGCTACATATGCCTGTAGCAATAAGTTCAATATGACTTTTTTTAATACAAATCCACGACTATTACTCCAAATCTAGAAAATAAGTTTTACATACACAAGCATTTACAATAATTACAAACTAAACACTACAAGGGTCAGAATTTATATTTCAGGTATTATTTTTCACAAGAAAATATCTTAAAAAACAGAATAAAACGACAAGTAAGGTTAATAAATAACCTAATTTTTAAAATGTCATTGGAGTTAAATAAACGAGGATTGTAGATTAACCAAGTTAGTTAATTCAATTATTAAAACATAAATATCAGACATAGCACATTCCGACTACATATTGTAATGAAGATAAAATTGGAGATAAAAATAAAGGGAAGGAATTTAAAAAGTTGATTCGGTAATCGTCGAGAGTTTTTCGAGAAGTTGCTCGATGGTAGGGATTAAGTCGTTATCTATTTCCCAACCATTTTCGGTAACGGAAATATGTACATCGGCATCCTGCACCACTACATATCCGGCACGGGCCAAAGCCCTTAAAGTCCAGTACATACGGGTCTTATCACCGCTAATCCACACCTTTCGGGTCATGGGGTAATTCATGGAGAAATTGCCATTGGAGGCATTAAAGAAGTAAGATTTGCTTTCGAAAGCCCGATTAAAACTACCATCAAAAACAAGGTCTTCAGGCACACCACATTCAACCCCCTCCTTACTCATTAGCCAGATGCGGTCTGCGGCTTGAAGCGCCAAATCAAGTTCGTGGGTTGAAAGCAAAATTGCCTTATCGGTTTTATGAGCTAGTCTGTGAAGTAAAAGCATGATTTCAACCCGGTTCGGTAAATCAAGATGAGCCGTAGGCTCATCAAGCATAATAATCGGCGTATCCTGCGCCAGTGCTTTGGCAATCATGGCTCGTTGCCGTTCACCGTCAGAAAGTTCATTGATATTGTGATGCATTTTATGCTCGAGATGCACCATTTCAATGGCTTCACGAATAATCACACCCTCGTTTTTGGTTATATCTCCCCACCAGTTACTGTGTGGATGCCTTCCTAACGAAACCAGATTATAAACCGTAGCATTTTCAATATCCACACGTTCGGTCAACACCAAAGCTATCAGCAAAGCTTTTTCACGTTGTTTGAGTTTGGAAATCTCTTTGCCATCAATCGAAGTATTTCCGGATAATGGTTTTTGGAGGCCTGTGAGCGTACGTAGAAGCGTAGATTTTCCGCTTCCATTCGGACCAATCAAACACACAAGTTCACCTGCCTTCAATTGTAAATTGAGAGCAGTTTGAACAGTATCAGTTATTCCTTTTTTTGAATAACCAATTGCCAGATTATGTGTTGCTAGAATTGACATATTCTATCGTTTTTTCAGAATAATCCAAATAATGATCGGTGCACCAAACAACGCACTTATCGTATTGATTGGTAATGTGTATGTCGGAATTTGCGAAATAATATCGCAAAACAAAATCAGCGAAGCTCCACAAAGAACAGTTGCCGGCATAAGAACTTTATGACTCGAAGTTCGGAACAATCCGCGGGCAATATGCGGGATAGCCACCCCTACAAATGCAATCGGACCTGTAAAAGCTGTGATTCCTCCTGCAAGCAATCCGGTTGCTATTACTATCAAAAATCGGGTACGAACAATTGAAACTCCTAAACCACGGGCATAATTCTCGCCAAGCAACAAGCCATCCAATCGTTTTTGAAGAAAGAAAGCCATGCCCAAACCAAGCAATGCAACCGGCAACAGCACTTGCATATACGTCCAGGTAACTGCGCTCAGGCTACCGAAAGTCCACATTACAAATAGTTTAATTGCATCTGGATTACTGAAATTTTGCAACACACTAACAATTGAACCGGCAATGGTGCCAAACATCAGCCCCACAATAAGCAACGAAACCGCATTATGCACCCGAAACGAAACCCCAACCACCAAAGCCAACACCACCGAAGCACCAATAATGGCAGCAACAATTAATGCCCAACCACTGCTGACAAACGCCACAGGAAGTATCGAAGCAGCCATCATCACCAACGCCACACCCAGACTTGCACCCGAACTCACACCCAAAATATACGGATCGGCCAATGAATTGCGGAACAAAGTCTGCATCATCAATCCAGCTACCGACAGCGAAGCACCCGCCAACACAGCCGTAATGGCCTTGGGCAAGCGGAAATTGAGTAGAATTTCGGAATTAATTCCATCAGTCCCTTTTCCAAAAAATACCGATATTATTTCACGCAAGGATATATGAATGCTTCCCCAAGCCAAATCGGCCAGAAAAAGCCCCAATGCAAGGAGCGATAACGAGATAAACAATATGAAGTTACGGGATTTCACTTTCTAATTTAATTATATAGATATTTGATTTGCCGTCCTAAGTTTGGGAAATTGCCGCTGTTGTATCAACGGCAATTTCCGAACATTGGGACGCTATTTCCGAGCCCAAAGGTACTAAATAATGTCAACTCGCTGACTCATTTTCAACAGAAAAGGACAGGTTACGACCTGTCCCTACACACAAAATGTGTACTTATTTCAATTTCTGCGCATACACCAGTTCATATCCCGGTAAAATTTCGGGATGCAAGATGGCAATTACGTCCGAAAGCAATAAATCGGGGCGTGCCACTGCACTTTCCCAGAAATCGTTAGCCGTGGAGGACAACAAACGTTTGTTGAAATTATACACTTGTTTCAGCTTCACGGGACGGAAGTAAGCATGTTTCGCATCAGATCTGATTAAATCGTCTAACGAATTGAAATTGCAATTCAACCAAACGTCCGATTCGGAGAAATTTTTCAGCACAGTTTCCACATTCAACGGCAAACTTCCGGCTGTTGTGTCCTTGGCATAAAAATAGTTGGAGCCAGCGTCAGCAAATAGTTTTCCCATATAATTATGTCCCGAAGGCATATACCAGGTTCCACGAAAATTGGATCCGGCCATGATATTTGGCTTTATTTTCACAGCCGCAGCCTTTGTTTTCACGTCGTTGTAACGCTTATCAACACTTGCAAAAATGCTGTCTGCCTGTTTTTCTTTATCGTAGAAAGCGGCTACAAACTTAATCCACTCAGCCCGGGCAAGCAGCGAGGTTTCCATCCATTCGTTATTGAAAATTACCGGTATTCCGGCCTGCGAAACCCGGTGAGCATACGGATCATTTTGATTATAGCCACTCATCATCACCGCAGCAGGTTTCAGTTGCAAAGTTCGCTCCACGTTGATATTAAAAGCATCTCCCAGATCGGCAATCTTGCCCTCTCCTATTCGTTTGTTTATTTCATGGTTGTAAATAATGTTGGGCGAACAAACTCCATTTACAGTTTGTAATTCGCCAAGCAGGCTCAAAAACTCAAAATGCGTAACCGAAGTTGCCACCAAAGTTTGTAGTGGAACTTTCACCTTAGTTCCATCGGCAGGCGTTTTAGTTTTAGCGTCTTTAACCAGATAGTATCGGGCATATTCCGTTCCTTTCACCCACGGACTGTACACAATTACTTCTTTGTAATCGGCAAAATACTTAATGGCAAAGCCCTGAGCATAGCTTAATTTGACCGAGTTAGTGGCTTCCGTTTTATCAGGTTTTATACTTTTGGGAGTGCATGAAACAAAAAGGCAAACAACGAGAAATGTAATGAGCGAGGTATTTTTCATAAGTCTATTTTAACGCAGAAAACCGCGAAGATTTAACTCCGCGGTTCTCCAAAAATCATTGGTAAACATTGCGGTTTTATTTCCCGCAAAGGTAACATTTAATCGTAAATCAAAAATCGTATATCAGAAATAAATTGTCAATGTCCTCCCGATGGAACGCTTTGTGTTGTATTGGACGATTCGGGTTCTTTGACAAACATCCAGAAAATGACTGAAGTAGTAATCAGCAGCCCGCAGAAAATATAAAGCAATTGGTGGTTTCCGGTAGCTTTAATCACATTGGCCACACCGTTACTCATCATTTGTGGCAACACTACTGCCAGGTTGAACACACCCATAAACAGTCCCATTTTAGCCGGATTAACCCGCTCACTCATAATGGCAAATACGATTGAAATCACTGCCGACCAACCAATTCCAACCAGGAACATTCCGATATAAAAATCGACTTCAACTTTACTCAAAAAAGCAATGTAGAAATAACCGATTGCCGAGAATGATAGTGCAGAAATATAGGTTTTTACGCGACCAATTCTCTTGGCAATAGATTGTAGAATTAATGGAAAAATGGCTCCAATCAGGTTCAGGATAAAGAAACCAAGCGAAACAATGTTACCAACCGACGATGCCGAAGTTTGTGTTACCCCTGTCAGTTTCTCAGCAAACCAGTTCGCCGTAATTCCCTTCAGTCCGATATTGGGAAGTATCTGATTTTCGATAAAAAATCCCGACAAAATAAACATACTTTGAAATGCCACCCAGGTAAATGAATGTGCAAGCATGATTTTTTGAAATTCATTCTTATTCGATTGCTTTTTAATGCCTGAAACAATATTGACAACACCAATAATGACAGAATATGCCAATGAAGCAATCAGAATCGGGTTATGCAAAGCAGCCAACTGCACAGTAAAGAAGTGATAGAACAAACTGAAGATTCCGAAAACCAAAAAGCCATAAAGCGGATAAATCTCTTTAAAAATCTGCCAAACCCCAAATTTTTCCTGATCTTCAAGCTTGGCTTGCTCCTGCTCCTTCTTTTCCTGAATAAATAAAATGGGGAAAACTGCCGTCAGGAAAACGATACCTGCTGCAATGTAAAGCAGTAATTCGTTACCAAAAACCATGGAAAGAAAATAGGCAAACACTCCGAAAAATCCGGAAATTATCTGCATCCACACAAAACCGGAAGTACGCACCTTGCCTTCGGGAGTTAAATCGGCAATAATAGAACGGGCCGGATTAAAGGTTACGTTGATAGATAAGTCTAAAAATAGCGCAATAACGGAAGCAATAAGTATGATATCAGAAATGCCTGTAATATGCGAAATGCCCTTAATGTGTGGCAAAGTTAGAAAAGCTAAAGTACTTACCAAGCCTCCAATAATGATAAACGGACGCCGACGCCCACCCATAAACCACACATTATCGCTCAGCAAACCCACAATTACCTGACCGAAAATTCCGGCAATGGGTCCGGCTAACCAAACAAATGCCACATCGTGTATATCTAATCCGTATTTATTGGAGAGAATCCAACTGAGTGCCGCAATTTGAGTGGACAGTGCAAATCCTACCGCCGTAGCCGGTAATCCAAGCAAAGCCAGAAACGGATTGCTCATTTTCTTTTGAATTTTTAGCATGATATTTTTAGATTATAAGATTTTAAAACAAGAAATCAATCCTCAAAAAGAGATAAAAAAATTGCATTTCGGGAATTGAAATGCAATTATATTAATTTATAATGAGAATGTAGGTATAATCAAAAATGAGATTTCAAAAATCCAAGCGCAAACGTTTGCTAAAGTATGCTTCGCCACTTTTACCTCCGGTTTTATTGGTCATTTGCTTCGCGTTATTTTTTGCAGTTTGAATAACGCCCAAAAGTAAATAACTATAAACTTTTATTTATTCCTTCGATATAATCCAGAATATCATCGCGTCCCGTTCCTTTCTCCGATGATGTCAGGAAGATAGGAGGCAGTTCTTCCCAGTCCTCAGCAAGTTTTTCTTTGTATGCACGTATACTTTCAATTCCTTTCACATGCGATAACTTATCCAGTTTTGTAAATACAATTGAAAATGGAACCCCGTTTTCACCCAACCATTCCATAAATTCAGTATCGATTTTCTGAGGCTCAAGGCGACAATCAATCAGCAAAAATAAGCAAGTCAATTGTTCACGTTGCAAAATGTAACTTTCAATAATATCCTGCAACTGTCCACGCATCTTTTTTCCGGCAGTAGCATAACCATAACCCGGTAAATCCACCAAATGCCAGTTGTTATTAATCAAAAAATGATTGATAAGCAATGTTTTACCTGGTTTTGACGATGTCATTGCCAAACCCTTTCGGTTGCATAGCATATTGATAAGCGACGATTTGCCTACATTCGACCGACCGATAAAAGCATATTCGGGCAATTTACTATCGGGACATTTCTTATAATCCGTATTGCTGATTACAAATTCTGCAGATTTTATATCCATATTGTTATTTCTGTTATTTTGCTTGAGCATTATTTGCTCACTTCGTTCGCGTTATTAATCGTTATAAATTTCATACTGAAAATCCACATTCCTATAAATGTTATGAATCCATTTATCATCAACAGTTCATATCCCAATGCATAATTGAACACATTTGTCGACAGCAAATTGAGTCCAAAACACAAAACGGGTGAAATAATCGCCACCAAAGGTACAATTTTATCTTTAACCTGCCTTTTGGTAAACAACCCAAAAGCAAACATTCCCAATAAAGGGCCGTAGGTGTACGATGCAATTGTATATATGGCATCAATAATACTCTTATTATTCAATGCTTTAAACACAAGCATAATTACTACGAACAGAACCGACATGCCAATATGTGTCAGTTTTCGTTTTCGTTCAGCCAATTTGCGTTCGTCATGCTTTACACCTAAAATATCAACCGAAAATGAGGTGGTTAGTGATGCCAAAGCCGAATCGGAACTGGCAAAAGTAGCAGCAATAATACCTATTATAAATAGAAATGTAACTACCGGACCAAGATATTGAGTGGCAAACATAGGTAAAATATCATCAGTAGAAGCTGGCAAAGCAATATTACTTTTGGCAGCAAGCATCAACATCATAGCTCCCAACGTCAGGAATAACAGATTGAGTGGCACAAAAGCAATTCCATACCAGTACATATTTTTCTTTGCATCTCGCAGGTTTTTACAAGTCAGATTCTTCTGCATCATATCCTGATCGAGTCCGGTCATGACAATGGCTATGAATATTCCACTGAAAAACTGTTTGAAAAAGTGTTGTTTCGAATGCCAGTCATCAAACACAAAAATACGTGAATGACTGTAATTTAGCATAGTACTGGTAAATTCTCCGAGATTTAAATCCAGTTTTTTTGAAACCTGAACAACCATCAAAATCAGTGCTGAAATGAGGCATAAGGTCTGCAAAGTATCGGTCCAGACTATCGTTTTTATGCCGCTTCGGTGCGTGTAGAGCCAAATAAGGAAAACTGCCGCCAAAGCCGTTACAACAAATGGTATGTGCCACGCGTCAAAAATCAAATGTTGTAAAATAAGTGTTACCAAATAGAGCCGAACGCCCGAACCAATCGTTCGTGAAAGCAGGAAAAATGAAGCTCCGGTTTTGTAACTGTATTTTCCAAAACGTTCTTCCAGATAGGTATAAATGCTGGTCAGATTCATTTTATAATACAATGGAAGCAACACATTGGCAATAATAAGATACCCGAAAAAGAAGCCGAAAACGGTTTGCATATAGCTAAAATCAATTTTTCCAACCATGCCGGGCACCGAAACAAAACTCACACCCGAAATGGACGAACCAACCATGCCAATGGCTACCACCCACCAGGGCGATTTCTTATTTCCAAGAAAAAATGCATCATTATCGGTGCTTTTTCTACCTACAATATAGGAGATTAGCCATAAAATTGAGAAATAAACGACAATGATAAGTAGTATGCTAAATCCGGACATGAAAACTGATTTTTTAATCAAAAACGTACAAAAATACTGAAAAATGGCCGAAAAGAATTGCACTGAACAAAAATAGTTTAGAACCGTTTTTTTTTATATTTTTGCATCTGCATTGATAAACAGAACATGAGCGTACAACAATTTTCTTCTTCCCTACTCGAAAACGCAGTCAATGAGTTTTCAAAACTGCCCGGAATAGGGCGAAAAACGGCTCTTCGTTTGGTTTTACATTTACTCAAACAATCGGAGCACGAAGTGGAAGTGTTTGGAAACTCGTTCATTCATTTGCGCAAAGAAATTGTTTACTGCAAAGTCTGTCATAACATTTCTGATACAGAAATTTGCCGGGTATGCAGTAATCCGGGACGCGATCACGAAACAGTTTGTGTGGTGGAAAACATCAAAGATGTAATGTCTATCGAGAACACGCAACAATTTCGTGGCTTGTATCATGTACTTGGAGGTATTATCTCGCCAATGGATGGTATCGGACCAAGCGATTTGGAAATAGAAAGTCTGATTCAACGCGTTCAAACAGAGAGTGTAAAGGAAGTAATTCTGGCGCTGAGCACCACCATGGAAGGCGACACCACCAACTTCTACATTTTCAGAAAACTGGCCCCGCTGAATATAAGAATAACCACCATTGCACGTGGAATTGCCATTGGCGATGAACTTGAATATGCCGACGAAGTAACACTCGGGCGTTCAATCTTAAACAGAGTAGAATTTACAAATTCATTTAAATAAAGTATAGCAAAATGAAAAACATTTCAAGAATTGTAAGACAAATCAATCCGGCTTATTACCTGGTTTATACTTCCACCATTCTTTCAACAGTTATCGGGTATTACTTAACCATGAATCGGGACTCCGTTCCTAACGTAAAAAGCGAGTTAAGTGTCACACTTTCATCACTGATTATCATGTATATGCTTATATCAATACCAGCCTCATTAGCTATTTTTCATCGTAATCTTAAGAAATGGCGTGAAATTGAAGACGAATTTTTGAAATGTAAAAAATATATTGCAGGCGCAAAACTACGACTGCTGGCTATTGGACTTAGTTTGGTAGCCAGTGTTATTGGACATTTCATTTTGTATGCAGGCACCTCAAATATGACAATGATTGGTTGTGCAGGTATAGCTGCAGTAGCATTGTTTTTTTGCAAACCATCTTTAGCCAGAGTAGCAAATGAGCTTGATATAGAAGACACTGAAGAGGATTAATAGTAATAATTAAAAAATATTTTTATGATTATTGCAGTAGATTTCGACGGAACGATTGTTACTCACGAATATCCCCGCATAGGAAAAGAAATTCCATTTGCCATTGACACGCTTAAACGTCTTCAACAACGACCTGATAATCTGATAGTACTTTGGACCGTTCGTGAAGGAAAGGAACTGGAAGAGGCTGTTGAGTATTGCCGGAAGCGTGGGTTGGAATTTTACGCTGTAAATAGCAACTATCCCGAAGAAACCAAAAAGCACGAAGAACCACGCAAAATTCAAGCCGATTTGTTTATCGACGACCGAAATTTGGGCGGCCTACCCGATTGGGGAGTTATCTATCGTATGATTATGTCTAAAAAATATTATGACCCAATCAGCAACGAAATTGAACAGGAATATCAATTACCGAAGAAAAAAGGATTCTTCAAATCCATTTTTGGATAATCAAACCAGATTTAGTGTTACTAGAAAATGAAAAAATACAGCTTCGTGCAGTAGAACCGGAAGATTTAGATCGGTTATATGCATGGGAGAACAATCCACAACTTTGGGCTGTAGGCAACACGCGTAACCCTTACTCCCGCTTCATTCTCAAACAATACATTATCGACTCAGACAAAGACATTTACGAAACGCACCAATTGCGCCTGATGATGGTGAGCAAATCCACCGGAGAAACAGTCGGCACAGTCGATTTATTCGATTTCGACATTCATCACAGCCGCATTGCCCTGGGACTTTTTGTCGACCCCGTTTTTCAGGGAAAGGGATATGCAAAAGCCGCTCTGCATCTGGTAGAAGAATATGTCTTCAATTTTCTACAGCTAAACCAACTCTATTGTCACATTTCCGAAACAAACACAGCCAGCAGGCAAATGTTTGAAAAAGAACAGTATGAAGCTAACGGAATTCTCAAGAACTGGATAAAAACACCGGAAGGATTTGAGAATATAATTGTATTTCAGCGATTTAAAGAATATTTCAAATAATCCTTACATAATCAATTATGTCAACTACCCTACAATTTCTGATTTTGAGTATTCCGGTAGTTTATTTTTCCCGTAGGAATTTACTGCATCCCCAAAGTCATGGATTCTTCCGGTTTTTTGGTTGGGAAGGAATGGTTTGGTTATTGGTCAAAAACCATTCTTACTGGTTCCAACAACCAGCATCAATCCCTCAAATTATTTCCTGGCTTTTACTGGTTTTATCTATCTATCTGGTTATTTCCGGAGGTTTAATTTTATTGAAAAAAGGGAAACCTTCATCTGACCGGGAAGACAACCATCTTTTCAGCTTCGAGAAAACGACCGAGTTGGTTACCACAGGTATTTACAGCCTCGTTCGTCATCCGCTTTATGCGTCACTTATCTATTTAAGTTGGGGCATCTTCCTGAAGCACCCAACTTGCGATTTATTAATCATTACACTTATCTGCAGTGTATTATTTTATTTCACTGCTCGTCACGACGAAAAAGAATGCATAATCTATTTTGGCGACAGCTATTTGAGCTATATGAAACGCAGCAAAATGTTTATTCCATATCTGTTTTAGAACGACTAGAATCAAAACCATGAGAAAACAAGTCCTCTTTTCAGCATGCTGTTTGCTAAGTGTGAGTTTATTCGCAACACAACTTAAAATCGAATTGATTCCGGCAAATGGAGCAAAAAATATAAATCCTGATACTCATTTAGTACTCACATTTGACTCAGAGCCAACTCTTGGTAATCGCGGACAGATTCGCATTTATGAAACTGCAACCAATAAATTAATTGATTTGTTGGATGTAAGTATCGCTTCCGGCCCAACAAAATCAGTAAATCATGGAAATGCCGTACCACCTTACACCACTATTCCCTATGAATATGTTTCGAGCAATTTCACAAATGCGAATACCAAGCCGGGGACTCCTTCGGGATTGGCAGCCATAAATGCCGATACGTTTCAATTGAATATTATCGGACGATTTACCGATGCATTTCATTTTTACCCGGTTATTATTCACGGGAATACAGCGACTATATACTTACATAACAATATATTAGAATATAATAAAAGCTACTATGTCCAAATTGATTCGGGTGTCTTCAACTTTAAAAATTCCAACTTTGACGGTTTTAGTGATAAAAGTTGGATATTCTCCACAAAGAAAAATGCAGCTTTATCAAATTCAAAACAGTTCGTTGTGGATTGCAATGGTTCAGGTGATTTTAGCACTGTGCAGGGTGCAATTGATTTCATTCCAGATTATAAGCGAGAAAGAACAATTGTATATATCAAAAATGGAACCTACGAAGAAATAGTTTATTTCCGCAATAAAACGAATGTGACATTTGTGGGTGAAAACAGAACTAATACCATTGTTTGTTATGCAAACAATGAAGTATTCAACCCGCATCCTTCAAACTTATCTACAAACGAACTTCCGGGTACATTTCCTTCCCGACGAGCAGCTTTTGCTGCAGACAATTGCAGTGGACTTCAATTCTACAATTTCACCATAAAAACAACTGCAAAAGGACAAGCCGAAGGATTTCTTATCATGGGTAAAGAGAATATTCTCAGTCACATGAATATTATTGGTTCCGGCGATGCTCTTCAGGCAAATGGCTCTGTTTATTTTGATGAGTGCAAAATTGATGGCGATGGTGATACGTATCTTGGTCGTGGTCCTGTATTTTTCAACCACTGTGAGTTTTATTCAAAAGGAGCTTTTATGTGGATTCGAAACACCCAGGCAAATCATGGGGCAATTTTAGTGAACTGTACATTAAAAAACAGTGCTCCGGGAGAAACGGAAATTGCACGGGCGCCTGAGAACCATGGGAAAGGTTACCCATACTGCGAGGCAGTGCTAATTAATTGCAAACTTTCAGGCATTAGTTCGATGGGCTGGGGACCAGTTGGAACCGATATATCCAACATTCATTACTGGGAATATAACAGTATGAATTTGAATGATGGAAAACCAATTGACACCAGCATGAGAAGCCCTGTTTCCCGCCGGCTAGATCAGGCAAAAGATGCGGAAACAATAAAAAACTACTGCAATCCCGAATATATATTGGGAGGTTGGACTCCAAAAATAGATTCAGTGTTTACTATCGGAAAGTAAAACAACAATGCAGATACAAACAAGGGCAACATTCTTTAATTCGAATGTTGCCCTTTGTTTATTAATTAAATTCTTTATTCTGAAACTTAGCTTTGACGAGCAACCTCACCATGGTGTGCAAGGTCAAGACCAACGGTTTGCTCTAATTCCGAAACACGTACCGGGATAAATTTATTGATAGTTCTGAACAAAAGTATTGTAAAACCAAACGCATAGGTTATCGCAAACAAAATAGCCACACATTCTTTCAGCAACAACATTCCATTACCTCCAAAAAATAGTCCGTTAGGAATTGCTGCATTAATTGTACTGTTTGCAAACAAGCCAAGACAAATGGTTCCAATTACACCACCCATTCCGTGTACTCCCCAAACATCAAGTGCATCGTCCCAACCTTTGTGCTCTTTCAGCTTAACGGCGAAGAAACATCCAACTGCAGCAATAACACCGATAATCGCTGCTAAATATATATTCACATATCCGGCTGCAGGTGTAATTGTAGCTAATCCGGCCACAGCACCAGTCATTAAACCAATGAAAGTTGGTTTCTTTTTACCTGTATTCCATTCTATTAACAGCCAGGTTACAGCGGCAAACGAAGCTGCTGTATCAGTATTTAAAAACGCTGAAATAGTTACCGAATTTACAGCAAGTTCACTTCCCGCATTGAAACCGTACCAACCAAACCACAACAAGGCAGTACCGATAGCAACCAACGGAATATTATTCGGATCATTTTTCTCGGGACGACGACCTACGAAATAAACCGAAGCCAACGCAGCAAAACCAGCTGTTGCATGAACGGTGATACCACCCGCAAAGTCGAAAACTCCCCAATCAGCTAGAATTCCACCTCCCCAGACCATGTGTACAAACGGGTAATATACAAATATTTGCCACAAAATCAGAAAGAAAACGTACGATTTAAATGATACACGATTAATAAATGCTCCGGTAATAAGTGCCGGGGTAATAATGGCAAACATCATTTGGTAAGCAATAAAAATGTACTCAGGGAAACGCTTATCGGGCGAATAAAGCGTTGAAGGGGTAATTCCATGATAAAAGGCTTTATCGAAATTACCAATAATACCAAAAAAGTCGGTACCTGCGTGCAAACTACCGCTAAAACAAACTGAATATCCAAACGCAAACCACAGTACAGTGCTTATTCCCATAGAAACAAAGCTCTGCATCATGATACTTAAAATATTCTTTTTACAGCCCAGACCTCCATAAAAGAAGGCTAATCCCGGAGTCATAAGCATGACAAGGCTCGTGGCCAGGATCATAAAAGTGGTCAATCCTACATCTAACATAATGGTGTTTTTTAGTTTGCTGCAAAAGTACACAAATATGTTGATATTTTAAAGAAATAAACTTAAATAGAAGCTAAAATCAAATCATATATACCTATATAACAACATATTAATGACATTTTGAAATTTAATTGCAAAGTCAACAAAATAATCATTATAATGCCAACTAACCGCATTTTAAATTCAAATAGAAACAATAAAATTACAATTTAAAGATATATGTCAAGTAGTTTCGATCATTTAACTACACAGAAAAGATACATTAAAGTAAGAATTTGGACGAAAAATATTTCATATTTCCACAAAATATTCCTAAATGAATAAAAAATGATATTTGGTCATTTTAGATAAATATTGTCGAACGATTGAAATTAAGTATTTTTGACCTTTAGCCTTTGTCAATCAAATTATTATTTGTATCTTTGTCCCCGCTTTAATAAAACTTATTACAAATAACTAAAAAGCTAACAAACAGTATGTTAAACCATTATGAAACCGTTTTCATTTTAACTCCCGTTTTGTCTGATGTACAGATGAAGGAAGCGGTAGAAAAGTACAAAGCCATTCTTATCGAGAATGGTGCGACTATTACCAATGAGGAAAATTGGGGATTGCGCAAATTAGCGTATCCAATCCAAAAGAAATCTACAGGTTTTTATTCGTTGCTTCAATTTGATGCAGATGCTACAGTAATCGCCACATTGGAAACTCAATTCCGTCGTGACGAACGTGTACTCCGTTTCTTATCGTTCCGTTTGGACAAATATGCGTTCGAGTACGCTGAGAAAAGAAAAAGTGTTAAATCTAAAGAAGTAAAGGAGAACTAAACCATGGCAGCAAACAACGGAGATATCAGATACTTGACTCCACCCTCAGTTGATGTAAAAAAGAAAAAATATTGTCGCTTCAAAAAAAGCGGTATTCGTTACATCGATTACAAAGATCCTGAATTTTTGAAAAAATTCTTGAACGAACAAGGAAAAATTCTTCCACGTCGTCTTACAGGCACTTCGTTGAAATACCAACGTAAAGTAGCTCAAGCAGTTAAAAGAGCACGCCACATTGCGTTGCTTCCTTATGTAACCGATATGATGAAATAATTAAGAAGGAGGAAAAAGTATGGAAATTATATTGAAAGAAGATGTAATCAACTTGGGTTACAAAGGCGATATCGTTAACGTGAAATCCGGTTACGGACGTAACTTCCTGATTCCAACAAAAAAAGCAATTTTGGCAACAGAATCAGCTAAAAAAATGTTGGCAGAAGACCTTAAACAACGCGCTCACAAACTGGAACGTCTGAAAAACGATGCTATTGAATTAGCTGACAAGTTGAAAGATGTTGCATTGACAGTTGGAGCAAAAACAAGTACAACAGGTAAAATCTTTGGTGCAGTTGGTCCTATCCAATTGGCTGATGCTTTCGAAAAAGCAGGTTTTGCAGTTGACCGTAAAGTTATTGTACTTAAAGATGCCGTAAAAGAAATCGGCTCATACAAAGCTACGTTGAAACTTCACAAAGAAGTAACTGTTGAAGTTGCTTTCGAAGTTGTAGCTGAATAAGTTTTCAATTCAAAATCAAGATAAAGCCCGGTACACGAGAGTGTATCGGGCTTTTTTATACAACAAAAGTCAATAAAAAACGGTGATTCCGTTAGAATCACCGTTTTAAAATTAGACCGGATTTCTTATTTTAAATTCTTTGAAATCAAATTGTCTATTGAATATTTACCACTTCCACCGACAAGCACTGCAACTGCAATACCAACTACAAGAATAAAATATTCAACTCCTTCACCTTTCTGCATTCCAAACCAGTTCATAAAGAATCCATTGTGAATATGACCACCCAAAATAGCAGCTCCGGCCATTGTTAAACCTACTGAAAAAGCCATAAAACGCGTTCCAAGTCCTAAAATAAGCCCAATGCTACCTACAAATTCGGCCAGAATTACAAGAGTACCGATTAAATATGGCATTCCCATACTTTGGAAAAATCCTACTGTTCCGGCAAAACCGTATCCACCAAAAAGTCCAAGTGCTTTTTGCATACCGTGAGGTAAAATTACAAAACCTAATGCAAGGCGAACTAAAAGTAATGACCATGATTGTTGGTCTGTTGATAAAAATTGTTTAATTGTTTTCATTTGATTGATTATTAATTGTTTATTTTATATTTATTCATTTATTGTTTGTGTATCAATTTATGGTCATTGGTATTTCCATTACCAACAGTTTTGTCTGCGAGTCAGTTTTTATCGTAATCGAATCGGTTTCGCTAACCCCTAAACCATCTCTTCGATTTAATGCTTGTCCAGCAATAGTAACATTTCCTTCAATTATAAAGAAATAAACACCGTTACTTTTGTCCTTCAACTCGTACTCACCTTCCCAGCCTTCGGATAAATCGCCCAAATGAAACCATGCATTCTGGTGTATCCACACACCCTGCTCGGCTGGGTTTGGAGATAAAATCTGATACAGCTCATCTATTTTCTCAACCTCTGATAACGAGATTTGATCATACCTGGGAATGACATTCTTTTTATTGGGGAAAACCCAAATTTGAAGAAATTGAGCCTCTTTATCTTTGTTTTTATTATACTCGCTGTGAAAAATTCCGGTTCCGGCACTCATAACCTGAATTTCACCGGTCGTAATAACACCATGATTTCCCATGCTGTCTTTATGTTCCAAATCTCCTGAAATTGGTATGGAAATAATTTCCATATTGTCGTGTGGATGCGTTCCAAAACCCTGACCTCCATCAATGCGATCATCGTTCAAAACACGTAATGCGCCGAAGTGCACACGTTCGGGATTATAATAATTAGCGAAACTAAAAGTGTGGTGCGTATCTAACCAACCGTGATTGGCATGTCCGCGAGTTTCTGATTTATGCAAAATTGTTTTCATACTCTGTCATTTATAAATTGAAAATTCTCTTTCAATTTGATACGACAAAGGTACGGCGACTTAATATCGCACGGAGTAATGAAATCGGGTGAATGAGTGCAAAAATCAGGACTGACGTGCTAAAACACGAAATTCGGAGGGAGTTTGTCCGGTAATTTTCTTGAAAAAATTATTAAAATGAGCCGATTCTTCAAATCCAAGTTCATAAGAAAGCTCTTTGTTACTGATATTACTAAACAAGAGTGAACGTTTTGCTTCAGTAATCAATTTGCTCTGTATATGCTCTTTAGCTGACTTACCTGTTAGATTTTTTACAGTTTTATTTAAGTAATCGGCTGTAACAGCCAGCTCATCGGCATAATCAGAAACCATGTGTGATTTGGCGTACTTCTTATTTAATGATTGTTTGAAAGTGCGAAGAATATGATTACTGGTCTCAATCAACTGTGGATTATTGCTTTTTTTGAGCGAACAATGATTGTTACTTTGAATCAAAAAGAGTTTTACGAGTGAGCCAACAGCTTCCAAGGTATAAGTTTCGAGCGAAGTTGCAAAATGCGCCATTTGCTCAGCCAGGCTTTTATATACAGGTAAATCCCGTTCATTTATCGTCAATGGTGGCGATTGACCATAATCGTTGAAAAGATAAATATCATTTATCATCTTTTCGGAAATTGAATTCGCTATCAGAAATTGCTCTGTGAATGTAATCACCCAACCAACAGGTTCACTTGTAAAAATAACCTGATGCATCTGCCCGGGTTGAATAAAATAAAGCGTTCGATCTTCAATTTTGTATTCGGTAAAGTCTACAAAATGAGTACCTTCACCTTTTTCGATAAAGATAATCGTGTAATAATCATGGCGATGAGGAACATCCGGAGCACCATTTGTACTTCGATAAATGTCGTCCATGCGTTTCAGGGCAAAATCCGAAAATTGTTGAGCCATTTCCGAAAATGCATATGTTTTAATGTCTTTGTGTAGCATATTCATGGTTGCAAAGATAGGAATTTTTACCTTTTAAAAACACACCTACTTATTCTAAACCTAATTATATGACTATTTTTCTTGATACAGGTATATAATTGGAAAATCAACATATTTAACTCATTATGAATTTTCATCTAGGAGATTGAACATATATATAGTTTTACATCTACATCTTTTGATTTATTTTGCAATAAAAACGCATTAAATCAGAATATCTATTGCTCATGACAAAACATAGTAAATATTTAGCAAAAACAATTCTACTTCTGTTACTGCTTTCCCTTACATCTGTAATTAAAGCTAATGTAAGTATAACCTATCCAATAGCAGATAGTATGGTTATCCAACGCAATATACGGGTTCCTATTTGGGGAACTGCTGCTTCTGGCGAAAATATTCAGGTTACATTCAACAATCAGATTAAAACAACTACAGCAGGTACTAACGGAAAGTGGAAAATTGTATTAGATTCAATGGCAGCTGCCGGACCGCTCACCATGACCATAAAGGGAAACAACACAATTACTGTCAAAGATTTATATGTCGGAGAAGTATGGAACTGTGCCGGACAATCAAATATGGATCTGAGATTGAATGATTATGTTAGCAATAATTATAATGCAACTTATGCTGACACAATTAAAAATGCCAGAAATCCACTTTTAAGATATATTGATGTCAGATATACGTCATTGAATAAAAATGTAGGCTGGCATGCAATAACGCCCTCAACAGCCGGTGGCTGCTCAACAACAGCTTACTTTTATGGAAAAATATTACAAAAAAAATTAGGATGTGCTGTTGGATTAGTTGTAACAGCTGTTGGTGGAACATATATCGAACGCTGGTTTGATCCGGCTACACTTGCTGCAAACCCGGGAATGGTGCTTCCAAGCGGATTTACAACTCCCGGAGATATGTATAATTCATTTGTAGCCCCGGTGATTCCTTACGCAATAAAAGGAACAATTTGTATGCTTGGCGAGCAAAATGCCGGCGATTCACTCACAGCACACTTATACGGCAAACGATTTGAGATGCTTATTAATGGCTGGAGAACTGCCTGGGGACAAGGAGATTTTCCATTTTATTATGGTCAGTTAACAATGTATAATCCACCTGCTGCAGTTGACACAATCGGTTTATACCTTAAAGTTCGTGAGGGTCAACGATGTGCTCAAAAAATTGTCAATACCGGTATGACAGTGAATGTTGATTTAAGTTCAAGTCAATGGCACTTTGCAAATAAATATGAAGCTGGTCGAAGACTCGCACTGCAAGCTCTTTCAAAAACGTATGGATTAACCGGCTTCGAGAATTCAGGGCCAGAATATAATACCTTTGGAATTCAGGGAAGCAAAATGCGTGTATTATTTGATCACGCTGCAAGTGGACTAAAAACCAATGATGGAAATGCGCCAACTTGTTTCTATATTGCCGGACCGGATAAAATCTGGTATTCGGCCACTGCAACAATTGACAGTAATAAAGTAGTTCTTTCAAACGCCTCGGTAACGAATCCTGTAAAAGTATGTTATGGTTTTGGTAAAACACCTAAATCGAATTTATTCAATAATGACAATCTACCGGCATCGGAGTTTATGTCCGAAAACATAGCGTGGCAGGGAAAAAAAATCAATCAAATTTTATCATTTACAGAGGCTCTGACAATTAGATGCGGAGCTGCCGATTTCGATGCCGGAGCAAAATCCACATCGGGGTTGCCCATTACCTACGAATCGAGCAATACTGCAGTGGCTACCGTTACATCTAAAGGATTGATACATCTGACAGGTTCAGGAACATGCAAGATAAAAGCGTATCAGGCGGGAGATTCAATTTACCGTCCATCAATAGCGTTGTATTTATCAATGAATGTATTGAAAAGCTACCAAACCGTACAGTTTGATTCGATTCCGGTTCAAATATATGGTCATGATGATGTTAGTTTGAATGCTTCAGCCAGCTCAGGATTACCAATTGTATTTTCGAGTACCAATGCGGCTGTTGCAACAGTAGTATCTCCGGGGAAAATACATATAGTCGGTGCAGGGAGTTGTTCAATACGGGCGGCTCAAAATGGTGACATATTTTATTTGGGTGCAAGTATTAGCCGCCCTTTGGTTGTAAATAAGGCACAACTAAATGTTCGTCCGGCAGATACACTACGAACAACAAACAGTGCAAATCCGACTTTCAGATTAATATATACAGGTTTTGTCAGAAATGACTCAATAGGAAAGCTTATTACTAAACCAATTGCTTCATGTGCCGCTGATCTCTTGAGCTTACCGGGAACATACCCAATAACAGTTGCAGGAGGTAGCGATACGAATTATGGTTTCATGTACGAAAATGGAACACTGACAATAACAAACCCCATGGAAGTGAAATCTTTAGTTGCATCAGGAATTAGCATTTCACCGAATCCAATTAAAAATAAGATAATCATTAATATGAAACTGTCAGGACAGGAGGAATTTTCGATTGTAAATATGCAGGGAAGCACTATCTGTACGCAGAAATTGAAGAATGACAACTCAGTTATAGATATAAGCTATCTGCATTCAGGAATTTATCTGGTAAGAATATCAGATAATCAGAAAGTTGCTATTCAGAAAATCATTAAACTATAATTAAAACATAGTTCATTAAAGCAAAACAGGCTTAATTTCAATTGAAATTAAGCCTGTTTTTGTATTCTGATTCTAGTTATCTTTTCTAAAGAATACTTTCTTAGCAGTACTCTCCGATTTAGCTGCAGTAGATACAGGAGTCTTTGTTGCCTGCGGTTTACTTACTTCCCTGTTATGAACAACACGTCGTTTGCCTTTGCCCGGGTCAATTCCCGATCCTTTTCCTTTTGAAGCAACTTTTGGTTTAACTTTTGACCTTTTGTCTGATAGCACATAATCAGCAGCAAATGGCTGATCGGTAACAAGTGGAATTTCAATAGAAATCAACTTCTGAATATCGCGCAGGTATTCAAGTTCTTCCGCATCGCAAAACGAAACTGCCTTTCCATCGAGTCCTGCCCTACCCGTACGACCAATGCGATGAACATACGTTTCAGGGATGTTTGGAATTTCGTAATTGATTACCAAATTCAAATCGTCAATATCAATACCACGAGCTGCAATATCAGTTGCTACCAATACACGCGTTGTGCGATCTTTAAAATTACGTAATGCATTTTGACGGGCATTTTGCGATTTATTTCCATGAATTGCTTCAGCTTTAATATGAGCTTTCACCAACATCCGTTGCACTTTATCTGCACCATGTTTTGTTCTGGTAAATACTAAAGCTGTTTTTATAGATTTATCCTGAAGTAAATGTATCAGCAAATCTTTTTTATCAGAAGCCTCAACAAAATACAACTCTTGCTGAATAGTTTCTGCAGTTGTCGACACGGGCGTTACAGCTACTTCTTCGGGATTTGTCAGAATTGTACCGGCCAATACGCGAATTGATTCGGGCATAGTAGCTGAAAAGAAAAGCGATTGACGTTTCGCAGGAATCATCTTAATCAACTTCTTCACATCGTGAATAAAGCCCATATCAAGCATGCGATCTGCTTCGTCGAGCACAAAAATGCTCAGTTCATTTAGCTTTACATAGCCCTGACTTTGCAAATCGAGCAAACGTCCGGGAGTGGCGATCAAAATATCAACGCCCATTTTCAGTGGACTAACCTGAGATTGCTGAGGCACACCACCAAATATAACGGTATGACGTAAGTTCATAAACCGCCCGTAAGCAGCAAAGCTTTCGCCAATTTGGATCGCAAGTTCACGCGTAGGAGTAACAATCAGTGCTTTTATCTTACGTGGACCTTTTTCGTTACCCTTTTGCAAATGCAGTTGTTGTAAAATAGGAATAGCAAAGGCAGCCGTTTTTCCGGTTCCTGTTTGCGCACAGCCTAATAAATCTTGTCCTTTTAATACTATTGGAATTGAAATTTCCTGAATTGGAGTTGGTTGGGTATAACCTTCGTGTTGGAGAGCGTTTAAGATCGGCTCAATAAGATCTAATTTATCAAATGTCATAGAATATATACGTATCCGTTCTTCTTTCTCAAGCTCTAAATTTTACACCTGACGAATACGATTTTGTGCAAAGATACGGAAAAATAACCAACGAGTCAAAAACATGAATATTCACGGTGTGTTCATTAATTTTCGTGTGCGAACACGGGAATTATTCCTTAAAAAATTGAAGAAACACATAAAACACCTATTTTGTTGCACAGGATATTCGAATTTGTGCCATTTTTAATATTTTTTAAACGAAAAAGTCAGTTTTTCCACATGGTCGACCAATTTAATTACGTATTTTTGCAACGGAAATGGTAGAAAATCACTAAAATTTCACGACTTCTAATGAATGATTCGCTAAAATGAATTAATCAATAAAACAACCTTGAATTTATTAAAATCTAATTATCCGTCCTTCCTATATTCAGGAAAACCGTATACATTTTTAATGCTATATAGTTCTTCCTGATAATTTTCATCCCAACGTATCTTAAGGCAATATCAATCCGGAAAATGAATCCCGGATATAATTATTCGTATGCCTAATATAATAGAGTTTCAGAAAATCACCAATTAAATATATATATATAATGAGTAATGCTGATAATACCGTTTCAACGGATATTTTAATCATTGGAGGTGGACCTTCAGGTTTAGCCACAGCCATTCATCTTGCAGACACATTAAAGCAAAAAGGACTTGAAAAACGCATTCTGCTGATTGAAAAGGGAAGCGCTATTGGAAGTCACATTTTGTCGGGTGCCGTTATTAAAGCCGATGTTTTCAAAAGTTTATTACCGGATGTTGATTTTAGCGAAATCCCGTTCAACGCCAAAGTTGCAACCGACTCTACGGTCATACTAAGCGAAAATGGATCGTTCAAATTGCCGGTCCATGTCCCTTATATGAGTAATGCCGGAAATTATACGGCTTCATTGGGACAGGTTTGTCGTTTTTTGGCTACCAAGGCCGAAGAAAAAGGAGTTGAAATTTATCCCGGATTTGCTTTAAGCGAAATTCTGTATAAAGATGGTAAAGTAATTGGTGCCAAAACCATTGATACCGGTGTTGACCATCATGGAAAGGAAATGGAAAATTTCCAACCGGGAACACGAATTGAAGCTAAATTGACCATTTTTGCTGAAGGAACACGCGGAAGTCTTGCTAAACAACTCATTGCAAAATATGATTTAGAAAAAGATAAAAATTGCCAGATTTACTCGCTGGGCGTAAAAGAAGTATGGAGCGTGCCCGAAGGAAATATCAAGCCGGGTGAAGTTTATCATACTATGGGTTACCCATTAAACCTGAAAGAATTCGGTGGTGGATTTGTTTATGGATTGAATGACAACAAAATAGCTGTTGGTTTGGTAGTTGGCCTTGAGTATGAAGACCCAACTTTCGATGCTCATGACGCATTTCAGGCATGGAAAACAAATCCGTTTATTTCGAAATTTTTGAAAGGCGGTAAACTTGTTGAATACGGTGCAAAAACATTGCCCGAAGGTGGTTGGTACTCCATTCCAAAACTATACACCGACAATGCATTAATTGTAGGTGATAGCGCCGGATTGGTTGCAATGCCAGCATTGAAAGGTGTGCATTTGGCAATTACATCAGGTATGTTGGCAGCCAAAACAGCTGCTGAAGCATTGAGTAAAAACAATTTCTCTGAAAAGACACTTTCAGCATACGAAGCGTCAATCAAAGACAGTGTTATATATAAAGACTTGTATCCGGTTAGCAATTTCCGTCAGGGATTTTCAAAAGGACTTATTTTGGGTTCTATCCACTTTGGAACACAATTAATTACCGGCGGAGCAGGATTCTGTGGTCGATTAAAATCGCATCCGGATAAAGATGCGACTAAAACATTGGCAGATTTTAAAGGTAAACCATTCAAAGAAAGATTCAAAAGCAAACTGGAATTTGATAAAGTATTGACTTTTGACAAAGCTACTGATGTGTATCATTCAGGTGTAGGTCACGATGAGCAACAGGTTCCACATGTAAAAATCAATAATCCGGAGTCATTTGCAGTCATTAATATCAAACAATACGGTGCTCCGTGTCAGTTCTTCTGCTCATCAGAAGTGTATGAACTACATACTGACAAAAACGGGCATCAGGAATTACGTATTCATGCAGAAAACTGTATGCATTGCAAAACCTGCGATATTAAAACACCGGGCGACGGTATTACCTGGAGTGTACCTAATGGTGGCAATGGTCCAGAATTTCAAAACATGTAACCAAAACAATTCATAATTTTTAATTCATAATTCATAATTAAAGAAATGGCTCTTACAATTATAAGTTTAATAAAACAAGTTCCACTCCCAACGGAAATGCGTATGGGAGACGATGGATTGATGGACAGAACAAAAGCAAAATCGATTATTAATATCGACTGTCAGTTTGGTCTTGAAGCTGGATTACAACTCAAAAAACAATATCCCGATGCCCGCATGATTGCCTGCTCCATGGGACCTGGTTCATTCGAAGTAGCACTACGCACTGCTATTTCCATGGGTTACGACGAAGCCTATCTCCTATCCGACCGCAAACTGGGTGGTAGCGATACTTATGCAACCGGTTTAGCAATTTCAACCATGTTGAAACATCTTGGTTTCACCAAAGATTCAAAGGAACCGTTTATCATCCTGGCCGGTCGTCAGACAAGCGATGGTGACACAGCTCACGTTCCTTCGCAAGTGGCTGAAAACCTTGGGATACCACAAGCAACTTTTGTTGAAAGTGTAAAAGCTGATGGTGAAGGCAATGTGATTGCAAAACGTATTATCGAAGGTGGTTATCAGATGATGAAGCTGCCTATGCCTTGCACCATTTCGCTTACTCCAACCGGAATTCCACCACGCAAACCATCATTGACAGGCGCTATCAAAGCCCGCAATGCAAAAGTTACTGTGTTTGGGATTGACGACATCGGATTAGGAACAAAGAAAATCGGTTTAGGTGGTTCACCAACCATTGTGGCAGGTGTCGTAAACATTGTGAGCGAACGTGCTCCGATCATTATGTCGCAAGGACATAACGAGGCAACACTCGTCGACAGTTTGTTGGCTAATTATGCCAAAGGTGCAAACGTATTGGAGAAAAAAGAAAAAGCTGAAAAGAAAGCTTCAGAAAAACCTGAATTTCCATTTTACGATAACCGCAACGGCGCTAAAGGAATTTTGACCTGGGCTGAAATTGCAAACGGTAAAATTGCCCGTCCATCGATAGAGCTTTTGACTCCGGCGCGTCATTTGGCCGATCAATTAGGCGAAGATACTAAAATCATGACTTTGCTTATTGGTAATGATGTAGCAGATCAGGCTCAAACCTTATTTGAACACGGTTCAGACGAAGTAATTGTGGTAGAAGATCCAAAATTGGTTGAATACCTCGTATTACCTTTCTCATCTATTTTTGCTCAGGTAATCAAAGAGCGTAACCCTGAAATTGCCTTATTTGCTGCAACAACTTCGGGTCGTGAATTGGCTCCACGTATTGGTGTGAAAACCGGAAGTGGTGTAACAGCCGACTGTACCGGACTGGAGATTGGCGAATATGTGAACCGCAAGGAAAAAGTAATCAACAAACCGATTCTTCATTCACGTCGTCCAACTTACGGCGAGAGTAAGCTGGCAACTATTCTTGGTTTCGTTTATCCTCAAATCTCAACAGCTCGTGCGGGTACCTTCGAAGTTCCCGCAAAAGTAGAAGGTCGTACAGGTATTGTTTCGACATTCAAACCAAAACTGACAAAAGACGAATTTAAAGTAGAAATTCTGCAGACTGTTCGTGGCGAAGGTAATTCAGTAAATCTGTTCGATGCCGATGTAATTATTGCAGGTGGTCGTGGAACTACAGGCGACGGACTGGAGCTTATCAAGAAACTGGCTGAGGCACTGAAAGAAAAAGGTGTAAAAGCTGAATGGGCTTGTAGCCGTGTGGTAGTTGACGAAGGTTTTTCGGAATATGCACGTCAGGTTGGTCAAACAGGTAAAACCGTTCGTCCCAAAGTATATGTGGGTGTAGGAATCTCGGGAGCTATCCAGCATATTGCCGGTATGAAAGAATCGGAGAAAATTGTTGCAATCGATCATAATCCGAAAGCATCCATTTTCCACTTTGCCGATTTTGGTATAGTTGGTGAATACACCGACATCCTACCTGAACTGATTGAACGCGTTAAAGGTGGATTTACATTCGGCATTGAACCTGTAAAATAAGAACCTCCAACCCCTAAAGGGAAATAAAACAAAAAAGGGTAGCACAAAATTTTGTGCTACCCTTTTTATTTTTTCAATATTCAATTCAATTTTCCTTCATCAAAAACCGCCCGCTTCTTCGGGTTCGTTGCGAAAGCAGAATTGTACGTCCTGAAGTCGTTTTTTGAACAATGTCATCGTTGATACCACGAATTGTAAGCAATTCAAGGCTATCGTTGTAATTTACTTTGAAGTCATTACCTAATTCATCCAGAGCACCGGATAAATAGCGATTATTATCGACACACACCGAAATGCTAATAGCCGAACTCTGAATCAGCGATACCTTCAAACGATGTTTATTCATTACAGCAAAAGCCTTAGAAAGACTTTCTTCCAACACAAACGAGAAATCGCGGGGCCGAATAGTTACCAGAACCTGATTTTTTCGGAGAATTAACACCGGAACATCAATTGGTTTTTCGGTTGTTGCTTTAATTACAGAACCAGCTTCTGACGGACTTCCAAATGGACGAACATAAAGTGGAATTTGCTTATTTTCAAGAGGTTTAATTGTCTTAGGGTGAATAATCTGCGCACCACTGTATGCCAATTCAACAGCATCCAGATAAGTCAGTTCGGGAATATGAACCGTGTTTTCAAAAATACGTGGGTCGGCATTTAAAATCCCGGGCACATCTTTCCAGATAGTAACGCTTTCAGCATCGAGCAGATTTCCAACCACCGCAGCTGTATAATCCGAACCTTCACGCCCCAGTGTGGTCGGGTCACCTTTGATATTAGCACCAATAAATCCCTGACCAATATAAATCTTGTTTTGAGTAAAATCAACAGCTTTTTTCAATCTCACCTGCGAATCGTTCATCCGCACATTTGCTTCACGAAAATTGCTATCGGTAACAATGAGGCTACGCATATCGAGCCAGCAGTTTGTGCTACCCGATTCAGCCAAAAAAGCTGAAACGATACAGGTGGAAAACAATTCACCATACGACACCAATCGGTCGTAACAACGGTCATAATCATCGCCAATGCCCTCAATTATATACTTTTCCAGTTCAGCAAACAAAGGTTCAACAGCCGTTTCTCCAACAGTTTTATCTACAAATAATTCAGCAATAATTTCGCGGTGATAGTTCTCAACTTCAACCAGTTTTTGTATTGCACCCGCATGATCGGCTTTCATAAAACTGTCGAGGACCACTTCCATAGCATTTGTGGTTTTACCCATAGCCGAAACCACAATAAATAAATTATCATTTACCCCTGAAACTATCCGCGCTATATTGCGAATTCCTTCTGCCGAACGCACCGACGCACCACCAAATTTATAAACTTTCATTTCAATCCAACATTATTTATTCATTATTCAATATCTTTTACTCCAATCAATTTATCATACCGTTCGCCCCAGGCCCGTTGGTACACATAAATAGTATATTCATTTTGAGTCTGCCAATAGCTTCCATCCACCCGACGAGTTGTTGCCTTGCGTTCACCTTTTGGAACAAACCAATACTGGTAATTGTAACCACCCTGCTTTAAAAGAATTGATTGATAATACTTTCCTTCAGTGCCATCATATTTCAGGCGATTGGCATCGTTCATTAAGTTATAATTAAACTCACCACCGAGGTACAACTGACCATCGAAAAACGGTTCATTCGTTGGCAATGAGAAATTCACGTACATATAATCTGCTTCAACATCATCATTATCTGTGCTTTGTAAATTGATAATATATTTTCCGTTCACATCCATTTCCTGTATGTACGCTTTGTTTGCCTGAATTTTATCGTCATACAGGAATGCATCGTAATGCGGTTGATTGTAGCGCACTGTGGCAACGCCTGTTCCCGCTGCATAAACAGATGAAATATCAAAACGATGATAGTCGCAACCTCCTTCGAAAATAAGATCTTTATTATTGGTATAGCTCAATTTAGTATTCGAAACGTATGTTGGTTTAACATCGCGAACCTCATTATCAAGGCGGTTATTCTGGCGAACAAACACTTTTATTTCAGTTGCCGGTTCACGTACCGAATAGCCATTGAAAGCCACATCGAAATCTAATTGTTGTACTTTTCCATTCAGTTCAGTATCTGTATTTCCACGCACAGTAGCCGTAATGCCTACTTTGGGGTCTACAATTGAGAAACAAGCCTGAGCAATTGGCTGATCCACCTGATTGTCTTCGTAAATTATCACCACATAATTCCCTGAAATTTTAAAAGTCATATCGTTATTTGGTAATAAAAACGAATAATGCGTATATAAAAAAGTGGTGGTAATGGACGAAGTATAGTCGGTAATATTTCCGGTAGTATAACCACTCAGATATTCGGTAGTTGACAAATCAGATGGAGTCCAATCGGCATTACAATGTATAACCTTATAACTGTAGGAATGCGCTTCGTGTGACATTTCGTCGAAACGAACTGACAATCTGGTAGAACCATTTAGTTCGATAATTGGTAACAGGTATTTTTCATTTTCAATACCAATTTGGAGTGTCCGAATGTTTGGTGTAAATGTTTGCGTACGCAATGGAGTCTGAGCCTGCAGACTCAAACCAAGTGATAGAGCAATAGCAAGAAATATTCTCTTCATGAAACGATTCTTTTTTAAATAATCTTATCAATTATTTTGCCACAAAAATAAAGAAATTAAGGGACATATCATGTGAAACGAAAAAATATACGTCATATTATAAACCCTTACAGTACAACTAAAAGAAAATTTCACATATAAATTTAAAGTTTGCTTAATAATTATATTTGTGAATTCAAAAAAAATTGTATATTTGCCAAGTATAATTTTATCAAAAAATCAATAACAAATCAGTATAAACAATTCACAAACAAAGATTATGGAGAACGAAAGCACAGAAGTAAAAAGCTACAAGCTCAGTTTCAATGGCAATGGCAGTACATTTTTTGGAATAGTAGTCGTGAACTGGCTATTATCTGTTATCACACTCAGTATTTATTACCCATGGGCAAAGGCAAAACAGCTTAAGTACATGTATAGTTCTACCACGTTGAATGACGATAGTTTTGCTTTTAATGGCACAGGAAAGGAAATGTTCAAAGGCTATATTAAAACATTGGTAATCTTCGGGTTGCTGTTTGCAATTTTTGGAGTATTTACCTATTACGAAATGCCAACCCTAGGCATTCTTGTATTGTATTTTGGGTTGTTTACCATCATGCCAATTGCCATTCATGGTTCGTACCGTTATCGTATGTCACGCAGTACCTGGCGTGGTATTCGCTTCGGATATCGTGGCGACAGAACTGAATTAATGCTCAACTTCTTTAAATGGATCTTTTTCACTATCATCTCCCTTGGAATTTATGGTTCGTGGATGGAAATGAATTTGAGAAGCTACCTAATTGGCAATATCAGAATGGGTGATGTGGAGTTCAGATACAAAGGTAAAGGCCTTGATTACTTCCTTTTGGGACTGAAAGGTTTCCTATTAACGCTTATCACACTGGGGATTTACTCCTTTTGGTTTTACAAAAGCTTATTCGAATACTATGTGAACAACATCAGTGCTTATAAAGATGGTAAAGAAATTACATTTAAATCGAAAGCAACTGCAAGCGATATGTTTAACCTCTTGTTTGTAAATTATATTATCCTCATTTTCACGCTTGGACTTGGTTATGCATGGGTTGTAACCCGCACTATGAATCTTGTATTTAGCAGAATTCAACTCGAAGGCGACATCGATCTTGATAGCATTCAACAAACCGAGGCTGACTACACCGATGCAACAGGTGAAGATATGAGCGATTTTCTGAATATTGATTTTATCATGTAATGAATCTGACAGCTGCTACTTATTTCGATGGAATCTCTTCCATTCCCCAACAAATTGAGCTAACACTTGACGAATTACAAGGTCAACTTGAATTTAAAACATCGATTGGGTTCAATGAGTGGGGAATTGAAGAGATTTCTGTTGAGCAATTCGGAAACACACTCGAAATAAGGCATAATGATAATAAGGTGGCTTTAATCAAAGTCAACAATCCTGATTTTATTGCTGAATTTTTGGGGTTACTCAAACAAAAAGGACAACTGGGTTGGTACCATATCTTTATTCATCTGGGTATAAAAGCGCACATTCTCATTGCAGTTCTTATTTTGGGATTGATTGTTGGAGGCTATTTTCTTATTATTCCATGGGTAGCCGAAAAAGCAGTACTTATTATTCCTGAAAAATACGATGCTTCGTTGGGTCAGACATTCTTCACGGAATATGTTACAAAAAATAATGTTGACTCTGCAAAAACCAATACCCTGAACGAGTTTGCAGCAGAACTAAAACTCAACAACAGCAAACAACTTCATTTCACGGTTGTACAATCAGATATCGTCAATGCATTTGCATTGCCTGACGGAAACATTGTTGTTTACACAGCACTGCTCGATAAAATGAAAGCTTACGATGAATTGGCCGGACTTATCGGGCACGAAGTAATTCACGTAAATAACCGCCATACCATGAAAATGCTTTGTCGAAACCTGTCGGGTTATATTTTTATTTCGGTAGTTCTTACCGATGTCAATGGTATTATGGCCGTTATTGCCGATAATGCACGGAATCTCGAATCCCTGTCTTTTTCCCGGCAGTTTGAGCAGGAAGCCGACGTGCAAGGTACTGAACTAATGATTCAAAATGGAATTAATCCCAAAGGTATGACAACATTGTTTACCCGATTGAAATCCGAAGAAAAAGTCTTAGTCCCAACGTTTATAAGTTCGCACCCAATGACGGATGACCGGATTAAATACATAAACGAGCTGATTAAAGATAAACCTTCATTCAGCACGGAAAACAAACGGCTAACAGAGTTATTTCAAGAAATAAAAAACTGAAAAGTCGAAATACAGGCAATTATAACATTGTTTATCACATTCTGAAAACTTATCAACAAGCGGAAGTATTTAATACTTTCGCTTGTGTTTTTAACGGGCAAATTCAGTTACTTTGCCACCTATGAAAGCAGAAATTCTCGACAAACTCCAAACGCTGGCTGAATCGGCAAAGTACGATGTATCGTGTGCATCCAGTGGCACTACGCGGAAAAATACACCGGGTGGTATTGGAAGTACCAGCGGTTGGGGAATCTGCCACAGCTTTACAGAAGACGGTCGCTGCGTGTCGCTTCTCAAAATTATGCTAACGAATTACTGCATTTACGATTGCGCTTACTGCATCAACCGCCGCAGCAACGACCTGAAACGTGCCACCTTTGCCGTGGACGAACTGGTGGAGCTAACCATCGAGTTTTACCGTCGCAATTATATTGAAGGTTTGTTTTTGAGTTCGGGCGTTATCAACACACCCGACTACACCATGGAACGCATGGTAAGGGTAATAAAAGAACTTCGAACCGTTCATAAGTTCAATGGCTACATCCACATGAAAAGCATTCCGGGAGCGAGTCAGCAATTGGTTCACGAAGCCGGATTGTATGCCGACCGTCTGAGTGTAAACATTGAAATTCCTACCGAACAAAACCTGAAAATGCTGGCACCCGAAAAAGATCACGAAAGCGTTTATAAACCCATGTTGTATATCCAGCAAGGTGTGTTGGAAAGTACTGAGGAACGTCAGAAGCATCGTTCGGCTCCACGCTTTGCTCCTGCCGGACAAAGTACGCAAATGATTATCGGCGCCACCGACGAAACCGACAAACAAATTTTGTTTACATCGGCAGCACTTTATAATCGACCCAGCATGAAGCGCGTCTATTATTCGGGCTACATCCCTGTCAATTCATACGATAGCCGGTTGCCGGTAGTGAAACAGGCTCCGTTGGTTCGCGAAAACCGACTGTATCAGGCGGATTGGTTGCTTCGTTTCTATGAATTTAAGGTAGATGAAATCGTGGATGATAAAAATCCTGATTTGGATTTGGAAATTGATCCGAAACTGGCATGGGCATTGCGTCACCCCGAGCACTTTCCGGTAGATGTAAACAAAGCTGATTACAGCATGATTCTCCGCATTCCGGGTATCGGTGTAAAATCGGCTAAGCTAATCATCATGTCGCGCCGATATGCCCGATTGAAATCGGTTGATTTAAAGAAAATGGGAATTGTTATGAAAAAAGCACAGTACTTTATTACCTGTAACGAGCTGGCTGTACAAAATGTAAGTGAATCGTCGCCCGAATATGTTCGCAAAGTGCTTACAGAAAAAAAACTACCCAAAGGAGCTCCCGATCCAAACCAGTTGATGTTGATATTTGATTGATGCTTCAACTCTTGGACACATAATTACATCAACATATCATCACATCATCACATTATCATATCATCACATCATTACATCAACACATTGATTATCTTCCACTACGATAAAACCCTCGAAGGCTTACTTACAGCTGTATTTGATGCCTATAACCGGAAAACCTTTCCCGATAAATTACTGGGATTGAATCAACCGGAACCCTTGTTTGTGGAGGAGAGTTACATTGTATTGACACAGGAAGATAAATCCGCACGAGTTTGGAAAGGTCTGGAGCAAACGCTGGAACCCAACTCACTCAATATGATTACCTATGTGTGGCTTTCGGAGTTACCGGGTAGCGACGAATTGATTTTTCGGTATATTCGTAAAGCTTTTGACAGTAAAAAATCCATTGAAACAAACTATGCCGACGACGATGTGTTGCAAATGCAAAAGCTGGCTCAAAAGGTAAATAAGGAAAAACACAGGCTGATAGAATTTGTACGCTTTCAGAAAGCTGCCGATGATATTTTCTTTGCACCCGTTTCGCCCGATCACAATGCATTGCCATTGACCCTGGAGCATTTTAAAGACCGTTTTGCCGACCAGAAATGGGTGATTTACGACACTAAACGCAATTATGGCTTTTACTACGACATGAAAAACATTACCGAAATGACACTCGACAGCACCGACCTGTTCCCCAAAGGCAAATTGGACGAGAACCTGATGGCAGAAGACGAAAAACTCTATCAGGACTTGTGGAAAGGCTATTTTAAATCAATGACCATCAAGGAACGCATAAACCCCAAACTACACCGACAACACTTGCCTAAACGATATTGGAAGTATCTGACGGAGAAACAGTGATTGTAATCTCACAATATGACTGCTTTGCTGATATTGCTTGCAAAAAACCTGTCCAAATAAAAACGCGAACCGATTTGTTTCGGTTCGCATTTTTTTTATTCAAGCAAGGTATTTTTATTTCTTGATTACTTTCCTTTGATAGTTTACTCCATTATTTGATAGTCTAACAATATACATTCCAACAGGATAAGAACTCAAATCTAAGCTTATCTTTTTCCCAATATTCTCATATGTGGAAACGTAAATTGACATACCAAGATGATTAAAAATCTCAATCTTACATTTATCTCCTAAGGTTTCAATTTCTGATATTTCAAATTTGCCTGTTGTTGGATTTGGGTAAATCTTTATTTTGCCGGAAGCAGAAACGTCTTCAACATCTGCCGAAGTATGTGAAACACAAACTCGAAAACCACCATTACCAATTGTAGGTTGAGAAGCACCAAAATCATAAATTCTAATCCAGTATGTTTGACCAACAATAAGACCAGAAACTGTTAGATTCACATTCCCATACCCAGTAGGATCTAAACAACCTATTTCATTAAGATCATAACAACTTGTACCTTTATAAACAACGACAACTGCGTCTAATCCAGAGCTTGTTGGAACATTTGGTTCAACAGCGATTATTGCCGAGGTTGTTGCTGCAATAAATTTATAGAATACGCCGTATTGAGTTGAACTCTTTCCATTACATGATGGTAAATTAGGAAATCCATCATCAGTGGCATAATCAATAGTCCCATAAGTATAACTGCAAGTGGTATTATCAGTTAACAATATTGCATTTGCACAGTTATCATTAGACGGTGGAGTGCCACTCACAGAACTACCTACTATTTTATTTTTTGTGTCTGTCCTTATAGTTGATAATAGGTTGTAGAGATTATTCCCGGGGCAAGTATCAGTTGGTTTAACATCTCTATGCCCACATATTCTCGGCAAATATAATGTACTTGTTCCATCTTGACTTAGAATATTTGCACTGGAAGTTGGGTCATAACCACGCCAATTAAACCACCAAGCTAACAATTCTTCTAATTTCGATAATTGTATAGAGGTTGAGGTTGTTACATCTGTGTTTCCTAAAAAACAAATGCCTATAGATTTACTATTCGAAGATTCTGCATGAGCACCTTGTATATCCTGAGATTGATTATCTGGGTTATACCTCCCTTGAAAAATATTCCCAAACTTATCAATAAGATAATTATATGCAATATCATCCCAACCTTTAGTATTTACATGATAATCCCAATAACTTCTAACAACCGCATAACCATCTGAATATGTATCTGGACTTGCACCATGATGCATAATTACATGGGTTGGAGTAATCACTTTAGGTGTGAATGTTGGATTATTACATGCACCTATACCATTACACCAATCAGACCTAGGTATAATTACAGGTTGGGGACAACCATGTATTTCTGTTGGTGATTTAAATCTTAAAGTATCATTTGATAATGCGTATTTGTTATTTTTCTTTGAACTTTCATTTAACATGTTCACAAAATCAATTCTTACATATTTAATTTTCTCTCCATTAGGAGCATACAACATAATTTCACAATTATCATGCAATATAGAATCATCAATAAAAATAATATCACTCCAATAAAGATTAGTAGGAGTCTCTGCGGGAGATGTTATACCTGAATTATCCTTCCAATCAGTCCATTGATTATCATTTAATTTTGTTCTATATTTCAGAATAAAATCTTTGGGGTTTATGTTCTTATTATCACACAACCAACCTACCCCAAAAAAAGAAAATGATATTGGCACTTTAATCCTAAAAGAATAAAATCCCTCATTATTCGATTGAAGATTATTATCCCAAATAATAATGGCAGAAGGTGTATTTCTTTTTACACTATCATTAATTATTTGTGATGGTATAGGATTAATATCATTTTCGTTATATCGAAACTTCTCGAATCTTTGAGCATTTGCAAAGATAGAAAAAGAAAAAATTAAAATTAAAATGATTTTTGTTTTCATGGCTATCAATATTTTAATTATTTTTTGATTTCTAAGTATAATATGATTACAACTTCTGAACTTTACGTACCACAGAACCATTCAATGTCTTTAAATGAACAATATACAAACCTTGTGGTAAGTTACTAATATCTATTGACTCATTATTATTAATTCCTTTTGTCAATAACAGATTACCAGAAACATCGTACAACTTGAATGTAGCTATGCCTTCTATGCCTTCAATACGAAAATCATCTGTTACAGGGTTTGGATAAACAATTAATCCATTTGTTTCAGGGACTTCTGAGACTGCATTCACTTTAGTATGAACTTCTAATGTTATCGGATTACTTGTTAAGGTAAGTTCAGTTGCTTTTGTATTGGTAATTTGACAAGTGTATTTTCCTGCATCTTTAGAAGCTACATACGGAATTACATACTCAGTTGCAGTGGCACCTGTAATACTTACACCATTGTAACACCACTGATAAATATTGTTATTACCATTTGTAGTGACTGAGATTTTGAATTCTTCACCTAAATTTCTATTCATTGTATCTAACTTACCAATTGAAGCTTGAGGAGAGTATCTAAAAATACTTTGTGGAACACCTATATTAGGTTCGATATCTCCAAAGTTCAACATGTTGTTATCAATTAATAAATTTTTAAGACTTACCAAAGATGATAAATCAGGTAAACCAGATATTTTGTTATAGCTAAGATTCAATGTTTGCAAATTCTTTAATGCAGACCAACTATCAGGTAAAATTCCAGTAAGTAGATTATCGTTTAAAGTTAAATACATTAGCTTAGCTAAGCTTGACCAGCTCGAAGGAAGAGTTCCTGATAATTTATTACCAGAAAGATATAAAACCTGTAAATTAGCTAAAGAAGACCAACTCGAAGGAAGTGTACCTGATAATTGATTGTAATAACTAAAATCCAACGTTTTCAAATTTTTTAAAGATGACCAGCTATCAGGCAGAGATCCTGTAAGATTATTATATCCAAGATACAATTCCGTTAGATTTGCTAAAGAGGACCAACTCGAAGGTAAAGTTCCTGTAAGTTGATTATTCGGTGCAGCTAAAATCCTTAGGTTGACCAAAGTTGACCAATCTGAAGGTAGTGTCCCTGATAATTGATTACTATAAAGATATAAATACTGCAAATTCACTAAAGAAGACCAACTTGAAGGAAGTGTACCTGTGAATTGATTTCCGGTAAGATCTATTGTTTGTAGATTTACTAAAGCAGACCAATTTTCAGGAAGCAAACCAGATAATTTATTTCTAGCGAAACTCAACTCACTGATTTCAGTTAGATTTGAGAGCTCAATCGGAATAGACCCAACTAAACCTGCAGAAGGAGTAGAGGTACTTCCCATATTCAATTTAACTACTCTTCCCTCTTCAAAAGTGATACCCTCCCACGTTTCGAGTGGACCGGTTAACCAATTTGCTTTTTTAGTCCAATTTGTACCATTTGTTGAATTATATAATGCTACAAGTGCCAAAGAATCTTGTTGAATTAATTTTTGATCGTAATTCATTTCGCTTAATGGACGCTTCCATACACCTTCATAGGGAGTTCCAGCAAAAATATTACCTCCATAAATTCCAAGGGAACCAATCCCTTTCGTTCTGGTTAACCCTTTATCTACTTTATACCAACTTGCTCCGTTATTTCGAGAGCGGAAAACATTACTTCTGGCAGAAGCATTACTAGCAAAAATATCAGTGCCAGACACTGTTAATGAACCTATTCCATATCCACTCAATCCTACAGAAATCCAATTTTGTCCATTATCTGTTGAACGGAATACTCCATTTTGACCTGTACCTGCAAAAATATTATTTCCACAAACAGCTAAAGCCAAAATTTGTTTATCTATAAGTCCGATATTTACTTCGGACCAATTTTGACCATAATCCATTGACCGAAATATACCCCCACCGTATGTTCCAGCAAAAATATTGTTTCCACTGATAACTAAAGATGAAATTTTGTTATTTGTCAAACCATTATTTATTGCCGACCAAGTTTGCCCATTGTTTGTTGAGAGAAACAAACCACCATTGCCAGTCTCCGAATTATAGGTTCCAACAAAAATATTATTTCCAGTTATTGCTAGCGCTGAAATCCAACGATAAATTAGCCCAATTCCATTATTTACAGGCGTCCAAGTTTGACCATTATTAGTTGAAAGAAATATCCCTCCACCATTTGTTCCAGCAAAAATATTATTCCCACTTACTGCCAAATCAGTAACTTTGACATTTGTCAAGCCAGCATTCATAATTGACCAATTTTCACCATTGTCAGTCGATAATGATACTCCCCCACTGCCTCCAACAAAGATATTATTACCACTAAAGGCAAATGACCCAACACCTCCATTTTTTATTCCGATGTTTACAGCAGACCAACTTTGACCATCGTTAGCAGAAGAAAAGATACCCCCACCATTTGTGCCTGCAAAGATATTGCTTCCTGAAATATATAAAGATTCAATATCATTTGCTAATCCCGAACTTACTCTCGTCCAACTTTCTCCGTTATTTGTTGATACAAACACACCACCATCAGATACCATACCTGTAAAAAAATTAAACATCGAATAGGTTCCAGCAAAAATTTTATTCCCACTACTAACCAGAGACTTAACTCCTTTAGCAGTAAAACCTGTATTCACTGGAGACCAGTTTTGACCATTATCAGTCGAACGGAATACTCCACTTCCCCATGTTCCGGCAAAGATACTGGTTCCACAGACAGTTAACGAACTAACATTTAAATCGGTCAATCCATTATTCACTAAAGACCAATTTTGTCCATTATTTGTTGAGACAAATATCCCTACACCATAGCTCGCTGCAAAAATACTATTTCCAGAAACTGCTAAAAAGCCAATATTTTTTGTAGTTAGTCCTGCATTTGCTTCTGACCAATTTTGTCCATTATCAGATGAGATATAAACTCCGCCATCACCAGCTGCAAATAGATTATTTCCACCAACTGCTAAATCTACTACATATTGTCCAGTTAATCCTATATTAGATGTAGCCCAGCTTTGTCCATTGTCAGAAGAAACATACATTCTGCCACCTTGCCAAGCTCCAGCAAATATCTTACTTCCAATAACAGCAAAGGATGTAATATCTGCAGGTTGATCCTTGATAATTCCATTGCCAAGACCAATAGGGTATGTTAATCCATTATTAGATATTGACCAACTTTGTCCATTATTTGATGAATGATATATTCCTCCATTTACTACTCCCGCAAAAATATTAGAATCTTTTGATACTATGCATCTGACTATTCCGCCTTCAGGTCCATTGGTTTGCTTCCATTGTGCATTTGTATTAATTAATATTGAAAGTAAAACCATCAAAACAAATATTACCTTTTTCATTTTCTGATATATTTATATTATTTCACAAAAAAAATCAAATCACTATTTCAATACATCCATTTACCTATTATTTAGCATCTACACACAATTTCCCAAAAAAACCTATTTATAAATCCTTTTGTAACATGATAGCCCCACTTTCGAGCGGAGCTATCATGTTCAATTCAATTAACCGGCAACGCTTGTATCAGTTTTACCAGTATCTTTTTTCTTGTTTTCTGCACGGGTATCGGTAGCTCTCAGGGTACTGAGCGACGAAACGATAAGTGCGTTTAGTTCGTTGGTAAGTGCAGTGAGGTCAGCGCTTGGGGCAGCAATTTGTTGCAGTCCTACAAACTGGAACAAAGCACGCAGAGCAACCACCAATTCGGGGCGGGTTTCCACCACGGTAGGTTCGTTGGTAGCCGCGGCTACTTCTACAAATTGTTTAGCGGTGGCTTCAAAATCTTTCTGAGAATCGTCTACTTCGTCCAATAATTCACCGGCAGCTATCAAAGCCAGTTCGGCAGGATATTTAGTGCGTATTTCGGAAATGATGTTGTTTAATGCACCCGATTTAGCTTTGTAGCCCAAATGCTGAGCACTCCATCCGTGTTTCCGTATAACGTTTAACAAGGTATTAGCCGCATCGCTCCATCCTTCTTTACGGCGGGTAGATGCCGATTCGCAATACGAACGAAAGGCCATAAAAGCATCGTTACACATATCCGACTTAGCTGCCTGCAGCTTGGTAACCGGATTTTTCGATTCACGCTCCAATGCGCTTTGGAACGCATCGCATTTTACACTGGCGTTATCGAGATAAGGAACAACAGATGGGAGTTGTAATCTCTTAGCATCAACCGTAGCGATGGCTCTACTCGCAAAAGTAAACAATTCAGCACCCGGAAACAACAAATAATTCACACTTGTAATCATACATTTTTCTGTTTAAAAATTAATATTGAGGTTATTTGTATCAAGCTTAGTTGCCTGATAATATGTGTTTTATTATCAATAATAAATTCAAAAAGTATCGTAAATAGTGTTTATTTCCTGTCTGCGCTCCTGCAGATAAGAATTATACTGTATAATCTCTATCTGCACAGCGGCAGATCAATATTATTCCACAAAATTCGGATCTGCACAGCCGCAAATCGATATTATTCCATAAAATCCGTATCTGCGCGGCGGCAGGTTATTATTTTTCGGTTGAATAGTTGTCTGCACAGCAGCAGATGAGTATTTTATCGTAAAATAAGCCTCTGCACCTCCGCAGGTTTAAATTTTATTGTTTATTTTTTCTCCAGGTTTTTTCTACGCTTTGGAATTTTACATCAGCGAATGTAATTGCGATAGTTTGATTAATTCTATCCATAAAACGACGAATTTGGAAGTAAAACAAACAAAACAGAATACAAAATGAAATAAAAACCCGAATAAATGGGAGTTTCAAATCATAATTTAACGACCGTAAATATATGAAAGTTTTTTTGATAAAAACACACATTCAGAAAATATTTTTTGAGGTTTTTTATTGTTTCTTGTGAAACCCAGCAAATACGGGGGTTTTGAAGATTTTTGATAACAGAAAAAGCGTTTAACTGCTAACTGTTCTAAATCCGAATTTAAAATAGAGTCCTTGTAAACATAATGAGGTTTCGCAATTTATACATCGCGAAACCCAATCATTTGACAAAAAAAACAGTGAACCCTTTTGAGGCTCACTGTTAGTTCAAGAAATTCGATACGTATGTGATTTATCTGACCGGACTGATTCTGACCAAAACAACTCCGTGAAGTGGAACAGCCGTTTCGAATGCCTGATCCTGAATGGCTATGTTTTTTTGTGACCAAACATTGCGTATCTGTTGTTTCCCACTGATATTTAATTCGGACCAGTTGATTTTTATACCAGTTGAAACGCTTTCTTTTTGTGCCCAATTGAATAAATCTGCAACGTTTGTGTTGTCTCCCCGGTTGAATAATCCCACGGCTTTCGAACCATCTTCAAGTTCTTTCACCCATACTTCTTTTCCATTCTGTTTCGAAACACATACAGCCTGTTTCCCCAAAGGATCCTGATTGATATCAAGCACTTCATCGTTTGTAAGTAAGCTCAGTGTGAATTCGTCCATCTGGCTCATATCGCCTCCGATAAGCAATGGCGAAGCAAGCAATGCCCACAGGCTGATGTGTGTATATTGTTCATCGGGCGTTAAGCGGGTGGCATGAAGCGACGGCCCCCAACCCACTTTTCCTACAACCAACATATCGGGGTCGTTCCAGCTACCGGGTCTGGCGTATTGGGTATTCTGTGTTTGGGAGAATCCAATGTCGGACATGCTTTGCCAGGTGTCCGTAATGTCGCCGGTAGTGCGCCAGAGTTGTCCGGTTGTGCTTCCCCATTCCCATACATTATCCATACCGTATTGGCAAAGGCTGTGTACGATATCGCGGTTTTGCGCTGCAAGGGCATTTTTCATTGTTGTGTATGGTTTCACATATTCAGCATGCGATTTGTCTGTTTTGTCAAACTCTTCGCCATACGAGCACCAGTCATATTTCAGGTAGTCGATGCCCCATTTGGCATACATGTCAGCATCCTGTTGTTCGTGATTCAGACTTCCCAGATAACCGCCGCAAGTCAATCGACCCGGCGAAGAATAGATACCTATTTTTAATCCTTTGGCATGTACATAATCGCACAATTGCTTCATGTCGGGGAATTTATCGTTGCACACAATGTCGCCATTGGCAGCGCGCTCAGGAGCTTCCCAACCATCATCGATGTTCATATATGTCCAGCCATGATTGATTAAACCACTCGACACCATCGCGTCGGCCGAAGCTTTTACCTTTTCGGCACTAACCGACAATCCCCAACAATTCCAACTGTTCCATCCCATTGGCGGTGTTAGTGCAAGTTTATTTTTACCGATCACTATTTTCATAGCGCGTGTAGCTGTTCCCACTTCGTTACGGGCAGTTACTTTCACTATGTACTCACCCTCCTGATCCGCTTTTCCCGAAATTATTCCGGTTTCTTTATCCAGTGTCAATCCTTCAGGGAGGCCTTCGGCACTGAAAGTTATTGGGCTATTGCCTGTAGCTGCAATGTGATAAAGAAATGGTTTGCCGGGAGTTGCACCGGTAATACGGGCTCCGTTAATGCGAGGCGACACAGAAGGTTTGGGAGTAAGAATATAAGGCTTTTGCGAAGCAATGCCCGCAATTGTTGGTTTATTCTTTGCGTATGCAATCCGCGCATTAAGCCAGTCGGCATGGTCGAAGCTAATCCCATCGTTGGCATCGGTCACCAACAGTGCAAGTTGCTGTACGCCTTTGAGGTTTACGTTGATTTCTTTGGCAGCATCTCCTTTTTTCATAACGCCACTGCGAAACACCACTTTTCGGTCGCACAAAACATAAAACTCCATGCTGGCAGCTGCCGATTTCACTTCGTCGTCAACACCTACTAATGCCGAAAATTTACTGGCTGTCCCATTCAGGTTCAGAAGCACTTTGCTAATGGCGTGTGTGCCAATACCCCTTTCGTATTTTACACCACCAACTGTAAGGGGATTACTGTCGATACTTTTGTTGGCTTGACTTATACTCCAACCTGTTTCAATTTTGTTAGCTCCCATTTCGTCGAGCCACAGCTCCGAAACGGTTGTCGACTTACTCTTCTGACCCATTGCAGTCATACACAACAGGCAGAAAGATAGAATTAGTGTTTTTCTCATACTGAATTAGAATTAATTAGATTTGTTTTTCGTCGAACAAAATTGACGATTATTTTTTTTGATTAGAAGCGCCAAAATTATACAAAATAAAATACAAATTCCCTCCTATCCGGTTATTTTCTGCATAAAAAAACAAAACATTGACCAATGACCGGCATCAACGTAATGAATCGGTGGAAAAGAAATAACCGGAAAGAAGCATCCAACAGGAAAAGCTGAATGAAAAAGGCAGGAAATTATTTAATTTCAAATCTGTCGGCATCTTTCCACACGGCAAATTTTTCCCGATACCGCTGAAGAGGCGCTTGTTGCAAATCGAAAGTTTGAATGGATGTTGCATTCTCCGGAAAGTTCAAGATTGTTTGGGCTTTAAAATCTATAAGCGTTGAATGACCGTTGTAGCTAATTCCAAGACCATCCACTCCTATCCGGTTCACACCACACACATAGGCCTGATTTTCGATAGCCCGTGCCTGAAGTAAAATGTCCCAGTCATTTATACGGCGTTCGGGGAAATTAGCCACATAAATCAATAAATCATATTCGTTATCAACATTCCGGGCCCAAACCGGGAAACGAACATCGTAACAGACCAACAAACAAATATTAAAGCCGCAGTAGTTTACAATCAGGCGTTTTTCACCAGCCGAAAAATGAGTATGCTCACCACCCATGGAGAATAAATGACGTTTATCGGCTGTTTCTACTTCACCCGTGGGGAAGACAAAAAATGAACGGTTGTAATTTTTTCCGTTTTCAGTGGCAATAAAGCTACCTGCTATCGCAAATTGAAAGTCCTTAGCCCATGCCCGAAGGGTTTGAATAGTTTCATCCGCCATCGTTTCGGCCAACTGAATTTTACCCGTACAAAATCCGGTTGTAAACATCTCTGGCAACACAACAAGATCGGTTTGTCCTGCCAGCAAGGCAAGTTGCACACCCGTTTTTTGCAAATTAGCAGACTTATCAGCCCAAATGATCGTATCCTGAATTAATGTTATTCTCATGGATTAAATGTTATTTATTCGCTTCGCTCATGATATTTGCCAGCGGCGATATTGGCATCAAACAATTATATTAGGGTAATATGATTCATGAAATTCTTATTATAGTTTATTTCTCTCATCAGTTCTCTTTCCCCCAGATGAATCTGAGTGTTATGCGTGAATGACATCCCGGGTGCAATTTAATCCTATTTACTGCCAACTATTTTACTATTTCGGCTTTAATAATCTTCACATCCTGCAACGGGCGGTTATTTTGATCTACCGCCACCTGGGTAATTTTATCAACAACATCCATTCCTTCAATTACTTCACCAAAAACCGTGTAAGAACCATCCAAATGCGGCGTTCCACCCAAGGTTTTATAATCGTTGCGTTGTTTTGCCGTAAATTTATAGGTAGTATCCGTTTTCAGTTTCGCTTCTACCTGTTGGAGAATAGTATCGCGCAACTGATCTAGTTTTATGGTGTTATTTTCATCACGGTATTGTTTTACAATGCTTTCTTTTGTCTTCAACATATCCTGAAACAGCTTTCCTTTTAAATTCATTTTCTTGTTATCATCCATGCTGTCCAGTTGCCCGTCGGTAAACACACGGCCCTGTACAATATAAAACTGACAACCCGACGAAGCTTTTTGTGGATTTACATTATCTCCTTCGCGGGCTGCTGCAAGCACTCCACGTTTGTGGTAATACTGAGGATAAACAAATTCTGCCGGAACAGTATACCCAACATCGCCATTGCCAAGTAAAACATTCGGTTGAGCTGTTTTCGACTGAGGATCGCCACCCTGTATCATAAATCCGGCAATAACCCGATGAAATAAAACACCGTTATAAAATCCACTTTCGACCAACTTGATGAAATTGGCTCTGTGTTTGCTCGTTTCGGGATAAAGTTTCAGAATGATTTTTCCATAACTTGTTTCGAAGCAAACCTTTGTAGACTGATCTTGTTTGACGGCGCACGAACCCGACAGAACAAATACCGCAAGAAGGATTAAAATATTGATTCTTTTTTTCATGATAATGCTAACGCTATTTCGTAAGTTTATTAACCGATTTATAAGGTACAAAAGTAATTAAAAAGGAGATTTATTCAAGGTTTTTCGCTCATAGTTTAAAAAACCGGAGATTTGTTGCAGTAATTTTATATATTTGTATCAGCAAAATTAATAAAGTTACCATATGTACGAAGCCCTACAACAGCTGGATCCTATCCGCATAAACTTTTCGGCATCAGGCATGCATCTCATCAACCTTGTGCTTTGTTTTGTTATGTTTGGTGTGGCATTGAATATTCAGCCCGGTCAGTTTAGCAAACTTATCAAAAACCCGAAGCTCCCACTCATTGGATTATTTTCGCAACTTGTTGCCTTGCCCGCCGTTACATTTGTGCTCGTTATTGCTCTAAACAGCTACATTACTCCAACAGTTGCCATGGGTATGATATTGGTTGCCGCATGTCCCGGAGGCAACATTTCAAATTTCATGACATCCTATTCGAAAGCAAATACTGAACTGGCAGTTGGGTTAACAGCAACAAGCACCATCTTTGCAACAATCACAACACCATTCAATTTTGCTTTTTGGGGTGGTTTGTATGTAAAATACATTAGCAATCATGCCGGACATATGCTGAAACCACTCACTATCGACACCTGGCAAATGTTTGAAACTGTTTTTCTGCTCCTCGGAATTCCGTTAATTATCGGGATATTCTTTTCAAGAAAGTTCCCGAAAATGACCGGGAAAATCAAGAAACCAATACAGAGTGTTTCGTTCGTTTTCTTTATTGCAATGGTAGTTTTAGCTTTTGCAAATAACTGGTCGTTCTTTCTGAAATACATCTATTTCATTTTCATACTGGTATTGATACACAACACACTGGCCCTGGTAACCGGTTTTAGTATCGGAACTCTTTTCAAAGTCTCGAATGTAAACCGCAGAACCCTGACCATCGAAACCGGCATTCATAACTCCGGGTTAGGATTACTGCTGCTATTTAACCCAAAGATATTTCCGCCCGAACTTCAGATTGGTGGCATGATATTCATTGTTGCCTGGTGGGGAATCTGGCACATTGTTTCAGGTTTAAGCATTGCCACCTATTGGCATAACAAAGAACCTAAGGAATGATCGAACCTTGATGTAAAACGTAAAAAATCTTTTCCAACACCAATTTGCAAGCTATGTCCAATATCTACGAATCGAAACTTCCATTCAAAATTGTCAGAAATTACATCAAATTCACGTTCAAACGTTTTTACGGAGAATACATAATCATTGGTAAAGAAAATATTCCGACAGATTGCCCCGTTATTTTTGCTCCCAACCACACCAATGCTTTAATGGACGCACTGGCCGTTCATGCTTTAGTTCCTAATAATCTGCCCGTTATTTTTCTGGCCAGAGCCGATATATTCAAAAACAAACTTGTTGCTAAAATATTGAATTTCATGAAAGTCATGCCTGCATTTCGTATGCGTGATGGTGTCGAAAATTTGGGACGTAATCAGGAAATATTCGATCAATGTGTTGAAGTTCTGCACCACAATGCGGCATTGGGAATTATGCCCGAAGGTAATCAGGAAACTGAACGATTTCTACGACCATTGGTGAAAGGGATTTTCCGTATTGCATTTACTGCTCAACAAAAATACGGAGACAAACCCGCCGTAAAAATTGTTCCTGTTGGACTTGACTTCGGAGACATTACCAAATTCGGGAAACATATTATTATTCAGATTGGAAAGCCCATAGAGATTTCAGAATATATGAATGCTTATACTGAAAACCCGGTAACAGCAACCAATGAAATTCGTGAGAAACTAAAGAATGATTTGATAAGCATGTCGTTGCATTTGAATACTACAAAATACTACAAATGCTTTGAAACCGTCACAGAGGTTTGCAATACTTCTTTTTTGAAACGCGAAGGCAAGGTTTTTCCTGATAACACATTAAACAGATTCCATGCACGACAAAAAATAGCTGAAAGGCTGGTAACTTTAGAAAAAGAAGATCCGGAAAGAATAAAATTGTTAGATATCGATTGTCAGAAATACAGAGAGAAACTAAGCAAATACAACCTGCGAAATTGGGTTATTGAAAAATCTGATTTTAATACGCTTCCTCTCATTGCTGAAAGCCTGCTTCTGATTTGCACATTGCCCTTGTTTCTAATTGGACTGGTATTGAATGCATTGCCGTTTTTCACACCGGTTTACTTACGAAAAAAAGTATTCAAGACTCAGTTCACAGGCTTTTACAGCTCACTACAATATGCTTTGGGAATTATTACATTTCCGATATTTTATGTGGCTCAAACCATTTTATTTTACAGCCTTACCGACTTACCGGTTTGGGCTACGTTTATATTTCTCGTTGGTCAGTATCCACTAGGAAAAGTAGCATTTACATGGTATAGAATATTCAAAAAATGCTTAGCAAAGATCAAATACAAGATTTTAGAGAAAAAACAATCTCAATACACGTATCTGACTGTTCTTTTGAATTCAAAGATTATTTCCTTATTTCGGAATTAATTACGTTCAATCAAATTCTCAGGGTCATCATCTTCCGAAATGTATTCGATTGAATCATCCTCGTCTTCCCAAACATGAACCGGTTTTTGAGGGCCTTCATTTCTATAAATCACAGATAACAAAAGCCCTATCATTCCACCGGCTAAGTGACCTTCCCACGAAATAGGGTCGTTGACTTGCCACGGGAATATGTGCCAGATCATTCCACCATACACAAAGGCTATAATAAATGATATGGCAATTAATGGTATATGCTTCCGAATCATACCACTGAAGAATAAAAAGAACGCCAACGAATAGATTAAACCACTGGCGCCGATATGCCAGCTGTCGCGTCCGATAATCCACAGAATGAGTCCACTCGTTATATAAGAAATCAGCATCACTTTGTTTGCAATAGGCATGTAGAAATAATACAACAAGCTGCCAAGGATGACAAATGAAATAATATTGTTGGTCAAATGTCCCCAATCGTTGTGAATAAAGACCAACGTAAATATGCCCCAGATATTTTCTATTCGCCTCGGATAAACACCTCCGGTATGAAAATCCCAACCCATGCCTTTTTCAAATAAAAAAGTGGATATAATCAGAATTGATATAATCGCCGGTATAAATACGGCATTTATAAATTGTCTTTTCTGCTTTAAAGTGTCCTGTTTGTCTGACATAAATCTGTCTTTTCTTCTATTTACAAAGTTACTATATTTTTGAACAAAACATGGAGCTTATACATAAATGATTTTTTTGCTATTTCACTGCAAAGGGTTTTGATATCGCAACAATCAGGTCGTTTAATTTACAAAACAACAAATTGACAGCCCTAAATTGAATTATTTAATAGAAAACGATTGAAATTGCTCCAAAAAACACTTTATTAATTCAAAAAGATTTAATATATTGCGGTCCATAAGCACGAATCAACCGAATCTGGCTTAAATAAAATCAATTTTTCATTTGTAAAGTTCCTGTCATAAATCTATTTGACAGAAGCTGAAAGTTATATCCTTATTCTGTTTAATCTATGAGTTACCTCAATTTTGACAAAACCTTGCTGATAAATCTCGAAAAATCGCTTTCAAAAGAGATGATTCGTACAAACCGTGCAGGGGCTTACAACAGTACCACTTTAATCGACTGTAACACCCGAAAGTACCATGGGCAGTTGGTTATTCCAATTCCCGAAATTGATAACTCAAATCATGTATTGCTTTCATCGCTCGATGAAACTGTAATTCAACATGGTGCAGAATTCAATTTGGGACTTCATAAATACGAAGGGAATAATTACAGCCCGAATGGTCATAAATACATTCGTCAGTTCAGCTGCGATATTATTTCCAAAACCATTTATCGTGTTGGAGGCGTTGTGCTTTCAAAAGAGCGTTTGTTAGTATCTTTTGAACCGCGTGTGCTGATTAAATACACCTTGCTGGAGGCTCACTCCCCTACTCTACTTCGTTTCAAACCATTTTTGGCTTTCAGAAGTGTAAATAATCTGTCGAAACAAAACGATAATGCCGACACATCGTTCAGTGAGATTCAGGATGGCATAAGTATGTGCCTGTACGAAAAATATCCCTGCCTGAAAATGCAGTTTTCGAAAAAATCAAGCTATGTACACAATCCTGATTGGTATAAAAATATAGAATACTTCAAAGAACAGGAACGCGGATATGAATATAAGGAAGATTTGCTGGTGCCGGGCTATTTTGAAATGCCAATAAAAAAAGGAGAATCCATCATTTTTTCAGCAGGAATTTCGGACGTTTCGCCTAAAAAACTAAAAGCTCTCTGGGACGAAGAATTAACCCGAAGGATTCATCGTGTCGACATGTTTAGTGCACTTAAAAATTCGGCTCAGCAATTCTACAAACGCGAAGGCGATAAAACATACCTTTTGGCAGGATATCCCTGGTTTGGAGCACGTGCCCGCGATCAGTTTGTTGCTTTGCCTGGTTGTACACTCACCATCGACCGCATGGATTATTTCTACGACATCATGAATACAGCTATTCCTGAACTGGAACGTTTCATGGCTGGCGAACGTGAAGGATTTAAACTTCAGGCTATAGACGATCCGGATGTGCTGCTGTGGTTCTTATGGACTATTCAAATATATGCGAAAGCTACTTCTTTGAAAGAAGCTGCAACAAAATACGAAGAAATTGCTACCAACATTATTACATACATCCGCAAACAAAATCATCCAAACCTGTTTCTACACAACAACGGATTGCTTTATGTGAATGGAACGGAAAAACCTGCAACCTGGATGAATGCCATTGAAAATGGACGTCCAATTACTCCACGCACAGGTTATGTGGTTGAAATCAATGCTCTATGGTACAATGCCTTGAAATTTGTGGCAGAACTTACGCGTGAGAAAGGGAATGAACATGCAGCAGACTTACTTGATTATCAGGCTGAGATTGCACGCGAAGCTTTTGTTAGTACGTTCTGGAACGGAACCTATTTATACGATTATGTTGTTGATAATTACAACGACTGGGAAGTTCGTCCGAACATGATTCTGGCAGTAGGATTACCCCATTCGCCACTCAATAAACAACAACAAAAATCAATACTTGATATAACTACCAAAGAGCTATTGACTCCAAAAGGATTGCGCACATTGAGTCCTAAAAGTGGTTCGTACCGCCCAAATTATGTTGGGGGACAATTGGAACGCGACAGAAACTATCATAATGGACCCGTTTGGCCATGTACATTTGGTGCATTTGCCATGTCGTACCTGAAAATATACAAACAAAGTGGCAAATCGTTCCTGGAACGAATGTTGATTGGCTTTGAAGCCGAAATGACCGAGCTTTGTGTTGGAACGCTCCCTGAATTATTTGACGGGAATCCACCATTTAAAGGGCACGGAGGTATGTCATTTGCCATGAGCGTGGCAGAAGTATTGAGAATTATAAATGTCTTGAATAAATACGAAAACGAATAATACATGAAGGCATTAATGTTTGGCTGGGAATTTCCTCCGCATATTTTAGGAGGACTGGGAACAGCAAGCTACGGACTGACAAAAGGAATGGCTTTACAAGAGGATATGCAAATCACTTTTGTAATTCCAAAACCTCATGGTGATGAAGATCAGAGTTTTCTGAAAATAATCGGAGCCTGCAATGTACCTGTAGTTTGGAAAGAAAATGATTGGAACTACGTAAATCAACGGATTGGATCTATGATGAATCCCGATGAGTATTTCTGGTTGAGAAATGGTATTAAATATGATTTTAATCGTATCCATACCAATGATTTGGGCTGTATTGGCTTCTCGGGTCGCTATCCCGATAATTTGATTGAGGAAATATCGAATTATGAGGCAGTGGCAAGTGTTTTGGCACATCAGGTAGATTTTGATATTATCCATTCACACGATTGGTTGACATATCCTGCCGGTGTTTTTGCAAAACAAATAAGTGGAAAACCACTCGTTATCCATGTTCACGCAACTGATTTTGATCGTAGCCGCGGACAAGTTAACCCTACAGTTTACGGCATTGAAAAACGTGGTATGGATATGGCCGACCACATTATGACTGTAAGTGATCTCACCCGAAAAATTGTTATTGAGAAATATCATCAGGACCCACGAAAAGTAACAACTGTACACAATGCTGTTGATCCGTTGGCTGATGCAGACTCGTTTAAAAAGAGTCCCCGCAAAGATAAGGTAGTGACGTTCCTTGGACGTATAACCATGCAAAAAGGTCCTGAATACTTTGTGGAAGCAGCTCATCTCGTATTACAAAAAACAGATGGCGTACGATTTGTGATGGCCGGTAGTGGAGATATGATGAATGCCATGATTGATCTGGCTGCCAAACGTGGAATTGCCGATAGATTTCATTTTACCGGATTTCTGAAAGGCAGACAAGTACATGAGATGCTTGCCGAAAGCGATGTATATATTATGCCATCGGTTTCTGAACCATTCGGTATTTCGCCCTTGGAAGCCATGCAGGTAGGAACACCATCGATTATATCCAAACAATCGGGCTGTGCCGAAATTCTGACACATGCTATTAAAACTGATTATTGGGATATTGATGCAATGGCCGACGCCATCTATGCAATTGTCAAAAATCCGGCTATGTATAATAGCCTTCGCGATCTTGGCCGCGACGAAGTGAATAACATCAAATGGTATGATGCCGGCATGAAAGTGCGTAAAATATATGAAAGCGTGATGTAATTCACAACTAAGAGATAATAATACAAAATAATATCGTCCCGCTGCTGGCGTGACAAATATCTATACAATATGAGAAACATTTGTTTTTATTTTCAAATCCATCTTCCATTTCGGTTAAAACGATATCGTTTTTTCGAGATTGGTAAAGATCATTACTACTACGACGATTTTCAAACAGAAGATAGAATCCGCAATGCTGTGGAACAATCTTTTCTGACAGCAAATCGTACTATAGCCGAGATAATCCGCAGTTCAAATGGTAAATTCCGTTGTGCATTTACTATTTCAGGGGTTACACTGGAACAATTGGAACAATATGCTCCTGAGGTAATTGACAGTTTTAAAGAATTGGCTCAAACAGGTTGTATTGAATTTTTAGCCGAGCCTTATGCCCACTCACTTTCATCGGTTTTCGATGCCAATGAATTTGAACGTCAGGTGACAATGCATGCCGATAAAATTGAATCACTGTTTGGCAAACGCCCTACAGCTTTTTTCAATGCCGAACTTATTTATTCGGATGAAATTGGTGAGCTTGTTTCGAAAATGGGATATAAAACCATGATGATTGACGAAGCCAAGCATATTATGGGTTGGAAAAGCCCAAATTATGTTTATAACCATTCGTACATTTCAAAACTGAAACTTCTAGTCCGAAATCATAAACTAAGCGATGATATAGCATTCAGATTCTCGGGTTTATCGCTGTCAGCTGAAAATTATATTAGTTGGATAGCAAGCTTGCCAGCTGAAGAAAAAGTGATTAATATCGGATTTGGATATGAGGCATTGGGAATTATCCAGTCTGCTAACACCGGTATCTTTGAATTCATGAAAGCATTGCCCTACCATGCCATGGAGCATCAAATGAGCTTTGTTTTACCTTCAGAAATTTCAAAAAAGAACGAATCGGCAGGACCTCTATCGGTACCTTATCCAATGAGTTGGGTTGGAAATGACAAAGATCTCACTCCCTGGACCGGTAATGACTTGCAGCAGGAAGCATTGAATAAACTATATGCTGTAGGTGAACGCGTTAGATTGTGTACTGATAAACCGTTGCTTCGTGATTGGTTGATATTGCAATCTACCGACCATTTCCGCTACATGAGTCATAAAGATGCCTTTGGAACACATTACGAATCGGCTTATGAAGCATTTATGAACTATATGAGTGTCTTAGCCGACTTCCTTGAACGGGTTGATGCACAATATCCTACAACAATTGATAATGAAGAGCTAAACGAATTGCTCAAAACCATCAATCATCAGGAGAAGGAAATTGAAAAGCTTGAAAATGAATTAAAAAAATTGAGAGCTAAAAAAACGAAGAAAGAGCTTTAGTGGCTTAAACATAGAACAAAAACCTGACGGGAATTCAACACTGTCAGGTTTTTTGTTGTTTAAATATATTCATGTACTTTTGTGACTCGAAAAAATAAGTATTTATACAATTTGATGAAAGAATTTTTACAAGATAAGATATTCCAACTAATTTCGGAAGCTGCAGATGAACAACAGCAGGAATGCTATGTGATTGGTGGATTTGTTCGCGATATATTTCTGAAACGTCCATCGAAGGACATTGATGTGGTGGTAGTTGGCAGTGGCATTGAGTTGGCACAAAGGGTTGCTGAAAAATTAGGGAAACGTGCTAACCTGAGTATATTTAAAAATTTTGGTACGGCACAGGTGAAGTTGAAAGATTTAGAAGTTGAATTTGTAGGAGCGCGAAAGGAATCGTACCAACGTGAATCAAGAAATCCAATAGTAGAAGATGGAACACTGGAAGATGATCAAAACCGCCGTGATTTCACAATCAACGCCCTAGCATTATGCCTGAACAAAGATCGTTTTGGTGAACTTGTTGATCCGTTTGGTGGTGTTGAAGATTTGAAAAATTTCGTTATCCGAACTCCTTTAAATCCTGATATAACCTTTTCCGACGACCCTTTGCGCATGATGCGTGGTATTCGATTTTCCGCACAACTTGGATTCTTTCTGGAAACGAATACATTTGAAGCTATTGCCCGTAACAAAGAACGGATTGAAATTATATCCAAAGAACGAATTGCCGACGAATTGAATAAAATTATGATGTCGCGCAAACCATCTGTTGGCTTTATTTTGCTCGAAAAAACAGGTTTATTGGAACTTATCTTCCCTGAAGTATTAGCACTGAAAGGTGCTGAAACGAAAGATGGCGTTGGGCATAAAGACAATTTTTATCATACATTGGCTGTGTTGGATGGACTTTGTGAACATACCGACAATCTGTGGCTACGTTGGTCGGCGTTACTGCACGACATAGGTAAACCACGCACAAAGCGCTACGACCCTCGCTTAGGATGGACATTTCACAACCATAACTTTGTAGGTGAAAAAATGATTCCGGAAATTTTCCGAAGAATGAAATTACCTACAAACGAGAAAATGAAGTATGTCCAGAAAATGGTCACACTTCATATGCGTCCCATTGTGCTGAGCGAAGAAGAAGTAACAGATTCAGCCATACGCCGCTTGTTATTCGATGCAGGCGATGATATTGATGATCTGATGAAATTGTGTGAAGCTGATATTACATCCAAAAATCCGGATAAAGTAAAGCGATTTAAGTCTAATTTTCAGCTTGTTCGCAAAAAACTGAAAGAGATTGAAGAAAAAGACCGGGTACGTAATTTTCAGCCACCTATTAGCGGTCAGGAAATTATGGATACATTTAATTTGCCGGCTTGTTCCACTGTAGGTGAAATAAAAATGCGCATCAAAGACGCCATTCTCGATGGAATTATCCCGAATGAGTATGAAGCCGCAAAAACATATATGCTTGAAATTGCATCCGAGTTTAATCTTACAATATCCTAATTTACATCGTTATGAAACATCTAATTTCAATCTTCATTGGTATGTCGTTTATCTCATCCTGCTTCTCTCAATCAAAAATAAACTATCCCAAAACTGCAAAAGAGAATGTTATAGATACATATTTTGGGGTTGAGGTAAAAGAACCCTATCGCTGGCTCGAAAATGATACTTCGGCTGCAACTTCGGCATGGGTAAAAGAGCAGAATACGGTTACCAAAGATTATTTGTCTCAGATTCCGTTTAGAAACGACCTTAAAAAACGATTAACGGCACTAAATAACTATGCAAAATATACTTCTCCATTTAAAAAGAATGGCAGGTATTACTACTATAAAAATAATGGACTGCAAAATCAAAGTGCTCTGTATTGTCAGAAATCATTAACTGCTGAACCAGAATTACTGCTCGATCCAAATACATTTTCGACAGATGGAACTGTTGCTTTAGCTAATACTGCTTTCTCAAAAGATGGGAAATATCTGGGCTATGCTATTGCCCGCAGTGGTTCGGATTGGAATGAAATTTTTGTGATGGATGTTGAAACGCGTCAACTCCTTTCCGATCATATACAATGGTCGAAATCTTCTGAAATTTCGTGGCAGGGAAATGGATTTTATTACAGCGCATATGATGCCCCTGTTGCAGGGAAAGAGTTTTCGAATAAAAATGAGTTCGAAAAAGTATATTATCACAGTATTGGTGAGAATCAAAGTCAGGATAAACTTATTTATGAGGATAAGGAACATGCCTTGCGCGAATGTTATGCTAGCCTGACTGACGACGAAAAATATTTGTTTATTTCCATCACGGAAACAACTACAGGAAATGGATTATTGATGAAAGATTTGACCAATCCGAGCACTCCATTCAGCGAACTGGCACCGGGTTTTGACAATGATTATTCAGTTATTGATAATGTAAACGGAAAACTATACATACTCACAAACTGGAAAGCTCCCAAAAATCGATTAATGGAAGTTGATATAACAAATACCGCACGTGAAAATTGGAAAGAAATTATTCCTGAAACAGAAAACGTGTTGGAACATGTAGCCATTGTTGGTGGAAAAATCATTGCGCAATATATGAAAGACGCCACAAATCACCTTTATGGCTTTGATTTAAGTGGTAAAAAGTTATATGAAGTTCAGCTACCAACATTAGGTTCTGTAACCAATCTGAATGGTGATAAAAAGGATGTTGAGGCTTTTTATGTATTCACATCATACACTTTTCCACCTACAATTTACACATTGAATGCTGATAAAAATACAAGTACAATTTTCCATAAAACTGAAATCTCGTTTAATTTGAACGCCTACCAGAGTGAACAGGTGTTTTACACAAGCAAAGATGGAACAAAAGTACCTATGACAATCACTTACAAAAAAGGATTGAAAAAGAATGGTAAAAATCCCCTGTTGTTATACGGATATGGTGGCTTTAACATCAGCCTTAACCCTACTTTCAACGTTTCTCGCATTCCATTCCTCGAAAACGGAGGTATTTACGTCGTAGCAAATCTCCGTGGAGGTGGCGAATATGGCGAAGCATGGCATATGGCCGGCACCAAAATGAAAAAACAGAATGTATTTGATGACTTTATAGCAGCTGCTGAATATCTCATTGCCAAAGGATATACATCAAAAAGCAAATTGGCTATTGACGGTGGGTCTAACGGTGGTTTACTCGTTGGTGCATGTCTGACCCAACGACCTGATTTATACGCAGTAGCCATTCCAGAGGTTGGTGTTCTTGATATGTTGCGTTACCATTTGTTTACAATCGGTTGGTCGTGGACAAGTGATTATGGCAACAGTGGCGAAAGCAAAGAAATGTTCGACTACCTGAAAGGATATTCACCATTACACAATGTAAAAGCGGGAGTAAAATATCCGGCCACCATGGTTATGACAGGTGATCACGACGACCGTGTAGTTCCTGCCCATTCATTTAAATTTGCTGCCACTCTACAGGATAAAAATGCAGACAATAAACCAACATTAATACGTATTGATTCAAAAGCTGGTCATGGTGCTGGTAAACCAGTAGGCAAATTAATCGATGCACAAGCAGATATGTGGTCGTTTGTGATGCAGAATTTAGGAATGAAACCTGTTTTTTAGTTGATTGTTGGTAGTTTATAGTAGGTAGTTACTCATTGCTTATCAAATCATTACAGACATTACAAACTGTAATACAAACAAATATTTCGGTTTTTTTATTCTAAAATGTTTGCAAAATGGTCTAAAAAGGCTATCTTTGCACCGCTTTAGAAAAATGGCGGGATAGCTCAGTTGGTTAGAGCGTCGGATTCATAACCCGGAGGTCACGAGTTCAACTCTCGTTCCCGCTACTGTTTAGGACTTATCACTTTTATTAGTGATAAGTCCTATTTTTTTTATCCCCTGCATTCTATATTAATAAAGACTTTAGTTCATGTATAGAATAATAATTTTAGCAGATAATCTGTCAGATTAAAATTTTCAATTGAAATTTAAAATACGCATGAATTTCGATATGATTGTATGATAATCTATTTTGCATGTCATAAATGTTTGAGTAATTTGCATTATAAAATACAACGAAAAATAAGCAAGAATAATGAGTCAAAATAATTTTAGGTTTGCAATTCTGTCCTTTTGTCTTTTAATACTATCTATTGGGATAAATGCTACGGAATCAATCCAAACGACAATTAAAATAGACAGTAAGGCGAAGGCATTAATTGCACCCCAATCGTCAAGTTACAAATGGTACTATAACGGACAAGAAATTGCACAAACACAAAGGGAAGTAAAGATTACTTCACCGGGAACATACGAGGTTCAAACAACCGACCAGCTAGGCCAAATCACTATAAGTAAAATACAGGTAGGCGTGAGTGCAACCGGAAGTTTGATTAAAATTTTCACCATTGGTGATTCTACTGTTGCAGATTATACCGCAGCACAATATCCATGGGCCGGCTGGGGACAGGAACTGAAATATTTTTTCGACGCAACCAAAATTGTTGTCAACAACCGGGCCAGAGGCGGCAGAAGTTCAAGAACCTATTATCAGGAAGGAATATGGGCTAATGTAAAAGCTGAACTTGACAGCAATAGTTATGTTTTTATTCAGTTTGGGCACAACGACCGTGATTTTTCCACGCCTGCAAGATATACACCTACTGACAGTATGAAAGTTTATTTGAGAATTTACATCAAAGATAGTAGAGCAAAAGGTGCCATCCCCGTATTGGTTAGTCCCGTGAGCATGAACACAGGTACACGTAATGTCTTCACCGAAAGCGGAAACGATTACAGGGGTGCTATGTTGGCAGTATCACAAGAATTGAATGTGCCTTTTCTGGATTTAAACACAAGGTCGTACAACTTTTACCAGCAAATAGGCACTGAGTATGCATCTTATTTTATACACATGGGGCTTTTGGCAGGCGAATATGCCAATTATCCAACCGGATACACCGATACGTATACACATTATCAGGAAATGGGAGCACTAGCCATGGCACGAATGGTAACGCTGGAAATAAAAGACAAACAAACGAATCCTCAATTAGCCCCTTTGGCTGCTGCGCTTAAACCATTATACAATGTTGCTGTTTCTCTGAAAGTTCCTTCTGCTGGTATGTCTACCATTTCAGGTGATTATCCCGCAGGAGCAACCATTACTTTAAAAACTCGAAATACAGGACTCAGAACGATGAAATCATGGTCTGATAGTATTAATAAAATCACGCTGAACGGTAATTTGGTTACTTTTACAATGGCAGCACATAATTATAATTTTGTTGGAAATCTGGTCGATTGTAATGGAACTTCGTATGGAACTGCGGCTTATGACACCTGCGGGGTCTGCACTGGTGGTACTACCAAGCTTAGCCCTTGCTCAAACGTTATCAAATTTGTTGATCTTTGCGAAACAAACACCAACACTTTAATAAGTCTGGATAAAACGCCGTATAGTCTTTACTTGAAAAGCGACAGTGTAACCAATGCCTATGTTAGCCAACAATTTAATGTGGCAAAAACCGACAGTTTTTACTTTGCGGTTACCTACAACAGTACGGCAGATATATCCGGATTGAGAATGTTTGTCAACGATACAGTAAAAGTGACCAACCTGCTGACAAAAGGAGCGTGGAACCTCACTAAATTTAAATTACGCCTGTATAAAGGGATAAATACCATCAAAATAAGAGCCATTACACAAACAGCCGGAGGTATTTTACTCAATTATATGGCTCTCTATTCGTTGGACATGTCAAAAATAAGTTGCGTTCCAAATACCACTAAGACGCCCGGAAGTTTCTTTCAAAAAGATAGTTTAATTGTTTTGGAAGCAGAAAATTACAATCAATTGAAAGTGGCTACAAACGGTAAAAAATGGACAAAGGCTCTTTTTGATAATGCTTCAAAACAATATGTGGTTATCTCACCGGCAGGTACGACCTACAGCACGGGAACTACTGCGGAAACTAATGCACCGATTTTGAGCTACAATGTCAATTTCACACATGCAGGCAACTACTCTGTTTGGGCGCGTGTCTATGCTTTTGATGCCACCGGCGACTCCTATCATTTGGGCTTAGATTCAAAAGTTTTACAGGAAAACATTAACGTCAACAACAGCACTAAAGTGTATAAAAGTTTCACATGGATTAATGTTGCCAATAGCAATTTAGTAGTTCCCAAAGCCGGTATTCAAAGCTTAGATTTATTTTGCATGGAGCCCAACCTGATTATTGACAAAGTTATACTGACACAAAATACAGCTTATGTACCTTCAGGCGCGGGACCGGTACAAAACTTTAATCCGGCAGATACCTTAAAATCCGGAACAGAAAGTGTAATGATGAATAATCAGGACTTTCAGATAAGCACTTACCCTAATCCGGCACAAAATCAAATCAAGATTGCCTACAACATACCGGAAAGTAATAATGTAAATATCTCCGTTGTAAATACAAATGGTCAATTGGTGGCCAATTTAGTTGACCAGTATCAATTCGTCGGCAAGCATGAATATACATGGAACTTTTCGAAGTCGCTACCTGGCATAAATCAAGGACTGTATTTTGTCAGATTTCAAATAGGTGATACGATGAAAACTCAGAAAATAATTGTAATTCACTAACAATCAATATTAAATTTCATGATAATAATGCAGTAGAACGATAATATTTTATTGCTGTCAGCTACAGATAAAGGAAGTTCAGAAATGAGCTTCCTTTTTTTATTTACTTCCTCTACTTGTCCAACATAACGGTAGGTCAATACAAAATTCACATCTCATTTTTTTCAGATTAAATCATTGTTATCAGTTGTTTGATATTTAATCATGAATTATAGCACTGACTAGTATTTATTGTGGTAAAAATTGATATTTATTTAAATGTCCTTTACGATTAATCCGAAATACTATATCTTTACCTATCATTTCTATAAATCTACTAAAATCACATTATTCACTTTTCATGAGAAAGTTATACTTGGCAGTACTTTTACTTGTAATGTCCCTGGTGGCAAAATCTCAAACCATTGCTCAAATTTCGCACTACTCTGTTGACGATGGTTTGTCGGAAAATAACGTAATGTGCATGCTGCAAGACAGGAAGGGAACTATGTGGTTTGGGACTTACGATGGACTAAATAAGTACGACGGGTATACTTTCCGAAACTTCAAAGGAAACCAAAATCAGCAATACAGATTAATAAATTATCGAATCGACCGCATCAGGGAAGACAAACAAGGTTATTTGTGGCTTCAAACCTATGATGGGCGAACTTACCGATTTGATACATCCACCGAAACATTTCTTCCAATACCTCAATGCGTCGATGAATATAAAAATTCAAAAGCATCATTTCGCGAAATCCAGATATTGAATGACGGTTCCATATGGCTGGTAAATAAAGATGCAGGTAGTGAAGATTGTTTCAGGGTTCAGAATTCAACAAACAAACAAAAGGTTATAATTTCTCATTTCACGAAAGATAATGGTAATCTTTCATCGAACCATGTAAACAAAGTATATATTGACAAACAGCAAAATACGTGGATTCTAACCTCTAACGGAATCAATTTACTGAAGAAAGGCAGCTCTAAACCCATTCAGATTTTTAACGAAGCACAGAGTGGTAATATATATTCAATACTGGAAAAAAATCAGAACATCTATATTGGAGGTGAGCAGGGTAAATTTAGGATTTTTGATATCAAAAAAGGAACCTTCGATCTAATCCGAACGCCATTTACTCTCAATATTATTGATATTCAACAGATAAGTTCAACTGAAATCGTACTTATAAACGATAAATTCAGCTTTTATATTTATAATACGACAGCAAAAACATTTCAGGAGTTTAAATTACCCAACAAAGCTGGTGAAAGTATATACGGGTGCTACAAAGACAAGAGGAATAATTTGTGGATAGGTACTCAAAATTCCGGGGTTATATACTTCGATTCCAAACTAAAAAAGATTAATTTTCTCGAAACAAATACGCCTGAAGAATTTTCAGGAATTATTATCCCCGAGTTAAATGTGATTGAAGATAAGTTTGATAACACATGGATATGCACAAAGAAAAGCGGACTTTTCAAATATAACAGAAATTTAAATATTCTCGAACCATTTTATAATAACCCAAATTCGAATGAACGAAAATTCTCGAATTTACTTCATACTGCCATCTCAGATATACAGGGGAATTTATGGTTAAGCACTTATTCGCAAGGTATAGATAAAGTTGTTTTTCGTGAATCCCAGTTTACATTTACAAAACCATTAGATATTCCGATATACTCGAATAAAAACGAAATCCGATCAATTTTTCAGGATAGCAAAAAGTGGATTTGGGCTGGTTCTAAAAAAGGACTCGTATATCTGTATGATGAAAACAAAAAGCTCAGGGGATTATTAGGGTTCGATGGTAAAATAAACGGAAATAAACCATTTGATGTACCTGTTTACAATATCATGGAGGACCGATCTGGAACAATATGGCTGGCATCAAAAGGAATGGGCTTATTTAAAGTCAACCGAAAATCTGACAACACATTTATAATCAGAAATTTTCAATATAACCCACAAGATATTTATAGTTTAAGTTCCAATGCCGTTTATTCTGTATTTCAGGACCATTTAAATCAGATTTGGGTTGGTACGTACGGTGGAGGTATAAATCTTATCGACAACAGTACCGGAGAATTGCGATTCATTAGCAATCGTAATAAGCTAAAGAACTATCCAATAAATGAATGCTATAAAGTCCGCTATGTTACCGAAGACAAAAACGGGTATATATTTGTTGGTACAACGGAAGGTCTTGTTGTATTTAGGAACAACGACAGGAAGCCTGAAGAAATTTCATTTGCAAGATACATCCATAATTCGTCGAATAAATATTCACTGTCTGGCAACGATGTTCAATACATATTACCGACCAGGAATGGAAATTTGTATTTGGCCCTTTTTGGTGGTGGATTGAATATTCTCAAGCAAGGTTATAATCCATCTAAGGAAGATCTTCATTTTGAAGTAATTAAAAAAAACGATGGGTCTTTTTTTAATGTAATTTACACATTGAAAGAAGATGACAAGGGATGTGTGTGGATGTCGACACAAACTAAGATTGTAAAATACAACTCAATTGACTCTAAATTTGACATTTACAAACCTATTGCTTCAAACAATTACTTCTTTATTGAAGCAGCAGTTTCCAAAACAAAACAGGGCGAAATACTTTATGGCACTTCAAATGGATTTGTTTCGTTTAACCCATTGAAGATATCAAAGAGCATCTTTGTACCCAGAATTTGTCTGACTCAACTTCAGATTTTCAACAAACCTGTGCAAGTAGGTGAAAATGACTCGCCGTTAGAAATATCTATTGACGACACTAAAGAATTGATTTTAAATCATAAACAAAACATTTTTTCAATCGAATTTGCCTCTCTCGACTACATAAATCCAAAAGGAATACAATATGCTTATAAGCTCGAAGGGTTCGAAAACGAATGGAACTATGTTGGAAATCAGCAAATTGCCACTTACACAAATCTTCCTAAAGGGAGGTATATTTTCCATGTAAAATCCACCAATTCCGATGGAGAGTGGGTTAATAACGAAAAAACAATTGTAATAATAAAACAACCCTCATTCTGGGAATCTATATGGGGACTTCTATTCTATGTTTGTTTATTCTTCTTACTGTTAGGATTAACAACATATATTCTTTTTACAATTTACCGGTTACGAAATGAAGTTAATGTAGAGCATCGCATCACTAACATGAAATTACGATTCTTCACTGACATTTCGCATGAATTGCGTACCCCGCTAACACTCATTGCATCGCCTGTTGAAAACTTATTACAGAAAGAAATCATGTCAGACAATGCAAAGGAACAATTACAAATTGTACAACGCAATACTGACCGCATGTTACGTCTTATTAATCAGATTCTAGATTTCAGAAAGGTTCAAAATAAGAAAATGAATCTGATAATTGAAGCAATAGATGTAAAAGAGTTTGTCAATGAAATATGCATAAGTTTCAAGAAACTGGCTGAAGATAAAAACATTGACCTGAAAATCACAAACAAAATTGAAAATGCACAACTTTGGGTTGATAAAGATAAATTCGAAAAAATAATCTATAACCTTTTATCTAATGCATTTAAATTCAGTCAATCAAAGAATACAATTGAAATTATTTTAAGTGACGAAAGTAATGTAGTTGTTATTACTATCAAAGATCAGGGTATCGGAATAAGTAAAGACAAAATGAAGCTTCTTTTCGAACGCTTTGAAAGCTTTGCTTCAACCAATACAGCTTTTCAGGCAAGCACCGGTATAGGATTGTCATTAACCAAAGAATTGGTAGAATTGCATCATGCAAAAATAGAAGTTGAAAGTGAATCCGGTAAGGGTTCCGCCTTCCGGTTGATTTTCAAGAAAGGGTTTGAACATTATAATGGAACTGATGACTTTATGTTGAAGGATTTGAATCAGCCTGGAGATGCAATAGAATCTGATGTAACCGCCAATGAAAACACAGAATCTGAGTTAAACATTTATCCATTGAGCAATGAATTAATGAAAATTCTCATAGTAGAAGATAATAAAGAGTTGCGTACATTCCTGAAGTCTGTTTTAAGTGTAAATTATGATGTTTTCGAAGCGGAAAATGGCGTTCAAGGCCTAGATATAGCACTAACCTATTCACCTGACATTATTGTTTCTGATGTTATGATGCCAGATATGGATGGTTTAGAATTGGCAAAGGCTATAAAAAGCAATATTAACATCAGCCACATCCCATTGATACTCTTAACAGCTAAAACTGACATTGAGAGTAAACTGGAAGCGCTCGAATGTGGAGTAGATGATTATATCACAAAACCTTTCAGTTCAACATATCTCGAAGCCAGAATTGAAAATTTACTTAAACTACGAAAGCAACTGCAAACTTACTTTCAATCATCTTTAACAAGTGGTATTATTTCCATGTCGAAACCAAATATAACTAAGCAAGACGATATATTCATTCAGAATACAATGAAGTTTGTTGAAGAAAATTACGCAAATCCGGACATGAATATTGATGATATTGCTACCAATTCCGGTTTAAGTAGATCTTCGTTCTTTAAAAAGCTGAAAATGATTACCGGTTTGGCACCTGTTGATTTCATTAAAGAATTCCGCGTTCAACGAGCCATGCAACTACTTGAAGCCGGAGAAACAAATATAAGTCAGATAGCTTATCAGGTTGGAATGGATGATCCACGTTATTTCAGTAAATGTTTTAAACAAAAATATGGAATGAACCCGAGAGAATATAAGCTTAAGATGAATTCCGGGGAATAAAATTATATATAATTTTGAGATTACGAATAAAAGCGCCACTGTTAATTCAAAGGCGCTTTTATCATGACTTAACGCATTGAATTTAAGACTGTTTGCGCTTTTATATTTGCCGCATATAAATTAATATATTTTATATCAAATCGTTTGTATTTCACCATTTCCCAGATTATATACCTATATTTACCTGATATTACACATACATTATAACTTTTATAGATTTCTTTGTACTATCAAAAAATCTGTAAAAAGAATCTTATATATTTCTCAAAAGACCAAAAATCACAACAAGAAACTGATTGATTCGAATTTTTTATGCATAGTAAAAATAAAGATCTCTGGTTGTAAGTTGAAATGCTATTAACATGAAATATATGGCAATCTATTACAATGATTAAATAAATAAATCTAATAATATGAATCACAAACTCAATTTGAGTATAAAGCTCATTTCAGTTTACTTTTTATTCTTTTTCCTTAGTTCATGCAATAAAGATAACTATTACGATACTCCCAGCTGGCTCAAAGGAAGTATTTATCAGGTTTTAGAACAACGAGGTAATTATACTATTTTCTTAAAAGGGGTGGATTTGGCCAATATGAAGCCTATTGTTGATGGCAAAGGAATCCTGACAGTAATGGCTCCAAACGATTCAGCTTTTACAGCCTATCTGAATGAAAATTATGCCGGAAAAAAGATAGATGAATTGCCAAAAGAAGAAATCTCAAAGCTAATCGGCTTTCATGTTTTGTATTATGCCTTTGGCAAAGATAAATTATTAAATTTCAGACCACTCGAAGGAGATGGGGTGAGCTTAGCCGACCAAAATATCAATGCAGGGCTCTATTATAAGTACCGTACAAAAAGTATGGACGGAATAACAATAGAAAAAGATACTGCTGGAAAGGATGTGAGTGTTTATCATTTAGAACGTTTTCTGCCTATTTTTTCTTACCGGATGTTTCATACAAAACAAATTGATGCAAAATACAATTACGAATATTTTTATCCAAACACATCCTGGAAAGATAATTCAGGATTCAACATTGCAAATGCAGCTGTTAAAGATTATGCAATTATTGCAAACAATGGCTATGTGTATACAATAGACCGTGTTTTACGACCACTTGAAACTATTTACAAAGAATTAGCATCCAATCCCGATTATTCGGATTATCTGAAGCTATATAATGCCTATCAATTTTATGTGCCAGACCCAAATCTGACATTACAATATGGAAATGGAGTTACACTATATCAACACTATTATTCATCTCCATTAGCAAACATAGCTTCTGAATGGCCAGCAAAAAACAATTTAGTAGTTGATTACAAGGCTATAGACCAGTTGTCGTCTATTTCATACAGCGTTTTTGCCCCGAATAATACAGCTCTGAATTCATTTTTCAACGATTATTGGAAAGTTGGTGGTTATAATTCGTTAAGCGAGGTAAGTAAAACATCCATAAATTACTTGTTATTCAATTCAGTTTATACGTCTTCCATTGCTTTTCCTGAAGAAATAAAAAAAGGATTGATAAAAAACAGTTATGGCACTGTCATAAAATTCGATCCGGATGCTGTTCCTGCTGCAGGCCGAAAGATGTGCGTGAATGGGGTTTTGTACAGCCTCAATGAGCTTACACCTCCTGCAATGTTTGGCTCAGTAACCGGACCTGCTTTTCAATACAAGAATTACAGTTACTTTTTAGACTGGTTAAATGCATCTGATTTAGTGTTAACTCTGGCTTCAGATCAGACCCGTTTTATTTTGTTATACCCTTCTAATACATTGATTAACAAAACTGGCATTACTAAAGATACTAACACAGGTATATTCAAAAAAGGAACTCAAACATTTTCGGCAACGACTCAGCAAACCTATATTTATGCTCATACAGTAAGCATTGATGCTACACCGGGAGCACCAAGCAGCCTGCCAACAAGCGGAAATCATGTACTTAGGACTTTATCTCCAACCACAATGCTTTATTGGTATTTGAAAGATGGAAGAATAACCAATAGCGTTAAATTCAATGAATTGCTTTATATCCCGGATGCAACCGAAGACAAAGTGTTTAGCGATATAAATGAGTTGACATTCCGCAATGGTTGGTCTAATGGTAAATGTTACTCATACGAGAACACAGCTTACCCTACAGTTTTTGAGGGATCTAATGCAAATGCATTGTATAATTCATTTATTCCAATGATTATAAATAATCGGAACAGTTCAACAACAAAGTATTATGGCTTCATACAATTGCTTGATAAGGCGAACCTTATTAATGGCCAGGTTCTGTCAGCTGTAGTAGAAAGCTGCCTTATGTTTATACCAACTACGGCTGCTGTTGAAAACGCTGTATTGGCTGGCAAAATTCCGGGGATTTCAACTACAAGTACATCAATAGATGATCCGAACTTCTTTATTAATTGCACAGTGACTGACGCCAGCGAGCTCTCATCCTATCTGTTACAATACTTTATCCCATTAAGCACGGCCGTAATATCAAATTATCCTTTTATTGGCTGGAACGAAAATATAACCAGTGGCTTACCTACGCTCCAAACATATATTAGTGGTGGCAAAGTAATGTCCAAGTCTAAAATGCTCGTAACCGACGCAAACAGCAAAATCAGTATTCGGGTTGTTGATAATACAGGAACACCAACCAGCGCTTGGGTTGATGTAATTCCTGATTATAATTATTTCCCTTTTGTATTTGATGATGGATGTGTTCATTTCATAAAAGATGTATTCTAAAAAATAACGATTTCTCCAATAAACAGATCGAAACAATATGAAAATAAAAAATATATTTGTCGTTATTATGCTCTTTTACAGTTTGGTCGGTACTGCCCAAAACTCTCGTATAATAAGCGGAACTGTTACTGAAATATCAAATGGTAAAAGTGAACCGGGTATTGCCGTGAATGTTGTCTTTTCCAATGAGCAGAATAGAACTTTGACTGGTACAGTGACTAATTTTGAGGGGAAATACTCACTCAAAGTTCCGGAGAATGCGGGTAAATTGAAAATTGTATTCTCCTATATTGGCATGAATACCCGTAAATTTGATTTTACGGGACAAAAAACGCTTAATGTTGAACTTACAGAAAATACGCATAATCTTCAGGATATTGTTGTAAAGGGGAATCGTAATGTAAGTGAATTAGGAGTAACAGACAGGCTTCAAACAGCATCGTCGCAGAGAATAAGTATGGACAAACTGACAGCCGACATTCCTGTTGTTTCGGTTGAAGAAGCTCTTCAGGGAAAAATTGCCGGTTTGGATATCCTTGCAGGTGGTGATCCCGGTTCAAGAAGTTCAATTCGTATCCGTGGAACAGCTACTTTAAACTCCAGTGCCGATCCGCTCATTGTTATTAATGGCGTTCCTTATTCAACTAAAATCAGCGATAATTTTGATTTCAACACGGCAAACGACGAAGACTTTGCTGCAATGCTTAACCTGAATCCAAATGATATTGAATCAATTGAAGTGTTGAAAGATGCAGCTTCAACATCAATTTATGGTACTGAGGGAGCAAACGGTGTTTTGCTCATTACAACCAAAAAGGGAGCAAAAACAAAAACGACATTTTCTGTTTCATCTAAAACATCTGTGAAAATTGAGCCAGTTCCAATGCCAATGCTAAATGGAAATCAATATGTTGCATTTATACAAGATGCTATTTGGAATACTGCAAATGCCCGCGGCTTATCAAAGTCTGGTGACTTGCTGAAACTCCTGTTTGACACTCCTGAGATTAACTACAATCCGAATTGGAGGTATTTTAATGAATATAACGTAAATACCGATTGGCTTTCCTACGTAAAAAGAGATGCTATTACTACCGACAATAGTTTCTCCATGTCCGGTGGTGGTGAAAAGGCAACATATCGTTTATCTATGTCGCTTACCGACGAAGGTGGAACTACAGTAGGAACTGACCTTAAACGTCTGACAACCAGTATGACTGTAGGATATATGTTTTCTGATAAATTACGTGTTGAAGCTGACTTTGGATATTCAGGTTCCGACAAGAAAGATAACTGGACCACCAATGTTCGTGCAGAGGCCTTCCGGAAAATGCCAAACAAAAGTCCTTATTGGATGGCTACAGACGCTCATGGAGATGTATATGCCACCGATAATTATTTCACCCGTCAAAACAGCGATGAATTTCAGGGCGCATTTATCGATAGTAAGGGCGGTTCAAATTTTCATCCGATTATTATGGCTAATGAAAGCTACAATAATACCTATCAGGATGAAGAACGTATGAATGTAAGACTTAAGTATGATTTCTTAGATGGTTTTTCATATTCGGGTTATGTGAGTATGAAATTCAATACGACTAAAAACCGAAAATTCTTGCCACAATCAGCAACTGATGTTCGTGTAGACAATCAATATTCAAATCAGAGTACAGATGCCTATTCTAACAATTTGGCACTGCTCACTGAAAATAAACTTATGTATCGTCATAACTGGAATTCAATACATAATCTTGTTGCAACTACAATCTGGCGAACTTCACAGTACGTAAGTTCAAATTATACAAGTCAAATATATGGTGCATCCTCAGCTTCCATGTCCGATCCGGTAACAGGAGGAACGATTTATACATTGGGTTCCGGAGATTCACAGAACCGCACTGTGTCAGGAATTTCAAGTGTAAACTACTCGCTGCTTAACAAATATGTACTATCCGGTACAGTTAACTTTGAAGGAAATTCAAGTTTGGGTATTACTAAACGTTGGGGAGCATTCCCATCGTTGGGCTTAGCATGGCAAATGAAGGAAGAGGATTTTCTGAAGAAAGCTACGTGGTTGGATGATTTGAAACTGCGCACCAGTTATGGTCAGAGTGGTCAGTCGCCAAGCGGAACTGCTCCTTATGTGGGAACTTACAAGTCGGTTGGCAAATATAATACAGCCACAGGTATAGCACCAGCTTCGATGCAGTTGAATAACCTGAAATGGGAATCTTCAACAGAATATGACTTTGGAGTAGACATTTCACTTCTCAAGAATAAATTGACTATGACATTCGATTATTACTATAAATATACCAAAGATTTGTTACAAAAAGGAATGAGCATACCTTCATCAACAGGTTATGATAGCAATGGTAGTACAATTGCTTACTTCAATTCGGGCGAAATGAGCAATACCGGGTTGGAATATCGGTTCGACTACACAATTGTTTCAACTAAAAAGTGGAATGTTGCTGCAAATTTCAATATAGCCAGAAATATCAATAAAATTGAAGCCTTACCTGAAAATATGACTCAGTCGAATTACTCATTGTCAAATGGTCAGTATGCACAGAAGGTTATAACAGGAACACCTACAGGCTCATTCTTTGGGTATAAATATCTGGGGGTTTATCAAAATACCGAAGATACATACGCTAAAGATGACAAAAATAAAATCATGTATAATTTAGATGGAAACCCGATAGTAACAAAAAACAGTACATACACCTGTTTTCCGGGCGATGCAAAATATGCAGATATAAATCATGATGGGATAATTAACGAAAAGGACATTGTTTATATTGGTAACTGTATGCCGGTTATTATTGGTGGAGGTGGAGCCAGCGTAAAATATCAGGATTTTTCCCTGAATATAAATTTTCACTACCGTCTGGGGCAAAAGATTATCAATCAGGCTCGTATGAATAGTGAATCAATGTATGGTACTGATAATCAAAGTATAGCTGTTTTGCGTCGCTGGCGAAATGAAGGTGATGACACCAACATACCAAGAGCACTTTGGAAATATGGACTCAACTACTTAGGCTCGGATCGTTTTGTTGAAGATTGCTCATTTGTCAGATTACAAAGCCTTTCGTTAAACTATAGGATTCCTAAAAAAATCTGTGATAAGTTACAAATCAAATCTTTAATGGTTTTTGCAACAGCCTATGATTTATTTACCTGGACTTCTTATACCGGACAAGATCCTGAAGTGAATCTTCCAAGCAATATTCTTACTCTGGCTGTGGATAATGCTCAGACTCCACGAAGTCTCAGACTCTCAGCAGGTATAAACCTGAATTTTTGATAGATATCATACTAACATAAACGAACAGAAATTATTCGTATGAAAATAATTAAATATATATGCCTTTCATTAGCTTTGATATTCATGACCACAGCTTGTACCGATTGGCTAACCGTTAATCCTCAGAATTCTCAAATCAGAGATGATTATTGGAAATCGAAGCAGGATGTAGAAGCTGTTGTAATTTCGGGATACTACTATTTGAGAAATATAACAATAGGTTCATTACTTCCCTGGGCTGAATTACGTTCAGGCGCCATTTACGACAAGAATGGTAGTAGTTTGCAAATGTTTCAAATTAAGCCGACTGATGAAGCAAATAGCAGCTGGGGGCCTTTATATCAAATTATCAATATTTCAAATGTAGTGCTGGCTAATGCTCATAAGGTGCAGGCATACGATGATACTTATAAAACTCAGGAAATGAACGCGCATCTTGCAGAGGCATATTACTTGCGCGCTTTGTGCTACTTTTATATTGTCAGAAATTGGCGTGATGCTCCACTTATTACAGAACCTTATGAGGATGATGCCCATAGTTATAAAATGCCGAAATCATCTGAAGCTGATTTAATAGCTCTGATAAAGAGTGATGTGAAGGCTGGATTAGCTACAGGGGCTGCAAAAGAATATTTTAATACAACATGGGAAACAAAAGGCCGTGCCACAAAATGGTCGTTCTATGCGTTGATGGCTGATGTTTGTTTATGGTCTGAAGATTATAGTACCGCTTTGGAGTATAGTAACTATCTGCTTGAATCCAAGGATGCCCGTAAACCTACTTTTATACAAACAAATACACATGCTGCGTGGTTTTCCATGTTCAATCCGGGTAATAGCAACGAATCCATCTTTGAAATTCAATGGAACTATCAGGAAGCACAGTTAAACTCTCTGCCTCTTTATTTTGATAACCTTGCAGTAAGCCGTAAATATGTTATGTCTTATCAATTGTTGCAGGACTTTAACGAGGAATATACTCAAACACTAGAATCTGGTTTAGAGGCAGTTCGAACCATGAATGGAGGCTATTATGTTGACGATCCTGCAACGTATCAGGTTGCTTCCAGAGGTTATGTGTGGAAGTATTGTGGTTCAAAAACTCTATCAGACAAACGTACCCCAACCTATTATGATCCGAATTTTATTATTTACAGAGTTTCTGACGTAATGCTAATGAAAGCAGAAGCTTTAATTCTGCTGAACGATGGCAATACTGCTGCTAACTATCAGAAATCCATAGAATTGATGAATCAAATACGTAAACGTTCTAATTTATCAGAACTGGAATACGATGAAAGTTTAACCGAAGTAGACATGCTAAAAATGGTACTTCACGAAAGAAAAATTGAACTTGTAGGTGAAGGAAAATCATGGTATGATTTAGTGAGATTTGGTCGACGGGGAAACAATAAATATAAAAGCATTTTCTTGGTTCAAAACGTATTAAATTACAATAATCAGGCAAGCCAAACATGGCTCAGGTCGGTACTTAGTACAGATGATGCTTTGTTTCTACCAGTTTTTGTAGATGAATTGAAGGTAAATCCTTTGTTGACTCAGAATCCATATTATAATTAAAAATCACAACGATAATCTATGCTTGAAATGAAAAAAACAATAATACTACTTATCGTTCTTGCATCCCTTTTTACGGCTTGTAAAGACCCTTTTTTGAATTCGGAGTATCTGGTTCGAACTGGAGAGGATCTCAGTTTGTCTAATGCAGAATACTTTAGTAAATATCCTGAAAAGTATTCAAAGTGGGTAGAGCTATTAAAGTATGCCGATATGTTTAATGCCATGAATGATGCTGCTACATCATCTACAGTATTTGCTCCCGATAACGATGCGATGGATAAATTTCTGCAATGGAAAGGTATTAAGAGCATTCAGGAACTCGACAAGCAATATGCAAAGTATGTTGTGCAGGTGCATATCATTAAAGGAATTATAAGCAATAACGATTTTATTGCAGATGTAAATGCAGGATCAATTCCTATTAAAACTGTATTTGGCTCATACTTAACCACATCGTACGGTTATAAAATTACGGATGTAGACGATAATTTACGTGACTTATCAATACATGATTCATTATCAATTTATCTGAATAATCAGGCAAAAGTTGCCAGTATTGGAAGCGGAGGAGCAATTACTGCAAATGGAATTATTTACACAGTAAAAGATGTTATCCGACCTTTATCAGAAACAATAATTGACCGGCTTAGAGTATATAAAGATGAATACAGCATTTTTATTAAAGCTGCCGAAATAACTGGATATGAAAAAGTTGCCTCTGTATATGCTGATACAGTGAGTAATCTGGATGGCAGCATTTCAATCAATCAGATTCGGAATACCTGTTTTGCCGTGCCTGACAAAGTGTATAATGATGCCGGAATTAAGTCTGTTGAAGATTTGGAATCTTATTTACAGGCAGGTAGTGACTTCGCAAGTCCTGCAAATGCATTTTATAAATATATGGCTTATCATTTTTTGCCACAATCATTCAACAAAGAAACCTTATCAAAATTTAAAGTTATAGGCGAAGTAAGTTTATATGACACAAAGCTTCAGGGAAATATTATTACCGTAAATTCAGATAATGGGGTATTGAAAATAAACAACTTAGCATCCGTGTTGCGCAGTAATATTGAGGCCAGAAATGGTGTTATTCATAAAATCGACAATATTCTACCTATCTATTCACCCAAACCAATCAGGGTGGCCTGGGATTTTTGTAATGCCCCCGATATTGAATCTTTCGTAAATGCATATGGAGCAACTAACAAAGTTGGTGATTTGTTCTCAACCCCATTGACAAATAAGGAGACCCAGATTGATTTAAGCCTGGATCATTTACAGGGGAATTTTGGTACATTAACCTCATTTCAATATGTTGCCAGTACGAGTAAAACACCGGCACAATCCTATCGAAAAGTTGGATTTTTTAAATGTGCCTATGTAAGTTCGGCACAAAATACAGTCAATACGTATGGTGCTAATATGGATAATTTAATGATTTTGAATCTTGGATATACCGGCTATATCACCCTGAAAACTCCTACTATTATCAAAGGGAAATATAAAGTAGTGCTTTATTATGCAGGTTCACCTGGGCTTAAAACCTTCTATACCAACGGTAGTAATACTCGTTTTAATTTAGATGACTATCAAAAGAACCTATACATGTGGAAAGGGCTCCCGGGTACTTTTGTTGACGTAACAAAAAGAACAAACTCTATTGCCAATGGAATTGCGGCAGACGTATTGTGGGATGTGGTTGAATTTCCGGAATCAGGTACACATACTTTAAAAGCAACAATACTTGATATTAATGCAAAAACAAATTCTACATATCGTCAAATGTGGGATTATATGGAATTTATTCCTCTTGAACAATAAAAACTTAAGTAATGAAATTGTATATGAAACGAATAGAAACCCACAGCTTAATTTATATAGGTTGTTTAATGCTTCTGATTGGAACTTTTTCTTGTAGCGATGCATGGGAGAAGTATTATTCTTCCGGTTTGCAAAAATCAGATAATGTAGAGGTATATTCCGGAAATATTGAAACATATATTAAAAGTCAGAGTGATTTGACTACTATATCGGCTTATTTCAAAGATTATGGACTTTATGACAGTATACGAACCACCAAGGATTACACCGTTATTGTATGCCCCAATAGCATATTGAACACTGCTCAATCAATTGACAAGGCCTCTTTTACTAAAAATTGTTTGTCGGATATTTCAGTTTCACCATCAAAACTGGTTGATGGATTAGGAATTTCAACTCATTTAGGAAAAAATGTTTGGGTGAGCATTAAACAAAATGGAGATATTTATCTCGATAATTTCAAGTTGGAAAAACTTGTCAAAACATCCAATGGCTATATCTACTACGTGAATGGTGTTATTCCTACCCGTTTGTCGACTTATGAATATTTTAAATCATTAGGAAGTAATTACTCCTATTTTAAATCCATCGTTAAACGCTATGAAGTGGTTACATTTGATAAAGACAAAAGTATACCAAAGTCTGTTGATGCAATGGGTAATACCGTATATGATTCTGTAATGACAGCCCATAACACGCTCATAGACCGATATACTGAAAACGGACTTCCAACCTGGAATATGTTCTCCGAAGATTATCAGTCAACCATGTTTATTCCATCGAATGACTTAATCACCAATGCCATCGCAACTGCCATGAAAAATATACCTATATGGTTAAATCGTGCAGCAACTTCAGCCGATCAGGCAAAGTTCGAAGAATGGATCGTGAAGGCTTGTTTTGTAAACAGACGCATGGATGCAGACCAGGTAAAGCCTACTGCTGTCAACGACTTTTATTGTGTTGATGGTTATAAGCAGGTCATTGATATTACTCAGGATGCTAAAACCTACCAACCTGTTGATCCCGCTGTTTGGCGTCCATCAGTTCAACAGGTAGATGTAAATAATTCTGTTCCTTTGAGTAACGGGGTTGCTTATTATATGACTACGCTTAAAATACCAAACCATGTGGTTATTTATCGGGTGAAATCTAAATTCTACGAACTGTGGGGGGCTATGACTGATGCGCAAAAGAAACAATACTTCCGTTGGACAAACTGGACTAGTCCGCTAATTTGTAATGATGCCCAGAGTTCATTTACATTATCGGCAACATTGCCAACAATGTATTATCACGTACTTACTGCAGTTCCTACGACACAAGCTGCCAAAGACTCAGCTGTATGTAGTGTAACTTACGATGGTTTGCTTTATAATTCAACAACCAGAAAACTGGCTGAAGTGAACCTGCCTGCCGGAGAATATTACTTACGAATGGGCTTTAAACATAGTTTGCGGTATTCAATTGATATTAAGTTTAATAACGACTTGTTGGTCAAAGATATGATGCTGTATGCACAGGGTTCAAATTTTCACTTCGACAGAGGTTCTGTTAGTACCCTCGATTTCTACGGAAATTCATCCATCGGCTTCCCTGAAGGTTTTAACTGGAGAGACTGGATTGAAAAAGATCCGAAAGCTGTGGCTTATGATACAGATGGTTATCAGGTCGCAATTGTGAATATACCAAAGGATGGGAATTTTACCATAACTATTTCATCAAAAGATGACTCGTACCTGTTTAGCACTCCAACGGACAGGTCTAAAAACAATGTCACTCAGCTTATGATGTATCACTGGTGTTTAAGACCAACAACACGAAATTACTAATTTAAATTAAGGCGAAATATGAAGAAATATAAAATTGTTGAAATTGTCAAATCGCGTCTGAATTTAAGTTGCGCCATCTTGTCAATTGCCTTATTGCCTATCAGCCAATTACAATCGCAGAGTAACGACTCTGTGAAGGTTATTGATTTGTCGGTATCCAAAGATGGATTTAATAAATCGATTAGTTTAGATAATGCAATTCAGGATAAAATCCCCGGACTTCTCACAATCAATAAAAGTGGAATGCCCAACGAGGGATCGTATCTGAATTATCGTGGTATTCACTCATTTATTGCAACTAATTCACCATTATTAGTTCTCAATGGAATACCTTATTTGGGGAATGAAGATGTTTCGAAAGTAATTAATGGCTATTCACGAAGTCTATTCTCGGCTTTCAACGTAAATGATATTAAAAGCGTCAGACTATTGCAGGGTGCAGATGCAGCCATATATGGCTCGTTAGGTTCGAACGGAGTTTTAATGATAGAAACAGAGCAGGCTACTTCTGACAATTTAAGTACACGAATTTCATTTACCGGAAATTATGGAGTAAGAATGCCTAACCGTTCGATACCAACATTAGGAACTTCTGATTTCAAAAATTATTTGCAGGATATTGGTACAACACGCTATACAAACCAAACAGCGCTGAATACGGATTACCCGTTCCTGCAAAACTCCAACAATTATTTCAGTTACTTATTTAATAATAATACCGACTGGTCATCTTTAATTCAATCGCCGGCTTTTGTAACAGATAATGTTTTCAGGGTAGAAGGAGGTGACGAAATAGCTAAATACAACCTGGCTTTTGGTTACACATCAAATGGTGGTGTAATAGGTCAAACAAAAAGTGACCGTTACCATACCAATATCAATACCAATATCATGGTCAGCCGGAAAGTTGATATATTTGCTAATGTTACTTTGGCATACATAACGAGTAATCTTCAGGAACAAGGTATGAGTAATGAGACAAATCCTTTGCTTGCAGCATCTCTTGCCATGCCAATTCTTAGTCCATACAAAAAGGAATCAAATGGCAATATATTAAACCGTTATGCAGAATATAACGAATGGAATGTAAACAGTAATCCTGCTTTCCCTTATGATAATGTAAGTAATCCGCTAGCTATTGTTAACACGGTAGTTGCAACTGATAAAATTTACGATGCAAATATCAGTGCCGGATTAAATTATCATATAAATCGCTATCTGAGCCTTACAGGGTTGTTGAATATTTACCTTAATTATACCGAGGAAAGTAATTTTATTCCGGGAGTTACAAATCAGGCAATTATTCCTCAGTACTACGGAGTTGGATTTAACACAGTCCGCAGGGGCGTTATAAAAAGTCGGTCTGACTACTATGGATTGAATGCTGTTTATCAACGAAATTTCAATTCAGAGCATACGTTCAAGGGTGTTGCCGGAGTGCGTTATATGGGGCAAAAACTTGAGTCTGACATTGCCTGGGGATACAATACTTCCAACGACTATTTCCAATCGCTTAATTATGTAACCGAAGACAAATCAATTACAGGCTCAAACGATGAATGGAAGTGGATGAACTATTTTGTAAGCGGAGATTATACATACAACAATGTATTAAAAGCTGATGCAAATGTGGCACTGGACGGTTCTTCGGTTTCGGGAGTTAATGCACCACGGTTCAATGTTTTTCCGTCTGTGGGGCTAACCGGAATGTTAGGCAACATGAACTTCTTACCGAAAGCAATTTCCACACTGAATTTGTCAGCACACGTAAGCAATACGGGAAACAGCCGTTTTTCCTCAAACTATTCGAAAAATTTCTATCAGAATTCAAATTTATTCAATTTAGGTACCATTATCCGATCAAACGTACCTAACGTCAATCTGGAGTGTGAAAAGAATAATCAACTGGATTTGGGAATAGAATTTTCTGTGCTAAAGAACCGGATTAATTTGAAAGCAAACTACTTTTTCGCAGATGCTACCAACCTGTTAATTGCACGTAATATCTCCAGCGTTTATGGCTCTCCCAACTATTACGACAATACAGGCGAAATCAGCACCCAGGGGATGGAATTAGCTCTTCAAATAACCCCGGTTATAACTAAAAACTTTGAATGGAACATTACCGGAACACTTTGCAAGGCAGATAGCAAAATTGTTTCTTTGGGAAACAGCAATGAACTGACAGTTGATTTTAGTGGATATAACAATGATGATGCCGTGATAATAATGAAAAAAGGTGAATCTCCTTATCAGTTTTATGGATACAAGTCGGATGGCATATATAAAACTTCTTCGGAAGCAAATGCATCAGGACTACTGAATATCTATGGCAATCCCTACCAGGCTGGTGATGTGAAATTTGTGAATACAAACAATACCGATAATATCATTAATGCAAAAGATAAAGTATTGTTAGGCTCAGCTACTCCTGATTTCTTCGGAAATATCAATACATCGTTCCGTTTTGAAAAGGTTTCACTCATAGCTGATTTTGCCTATTCAGTGGGCAACAAAGCCTATAATGCCGTGCGCCGGGAATTGGAATCAATGAGTACTTTTAGAAATCAATCCCGGTCAGTTCTTAATCGCTGGCAGGTTGAAGGCCAGAACGCAACCTTACCTCGGGCAGCATATGGCGATCCTGCAGGAAATAATGTTTTTTCCGACAGGTGGATTGAAGATGCATCGTATATAAAACTTCGCAATCTGACCTTACAGTACGAGATGGGTAAGATTTTGCAAATATGTCAGAAAGGAACGATTTATATTACTGCTGAAAACTTGTTGACTTTGACTAAATATTTAGGCAGTGATCCCGAATTCTCTTATTCAAATTCTTCTCTGATGCAAGGTTTTGACTATGCAAAAGTAGCCAGACCAAAAACAATACAAGTTGGTTTCCAATTATACTTCTAATAGATTATGAAAAATATATTTAAACTATTTTGCTTGCTGAGTGTATTTACGTTTACTTCGTGTGACGATTTCTTTAATACAAGTCCAGAAAATATCATCAATTCAAAAGATTATATTTTGAAGAACGATGAAGCTTATAAAGGATTTATGGGCATACTCACACGAATGCAAGCTGCCGGTGATCAGTCAATTTTTCTGACTGACACAAGAGGAGATTATATGGAAATAACTCCCAATGCACCAATACCTTTACAAAACATCTATAATTACGAAGAAACAAATGGAAATGAATATGCCAATCCTACCTGTTATTATTCAGTAATTATTGCTTGTAACGACTTTATTGATAAACTCAGAATATACAAAGAAAAAAAGGGAGCGAGTATTGATGAAAAAACCATGACTGATTATGATGCACTCCTGAGTTCTGCATTGAGAATTAAGGTTTGGGCTTATTACACGCTTGGTCGTATATATGGTAAAGCAGTTTGGTTCGACAGTCCACTTACCGAGCTTACGAATTTGAATGATACTGCCACATTTACCAAACTAAATGACATACAATCTATTGTAAGTGCATGTATAAAATTATTGGACACCGGTATTACTCAAAATGGGCGAGTAATACCTGCCAATCTGAATATGAATTGGGTAGCATACCTTGACCCCGAAACTCAGAATGAATCAGAATATCCTCAATGGAGATATTTAACCCCGAATTATTTGTTACTTCGTTGCGAACTGTTATCCTGGCGTGGAAATCAGGACGATTGGTTGTGGATTAGAGACAATATCTTATCGTATATGTACCTGAATCATACAACTATTTCTGATTATATGTATACCTGTGGCATTCCATTAACGGGAACTTATCTGGATATGTTCTACTCGGACCAACTGAAACAAAACAGTATGCAAATTGTGTCAGGAATACAATACGATTATGTAAATAACCAAACAAATAGGCTTGTCAAGTATTTTTGCCCGGATTATCCCAATGGTGGATATTATTTACGTCCATCCAGCTATGCTCTAAGCAGATATTTGGATGAAGATATCAGAGGAATGACGCAACGGTTGATTGTAAATTCTATCAATGGCCAAAATTGTTTTACTAAATATTTCTATAACAGAGGTACTTATCTCCGGAGCAAAATCTTCGAAATAATGCCTGTTGTGATAATGCAACGTGGTCACGATTTTCACTTTTTATTAGCTGAGGCCGAAAACCACCTGGGTAATTGGAGACAAAGTGGTTGTATCTTAAATATGGGGCTTACAAATGAATTTCCGTATGCAAGTTCACTTCCTAAAACATGGAGCACTAATTATGCATCCTGGTTTGCACCCAATGGTGGATATGGAGATATTGGCATTGTAGGTTGTGCACGTGGTAAAATACACCCGTTACATAAACCAACTGAAACTGGCTATAGTTTGACAGAAGAACAGCGTATGAAGGAATACGATTTAGCTTTGTTGGATGAATACCTGCTTGAATATACAGGCGAAGGCAAATCCTATAGCTTTATGGTCAAAATGGCTGAGCGATATCAGGATCCGGATATAATTGCTGACCGTGTTTGTCCAAAATATCCTGCATCAAAACAAGCTTCAGTACGCGCAAGCATTGAAGCAAAAGGGTATTGGGTAAACTGGGATTTAAATGGAGACAATTAACGATTAAATATAATTACATAAAAAAAAGTATCATGAAAAAAATCAACATCTTCCTATTGCTTATAGCAATTTTGTATGCATTCAATCTTGAAGCAAGAAGAATTACAGTTAATTCTGTAGCTACTTTGTATCCGGCTTTTAATGGGGCTCTGGACAAGGATACAATTGCCATTAAACCCGGAACATACACTATGGGTTCCAGTACAGCCGCAACCGGTATGAAAATGCCAAAAACAGGTTTGATAGTTCTTGAATCAGCCAGTAAAGATACAATGCCTATTCTACAAATGGAAATGGGACTTGTCGATACTGTGCCTGATAATTCGGTACCTAAAAGGCTTAGTCTTATATTTAGAAACCTTCATTTACAGGGACGCTATGGTAACTTCACTACAGCCAGTGCCTATGTTGTAAGTCTCGAAGGTAAATATATAAGTATTGATACATTAGCCTTTCGTAATTGTGAAATTTCCAATGTTTCACGGTGTTTGTTCCGCGATGGACAAAACAAAGGTTATAAATCTGGTAACATGGAATGGTTGGAAGTCTCGAACTGCCTTGTACATTTAATGAATAGTTCTGGAAACACTTGGCCAGTCCTTTATTTAGGTCATGAAACACACTATGTGAATATCCGAAACAACACGTTTTATGATATGCCTTATGCAAAAGCTATTTTAAACTGTCGAGTTATGACTGGTTTAACGGGCACTAATTCAGTAGTCAATTTTGAAAATAATACTGTTGCCTGTACGTGGAATAATACTGCTGGTGTTATCTCAACAGGAAGTTATATGGGTACTGAATCAGTATTTAATATCAACAACAATATGTTTGTAACCCCAAACTGGTCAGATGCTTACAACCTAAAGAAAGATACTACAGCATATATTACTCCGGCCATTCTTAAGTGTGTAGGAGGTATTATTACAGCTCATAATAATGTTGTAGATAGTTTGAGACCATGGATAGCTGGTCAGACTGTCGATGTTAATGGCAATGGAGCATATATTGCTATTGATACCTTAAATACTTATAAGATGAGAGACCTCAATTTCTCCTGGGGTGATTTTGTCGATCCTATTGGAAATAATTTCTCATACCTTTCAACCAAAATGCCTGCAACAGCCGGAGTTGATGGAAAACCTATCGGTGATCCACGTTGGGTGAAAAAATTCACAACACCCAGAACTTTAAATGTTTCAGCCAGCACTCCTCTTGCAACTGTAACTCCTCTCAGACAATTTTATGAAAACGGTGCAACAGCAACTGTAACGGCATCTCCGGTTGATGGTTACAGATTTAATGGTTGGAAAAATAAGGCAGATGGATCTATATTATCCACAAACAATCCATATTCTTTCACTATCTCTTCAGATATGAGTATTCAGGCTGACTATTCATTTTTACAGATTCGAAATGTTGCAATAACAGTTAGTGGTTCAAAATCTGCATCTTATACCATAGTTCCAAAAAAGACCACATATTACGAGGGTGATGTACTTACCTTAAGTGTAAATAAACATTCTATAAATGACTTTTTGGGTTGGAGCGACGGGAATAATCAGCTAACACGTACAATAACTATTTCCGGTGGTGATGTATCACTTTCTGCAAATTTCTCAGAACATCCATATATACTAGCATGGGATTTTGATCAGCTGACAACAAATAATGCCACTTTTGCAAAACTGGAATCAAATCATGCCAAAGATGCTTTAAACAAAGGCTATATGATTTATATGAGTGCAGATACTTTAGCCAAGATTGAAACCAGAAATAACAAATTCACTACTGAAGGTAAAGAATTATATAACTGTTTAACTCGTAAAACCCCTATTGAAAACAAAACTAAGCCAAGTTATATATATATTAAGTTTTCAACAAAGGGACTTGCAAACCTGAAAGTTAAATCGATTTATTCAACAGATAACTCGTTCTTCAAAGTTCAAAAAATGGAATATTCTGTGAACGGATCAGCCTACACAACTTTTGCTACCGATACTATATCTGGAAATATTGACCAGATTTGGAGACCTTTTGCAGGAAAATTACCTGTGGCTGCCGAAAATCAGGATTCTGTTGCAGTTCGTTGGGTATCAGATCCAAATACTGAGCAATTGTTTGTTACCGGAACTACGGCTTACGCTTTGGAACAAATTTATATTACCAACATTATTGTTATTGATAATAATTTCACAGCAGTAAAAAATGTAGCAGAAACACAGAACTTTAAAATATATTCTGTTGCTAGCAATTTAATTATCCAGGGAGAGTCAAATGCTACAGCTGAGATTTATACAGTTATGGGACAGAAAATAAGGGAAGCTCGATTAAGTACTGGGCTAAACGAAATTAAGGGATTCAGAACAGGTATTTACATTGTACGGGTTGGATCTTTAATTCAGAAAGTTCTCATTGAGTAGATCTATAATCCTCTAGTGATTTCTCAAATTAGTATCAGCAAAGTACATCGGACAATCCGGGTACTTTGCTGATTATCAAAACACAACTTCTTTATTATTATAATGTTGTACCCTGAATTTATCAGGGCACTGGACTTTACATTCACCAAATGAGCAATTCAAAATCAATTTTAGCTATTCTTATAATCACAATTGTAGGAACATTTCCTGCTCAGGCAAATAAGTACATTTATACTGATTTGTACAAAAACCTACCATTCCCAATGCAGAAATTGGAAAAACCGAATTTTCCTGAAAATGTGGTTTCTGTTGAAGAATGTGGCGGAATTGGTAATGGAATGATATTAAACACAAAGGCATTCGAGAATGCAATAAATATACTCTCTGAAAAGGGCGGTGGCACTTTATTGGTTCCATTTGGAGTTTGGCTTACAGGACCCATTGAACTAAAATCAAATATTAACCTTCATTTGTCTAAAGGTGCTATCATTCTTTTCACTTCCGATCTTAACGCTTATCCTTTGGTGAAAGCAGTATTTGAAGGGCAAAATACCTATCGATGTCAATCCCCGATCTCTGGAAAAGATCTCACAAATATTGCTATAACAGGTGAAGGTACAATAAATGGAAATGGACAAATATGGCGTCCATTAAAAAAAATAAAAGTAACAGAAGAGTATTGGAACTCGGTTATTAGTACCGGAGGGGTGCTTGTCAACAAAGACTATTGGCTGCCTACAAGCAAAATAAAGAAAGCTGAAGATTTGATGAAAAATAAAGACTTTTCATTCAATAGTTTATCAAGTTCACAATTAGACTCAATAAAGGATTATTTCAGGCCTGTAATGATTAATTTCATAAGCTGCAAAAATGTTTATTTACAGGGTGTTCTATTCGAAAATTCCCCGAACTGGAATATTCATCCATTGCTATGCGAGAATTTGCTGATTGACAATATCACTATCAAAAATCCTTCTTACGCACAAAATGGTGATGGTATTGACTTCGAATCCTGCAAAAATGTAATCATGGTTAACTCCACTATCGATGCAGGAGATGATGCAATTTGTCTGAAATCAGGAAAAGATGAGGAAGGTAGATTGCGTGCAAAACCAACAGAAAATGTGATTGTTGACAACTGTAAGGTTTTCAAAGGACATGGCGGCTTTGTGGTAGGCAGCGAGATGTCAGGCGGTGTACGCAATGTTCTTGTGAGTAATTGTTCTTTCATGGGTACTAATGCCGGCCTTAGGTTTAAGAGCGGACGGGGTCGTGGTGGTATTGTCGAGAATATTTACGTTAGAAACATCAGTATGTTCGATATAGTATTTGATTCGTTTGTTTTTGATTTATATTATGGAGCTAAAAATGAAACAGAATCAGCTGTTGATTCAACACGACAAAATTTAGAGTTGAAACTACCACAGTTTTCAAGTTCAACTCCGGTTTTCAGGAATATCTTTATTGAAAATGTTATATCGCGAAATGCCAACAGAGCCATGTACTTCAACGGCTTGCCAGAAATGAACATCATGAATGTGCAAATAAAAAACTCGAAAATTTCTTCCCGATTGGGGGCCGAAATTGTTGAATCAGATGGGGTGATATTTGACAATGTCGAAATAATACCAAAAGAAGGTGCTGCATTGATATTGGACGATGTAAAAAACTTCAAAATGGAAGGTACAATTTATCCCGGCTACCTAAAGAATCCTATTGAGGTCAAGGGTAAGAATTCGAGAAATATAAAGATATCGGAAAACAAAATTGCTAACCTAAATTAAACATCCAAACTGAAAATCAAATGAAAAACAACATACCAAAAATATATCTGATTTTAATTATTAGTCTGATTTACATATCCCAATCAATAAATGCTGCTACTGTACTTGCCGACAGTTGGAGCAATGTAGTAAACGGAAAATGCAGCGACCAAACAACAGCATGGTGGAGTTCTGCTGAAGCCATTCGGATAACTAACAATGTATTGCTTTATCAAAAAGATTGTGGTGGTTGGACTAAAAATATAAATATGCAATTGGTACTTACCGATGCACAAAAGACCGCATTGATTGTTGATAAACCCAAAAATACGGAAGCTACCATAGATAATAGTGCTTGTTTGTATGAGTTATTATATTTGTCGAAGGTATACAAAGCGATAACAAGCGATTCTTTGAAAAATGTGATTAAAACATCTTTTACAAAGGGCATCCTTTATTATCTGAAAGCACAATATCCCAATGGTGGATGGCCGCAGTTTTATCCATTAAAATCGGGATATTACACACACATAACCTATAACGACAATGCTATTATCAATGTGATGAATAATTTGAGACATGTCTATCTGAAAGATACTTATTATTCAATTATTCTTTCCGACAGTATTGCTAACGTAGCAAAAACAGCATTTGATAAAGGAGTAAATTGCATCCTGAAAACACAATATATTCAAAAATCTAAATTAACAACCTGGTGTGCACAACATGACGAAAAAACATTGCTTCCAACAAATGCCCGTGCTTATGAACTGGCTTCGCTCAGTGGTGGTGAATCGGCTAATATCATTAAGTTGCTAATGTCACTAACAACTCAGACCAAAGAAATTAAAAGAGCAATATACAGCTCGGTGGCATGGTACGATGGGGTGAGAATTAAAGGTCAACGGGTTGAAAGCTTTACAAATACCGACGGATTAAGTGATTTACGAGTGGTGCTAGATGCCAATGCTTCGGATATGTGGGCAAGATTTTACACATTAACAGGCAACCGACCTTTCTTTTGCGACAGAGATGGTATAATGAAATTCTCACTTGCCGAAATTGGTTACGAAAGACGAAATGGCTATAGTTGGTACAATACTTCAGGGAATGATGTGATGACTGCTTACAACACCTGGCTTCCAAAATATGGCACCACCATACTTGCAAGTCCGTTACAAAATACCGTTTTCAATAGCACTGACACAATTCCACTAATGGCATTTGCCAATAAAACCACCGGAAGTACATTGAAAAATTTCGACCTTCTAATTGATAATCAAACAATTCAAACTTCCACCACATTTACACTGAAAACACCGGTTACAGGATTGTCGGCGGGAGTACATACGCTTATTGCAAAATCCGAATATACGAATGGAACTATTGACGCTGATACATGTACTATCATAGTTAAGGCACCAAATGCTATAAATACTGTTTCTGACAATAATACTAAACTGATATGTTATACAAATTCTTCCAACAACAGCTTTAATATAGACCTACAAGGTACGATAATAGCAAACATTCAAATATTTAATCTTCATGGTCAACAGATTTTCAATGCAAACCCATTGAAATCCAGTTACTACTTCAATAATAATCTGCCACTCGGTCTATATCTTATTCAGGTAATGGATATAAACAATAAGACCTATGTTCAGAAAGTGCTGGTGAACAACTAAATAAACTTACAAAAGAATAACCGAAATAAATTAACTTAGCATATTCTGAATAACGCACTCATATTTTTACAATTTGCACGAATCGTTACCCCTTTTTGATTATTTTATGCATAATTCCTTGATTTTTTGTTTCTAATTTTGACCTTTGAATAATGAACTTCAAATCAATCAGTCAAAAATACCGTTGAAACTAAAAATCATGAACAAAAAGCTACTTCGAAATTCACTTATCTTGTTTTTTGCATCTTTCAGCCTTCTGGCTGCAGCAGTCAATGTTGGTGACACACTTACTATAAGCGGCAAAAAGTACAAGATACTTAGCACGAATTTAATCACAAATCCCGGTTTCGAAAGTGATTTCACTGGCTGGACTGACGCCACCACAGCAGCTGCAACACTTACCTCAGCTAAATTCAGTATTTCTGCAACGGGTGGAGTAAACAATTCAAAATATCTGATTGGTTTAAATAATGAAAGTTCAAATGCATCGGGTTCTATTGGAACAGGCTGGCCTGTTACTTCCGGCAAAAGTTATCTTTTTGCTTTTCAGGTGAAATATCTGACAAGCACTACTGCCGCCGCATCGGAAATCTATCTCAAAACTTCACTTACCAATGACAAAACAGCCAATACTGAAACAAGTGTTCTGATTAATAGTACGCTTGTAAACGGAGCAAGTGCATGGACACAAAACTCTGTGTATTTTACCAATTCAGGACCAGCCTATAGCTATTTACAGGTGCGTTTTCGTTGGTTGGGAAATCGGTTGGGCTTTGATGATTTCATGCTTTACGAAGCGACAGAAGTTGTAAACACCGCTGCTTTGCAAACTGTCATCAATAATGCGCAGTCACTTTACAACTCTGCTAACAATGGTGCTGCTGCTCTGCAAACAGCCATTACCACTGCTCAGGGTTTCCTTACAAGCACATCGTCTACCGAAGTTACAACTGCCATTACCAATCTCCAGAAAGCAATTCTGACCTATAAATATGCTAATGCTTCGGCCACAAATCCCCTGGACATGACAAGTTATATCATTAACCAGGGATTTGATGCCAATGACACGGTGGGTTGGAAAGGGGCCGGAACGGTGAATTACCACGAAGTGGAATTTTATGAGAAAACCTTCAATATGTATCAGGTAATCAGTGGACTTCCGGCCGGTAAATATCGCCTGAAAGCCAAAGGATTTGAACGCCCGAAAGCAAATGACAGCGGAATAGCATATAAAGCAGGGACTGAAACCATTTATGCCCGTATGTATGCAAAGTCTCCCGATTACTCCGAAGTAAATACAGCATTCAATTCTTTATATAAACATGCTTACACAAGCACTGGCAGTGCAAATGGCTATGCTAATACAATGGCGGCTGCTGAAATTATGTTTACAAATGCAACTACCAGCTATTATGATATGACGGTATCCAATATCATGCTTAATGAAGGTGCAAAACTGACTATTGGTGCAAAGTCTAATTTCGTTCAGACAGGTTATTGGGCGTTATTTGACAATTTTAAACTGGAATATTTAGGAACAGCCGATATCAATGACCTGGCTTTGGCTATCAATAACAGAATTACAGAGGCTCAATACTTGCTGACACAACATATACAAAACACGGCAATCACGACTTTAAATGCTGCTATCACACAAGCACAGACAGCAACAGCTGCCAATCCACTTGTTCAAACAGACCTCGTTGCAGCAAAAACTGCAATTGACGCAGCTATCACTACTGCGAATGCATCAATTACAGCATATGCAAAACTACAGAAAGCCATTAACGATGCGAATCTTATTTTGACTTTCTTAGATAAAGCTGCAGAAATAACCAAGCTACAAAATGCTATTAGCGCTGCTACAACGAGTTATCAAAATCTTGATTTGACAGTGGGTCAAATTGGTACTGCCACTATCCTACTTATTACAAATACACGCAGTGTTGGCAAACAAATTTACAATCCGTCGTGGATGATGGGTGATATTTATACAAGCACGAACAACTGGTCGATTGACCGTAGCAAGCAATCAAAAAACTGGATTCTGTTTTGGGAACCCGGATTCGGCGACACTGCTGTACCCATCGTTGATGATTGCCTGGCTTTAGCCGAAAAATGTTTTGCTTTTTATGCCGATTCATTGAAATTCATTAATAGAACTACTTCAAAAACCAATAGCTATAAAATGATTATCCGCCTGCGATTTACAACCGATTGGGAAGCAACAGGTTCGGGGGTTGATAACACAATAGGATTGCTTACCCTTACACCCTGGGCACTTACATCGAGAGGTGGACAAACAATTGCTCACGAGGTAGGACATTGTTTCCAGTATCAAACACATTGCGACAACAACGATTTAAATGGTTGGATGTATGGCTATGGAGCAAATGCAACGGGTAGTAACGGTTGGTGGGAACAATGCGCTCAATGGCAGGCATATAAAGTTTTCCCCTCTCAGCAATTTACAAGCGAATGGTTTGGCGGTTATCTGAGCAATGCCCACAAAAATACCTTGAACGAAAGCTTCCGTTACAACGATTATTTCGTTCAGGATTATTGGTGCTATCTGCACGGAATGGATATGATTGGCCGCTTGTGGAATAAATCCTATAGTCCTGAAGATCCGGTAGAAACGTACAAACGATTGAATGTAATTTCACAGACTCAATTCAACGACGAGATGTGGGATTGTGGGGCTAAATTCACTACCTGGGATATTCCGGCACTAAAATCCTACGGAGCTAGCTACATTCTATCGCGCACACAACCTAAGATGAACAATCAGGGAAATTATGTATGGAGAATTGATTCAACAGCATGTCCCGAAAATTATGGACATAATATCATCCGACTAAATGCTCCGCTGACAGCTAAAACAGTAACAGCCAGTTTCGAAGGAAAAGCAGGAATTGCAGGCTTCCGCACAAATTACGTGGCGTATGCCGGATGGCGTTATGGGTTTGTAGCGCTACTTAAAGATGGAACCCGCTTGTACGGCGATATCAAATCGGCAAGCATGACGGACAATGCCGGGAAAAGCAGCATAAGTTTCGATTGTCCTGCCAACTGCGACAAATTGTGGTTGGTTGTATCGGGTGCTCCAAGCGTTCACTGGCGCCATGCCTGGGACGATAATGATGCCAATGATGAGCAATGGCCTTATCAGGTAAGATTGAACAACACCAATTTATACGGATATGCCAATGTTATCGATGCAGTAGACAAAACATACGAAGAAAATCTTGACATTCGAGTAAAAGGTAGTACGTTGTTTATCAATAACATGCAATCCAAATCAACAGTCCGCATTTACAATACACTGGGTAGTTGCCTGCTGACCAAAGAAGTGAATGACGCGACTTTCAATACAAACCTTACGGCCGGAATCTACATTGTGTCTGTCAAATCAGCTCATGGTCTGACAAACCGAAAGATACTGGTGCAATAGGAAAAATGATTTAAAGATCGATTTATAAATTTCGTAATTAAAAGCGTTTTATCAGAGCTTATTAAAAGGATCCTAAAGCAGTCTTACCCATACTATCCAAAGGAAGTTCAGTAATGAGCTTCCTTTTTTCGTAATGACAAATGAATATTTATTTCAAAACATCTCATAATTAAAGAAATATTTCCGTAATAATACATTATCTTTGTAATCAGAAATAAAGCAATTATGCACGGTTGTTCTTTCGTGTTTTAAGTGCTGTTTCTTTTCAGAATTTGTTTGAATATAAATAACTAATTTTTAAAAATATAGTTATGGAAACACTTACTAATTCTATCGTCCCCGAAATTATTCTCGATGAAATAGTTGAGAAATACAAAGGTAAGCCCGGCATGTTACTTTCCACCCTGGAAGAAGTGCAGGAAAAAAATCCCTTGAAGTATCTACCCGGTGAAACTCTATCCGTCGTATCGCAAAAGCTGAATGTGCCTTACACTCAGGTCTACAGCGTTGCCACTTTCTATTCGTTTTTCAATCTGAAACCACAGGGCAAACACTCCATCATTGTTTGCCGGGGAACAGCATGTCATACCAAAGGCTCCAAAGCTTTGCTTGATGAAGTTGCTCCTATTCTGGGGTTCAAACGTATGGAAGAAGAATCGGAATCATCATTCACCACACCCGACAATGAATTTACTATCAAAACAGTAGCTTGTTTTGGTCAGTGTGCACAATCTCCAGTTGTGGCAATTGATGGTATCATTCACAGCAACGTCAATTCGCAGAAATTGTTGAAAATTCTGAGAAAGGTAAAAAATAAGTAACAGCATCCTCGGTTTTGACGCTATTTCGAGCTTTACAAATTGAAAATCAGACTTTGTACTTTTGACTTTACACCGCAATATTATGAAATCACAAGAACTTGAGATATTGATGCAGCACAGTCAGGAATGTATTACTCCTCAAACTCCAATGCTGTTAGTTGGAATGGGCACATGCGGTATTGGAAACGGTGCAGATTTGGTGTTTGCCCGCTTACAGAAACACATTACCGAAACAAAAGCCAATGTCAAATTAAAACAAACAGGCTGTTTTGGTTTTTGTGCCGAAGAACCTCTGGTAACTCTTTACCAACCCGGTAAGCCCATGTTAGTCTACAGTAAAGTAGATGAAAAAGATGCTGTACACATTGCCGACGGACTTATTAAAGGTAAGATTTACCGTAAAAAAATCCTTTGCCGCATAGATGAATGGGACTTTCTTACTTCAAAAGTAGATTTTGGAAAAGGATATGAAGATATTCCACATTGGGATGAAATTCCATTTTTCAAAGGGCAAAAGAAGATTGTGTTGCGGGATGCCGGACTAATTGATCCGGAAGAGATACTGGACTATGTAGCGGTAGGTGGTTATAAAGCATTTGTAAAGACTCTTGGTATGCAACCTTTAGATGTTGTAAAAGAAGTAACAGAGGCTAAACTTCGCGGTCGTGGTGGAGCCGGTTTTCCTACCGGCATTAAATGGGACATTATGCGAAAAGCGGAAGCCGACCAGAAATACATCATTTGCAATGCCGATGAAGGTGACCCCGGTGCTTATATGAACCGCAACGAAATAGAAAGCGAGCCACATGCCATCATTGAAGGCATGCTGATTGGTGCTTATGCCATGGGAGCCACGGAAGGTATTGCCTATGTACGGGCAGAATATCCGTTGGCAGTGAAACGATTTAAATTGGCTATTGAACAGGCAACCAAATATGGCTTAATGGGCGAAAACATCCTTGGGTCTGGATTTAATTTCAAAATCGATGTCGTTGAGGGTGCCGGTGCTTTTGTGTGCGGTGAGGAGACAGCGTTGATTGCCTCCATCGAAGGGAAAGCCGGTAGACCCATGCCACGTCCACCCTACCCTGCCGGCAGAGGATTATACGGCAAACCAACCAATATAAACAATGTTGAAACCTGGTGCAACATTCCGGTAATTATTGAAAAAGGAAGTGATTGGTTCAGGCAAACCGGAACAGAAAAAAGTCCCGGAACAAAAGTATTTTCGCTGGTTGGCAAAGTGAAAAATACAGGTTTGGTAGAATTACCGCTCGGTTCTACGCTCGAACATTTTATTTTTGGAATAGGGGAAGGAACCGGTACAGCAAAGAAAGTAAAAGCCGTTCAAACAGGCGGTCCTTCGGGCGGTTGCATTCCGCTTGAATATTTCTCAACTCCGGTTGATTATGAATCTCTTGCCGGACTTGGTGCTATTATGGGTTCAGGCGGTATGGTGGTTATGGATCAGGACAATTGCATGGTGGATATTGCCCGATATTTTCTCGAATTCAATTCGGCCGAATCATGCGGTAAATGCACTCCATGTCGCGAAGGATTGGCTCAGGCATTGGCAATACTTACAAAAATAACCAAAGGGCAAGGTACTTACGCAGACATTGATACACTCGAAATTCTGAGTCAAACGATTAAAGATACTGCCATTTGCGGACTCGGACAAACAGCTCCAAACCCGATTTTGACTACACTGAAATACTTCCGTCACGAATATGAAGAACATATCCGGGAGAAACGCTGTCATGCCGGCGCCTGCGAATCGCTCTACATGGCTTTGTGCGAAAACAGTTGTCCGTTGCACATGAACATTCCGGGCTACATTGAACTGATTAAAGAAGATCGACTTGAAGAAGCTTTTGAACTAACCTTGCGCGATAATCCCATTCCGGGAACGATTGGTCGGATTTGCCACTTCCACTGTCAGATGCGTTGCCGTCGGGAACAGTTAGACGAGCCTGTTTCGCAGGGTGAAATTCATCGTTATCTGGCTGATACCATGTATAAACTGGGGAAAGAAAATGATATTTACAACAAACTGATAAAAGAAAAACTTCCTACAACCGATAAGCAAATAGCTATTATTGGTGCCGGTCCGGCCGGATTAACAGCCGCATACTATCTGGTACGATTGGGACATGCAGTCACTATTTACGACGCATTACCCGAAGCCGGTGGAGTTGTTCGGTTTGGCATTCCGCAGTATCGACTACCAAAATCAGTTCTTCAGAAAGAAGTTCAGTTTATCAAAAAGTTGGGCGTGCAATTCAAATTCAATCAACGGCTGGGTGAAAATCTGTCATTCGAAGCGTTGAAAAACGAATTTGATGCAGTGTATCTAGCCATTGGCGCCTGGAAAGACATTGATTTGAAGATTCAGGGCGAGAATGCCAAAGGCGTATTTGCCGGAACTGAAATTTTGAAAGAAATGGCATTGGGAAAAACACTGAAACTTGGTCAGCGAGTTGTGATTATTGGTGCCGGAAACGTGGCTATCGATGCAGCTCGCAGCATTTGGCGATTGGGCAAAGAAGTGACTGTCGTCTATCGTCGTGAAAAAGGAGATATGCCTGCCAATGTTGCAGAAATATTCGAATCAGAAGCCGAAAAAATCAATTATCATTTTCTGGCTGCCCCCAACGAAATACTTACCGATTCAAAAGGAAAAGTAAAAGCATTGAAGGTGGAAGTAATGAGCGGAGGTAGTATTGATGCTTCGGGAAGAAGGCGGCCGGTATCAACAGGGAAGTTTGAAGAAATTCCGTGTGATTCCATCATTCTGGCTGTTGGAGAACGCGTTGATTCATCGCATTTAATCAAATACGGATTGGAAACAACAAACGATGGGCGATTGATTGTAGATCAATTTACTTTCCAAACTTCAAATCCCAAAATATATGCTGGAGGCGACGCAGTAACCGGACCATCTACGGCTGCCGAAGCCATGGGAATGGCCAGAAAAGCTGCGGAATCTATTGATCTGAATTTGATGAAAGAAAAACGTTTCCATTTGCTTTTCCGCGAATTTGAATATAAAAATATGATTCCAATGAATCCAAAAGTAAGTCCGAAAAATAAATCCGAAAAACTCACTGTCAAAGAACGTATAGGTAATTTTCAGGAAGTTGAAATTGGCTATACCGGCGAACAGGCACGCAATGAAGTGGAAAGGTGTTTGAGGTGTGATGTGAGGTGTTGATATTTGATTTGCCTTATTTACCTTCGGCATTATTAGCTTCGCGATATTAATTGACTTTAATTTGAACATTATGAAAATCACCATAAATAATCAGCCTATTGAGGTACCGGAAGGTATAACCATTATGGATGCCTGTCATTCTGTCGGAATCAATATTCCATCGTTATGTTATCTGAAAGATGTATCGCACAATGCATCTTGTGGTGTTTGTGTGGTAGAAGTAAAAGGAGCTAAATCACTGCTTCGCTCTTGCATCACTCAGGTAACTGAAGGCATGGAAATTACCACCAACAGCCAACGGGTTATGCAGGCACGTCGCGTCAATGTTGAATTGTTACTGGCCAATCATCCTAAAGATTGCCTGACCTGTGATCGGAATCAAAATTGTGAATTGCAGGAAGTTACTTTTGAACTGGGTATACATGACGAACGATTTGTCCGCACACGCAAGGAATATGGTTATCTGGATGAAACTTCGCCTTCATTAGTTCGTGATCCAGAAAAATGTATTTTGTGTGGTCGTTGCGTGGCAGTATGCAGCGAAGTACAGGGGGTAAAAGCCATTGACTTTTCCGGCCGTGGTTTAAAAAGTAAAATATCCACTTTTCTCGATTTAGGTATGGGCATAGTAGCCTGCACCAATTGCGGACAATGTGCGTTGGTTTGTCCAACCGGCGCCATTACCGAAAAGAGTGCCGTAAGTGAAGTTTGGGCTGCCTTACACAATCCTGAAAAAGTAGTACTGGTACAAACAGCTCCTGCCATTCGTGTAGGAATCGGAGAAGCCATGGGCATGGCCGATGGCAGTTTGGTGACCGGAAAAATGGTTGCAGGATTGCGCCGATTGGGATTCACAAGAGTATTCGACACCAATTTCGCAGCCGATTTGACAATTATAGAGGAAGGTAACGAATTGATTCACAGGATAAAAAATGGAGGCGTTTTGCCGATGATAACTTCATGCTCACCGGGTTGGATTAAGTTTATTGAGCATTTTTATCCGAAGTCATTGGCTCATTTATCAAGCTGCAAATCGCCGCAACAAATGTTTGGGGCCATTGCTAAAACCTACTATGCAGAAAAAACCGGCATTGACCCACGCAATATAGTCGTTGTATCAGTTATGCCATGCACCGCTAAAAAATTTGAAGCACGAAGACCTGAAATGGATGGAGCATACCGATATTGGAAAGATAAACTCAATCTCACTGATGAGGAACGGTTTTACGATGTAGACGATGTGCTGACAACACGAGAACTGGCCCGTATGTTCAAAGAAACGGGCGTTGATTTTACTCATTTACCCGAAGAACAGTTTGATAGTCCGTTAGGTGAATCGACTGGTGCAGCAGTGATATTTGGTGCCACAGGTGGAGTAATGGAAGCTGCCTTACGTACTGCCTACGAAGTATTTACAGGAAAAACATTAGCGAACATAAACTTCACTGCCGTACGTGGATTGGAAGGCATCAAGGAAGCCGAAATTGATTTGGATGGAACAAAGATAAAAGTGGCGGTAGCTCATACGCTGAAGAATGCCCGCATTATATTGGAACAAATTGAGAACGGAAGTTCGCCATATACTTTTATTGAAGTAATGACCTGCCCCGGTGGTTGCCTTGGTGGTGGGGGTCAGCCTATTCCGACGAATTATGAAATCCGAAAAAAACGTGCAGAGTCTATTTATTACGAAGATGCCCACAAAGGTTTGCGAAAATCGCATGAAAATCCGGAAATTCTAACCTTGTATGCCGACTTTCTGAAAGAACCGCTGGGTGAAAAATCGCATCATTTGCTTCATACAACCTACATTGAAAGAGGCTACTAAAAACATGCCCAGAACTTGACGCGATTAATTTTAGAGGAAATGAATCTATTCAAACTTTAAATAAATTCGTTTGTTTAGATGGGTAAAGTAAACAACTGATAAATCATGCAAACGAAATCGATTAAACAAACTGTCAAATTTGATAGCAGTCCGTTAAACATTTATAATTTATTGATGGACGAGAAAAAACATGCTGCCTTCACAGATTCTCAAGTGAGCATGAGTAAGGAACCGAATGGGGAGTTTAGTGTTTTTGATGGATATTGCCATGGATATAATATTGAACTTATCGAGGGCAAAAAAATAGTTCAGGCATGGCATTTTGCCGAAGAAGGATGGCCCGACGATCATTTTTCCATTTGTACCTTTCTGTTTGAGGAAGTTGATAATGAAACTATTCTAACCTTTGAGCAAACAAACATTCCTAAGCACAAAGTAGAGGAACTTAAAAAAGGCTGGAAACAATTTTATTGGGAAGCTATGAAAACATATCTTAAAGGCTATTAAACTCCAATCAACCCATTTTCATCAAACTCCACAGCCTGCCACGATCCGTTGATTAGTTGCTGCATGGTTCTGAAACCATGTTCTTTTAAAACTTTGTAGGTTTGTTCAAAACCATCGATAACATTCGTTGGATAATGGCAATCGGAATTCACCATAATTGGAATTTGTAACTCTTTTATCAAAGGGAAAAACTGTACATCGGGATAAGTAATACCCTTTCCAACAAGTGATTTGGTATTGATTTCGAGTATCAATCCTTTTGTTTTAATCCTTTGAATCACATCGCTTACTAAATTCTGATACCAGCTTTCAGTTATGCTAAAACCTTTACAATTAGATGCATTCAAGGTTATTTTATCTAAATGACCGACAATATCAAAACCTCCTTTTTCAATCATCAAGCTGCATATATCAAAATAACGTTCAACTGCCAGGCGAATATCTCCATTGAAAAGAAGTTGCAGTCCGGCCTGAAAATCTTCGAAATTCCCATCCACGCAATAGAAATTCCCATTCGGAAGCCGGTCCATATAATGAATAGAGCCAATGAGAAAATCCAGATTCTCAGTGCTGTATAAATCATGGCCTATCTCAAAAAAGTTATTGATATAGTCGAGCTCCAAACCAATAAACAATTCAATATCAGCACTGTATTTTTCTTTCAATCGGTGAAACTCATTCTGATATTCAATAAAATCGTCAAGTTTCATATTCCAATATGTATTGAAAGGCAGCGGTGCATGTGACGAGAATCCGTATTTTTTCACTCCTTTGGCAATGGCAAACCTGACGAATTCCTCCATGGTGCTTCGCCCATCACAAAACGTAGAATGACTATGATAATTTGACCAATACATGTATTCAGTGGATAATCAGCTGGTGATAGTTAACATTTTATAATACTTCGACAAAAATAAGAAAAAGACGATAAACGACCGCAATAAAAATCTGTTACAAAACTATTTTGTTCCAAATAAGGTTATAAGTATCTTTGCAAACAGAATAAATCCCAATGACCGATATAAAACCCTTCATATTTCCCGATCAGAACAGATACCTGAATTACAATCAGGTAATGAAAGCAGAATTCACCGAACGTATTCAAAAAATTTCCATCAATGCCGGATTTACTTGTCCGAACCGTGATGGCAGCAAAGGTCGTGGTGGTTGTACCTATTGCAATAACCAAAGCTTTAGCCCGGAATACTGCAAACCGGTGAAATCCGTTAGTCAACAAGTGGAAGAAGGCATCGATTTCTTCAAACACAAATACGAAAACCAGTTTTACCTCGCCTATTTTCAATCGTATACAAACACATACGATAAACTCGACAAACTAAAAGCCATTTACGAAGAAGCCCTCTCCCACCCTCAGGTGAAAGGCATTGTGGTGGGAACGCGTCCCGATTGTGTAAACGACGAACTACTCGATCATTTTGCAGAACTGTCGAAAAGCGTGTATGTGATGATTGAGTACGGCATAGAATCAACAAACGATGAAACGCTTGAGTTTATCAATCGTGGTCATAATTATGCCTGCGCCGAAGATGCCATCAGAGCAACGGCCAAACGGGGAATTAAAACAGGAGCACACCTGATTCTCGGTTTACCAAAAGAAAATCGCGAAATGATACTCAGTCATGCCGACCGCGTTTCTGAGTTACCACTGACTGCCATTAAATTGCATCAATTACAATTGGTACGTAAAACAATAATGGCCAAGCAATATGTTGAAAATCCTGAGTGGTTCAACTTTTACACGGCAAACGAATATATCGATTTACTGATTGATTTTGTAGAGCGTTTAAATCCGAAAATTGCCATAGAACGATTCATTTCTCAATCGCCACCCAGTCTGATTATTGCTCCGGAATGGGGATTGAAAAACTTTGAATTTGCTGTGAAGCTGGAGAAACGATTAAAAGAACGGGATTCGTGGCAGGGGAAAAGGTATTTAATGCATAATGTATAATTCAAAATGCACAATTAATTTTTAAAATTAGTATTTTCAAACTGAACACTTTAATTTATAAAGCGTTTAATTAATCAAAAATAGGAAATAAAAAGCATAAAATTAGATACGCACTCATTATGAATTATGCATTCTAAATTATGAATTAAACTAAAATATTATGGGATTACAAGTAGGCGACAAAGCTCCTGCCGTATTGGGAGTAAATCAAGACGGAAAAGAATTGAAAATGGCTGATTTTGCAGGCAAAAAAGTAGTGTTATACTTTTACCCAAAAGACAACACGCCGGGTTGTACTGCTCAGGCATGTAGCTTACGTGATAATTATGACGATTTGCAAAAGGCAGGTTATGAGGTTATTGGGGTGAGTACCGACAGTGCAGCTTCGCATCAAAAATTCATTGCAAAACAAGGCTTGCCGTTTCAACTCATAGCCGACACAGACAAAAAGCTATCCGAAATATTTGGAACCTGGGGTGAAAAATCACTTTATGGCAAACAATATATGGGAACTTTCCGCACAACGTTTATCATTGACGAAACAGGAACGATTACCCGTATCATGCTTCCAAAAGAGGTGAACACAAAAATACATGCTTCACAAATCCTTTAAACCGAATATTCCAACTTTACAACTTGAGTCTTGCCCCAAAGCAAGGCTCTTTTTTTTCTGCCACAGCACAAAATAATTGAGTACCTTTGCAAAAAAAAAAACGATATGCAGAACAGTCAGACTACCACATTCTTCGAAAAAATTCAATTGCACATTAACAATAAAGAGTTGATTAAATTGACTTTAGCCGGGAAAAGAGACAAAAACTCCGATCTGAAGAAATTACTCGTTACTCCTGTGGAATTAAAAAAAGGATATTGCCTGAATTTTGTATATCGTCACAATACAAAAGACATAACCAAAAACTTTGAGATTATAGAAGGAATTGATTTGTTGGTTAAAGCTCTCGATAATGACTTTCTGAATGCCGACTTGTTTGCTGTTTCCGAAAATATCAATCTGTCGACACTACCCAATGGAAAAACACAGTTGAAATTCAACAAACCAACTATGGTTCCAACATTTACGTTTGCACACGACAAACCCAAAGAGCGATTGATTGAAACAAAAGACAATGTATATTTACGTGAATTGGGCATTTCCAATGTTAACGGTGATGTACGTCGTGAAATGAGCGACAAGTACAAACAAATCAATCAGTATATTGAATTGTTGGCTCCGAATCTGAATGATTTTCCGACATCAGACAATTTGCATATTGCCGACATGGGTTCGGGTAAAGGATATCTGACCTTTGCTTTGCACGATTATCTGGCTAACAAACTGAATTTAAAGGTAAAGACTACCGGCATTGAGTTTCGGCAGGAATTGGTGGATACCTGCAATACTATTGCTCACAAAGCAGGACTGACCAATTTGAGTTTCATAAAAGGAACTATCGAGAAAGCGGAACTTGACAAAATCGACATATTGATTGCCCTTCATGCCTGCGATACCGCTACCGATGATGCTATTTACAGAGGAATAAAATCCAACGCCGAACTAATTGTATGTGCTCCATGTTGCCACAAACAGATTCGCAAAGCGATGAATGTTACAAATGAGTTGAACAATATAACCCGGTTTGGCATTCTAAAGGAACGTCAGGCTGAAATTATCACAGACACTATACGTGCCATGATTTTGGAAGCTTATGGATATAAAACAAATGTGTTTGAGTTTATTTCGCTGGAGCATACACCTAAAAATGTAATGATTGTGGGTCGGAAAAATACTGACAAGAAAATTGATAAAGAACAGATTTTAGATAATATTGCTGCAATAAAAAACCTGTATAGTATCGAAAAACATTACCTGGAAACATTGCTTGGTATTTAGCCTTTTGATATCAAATGTTTAATCAATGAAAATCAAGTTATTACTAGCCATCTCGCTCTTTACACTTCAGCTTCGGGGACAAAACTGGAAATTAGTTTGGGCTGATGAATTCAACTATACCGGTTTGCCTGATACCACCAAATGGATTCACGAAGTTGGTAATATCAGAAATCGGGAACTTGAATTTTATACCTACCGACGCTTAGAAAACAGCAACGTTGAAAATGGACAGTTACACATAATTGCCCGTAAAAAGAATTTTCAAAAAGCAGATTACACTTCAGCAAGATTGTCGACCGATGGTAAGTTTAAATTTACCTATGGTAAAATTGAGGCCCGAATAAAAGCTCCGAAAGGCAAAGGTATCTGGCCTGCTTTCTGGCTATTGGGGCAAAACATAAAGCAGGTGAAGAGTCCTAAATGTGGTGAAATTGATATCATGGAGCATGTGAACAACGAAAACAGGATTCACAGCACCATGCATTGGGACGACAAGGGACTTATAAGCTTCGGAACAAAGAAAGAGTGCGATGTTGAACAGTTTCACACATACACTGTTGAATGGGATAGAAAGAAAATTTTGTGGCTTTTGGATGGTGAAAAGTATTTCGAAGGAACGATAAGTCGGGAGAAGAAAAATGCCGATGAGTTTCGTCATCCATTTTACATTATTCTTAATTTGGCTATAGGTGGTAGTTGGCCGGGCAAACCTGATAGTACAACCCTGTTTCCAGATACATTGAGCATTGATTATGTGCGGGTTTATAAAAAATAAAACTACCGGGGAACATACAGTAGTTTTTACACTAAAAATACGATCATGGGAAATCATAACCCCACAATATATTTAATTCCTCGTTGGGCAGGAAACGTTCATTCCGATTGGTATGATTGGCTATCAACTGAAATTAAATCAAAATATCAGATTGACATTGTCCGGCTTGAAATGCCAGATTGGAATGAACCAAACGTTACCGAGTCGGTTTCATTTCTGACTTCAAATATCAAGGAACTGGATGAAAATACCTATTTCATAGGGCATAGTGTTGGTTGTCAGGCAATACTTCGTTTTTTGAACGAACAGTCTAAAACGAATAAACAACTAAAAATTGGTGGATTCCTATTTATTGCAGGTTGGTTGGAAGTTGACAACCCATGGATTACTTTAAAACCGTGGTTAGAAATTGAAAGTATTGATTTTGAATTCGTTTCAAATAATGTAGGTTATAAAAAGCTCGTAATTTCAACAAATGACCCTTTCACTTCGGATTATGAGAGAAACAAGTTGCTATTTAATAGATATTTAAGTACAAAAACAAACATATATCCGAATAAATTGCATTTCAACAATAAAGAAGAAATAGATGTAATGCGTGAAGTTGAAGAATTGATTTTACATCATCAAAACAAATAAATAAGGCAATGAAATAATTCTTACTTTCAAATTGTAAGTAGATTTTTTTTTCTACATTTGCACCCTCAAAAAAACTAACTAAAAAATAGATTTAAACTAGAAACATATGCGAAGTAATTTCAATCCATGGCATCAGGTTACCCCTCACACCGAAGCAAACGATGTAGTAAAAGGTATCATTGAGATTCCGAAAGGCAACCGTGCTAAATACGAATTAGATAAAGAAAGTGGTCTTTTACGCTTAGACAGAGTTCTGTACTCTTCGATGTATTACCCTCACAACTACGGGTTTATACCACAGAGCTATTGCGACGATCATGACCCGCTTGATATCCTGATTCTTTCTCAAATAGAAGTTGTTCCATTGTGTATTGTAGAAGCCAAAGTAATTGGTGTAATGCGTATGTTGGACAATGGCGAAGCAGATGATAAAATTATTGCCGTGGCCGCTGGTGACCCAAGTGTAACTCACTACAACGATATTTCGGAACTACCACCTCACATGACTGCTGAAATCATGAGTTTTTTTGAGGATTACACCAAACTTGAAAATAAAACGGTAGTTGTTGAAAAATTCTTTGATAAAGAAACTGCCATGAAAATTTTGGACGATAGCTATAAAATGTACCAAAAGCATTATGGTGAACTGCACAAATGGTTTTTCGGCAAATAATTAACTACTTCAAATACAAAAGAATCCCCGTTAAAACGAAATTGTTTAACGGGGATTCTTATTTTATCTGCTTTCTATTTTCCGAATTACTTCCAGTGCTTCGTCACAGCTTTTTGTATGCATCAGTTGATCGCGCCAATATGCAGCTCCTTCAAACCCATTGAGATAAATCTTGAAGAATCGTTTCAACACATTGTAGTTCTGCGTTTTCCCCCAGGTTGAATCATAAAGCGTTATGTGTTTTATTAATAAGCTAATTCGCATTTCCATAGTAATTTCGGGAAGCGATTTATTAAACATCCAGGGGTTTTTGAAAACACCCGTACCAACCATCACACCATCCACACCGTATTGTTGAACATGACTAATAGCTGTAGCATAGCTTGTTACATCTCCATTTCCAAGAATAAACGTTTCCGATTTTCGTTCATTCCTAAGCTTAACCGCCTTAGCAATCTCGTCCCACATGGCTTCGCCTTCAGATTGCATTTTCTGCGTACGGCCATGAATGGTGATAGCTGCCGGATTTTCGTCCAGCAAATTGCCGATCCACTTTTCAGTAATCACTTCATTGAAACCAAGTCGGGTTTTCACACTTACCGGCAATCGTGTACCTTCTTTCGTAGCGACTATAATTTCTCGTGCAAGCTCCGGATAATTGATTAATGCTGAGCAACTTTTATTCTTCACCACCTTCTTTACAGGACATCCCATATTGATATCAATCCCATCAAATTGCCCCATTTCGGAAATCAGTTCAGCACTTTCACGAAACTTATCAGGGTCGGAACCCCAAATTTGTGCCACCAGTTTAGTGTTCGTTTTATTGAGCCATTCCCGTTCCGAATCACTCACCACCAATCGACTGCTCACATTTTTACGACCAATTTCGTTGCAAAGCCCGTCGGTGGAAGTAAATTCAGTAAACAGTACATTCAATGCTTCGGAATCGGACACAGAACGGATTACTTCACGGAAAACCGTATCAGTAACATCCTCCATTGGCGCCAAAGCGATAATTGGTCGCGAAATTTCTTGCCAAAAATTAGTCATTTGTTACACGATTGGCAAATTGAGGACGCAGTCGGCTTTTAAAAATCTTGCTATCAGCATATTTCTGAGCATGAACAGAGCGAAGATTGACCTGTTCGTCTTTTGGAAGATGGTAAATCGTTTGACACTCCTCCGTGCAACAACCTTCGTACTTTGCAGCGCATTCAGAACACTGAATAAATAACAAATGACAATCATTGTTGGCACAATTCGTATGTGTATCAGCTGGTTTACCACATTGGTGACAGCGGGAAATAACCTGTCCATCAACCGATTCACCCAAACGTTCGTCGAAAACAAAGTTTTTGCCATAAAATTTGGATTCAACGCCCAATTGCTTGATTTGCTGAGCATATTCGATAATGCCACCGTACAATTGCGATACATTCTCAAAACCATTGTGAAGCAGGAATGAACTGGCTTTTTCGCAACGAATACCCCCAGTACAGTACAGTAAAAACTCCTTATCTTTGTCGTCTTTATATTTATCAAGCACCAATTGAATTTCCTCGCGGAAGGTATCCACATCCGGACAAAATGCATTTTTGAAATGCCCGATTTCGCTTTCGTAGTGATTACGCATATCCACAACAATAGTTCCGGGCTTATCAATAGCCTCGTGAAACTCAAGCGCAGTAAGGTGCTTCCCTACTTTCGACAAGTCGTAAGTATTATCTTCAAGTCCGTCGGCAACAATTTTAGGACGCACTTTAATGGTGAGTTTGTAAAACGATTTTCCATCGTCTTCAATCGCCCATTTAATAGGCACATTGTTCAATTCCGGGATTGAATACAAATACTTCATAAACTCATCTACATGCTGTTCAGGTACATTCATTTGAGCATTAATTCCTTCCCGGGCAATATAAATTCGTCCAAAACAATTCAACCCATCCAGGTTTCGGTAGAAATCATTTCTAAACTCCTGAGCATCTTCAATATTAAAGTATTTATAAAACGAAAGCGTTTTACGTTTAAACGTTTCATTCATTAGTCGTTCCTTAAGTACTCTTTTGTCAATCCGATTTTCTAACATACACTTGTTCAATTAATAATATTCATCAGTAAGTCTGATTATTATGGTCATAAAGTACTGCATAACAAACTCACATTGAATTTTGTTTTGGGACACAGTTCACTGGAATCGTATTTTGGGTTAGCCACATGATTTTTAAGAACGCCCGGTATTTCATGAGCCACATAATTTGACTATCTTTGCGTTCGAATTGCAGACTCAATTGCATTAAGCCTAACATGCAATATATCTGCACATTACATTTATTCCGAAACATCATTACTTCAAAATAAATTATGATTCAATTTTTCCGAACTCCCGCCCAACATCTTTACGCAGTGCAATCCAATCAACCCGTAGCGGCTGATGATGTACGAAAGTTAGAATGGCTTTTTGGTGAAGCTAAGTTGCTCGATACCGAAACTGTCGAAGGAAATTACGTCGGTCCGCGCCGCGAAATGATTACCCCCTGGAGTACTAATGCCGTTGAAATCACTCAAAATATGGGAATTTCCGGCATTATTCGTATAGAAGAGTACAGCCTGGTTCCTAACACTCCGTCGGCCAAAGGCGGTTTGGAATACGACCCGATGCTTCAACGCATTTACACCGGTTTGAATCAGGAAATTTTTACGGTAAACAAGTTGCCTGAACCAATTCTGGAGATTGATGACATTGCTGCTTACAGTGCTCAGGAAGGTTTAGCATTAAGCCCCGACGAAGTTGCTTACCTGAACGGTATCAGCGAAAAAGTAGGTCGCAAACTGACTGACAGCGAAGTTTTCGGATTCTCACAGGTAAACTCCGAACACTGTCGTCACAAAATTTTCAACGGACAATTTATCATTGATGGCGAAGAAAAAGAACTATCGTTGTTCAAAATGATTCGCAAAACATCGGAAGAAAATCCAAACAAACTCGTTTCGGCTTACAAAGACAATGTGGCTTTCAACGCCGGTCCTAAAATCGAGCAATTTGCTCCTGCCAGTGGCGACAAACCGGATTTTTTCCAGATAAAAGAAATTGAATCGGTTATTTCATTGAAAGCCGAAACACATAACTTCCCTACTACCGTTGAGCCTTTCAACGGTGCAGCTACCGGAGCAGGTGGTGAAATTCGCGACCGCCTTGGCGGAGGAAAAGCAAGTTTGCCTATTGCCGGAACAGCGGTTTATATGACTTCATACGCTCGCAACGACAATTCGCGCAGTTGGGAGAATGCCATCAATCCACGCAAATGGTTATACCAAACACCGGAACAAATTCTTATCAAAGCTTCGAACGGAGCTTCGGATTTTGGAAATAAATTCGGTCAACCGCTTATCTGTGGTTCGTTGCTGACTTTTGAACACGAAGAAAACGACAAAAAATTCGGTTACGACAAAGTAATTATGTTGGCCGGTGGTGTTGGTTTCGGAACCATGCGCGACGCACTGAAAGGTGAAGTTGGCGTTGGCGAAAAAGTGGTGGTAATGGGTGGTGATAACTACCGCATTGGTATGGGTGGTGCAGCCGTTTCATCTGTTCAAACAGGTGAATACGACAATGCTATCGAATTAAATGCTGTACAGCGTGCCAATCCTGAAATGCAAAAACGTGTTTCGAACGTGATTCGTACATTGGCTGAAGCCGATACAAACCCTATCGTTTCTATCCACGACCACGGTGCAGGTGGACACCTGAACTGTTTGTCGGAATTGGTAGAAACTACCGGAGGTAAAATTGATTTATCAGCGCTTCCTGTAGGCGACCCAACCCTGAGCGCCAAAGAAATTGTAGGTAATGAGAGTCAGGAACGTATGGGATTTGTACTTCCTGAATCAGCTATCGAAGGCGTACGTCGCATTGCTGAGCGTGAACGCGCTCCAATGTATGTAGTGGGTGAAACTACCGGTGATATGAAATTTGTATTCGAACAAGCCGATGGTAAAATGCCTATCGATTTGCGTCTGGATTATATGATTGGTAAACCGCCACGCACGATTATGACCGACAGCACGATCGAAGAAAAATATGCTCCGGTTGAAATCACCGAAGATAAATTACAGGAATATATTCAAAACGTATTGCAGGTAGAGTCTGTAGCTTGTAAAGACTGGTTGACAAATAAAGTTGACCGCTCTATTACCGGTAAAATTGCCCGTCAACAATGTGCAGGTGAAATTCAGTTACCATTGAACGACTTGGGTGTTGTAGCACTTGATTACCGCGGAAACGTGGGTATCGCCACTTCTATCGGTCATGCACCGTTGGCAGCTATGGCAAATCCTGAAGCTGGCTCGGTGTTAGCTGTTGCCGAAGCATTGACTAATATTGTTTGGGCACCGTTGACCGACGGATTGGATAGTGTATCGTTGAGTGCCAACTGGATGTGGCCTTGTAACAATCCGGGCGAAGATGCCCGTTTGTACAAAGCCGTGGAAGCTTGTAGCGATTTCTGCTGCTCACTGGGCATCAACATTCCTACCGGAAAAGACTCACTTTCGATGACTCAAAAATACGGTAACGACAAAGTATTCTCACCCGGAACTGTGATTATCTCTGCCGGAGCAGAAGTTTCAGATGTGAAGAAAACTGTTTCGCCCGTATTGGTGAACGATGAAAAAACTGCTGTTTATTATGTCGATTTTTCATTCGACAAACACAAACTGGGTGGTTCGGTATTGGCACAAACATTGAACAAAATTGGCGAAGAAGTACCAACGGTACAAGATGCCGAATACTTTAAAGCGGCATTCGACAGCATTCAGGAACTCATTGGCAAAAACCTGATTTTAGCCGGTCACGATATTTCCGAAGGTGGTATCATAACTGCATTGCTCGAAATGTGTTTCGGAAATGCTAACGGTGGTTTGAACGTAAATTTGGATTACATTGCCGAAAATTCATTAGTAACCATGTTGTTTGCCGAAAATCCCGGGGTATTAATTCAGGTGAAGGACAAACGCGCTGTTGAAAAAATACTTACCGAGAATGGGGTTGGCTTTGCACGCATTGCTACTCCAATTGCTGAACGTCGTTTGGAAATTGGCCGTAAAAAAGAATCCTATTCATTTGCAATTAATGATTTACGCGACATTTGGTTCCGCTCGTCTTACTTGCTCGATCGCAAACAAAGTGGCGAAATCTGCGCTTCGGCTCGTTTCAACAATTATAAAAACCAACCTTTGGAGTTTGCATTTACCAATAGTTTCAAAGGCAAATTCTCACAATTCAATATTTCTCAAGACCGCACGCCAAGTGGCATAAAAGCTGCCATTATCCGCGAAAAAGGAACCAATGGCGACCGTGAAATGGCTTACACCTTGTACCTTGCCGGTTTTGACGTAAAAGACGTTCACATGACCGACCTGGCAACTGGTCGCGAAACGTTGGAAGACGTGAATATGATTGTGTTCTGCGGTGGATTCTCTAACTCCGACGTATTGGGTTCTGCCAAAGGTTGGGCCGGTGGATTCTTATTCAACGAAAAAGCCAAACTGGCATTGGATAACTTCTACAAACGTAACGACACGTTGAGCTTGGGTATTTGTAACGGCTGCCAGTTGATGATAGAACTTGGATTGGTAAATCCGGAGCACGATGTACAACCACGCATGAAGCACAACGATTCACATAAATTCGAATCTGCTTTTGTCGGTTTAAATATTCCTGAGAACAACTCGGTCATGCTTGGTTCACTTTCGAATAGCAAACTGGGTGTTTGGGTGGCACACGGTGAAGGAAAATTCTACCTTCCAAAACCTGAAAGCGAATACAACATCATTGCTAAATACTCGTATGCAAGCTATCCTGCCAATCCAAACGGTTCGGACTATGGTGTTGCCGGTATTTGTTCAACAGATGGTCGTCACCTGGCTATGATGCCTCACCCTGAACGTGCGGTATTCCCATGGCAATGGGCACACTATCCTGCCGACCGCAAAGCAAACGATCAAATCACTCCGTGGGTGGAAGCGTTTGTAAATGCACGGGAATGGGTGGAAAAACATAGTTGATAGTTGACAGTTCATAGTTGACAGTTTAATATAGAATCACGACTTCACTTCGGTGGGGTCGTGATTTTTTGTTTCAAAGCATGATCCGGGCAAAATATCCGGTTGATTCAGCTCTTTTCGTTGAATATATTCAGCCAAATAACCAACAAACACAGTTCGTAATTTGTTATATTATTGAGTACTTAGATACGAATAAATCACTAAATAACAGGAGGTATAACCATGAAGCTATCAAAATCGTTTGTCATTACAATCAGTCGGCAGTTAGGAGCCGGAGGAGCCTTTGTTGGTCAGGAGTTAGCAAGTAAGCTAAATATCTTTTTTGCCGACCGTGCCATACTTCGGGATGCTGCAAAAAGACTCTCTACTTTTGAAGAGAACCTGGAATCGCGCGAAGAGAGATTACTCTCGTTTTGGCATTCATTTCTGAAAACAGTTCCACACGAAGATGTTATTACTGTGCCTTCTGTTACTCCGGCATTGGAATACACGGATCAGGAATTGTTCGATTCGGAAGCCGAAATAATCAAAAAGATAGCCCGGGAACATCCGGCAATAATTTTGGGACGATGCGGACATTACATTTTGCGCGATGAACCAAATCATGTAAGCGTTTTTCTACATGCAAACAAAGATTTCAGGGTTGAACGAATTCAGCAACTCTACAATCTGCCAAATGATGCTGCAACAGAAATGGTTGAAAAATCGGACAAAGACAGAGCGGCTTACTGTAAACGATTTACCCATCAGGAATGGACTAACACAGCCAATTACGATTTGTCGATTGACACAAGTAAAATTCCGCTGGAAAAAGTTGTTGAACTTGTTTTGCAGTATATCACGTTTCGTTCCTGATTTAATTCTCTTTTACTTCGGTCTCATTCATTTACAAAACCACGAGTCACAAAAAGTGATTCGTGGTTTTGTTTTTTGACCAAAACCGGAACAACTAATCCATTTATACCAGTTTTTAGACATCATTTACCAATAAGTACCTGTTATTGGCAATACCATATCTTTCAGTATTAAAAGTGAATAGCTAACTTTGACTGCTGAAAAATCATACTTTCAGTCTAATATTAAATCTATACATTTCATGAGAAAGATTACAACAGCTTATATAATGTTCTTATTAATGCTGATTATTCCTCAATTGCTAAAAGCCGAAAACACTCCCGCCTTCCCGGGTGCCGAAGGTTTCGGACGCTACACAACCGGTGGACGTGGTGGCGCAGTATATCATGTAACTTCATTGGCCGATGATGGATCTGCCGGAACCTTTCGCTCCGTACTCAACAAATCAGGAAAGCGTACGATTGTTTTTGATGTGTCGGGTACAATTCATCTCACATCAGCTTTGAGTATTTCCAGTCCGAATGTCACCATTGCCGGACAAACTGCCCCGGGAGATGGCATTTGCATTGCCGATTATCCTTTTACTATCGGTGCAAGCAATGTCATAATCAGGTTTGTGCGCATACGACTTGGCAATATAAATGTTGCCTATCACGAAGGGGATGGATTTGGTGGAATGGACCAACAAAACATTATGGTCGACCACTGCTCGGTAAGCTGGAGCATCGACGAATGTCTGTCGGTTTACGGTATGAAAAACCTCACTGTGCAATGGTGTATTGCTTCGCAAAGTCTGCGAAATTCCGGTCACAGTAAAGGTGCTCACGGTTATGGTGGCAACTGGGGAGGTTCGGGTGCAAGTTATCATCACAACCTGCTTTGTCATCACGACAGTCGCACACCACGCCTGGGACCACGTCCTTCCACACAAACCGACGAACGCATGGACATGCGCAATAACGTCATCTATAACTGGGCCGGAAATGGCTGTTATGGTGGCGAAGGGATGCACGTAAACATGGTAAATAATTACTACAAACCGGGTCCCGGAACAAAACAAAGAAGTGCCGCTATTCAATATCGTATTGCTGCCATTGGTATTCGCACAACAGATTATGTAACTACCTATCCGGCATTTGCTCCCATGCTTCATGTTTGGGGTGATTATTTTGTCAATGGAAACTATATCTATGGCAATGCTGAAGTTACTGCCGATAACTGGACAAAAGGAATATATGCACAAATTTCCAATTCGAGTGTCGACAATTTATTTACATCTGTAACCCAGGACACCATGAAACTGGCAGCTCCTATCAACTATATTTACACGACAACACATACTACTGCTCAGGCTTACGATAAGGTTTTAAAATATGCAGGAGCCTCTTTGTCGCGCGACTGGGTAGATACATTAATGGTATACGATACCCGCAACGGAGTTGCCTCGCATACAGGTACCGGCAGTGGCGATGTGTATGGCATCATTGACACACAGGAAGATAACAGACCTACTAATGCTCCCTCCGACTGGACTGCGTGGCCTGTATTAAAAAGCACTCCATGTCCTACCGACACCGACCAGGATGGAATGCCGGATGCCTGGGAAACAGCTAACGGTTTAAATCCAACAAATGCCTCGGATGCATCAACAACGAACAGCTCCGGTTACACAATGCTTGAAGTGTATATGAATAGCCTTGTATCAGATATAATGACTGCCGGCAACGAAGGCGGAACTGCAGCGGGCATTATCGAAGGTGGCACAAGCACAACCACGCGCAAAGTAACACTGTCGCAAAGTACCTATAACGGAGCTTCTGGTGCCGGTTCACCCTGGGTATTTAGCGAAGGTTATAGCATTACAAACAATAACTCAAAGGCTTATGCCACCGGTAGTGAGCTTGGTATCAAATATTCTACCGGCGTGCAGTTCACTGTGAATTTACCAACAGGTATCACTGTTGACACAGTTAAATTTTCAGGATACGACAATTATTCAGGGACCGATTCGTATATAAGCGAGTTTAATGGAACAACATACAGTTCAACAAATTATGTATTCACTCAAAAAACAGCGAGTGGAACCTACACCGTTTGCTCCAACACCATACCGCTGGCAACGCCCGCAACAGGATCGTTTACCTTTACCCTGGCAGGCAATCAAACTGTTCTGACACTTATTTTATCAACTATAACAGCCACAGGTCTGAAAAAACAAACGATACTTGCTGCCGACCCCAATGCTCCTGTTCAGGTATATACGATAGACGGACGCCAGATTCGTTACAATGTCGCACGCAGCCGGGCAACCGAAAGATTAGCGAATGGAGTTTATATTGTCGACCGACAAAAGGTGGTGATTAAAAACTAATTATCCGGTCAAAAATAGAAGATAAAAACAGAAACCTTCATATCGGTTCTTCTGTTCCTGATCACGGTTTTATTAAATAAGACCGTGATTTTTATTTTTTCATTTTCCAATCTACCTGTAATTTGTTTTAAACACAAAACAACTATTAAGTAGTAGGAATAATTAAATGTTATATTTTACAACCACATAGCTGCACTTAGTTAGATAGTGACACAGAGTATCATTTGTTGAAAACATAGTACATATAATTGTATTACATTTACTATGAGATACTATGTTAGCTTATTTATATTATTCTCTATGTGGCACTATGTCACTATGAATTCTATGTGGTTCATTTTTCTTTACGAAATACAACATTATAGTTTGAATACTACTTATCTTTGCAGAAAAATTAGTACAATGGCTTCAGAAAGTTCCGAATCGCTGCGATTCAATTATTACGATGTGTTTTTCAGTTATTACTTCAACCACGAAATAGTTTGTGGGAAAATGATACACGACCATATGTTGGTATATGTTTATTCGGGTGAGTTGGTGCTGGAGGAAGGAACGAAGAAAACGGTTATCAATAAGGATGAATGTGTTTTCCTGCGTCGCGATAACCGGGTGAATATGAATAAACAACCGAAAGGTGACGAAAACTTTCAGGCTATCTTCATGATTTTCAAGCGTAATTTCCTGCGCGATTTCTATCAAACTGTTGATAAAAAGGAACTGCCTTTAGAAGTAGATAAACTGAAACCAAGCGTCATTAAATTGCCTCAAACTCCCGATATCGAAAGCCTGTTTCACTCCATGACGCCTTATTTCGATTCGGACAAGGAACCGGCTAAGGAACTAATGCAATTGAAACTGCAGGAAGGTGTGTATTCCCTGCTAAGTATCGACAAGCGCTTCTACCCTGCCCTGTTTGACTTTACAGAGCCCTGGAAGATTGACATTCTGGATTATCTGGAAGCAAATTATATGTTTGATCTTTCGGTGGAGCAAATTGCAGGCTTTACCGGACGCAGTCTGGCTGCTTTCAAACGCGACTTTAAAAAGATAAGTGAAGTGCCACCCCAAAAGTGGTTGATGGAGAAACGCCTGAAAGTGGCTCACGATAAAATCCGAAACGAAAAACGCAAAGTATCGGATGTGTACCTGGAAGTTGGATTCAAAAACCTCTCACACTTTTCGTCAGCTTATAAAAAGCAGTTTGGTGCAGCACCAAGTAAATAATTATTGAGCTTTTATGTAATGATGCTTAAGCCCCTTTGCTGCCGCACGATTGTATCGTGTGGCAATATCCTAAACCATATCCTGCTATATTTATCTCCTTTTCTTACTTTTCACGCGATGCAATCGCGCGGTAGCGGGGGGGGGGAGGACTGGATTATTCTTTAGTAAAGAAATCCGCCATTAGTTCGGCTTGCTTTAAAACTGTTTCTATTGCTTTTGCTTGCTTGTCGGGTGGATAACCCCATTTTGTGAGCGTCCGTTTTACCAATACCATTAGTTTAGCTCTTGCACTTTCACGGATTGTCCAGTCGATTGTTGCATTTGCTTTTACCTTTTCAGTTATTTCACGGGCAATATCTCTTAGTTGGTCATCACCTAAAACCAGTACAGCACTGTCGTTTACTTCCAAGGCATTGTAAAAAGCAACTTCATCTTTGGTTAGTCCAAGTCGTTCACCCTCTTTGTCGGCTTCTTTGATTTCTTTAGCTATATTGATGAGTTCCTGAATTATTTCAGCCGTTGTCAACAAGTTGTTTTGGTAACGTTTTATTGCACCTTCAAGCATTTCCAACAACTTTCTACTTTTTACGAGATTGGTTTTCGAGCGTGTTTTTATTTCGTCATTCAACAATTTCTTCAACAATTCCAACGCCAGGTTTTGGTGTTTCATTCCTTTTACTTCCTGAAGGAATTCATCAGAGAGCACTTCTAATCCTGATATTTCAGGTTTATCAATCCCCGCAGCTTCAAAAATATCAATTACTTTGTCTGAACTCAACGCTTCATCAACAATCTGTTTGATGGCAGTTTCAATTTCAATGTCCGATTTTCCTGTTCCGCTTCCAGTTCCTTCAAATTTTACCAATCTGGCTTTTACCGCTTGAAAGAAAGCAATATCATCTTTGATGTTCATTGCACTTTCGTTTGGAATTGACAACGCAAAGGCTTGACTCAACAATGTTACTTCCCTTATAAAACGAGTTTTACCATCTTCTAAACCTAAAATATGTTCTTCGGCTTGTAATATAATGGATAACTTCTCTTTCGATTCAACCTGAAAAAATCGCTTGTAATTGAACTTAAAACTATTGGCGTAATAAGCATCGGGTTCTTCGGCAACTATATCACCTTGTGTTTTTGCTTTTTCATTGAAAAACTGCTGAACGACTTCGTATTTTTCATTCATCAATTCAATCGCTTTTTCAATATCCAAGGTTGGTTGACCTTTTCCACCGGCATCGGAATAAAAAGATAGAGCCTTTTTTAAGTCGTTTGCTATTCCCAGATAGTCAACGATTAAACCGCCCGGTTTGTCCTTGTAAACACGGTTAACCCTTGCAATGGCTTGCATCAGGTTGTGTCCTTTCATTGGTTTGTCGATGTACAAGGTATTCAAACAAGGTGCATCAAAGCCTGTGAGCCACATATCGCAAACAATAACCAGTTTTAATGCATCGTTTTCATCTTTCATTCTGTCGGAAAGTATTTTCCGTTCCGACTTAGTGGTTCGCATACTCTTTGGAATAACCAAAGCCGTTGGGTCTTCCTGGTCAAATTCTATTTTATCAGACGATGAAGAAGTCATAACTACTTTCAAAACGCCTTTATTGAAATCGTCGTCATGCCATTCGGGTCTTAACACAATGATTTCTTTGTACAATTCGGCTGCAATTCTACGGCTCATAGCCACAATCATAGCCTTGCCTTCAAATACTTTTTGACGTTGCTCAAAGTGACTTACAATGTCGTTGGCTAAGTTCCGTAACCTTCTTTCACTTCCAACTATAGATTCCAGCGTTGTCCATTTTGCTTTCGCTTTTTGTTGGTTGGTTACATCAATATCTTCTTCTAAACTTTCTTCAAACTCTTTTATTAATCGTTTGCCCTCTTCGTCCAGATTCACCTTTGCCAACCTACTTTCGTAATAAATCCGAACTGTTGCACCATCGGCAACTGCTTGCGAAATATCGTACACATCCACATATTGTCCAAAAACTTGTGGTGTATTTATGTCTGTTCCTTCAATGGGCGTTCCTGTAAAACCTATGTAAGTGGCATTTGGTAATGCATCACGCATATATTTGGCAAAACCATAAGCAATACGCTGACCAATTTTCTCTTTGGTTTCCTTGTCTTTTACTTCTTTGATGGATGCTTCAAAGCCGTATTGTGTTCGGTGGGCTTCGTCGGCAATAACCACTATATTTCTTCGGTCAGATAGCTGGTCGTAAACTGATTTTTGGTCTTCGGGCAAGAACTTCTGAATGGTTGCAAATACAATTCCACCGCTTGCCACTTTTAATAGTTCTTTCAAATGTTCACGGTCTTTTGCCTGAACAGGTTCTTGCCGTAGTAATTGTTTAGAATTGGCAAAAGTGTCGAAAAGCTGGTCGTCCAAATCATTACGGTCGGTAATGACTAAAATAGTTGGATTTTGCATTTCGGGTGCAGTAATCAGTTTACCCGAATAAAAAACCATGCTTAAACTCTTGCCCGAACCTTGTGTATGCCAAACCACACCACCACGTTTATCTCCGTTTACGCCTGATGCAATGATGGAGGATTGAACGGCTTTATTTACGGCGTAATATTGATGGTATGCAGCTAATTTCTTAACGGTTTCTATTTGTGTAATGCCTGTTATGGCATCTTCTTTTTTATTCTTTTCAAAAACAATAAAATTACGAACTAAATCCAACAAGGTAGCAGGGTTCAACATTCCTTTCAGCAAAATTTCTAACTGAGGAATAAACCGTGAAGCTTCCTTTTTGCCGTCTGCCGATTTCCAATTCATGTAACGGCTGAAACCTGCCGACAAACTACCTGCTTTACACTCGTGACCATCGGAGATGACACACAAGGCATTGTAGGTAAATAGACTGGGGATAGTGGCTTTGTAGGTTTGCAATTGGTCAAACGCTTTGCGCATAGTGGCGTTTTCGTCGGTTGCATTTTTTAGCTCTATAACTACCAGCGGAATGCCGTTTACAAAAAGTAAAATATCAGGGCGTTTGTTTTGGTTTTTCTCAACGATAATGTATTGATTCACGCAAAGAAATGCATTGTTCATCGGATTTTCAAAATCGACCAAAGCTACTTCGTAACTGCGTTCAAAACCATTTTGCTGATAAGGTATTTTTACTTTCTCCACCAATAGCTGATGAAAGCTTTCGTTGTTGTGCAACAATTCGGGCGAATAAATGCGCAATACCTTTTGTATGGCTTGCTCTTGCGCATCTTGCGGAATATCGGGGTTTAAAATAGCAACCGCTTTGCGCAACCGATCAATAAGAATAATTTGCTCAAAGTTTTCTCTTTCGGCTTGTTCTGCTCCGGGAGCAATAGCCAACCCATGCACATACTCCCAACCAATAGATTGAAGTACTTCTATGGCAAAAGTTTCTATTTTATCTTCGGTGATTGGTTTCATGTAATATAATTATAAAAAATGAAAACTCGAGTGGTTCTTAAAGACTTTTCTTAACCCCTATAATTAAATAGTTTTTTTAAAATACTTGTTTTTGTCTTAATTATTTCTTCTGTGATAATTTCTTCAAACTTTGGTTCATAATTAAGATTAAGACCTTCATCAAAAATACTGTTAGTTATATGAGTTTGGAGAGCATCCATTTCGGCTAATATTTCATTGTAGAAAGTATTATTTACTGCAAGTAATCCATCAATAAATTTTCTTCTAATTTTAATATAGATTTTACTCAATTCTTCATCAATAACAGATTTTTCTTCATCGTTTTTACATAGTTTAATCTTCTTAGATGTTTCATCAATCTCCTCAAAACTTTCATATAGATAATCAAGAGATTGATCAAGAATCACTGTTTTAAACCAATGAATTTTTCTATCTTTTTCCTTTTCGCCATCATCTTTTTTTGATTTGCTCACAAATATAATAATCGCATATACGAAGTTAGCAATTGCAATTAAAATAGTAGCTAATTTAAATAATATATCTAATAACCCACTTCCATTTGAATTCGGCAATTCAATATTTAAATAATTAGCATGTGGTACTGAGATTATTGTATCATGAACAACCCTTATTGAGTCAATTATAACTGTATCATTTCCCATAAATATATTAATCTAGAGCAGTTTTATTTCTCAATATTCTTTCAATCGCTTCATTTAGTGGTTTTTCATAATTGTAATTACCCTGTGAAGTAAATTTAAACTTTTGTAAGAAGTTATCTTTTCCAAGTTTTGTTACCACATTGTCAAATAATTCTTCAAAAAAAGAAGGATTAATTGAATAGATATTATTAGGAATTATTATTTCTACAATATCATATTTAGTCTCAATCTTATCAATCTCAGACTTAGTTCGTACATAAAGACCTCGGTCTCTACCTGTAAATACTTTTGCAATTTTAGTGCCTTCTACGACCCTAAAATCTTCTAAATTAATGATGTTGTCATGACTTAGTTTCATAATGTCTGTGTTAGTTTGTTTCTAATTTAAAATCATCGTCATTCAATAATATTTTTGCACTTATCAATGTACCAGGAAAATATGAATCAGAATATCTCACGAAATTACTATCAGGCTTATCTTCGATATTACCCGTTTTATTAAAAGTCATTACTTTAAATTTGTGATAATCAATTTCTTTTTCTTGAATACAATAAGTACCATCAAAAATTATTTTTGTATTACCTGACAATATCAACAGTCTGGAAAAGTTATCAGCTTCAACAGATTCTTTAATATTAAAGAAACTTTCGATGAATTGAATTGATCCATTTCCTCTTTTTCTATATTTTGTTGTAGGTATTGATGTCACTCCCTCTTGGAGAGCGTATAATGTCCACAAAGATTCTTCTTCAAATGTTTTCCATTTTAATAAATTTCGCTTTGTATAACTATCCGAAAGAGTTTTCATCTTATCAACTATTGGTTTATTCGGACAATCTGGATCTTTGAATTTTTCATAAATAGTTTGACCAAAGTTCAAAATTACTAACCTAAATACTCCATAGTGTTTTTCGCCCTCTTTCTTCTCTTCAAAATAGCCAATTGAAAACCTATATCGTGTTGTTGAATGTTCCTCGGCATTAATAAGAATTTCACCAATTACAGTGCATAAATCATCCAGTTTCTCTGAAGATAGACTTTTATTCATTCTTGCTAAACTCTCTAAAACATATTCAGCAAGTGCAGTTGTATCTAAGTCTTTGCTTTCAATCTTTTTTATTGGATCTTTTGAACTTTCAGTATCATGTATGCATAGTGGATAAGATATTATATCATCAAATTTTCTTTGATCTTTGTTAAGTACAGCAGGTGAACCAACAGAAAATAATAGTTTGTCAATCTTGTTATTAATATTACTCCCTCCAATTGTATCTGGAAATATCCCTATTACTTGCTTGTTATTTTGCTGGCAGTTTTTAACAAAAAGAAAGAAATCTTGCAAAATAATATCCAACAAGACTTGTGTACTTAAATCAACTTTATTACATAAATGATAATCTAAAATAACTCTATTGTTTCTTTCTAATAACAAAGCTGAAATTATCTTCCTTAGTATTTCGTACGATTCATTAGTATTGTCAATAATTGAAAAAATATCCGGTATTTCTATTTTACCATTAGATTTGTATGCTTTTTTTTCAATAGAATTTAGATTAAAGGGGCTATTTACATTTAAGGTAAGATATTTTAAATTAGAAGGAATAAATTTCTCTATTAAATTCTGTTTATAAGCATATATATCTCTGCTAATCGGCTTGTTAAAAGTAGAAATTCTATTAAAAGACCTTGGTGCACTTACCGTTCTTTTTGCTATAAAATTAGTTTGTCTCTTCTTAAAAGATTTTTTCCTTCGTTTACTCTTTAAACTCTCTAATATAGCTATTTGCTGTCGAATCTTATCCCTATTTTTCTTCATAGCTATTTTTTACATTTCCACCCTCACTTCACCACTCATCAGCTTTGGCAGCATCGTATCGCGGATTTGGGTTAAGGTGCGAATTTGTGTTTGATTAGATTCTATTTTATCAATAATTGAATTAAATTCTAATTCGTAGATTTTGACTTTCTCAGTTGGTGGAATTTTAAATGAAATACTTTTTAAACCTTCAATCGTTAGAGCTTCTTGTGTACTTCCGATTGTAATTGCAGCAAGTTCTTCTTGTCCAATTTTAGAAATTAGCCATAAATAGACTATAGAACTTGGTAATCCTTTGAAATCCTTAAACCAAGTTAGATTACCATCTTTGAAATAAAAATTATCAGATTTTCTTACTCTGTACGCTACCCCCAAAGTACCTACAGAAGTCATTAATATATCTCCTTCTTTTGGAGAACCAAACTTATTATTTATTTCATTGAATCTTTCATTGGAAATAAACAATTCGCTATTTGTCGAGCCTGTTTTCCGTAATTCTATAATTTCTTTACTTCTATAGAATGGAATTCCTGCCGAAACATATTCTGAATAATATATCCTTTTACTCGAAGTAATTGTGAGTAATTCTCCAAGCGTTTTGGTTTCCCAACTTTCTTCCACTTCCTCAACAAACCATTGCCTAAAAAGCGTTTCAGCCAATTGCTCCAGTGTTTTGTTTTGGCGTTGCAGTAGGTCAATTTTATCATCTAAACTACTAAGAATAGAGGCAATGGCGGTTTGTTCGGAAAGTGGGGGAAGCGAAATATCAATTGCTTCAATTACAGGTACTGTCAAGCTTGGCACAGCAGAACCAACATTTAGATTCGAATAATCAACCGTTGTCAATTGATAAAAAAGAAATTTTGGAAACACTTTTCCCTCATCGATTTTAGACCAAAACATTGTATCAACTGTCCAAAAAGGTTCATCCTTGTAGAATATATTATTCAATGAACCTTTTCGAGGTATTAGAATTGACTTTTTATCATAGAGTGCTTTATCACCAAAACGCATTATACCGCCACTTCCATAAACAGGAATATTACCCTCATTAAGCTGCTTGTGATCTTTTCCGTACTTTATTTCTAAAACAGTTCCTAATTTCAGTTCCTGCCATCTACTATAAAACTCAATCCCCACTCTGTCGATATGTTCTTTTAGAGCAGGTTCTTTGATGCTGTTGTAATCTATTAAGTCAAATTTATGTGTAATGCCTTTGGTTTCGATAGCTACGCTTATGGCAATAATATCATCGGTGGTTATTTCGTTGCCTTTAATGGCAATATCAATATCGGAATCGGGACGGTAGTTGCCTTTGGCTCGGCTGCCAAACACAAAAGCCTTGTCCACTTTTGGGTGTTGCTCCAAAACGGAAATTATGTTTTCAATAACTTGTACTTCTAATCCAAACTTCATCCGTTCTTTTCTTGATTTATTTTTTCTAATTGTAAGCGTGTTTCCAGTTGAATAAACAAACCGTGATACTTATTTACAATCTTTTCGGCAATGTCATCCGCCGTTTCCTCGTCGTAACTGTGTGAAGTTAAGTCGCGCGATTTTTTCATAGCTTTCCATCCTTCATAATCCTTGATATATCCATTCTCAAGCGAATAATTGATAATCACATTGGGTCCACCATTGGCATCGGGATTGTTTCTTTCTCTCAAAATGTCTTGCAAGGTTTTCCAAGCCAAGTCAAAAGTAAATTCAAAACCTTGGATCAATCCTTGTTGCTCCAAATCCGAAAGTTTACGTTCTTCGGTCAAAGCCACTGCATCGGCAAGTCTTGCCAACGCTTTACGGTAATTACTAAACCGCTGTATCCAGCGTACATCTTCGTTAGGCATTTGTTGGTAGTTTTATTTTTGATAAATTGTCAGCTATTTTTTTATTCAAATCTGCTTCTTCGGCAATTTGATTTTCCAGTTCCGTTTTCAGGCTTGTAAAGCGTTCTACAAAATTAAAATCATCTTCTTCATCAGCCAGTCCAACGTATCTGCCGGGCGTTAATACATAGTTTAATTTGGCAACTTCGTCAATGGTTGCTACTTTGCAGAATCCCGGTACATCTTCATAATCTCCGTCAGGATTACGCCAGTTGTGATAAGTTCCTGTAATCAAATCTATATCTTCGGGCGATAAATCCCTGTTTTTTCGGTTTATCAAAAAGCCCATATTGCGGGCATCAATAAACAGAATTTCATTTTCTCGTTTACGGAAATTGCCGTTAGTTTTGTTACGAGACAAGAACCACAAACAAGCGGGTATTTGTGTATTTAAAAAGAGCTTTGTCGGCAAGTTTACAATACAATCTACCAATCCTTTTTCTATCAAGGCTTTTCGAATGTCGCCCTCACCTGTTGTATTGGTGGTTAATGCACCTTTCGAAAGCACAAAACCGGCTTGTCCGGTTGGTGCTAAATGATAAAGGAAATGTTGAATCCAGGCATAGTTGGCATTTCCGGCAGGTGGTGTTAGTTGCTCTCCCAATACTTTCCATCGTGCATCGTCACGCAATAACTCTCCACTCCAGTCGCTGTCATTAAACGGTGGATTAGCGATTATATAATCGGCTTTCAGGTCTTTATGCGCATCATTCAGAAACGAACCTTCGTTGTTCCATTTTACATTGCTGCTGTCTATACCACGAATAGAAAGGTTCATCTTTGCCAACCGCCAGGTTGTTTGGTTGCTTTCTTGTCCGTAAATAGAGATACGGTCAGTTGGGCTTAGCAGAGACGCAATGCCTTGCGTCTGTACAGCCTTTTTCTTATAATAATCTTGATGTTTGTTGATAAACTTTTCACTTTGTACAAACATGCCACCGCTACCACAACATGGGTCAAACACTCGTCCTTCGTAAGGTTCAAGCATTTCTACCAATAATTTCACTACACTCTGAGGCGTGTAAAATTGACCACCTTTTTTTCCTTCGGATAATGCAAATTCGCCCAGGAAGTATTCAAAAACCTGTCCTAGTAAATCTTTGCTTTGTGCTTCTTTTGTTCCTAAGGTAGCAGACCCGACCAAATTAACCAGACCGCCCAAACTGGCTTTGTCAAGTTTTTCTTGCGCAAATACTTTTGGCAAAACACCACGCAATGAGAGATTGTCTTTTTCAATGGCATCCATTGCATCGTCAATGTCTTTGCCTATGGTTGGCTGTGTGGCTCTGCCTTGTATGTAATTCCAACGAGCAGTGGCGGGAACAAAGAATACTTTCTCTGCAAGATATTCATTTTTGTCTTCGGGGTCGGCTCCCTCACTTTTCTGAGCTAATAAATTTTGATATTGTTCTTCGAAAGCATCGGATATGTATTTCAGGAAAATCAAACCCAAAGCAACGTGTTTGTATTCAGCCGCATCCATATTCTTGCGGAGTTTGTCGGCTGCCTTCCAAAGTTTTACTTTCAATGGTTCTTCTTGTTCTGTTTTTGCTATTTTAGCCATTTTCTGTTATTAGATATTGTTTCTTTTGATTCCAGATGCAAAAATACTCTTATTTATTTTGATAACTACTATTCATCTATTATTTGAAGACCTTTTTAAAAATCCAAAGATAAACACTATTTTTCGAATTAACAACACTTTTATTAAATTAATTTTCTATCAAAAAGAAAGAGAGTAGCCTCCTACTCTCTTTCCGATTCGCTTAAAGCAGACCGCATGTTTATTTCTGTGCTGCAGGCATTAGGGGTAATTCTTTTGCCATGCTCACATTCAGCGTAACAAGGTTATCGCCAGGCACATTCAGGGGCACTTGTTGGGTTACGTAGCCAATTTTCGAAAGCTTCACGATATAAACGCCCGGGTCGAGCGATTTCACATTCATGCCGCCTGCCACGCCTGTTGTTTTTTCGAGCACAAGCGTTTGGTCGAGCGTAAATTCCATTTTCACACCCGGAAGACCTGTTCCCGTTTCGGCATCGGTAATGAAGGCATTCAGCATCAGAGAGCCCGAGAATAAAATCACCTTACGGTTGTTTTGGTATTCGTTGTATAGCGCCTGATTGCTAAACTTAAAAGTATCCATCATTAAATCAACCTTATCGATTGTTGCCATTTCGGCTTCGAAGAGTACTGCCAGTTGGTCGGTGCTTTGTTTCCGTCCGATTGTTCCGCCCTTTGGTGTGCCAATAGCGGCTTTAAACGCATCCGCTGCTGTTTTGTAATCGGCAATTTTCGCGGGGGTAATGCCATAAGCCGTGAGTTTGTCCTTGTTAGCATCTGCCGATTTGTAAATCACGCCCAGGGTAGTGTCCAGCTCATTGTCCGACATATTTTTCAGACCCGATTCGGTGTAATAGATTTCATTGGCCAACACTACGTTTCCAGTCATCTGTGCATACACCTGAATAGCATGGCTTAATTCCACGGCCTTTTGCAGGGCTGTTTTTCGTAAGTTCTCCTTTTGTTTGCGCAAACCGGTAATGTCGGTTGCCTGTTGTTCCTTGTACGAGTCAATTTCAGTCAAATTCGTTTCGATCTCCGTTGTCAGGTCGGCCATAACCGGAAGGTCTGTAAAGAATTCGGCAGATTTTTTCAGAAATAAGAGTACGCGTCTGAGCATAGAGTAAATGCTGCTTTGTTTTGAAGTCATAATCATTAAATTTTAAATTGTTTATATTAGGTATTAAATCTATTTATTTGGTTTCGGTGGCTGTTGCAGTCAATTACGAGCCTTTCAATTTCTTGTCAGAAGCGTTCAAGCAAATGTCAGACTCGTTCAAGCTGATGTCAGAGGCGTTCAAGCAAATGTCAGAAGCGTTCAAGCTAATGTCAGACTCGTTCAAACTGATGTCAGAAGCGTTCAAGCAAATGTCAGACTCGTTCAAGCTGATGTCAGAAGCGTTCAAGCTGATGTCAGAGGCGTTCAAGCGAATGTCAGAAGCGTTCAAGCTGATGTCAGAGGCGTTCAAGCGAATGTCAGAAGCGTTCAATTTCCCGACAGATTTATTTTTTTGAACGTACGTACCCTGTTTTTTCAGAAAAAACTCATTTTCGCGGTTGAATATTCCTTTTTCGCAACAATCAGTTTCGTTCCAGCGGAAACCGGCTTCGCCCGCCGCTCCCGAAAACGACCGCAATATAAAACATGTGTCGCATTGTTTTTTAAATTAAATGATGTACGACAAGCTTTTATGACGTACGACAAAGCCAAAGTGGAGTACGACAACAAGGGATGGAGTTTGACAAAGGCGAATGTATGAGAATGTGCAGGAGATGAGGAATTTAGGGGAGAGATTTATATTATCTTTTACATTCAGAAAGAGGGGCGTTAGTCCTGAGATCTTCGTAGTATCAGTTGAAAAAGAATTTTGAGGGGCGCTAGCCCTGATGTCTTAATCTGACAAGTTTAAATTGTTTTATAAATAGATTTCAGGGCTAACGCCCCTCTTGATTCATGTTGTACGTATTTCCTACAAAGATATCAGGGCTAACGCCCCTTTAAGTTGATTTATATAAGGTCAGAATAGAATGGAGTATTTATAAAAGAATGGAACGCGGATGGAACATTCCGTGAAACGGAAAAACGCAGATACAGCGGATTGACACTGATAAAATGTAAAGACGGATTGAAATATGGATTTTTGTCATGCAAGCATGACCGACAAGACAGCACCTATATTAAAATCATTCCGGCTAGTCGGAATAAAATCCGCATAAAATCAGCTATATCAGCAAAAATCCGCGTTCTATTCTTTCGGGCATTTTACTATAAGGATATAAGGGCTATTATTGAACGCTATTTGTAGTGAATAAATTTGTGGCTATAATTGCGGTACACCTTGAATACCACATCACAATGCTGCAGATGTACTTTCAATAGCCCGATATTACCCGTGATATTACGTATCTTCCGCGTGTTTAGCATATACGATCGGTGGCATCGTTGAAATTCGGGATGCGGCAGCAGCAATTCTTCCAACTGCGCCATGCTTCCTGTTAGTACTTCATAAGGTTTGGGCGCATTCGAATCGAAATACAAATTCACGTAATTGCCATTCACTTTGAAATAACTTATTTCTTCAGACGGATATGCTCCCCCCTTCATCGCTGTCAGGTCAACGCGTTTCGATAAAACGGGTGTAGGTGCTATGATTTCGGTGGCTTGTGTTGCCGGTTGCTTTTTAAAATGCCTGAGGAAGAAATCGGGGAGACTGTAAATGGCCAACAAGGGTAAAAAATTATACACAACCGTAAAATAAATAATACAGTAGAGGAATTCCGACGAAATACACACCGGTGGCAGAAACTCCGCCACGTACAGGTAGTTGCACGAGTACATTAAAATGACAAACAGGATGAAGTTGATAATTTCCATGGGGACGGGAAGATCATTCCTGCCGTATATGCGCCTGAAAAGCAGAGGGAAAATCCGGAAAAAGAGCAGATACATCGCCATACACAGGCATCCTATTCCCGAAAGCAGCCAATGGTAGTGCGGTATTTTCTCTACGTGGGCACCAAAGGGGTGTTTGTAATTCACCATGACGATGATACAAACCGAAACGAAAAGCGCAAATAACGAACTCCACGGCATTGTATAGGGCCGCGGCAATGAAATGTTCAGGTAAGTTCTAATTTTTCCATTCATAAAGATTCCGGCAATTCGTGAAACGCTTTAAACAAACAGAGAATACAATTAATCGACAAACAATATCATAAAATTATAATTTGCGAAAATAATAAATTTCAGTTAATTACAAGCAATTTGAAATTAATTTCTTTAAATTTCTGCTACACATTGTTGATTTTTGTTCCAATCCGGCTGAAAAACAAAAGTAAATACACTTATGAATGAGGCATATAAACAAAAACAGCCCCGTTAGGGCTGCAGATTTTTTTTTGTATCGAAAATTTAGTTGATGTAGTGGATATTGAATCGGGATATGCTGCTTGAAAACTCAACAGCACGATTTTTGGGGTTTCGAAGAACGTACATTTTATGCTGTAAGACAATACAAACCTTATGAACTGTTTATTCAAAACTGTTATGCCGAACAGCGTTTAAGTGCAGATTTCTATTCTTCAAGTTGCTTTTTCAGATCTTTCATAGTTGTTTGCATAAAAGCTTCTTTATCTTTTTTTGCTTCGTCTATTGTAGCTTTGATATCGGCCGGAATGCTGAAAAATTTTTCTGCCCACAAATATATTTCAGTTAGCACAGGCAATAAATCAATCCCTTTTTCTGTCAGTCTGTATAAATTTTTTGCTTTACTCCCCGGGTGTTCCAGTTTCTCAATAATCTTATTTTCTTCGAGTGTTTGTAGTCTTGAAGCTAAAATATTGGTTGCTATACCTTCTTCCGATTTTAGGAAATCGCCATAAGTGCTCTTTCCCCAAAACATTAAATCCCTGATAATAAGCAATGACCACTTGTCGCCAAATACATCAAGACTACAACTTATTGGGCATTCCGATCTTTTTTTTACTGTTTCCATAAATATTTTATAAATATCACTTGCATTTTGAAAGTTGTTTCATATCTTTGCACTTGCAAATTGCAAGCAAAATTACAAATAATTCTTTTATAAATAGTAATATGGAAATAAAAAATAAAACAGTACTGATAACCGGAGGTAGTGCCGGCATCGGACTTGAAGCAACAAAACAGTTTTTAGAAAATGGTGCAACAGTAATTATTACAGGCAGAAATCAGGAAAAATTAGATGCCGTGAAAAAACGTTTTCCGAATGTGATTGTTATAAAAAGTGATGCTGCCAAAGCAGAAGATGCAATTTCGCTCTACAATCAGGTCAAGGCATTGGGCGGGATAGATATTCTTTATAACAATGCTGGTGTCGGGGTTATGCCATCTAATTTAGGTGTTGCCAATGACCAGCATGTTGAAGGTGCAAGCTACGAGATGAATATCAATTATTTAGGGGTAATTCGTCTGAACAATCTTTTTTTAGATATGCTTCAGTCAAGAAAAGAAAGCGCCATCATTAATACAACATCCGTATTAAGTTATGTACCTTCATTGCTTGAAGCAACTTATTCGGCTACCAAAACAGCATTGGCATTTTACACAAAATCGCTGAGAGAACATTTACGAATTGTAAACAGTCCGGTAAAAGTATTTGAACTATTGCCACCTGCTGTAGAAACCGAGCTTGTCGCACATAGAAAGATAAAAAAAATGAGCACCGAAAAACTAATTAAAGGATTGATTGCCGGATTGAAAAAAGACCAATACACAATTCGTATGGGCTACACTTCAACATTTTATTTTCTCAACCGCTTGTTTCCAAAACTGGCTTTTGCACTGGTTAATCCTAAGAAAGCTGAGCAATATTTAAAATAAAAAAAAACAATAATATGAAAGCGTACACAGTAAATCGTTACAGCAAAGAAGATGCCCTTCAACTTGTTGAAATATCCGAACCGGCGATAAATGAAAAAGATGTTCTTGTACAAGTACATTCAGCAGGTGTGAATCTTTTAGATTCAAAAATTAGAAATGGCGAATTCAAACTTATTTTGCCGTATAAAACTCCGTTTACATTGGGTCATGATGTGGCGGGTATTGTAACAAAAATTGGTTCAAAAGTTAGCAAATTCAAAGTAGGAGATGAAGTTTATGCACGACCAGCTGACTATAGAATTGGAACTTTTGCTGAATTTATTTCTATAAACGAAGAGGATGTGGCGATCAAACCCAAAAAACTGACAATGGAAGAAGCTGCCTCTATCCCACTGGTAGGCTTAACTGCCTGGCAAGCATTAATCGAAAAAGCAAATCTTCAGAAAGGTCAGAAAGTTTTCATTCAAGCAGGTTCCGGTGGTGTAGGTACGATTGCCATACAATTGGCAAAACATTTGGGTGCAACCGTAGCCACAACCACAAGTACCAATAATATTGAGTTGGTAAAGAGTCTGGGTGCTGATGTTGTTATTGATTACAAAACCCAGGATTTTGAAACAATACTCAAAGATTATGATTTGGTGTTGAATAGTCAGGACACAAAGACCCTGGAAAAATCACTAAGGATATTAAAACCGGGTGGAAAACTCATCTCCATTTCCGGACCTCCTGATCCAAACTTTGCTAAGGAAATCGGATTGAGTTGGATGCTGAAAGTGGTTCTCACTCTCTTGAGTTATAAAGTAAAGAAGGCGGCAAAGCAACAGGGCGTGAGCTATTCTTTTCTTTTCATGAAAGCAAATGGAACTCAGTTAAGTCGGATTGCTTCGCTTATTGATACGGGTATTATACGTCCGGTTATGGACAAGGTCTTTTCATTCGAGGCTACCAACGAGGCTTTGAGTTATGTGGAAACTGGCCGTGCCAAAGGTAAAGTCGTTGTCAAAGTGAAATAGAAGATTACCCGAAGTAAAATAAGTCCCGGGAAACTTAGCCGGTCAGAAAAAACAGAAGCCGCAGAGAAAATCTTCTCCGCGGCTTCTGTTTTGAATTAAGATGAATGATTACAACGGCATGAACCTGAAATTTTTAAACCTCACCGCTCCATCCCCTATTGCACAAAGTCCAATTCGCAGGCTCATAAATCCGCTCAACACATTGTGGTGCAATCCGGACACTTCCAGCGAGTTTTCAATCTTCATCCATTGATCTCCATTAGTACTGTAATACATATCTACTGTGTTTTCTTTTTTCAGCAGACGCAAAAATGCATGACGAACGATAACATTCTTCACCGTTGGGAATTGCCAGCCACGAAGATTGGCCAGGATATTGACCGAATCGGCCAGGATACCCGATGAAGCCTGTTTGTTGTAAAACAGCACCAAACCACCTATGGCATTGCCTTCGGTGGTTATTTCCACTTCAGCACTGTATGAATGGGTGGGCGGAATACAGAGTAATGGCGAACAATCGGCCACGGAATGTCCCTGCGCTTTCAGAACCAACGACTGCGCACACAATTGATAACGACCGGGGTTGTATTCGCCAAAGAATTTCCACTGAGACTTCAATTCCGCTCCCGAAAAATCATCATTCAGACTATAATTTACTGCAGGTTGCACCGCGTCGGGTTTCAGTACGGGTTTTTCTACCTGTGCATTTTCAGGAATCCTGTACCAACCGTCTTTGGTCCATTCCACAGGCAACATCATGGTTTGCCGCCCCATATTGTAATAGCCATTTTCGTAACCGTGAAACACCATCCACGAACGGCCCTGTGCATCGTCGAAAACGGTACCATGACCTACAGAGCACCATTTATCCGTATTACTTTTCGCACGGAGAATTGGATTGAAGGGTGAATTTTCCCACGGTCCCAGTGGCGATTTGGAACGAGCCGAAATAATCATATGCCCGGTAGCAGGGCCTGCAGTGCCACCTTCGGCCACTGTGAGGTAATAATAGTCGCCGTGTTTCATCAGCTTTGGACCTTCCATGCAGAAACATTCAATCGACCAGTCGTTCGGTATCGTCCACCCATCATACACATGATGCGCTTCACCCGTCACCGATAATCCATCTTCCGAAAGTGTCACGTAAGCACCGCTGCTAAAATACAGATAGCGGTTACCCTGTTCGTCGGCTACATGTCCGGGGTCGATATAACCAATTTTCAAATCAACCGGATCACTCCAGGGGCCGTTGATAGAAGAAGCCGTCACCACATAATTGGTATTGTTAGCCGGAAAGTAAATATAATATTTGTTCTTATATTTCACCAGGTCGGGCGCCCAAACCGAGCCTATGTACTTGTGCAGCGCAGCAGCCACCGGTTGCCAATGTATCAAATCAGTAGAATGCCATATTTGCAAACCCGGATAATATTCGAACGAAGAATGAACGATATAAAAGTCTTTTCCATCGCGCAGGATACTCGGATCGGCATAATCGCCGGAGAAAACCGGATTGAGATAAGTACCTTTTGGCGGATTATTGAACGGTTGCTGAGCAATAAGTGGATAAGTAAGAAAAAAGAAGAGAACTAAGTTTGTGATTTTTTTCATACGAAAATAATTGTTTTTTAAAGGGTCGTATGGAACTCGCATGACACCATTTTCATACTCTATTGGTGTTCGTAAAACATGCTCGTTTCATGGAGTAATTTAAAGCGAATGTTATTTGTTGTGCAAAGGTAAACAAATGAACATAGTTGCAACAGGCTAAAATAGTTCCGATCAGGGGGCGATATCGTTATTATCGGGATAGTTGGAGCTTTTGAGAGCACACATTCTGCTGTAAAACAATATGAGCCTCACGAAAATAGTTTTTCATAAGGCTCATATTCGATTAGTTATTTTACACGGCGTACCCGGTCAATTCAAGCTTCGATATTCATTGGGTGAAACGCCTACTTTATTTTTGAATATCCGGTTAAAATGCTGTGGATATTTGAATCCTAAATCGTAAGCTATTTCGCTAACCGACTTTGTTCCTTCCAGAATAAGATCCTTCGCTTTATCCATAATCTTAAGCTGAATAAATTCAAGTGCGGTTTTCCCTGTTTCTTTTTTGATCAAATCACCAAAATAATTAGCCGAAAGATTCAGTTTTTCAGCAAAATATCCAACTGTAGGTATGCCATGGGTCTGAGGTTTATCCGAATGAAAGTAATCGTTGAGCAATCGTTCAAACTTTTCCATTGTTCCAACATTCACATGTTCTCGGGTCAAAAATTGCCGGTTATAAAAACGAGCACAATAATCGAGAAGAAGGTGAATATTACTTACAATTAGCTTCTTGCTATATTTGTCAATGCGTTGTTCTATTTCATAAGCGATTTTAGAGAAAATTTCAAATACAATCTTACGCTCCTGTTCTGAAACATGAAGAGCCTCGTTTGCTTCGTATGAAAAGAAATGATAATCGTCGATGGCTTTACCAAGTGTAGTGCCATGTATGAGATCCGGGTGGAAAATTAAAGCCCAACCTTTGCTTTCTGATTGTTGTTGCTGTTTCTCTATTTTGATAACCTGTCCGGGTGCCATAAAGACCAATGTACCTTCCTGATAATCGTAGTTGTTTCGACCATATAATATTTGACCACAATCCAGCTCTTTAAAAGACACAGAGTAGAATCCCAAATAAAATTGTGAATATTGCTGAAAATTGTGCTGTTCGGTGGGAACTAACTTAGAAAAGTCAATAAGGCTAACTAAGGGGTGAAGAGTTTCCACGCCACATAGATTATTATAATCAGCCACTTTTTCCATTCTATATATGCTATCCATATTCTTATTGTTTAATATTTCAATGCAAATATACATACTGCTACTATAATTTCGATTCGTTGATTGGCTAATCAGTAAAAATGGTATTACAATATGTATTTTATATACATCATTGATACCAAAAAGCCGGAATTTTGCATCGTCAAACAATAAATAAAAAATCGGGGAAACAAATTTCCTGACAACAAACAACAAATAAGGAAAATGGAAAAAGTAAAATTAAACAACGGAGTAGAAATGCCGGTTTTGGGATTTGGTGTTATGCAAATGATGGGGGATGAATGTGAAGCAGCAGTGCTAAGTGCAATTGAGGCCGGATATCGATTATTTGATACCGCAGAACTTTATGGCAATGAACAGGCTGTGGGAAATGCTATTAAAAAGAGTGGCATTGCCCGCGAAGAACTTTTTATTACCACCAAATTTGGTAGTAAGGAAGCCGGCTACGAAAAAACCAAGGCTGCTTTTCAAAGATCACTCGAAGCACTACAGCTTGAATATATCGACCTGTACCTTATACATCAACCTTTTGGTGATATTTTTGGCTCGTGGCGTGCTATGCAGGATTTATATCATGAAGGAAAAATCAAGGCAATAGGTGTATGTAATTTTCTGCCGGACAGATTGATGGACTTAATTGCTAATAGTGGTTTTACACCAGCAGTTAACCAGGTTGAAACCCACCCTTACCAACAGCAAATAGAAACCCAACAGTTTTTGCAGGATAATGGTGTACAAATAGAAGCCTGGGGGCCACTTGCCGAAGGAATGAATGATATATTTAATAATGAAATACTAACTGCAATTGGTACAAAGTACAACAAAACAGTTGCACAAGCTATTTTGCGCTGGTTAACGCAAAGAGGAGTGGTTGTAATACCTAAATCATCACGTAAAGAAAGGATGATTGAAAATATCAGTATCTTTGATTTCAATCTATCGGAAGAAGATATACAGAATATTCAAACACTGGATACAAAGCAAGGCCTGTTTTTTAGTCACCGTGATCCGGCTATTGTAAAATGGATGAGCGAATATGGTTGGTTAAATAGCTAAACAAAATAATATGTTCTAACTTTAGCAACCATCTTGAATACAAATTCAGGATGGTCGCTTTCGAAAATCATTCATTTTACTCTTCAATAGAGATTATCGGTTTCCGAAAAAACGATAGGAATAGCTTTTTGAGCTTTTCAGCAAACAACAATGAGCCGTATAGAAAACCATTGCTTGCGACTTTTGTTTTACTTTTGTATCGAAATTAAATGACTCAAAGTATCAACTATATGGATTCACTCTAATTTACAAAACATGAAAAAACACATTTTAGGATTACTATTCTTACTGGCAATCAGTCAGCAGTTCTTTGCTCAAAACACAAAAGCCGAACAGGAAATCATTCAACTATCCAAAAACAAATGGCAATGGATGGCCGACAAAAAAACGGACACACTAAAAACACTCTTTCACGAAAAAGCTATGTTTGTTCACATGGGCGGAAGTTGGGGAACAGCGCAGGAACTCAATGTGATTAAAAGTGGATACATTTGGTACAAGCAAGCAGATATCCATGAAGTATCGGTGAATATTATTGGTAATACCGCGATTCTTCTAAATAGAATTGATTTGTTAGCCGTTGTTGGAGGTAACGAAGTGACCAATCCTTTCGAAGTTACCGAAGTGTATATAAAGCAAAAAGGCAAATGGAAATTAGGATCGCTTTCGTTTACACGATTGCTTACACCACCGGCTCCGGGAACTGGTGCTCACTAATAAAAAAAAACAGTTTAAATTGAATACTATGGATAACCAAAGTAATGATAGAAAAGGGATAAACAGACGAAGTTTTTTAAAAACCGGAGCAATTATAGCCGGTGCCGCATTATTGCCTTTTCCCGAAAAAATCTTTGCAAATACTGGACGTCAAAAGGTGAGCAATCCTAAGAATTCATTGAGTAAACGAAAGCTTGGTACACTTGAAGTTTCCAGCATTGGTCTTGGTGTCCAGAATATGAGTCGAACTTATCAAACCACCATTCCCTCTCGCCCCGAAATGATAAACATCATTCGTACCGCTTTCGATCATGGTGTCACCTTGTTCGATGCTGCCGAGGCATACGGTCCTTTTGAGGTGGAACGAATACTTGGCGAAGCATTAATTCCCATTCGCAACAAGGTGGTTATTGAAACCAAGTTTGGTTGGAATATCGATCAGAAAACCGGGCAACGTCTTCTCGGACTGAATAGCCGACCTGAACACATAAAAGAGGTGGTAGAAGGAATGCTAAAACGTCTTCGTACCGATCGAATTGATTTGTTATACCAACATCGGGTTGATCCGGCTGTTCCAATTGAAGATGTTGTGGGTGCCATCAAGGATTTGATCGCTCAGGGAAAAGTATTGCATTACGGACTATCCGAACCGGGGGCACAAACGGTACGTCGGGCTCATGCCATTCATCCGGTTACGGCTATTCAAAACGAATATTCACTTCTCTGGCGAGGTCCCGAAAAGGTTATCCTTCCACTTTGCGAGGAATTGGGAATCGGATTTGTACCATGGAGTCCCCTTGGGGTAGGTTTTCTCACGGGAGCTATTGATGCAAACACACATTTTGCACAAGGTGACATTCGGGGTGCAGAGTCTCGATTCGCTACGGAAAATCTGGCTCATAATTTAGCGTTGGTAGATCTGATTAAAGCGTGGGCTACACGAAAAGAAGTTACTCCTGCCCAAATATCACTGGCATGGTTACTGGCACAGAAACCGTGGATTGTGCCCATTCCGGGAACAACTCAGATGGCGCATATGCTGGAAAACATCGGTAGCAATCAGGTACGATTTACAAGCGATGAGATAAAGCAATTCAATTCGGAACTTGCTGCGATTGAAGTAAAAGGAGAACGTTTGCCAAAAGCAGTTCTCGATTTCTCGGATGTTGAAGCACCAGCGAAAGGATAAGATTACAACCAATATATTCGGGACAATTGTATGCTAATCTGATTATTCCGTCATCACACCAACTTCGGCATAACCGGCAACATGATCGCCGGTGGTATTTTTTAGTGCACATAGTTTCATGTATCGGGCTTTTACGGGAGCAAAAGTTTTTACCTGTAAAATGGGATTGTTTTTTATATTGGCAAATTCTCCTTTATCAATAAGTTTCCAGTCTGCCTGGTTATCCGAAACATAAAATTCGTATGAAGTGATAATTCCGGCACTCTTTTTATGTTGGTCGGGCAGGTAGTTGAATCCACAAATAGTTATATTGTTTCCAAGGTCAATAACAAGATCGACAGGCATGCTATCACTTTTCTGGTGCCATACGCTGGTTGGGTCACCATCGAATATCGCATTTGCTTTCGTATCAGTTACTCCTGTCAATTTCCAGTTCTTTTTTGAAACATCAAATTGCCGGAATCCTATCGGGCCGCTTTTCCCCGTAGCCGGATCGTAGGCAATTGCCTTCACCTCCACTTTCCCATCAGCCACAAATGGTCCGGTATAGTGGATTGATGTTGAATCAGGATTACTTCCATCCAGCGTATAATAAAAAAACGGACCTATGTCGTTTGAACTTATCGTTACCTCACCGGATTGGTTTCGGGAAAAAGCAGGTGCATTCAGAAACAACGGAGCATTATAAATACCAATGTTTGAAATGATTGGACTGCATTTTGAATCGGTGATAGTGAATCGAAACTGTCTTGCTTTTACTGCCGGGAAACGAAGTATTCGTTTGTAACCGATTGTTGTTGCTTCGGCCAACACTTTCCAGTTTTCACCAATAAGTGCTTCAATGTTGAAAGATTTTACCCGTTGTCCCAACCGGATATATTCCTGTGCCATAAACCGGTTGAACAGGGTTGGTTTACCCAAATCGATGTTGAATGTAACCGTTTTACAGGTATCATCCGTTTGCCAATAAGTCTCCTTTTTGTTATCAACCACATTCTCAGCCCCTAATTGAATAGTACGTCCACACGCAGTTGAAACATTCACTTTTTTATCCGCAGCTAAATTTTGCGCAAATGATTCTTTAATGGCATTACCAAATTCCATCGCTATTTTCTCGTCAGTTGGGTGTATCAAACCGTTTGGCATTACCGGGAAATTGAGCAACATAGTCCCATTCCGCCCAATGGAGTTATAGTAAAGATCCATCAACTGAGGAACAGTTTTTACCTTGTCATCCTCGTTCGGGTGATAAAACCATTCAGGACGAATAGACGTATTTACTTCGGCAGCCACCCACTTATTTCCGTTTTCCATTCCGTAATGTAACATATTCCAGCTTTCACTGCCCAACGAATCCATTAAACTCCAGTTGGTTTCACCTACATATCCATCTTCGGTTCCTACCCAGCGAAGGTCACCTCTGTCGCCTCCTGAATTCCATATCGCACATTTTGGTTGCAACTTATGAATCAGGGCATAGGTATTTTTCCAGTCGTAATACGTTGTTCTGTCAATCTTTCGGGTTTCATTGGCACCTCCATAATATCCGTTTCCACCATTGGCTCCATCAAACCACACTTCGAAGATTGGACCATACTTAGTCAAAAGCTCCGTCAATTGATTCCTGAAATAGCTAATATATTCAGGCTTCCCGTAATCTGAATTGTTTCTGTCCCAGGGCGACAAATAAATGCCAAGCTTCAAATCATATTCCTTACAGGCATCGGCTAGTTCGCGAATTACATCCCCTTTTCCATTCTTCCAAGGAGCATTTTTGACTGAAAATTCGGTGTATGCTGAAGGCCAAAGACAAAAGCCACAATGGTGCTTGGCTGTAATGATAATACCTTTTAATCCGGCTGTCTTGCAAATCCGGGCCCATTGGCGGCAATCCAGATTTTCAGGCTGAAAAAGTTTCACATCCTCATCGCCATAACCCCACGATTGATTTGTATAGGTATTCAGGGAGAAATGGATAAATGCATAGGATTCCATCTCCTGAATCATCAGTTGATTTTCATTGGGAACGGGACCGCAAGCTGTGGGATTTACGGCCTGTAACTGAATAACACCTGTTACAAGCATGGAAATCAACATACCAAAGGAAAGAATTTTATTCATAAAAGCCGTCTTGCATTTTTATAATGTCGCCCCTACGGAGCTTTTGTTCTTAAAAACTAATAACAACTACCATAATATTGCTCCTAATGGAGCATTTCTTAAGCTTCGGAGAAGCGTTATTATGGTAGAAATGTTCATAAATAATATCCTTTTAGAGCTCCGTCAGGAGCGAAATTAGAATCAAGAGACTTCATAAGATGATACCGTAAAATTAAATATGCCTTACGATATACATACTAACATTGAATGTTGATCCTATAAAGTAAAGTTGAGAATAGAATGTCTGATACACACAAAAAAATAGAACGCGGATTTTCTCGAATATAGCGGATAAACGCCGATAATAATTAAACTGATGTATTCCTGATATTAGTCATGCAAGCATGACTGATAAAATAGGAAATACCTGGAAATCATTCACTGCGTTGATCTGCGATTCCGACAAGTCGGAATAAAATCCGTTTTTAAATCCGCTATATTAGCGAAAATCCGCATTCTATTCTTATTTATTGAATTATACGACATTTTATGTTTAACGAACTATTGAAATAGAATAGTAAAATAATTATTTTGCTGTCAGAATGGTACTCCCGGTTGTAAGCCCATCTGATTTTGCACGCACAACAATTTCTCCACTGGCTCCTTTTTTTGCTTTTACGATGACCAATGCCAGTCCGTTGAATGCCTTCCGTGTGTGGCTTTGGAAAGGAACAAAACTTGTTGCATCGCCATTATCTGTAGCTACAATTTCTCCGGCTCCTTCCACCTCAAACGTAACTTCGGGATGTGATCGTGGCACGGTAAGTCCGCTTTGGTCTTTCACAGCCACAGTGATGTAGCTCAAATCTAAACCATCAGCCTTAATCACATTTCTATCGGCTGAAAGCGTTAGTTTTGTTGGTTGATCAGTTGTTTTTACTTCGTCGATAGCCCACTGTTTTCCGTTTTTGTAAGCAATCACCTTCACCGTGCCGGGTTCGTATCTCACACTGTCCCACACCATGCGGAACGTGATTCCTTCGTTTTTCTTCTTACGACCCATACTTCTTCCGTTGATAAACAACTCGGCTTCATCTCCCGAAGTATACACATGAACGGGTGTAATTTTACCGACTCTTTCGGGCCAGTTCCAGTGAGGCAGGATATGCGCCATCGGATAATCAGGTCTCCACTCCGATTGGTACAAATAGTAGCGGTCTTTGGGGAAACCGGCCAAATCGATAATGCCAAAGTAACTGCTGCGCGAAGGCACCGGATTTTTCTTAAACTCATCAAGTTTTTTCTGCTGTTCCTTTTGTTTTGCCGAATCTGCACTAAAATTCAGCAAAATAGTTTCGTCGGAGTTATAAGGCGTTGGTTCGCCCAGATAATCGAATCCGGTCCATACAAATTCACCCAGAAAGTGCGGCAGAACTACATTGGTAGCAAATTGAGTATCCGGATTGCAGCCCCATTCAGGGTGAGCAATGTCGTAGGAAGATATCTGATAGTTGACATATTGGTTCTCTTTTCCATTGTCGTCGAGAAAATATTCGCCACGCGAAGTTACGCAGGAAGAAGTCTCAGTACCGATTTGCGGAATATGCATGTAACGAGGATCGACATCCCACTTGGCCTGCAACCCAAAGAAATAATTGATCCCGATAACATCCATCGATACAGGTGCACCGGCTTCACGAGCTTCGTCGGGGTGATTGTAGCCGTTAGTTACAGGTCGGGTCGGGTCAATGGAACGCACATAATCGGCTAATTCTTTGGTAATGCCCGGCACACGTTGGTCGCGCACTTCGTTGCCGATAGACCACATAAATACGCAGGGGTTATTTCTATCGCGGTGAATCATAGCTTTCAGATCCTTTTCGTGCCATTCGTCATACAACAGATTGTAATCCGATTTTCTTTTTCCTGTTTTCCAACAATCGAAAGCTTCATCCATAAGCAAAAATCCCATTTTATCTGCCAGTTCCAATAATTCAGGCGCAGGGGGATTATGCGAAGTACGCAAAGCATTACAGCCCATTTCTTTCAATATTATCAGCTGACGGCGAAGCGCACTCATGTTGAAGGCAGCGCCCAAAGCTCCCAAATCGTGGTGATTGCAGGTTCCCTGAATCTGCACCCGACGTCCGTTGAGATAAAAACCCTTACGAGCCGTAAATTCAAGCGTCCGCACTCCGAATGGAGTATTATAAGTATCTATTATTTTGCCATTTACAAGAATCGTTGTTTGAGCCAGATAACGATTGGGCGAAACTATATCCCACCGTTTTGGGTTGAGAATTGTAGCACGTTGCGTTGTTTCGATGTTTCCATTTTGCGCCAACCTGATTTTTGACGGTTCAAACGAGGCTACTTTAGCTCCGATAACATCATCTTTATTTATTTCAAAAATATCAGTTCTAACGGTAGCTTCAACCGATTTATTTGTCTTATTATCAACAGTTACCTGCAACTTCACGTTTGCTTCCGAATCACTCATAGTTGGCGTTGTAATATAAGTGCCCCAATGTGCTACGTGTACCGGAGCCGTTTTCACCATCCACACATGACGGTAAATACCTCCGCCCGAATACCAACGCGAATCCCATTTTTCGGTATTTAGCTGAACCGCCAACACATTGTTTCCTCCAAAATTCAAATACGGTGTCAAATCCATGCGAAACGAAGAATAACCGTACGGCCAGGTTCCGACATAATGTCCGTTGAGCCATATTTTTGCGTAAGCCATTGCTCCATCAAAATCCAGATAAATCTGTTTTCCTTTGTCCGCTTTGGGCATTGTAAAGTGTTTCCGATACCAACCAATAGCCTTGTAAGGTAGTTTACCCGTCTCGCCGGCTAATTCTATGCGAAAAGGACCTGCAATAGCCCAGTCGTGTGGCAAATTAAGTTTTTGCCACGCTGCATCGTTAAAGCCGGTTGCCTGTAGGTTTTGTGGTTCTGCTTTTGTTGTTCCGTCAGCTTGCATGCCATATCGACTAAACATCCAATCCGTATCAAAACAACTTGCATCGGTGCTACCCATGCGGGTTATCGACTGGGCATTTGTTGAAACGACAGTGAAACAACAAAGAAAAAAAACAAAAAGGCTATTGATTTTCATGATATTATGTTATATTTTATTTCTGTATTTTTTGTAAAGCAGCTTAGCCATCTGAACGCTATTGCCTGTTGGTTCAGTGGGGAAATTCTTCTGTGTATTCACCCATTTCCATTCCCATTGAGCTATTTCCTTGTCAAAAGCTTCCACATCCACCGTTTTTCCGGCTACCAATGCAGCATCAATTGCTGTAAAGAATTTCTGCCAACGCACTTTGTAGAAATCGGTCATCAAACCACTCCATTGGCACCAGGAATACTCATGTAACGGACTATCAGCATCGCCCCAAAGCGTAATCAGATCATGGGCATTTTGCTCGTAAAGCGCTTTTTCAGCATTGGTAGTTCCGCATTGTCGGGCATCGGCTATCCATTTACCCAGCAAAAAGTCTTTACGTGTGGCCAGTAATTTATCCATATCGTCTATCAATTCGAGATATTGATTACTATATTTTTTAAATGCAATCAAGTCTTTATCTTCGTACGCTTTTACCCATTTTACTTGCAACGGACGAGCATAATTAGCCAATACCTGACGGGTAAGGTCAACTAAATCATACTGAAAACCGTCACTATTAGCGTAAATAGCCGACGAGTTTATGAATAAGTCCCAGGCTGGAATCAGCTCCCTCCGTTCGTAGTTTAGCTTCGTTTTCGTCCATCGGGTAGCCGAGTCCATAGTAGGACGACCGGTGAGGATGGATTCTGCACCATCGCGAATTTCTTTTCCATTGTAAACGGTATTTTTCAGCACTTGCCAAGCTTTGAGCATACTGGCATTCGATTCCGGAGTTCCTTTTCCGTAACGGTTCCGAATGTATTTACTTAACCACTGATCTAAACTTATTGGAGTTGTACGCCAGGTATTTGCTGTCATCAGTTCATAAAGCACCGGAGTCTGTTCAATAGCTTCCATGGTCAGACCAATGCCTTTCAGTTTTTTCGATTGCGGGTCATTTAGTGCCGCTGAGGGCTGGGTGGCCACATTTTCCATTTGTCCAAACAGGCTGATATTTCCACCAAAATTATGCAACATATTCCAAATCCATGGTTTACCATAATATGCTTCGGTACGTTTCCACACGGGTTCATATTCTGTAATCAAATCAAGAATAATCATTCGGTCATTGGGAACAGCGTCCAACAATGCCTTTATTTGCGGTGCATGCCAGAACTTCCGATCGCTAAAGAAAAGCCAGCCTTGCATCACCCACACTGCTTTGGGATCGGCCTGACGCATACCATCGTACACACGCGCACTTAGTTTCGATAAAAATTCCGGATCATCAGAAGGCGGCTCATTCTCATTGAATGTATCGGCTGAATACAAGTGATCTGTTCCGAAAATCTGAGTTTGCTTTTCAAGATATCTCTTCCCTATTTCGGCAAACAGCGGATCTTCCGAATCCAGAATATAAGTATCCGAAAAACCATTGTTCCAATTGGTTTGCTTAAGCTTGGCATTTGGATATTTCAATCGAAAAGCTGCCGGAACGTGCCCTGTAAAAGCAGATAATACAGGTTTCATACCCAGCTCTCGTTCCCGTTTCAAAATTTTTTGTTGAAGGTCTTTGTGGCTTATCATCCAACTTTGGGGCAATGGACCACCCCAACCGTCGAGGTTTCCCATCCAAAACCATGAGAAATAGGATGGTCCACAAAAGAATGTGCTCAATTCTTTGTCTGTAAATCCCATTTCCTTGTACACTTCGTTCCACACATATTCTTCACCCGTGATAGCAAGTGGCATATTGATGCCATGCAAAGCCATCCAGTCAATTTCTTTTTCCCAGCGTTGCCAGTCCCACCAACTCATGCTGTAGTTATAGGTGCAATAGTTCAGATAATAACGGTATTCGTAGGGCGACGACTTCTTGATTTTGGTTGGAACCACCGGGAGTTTTGCCGGCAAATTGAGGTTCTCACCATTCCAGGTAATCTGGCAATGGCAATATTCATTCAGGTAATAATACAAGGCCGAAGCAATGCTTACGCCATTGTTTCCCGCAAGTACAATCTTACCATTTCGGCTCGAAATCTGAAAAGTATCTTTGCTGGCAGTACCAATCTGTTCAATTACAAACTGATTGGCATGTTTTGGCAAAATGCGTTGGATAAGTTGGTTAGATGCTCCAACAGTTATTTGGGCATATGAACTGGCACCACATGCAATAATCACCAATATAAAAATCCATTTTTTTGAATACATAACCCGCTAACTTAAACCTTTAAAAACCATTTTTTCTTGTACAAAAAACAGAACAAAGCTAATCCTACCAACAATATACCTACTCCTAACCAAACCGGTTGCCGGAGTTCGGGTGCAAATTTAATGATTTCTCCAAATAAAATAGGAAGCGGTAGATTCAAAATTTATAACGTCACGAGTTTCTATATAGATTATAATATAACCTGTAGTGCATTAATAAAATAGTAATAAAAAACCTTGTCCACGTTTAAGTGACATCGAATTAATTTCAGTCGATTTAACGGCAGAATCTCTAAGCATTAATTCAGAATATCTATTGTTGAGGACTTTACATGAGTCATTAAGTTCTAAAATTGAAAAGCAGTGTTTATAAGCGTCGAAGACGAAAATTATTTTTTTAAGAATGCATCAGCAAAGTATTGTCGGAAAAGCTGATAAATACTGATTTGTTTCCTATTACTTTAGTATCGAATTACACTAAAGCCATCGGGTCTTAAAATTTCAAAAGCAAATGTTGGATTTACTTGTTTCAGTACTACAGCATATGTATCACCGGGACTAAGAACCGGCAAGTCTAAATTCACCAATTCATTATTATTCTTTTTATATTGAATACGATATGAACGCAACTTATAAGCGGGAATATCCGACTTCACCTTTATTTCAACAAGTGCATCGGTATTGTTAATCCTCTCCACTTTTGTAATTTCTACAGGAGATGCCAATTGTTTGAAAACCGAGTACGAAGGTTTTGGTTTCAAATACATATCGGTTAAGCCATGACGACGAATTCTATATTTGCCAAAACCTTCTTCGCCCATATGCGTACGGTAATCGCTTAAACAGAAATAAATAAAACCAATCGTGAAAGGTCTGCTTTTCCATTCTTTTATATGGAATAGCATATCGTCAATTCGGCGTGCATCGCCTCCCGGATTAGCAGGTTCGCATAAACCATTTTCAGTAATTAATAGCGGACGATTCCCAATAGACATTTTAACTGTGTCTAATTTCGCTTTCAATTCATTTCGATCTTTGCCATGCCAGGTTCCAATGTATTCGTTCCAGGTTGGGATATCGTACAACAGCGATTCATCCTTTTCTTTTTTTTGCCAAATCCGATTCGACACAACTGTTGCAAATCTTGTAGCATCATGTTCTTTTATAAAATCTTTGAGATCCAGATACGTTTTCTTATCCGTGTCTCCGTTAACCTCATTGCTGATTCCCCATGAAAAAATGGATGGATGATTGTAATGTGACTCAATGACATCGTTCAATTGCTTTTCGGCCGACTGTATTAACTCCGGACTCAGCCGTGCAGGTTTTTGCCACCAGGGTAATTCTTCCTGAACCAAAATACCGTATTTATCCATAAGGCTTAATGTGTATTCATCCTGCTGCCAGTGGAAACGGGTAATACATACATTCAGATCCTTCATCATGCGTACAACAGAATCCATAAAGATATGAGGCTCGGCAATACCATATATGGGTGAACTTGCCGGCGAATATTCTATTCCGGGAAGTCGTACAGCTTCGCCATTTAAAAACAATTGTTCTCCTTTGAGTTCAACTTTCCGGAATCCAAAAACAGAATTCCGAACATCAGTTATGTTGTTTTTGACACTGATTTTTGTTTCTAATTCGTATAAATTCGGTGTATCAAAATGCCAGGGTGAAATTCTGCCGAGGTCAAATGTAGTGGCAAAAACACCGTTAGTATTGTTTAATGTTCTTGTTTCAGTTAGTTTTATTGCACCCGTTTTTTTATCTTTAAATACAAATGAAATTGTTGCCTTTCTAACATTAGTTTCCCAAAGCTTTATGGCAATACTTGTTTTTCCGGTGCTGTCTGCTAAATTAACCTGTGGCGTAACATGTACATAGTTGAACGATGGCTTACCGGTAATCTCAAGATGAACCGGACGTATAATTCCACCATCGTTGGCCCAATCGAATGACTTCAGGTAAGGAAAATTGGTCTTAGAAAAAGCATTATTCACCGCAACAACAATCTTGTTTTTCTTATCGAATAATACAGATCCGCTTATATCGAGTGTGAACGGAGTAAATCCGGCATTTAGATTCTCTCCTATTTTCACTCCGTTTACATATACAATGGCGTCGTGGTAAACAGCCTCAAACTTTATTCGAATGTTTTTGTTTTTCCACTCATTCCGTATCTCAATTTCTTTTTCATACCATGCCCATCCGGCATAATCTTCTGTTCCATCTTCGATATTCCAGGTATGCGGTACTATAACTTGCTTGCTTAATTGAGTTGGAATTCCATTAAACCAACCGGCTTCAAATCCGGTATTTGTTGAGTCAACTGCAAAATTCCACTGACCATCCAATGAGATTACTTGTTGAGTCTGACTTAGGGCAATGCATGATATACTGAGTGCTGAAAACAGCAGAATCATTACTTTTAGTTTCATCATCGGAAATTTTTATATTTAGATCCGGGTAAGTATTCGAATTATTTTTTCTTTTTAGCTTGCCCCCAACTTTCATTGGGCTGATTGCCCATCGTAAGGGTGATTTTTGCTCCCTGAACCAACTCTTTCTGAATTAAATTCCAATTATTAAGCTTTTTTCCATTGAAAGTAGCAGACTGAATATAACAGTTCACGGGGCTATTGTTGATGGTCTTTATTTCGATTGTTTGATCTGAATAAAAATCAGGATTCAGGTGAATAATTGTATTATCGAAAACCGGACTTCCCAGTTCAAGTGTAGGATTTGAAGTACAACCACCATCCATCGAAAACAAGCCAATTTTCATCAAAACCGACAAGGCTCCCATAAGACCCTGATCTTCGTCTCCGTTGTATCCCCGCTCGGGGCTAAGACCTTCATAAACTGTCTCAACTACATTGCGTGACCAATACTGTGTCAACCACGGACTTCCCAGATAATTAAAAATAAATGCAGTCTGAATGGAAGGTTCATTTCCATAATTTATCGGGATACGGTTATATTCCGGATGATTTTCATGGTCGTGTGACGACCCGATTGTGAATCCTTGTTTCTGCGCTACGACAAATGAATTATTCAGTTTCTCGGTTGTTTTTTTCTTTCCTCCCATGAGGTCGGCCAAACCATTTAAATCATGTGGAACAAACCAGGTTGATTGCGCAGCATTTGCTTCAATAAACCCATGTTCATGTTCAAACGGGTCAAAATTTGCGCACCAATTTCCCTTTACATCCTTTGGGCGCATCCAGCCGGTTTCTTTATCGTACACATTTCGGTAATTCTGACTTCTCGTCATGAAATAATTGTAGTCATCTTTGTGTCCGAGTCTTTGCGCCAGTTGCGCCAGGGTCCAGTCCTGATACGCATATTCCATTGTCAAACTTGCCCCATCCTGATGCAATCCAAAAGTTCCTTCAGGAATTGGATATGGAACATAACCATTGGCCATGTAATATTTTAATCCTCCACCAAGATTTGTGTCGTGTTCATAGCCGGCTTTTTCCATAAGTCCACCCGGCATATGATTTTTCTTTAATGCCCCGTAAAACAGTTCGAAGCTATCTTTAATCAGTTCTTTTTGAATAGCACTTACAATAAACGGAGTTATCGGAGCTCCTGTCATAACGTAGGTATAATTTCCACCAGCCGGACCCCGGGGTATGAATCCTCCGTCGCGGTAATATTGTAACATCGACTTCGAGAATTCAACCATCATCTCGGGATATACCAAACCCCAAAGTGTGTTTATTGTCCATTGTGCACCCCAAAAAGCATCGGAATTGTAATGATTAAATAGTGGTTTACCATTTTGCCCTAAAGGCAACTGACCGATTCTGAATTTATTACCTGTGTTATCAGGATATGCACCATTTACGTCGCTAATAATACGGCGACCCTGCAAAGCATGCCATAAATCGGTATAAAAACGTTTTTGTTGGTCCTTTGTCCCTCCAGCTATCTCAATTCTGGAAAGTAATTTGTTCCATGCCGATTTTGAATCCTGTACCACCTGATTGAAATCCCAGCCGGGAATCTCAGCTTGCATATTTTCACCTGCATTTTTGACCGAAGTATATGAAATTGCAACTTTCATCAACAAGGTGCTGGTTTTTGAAAGATCAACATCGACCTTATAATTCTTTGTTTTAGTGTCTTTTAAAATTGATTTTATCGGTACATTTAGCTTTACTTTGAAAAACACCGTGCAATCTTTGGGCCTGCGCATGGTAGGAGCATTCACGGTTTTACCTTCAAGCGTAAATTCATCCAGTTGTACCAATTCCCCATCATACATCATGCTTGGGCCCAATTGTCCATTGAGATTAAAAAGCACAGTGCCGATTGTTGTATTGGGAAAGGAATAGCGATGAAATCCAACCCGGTTTGTAGAGCTGATTTCTGCTTTAATTTGATAACGTTCCAAGTTAACGGATTGATAACCCGGAAAAACTATTTCGTCTTTGTGACTAAACTTTGATTTGTAGTCATTAAAAATATTCAATTGCTCATTGTTCAGAGAAGTAACAGGCATTACTGAAACTCCGGCCAGCTGCCAATCGTGCACATGGCTAAAACCTTTGATAGTATCTGTATTGTAAAGGTAACCACTTCCCCAGTCACCTCCTGTTTGCGTGTCGGGAAAAAGACTTATCATCCCAAAGGGACGACAGGCAGATGAAAAAAAGAACCAGCGTGAATTTACTGCGTCGACATGAGGACACACCAGGTCAACAGGTTTTTCCTGTGCCGGTATATTTAAGCAGATTATCAAAAGGAAACTTAAAAATGAACTGAGCCTTTTCATGCATTAGAGAATTTTAGAAAAATGTAGCCTTATCTAAAAGTGATAAGGCTACATTATTTAGTTAACCACAATCCCAATCTATTTTACCATTAATACAAGAGTTCCTTGCTCTTGCTCAGTATTTACTTTTAAGAGATACATTCCTGATTTCAAATCATTTCTATCAATAACAACAGAGCTGGTTCCTGAATCATATCTTCCAAGATTTTCTTTTCTGATTTGTTTTCCGGTGAGGTCAGTAATTTCGATACTAACATTTGATGATACACCTAGTGTAAAACGCAATACAGTCCTATCAGAAAATGGATTTGGATAATTCACAAGATCCGTTTTATTCATCGTATGACTTTGAATTGAGTTAATTACAGAAGAGCCCCAATTTGGATCACCTACCGGTTTTCCATTGGTACCAATAAATGCTGCACCATCTGCATTGTATTTGCAATTCAATGTATTTAGCATATAATCAATCGTCATTCTGGTATAATCATGAAGTGGAGTTACTCCTTTTTTCTTTGTCAGATAATACCAACTTACTAAATCAGTCATTGCAGCAGGTGCAGCTGTTACTGAAATTGATTTTTTAACCCAGGCAGTGGTTGGGTTGCTTATTTTTCCTTTGATAAAATCGGTCATAATAGGACCTTCGTTTACATTATTGGCTGTGTAAAAAGTAGCTAACTCAGATGATACAGAATACACATTATTACTGAGGATATATTTCGTTGTATCATTTGGAACAGAACCTATCCAAACTATTTTATTCTGACCAAGCGCATCTTTTTCAGTGTGCATATTAAATTCGGTTAATCGTGTAGCATCGCTTTGATCAGCACCAAATGACATTCCATTGATAACGAGGTTATTTGTAATTTTAATTGTATCACCCACATTACCTAATTCCATAAATCCAAAATAACCACCGTGGTTAATAATTGTATTATTGCTAAACTCCATATTTTTAATTACACCGGCGCCATTGCGGTGACGCACCAAACGGTCGTAGCAGTTAACCATGGTATTGTTGGTAATGATAAGTTTCTCAACCTGACTATCGCGTGTTTCAATCATACGACCAGCACCCTGATCACTAAAGGTAATATTACCCATATTGTAGAATTTACAGTTGTTTACGCGGAATACATTGGCTGCATTCCAGGTTCCAACACCGCCCTGGCCTGTATTAGCAAAAACACAATTTGTAAAAGACAAATTCGTATTTTTTCCTAAATTCACAAAGCACCAGTTAGCAGGACTATATCCATCATTGGCCGATTGTGCATCAAAGAAAATTCCATCCACTGAAACATCCTGTTGGCAAGCAATCATATACCAGTTCTGAGTTCCTGCATCTGAAAGTTCAGCTCTTACTATAGGCATTGCTCCGGTTCCTGTTTCGGCCACTAAGTTTAATTTAAATTTAAGATTTTCGAAAGCGCCACGTACATAATAAGTACCACCACGTTTCAGAACATAGATTTTATCCTCATGCGTTCCATTAGGAAGTGTGTCACCAAGAATTGCTTCGTTTAAATAAGCAGGAGCGGGAATAGTAACTCTGGTTTGCGCATACATATTGATTACTGACAGTAAAGCCACACCCAGAAAGAAAGTAAATTTAGTTTTCATGATACATTATTTAAAGTTATAAACTCCTGTGGGCTATTGCCCACAACGCTTCAGGCCTATTGTTCTGTTTATAGTCGCCCGAACGACTCTATAGATTAATACGTATTCCCCCATCGATAAGCATTCCGGAAATTGAGCTTCCACGGTCCATATTCAGATATCTGTAATAAGTACCTTCCTGCATATTAGATATATTGCTTATGTTGAGCATCAATTCTGCATTAAACTTTTTGATTTCCTGCTTGAGAGCTAAATCCCATTTTTGATATCCTTTTTGCATTACATCCAATTTTTCATTACTTGAAACGGAAGCAATATAATCACCCTGGAAGAAAACGGATAAGCGAGCTGAGAAACCTCCTCTATCGTATCCCAACGCAATATTTCCAAAGTTGCTGGGTTGCCCTTCAAGTGTTTCTTTTGTTTCATAAAATACAGGGGTTTTCACATAAGGTATTTTCGTTTTATCCAAATCTATTCTGAATCGGGGTATATAAGTTGTCGATTTGATAACAGAATAATTTCCGCGTAAAACTAAATATCTCAGAAAACCGGGCAGGAAAGTCAGATTTGCCTGCAAATCAAATTCTAATCCCTTAACCGTAGTATTATTGGTATTCACAGGAGAAGTAAGACTCATTCCCTTATAGCTACCAATTCCGGGACCGGTAGGTAATTCATATTGCTTAACCATATCAGTGTTTGAAATGACTACACCATTAAGCGTATAAAATACATTGTCCAGTTTTTTATAGAATGCACCTGCTGTAAATAAACCATATTTTGATTTATAGAATGAGGCAATAGCATCAAAATTCCAGGCTTCGGTATTATTCAACCCTGTATAACCTTTGTAGATAGTATTAACATCGCCACGACCGATTACAAGTGTCGGCAGACGCATGGTAAAATCAGGGCGTGCCAACGTTTTGGTTGCAGCCAGACGTAAATCGAACCATTCAACCGGTTTGAATCTTATATGGAAACTTGGCAGTATATAGGTGGCTTTGTAAGTTTTTGTAGTGTCTCTTAAATCGTCTTTAGTAAATAAAGTCATACTGTATACTTCCGGAGCATAAACAGCTGTATAACTGTTATTTTCACTCTCAATACGTACACCTGTTATCACTCTGAGCATTTTACCAAAATCGGTAGTAGCCATAAGATAAGCTGAGTTAACCTGCTCTCTTACCGAATAATTTTCTGAGATTCCACTTGGATGGGCTCTGTACTCATAATCACTACCATCTGAATTGACAGCATTTTTATGCGTATTATACCATTCACGGGCTAAGTCTGAATTAATCATTGGAGTTAATTCATATTGTCCGTTGAATATTTGTCTGGATGTTACAGGATCATCAATAAAATTTGTCATCAAAACACTTCCACCAAATTTTTTCAGGTTAGCAAATGAAGTATTGCTATAATCAGCAGGAACAATAGTTCCATCTTCAAGAATAGAATTAGAATATGGCTCCATTGATGTATAATAAGCACGATATACATCATTTTTATTACTTCTTATTTTATTCCTGCTCTTAACTCCTGTTTTCAACGTGATATCAATATGTTGACTTAATGTGAATTTTCGTTCTAAGTCGACATATCCAACCAGGTCACGGTCCTTACTTTTGCTTGGTTTGAAGTAAGCCGTTTTCAGCATGGATAAACTGTAATTATTGAATGCGTAAGGAGTAATCCGACTTCCGGGGCCGGTTCGAATGATATCATAATATTCCTGATCCGGAATGCTATTTACATCAATACCTGTATTGGTAGTACCTCCTTCATAAAACTCCATTATATGATCAAAAGGAGTATTTCCAATGGTTAATGCGTGAGAAGCTCCCCATTTAATTTTCAATTTTTTAATGAAATTCTCGCCTGAAATAGAATTATTGAATGTTTCAATATCTCTTTCTTTATCCTCGATATTATAAGAAACATCTGAAGTCTTGATACCATAATACCTCGAATAACTAACGAAATCGCGATCGGAATGACTATAGAAATTATTTAGCCTAATGGTACCTTTATCTTTTGTATCAAAATCCAGAAGCAGGCTTGCTCCATGTCTTTTTCTTTTTTCATCGGTGTATGAAAGCGTGAAATCGTTAATCTCCGGAACGTCTTTTCCTTCAATAAGCCAACCCTGAGCATAAGACTCGTTACTTCTGATTCTTTGTTCTGAATTGACAGACAATTGTACTCCCAGCAAATTATTCAGTAATCTGCGTTCATATCTTAATGCGACGTTGTATTGGGAAGCATTTTTCTCGATACCATTGTATCCACCACCCAAATCTATTCTGAATTTTGGGCTTGCTGAAGCTTTCTTGGTAACCAGATTGACCGAACCGGCAATTGCGTCGGCATCCATATCAGGTGTTAATGCTTTTGTTACTTCAATTCCGGCAAGTGAACTAAGGGAGAACATACTCAAATCGACCCCACGGCTGGCACCATCGGTAGAAGGCACTTGTACACCATTTAATTGAATACTGCTGAATTTCTCGTTTAATCCGCGCAATACAATATTCTGGGCTTCTCCTCCTGAACGTTTTAAAGAAATACCCGGTAAACGTCCTAATGCATCACCTGCATTGGCATCGGGAAGTTCCTGAATTTGTTTTTCTGAAACTGCATTGACAATACCAGCTGCATTCAACTGTGAACTAATTGCAGCCTTTTGTCCAAGCATCATAGCGGTAATTGTAACTTCCTTACCCATAATTGATTCAGCATCCAGGTTGAAGTTTACAATTACATCCTTTTTATCTGCAACTACAACTACCAGTTCCTTTTTTGTAAATCCGATAAAAGATGCTACAAGAGTATATGTTCCCGCTTTCAGAGGCAAACGATATTCCCCGTTAAGGTCGGTTATTGTGCTTGTGGCAGTCCCTTTTACCATAATACTTGCAGATGGCAAAGTTACATTCCCAACTCCATCCTTAACTATTCCGCTAACCATACTTTGTGCATTAGAAGAAAAAATGGTTGCAGATAATACTATTAATGCTGCAATAAATTTAGTGATTGTTTTCATTTTTGTTTATAATTATAATCTTAGACTTATTAGATTTTTGTACCTAACAATCAATTCGGTTAACGCTGCAAATATATTTTCTATTCGGCAGGAAACAGTTATCAGAATGTTGCGAAATAAAGTCAGAATGTTGTATAAATGGGTTTTATCAACATTTTATTCCTTTTTTTGATGAAAATTCATCTTTTACTTTGATTTTTTCAGGATCAGAATTCCATAAATTTCATGATATAATAAAAAAAAAAGACTATCTCATTTTTATCTGAGATAGTCTTTTTGATTCAAGTTTCTAAATTTGATTAGTGTTTCAGGAAATGATCACGGTATTTGCTGGGAGAGATTCCGAAATGTTTGTTGAAATTCCGACTGAAATTACTTAACTCACTTTCACCTACCAACTCAGCTACCTGGCCAATATTGTGTTCTCCGATTAAAATAAGTTCAGCAGCTTTATTCATTTTGATGGTTGTAATAAATTCTTTGACACTCATATCTGTCATAGCTTTTACTTTCCTATAAAGTTGTGTTCGACTTAAATTCATTTTATCCGAGAGAACTTCAACATCGAAGTCAGTTTCAGAAATTCTTTCGTTAATAAGGTTTTTAAGTTTATCCATAAAAATCCTATCAGTTCCGTTTACAGATATTATTTTAGTATCGAAACCGGTGTTCATATTAAAAAGCTTGCGTAGCTTATTTCGGGTCTCAATCATGTTTTCCACCCTCACGAGTAGTAAACTTGAACTGAATGGTTTTGTTATATAGGCGTCGGCACCCGTTTCGTAACTATTGAGAATAACTTCCTCACTATGTTGCGCAGATAGCAGGATAAATGGAATATGACTGGTTCTTTCATCAGTTTTTGCTTTCTGGCAAAACATCATTCCGTCCATTTCGGGCATCATAAGGTCGCTAATGATCAAATCCGGAATTATTTCTACGGCGTTTTCATAACCCTCCAATCCATTAACTGCTTCAATAACGTTGTATTTATCTTTTAATGTTGTTACTATATATTCCCGAACATCACTATTGTCTTCTGCAACCAGTACAATTGGTTTTGCTTTGTCTAATAGTTTAGTTTTTACTTGTTTGGTAGGTATTCTGTTTTCTGATTCATGGCTGGAATTCGAATTATATGGTTCAATTATCGGTTGCTGATCTGGTTCTGAAGGTTTCTTTATCGGAATTAGTATCGTAAATTTTGTTCCGGTTCCCAAGGTACTTTCAACACTGATTGTACCATTATGGAGTTCTACCAATTCCTTCGCAAAGGTCAGACCAATGCCGGAACTATTTTTCTCACCCTGGTTTACCTGATAATATGGTTCAAAAATATAGTTTAATTGATTTTCCGGAATACCCTCGCCTGTATCTGAAACGCAGATATTTACATTTTCATCAATCACTTTCAGATCAAGTCTGATTACACCACCTTCAGGAGTATGTTTAAATGCATTATTAAGTAAGTTGAGTATAACTTTATCCATTTTATCCGGATCTAACATCATATCAAGTTTCTTTTCTGTTGAAGTGAAAACAAATTTAATGCGATGTAACTTTGCCTGAATTTCAAAGTATTCAGTCAGGCTTTTAAGGAATTGAATGAAATCCCGGTATTCCGGATTAAGCTTCAAATTTCCGGATTCCAACTTTTTCAGATCCAGAAACTGATTTACAAGTTCGAGTAATTTTTGTGCATTTTTAGAGATAACTCTCAAATACTTGTTTGCATTCTCATCATTCTGAAAGTTCACTATTAACTTTTCAACAGGATCAATGATCAACGTAAGAGGAGTTCTGAATTCATGCGAGATATTGGTTACTAACTTCGTCTTTAGTTCATCTACCTCCCTGAATTTTTCAGCTTTTTCCTTTTCATTCTTAATCTCATGCAAATATTTCTGCCTATCGAGAAAATATCTGAAAATAAGCAAAATAACTGTAGAAACAATTAATATGTAAATTAAATAAGCCCACCAGCTTATCCACCAGGGAGTCAAAACAACAATCTGAAGTGTGGAGGCTTCAGTCCATTGTCCGTTTGAATTTGCAGCTTTTACCTCGAAACTGTATTTTCCCGGTTGTAGATTCTGAAAATAGGCTTTTCTTATTTTTGCATCCTGATAAATCCATTCATTATTAAGTCCTTTCAACCTGTAAGCATATCGTATACTGCCCGGATCGGAAAAAAACATGGCAGAAAATTCAATCTGGATATTACGTTCATCCCAATTCAGGACAATAGATTTCGACATATAGAGGGGCTTCTCAAGTATTACACGATTATCGTGTATATTGTTCACATTGATAATTTTATTGGAAATCTCCAGATTTGTCAACATGATATTAGAGATTTTCGGATTTTTTGGTGTCTGATTTGGATTAATCGTGAAATATCCCCTGTTTCCACCAAAGTAGATAATGCCGGTTTTGTCAATGAAATATGCACCATCTGACATTTCAACTCCCAGAAAATCGTTATTTTTCCGAAAATCTCTTGAATGCCAGGTTTTGCAATTTATCTGTGAAACTCCATGCTCATGACTTACCCATAAACTGCTGTCTTTGCTTACTAATCCCAAAATCAGCATTTCCCTGAGCAGTGGATTTTCTTCAAAATGAGTTAATTTCATTTTTTTGGGGTCGAGAATCTCCAAACCATTTTCGGTACCAATCCAGATTTTGCCTGCTATGTCCACCGCCAGACAATACAATTTATTATCCAGCAATGAATTAGTACTATCCCGCTCATTTGTAAAACGTTCATATTTTATATTTCTACCGTTTTTTGTATCAATTAATCTTACTTTGTAAAGTCCGTTATCTTCGGTAGCAATCCATATATTTTTGTTATGATCTTCGACGATATCCCGGATTCGAATCAGGGTTTTCCTGTCATTATTAAAGAAATGGTTGAATCTGTCGTTCTTGGGATCATATATAGCAGGTCCAAACCAGGTACCGGCCCATAGGTTACCTTTTGAATCTTCGAATAATGAAAACACCCAGTCCTCCTTTCTTGATTTATCAGAATCGAAGTTGTACGTTTTGAAAGTACCGGTTTTAGGAAGATATCTGCATAAGCCTCCTTTAACACCAACCCATATATTACCCCATTTATCTTCAAGCAGTCTTCTTATCCTGTTATCGTTGATTGACCCCGGTGAATTTGTTTTTTGGAAGTGTTTCCTCACTCCTGAGGCATCGATTCTTATAAGACCATCATTTCGGGTACCCAGCCAAACATTCCCTTCCCGATCTTTCATAATCGATCTGATGACACTTTCTTTGAAATTGCTTGAAGAAATATTATTAAACTCAACGAAATCAAAGACAGGCGTGTTCAGTTGTACATAATTGACCCCACCCTTATCGGTACCTATCCAAAGTATATTGGTATTATCCACATACATTGTCAAAACAAATTCGTCGGAAATAGACCACTTAGAAGTCGGATCGGTTTTATAAATAATCTTCTTCCCCGTACGTTTGTTGGATTGGATTAAATTCAATGGAGCAATCTCCAATTTGAAGGAGTCATTTTCCAGCTTTGTGATATTTCCCAATGAATTTCTTTCAAGCTTTTGCAGGATATCTTTGTCAGCATCCTTTATCTTTATTCGGGTGAATTTTTCATCGGAATAATTGAACTTACAAATTTCATTATATTCCCGTAGAAATGAGATCCAAAGATTACTATCTTTATCGAGGGCAAGTGAAACAGGTCGGTTACTTATTGGCTTGTCGGGTGAATGGGCACCACTTCTGAATGTTTTGAATGAATAACCGTCGTACCGTGCCAAACCATTCATTGTGGCAAACCACATGAATCCATGCTTATCTTTAATAATGGAGTGAATAGTATTGCTTGGCAAACCGTCATCAATAGTCAAATGCTTAAACCTGAACATCTCGTCCCCTGCCCACATTTGTGAAATGGAGAAAAACAGCATCAGCAGCCCTGCCATTAGTTTGTGTATTGATTTAAACTCTTTCATAAAAAACATTCATGATAATATTTCAAATTAAATTTGTACAATTAAAATACATATGAAATTTTGACCTCATATATAATTGTAGCTTTTTGGCAAGCTTTCGAGGTATTATTGACTAAATTACAGCGCCTATTTCAGTTTTTAAGCACAATGTCCTATACAAATATATACGTTTTTTGTTTACTACTTACTATTTACGCATAATTCTTTGATTTCTGCATATATTGGCTCCAAGAGCTGGTTCAGGTAAATTGAGCCAATCAGCAAACAACTATGAGCCGTAGAGAAAACCATTCACTGCAGCTTTTGTTTTACTTTTGCATCACCAAACAAACAACAGTTATGAGCATAACATCAACCGCCCAACAAAACCACGAAGAACTTTTTCCCAATCATAAATCGACTTTAAAAGAGACTGATCCTGAATTTATTGTTCTTTTTGATAACTTTGCGTTTGACGAAGTGATGGCAAATACTAAACTGGATAGTAAAACCCGCGTCATGATGATGTTGGGTTCTACGATTGGATGTCAGGCATTGGGCGAATACAGAGTACTTGTTGGTGCTGCACTAAATGTGGGTATAACACCTGTACAGATAAAAGAGATTCTCTATCAGGCTGTTCCGTATGTTGGAATTGCAAAAGCATTTGATTTTCTACACACCACAAACGAAGTGATGCAAAGTCGCGGAATAGCATTACCGTTGGAAGAACAGTCAACAACTACGCCCCAAACACGTTTTGAAAAAGGGCTGGAAGTGCAGAAAACTATTTTTGGAGACAGAATAGATGATATGTACAAACAATCACCGGCTAACCAGCTTCACATTCAAAAGCTATTATCAGCTAATTGTTTTGGCGATTATTATACCCGTACCGGACTTGATTTAAAAACCCGTGAATTGCTGACTTTTTCCATTCTACTGTCGTTGGGTGGTTGTGAGCCACAGCTCAAAGGACATGTACAGGGCAATTTGAATATCGGTAATGATAAAGACTTGCTCATCGACGTCGTTACGCAACTATTGCCTTATGTGGGCTATCCACGAACATTAAATGCACTCAGGTGTATTAATGAAATATCATCAGACATCAAATAACTCAAAATAAACAAATTATGAAAACAACCATTGTAAAAGCATTTGGAACTAAAGCTGCCGACAAGCCTTTAATACAAATGGACATAGAGCGCAGAGATACAACTGCGAAAGACGTTGAAATAGAAATTTTATATTGCGGAGTGTGTCACTCCGACCTGCACACAGCACGAAATGATTGGGGCGGAACGAAATATCCGGCTGTTCCCGGTCACGAAATTGTGGGAAAAGTGACCAAAGTTGGCAGTGAAGTCACCAAACTGAAAGTGGGAGATCTTGCGGGTGTGGGATGTATTGTGGATTCCTGCCGGGAATGTAACAGTTGCGAGCACGACCTGGAGCAATATTGCCAAAATGGAATGACGGGAACTTACAACGGAAAAGACAAACACCTCGGCGGACATACCTTTGGCGGATATTCTGAAAAAGTAGTAGTTGACGAGCATTATGTATTGAAAGTACCTTCCAACCTGAATCTGGCAGCCGTGGCACCGTTACTTTGTGCCGGAATTACCACCTGGTCGCCACTCCGTCACTGGAAAGTGGGCAAAGGAAGTAAAGTAGCCGTTGTAGGATTGGGCGGATTGGGACACATGGCCATTAAGCTGGCTAAAGGTCTGGGAGCAGAAGTTACTTTGTTTTCAAGAACACCCGACAAAAAACAGGATGGGTTGGATTTGGGAGCCAATGAAGTGATTATCTCCACAGATGCAGAACAAATGAAATCGGTCAGAGGAAAATTCGATTTGATTATCGACACTGTTCCCTATATTCACGACATCAATCCATACGTTTCTACTTTGAGTATTAACGGTACAATCGTTTTAGTAGGTTATCTGGGCGGATTGGAACCTTTCCTGAATACAGTTCCCCTGATTTTGGGTCGTAAATCGGTAGCCGGCTCGGTGATTGGTGGCATTGCCGAAACTCAGGAAATGCTTGATTTCTGCGGCGAACACAATATCGTTTCCGAAATTGAAATCATTAATATGCAGGATATAAACGAAGCCTATGAACGTATGCTGAAAAGCGATGTACGTTACCGCTTTGTGATTGATATGGCTAGTTTGAAGAAATAAAACAGATCAAAATTAAATATGGATAAAACAACAAAAGTATTACTCATTGACGCACATTTAAACTATCCAAATTGGTCGGAAGGTAAATTGAACAGTGCATTTTATCAGGTTGCAAAAGATTTTTTCTTATCTGAATCAATTCAGGTTTTAGAAACAAAGGTTGAAAATAGTTATAATCCTGAAGAAGAGATTGAGAAACACCTTGAAGCTGATATCATTATTTTGCAAACACCCGTAAATTGGTTTGGAGCACCCTGGATATATAAAAAATATGTTGACGAAGTATTCAATATTGGATTAAGCAGTCAAAAATTTCTTACAGGCGATGGCAGAACCCGAACAGACCCAACAAAACAATACGGTAGCGGTGGAAAATTGCAGGGGAAGAAATTTATGATTTGTGCTACATGGAATGCTCCGGCAGAAGCTTTTGATAATCCGGATCAGCAATTGTTACAAGGTAAAAGTACCTCGGACCTTTTCCTGAACATTACCAGCAACTACCGTTTTTGCGGATGCGAAATAATGCCTGCATATCATTGTTTTGATATTTTCAAGAATGAAAATATAGCGAAAGATCTTGAAAATTATCCCGTGCATTTGAAAACTGTGCTTTTTGATAAGTAAATTTATAAAAATATAAAATCAAATTATGGAAAATGTAATTTTAAATAACGGCGTAGAAATGCCAATCCTTGGATTTGGTGTATTTCAGGTGAATGACCCACAGGAATGTGAGCAAAGCGTATTACATGCTATTGAAGCCGGTTACAGACTGATTGACACCGCAGCATCGTATATGAACGAAGCTGCTGTTGGCAAAGCAATAATCAAGAGCGGAATATCGCGTGAAGAATTATTTATAACGTCCAAACTTTGGGTGCAGGACACCGGTTACGAAAACACTAAAAAGAGTTTTCAAAAATCGCTAGACAAACTGCAACTCAATTATCTCGATTTATACCTGATACACCAACCCTATGGCGATGTACATGGTTCGTGGAGAGCTATGGTAGAGTTGTACAAAGCCGGAAAGGTCCGTGCAATCGGAGTCAGCAATTTTCATCCGGACAGAGTGATGGATATGATTATGTTTAATGAAGTTGTTCCCGCTGTGAATCAGGTAGAGACACACCCATTCAATCAACAAATTGAAAATCAGAAATTTCTGGCTGAGAATAATGTACAAATCGAATCGTGGGGACCATTTGCCGAAGGTAAAAATGGCTTATTTCAAAACGAATTGTTGAGTACTATTGCAACAAAATACAATAAGACCATTGCTCAGGTTGTATTGCGTTGGCTTACGCAGCGTGGCGTGGTGGTAATCCCAAAATCGGTACGCAAAGAGCGAATCATTGAAAACTTCAATATCTTTGACTTTGAACTGAGTGCTGAAGATATGGAGGCCATTGTTTCGCTTGATACTAAAGCAAGTTTGTTCTTCGATCATCGCAATCCTGAAATTATCAAATGGATGGGTAGTAGAAAACTGGATTTATAACTCAGGAAAATGACAAATTCAAAGATTCTGATTGCTTACTATTCCCGCAAGGGTCAAAATTATGTGGCGGGAAAAATCGAAAATCTTGCCGTTGGAAATACCGAAGTGGTAGCAAAGAAAATTCAGGCAATCACGGGCGGCGATTTGTTCGAAATTGAAACGGTAAAAGCTTATCCGGTGGATTACACCGAAACTACGCAGGTAGCTATGGATGAGAAGAGGTCAAATGCCAGGCCTGAACTTGCTGCGACAGTAGATAACATGAATGCATACGACGTAATTTACCTGGGTTACCCTAATTGGTGGAATACTTTTCCGATGGCGGTGTTTACTTTTCTGGAATCATACAATCTTTCAGGAAAAACAATCATTCCCTTTTGTACCCACGAAGGAAGTGGACCGGGTAACAGCGAACGAGACATTAAAAAACTTTGTCCAAACTCAAAAGTGTTAACTGGTTTAGCCATTCGGGGAAGCAATGTAAGCAGCGCAGATAATGAAATAAAGAACTGGATGAAAGACAATGCATAATTAGAAATGCATTGCTTGTGAAAAAATAAAAAATATGAAAACAAGAAAATTAGGCAATAGCGACCTTGAAGTTTCGGAACTTGGACTGGGCTGCATGGGCATGAGCTTCGGATACGGAGTGGTAGCCGACAAAAACGAAATGATTGCGCTGATACGCAAAGCCGTAGAAAGTGGCGTTACTTTCTTCGATACAGCTGAAGTGTACGGCCCTTTTACCAACGAAGAACTGGTAGGTGAAGCCCTTGCTCCTTTCCGCAACAAAGTGCAAATTGCCACCAAATTTGGTTTTGATGTGGGTGGAATAGCCGGCGGACTCAACAGTCGTCCGGAACATATCCGTCAGGTGGTGGAAGCATCGTTGAAACGCTTACGGATTGAGAGCATCGATCTGCTTTATCAACACCGCGTTGACCCGAATGTGCCGATTGAAGATGTGGCAGGAGCTGTAAAGGATTTGATTGCCGAAGGGAAAGTAAAACATTTCGGACTCTCGGAAGCCGGCGTAAAAACCATTCGCCGTGCACATGCTGTGCAGCCCGTAACTGCTTTACAAAGCGAATATTCGTTATTTTGGCGCGAGCCGGAAGCCGAAATCATACCTGTACTCGAAGAATTGGGTATTGGTTTTGTTCCCTTCAGTCCGCTGGGCAAAGGATTCCTGACAGGTAAGATAAACACGGATACTAAGTTTGTAGAAAATGACTTCCGCAACACGGTACCCCGCTTCAATGCCGAGAATCGGGCACCCAATATGGCTCTGGTAGATTTAGTTACAAAGATTGCTACTGAAAAAGAAGCAACTCCTGCACAAATAGCATTGTCCTGGATTCTGGCGCAGAAACCGTGGATTGTACCAATTCCCGGAACAACCAAATTGGAACGTTTCAATGAAAATATTGGCGCTGTGAATGTAGAACTTACTCCGGCCGACTTGCAACAAATAGAAGAAGCCACTGCAAAAATCAACCTAGTAGGCGAACGCTATGCGGCTGCCAATGCTAAAATGATTGACAGATAAGAAAAATCCATTAAAATAGAAAAAAGGTGATTTGGCACATACCAAATCACCTTTTTCTTTAAATGCCCAGTTTATAGGCCACTACTTTATTATCAAGGAAAGTTGGAATCAACAATAGTTTCAGAGTCGGAATATATCCCACATCCGCAGCATTAATTTTCAGGGAAGTTGTATCCAGCAATTTTTCTACGCCTTTGCCAACCGTAATAAGTTGAACATGCCCACTCCAGTCGGAAGTAACGAATACATTCGGTGCTATCTGCTCAATACCGTCCAGATAGCCGACTTTTTCCTGCAATACAGTGATGACTTTTGTTTTTTGGTCTACAGAAATAAAGCTGCCCTTCGACCCCATATACAACAAATTACCACTGGCGTAAATGCCATTCATACCGCCTAAACTCTTATTTTGAACCAATACTTCCAACGAATCCTTTCCTACATAAAAAATACAATCGCCACTATCATCCGATACATACACCCGCCCATTGGCAGCCACGCATAGATCGTTCAGACTTTTCGATTTTGCATTACGGTATTCTTTCAAAATCTTGCCGGATTTCAAACTAATTTCCACCACCCGGTCAATATCGGTAACATAAAGCTTCGTTTTCGTACACGTAATTCCTTTAGGTGCATTCAGTCCCTTTACCCACTCTTTTTCTAGAAATTCACCCTTCACATTTAGCTTTGAGATAAAACCAACACCATCTTTCACATCATGCTTACCAACAATATTGGACACATAAATAGTATTATCAAAAGGGTTGTAATGCGATGATTCCGGCACATTCAGTCCGGCAGACGTGCTCCATACTTTGACTAATTTAGTACTTACAAAAGCTTCCTGAGCATTTATGCCCAAACAAAGCACAAGCAAAACGGCGGTAACAATCGGTGTTTTCATTTTCTTAGATTTAATGATAGATTATAAATTTTAGTTCAAAACTCAATTTTGACGGTTATTCATATTATTATTCCACAAAAATACAATACTTTTGTCATTCAACAAGGTTGAATAATAATAAACTTCAAATAATATGATAAACTCCTTGCAGATAGGAACCCGCATTCGTAATTTACGGTTGGTTCAAAACCGGACTTTACAGGATATTGCCAACGCCTGTGACTTGTCGAAAAGTATGGTTTCGAAAATAGAAACCAATGCCGTGGTGCCATCAGTAGCCACATTGGTAAAAATTGCCAAATCGCTTGGCACGAATGTTTCGGTATTGATGGAAGAAAGCACCACGCAATCGTCGGTAATGATAAGCGCAGAAAAAGCTAACAACAACATTACGCAAACCGACCGGGGTTATCACATTTTCCCGTTTGCAGCCGAATTTAAAAACAAGAAAATGCAGCCATTTCTATTTGTTGCCAATAAAGGCGAGGTAACGGAGCATCACCTGACACACGAAGGCGAGGAATTTATTCATGTGTTGGAAGGTGAAATGAAATTGCAGGTGGGCACATTGGAATACTTACTCAAGCAGGGTGACAGTGTATATTTTAATTCGCTGGAACAACATGGTATTATGCCTGTTTCGGATAGCGTAAAATACATCAATATTTTTGTTTAGAAAATCACGCTTTAAAATATATACATGAAAATCAGAATTCTATTACTAAGCATAGTTCTTAGCCACTCCTTATTTTCTCAAAATAGTACCGTCAATATCAATGTTGATCTGGCAAAAGAAAAAGGACCCATGAAACCTATCTGGGCTTGGTTTGGCTACGACGAACCCAATTACACGTATATGAAAGATGGCAAGAAACTGCTTTCTGAAATTGCAGCATTAAGTCCCGTACCAGTGTATGTTCGGGCTCATAACCTGATGAACACCGGAGATGGAACAGCCGCACTTAAATGGGGTTCTACCAATATGTACACCGAAGATAACGACGGAAATCCGGTTTACAACTGGACAATAGTTGATTCCATTTTCGATACCTACATTCAGCGGGGTATGAAGCCCTTGGCACAAATTGGTTTTATGCCCGAAGCGCTATCAACACACCCTCAACCTTACCAACATAGCTGGAAGCCTGGCGTAAAATACTCCGAAATAGAAACAGGTTGGGCTTATCCTCCAAAGGATTACAACAAATGGGCGGAGTTGATTTATCAATGGGTGCAGCACTCGGTAAAAAGATACGGAAAAGCGGAAGTCGAAAGTTGGTACTGGGAATTGTGGAACGAGCCCAATGGTGCTTATCTAATTACTCCAAATGTATTTACTGAGTACTGCAAAATGTACGATTATGCTTCGGATGCTGTAAAAAGGGCTTTACCCACCGCACGCATCGGAGGTCCCCACGTAACGGGTGGTGCTACCAAATTTCTCCGGAATTTCATTACCCACTGCCTGAAAGATAGCAATGCTGTAACAGGAAAGATTGGAGCTCCGCTGGATTTTGTGGCATTTCATGCTAAAGGCTCGCCACGACTGATAAATGGAGTGGTTCGCATGGGCATGATGAATCAACTCCGCGATATGAACGACCATTTCAAGGTAATTGCTTCATTTCCTGAGATTAAAAACATTCCGGTAATCATTGGCGAATCAGACCCGGAAGGCTGTGCAGCTTGCGGCATGCAAACCGACCCACAAAACGCCTATCGCAACGGCACCATGTACTCCAGTTATACCGCAGCATCCATTGCCCGCGAATATGACCTGGCCGAATATCACGGTGTGAACTTAATCGGTGCTGTCAACTGGTCGTTTGAATTCGAGAATCAACCGTGGTTCTTTGGGTTCAGGGATTTAGCAACAAATGGCGTGGACAAACCGGTGCTAAACGTATTCAGAATGTTGGGAATGATGAGCGGAAAACGTGTTGAGGTTTCAGGCGATTTGGCTTACGACTTTAAAGCTATCCGCGATTCGAGTGTTCGGGGCGTTCGGACTGATATAAATGCTTTGGCTGCAAAAACCAACAAGAATGCGACCATTCTTGTTTGGAATTATCACGACGACGACATCCAGGGAGCGGGTTCGCCGGTAAACATAAGCCTGAAAGGCCTGAAAAATGGCAAAGCCACTTTGTATCATTATCGTATTGATGCAGAACACAGTAATTCGTACGAAGTTTGGAAAAAGATGGGATCGCCCCAGCAACCAACTGAAAAAGAATATAAGATATTGGAAAAATCAGGACAGCTTGAAATGCTGACTAAGCCTCAAAAAGTAACAATCAAAAATGCTGAACTGACTATCAATTTCCAATTGCCACGTCAAGCGGTTTCGTTCCTGAAAATTGAGTATAAAAACTAACTTACTATGAATAAGATAAAAACATTTTTCTTTAAAACCTGTCTAAAAACCGGGCGAATCAGAGGCCTAAGAACCGATTCCATGTACCACAAGCTGATTTTTCCCATCGTAGGATTAGTGGCTTTGATTTGGGTGATTGTTCGGGTTGTACCAAAGCCATCGCGGGCTGAGTATCCATGTCAACAAGCGGCAATTCCGGTCGCCTTTTCATTTCTGGCCTGGATTTCGGCAAGCACATTGGGGGTATTTCTTGTCAGAATATCCCGAAAATACTTCAACAAAAAGAGAATTATCATTGCCGGTTCTTTGTGTGTACTTGGATTAGGTATTTTTGGAGTTGCACAACTCTTCAATAGTTCCGACCTTTCGGCAGCTACTCAGTCAGCCATTGATTTATCGGTTTTTTCAACCAAACCCAATCAACCCATTGGTATAGCCAAAGGCATCTTTCCGGGGCGTGTAACCTGGATTCGCGACACAGCAGCTACACCCTGGGATGGCAAAACAGGCAAGTGGTGGGATGAAGGAAATATAAACGAACAAGCACTTGCATCAATGATTTCGAAATCGGTGCGTTCGTTAACCGGAACTACCAACGATACAAAAGCATGGACAGGTCTTTTTCAATACTATAACCGCATGCATAGAAAAGGCAATAGAGGCTGGAAACCGGGAGAACTTATTGCTGTAAAAATAAATATCAACAATACCTATCAACCAAATGATGTAGATAACGACATCGACCAGTCTCCACAAGCAACACGGGCATTATTAAAACAACTGACCGGGGCTGCCGGAGTAGCGCAAAAGGATATTATCGTTTATGATGCATCGGTTGGCTGGAAAGTGAGAGCTATTCCCGATCGGATTTACAAACCGCTTCACGAAGAATTCCCTGAAGTGCGTTGGATGGACGGACAAGGAAGTCCGGGACGTGAAAAACCGGAATGGATTGCCAATGCTATTAGCTACACTTCGCCCAACGTAGAACTTGGAAACGAGTTGCCCAAAGCAGTGGTTGAAGCATCTTATTTGATAAACATTGCCCTGCTGAAAGGTCATGAAATGTCAGGAGTAACGCTTTGTGCCAAAAATCATTTCGGCTCTATTCGCTACCCACAAAAAGACCATGGCAAATATGTAACACAAATGAATGGTGTAAAGGGGGATTATAATGCTTTCGTTGACCTGATGGGTTCGCCAAACCTCGGTGGAAAAACACTGCTTTACATTGTGGATGGTCTTTACGGCATGCAAACCAATGTTGGCGCACCGCAACCGGAACGTGACCGCTGGAAACGACTTTTCAACGGGGAATGGAGTGCCAGTTACTTTATGTCGCAAGACCCGGTTGCCATCGAATCGGTCTGTCTCGATTTACTGTATGCTGAATTTCAGGGCGAACTGGGCTACAGTGGTGCAAAAGCCTTTCCGAAAGGTTCCAGCCGCAACTCAGATAACTATTTAGTTGAAGCTGCCAGAGGAACAAATGCTAAACTTGGTCCCTACATGCCAAACGGCGTTAAAATAGGTAGTTTGGGTGTTCAGGAACATTGGAACAATGCAAATGATAAACAATACAGCCGCAATTTGCATACGGGTAAAGGAATTGAATTGATGAAGGTTGAGAAATAAATCAAAAAGCCATAAAGGAGTTAAATTCCATACGGATTCAATCTAATGAATCAATGAAAACACTCATGTTTTTCATACCAATAAGCCATTGAATGTAATTTATTGTTTATTTTTGTCTGTAAATAAAACTATTTCCAAATACAACCATAAAAAAACAACTCGATCATGAGAAAGACAATAGCCTTAGTCGCTCTTAGTTTGCTGCTGGTTAATTGCGATGGCTTATTCAACGGCACAAAGAAAATTGTCATTAAAGGCAAAGTCAGCTCAGCTTCTAAAATAAATGGTTCACGAGTTTCTGCATCCACAAAGGGTTTTTCGCTTTCGGATGCCAAAAAGGTACTGATTTTTTATGGCAATAAATACGAACTGTTTAATATCAACTCCGATGGTTCATTTACCGGCAAAGCAGTTGTAGGAAGTGCAACTGCCGTAGTTTTTCTGACCGGAAATAACCAGTACATCGGAAACCTGTTTTGCAGCGGGTTGAATGTGCTTCCACTTGTAAACCTCTCTGAAGGCGAAAACACACAAATTGATTTGTCGACGCTGACATTAAACGGCACACAGGTAGTGCCAGCAAACAACCCCATTGGCAATGAAATTAAATTGTCAGACTCAGAAATCACATTCATGCAGGATGTGGGAGCCTATTACGAAACACTGTCGAAAAATCTCGACATGGATAACGATAATTCACCGGACATACTTGATGGCAAACAAATCCGCATAAATTCCATGACGAATATGTTTGCAGGAGCATGGGGAACAGATCATAAAGCCCCCGACATGTTTGATCCGGCTCAGTTTTCCATTAATACTTCTATGCGTATTGCCGGAGCAATCGGGATGTACGATAAAAATTTTAATGCAACACTTTCCGGTCCATCGGATAATCCGTACAACGACATTAATCAATCACATGGAGCTCAGGCACAAGATGAGTTTATTTTTGGCTTCCAACGTACAACCACTCAGGGAGGTGGTCTGAATCAATATCCTTCACAGCCTTTTAAAGATGGACTTTATTCATTCCAATTGAATAAAAATCAGCTTTATACATTCAACTTTTCGAATATCAACATGCAAAATCATTTGTTGATTATTAAACCAACAATACATACGGACAATAACGGATATATAACCAAAATTTCCTACGAATTCGTTTTCCCGGATGGTTCAATAGCTAATCCCCGAAATTTGATTCAGGGCTATATCCGATCGCAGATTAATAATAACAACACACAGTTATACGAAGGATATCATTTGTACGGTACGTTCTATGCGGGCGATAATTACGACTACTACAACGAAAAAATCAGTAAGAAAATCAAGTTATCCGAAGTTCAGCAATGTAATTTTGCCTATATCGATATTCTTGGCAATGAATACGAGTATAGCTGGAGAGCAACTAAATAGTCCGGAAAAACAAACCATATATACGATATCGCCTGAATGAAAAAGCGGTATCGTATATTTTTTTTGAATACGAATCAACAAAGTCAACGAACAAGTCAAAATCAACTACAAAAATCAGCTAATAATCTCATTATTAATCCAAAACTCTTATAAATTGAACTAATTGCAATTTTAATTTTCTAGTAAGCCAAAATAATGGTAATTTTGCAGGGTTTTACCAAGGCATTATTGAAAACAGGTTATCATGCATTAATCCAATGTTTTCATGTTTGCGACATAGGAATGAAAAAAATAACAATAAGCTTTCTGTTGTGTCTCATCTGCGTTTACACTGTATCCGCAGCAAGTTCTGATTCTATATCAACCGTTTATAAAAATGGAGAATTTGTTACTCAATACACAATAAAAACGAAGTATTTACCCAAGGTTACAGCTGAGGTTGCCGATTATCTTGTAACTGATTTTCATACAAGACCGGGGAATTTGTTTAACTGGGCATTGAAAGATCTTGGATTACAAAACAAAGGAAATGAGCTGATTATTGTGTTTCGGGATTCCAATCACGACATAAAAACCGGCATTACGCATGGTAAATTTGACGTGGTAGTTCCAAATCTGACAACATTTAGCAATATCAAGGTTGATGCTATTGTGGCTAAGACAAAATACAGCAACGGAGTGACAAAAGTGAATGCAAACATCGTCTATTCAAGTCTGTTACTGAAAAACGCATTGGGTACGCTGTCTATTGTTCCTCAGAAAAACAATGAACAGCTGCTTGTAACCAATGTTACGATTCAGTTTGGGTGGTTTTTTAATCTTTTCATCACTCAGAAGCGTTATAAAAGCATTGTTGAGTGGAGAATTAAAAAGTTTGCCGAAAACATTAAGGCTGAATGTGAACGCAGACAAAGTGTTATTAGCAGTCAAAAATAACAAATGATTTATTCAGTTCTCACAGAACTCAGACTATATGTATTTACTCAAAACTGAATGAAAAAACTCGCTGCTCTTCTGCTTCTTTGTTGTTTTTTTACGTTACAAGCGTGGTCATCGCCTACTGATTCCATTTCAACGGTTTATCGCGATGGGGAATTTATCTCCTACTGTCAGGTGAGTGTAAATGCTTCGGACAGCATATCCAACGCAGTAATAAGCAAATTTACCCATCAAATGTGTTACGACCTGGATGGTCTTTTTAAATGGGGCTTAAAAGGAATGAGACTGGATGACGGGAAAACGGAGTTGCTGCTTTTCGACTTTAAAACAACCACTTACAACAAAAAGACGAGTGTGCTGAGAGCCATGGGTGACGTGATAGTTCCCGGATTTACAACAATTCCGAACCTGTATATCGACAGTAAACTAAGCCAGAAAACCTACAGCACTGGTCGAAGGGATGTCCGATTGGATTTATATTCGGCTAATACGTTTTTAAAGAAAATGGTGGGAGTTTGTTCTTACATTCCGAAAGGAAAAAATAAGTCGGCCTATTATGTACTTGAAACACATATCCGATTTGGGTGGTTTTTCGATATGTTCGTTACCCAAAAGCGCTATAAACATATATTGGAATGGCGTTTAAAGAAACTTGTTCATAATGTAAAGGAAGAATCGGAGAAACGACAAAGAGCATTGAATTGATTACTTCAAAAATAAAATAAAAACCGGGATAATCGACCGGACACGTAGACACACAAGATGGCTGAAAAAACATTACTTGAGAAATTAGACGGATTACAACATAAGTTCGAAGAGATTTCGACCTTGATTACCGACCCTGCCGTGATTAGCGACATGAAACGCTTTGTAAAACTGAACAAAGAATATCGTGATCTGGAAAAAATCATGGTGGCTCAGGCCGAATACAAAACGGCATTGGCACATTTAGCCGAGGCTAAAGAATTGATGAATAGCGAAACTGACCCCGAAATGCGCGAAATGGCGAAAGCCGAAATAGATGAGATCGAACCCCGGATTCCGGAAATGGAAGAAAACATTAAGTTTCTGCTTATCCCGGCCGATCCCGAAGATAATAAAAACGCGATTGTAGAAATACGTGGAGGTACCGGTGGTGACGAAGCAGCTATTTTTGCCGGCGACCTTTTCCGTATGTATACCAAATATTGCGAAACAAAAGGCTGGAAAGTTGAAGTTACCAATATCAGCGAAGGAACATCGGGTGGTTATAAAGAAGTTATTTTCACTGTGTCGGGCGAGAACGTGTATGGAACTTTGAAGTACGAATCGGGTGTGCACCGCGTGCAACGTGTACCGCAAACCGAAACTCAGGGACGTGTTCACACTTCTGCTTCGACAGTAGCTGTACTTCCCGAAGCAGAGGAATTTGATATCGACCTGAAAGAATCAGACGTGCGTGTCGATACTTTTTGTTCGTCGGGAGCCGGTGGACAGTCGGTAAACACGACTTATTCGGCTATCCGATTGGTACATATACCAACCGGCATTACCGTGCAGTGTCAGGACGAAAAGTCGCAGCACAAAAACAAGGCAAAAGCTATGATTGAGCTTCGGTCGCGTATCTACGCCATCGAGCACCAAAAATACCTCGACGAAATTGGTTCGAAACGTAAAACAATGGTTTCAACCGGTGACCGTTCGGCTAAAATTCGCACATACAACTACCCACAGGGACGTATTACCGACCATCGCATCAACTATACTATTTACAATCTTTCGGCCTTTATGGGCGGCGATGTTCAAGGGGTGATAGACCAGTTAATTGTAGCTGAAAATGCTGAGCGATTGAAGGAAAGTGAATTGTAATGTGATGATTTCATGATATGATGATGTGGGAATTGAAGATTAGAATGGCCACAGAATAGTAAATAGTAACTGATTAAATAGTAAATAGAAAGATGACTAAACAAGAATTATTTGAAAACATACAACGCAAGAAATCATTTCTTTGCGTGGGATTGGATACTGACATAAATAAAATTCCGGAATACCTGTTCGACGAATCGGACGATGCCATGTTTGCTTTCAACAAAGCCATTATCGATGCTACTGCCGATTTATGTGTGGCTTACAAACCCAACCTCGCCTTTTACGAAAGCCTTGGCCTCGAAGGCTGGGAAGTGTTGGAACGCACAGTTGATTATATCCGCGAAAACTATCCCGATCAGTTCATCATTGCCGATGCAAAGCGTGGTGATATTGGTAATACGTCGGCTATGTATGCCCGTACGTTCTTTGGAAACATGGATTTCGATTCGGTAACAGTTGCTCCATATATGGGCGAAGATTCGGTAAGTCCTTTCCTGACTTACGAAGGCAAATGGGTAACATTATTGGCGTTAACATCAAATAAAGGAGCATTCGATTTTCAGTTTGTGAAAGATGCCGAAACAGGCGAACGTTTGTTCGAAAAAGTATTGAGAACATCGTTGAACTGGGGAACGGACGAAAACATGATGTATGTGGTAGGCGCTACCAAAGCCGAAATGTTGACCGATATCCGCACCATTATTCCTGAACACTTCCTGTTGGTACCCGGAGTTGGAGCACAAGGTGGAAGCCTGGCCGAAGTGGCTAAATACGGCTTAAACAGCACCTGCGGTTTGCTGGTAAATTCTTCCCGTCAGATTATCTACGCTTCGTCGGAAGTTGATTACGCCAAAGCTGCACGCCTCGAAGCTGAGAAAGTGCAACAGGAAATGGAACAAATCCTGTTTGCAGCAGAATTGATTCAATAAACAGTTCTTTATTATACAACAAAGCTCTTAATCTTTCCGGATTAAGAGCTTTGTTGCTTTTATACTTTCAACTCTGCCTGAAAAACGGTTATAGCCTGTCCGCAAATCTCCACCCTGTCGTTCAACAGTTTTACCTTCAGCCTTCCGGTTCGTGCAGATAGTTGATAGGAATTAAATTCCGACTTGCCGGTCTTTGCGTGCCACAAGGGAGTCAAAGCGCAATGTGCCGAGCCGGTTACCGGATCCTCATTAATCCCGGCCAGTGGCGCAAAAACCCGCAACACAAAATCACGGTCGGGCTGTTCGCCTGCGGCCGTTATCATCAAATGTCCAAGTCCGTTGGTTGTAATACGGTCTAAGTCGGGCTGAGCATGTAGAATATCCGATTCCGAAGCCGCAACGGCAATGACCCAATCGTAAATGCTCGAATACATTTCCAACGGCTCGAAACCCACCAGAGTTTTAAAATCAGCCGGAATGTCCATCTTGGTCAGCGGATAAGCCGGAAAATTCATGGCTGTCCAATCGCCCTGTTTGGTGATTATCAACTCCCCTCCTTCGGCTTTGAAGACTATTGCTTCATCGGCTTTCTTCAAACCTAATTCGTAGAGAATATGTCCACCGGCAAGCGTGGCATGTCCGCAAAGCGGTACTTCGCGATTGGGCGTAAAGTAGCGTATCCGAAACTCATTTCCCTGAGGGATGATAAAAGCCGTTTCGGACAAATTCATTTCAGCAGCCAGATGTTGCATCGTTGCAGCCGGAAAATGTTCGTCTACTATCATTACTCCTGCCGGATTACCTTTGAATGGCACTGCAGTAAAAGAATCTACCTGATAAATTGTTTGCATAGACATAAACTTTAATTTTGCCTACAAAGATATACATACTTTGAATAAAAAATCCCGAAACTCAATTCAGAGTTTCGGGATTTTAAAGTTCTTATTTCACTTCAGCCGGTTTATCACCCGCTTTGGGGCGAGTAGCTGCATGAGATATTATTATGCGTGTTTTTTCGTATTCGCCGTAGAATGTAGGATTAATTTTCTTGAATGGCAACATCAACGGATCCAGCGTGTCTTTAATAAGCGCATACGATTCATGAAGCCGTGCCTTGATTTCGGCTGTTGCCCGCGACGACCGTGCTTCGATATTGCGGATAGTAGGGTTTTGGCTCAGGTAGCTATCGGTACTATCGCCCAAATCGTCGATTTCGCCCTGTGTTACTTCCCATTTGAGCAATTCAGGTGCAATGCTCATGGCTGCTTCATACACTTCATGACCTTTTACAACTAAATTACTTTCGCGCATGTTGTTTAAGGCCGGTTCTGTGAAAGTACCAATTATTTTCAACCGTACATCGTTTTTCTCAGCACCAACCGCCGCAACACCAGCTCCTACAACCAACAGGTTTGCAGTCATTTCTTCTCTCCGATAGCCTTTAATAGCATAATCAGCTTTGGTGCTCACCGCTTGTTTTTGTTTAAGGTCAGTCACAGCGGCAATATTCGTTTTCAGCTTTGTTTGCACTGCTACAATAGCCGGTTTGTCGCTGATGAGTGTCTGATTGTTGTCCAATCCTTCTACAACACTCTCGATCATACTCTCTAAATCCAATTCTTTTCTTTTCATGTGTGATAAATTTAAAATGAATAGTTAGTAATTTATTATTGAAAACTGATATAGATTATTCTTTAGGTGCCATCCGGGCGATGAAACATGCTATCCAACGGGCGACACCGCCAATCGAAACCCCGACACATGCAATCCAAGGTCTGACACATGCAATCCAAAGCCCGACACATACAATCGAAAGCCTGACACATGCTATCGAACAGACGAAACTGACAACCCTGACATGTGCACATGCAATCGAGTTAACAAAACTGACAATCCTGACAGCTGCACATGCAATCGGAAGCTCGTTAGCTACCTGCCAACACATACAAGTGTGGATGTAATGAAAGAAACAGTGAAATTGATTGTTGCTGAATATTGTCCGGCTCGGCTGTGTGGTGTTTGTGCTGAGTTGATATACTGCCGGAGAAAGAAAGGGCGGTTTCTGAAGCAGGCTTGCTGAATCCGTTGGTTGTGAAAGCCCTCAAAAACGTTCACAAATATAAAAAATCAGTTCGGAATTTTGTGATGTGAGTACAAATTTTTTAATAATATTTAACTGTTCTATTTTCCCGATAATTGACCCAAAATTATGATTTTCCCTTTATTCATCGGGCTTAACAAAAGTTTGATAGAAATTGGTCAATTAACTTATTTTTGGAGTTCTGAGATGTGATTAAAATCTGAAACGAATAAGTCCAAATTGTAATTACAGATAACAAGTATATAATATGTGAAATTTATTATCACTTTCTAATAATATTTCTCGTTGAACAAACTCTAGGTTATTGCTGTCTATTCTTGTCATTTTTCAAAACAAAATCTATATGCCATACAAGTCTTTTAAATGAGCCATTATCCAGTGCTCTTTGTCCGCTTAGCATACTAGTAAAAAAAATTGGGACATTAAATAACGGTCCTTCAGAAGTTATCCTGTCTGTTCCTATTTTAGAATCAAAGGTTGAACTATAATCCATCCAGACCCCCTTGGTTCTTTCTTTGTTTTGTTCAACGCCTAAAAGATGTCGTACTTTTGTATTTGAAGCAATAATAATTTTTGGGGTTGATAGCTCTAATAGCTGTTTAGATAACATTAGCTGATCCCAAATAAATTGAACTCCAATTGGATTTTCCTTAAGAAACAAATCTACTGCTTTCTGATTAGTTTCACGAAAGAATAAAAGATCTAAATGCGTCCAATTGTATTCTTTATCCCTTACAACTTCAAAAAACTTTTTAAAATATGGAATGGAATTGTCATTAGAGTAAAAGTCTATATTCTGAATGTCATATGGTTTTGTAAACGATGGATTTATACCCAAAAACAAAATTGAATTTGATTCAATATACTTTGGTGCAATAAGACCTCTTGAAATTATTTCAGTGTCTAAAACTTGGTCTAAATATGAATATTTTTCCTTGATTGCCATTAATGGCTTTTCGATAATTTCTTGTACATTAATTAGTTTTTCCATGATACATATTTTTCGTGTAAAGTTAATAGAAAAAACGTTGTAATTATATTTACGTCCAGAATTATTATATATGTTATCGTTTAATACATATATTCAATTAAAACGGAATATCAACCTCATTATAAAACTCACTCAAGCCAAAAAGGTAGTTACATTTTTCATATAACAGCCCGTCAAAATTTTTATATCTCTGATTAGATAGGTGTACATCCACCTTTAATTTATTACAACCCAAAAATGCATTTGCTTCAATGAGAGTTAGATCAAAAGGTATATTTATTTTTCTTAAACCAACACAAGCTTCAAAAGCACTACGTTTAATTGAGTTTACAGAATCCGGCAATTGAATCTCTTTGATTAACCCACAGCCATCAAAAGCATATTCTCCAATTTCTTTCAGTCCATTTTGAATATTAACATGCATTAAATTCCTACAATTACTAAATGTATTCTCTTTAATCTCAATAAGTCCTTCCGGCAATTCTACTTTTTCTAAATACAAACAACTTTGAAAAGCTCCGATTGAGATTTCAACTACTGACATTGGAACAATATACTCCAGTAGCTTCGAGGCAGAAGGATAATTCAATAACACAGATTCATCCATTGAAAATAACACTCCATTTATTGATTTAAAATACATATTTGATATTGCAACATGTATAGCATTCAAGTCATAACAAGCAGAGAAAGCCATTAAACCGATAGAATCAACATTTTCGGGAATTAATACTGATTTAATGGTAGAATGAGTAAAACATCGTTTCCCAATTGATTTTAATTTAGCTGGGAAATTGATCGTTTGTAACGATATGCAATTTTCAAATGCCCTTGCACCAAGAGATTCAACACTTTCAGGTAGTCTTATATTTTTTAGCGATTTACAACCAAGAAATACACAATGAAAGATTTGTTTTACTCCCTCAGGCAAACAAATTTGAGGATTAATTAAAGCAGAAATTGCAGCAATAACAGTTGCTTTATTTTTAGTATAAATAATACCAGAATCAAAAATATAGTTTTTATTATTATCGGCAATTTCAAACGATTTGATAGTTGTGCAACCTGTAAATACTCCTTCACCTAATGTCTTAAGTGACGTGGGTAAATAAATTGATTTTAAACTCGCGCAGTTACAAAAAGCATAACTATCAATAATCAATAACCCTTTGTTCAATTGACACGACTCTAATGATTGACAATTTTGAAATGCTTGTTGATCAATAACCTCCAAACTTTCCGGCAATTCGATTATTTCTAATATATCAAGATCCATAAAGGCTCTATCCATAATTTTTTTTGTTCCATTTCGAACAACATAATTCTTAACGTTTAAATTACCAGCATAAATTAAACATGAGTTAGTGTTGTCGTATTCAACACCAAACTCGTCAATTTCAGTTTCAAAGAATTCCGTTTTTTTCATGTTTTTTTTGCAAATGTAAAACCTATTATTTCTTCAGGAAAATCGAAAAGCACTTTTCTTCAGAAAATTTACTCTTTAAGTAAAATCTAACGCTGACCCATATTTACAGTTCATTCCTTATACAATGTAAAAGTTATTACGAATCAGAAACATAAGTCAGTTAAGAGGTTTTGCTCACAGTAATAGAGCGCGACTTGGAAGTCGCGAGACCCGGCATTCGTGCTAAAAAACAAATAATCCCGAAACTCTGAAAATGAGTTTCGGGATTATTAAATGGTAAATTGTAACTGATATAATAGTAACTGTTTCTATTTTTTCCACAAGTGATTCATATCTTCCAGTGTTTTTCCTTTGGTTTCGGGAACCATTTTCCAAACAAAGAGAGCCGACAGAACCGACATCACTCCGTAAAGTACGTAGGTAAATGTGATGCTGAATGCTTCCAGTGAAGGGAATGTGGCCGATACGATAAAGTTGGAAATCCACTGAGCTGCCACAGCAATAGCAATTGCTTTTCCACGGATGGTGTTCGGGAATATTTCCGAGATAAGCACCCAGCAAATTGGTCCCCACGACATCATAAACGAAGCCGAGTAGATAACAATAAAGATAAGGGTGCTAACACCGATGATCTGGAGATAAGCCAGCAAGCCAATGGCAAACATACCGATAGCCATACCGACAGAACCAATAATCAAGAGCGGTTTACGACCAAACTTATCAACGGTAAAGATAGCTACCAGCGTAAATACAATGTTGATAAAGCCCATGATAACCGTTTGGTACATGGCTGCATCGTTTCCAAATCCTAAGCCCTTGAAAATCGTTGGTGCATAGTAAAGTACCACGTTGATACCAACCGCCTGTTGGAAAACAGAAAGCAGAATGCCAATAACCAATACTTTCCAGCCATAGGCCAATACTTTTTCCACTGTTTCGTGAGCCGATTCTTTGATTTCAGCTAAAATCTCCTTAGCTTTATTGGAACCATTGATTTTACCCAGGATATGCAGGGCTTTTTCTTCGCGACCAATCAACGCCAGGTGGCGTGGAGTTTCTGGAACAAAGAACAACAACATGCCAAAGATAGCTGCCGGAACTGCATTGGAAGCAAACATATAACGCCATCCTTCGGCATCAATCCACTGTTGTGGTTCGCCTTTGGTAATGAAATAGTTCACAAAATACACAATGAGCATACCAAAAATAATGGCAAACTGATTCCACGAAACCAATTTACCACGGATATCGGCCGGAGCAATTTCGGCAATGTACATGGGGCAAATGGCAGAAGCAAGTCCTACGCCAATACCACCAATAATGCGGTAAATGTTGAATGCAATCAACACATCAACCGAACCTTCACCTTTTGTAAAGAAAAATACTTCGGGATAGGCTGCACCGCAAGCCGATACAAAGAACATGATTGCAGCAAGAAGCAGGGAGTTTTTACGCCCCAGTTTTTCGGCAAAGATACCCGAAACCGCACTACCTAAAATACAACCGATAAGCGCACTTGAAACTGTAGCACCATGATAGAATGTAGCCATACTCCCAAAAGTAGCTTCATTCAGATGGAAAACCGTTTTCAGTGAATCGACAGCACCCGAAATAACGGCTGTGTCGTATCCGAAAAGCAAACCTCCCAATGTTGCCACCAGGGTTATGCCAAAAATATAAAGTTGACTTCCTTTTTCTGTGTTCATATTATTAGATTTTAGAATCAAGAGCCAGGAATCAAGACGGAGGTTTACTTTTTTTGTCTTGGCTCTTGGCTCTATTATCTTGATTCTGATTAAATATACATATTTACAATTGCTTCGTAAAGCTCTTGTTTTCCGCTGATTTGTTTTGGTTCGCCATTGGCTTTTGCGTAAGCGTACACATCTTCGAAAGTCAGTTTACCTTCTTCGAATTCTTTACCTTTACCGGCATCGTAAGAAGCATAACGGTCAGAAACCATTTGTTTGTAAGGAGATTCTTCCAAAATAGCAGCTGCAGCTTCCAACGCACGAGCCATAATATCCATAGCTCCAACGTGAGCGATAAATAAATCTTCGTTATCGGTAGAATTACGACGGATTTTAGCATCGAAGTTAGTACCGCCACCTTGCATGCCACCGCCCTGAAGTACAACCAACATAGCTTGTGTCAATTCGAAGATGTCAACCGGGAACTGATCGGTATCCCAACCGTTTTGAACATCACCGCGGTTAGCATCGATAGCTCCCAACATACCTGCATCCACTGCACATTGCAATTCGTGCTCGAAAGTGTGACCGGCCAATGTAGCGTGGTTTACTTCAATATTCAATTTGAAATCATTTTCCAAACCAAATTCTTTCAGGAAGCCGATTACTGTTTCTGCATCCACATCGTATTGGTGTTTCATTGGTTCCATTGGTTTTGGCTCAATCAGGAATACACCTTTGAACCCTTTTGCACGACCATAGTCACGAGCCATTTTGAGCATAGTTCCCATGTGTTGTTTTTCACGTTTCATGTTGGTGTTCAACAATGACATGTAACCTTCGCGACCTCCCCAGAATACATATCCTCTACCACCTAAGGCAATAGTAGCATCAATTGAGTTTTTGATTTGAAGCATAGCACGTGCTGCTGCATCAAAATCAGGATTGGTGCTTGCACCATTCATATAACGAGCCGGAGAGAAAACGTTAGCAGTACCCCACATCAATTTGATACCTGTTGCAGCTTGTTTTTCTTTTGCATAAGCAACGATAGCTTTCAGGTTAGCTTCGTACTCTTCGATAGAAGAACCTTCGCTGATTAAATCGATATCGTGGAAACAGTAGTATTCGATACCAATTTTGCTCATAAACTCAAAACCTGCATCCATTTTGTCTTTTGCAGCTTGCAATGCATCGGCAGCACCTACCCATGGGTGAACCTGTGTACCGGGACCAAATGGATCGCCACCTTCAGCACACAATGTATGCCACCAGGCCATTGAGAATTTGAACCACTCAGCCATGGTTTTTCCATAAACTACTTTTTCAGGATTGTAATAACGGAAAGCCAATGGATTTTTACTTTCTTTTCCTTCGAATTTGATTTTTTCCACTGATGGGAAATACACTTTTGTTGACATAATCTTTAATTATTATTTAGTTGATTAATAAATTTATTTTAGTTTTATGATACCTGAAACAGGCATGGCAGCTCCGAGTTTTGATGAAATTTCAGCAGGAGATGAACCTCCTACGTATATTTTGAAATCTCCGGATTCAAGCACTTTTTCACCTGATTCTTTTACCCGCATCTCCATGGCAGGAGTGATTTCAAAGCTCACCTCTTTCGTTTCGCCGGGTTGCAGACTGACGCGTTTAAAACCTTTGAGTGAATACAGCGGAGCATCGGCAGTAGTTTTTAAATCAGTCAGGTATAACTGTACAACTTCTTCGCCCGCCAGATTTCCGGTATTGCTAATCTTTGTTGTTGCTGTCACAGTTTCACCTTTTTTGATTTTATTGGCTGAGAGCTTCATGTCGCTATAGCTGTATTTTGAATAACTCAATCCGAAACCAAAAGGATACAGCGGTTCTTCAGTCATATAACGGTAGGTTCTGCCTTTCATGCTGTAATCTTTAAAATCGGGAAGTTGCGAAACCGATTTCGGGAAAGTAATGGGCAATTTACCCGAAGGATTTATATCCCCGAAAATTACATCGGCAACAGCCCGTCCTCCCTCCTGACCCGGATACCACACAAAAAGAATGGCATCGGCAATTGTCTTCAATTCTTCCGTACAAACCGGACTTCCACCTGTCAGAACCAGAATAATCGGTTTTTTACAGTTTTCTTTTAGCTTGCGCAGGTAATCCAACTGGTTAGCCGGTAAGTTCAAATCAAATCTGTCACCTTTTGTACTGGAAGCAATAGACTCGCCTTCTTCACCTTCAAAAACGCCCGAAATACCAAAAACAGCAATCACAGCATCGGCTCCCCGAACTTCGCCAAGGGAATAGTTCATTTTGTTTTTAAACTCAACACTTGGCTCAACACCTTCACGGTAACTGACAGTGGTACCTGCACTTACTTTTCCAACAACAGCCTCCAAAACAGTTGTCATACGGTCGCTCAGTCCGTTGTAATTTCCCAACAGCACATCCTGATTGGCCGCATAAGGACCTACAACAAAAACGGATTTGAGATTCTTCTTTATGGGTAAAACATCATTCTTGTTTTGCAACAAAACAATTGACTTCGCGGCTGATTCGTAAGCCAGATCGATGTGTTTTTGGCAACCGATAACATCTTCGGTTATTTTTGAATATGGATTATCATTTATCGGATCCAATAACCCAAGTTTGAAACGGGTGCGAAGCAAAACAGCCAACGCATCGTCAACCTCTTTTTCTGTAATTAAACCTCTTTTTACTGCTTCGGGTATACCATTGAACTCATTGCCGCAACAAAGATTTACACCGCTCTTAATGGCCAGCGCAACTGATTCTGCTTCATCAGGTGTAGTGCCGTGGAATTTATAAAAGTTCTGAATAGCCCAACAGTCGGTTGTAACATATCCTTTAAATCCCCATTTACCTCTCAACAACTCATGCAATAAAAATGAACTACCGCAACAGGGTTTACCAAAAGTGCGGTTGTATGCACACATAACACTTTCTACATTACCTTCTTTCACAAGCGTTTCAAATGCCGGAGTGTAGGTTTCCATAAAATCTTTCATGGAAGGATCCGCATCGAATGAATGACGGGATTCTTCGGGACCTGAATGAACCACAAAATGTTTGGCACAAGCGGCCGTTTTCAGGTATTGAGGATTATCACCCTGCATGCCTTTTACATAGCCCAGACTCATGCGGGAAGTCAGGTAAGGGTCTTCACCATACGTTTCCTGCCCGCGTCCCCAACGTGGATCACGAAAAATGTTTACGTTGGGCGCATAGAAAGTTACTCCCGAATATTGTGAGTAATTCTCCAGTTTTTGCGCGATATTATATTTGGCCCAGGCCTCATCCGAAACTGCAGTTCCCAGACGCTTCATCAAACCTTCGTCGAATGTAGCAGCCAGTCCGATACATTGAGGAAAAACGGTTGCCCGTCCGGTGCGTGCCACTCCGTGCAACGATTCGTTCCACCAACTGTAGGGTAAAATACCCAATCGGCTTACAGCAGGAGCATTGTGCATCATTTGTTCTGCCTTTTCTTGAAGCGTAAGTCTCGAAATCAGGTCGTGCACGCGCTCATCAATAGGTTTGGTTGTGTCCCGAAACGGAAACTTTTCCTGGCCAAATGCTGTCGCTGCAACTAATATTGCAAAAAATGAAATTACTATTTTTTTCATGTTTCAGATATTGAGATAAAGAAAACAATTAAATATGCTTAAACCATTTTTCGTACGCCACTTTCGTTGCTTCTACATTTTCAGTTTCGGGAGTGATTACCTGAATCTTTTTCAAGGTTGCAAAAGCTTCTTCGGCGTCTTTATAAATCCCCGCTCCTATTCCGGCACCACGCGCTGCACCTACCGACCCATCGGTATTGTACAACTCAATAGTTGCTCCGGTGATATTAGCCAAAGTCTGGCGGAAAATAGGGCTTAAGAATAAATTAGCATGTCCGGCACGAATGGTTTTGGTTTCAATGCCCATTTGGTTCATGATATCCATACCGTATTTGAACGAGAAAGCAATGCCTTCGTGAGCCGCACGAATCAAATGTGCTTTAGTAATGCGGTTGAAGTTTACGCCGTGGATAGAACAGTTTGGTTCCTGATTTCCGAGAACACGTTCCGCACCATTGCCAAAAGGAATAATGCTTACACCTTCGCTACCAACAGGAATTCCTGCAGCCAGTTCGTTCATTTCGGCATAGCTGATACCTTCAGGAGCTACGTTATTTTTAATCCATGTGTTCAGAATGGCCGTTCCGTTAATACAAAGCAATACACCTACACGAGTTGCATCGGCTGTGTGATTTACGTGAGCAAATGAGTTTACGCGCGATTGTGGATCGTATTTCGAATCGCTGTTTACACCATAAACAACCCCTGAAGTACCACCTGTAGCAGCAATTTCGCCCGGGTTCAACACGTTTAACGACAACGCATTGTTAGGCTGATCACCAGCGCGATATGTTACAGGAGTACCTGAAACCAAACCAAGTTCAGCAGCAATTTCTGGTTTCAGGTTTCCTTGTTGACCAAATGTTGGAACAATTTCAGGAACTAATTTGGTATCGAAACCAAAGTAATCGAACAAGAATTTAGCCGGAGCTTCCGCTTTAAAATCCCATGCAATTCCTTCAGATAATCCCGAAGCCGTTGTACGTGCATCACCCGTCATACGCATCGCCAGATAATCTCCCGGAAGCATGTAATATTTAGCTTTCGCAAAGTTTTCAGGCTCATTCTCTTTTACCCATGCCATTTTCGACAAAGTAAAATTACCCGGAGAATTCAACAGGTTCGACAAACACATTTCGCTGCCAATTTCGCTCATGGCTTTTTCACCATAAGGTACTGCACGCGAGTCGCACCAAATAATGGAATTACGGATAGCCTGTTGATTTTCGTCTACCAACACCAAACCGTGCATTTGGTACGAAATACCAATGGCTTTAATATCGGATGCGTTTACACCCGACTCTTCCAATACGACTTGCGTAGCCAGTTTCAGGTTTTTCCACCAAATTTCGGGATTTTGTTCTGCCCAACCGGCTTTTACCGAAATAATTTCCATTTCTACTTTTGGAAAAAATGCCGATGAGACACATTCGCCTGTGGTGGCATTCACCAAACTCGCCTTTACCGACGAACTACCTAAATCATAACCGAGTAAGTACATATATTTTTATTTACAATTTGTTCATTTACAATTTACAATTTGTTCATTTACAATTTACAATTGAATTTCATACGTGCGAAGCACAAATATCGGCAAAGGTTAATATCACTTCTTATACTTATACAGCCTTGCTGCCCTGTGTGGCACTCCTTCTTCCATTTCATCCAATGCCACTACATACGGCCATTGAGCTACTTTCTTCTGGAAATTACGCACATCGGAAGTCATTTGATGCACAGTATCATACAAAGAGCGTAATTGAGAAATAGTAAATTTACGTGGCAACAATTCGAACAATAAATGGGGTTCTATATCCAAACTGTGACGAATATGTTCCAGCCCTTTTTTGATTATTTCAGCATGATCAAAAGCCAGATTCATAGCAGAGACCTCATCCAAATTATACCAGTTAGCCTGTGTATTTTCATATTTCACCTGAATCTTACGGTCAATCTTTATCAATGCCACATAAGCCACAGTTACAATGCGACCAATTTTCAACTGCAGGGTATTTTCCAACCAAAGAATATCACGTGGATTTTTAGTCCGATCCGGACCACCAAAACTACGAAACTGACTCAGGTAGATATTTTTCAAACCGGTAAGTTCTGTCAACACACGTGAAGCCGCGTCATCCAAATCTTCATCATTCAATATTATGCTTCCGGGAAGCTTCTTATCATTATACAATTCATTTTGCTCCGTGATGCTCCGTTCGATAAGAAGAACTTTCAGTTTCTCTCCATCAAATCCAAACACAACACAGTCGACAGATACGTGGGGGTTGTATATATTTTCGTTAGGCATAAGCACTTCATCTTTATTTTCATTGGACAAAAATACGATATTATATCAAACTCACAACACAAATAATCCATGTTATAAAACACACTATCAGCACATTGAATACTGTAATAATTACAATATGAACGCCAGTATTACTGTTTACAATACAATAAGTAATATTTTGACAAAGAATCCTAACAACATAAATTTCAACACCTTTCGCTCAATGCTTAGACAAACTGAGTTTATGTATTATATACAATAAGATTTAATGCACAAATTCACTCAAAACAGATGAAAAATTCTTACAGAATTTATTTATTGGCTATTTCAATTGGGATTATTGAAATGAAATCGAATTATTGTTCAATCCGGTGACAACAAGAAATTGAATACATTTTGTGAATCTTAAAAATTATCTTATTTTTGTAGAATATTCGGTTAGCACACTCCATATCAAATGAAAAAAATACACATATTCATTCTCACCGGATTACTACTTTCAGGAGTAGTAATGTCGCAAACAAACCAATCTGATGTTGTAATAACAAGCTCCGGAGATACTTTAAGAGGTAGTATTGAAACCCGAAGTGAATCACAGCTTTTCAAAGAATGCAGAATTCGAATGACAGCAACAAGAAATACGATTACCGTCTCTCCTGTTTCAGCCATATCATATACACTAAATAACGGTCAGCGAAAATTTATAAGTGCATACCATCCTGAAATCAAAACCAAAATATTCATGGAGGTGCTGGCCGAAGGAAAAATAAATTTATTATATGCAAATCAGGGGCAAGTACATTATTTTGTTCAAAGTTCTACAGATAAAATCATTCATCAATTACCCTATATCAGGACTGAACGCTTAGTTGATGATGGTTATAGCAGATATTCAAAAGTAATCGAAAGCACATTACACATCGATACACTCAAAATATTAATGAGCAACTACCCTGCAATTTTCCCAAAAATTGAGAAGATTCAGACTCCTGATAAAAAAAGTCTACAAAATCTTGTCAACCAATATAACAAGAGCAACGATCAAACTGAAAATTTGCATGAACCAACAACACAAGTCGCTCCAACATTACTCAGGGAAGGAAAAATAAACCTGTACGTTCAAAAAGGCAACGATAACAGATTGCAGTTTTATATTCTCAAAACGGGTAACCCTCGCATTATTAAACTGCCCTACGAAACAATGAATGACAAAGCATACAATGGAATATCAATAAAATCTTACTTTACAAGCACTCAAAACCACATTGACACCTTAAAAAAATACATGGCAGATGCTCCTGCACTTGCAAACATGATAGATAACATAAAAAAGCCAACTGAAAAAAATCTTACAAAACTTGTTGACGAATACAATGCATATGTCAATGATCAAAGTTTCGAAGAGAAACATAAGCTCAAAAGATTACCATTAAATATCGAAATTACTCCAGCTTTGTATTTCACCTTATTTGAACAAGAAGATCCAATGGAACGATTTGGAGTGAATGTGAACATTGGTTTCCTTCAACAAAACACCCATTTCTTTCTGAAAACAGGTTTCTTTCCACAAACTAACCATACGCCCATAGCGGCCATCAACAACACATTTCAGGGAATATTTGACAAAAAGAAACCATTTGAATCAATTAAAATACCTTTTCAATTTGAGTACAGACTTGTTGAAACTCAATTTCAACCGTTATTAGCAATCGGTTATAATTATTATATCACGAAATCATCTGAATTACTTGGCAACTGGAACCATATTCATTATTACCTCCAGTTGAATCCGGTATGCTCTCCTGGGGTAAATATCAAAATGGGTAGGAGAATTTCCATGAGATTAAGTACAGAAATTGAATTTTCAGGAATTAAACCCATAGCATGGATTCCAACTAAATTTGTACAATTGGGAGCTTTCATTGGAGTTCAGATAAAGCTTTGATATTTCAAACATAACATTCAACTATTATCCCCAAAATACGATTTAAATCTCTCAAGTATCCGCTACGAAACTAATGAATTCAGAAACATCCTTGAGGACTTTTATGAACAAAATCTTTTATTTTGCAGAAACTCCATTTTTTAGTTACTTTTGAACTTAGATTATCAAACAAAGAGTATTTAAATAAAGACAATGAATATCAATCAATTCAACAACATATTCTTTATCGGAGTGGCCGGTACCGGAATGAGCGCCATAGCCCAGTATTTACAGGGAATTGGTAAAAACGTGAGTGGTAGCGACCGTTATTTCACTCCCGACACTCCCAATGAAACCAGGGATAAACTGGAAGCAGAAGGCATTCAGTGTTTTTTGCAGGACGGAAGCGGTATCACCCTGCAAACCGACCTTATAGTCGTTTCAACCGCCATCGAAGATACAGTTTTTGAAGTAAAAAAAGCCAAAGAACTGAATATTCCGATTTTGCGACGTTCGCAGGTGCTGGCATTGATTGCCGAGAGCAAAAAAACAATAGCCGTTGGTGGCACCTCGGGTAAAAGCACTACTTCGGCCATGATTTTTGATATCATGCAATATGCAGGTATGGAGCCAAGCATCATTAGTGGTGCCGGATTGACAAGCATTATTCGCGAAGGCAAAATTGGCAATGCCAAAGTAGGCAAAGGCGAATGGCTGGTGATAGAAGCCGACGAAAGCGATGGTTCTATCGTACAATATCACCCCGAAATAGGATTATTGCTGAACATTGAAAAAGATCATCAGGAAATTGATGAACTGATGAATATCTTCGGAATCTTCCGCGACAACACCAAAGGCATGTTCATTACAAACCGCTCAAACCGCTTGGCTGCTCAACTTTCAACAGACTCTGACAACGATTTTGCAGTAGACAAAACAATCAAAGCAGGTTTTATTGGGAATAATTTTGTTCAAAACGGTTTAGAAATTCAGTTCTCGGTCAACGGAACAACTATCAAAATGAATACAGTGGGCAAGCACAATATGGAAAATGCATTGGCTTCCATTGCTGTTGTAAACCGATTGGGGGTAAGTTTCCAGACTTGTGCTGAGGCATTAGTTCATTACGAAGGTATTTACCGCCGTCATCAAATTATTGGTCAGAAAAAGAATGTATTACTTATTGACGATTATGCCCACAATCCGGCCAAATGCGCGGCATCCATTTCAGCTTGTCAGCCCATTGCACCAAAAGTAATAGCCTGGTTTCAACCACATGGCTATGGTCCTACCCGCTTCCTGCGAAAAGATTTTGTAGCCGAAATTGCTGCAGTTTTACGCCCTGAAGACGAAATATGGATGAGCGAGATTTTCTATGCAGGAGGATCAGCTGTGAAGGATATTTCGGCAAACGATCTGATAGAAGACATCAAAAAATTGGGTAAGAATGCCTATTTTGTCGAGAATAGAAATGGTTTAGTAGATGCATTGAAATCTCATGTTTACGAACCAACAGTATTGCTCCTGATGGGTGCCCGCGATCCGGGTCTGGAAGTTTTTGCCAAAGAAGTTTTTGAGAAATTGTAATAGTGACCAAAAAGAGCATTTAAAACAACAGAGGCTGTCTCGTTTTGAGTCAGCCTCTGTTATTTATTGAATAATTTGAATATTTGACCCATTTGTGTAGATTTACACCAGTTTTTCCATTGCCAACCAGAGCTTATCATCTTCGGGTACCGGAGCAGTAATCTGAATCAACTGTTTCGAAACAGGATGAATGAACTCAACATTGCGGGCATGCAGGCTGATTCCACCATTCGGATTGGAACGTGCAAAACCGTATTTCAAATCGCCCTTAATCGGACAACCCATTTTAGCGAGCTGGCAACGAATCTGGTGATGACGGCCGGTTTCTAACTGTACTTCAAGCAAATAATAAGTATCAGAATGGGCAATCAGTTTGTAGCTTAATGCCGCTGCCTTTGCATTTGGCACCATTTTCTCGTGAGCTACCGACTTGTTTTGTTTTTCGTTTCGAACCAGAAAATGTTCCAATCTGCCTTCCGGTTGCGTAGGTTGCTCCTTCACTATAGCCCAATAGGTCTTTTTCACCTGTTGTGTTTTGAACATTTCATTCAGCCTTGTCAGCGCTTTACTGGTCTTGGCAAACAGCACCACACCACTTACAGGACGGTCGAGCCGATGTGTTACACCGCAAAAAACTTCACCGGGTTTGTTATACTTTTCTTTCAGATACTTTTTAATTGTTTCCGAAAGTGGTTCATCACCTGTTTTATCGCCCTGTACAATTTCCGAGGAATTCTTGTTGACGGCTATTATGTGGTTATCTTCGTAGAGAACAGTCATATTACCCAATCAATGAATCAACAATTCCGCGCTGACGAACTGCTTCATAAATGAGCACGCCAGCTGCAACCGACACGTTCAACGAATCGATGGTTCCTAGCATCGGGATACTTACCATTTCGTCGCAAAGTCGTAAACGATCCGGCGAAACACCTTCATCTTCCGATCCCATGATAATTCCAATCGGTTCCGAGAGAACAGCTTCAGTGTAGTTTTTAGTCGCTTTTTCGCTGGCTGCAACAAGCTTAATACCCGATGAAACAAGAAACTTAAGCGCATTACCCAGATTTTCTTCCCTACAAACGGGGATTGAAAGCAAGGCTCCAGCAGAGGTTTTAATGGCATCAGCACTAATTGAGGCTCCACCTTTTGTTGGAATAACAATAGCATCAACCCCTGCACACTCGCATGTACGGGCAATTGCACCAAAATTACGAACATCGGTTACACCATCAAGCACAACGATAAACGGCATACGACCTTCCTCGTAAATAGTTGGGATAATATCTTCTATTCGTTGATAAGCCACCGGCGATATAAATGCAATAGCTCCCTGATGGTTTTTCAGGGTCATTTTATTCAGTTTCTCAATCGGAACATACTGAACAGGCACCTGAATACCATTCAATGCCGCAAATAACTCGCGCGACAACTCACTTGTCATATCGCGACGCATTAATATTTTATCAATTTCTTTTCCGGCCTGTATGGCTTCAATAACGGCACGAATCCCGAAAATCATATCCTTCTCAGGACGTTGTTTGTTTTTGTAGTTTATCATTTTTTTTGTTAGTTGCTATTTGTCAACTGTTTAAGTTCAGATATAATCATTTCTCTTTCAAAAGAGAAGGTTTTGTCTTTTTCGCTCAACAGATAATATAAATTCAATGTTTTGAAATAAAAACCTTTGGCAGGATTGTCATTACCCATTTGTTGAAATGAGTCTGCCGTTTCAAAGGTTAGTTTGGTCAGTGCTTCGAGGTAGGTTGTTGTATAACCAGCCTGACGAATGAGATCAACAAACTTCTCAACGGGCATAATTTCAAGCTCTTCCACATTCAGATTGAGCAGTTCTTTGTAAGTTTCGTCAGCCAGTCGAATGGCATCTTCCGGAAAACCTTTGTCGCGCATTCCAAACATGGCTGCAATTACCCTACTCAGTTTTTCGAGGTATTTCAACAAATAATCTTCTTTTGGCACGTCAGATAAGTAAGAATGAACAATTAAAAAATACGAATTATCTGTTTAATTCGGACTGCAAAGGTAGCTAAATTATTGTATATCTTCATACTGACACAGTGTATTTGTGTAATAATCTGTCAATCAACTTTGTGCATAAACATGCACAATCCGAATTAAAATATGAATTTCTTCCCGTATCTTTGTATAAATTCTCAATTGCTATAAACGTCTTATTTCAATTGTAAATCGTAAATGTACTAATCTTAAATAAAAGAGGGTGTTTCAATCGCATATAGGTGAATTTGCCGGACTGGGTGTTTCGGTTTGCTGGACCATGAGTGCTTTGTTTTTCGAAAAAGCAGGTCATAAAATCGGTTCATTATCAGTCAATTTCATTCGACTGCTTTTTGCAATTGGTTTTCTTGGAATTACAACCTTTTTCACAAGGGGCTTGTTTTTCCCAACTGATGCCACCGGATACCAATGGTTCTGGTTAGGCTTGTCAGGCTTTATAGGCTTCTTTCTGGGCGACATGTTGCTGTTTCAGTCCTACATGGTTATTGGGTCACGAACCGCAGCTCTGATTATGAGCCTCGCCCCCATGCTCACCGCTGTAATTGGCTGGTTTTTTCTGGACGAAATTCTAATGCCAAAAAGTATTATAGCCATTATTGTGAGCGTAAGCGGAATTATCATTGCCATTTCCAATCGAAAAATGAAGCTTAACATTCCGTTTAAAGGTTTTTTACTGGCTTTCGGAGGAGCTACAGGACAAGCAGTTGGATTAATTCTGAGCAAGAAGGGCATGGGGCATTACGACCCTGTTGCAGCTACTCAAATTCGTGCGCTGTTTGGAATACTCAGTTTTGGAATTCTAATAACAGCCCTGGGTCGTTGGAATAAACTTGGTCAGGCATTTACCCACAAAAGTGCTATCAAGTCGGTGACTGTTGGCTCTTTCTTCGGTCCGTTTGTAGGCGTAGCATTGGGGTTGTTTGCCATCCAACAAACAAAAACAGGTATTGCTTCTACCCTGATGGGATTGGTACCAATTTTTATTATTCTTCCTTCATCAATAATGTTTAAGGAAAAAATCAAACCTCAACAGGTAATTGGTGCTGTTGTCAGTATTATCGGTGCTTCCCTGTTTTTCATATAAAACAATTCAGGTAAGAATTGCGTTATTAAGCGCAGATAAAATATCGACCCGGAAAGTTGCCAGAGTGGTCGAATGGGACGGTCTCGAAAACCGTTGTACGGGTAACTGTACCGTGAGTTCGAATCTCACACTTTCCGCAAAAAAAGGCGAAAATCTGAATTCAGATTTTCGCCTTTTTCATCTTAGATCGGATTGATTATTTCGTAATACGTTCTAACCATTTGACCATGAAAAACATGACTGACATGGATATCACACACACCACAACGAACACAGACCATGTAAGCCAAATAGGAATATTTTCATAGAAAATCGCTCCCAGGAATAAGAATAGATTGCCGATGGCAGTTGCGCCAAGCCACATCCCCTGCATCATTCCCTGATATTTTGGTGGTGCCACTTTCGACACAAATGATATCCCCAGTGGACTAATAAACAACTCTGCAAATGTAAGTATCAGGTAGGTGACCATCAACAAGAAAGGTGTTACTCGTTGATCATCAGCCAATCCACCCATGGCCAATACTGTTTTATGTGCCGGAACTCCAAACGAACCAATAGCCATAACCAGGAATGCAAAAGCAGCTATTCCCATACCAATAGCAATTTTTCGAGGCGTAGAAGGTTCAATACCTTTTTTACGCAACCAACCAAAAATAGCTAAAACAACCGGAGTTAGAAATACAACAAAGAAAGGATTCATAGACTGAAATGTTTCAGCCGCAAAACTCCACGAACCAATTTTCAACAGGGCATAATCACGCGCAAAGTAGCTAAGCGTCTGTCCGTTTTGATGGAACGAAAACCAAAAGAAGATAACAACTCCAAGCACTGCAAAAAGAGCATAAAAGCGCTGTTTTACTTCATTTACATCCATCTCAACTACTTTTGTACTTGAAGAAGCTTTCTTAGCTTCACCCGGATTTGGAAATTTATTTCTATTTACAATATAAATTATCAGCGAAATAACCATGGCAATAATAGCAATACCAAACGCATAATGATACCCGGTATTAAAAACGTTCAGATAATCTTTTGCAAAAGTAGACAAATCAATAGAAGCATGGTTCAGACTTACTTTTGCAGCCAACTCGGTATATCGAGCCGATGCTTCTGGCGACAAAGTACCACCCAGATACTGATGACAAAGTGCCGGCAAGTCTGAATTATACTCGAATCCATTCTTATTCAGCCACCAGCCACGTGCAAATATGGCCGTTAGCGGTGCAAAAATAGCACCTATATTGATAAACATATAAAACAAAGAAAAACCTGAGTCTCTCATTTTGCCATATTCTTCATTATCGTACATCTGACCAACAAGCGCTTGTAAATTTCCTTTAAACAAGCCATTCCCAAAGGCTATCACAAACAAGCCGCTGCAAACGAGTGCTAAATTCAGTGTGAAGTTGGTAACAGGAGTTGGAGTTGGTATAGCCAGAATTAAATAGCCAACAGCCATCAATACAATACCCGTAAGAATAGTTCCTTTGTAATTTTTGGTACGGTCGGCAATAACCCCACCAAGCAAGGCTAAAGCATAAATGGAGAAGTAGAAAATACTGTAAATGACTCCGGCAGATTTACCGTCTAATCCAAATTTAGACATTAGAAAAAATGTGAGAATTGCCATCATGGTGTAAAAACCAAATCGTTCGCCCATATTTGCTAATGAAGCGGCTAAAAGTCCCTTAGGATGTTTTTTGAACATAATTAATTGTTTTATTGTGAAACTTGTTGATTAGAGTATTAAGTTGATTGGTGTATAACGTTATTTATTTTCTTTTATTTTCTTTCATTTTCTGCAAATAAGCAATATATCCATTCAATAATTTTAAACATAAACCGTACTGAATTCTGTAATTATTCAGTTGTTCTGTGGTTATATAGCTTTCATCCAATGCACAAATCAAATGTTCCAATGTTTCAGTTAAAGATCCACGGGCTTGTCTGCAAAATTGTATATTCTCCTGAAAATGAAAACGACCATGTCCCTCGGCGATATTAGCTGTTACTGAACGACTAGAGCGTACTATTTGATCAACAAGTCGATATTTTTCTTCAGTAGGGAACACTTTGACCAACTGTGAGATTTGAATTCTCAATTTCCGACATTCTTTCCAGGTTTCCAAATCCTCGAAATTGCTTACCATATTTAAATTATTATATTGTTTTTTTTCATTTAACCGAAACACTTAATCAAACCATTCAACCAATTAACTAATTTGACCAATCAACCAACCTCCGGTTTCATCACCACACCCATATTTTTACGCCCATCCACTTTCAACACAATCGGTTGATCGAAACGGATATGCCGTATAAACTCCGATTCGTAAATCGCCGGTTGAGCATTCAGATAATCGGTATCATAGGTTCCATCACCTAAAAAGGGATTAATCGTAAAGTAAGCAACACCAAACGATGTCAGATTCTGGAAAAAGTGTGTCCCCTGACTCGGATCAACCCGATAGGTGGACAAACCCGACTCAACAATCAAACGTGCATTACTAATGTGCGACCATTTCACGGGAATTCCAAGCCACGGATCAGCCGACCCCCAACGACCCGGACCAATAAGCACGTAATGGCGGTTTTCCTTTATCAACTCGCGATTCACCAGATCAATTTCCTCCATAATGAACCGACTCTTGGCCGAATTAAATGATTCGGGTTTTACGTACACCAAATCGAATAAATCAGTTGTAATACCATGCCCCAACGCACTTTTACAACTGATAATTGTATTTTTTTCCGAGATGGAACCAATATCTTCGCTTATCATCTCTTTGCTATCCACAATCGGGCGGATTTGTAACAGATAGAAAGTGTGCTGCTTATTGGGTGTATAGTCCAGATTGACGGCAAATTCAATTTCTATCGGACGTCCCATTTCAGCCTGCGCAATGTGCAAAATCTCTTTTAGTATCTGTGCTAGTGGAAATACATTATGTTGCAGGATGTTGGCAAAAGTAATTAGCTTTCTGCCACCATTATATAGTCCATCTTGTATCACTTGATCCTGCGGATTGAAAGTGGATGCAATATATTTCAACGTTCCATCTTTTTCTGCGTCAGCCACAGGTATTTTCAGTAGATTAAATCCATCATCTACCTGCGGAACAAATTGCGTCTGACTGAGATCCAATGCATTGAAATAGCTCTGTGTTTCGCGCAACGCCAACTCCAGTGTGCTCGTTTGCAACACATTATTCGGATAAGCCGGCGAAAAACGAAGACTCATGCCGCCATCCATAATGTATTTGCCAAGCCCGAGGGCAATATTGGCAATGCCTTCTTCAGCTTTTTCAGCTCCTAAGGGGTAATAGTTGAGTGAACGGGCCACACCCGAAAACGACGGATAAAAACGTGTTCCGTATTCATTTCCACATATTTCCTGCAACACAATAGCCATTTTCTCCTCATCAATCACATTTTTGGTAGCCATCATATACGCTTTGCTGTCGCGATAAAAAACCGAGGCATACACAGCCTTTATGGCTTCGGTAATCATTTCGAGCATATGTGTCCGGCTATTCGCCATAAACGGAACCATGTAAGTGGAGTAAATTCCGGCAAAAGGCTGATAATGCGAATCTTCCAACAAACTGGACGATCGAACGGCGATAGGTGCACTCACAGCTCCCAAAAATGTCATCAAATCGGCAATCAGATGCTGTGGTATCCGGGCTTTCAGAAAATGTTCCAAAATCTGATTATCATCAATATCGGACAGTGCTATTGGATACAACTGATTTATCTCCATAAACTCCGAAAAATTGTCGGTGCAAAGCACAACCGTTTTTGGAATAGCTATCTGACAGTTCTCAAAAGCTTCAAGCGTTTCGTTCCGTTTAATCATGGCATCAATAAACGCCAAACCACGCCCCTTCCCTCCCAATGAACCTTCACCAATACGCGCAAAATTGGAATACTGATCAAACCGTTCGCGCTGAAAAACAGCAACAATCCCACGATTCTTCACCTTACGATAATGAACTATGGCATCAAAAATAATCTGCCGTACTTTGGTCAAATCAATAGCCACATCAATATCTACAATGATGTTCTTCAGGAATTCAGCCAATGGAAACATGGCACGGGAATACAACCAGCGCGAAATATTGTTTTGCGAAACATGTGCATACAACGACTCATCACTCACACTGAAAATACTTTCCTGCAAACCACGCAGGTTTTGAACGCGTGCTTCCTCCTCGCCGGTTTGGGGATTGACAAATACAAAATCACCAAAGCCAAAATTATTCGTAATTTTTTCGCGAAGTTCCATCAACAAGGTCTTCGACATTTTATTCAGGAATGCCGCCTTGACATCATCCGCCGCAGCGTGATTCGATTCTTCGGTGGACTCCACAATCAGTGGAATATACTTGTCCTGCAACCTGATTTCGCGACAGAGGTTTATACCAGCCTGCTTATTCTTCACGCCATTCTGCTGATAGCTTACATCGGTTATCACACCCAGCATGTTGCGTTTGTATTTTTCATAGATAGCCAAACCTTCTTCATACGATCTTGCTAACAGTATCTTAGGACGACCACGCATACGAAGCATCTGTTCGTGTTCATTGAGCGCCTCGGTCATAAACGAGCGTGATTGTTTAAACACAAACTTATACAAATGAGGCACAATGGACGAATACCACCGGATGGAATCCTCCACAAAAAGAATCACCTGAACACCCACTTCATTCACATCCTCTTCCACATTCATTCGGTCCTCAATCAACTTGATAATAGCCAGCAATATATCGGAATTACCCAACCAACTGAACACATAATCAATTGCACTCAAATCCTCATTGGCAATGCGCTGCGAAACAGACTTTGAAAACGGAGTAAGAACTACAATCGGGATATCCTGAAATTGCTGTTTTACTTTTTTGGCCCATTCAAACGGATTGATACTATCGCCACTGGGCATAGAAATAATCAGTTCAAATGTGCGTTCATGCAGCAAAGCATTGGCTTCTTCCTCTGTAGAAACAAGCGTGAACCGGGGCGGATAGCGCAGATTCAGTGAGGTATATTCGTTGAAAATCTGTTCATCAATTCGGCCATCTTCTTCCAGCACAAAAGCATCATATTTACTCGCAAACAACAACACATTGTAAATCCGGTGTGTCATCAAATTGGCAAATGATGTATCTTTAAAATAGAGTTTTTTTATGCTGGGTGTATTCATTTCTTATTCAAAAATCATGAAAATGCATATTTATAGAAAACGACATAACAAAAGTAATAAAAGGATTGAATTTTCAGATATAAAAGCGAAATGATTTATTAAATTTCGAAAATTTCAAATCGTTTACGCAATAAAAAGATACCCTTATTTGTTATTATAACAACAAACAATCTAACAGCAATCACCATGAATGCAAAATCAGACTGGAAACATGTCATTTATATTTTTGGCATCATAGCCATGATACTTGGAGCTATTGACCCACTGGAAGGTTCTGTGCTGGTTGTTTTAGGCAGCACACTCTTAGGATTGTCAACTTATCTGAAACGCGACCGTCACTGGAAAACATTCCTTATCTCCACCCTGCTAATTTTTGTTGGAGTAATTTTCCTGTTCTACTTTTCTTCGCTCGGTGGCTTTGGTGGAGAATCAAAACTGTCAGCTTGGTGGGGTTTACTCATTCTCCCCTATCCAATCGGTTGGTTACTTTCAATAGTGACATTAATTGTACGGGCAGTAAGAAATTACAGGCACGCTTTAAAGCACTCTTCAAAATTATGACAAACAAAAAAACAGCAAGCCGACCTTCGACTTGCTGCTTTTCAATAATATAAATTCGTATGCTTAGGAAACGTACACTTCCAACAAAGTTACTTCGCTATCAGGTATCAGCCCTAATTCGTCAACACTCGCAGGAATAAGCACCGTATCACCTTTGCTCACATAAGTTTTCTCCCCATCATACTCCAGCACCAAATTGCCTTCGAGACACATATAAGCCACAAACGAATCCATAGCAGCATAATGGCGGGTAATCGCCTCATTAATCCGCAGCATATTCGTAGTAAAATACTCGCAAGTCACCAGCGGAGTTATTTCGTTTAAAGCGGCCGTGTAATTCGTTTTAGGTTCTTTCGAAGCTTCAAAATTGATAACGTCCAATGCTTGCTCTGTATGCAATTCACGTTCATTACCGGCATCGTCGGTACGCTTATAGTCGTAAATGCGATACGTAATATCACTGCTTTGCTGAATTTCAGCTACAACTACCCCTTTTCCAATGGCATGAACCAATCCGGCAGGGATAAAGAATACATCACCTTTTTTCACAGGCACTTTCTGCAAAAGCGATTCTACCTCACCGGCTTCCAATGCATCCAGGTATTCGTCGCGCGTACAATCTTTCGTAAAACCGATTATCAGCTCCGCACCCTGATCGGCATCCACCACGTACCACATCTCAGTTTTTCCGTATGAGTTATGACGTTCGGCCGCCACTTCATCACCCGGATGAACCTGAATGGATAAGTTTTCGTTGGCATCAATCAGTTTGAATAACAATGGAAACGACAAACCATATTCATCAAAAATTTTATCGCCAACCAACTCGCCCATATATATTTCGATAAGCTCCGGCAAGGTATTTCCTGTCAGGAAACCGTTTGTCACAACCGATTCGTCACCTTCATAACCCGAAAGCTCCCAGCTCTCACCCAGTTTATCGGTTTCGGCAGCCTTACCAAACAAATTCTGTAGTTTACTTCCACCCCAGATCTTATCTTTAAGCACCGGAGTAAATTTCAATGGATATAATTTATTCATTTTATATATTTATTTCAGGTTAAAAAAAATGAACAACCAATAAAACTGAATTACAGAATTATCAATTGTTCATTCTTAATCTATATTTATTATACGTTATTCAGCTTTCGAACGGGTTGCCAGATTTTGCTCCCAGGCCCATGCACTACGTAATGTTTCTTCAACAGTTTCGGTAGCAGTCCAACCCAATTCATTATTGGCATATGCCGGATCGGCCCATACCTTTTCAATATCTCCTTCGCGACGGTCTACAATTTTATACGGAATCTTCACGCCATTTACCTGTTCAAAAGTCTCGATGATTTCCAACACCGATAAACCGCGTCCTGTTCCAAGGTTGAAAGTCTCAACATGCGATTTTGTTTTTCCGTTCAACATGCGTTGTACTGCAATTACGTGAGCCTTAGCCAAATCCACCACATGAATATAGTCACGAACACACGATCCATCGGGTGTGTTGTAATCGCTACCGAAAACCGAAAGCTGTTTGCGAATGCCTATAGCCGTTTGCGTTACAAAAGGCAACAGGTTATTTGGCACTCCCAATGGCAATTCACCAATCTCGGCCGATGCATGTGCACCAATCGGATTGAAATAACGAAGTATAATGCTTTGGTAGCAAGGATTTGCATGAATTGTATCGCGGATTATCTCCTCACCTATTTGCTTGGTGTTGCCATAAGGCGACAAAGCTGGCTTAATAGGTGCGTTTTCAGTTACGGGGAGCACATCAGGTTGCCCGTAAACAGTACACGACGACGAAAACACAAAGTTCTTCACTTTATGTATAGGCATCAATTGCAAGAGGTTGATAAGCGAAACCAGGTTATTGCGGTAATACAACAGCGGTTTCTCAACCGACTCACCCACTGCTTTGCTGGCAGCAAAATGAATGATAGCCTCTATATCTTTGTATTTTTCGAACATGCGATCCATGCTTACATAATCAACACAATCGATATTTTCATACGCTGGTCGAATGCCTGTAATCTTTTCTATCCCATTCAATACATCAATGTTTGAATTGGATAGATTGTCAACAATCACAACTTCAAAACCTACCTTCTGCAATTCAACAACCGTGTGTGAACCGATATAACCTGCACCACCGGTTACTAAAATCTTTGCCATATATTTCTAATTACCAATTTACAATTCTTCAATTTCCTCTGAAACACAAAACGTTTCATTTCAGGGATAATTACTTAAACAATCTTTCAGGATAAACACCTTTACGGATCAATTCATTTATTTTCAATACAACTTGCGGACGATCCTCAGCATAGGTTACACCAAACCATTTCGACGGTGTATCCAATACTTTACAGGTTGCTTTTTTCTCTACAATTAAATTATTCACTGCCAAAGGAATATAAAACTCCGATTTCAGTTTCTGGCCATTTTCAGCCAAAAATTCTTTGAAATATTGCTCCGAATAGTCAAAATAATCAGGAGTGAATCCCCACATGTTCATCGAAACAGGGGTATTTTGATCAATTGAAACTTCTTCGCCTTTTTCGTCAAGGAAATTAATTTTACCGCCTTTTTCTTCAATGTGTGTACGCTCAACAACATTCAGAAGCAATTGATTTTCATCTACAACGCAAACACCACGACTTACAGCACCGCTTTCCGACAAGGTATTACCTACACGATAACCAACCATGCAATATTCATTTTGTTTGCCTTCAACACTGCGCAGGAAATCGGCCAAAATAGCAAACGATTCCTGACCATAAAAGTCATCGGCATTAATTACGGCAAACGGTTCTTTTATAACATCTTTCCCCATCAACACAGCATGGTTTGTACCCCATGGTTTCTCACGTTCGGCAATGTAGGTACTTCCTTCCGGAACCTTGCTTATTTCCTGAAAAACAATTTCTGTATCAATTAAATCTTTGAATTTGTTGATAACAACAGTTTTAAAATCTTTTTCGAAACTACCACGAATCACAAATACAATTTTACCGAATCCGGCTTTGATTGCATCGTAAATCGAATAATCCATGATCGTTTCTCCATTAGGGCCCAGACCATCAAGCTGTTTCAAACCGCCATAACGACTACCCATTCCTGCTGCCAATACAAATAACGTTGGTTTCATATAATTTTTTTTAGATTAAGAGGCGCAAAGTTAGCCATTTGTTTTGAATTGAGGAAAAATTAGTTTGCCATTTTATCAACAATTAGCATCTAAAAAAATAGAAAAAAACGAAATGCTTCTGAAACAACCAAAATTGTTGATAACTTGAAAAAATATAACTTGGTCGCAGGAGTCAAAATCTTTACCTTTGTCACACAAAGAAAGGAACTGAACATGATGCGAAACAGAAAAAAGAAAATCTCTAAACTCTACTATATACTATTAATAATTGGACTTCTCGGAATTGGCCTCATACTATTTCTAGGCATAAAACATTTCAAACCCACCAAAAAAGAAAGACAAGTATCAAAACTCTACTCCGAATGCGACAGAATCCATTTTGCGAATGCGCCCATCGAGCCCAGAGACAAGCTGAATGACTTAAACGAGGTCCAGATTATACATGCCGAAAAAAACGGGCTGAAAGTTCCCTTTCAAACGAACGATGAGTTTAACGCCAAAATTGCCGATTTTGTACAAAAATCCATCCTGCTTGAAGTAACCGAAAACCGCTTCTATCAGCTCAAATCGCTTACACATTCGCAACCCTACCTTATCCCCGAAGCCATCGACATGCTCGACGAGATAGGATACCGCTTTCAGGAAAAACTGAAAGAGAAAAAATACAATAACTACAAGTTCCGGATAACGTCGCTCCTGCGCACCGCCGAAACCCAAAGCAACCTGAGCCACCGCAACGGCAATGCAACAAAAAGCGTTTCGTGCCATCTATACGGCACTACGGTGGATATTTCGTATAAAAACTTTTATAACACAAAAAACGACACAATAGAGCCAAGCTACGAAGCCGTACAGGCACTTACAAAAACACTGGTTGAGATGCGGCAGGAATGCAAGTTACTTGCCGTTCGCGAACGCCACCAGTCCTGCTTTCACATCACGGTGGTACTGTGCAAACCACAGCCCGAAAATCAATAAACCATTGTGCAACTGCGGGTTTAAGAACACGTTCAAAATTTCCATTGCATTTTTTCGTTTTAAAGTTTCTGCAGTATGAATTTTTGATTAACTTTGCATTCGATTTATAAACGACTTAGTAGCTCAGCTGGTAGAGCAACAGACTCTTAATCTGTGGGTCGAGGGTTCGAACCCCTCCTGGGTCACAAAAACAAAAAGGAACGCGCTAATACACAGCATGTTCCTTTTTATTTTTTAAATACATTTGTACAACATTTGCACAATTAACGCAATTTATTTTTCTCCCACCATGACATAAAGATCTCAAAACCAATTGTTTTTAATCTTTGCCTGTTGTATTGATTCTGAAAGCTCTTTATTATACATGCGAATCAGAAGCTGAAACGAAAATTATAGAAGCTGGTTATTGCGCACGAAGTGGCTAAATGTAAATAACCGTGGGTAAAGCCCACTGGATGAATGAAAAGATCAACCAACCACAAAGCGGTTGAATAAGATGTTCCCAGGCTCAGCCACCTTCGGGCCGATATTGTCAGGTCATTCCAACCGAGAGTTTCCACAAAGTTATTAGCTACTCTCATTGCCAGTCCAGATTATACACTTTCAGGACTTTACCTTATATCGAGAGATGACCTCAACCCTTAATTCACATCATACATAATTCTCGGACTAATAAGCGATGAAGCTACCAGCAACAGTATACCTGCAGAAGCAAACAAACTCACCAACGAGAAAAACATAGATACCAGAGCTTGATCTCCGGCTGTATAATCCTACCAGGGCGACGACAACGATGGAGTAAACCTGGTGCTGCTCAATGCCGATACAAAAATTGGTTTATTGAAACAGAACCTGGCCCTGCGCATCGATGCTACTGCCGAAGTCGAATTGCCTGCCGTATGGGTAGGGCAAAACGTCCACTGCTGGATCTATTTTTCGTCTCCTGACGAGATCAGCACTTCCAACAGTCAGTACATCAGTTCTATTTTGCTGTAGGCAGTAAAAAAACTCCCGAATACGTTTGTATTCGGGAGTTATCAAACAAAATCAAACAATTTTCACACAGGTTTTTTATCGAAATATCACTGAATAAAACATAAACAAATTATCTTTTCTATCCTCAAAAACAGCAGTAGAAGCCGAATCCAACAAAGTCTTCATAAACAATTGTTACATTGTTGAAATATTTATATTTTGCATTCATTACTATAAATCAGACTTTTTACCACAATAAAGCAAATTATTGTTATATCTTTCAGAACAAATTCCCGCTGAATTTGTTCTACATTTAGAAAAATATTATATATTTGCAGCATTGCATTTAACGCAACGAAATAATTGAAAACAGCATTCTGATTTCAAATACAACAAATAACTATTTATCAAACAAAATACATTATTAACAACTAAAAGACAAGTAAAATGAAAAAAAAGAATGGATTGATGGCTATTATTTTAAGCTCGGCTATCGTATTATCTGGATGTAGCTCAATGAGCAATGCTGTAAAAGGTGGTTTAATTGGTGGTGGTGCAGGTGCTGCAATTGGCGCAGGTGTTGGTGCACTTATTGGTCACAACGCAAAAAGTGCTGCTATTGGTGCTGGTATTGGAACTGCAGTTGGTGCAACTACAGGCGTTATTATCGGTAAAAAAATGGATAAAGCTGCTGCTCAGGCTGCTGCTATCGAAGGCGCCCGCGTCGACAGCATCAGAGATGCAAACAACCTGAAAGCCGTAAAAGTAACTTTCGATTCAGGTATCTTGTTCCAAACTGGCAAAAGCACATTGAACGCTGCTTCAAAAGCTGCTTTGACAAAATTTGCTAAGATCTTAGTCGACAATCCTACTATGGATATCGCTATCATGGGACATACCGACAACGTAGGTTCATTGGAAGTAAACCAAAAACTTTCTCAGGACCGCGCACAATCAGTTGCCGATTTTCTGAAAACTCAAAATGTACCTGCTTCTCAATTCAAAGAAATCGTAGGTAAAAACTTTGCCGAACCGGTAGCCGACAACAAAACTGCTGCAGGTAAAAAAGCAAACCGCCGCGTAGAAGTGTACATGTATGCAAGTGCAAAAATGATTAACGACGCTGCCAGCGAAGCAAAATAATCATTCATCAGAGGATATAAGCTCTGAAAACATTAAACATAGATTAAAAGAGCATTTCGGATGTAAATCCGGAATGCTCTTTTCCATTTGTATCAAATGCATGCTTCATTTATTTTAGGCAATGTCATAAAAACAACAGCTACATTAAAACAAATTGCATATTTAACCGAATAAAATACATTCATATCATTTATTTTTCAGACCTTTATACTTTATTTCTACATCTTTTTCAGCATGTTTCTTCTTGATTATAAACAATATAGTTTATTTCCTATGGAAGTGCGGCGTCAGCACCTTAAACTCTGACAAAAAGAGCATGAAAAAGTTATTTACTCTTCTTTCTTTTCTTGCATGTATCAGCTTTTCATCACATTCTCAATGGTCACTCCAAACCAACCCATTGGGAACAACTGATGGAAATTCGTTAGGAAAAATTCAGTTTGTAAGTCAGACTGAAGGTTGGATTGCCTGCGGAAGCAACGGCAGTCTGCTACACACCACCAACAGTGGTACTACATGGGAAATCGTGACCCCATTCACAGCCGATAATGTCGGCAACATGTCCGACCCCGGATTAAGCCTTAGTTTCGTGAACCCATCCCACGGTTGGGCACTAAAAACCTATGGAATTGCCGGAGGCGAGGATTTCAGCACAGCCAATGGTGCTGTGTTGTATCAAACCACCACTTCGGGGAGTACCTGGACAAAGAAAAACTTCCCCAAGCTCTTCGAAACCACAACCTACGGTACATCTGATTTGCAGGGTGCATGGCAGTGGCATTCAATTGTAGCTGCCAACACAAGCCTCATGTCCACCTGGGGTGGCTGGATGCATGGACTTATCACCTTAGATGCAACCGGAAACGGAACTTTTTCTTCCATTGTCAAGAGCGACGGAAACAATAACAACACATCTACTTCAGTTTCCATGACAATATCCTCACAAGGCAAAGTATCTGTTGGCTCCAGCTCCCATGGTTTTATGAGTGTCGATAAAAAATCGGTGTACATCACAATGACAGATGGTGGCGGCGGATTTATGATTGGAATAATGGAAAAAACAAATTCAGCCACCACCTACAACACAGCCGATATGCAGGGAACCTGGCAAATTCATTCATTAACTACAGCCAATAATTCATTCGCAAGTCCAAATGCCAACTGGATGCACGGCACAATAACAATAGATGCCAATGGAAATGCCACAGCAAACCTGATTGACAGAAACGGACCCAAATCACCACGGAATTCAGTACTGGCGATTTCGTCCGACGGCATTGTCAGCAGTAGTCCCGGCGATCTTCACGGCTTTATGGGTATCGATAAAAAATCGATAACAATATCAATGACGGACGGTAGCGGCAGTGGTTTTAATCTTATGCTAATGCAGAAAATAAACCCCGCAACGACGTACTCCCTGCCCGACCTTCAGGGCATATGGCAAACTCATATACTTTCAACAGTAAATCCAACTATACCTATGCTCAATCAGCAAAGTTCATGGACACACGGCACCATAACAATGAATGCCAATGGTACTGGGAATATGCATTTCACCGACAGCAATGGAAAGAACGAAAGCAATGAAGTTAGCCTGCAACTCTCAACCGATGGAATACTTACAATTACCGGAGGTGATCTCCATGGAACATTAAGCGCAGATAAAAACTCGATTGTTTTGACAAAGTCAGAACAAGATGGTACATTGACGATGGTTCTTATGCAAAAAGACCTTTCAGCAAGCGGCGACTTCGGCATGCAGGTTCAGTTTGCAACCGAGAATATTGGCTGGGTTTCTACCTACAATATGCTCTATAGCGATTTCAAAATATACAAAACAACGAACGGCGGTACCGACTGGAACGAAATAACAGGGCCTGCCAATCCGGTTGGAGGATTCTATCATTTTGTAGATGCAACAAATGGATGGCTGATAGGCGCCAACCATGTTACTGAAGGAGGAGTAAACTCCATTTTCCACACCATCGATGGCGGATTATCCTGGACATTACAGGCCGAAAACGTTGGAGATGCCAACGCCATCTTTTTCTCCGATTTATCCCATGGTTGGGTAGTTGGAAAAAGTGGACTTGTGCTGAAAACCACAAACGGAGGAGCCAACTGGACGGCTGTTACAAACACAGGGCAATCATCAAATTCAAACAGTAAAGCCGTTTTCTTCACCGATGCCAACAACGGTTGGATTGGAAGCGGACTTGAAAATACCGAAGGCGTCGGAACGCGGTTCATACTGGCAACAAAAGATGGTGGAGCCACCTGGACAACGCAACAAACACCTGTTACTAACAGCATTTTCAGCATTTCATTCTGGGATGCAAATCACGGTTGGTTCACAAGCGACTATGGACAAATAGCTCATTTTGTTCAAAGTACGGTGAATATAAGTGCCGGCGGATTGGCTACAGCCTTTAGTCCGACAGATATGAGCAGCATTGCATACCTGACACTCACAGGTACAATTGATGCCCGCGATTTCAAAACAATGCGCGATAATATGCCAATGCTCACAAACATTGACTTGAGTGGTGTAACTATTCTGGCCTATTCGGGCACCGAAGGAACCTACAACACTACGCTTACTGATTATCCTGCCAACACAATTCCCCGTTCGGCATTCAATACAAGTACAGGTAAATCTACCTTACAATCAATAATTCTACCGGGAACACTTACAGCCATTGGCAGGGCGGCATTTAATAAATGTAGCGGATTAAAATCAATAAATATACCTTCGTCAGTTACTTCCATTGGATATGGAGCATTTAATTTATGTAGCGGCCTTAGTTCTGTGAACATCCCTTCATCGGTAACTTACATCGACACATGGACTTTTGGAAGTTGTAAAAGCTTAAAGTCAATATCCATTCCTTCGTCGGTGACTTCTATAGGATATGCAGCGTTTACTTATAGCGGCCTGGAAAACATAACACTTCCGGCAGGTTTGCAAACAATTGGTCAGTATGCATTCCAAAACTGTTCTTCGTTGAGTTCAGTTTCAATACCGTCAACAGTAACTTCGATTGGATATTGTGCTTTTACGTTTGATAACGCACTTACTAAGTTGGAAGTGGCTGGTGACAATGCTAACTTCTCATCCGTAAACGGAGTCTTATTCAACAAAACACAACAAAAGCTACTATGCTATCCAGGTGGAAGCAATTCCGTGTATCAGATTCCGACAGGCGTAACGGTAGTCGACACTGCGGCATTTGAAGGCTCGTGGGTAATTCGCAACGTTTCAATTCCAACAACTGTCACCACGTTATCACCCGAAGCTTTTTATTACTGTACGAATTTGAAGTCGATTGATATACCGGCATCGGTTACCTCTATTGGTAGTTACGCTTTTTACAACTGCTACGGATTAACTTCAATTACAATGCACTCAACGCCAATCAATCTCAATGCATCAGATAGTGTGTTCAATTATGTAGACAAATCGGCTTGTACATTATACGTGCCTGTTGGTACAAAAGCCGCCTACCAGACAGCCGCTCAGTGGAAAGATTTCAACAACATTGTGGAACTGGTATACAAAACTGTAAACGTTTCGGCCGGAGGATTGTATACGGCCCTCACCGCAACTGAACTAAGCAATACAACCAATCTGAAGATAACCGGAACAATAGATGCCCGCGATTTTAAAACAATGCGCGACAATATGCCGTTGCTGTCTGATTTGGATTTGAGTGGCGTAATTATTCAAGCCTACGCAGGTACTGTTGGTCCTAACGATGGCTACACCGCCTACAGTGCCAATGCCATTCCAAATCATGCATTCTATGTACAAGCAACAAACACGGGTAAAAAATCACTACGCAACGTACTGCTGCCACCAACAATTACAACTATTGAACAAGTTGCATTTACAGCCAGCAGTTTGGGCAGACTGGTGTTACCAAATGGGGTTACTTCTGTTCAGGATTGGGCATTTGCTTCCTGTAATTTAAGCATTGTGTCTATACCCGCTACTTTGTCATCAATCGGACTGTGTGCATTCACGTACAACTGGGCTTTGGCCGGATTCAATGTGGCCGCCGACAATCCGTACATGACAACAATTGACGGAATACTTTTTGATAAATCACAGAAAACAATCATATGCTATCCAAACGGTGCGCGAAGCAATAATTACCAAATTCCAACAGGCGTATCTACTATCGACAAATCGGCATTTGCAGGTTGGTCGCTCGAAAGTGTCTTTATTCCGTCCTCAGTAAATACGATATCGAAGTATGCATTTTATCAGTGCGAAAGCCTCAAATCAATTGAGATACCAGCATCGGTCATCTTCATTGGCGAATCGGCATTTGCAGGCTGTACAGGCCTCACTTCCATCAAAGTGGATGCTAATTACCCCCTTGATATAAGCTCTTCGAACAATGTATTCCTCAATGTAAACAAAAGTACATGCACACTATACGTGCCCATTGGTTCTAAATCGATGTATCAGTCGGCAAACCAATGGAAAGACTTTGTAAACATTGTGGAAGCTGAAAACAATACGACCTACAATGTAACAGTGCCCCCGGCTACAAAAGCGTGCTACATAGCCGGCGAAATGAACAACTGGAGCTTTACTCCGATGACAATGGTTGATAATACACATTATACAATCACTATTCCGGGAGCCAATCCGGCAACACACTATAAATATTGCTCTGGTCCTGCATGGAAGTATGTAGAAAAGGCAGCCGATGGAAGCGAGCTTCCTAACAGAGCATATACTCCAAACGATGTGGTTGCAAGCTGGGCCTCTGTCTACGACCCTACAATGGTATTAACCGACATGGTTTATAGCGTGACTGTTCCGGATGGAACTAAAGCCTGTTACATTGCCGGCGAAATGAACGATTGGAATTTAGTACCAATGAACAAAGTGGATAATACACATTATACGGTAACACTCAAATCATCTGACACCTTCGCATATAAGTTCTGTTCAGGTCCTGCGTGGGACTTTGTAGAGGTAAATGCCGACGGCTCCTCTGATTCAAACAGAAACTATGCAACAAACGACATTGTTGTCAGATGGTCATCTGTTTACGATCCCGGTGCACTGACAGGAGCCGATTACTACCTGCCACTGAATGTGGGTAATTACTTAAAGCTAAATACGACAGAAATACCTAACGGAAGCAAATGGGGTCCTCGCATGACCATTTATCATATTAACCGTACCGAAAACATTGGTAATGTTCCGTATTTCGTTGAACAGGGTACAGAGATAATGAATGATAATCCTGCTAACAGTTCAATATTCCGCACATTCTGGCTACGCAAAGATGCTATCGGAAATATAGTGGCCGGAGCTTATGCCACAACCGGAAGCACCAGCCTTGATTCGGCGACCATTTTCAAAACTCCTGCTTTGATCTTCCCAAATCAGTTCCTGACGGTTGGCTACTCTCAAACTTATCAGGAAGGACCGGGAATTGTAGGATTGGATTCTGTAATCAGTACAACGGCAGCTGCCGCCTCGTTTACGAATTGTATTCAGATTCGTTCAATCCGGAAAACAAATGGAGTCATCGATATGGTTGAAGACAACTATTATGCTTATCACGTTGGATTAGTTATGAGCAAACGCTTATTGCCAACTCAGCAAATGTATACAGCTACATTACTTGATTATCTGGCTATTCCTCCTACAGCGGTAATTAATCCGAAACTGAGCGACTATCCAATGGCAATCTATCCAAATCCGGCAACGGATGGTTTCTATATAGCACTGGATGGGAATAATGCCAGAATTTCCATTTACAATCTGAATGGTATGTTGGTGATCTCGACGAATGTTGTCGATAAGAAGTTAATCAATATCTCTGCTTTGAACAGGGGAATGTATATTGTAAAAATAGCAACAGAAAGTAATACGTACGAGCGAAAACTTATGAAGAAATAATTTGTTCTAAAAGAGCATTTCGGAAACAATAACCGGAGTGCTCTTTTTCATTTGTGGAACAAAACAGATTAAACCGCAAAATACAAATTTATAAGTTATAACACAAGTTACAGAAACAAACAATACAAAAACACATATATAATTTACAATTTGTAATTTAAACTGACTTTTTACAAACCATTACAGCAAAAACAAGTACATGAATCCCAATTTGAGTATTTTTGTACCTGATTAAGAATACAATAACAATAAAACACGATAAAAATGAAATTCACCAAAATGCACGGAACCGGCAACGACTATATCTATGTCAACGGTTTTGAAGAGCAAATAGAAAACCCGGTTGAATTCGCCATACAGTACAGCGACCGCCACAAAGGCATTGGTTCCGACGGACTCGTTTTGATTCTGCCTTCGGAAACCTGCGATTTCAGAATGCGCATGTTCAATGCCGACGGTTCGGAATCGGAAATGTGTGGAAACGCATCACGCTGCATAGGCAAATTTGTGTACGACAAAGGACTTACAACCAAAACAGAAGTAACGTTAGAAACCCTGGCAGGCATTAAAATCCTGAAGCTATTTATCGGAACCGATAAACTCGTTGAAAAAGTAACTGTGGATATGGGCGAACCCATTCTGGAAGGAACCAAAATACCAACTACGTTCGATTTACCAAAAGTAATCGACGTGCCAGTTACGTTCAACGATAAGATACAATATAATATCACGGCAGTTTCTATGGGCAATCCACACGCTGTAATCTTTACAAGTGGCATTCACGATCTGAATCTACCCGAAATTGGTCCGGTAATCGAAAATGCAGCTATCTTTCCACGTCGCACAAATACTGAATTTATCGAAGTAGTATCCGACAGTTACGTAAAAATGCGCGTTTGGGAACGTGGTTCGGGCGAAACAATGGCTTGCGGCACAGGAGCCTGTGCGGCTGTAGTAGCCGGAGTATTAAACGGCAAAAACTCACGCAAAACAACCGTCGAACTCCTGGGAGGTGAACTCACAATCGAATGGAAAGAGTCCGATAACCACGTTTATCTTACCGGTGGCGCAACAACTGTATTTGAAGGAGTGATCTAATCCACCCTAACCCCTGAAGGGGAATAAAGAAACAACTAATAATAAAACATAACCCAAATATAGTTGTCACTATCAACTGCCAACTATCAACTGTCAATTAAATTATGGCACAGATTAACGAGAATTTTATAAAGATACCGGCTACCTATCTTTTTTCCGAAATTGCTAAACGCGTAGCACAACACAAAGAAGAAAATCCTACGGCTCCTATTATCCGCATGGGTATTGGCGATGTAAGCCTTCCCCTACCTGACGCATCGGTCGACGCAATGATCAAAGCAGCCGACGAACAACGCAGCGCCGAAACATTCAGAGGCTACGGGCCGGAACAGGGTTACGCTTTTCTTCGCGAAGCAATTGTGATTAATGACTTCACAAACAACGGAATTGATATTGCCGAAGACGAAATCTTTGTAAGCGATGGTGCAAAAAGCGATACGGGAAATATAGGTGACATTTTCGACGTGAGCAACCGCGTTGCCATTACCGACCCAAGTTACCCTGTGTATGTTGATACCAACGCCATGGGTGGTCGCGCAGGCGAACCAAACGCACTGAACGAATGGAGCAACCTTGTTTATTTGCCTTGCAATGCCGAAAACAACTTTGTGCCACAATTCCCAACCGAAAAAGTAGACCTTATCTATTTGTGCTACCCAAACAACCCAACCGGAACAACGCTTACAAAAGATCAGTTGGCTGCATGGGTTAAATACGCCAAAGAAAACAAAGCAGTTATTCTGTTTGATGCTGCTTACGAGGCCTTTATTACCGAAGAAAACGTACCGCACAGTATCTACGAAATAGAAGGTGCCAAAGATGTGGCTATCGAATTCCGCAGTTTCTCCAAAACAGCCGGATTTACCGGAACCCGTTGTGGATACACCGTAGTGCCAAAACAGTTGATGGGCTATGCCGAAAATGGCGAACAGGTTTCATTAAACAAACTGTGGAATCGTCGTCAGTGTACAAAATTCAACGGTACATCATACGTTGTGCAACGTGCTGCCGAAGCAACATACAGTGTTGAAGGCAAAAAACAGGTAAAAGCACTTATCGGTTTCTACACCGAAAATGCCCGCATCATTCGCGAAGGACTTTTGAAAGCAGGTTACACAATTTTCGGAGGTGTGAATGCTCCTTATGTTTGGGCAAAAGCACCTGTAGGCATGGGTAGCTGGGAATATTTCGATTACCTGTTGAAAGAAAAGAACATTGTTACAACTCCCGGTGCCGGATTTGGTGCAAGTGGCGAGGGTTATGTGCGTTTCTCTGCTTTTGGAAGTCGCGAAAACACAATTGAAGCCATGAAACGATTGGAAAAATAAATACTACCATTCAATCTCTATAAAAAAACTCCGAAGCGTTTCGTTTCGGAGTTTTTTTTATCTATAACAGAATACTGTATCAAACTACCTCTTATCATCAATACCGTATGCAACCCAATTAGCTTGCGGTTCGGCCAATTTCACGGTTTTCTTTGCCAACGCGTAATTTCCTTCAAGCTTATCCTTAATCAAATTCAGCTCTTCGGTTTTTACTTTCAATTCGCTTTTCAGGCGCTCCTGCTCTTTGTTCAGCGTATCTGCCTTACTAATGTCGGCATCCATTTCCGTTGTAAACTCAGGTAAATCCAGTCCATATCGTCCTACTTTTGCAGCATTCAGCTTAATGTTGTCCGACATAACTGTACTGTTTCTCAATAAATCACTAAAAGACATACTTGAAGATTTTGTTGCCATATATAAATTATTTTAAGTTTAACAATGTCACAAAAATAACATATCCCTAACACATATAAAATACTTATTTTTATGTTATTGAGCATATTTCTTAATTTATTGCATCTTTTTTAGCTCAATTACCCCAAAATTATCTATCAAAACACAAAACCCATCTGCTTTAGTTGCTAAAGCAGATGCGGTAACATCAAAAGCAACTGCGGTAGCTCTCAAAGCAAGTGCGGTAGGAGTTGCGCCATCTGCTTTAGGAGCTGCGCCATCTGCTTTGGAAGCTAAAGCAGATGAGTTGAACAGTAAAGCAGATATTTTCCTATCAAAATGCAATGCAATACCCAAAAATAAGATCACTTTGTCAAAAGACGAACATTTTCGTACTTAATCACTGCTCAAAACCCACAAAAAGCACAATTAAAAGCAGAGCAGAACCATTTTTCACAACACAGTGATTTCTGCATATAAATATACAGAGCATTTCAGTCCGTTTTGAGCTTATCCAGGCACAAGTAATTGCAAAATCACAGCTATTTTAGATGAAAGTAATGCAACAGCATCATCAAAATCCTACATTTTAACTCAGAAAACACCAAATTCACACGACTTAATCAAATTCATAGAAATTAAAAATAGCGAATAGATATCATATTGAAAGAATAATCTACAATAAACAATCAATTAGAAACATATAACCCAATTTATGAAACATATCGACACTTCGCAAATTTATTTTCCAACATTTTGGTAGGTTTTCTTGTTTCGTATTGACATTTTGTCTATTTTTGCAACGTATTCAAAACATAATGACAGAAACAGAGAACATATAAACTCATTTTGTCACCAAAACAAACAGTATAAAAACAAATTAAATAACGGGAAATAATCAAACTAAAACAACATTAAAAAAAACATTTTAAAATTTAGAAGTATGAGAAAAATTAAAGTTTTAGCAATCTGCGCGATTGCAGCGTTATCAATTACAAGCGTTAAAGCACAGTTCGCAACAGGAGCAGACATCGTAAGCTCATATGTATGGCGCGGTTTTCCACAAGAAGCAACAAAAGGAACTCCAAACATTCAACCTTACGTATCGTTCACCACCGGTGGTCTTACTTTAGGATCTTGGGCTTCAAGCAGTCTACTTGGTAACGTAAAAGAGGTTGACTTATATGCAACTTACGCTTTTTCAAGTCAGTTTGCAGTTACACTGACAGATTACAACTGGGGATTTGCAAGTGCAAAAGGATATTTTGATTACACAGCAACTACCGATCACATTTACGAAGCCACTGTAGCTTACACCGGAACCGAGAAACTTCCAATCAGCGCTTCAATCAACACCATGTTTGCAGGAGCCGACAAAAACGCAAGCGGTAAACAGGCTTTATCTACTTACATCGAATTAGGTTACCAACTATCACCAATTGCTAAAGTATTTGCAGGAGGATTAGTTAGCTCAGGAACTGCATATGGCAGCACTGCAACAGGAATTACCAACGTAGGTATCAAAGTAAGCAAATCAATTGCCATTACAGAAAAGTTCAGCCTTCCGGTTTATGGAGTACTTGGAGCAAACCCTTCTACAGGTGGAGCATTCTTCGTGGCAGGTGTGACATTATAATCTAAAAAAATCAATCTGTCCCAAATTGGGCAGATTGACAACAAAATACTCATTATTAAAATTAAAAAACATGAAAAAAATTGAAGCAATTATCCGTACTTCTAAATTTTCTGAAGTACAGGCAGCCTTAAGGGAAGCTGGTATTGATTTCTTTACCTACGCTGATGTTACAGGTGTTGGAAATGAGATTAACAAAGAACACACCTACAGGGGAACTGTTTACGACACTAGCTACATTCAACGTCAACTTCTTACAATAGTTGTTAGAGACATAAATGCTCAGAAAACAGTGGATGCTGTTTTGAAAGCAGCGCAAACAGGTGAAATTGGTGATGGTAAGATTTTCATCTCAACTATCGACGATTCATACCGCATTAGAACCGGAGAAAAAGGAGACACCTCACTTTACAATAAAGAAGCTTAAGGTATTAATTCATTTAAATAGGAGAAAAATATATGAAAAAGTATTTATTATTAATGTTATTAATGCTGGTTACAGTTACGGCTACCAGCTACATATATGCCGAAAAGGCACCAGACCCAACAGGAGCCACTACCGGCACCGCGGCGGATGTTACTGCCGCAACAGCAGGTAAACCAACGCTCGATGAAGTTGCCGCACAGGCAGGACACAATAAAATAGCCATTAACATGGTATGGGTTTTGATTACAGGATTTATTGTAATGTTTATGCAGTTTGGATTTGCCGCTGTTGAAGGCGGTATGACCCGTGCCAAAAATGCTTCTCACACCTTTTCCATGAACTTTTTGATTTATCCTCTGGGTATGATTGGGTTCTTTATATGTGGATTTGCATTTATGTTCGGTGGAGTGGGCGCACTTGGCACTCTGGGCGGATACGATGGTTTAAATCAGGAATTTACTGTCAACATATTTGGTCATGCATTTGGCTTAATAGGAACCAAAGGATTCTTCCTTAATGGCGCATACGATGTATCTGTATTTGCTTTATTCCTATTCCAAATGGTATTTATGGATACAACTGCTACCATCCCAACCGGATCAATGGCTGAAAGATGGAAATATAGCTCATTCTTTATTTACGGTTTATTAGTAGGATCTATCATCTATCCAATCTACGGAAACTGGGTATGGGGAGGTGGCTGGTTGTCACAACTTGGTAATATGTTTGGTTTGGGTCACGGCCATGTTGACTACGCAGGTTCATCTGTAGTTCACCTAAGCGGTGGTGTACTGGCATTCGTTGGAGCAAAAATGCTTGGTCCACGTCTTGGAAAATACAACAAAGATGGTTCAGCAAATGCAATTCCGGGACATAACATTCCAATTGCAATCCTTGGTGCCTTTGTGCTTGCATTCTGTTGGTTCTCTTTCAACGCCGGCTCTTCTTTAGCAGGTGGTGATTTAAGAATATCAATTGTTGCTGTAAATACAATGATTGCTTCAGCAACAGGCGCATTGGGAGCAACACTCTATATGTGGATCTTTAAAACTAAAAAGCCTGATCCAACGATGATGATAAATGGTTTACTTGCCGGATTAGTTGCAATTACAGCACCTTGTGCTTTCGTAACTGTAGGTTCTGCTGCTTTGATTGGTTTAATTTCAGGTATTTTGGTAATTGAAGCCGCTTTCTTTGTAGAACTTAAACTTAAAATCGATGACCCTGTTGGTGCAGTAGCCGTACACGGCGTGAATGGTGCATTCGGCTGTATAGCTCTTGGATTATTTGCTGACGGAACTTATGGGGATGGACTCAACGGAATCAAAGGAGGTGTAACTGGTTTATTCTATGGTGATGCAGGACAGTTAGCTGCTCAAACAATTGGAGTTGCAGCAAATATCATATATATTGGCTTAATAGGCTGGGTAGTATTCAAATTAATTGATTTGGTTGTTGGAAATCGCGTTAATGCAGAAGATGAACTCAGAGGTCTTGATATTCCTGAAATGGGTGTTGAAGCTTACTCAGGTATTAAAATGGACAAAAACAGTGAAACTCCGCTTTCAAGATAAGCTTAACTTATATTATCAAAGGGATTTCTGGTCACACAGAATCTCTTTGATAATATTTTCAAATTTCGAAATATAATATTTCAAATTTCCCAAAAAAAAAAGAAACAAAATGACTAAAGAAAATAACACATTGTATTGCTACATAAAATTATTTCCAAAATGGATTGCTTATGTAGTTTTAGCTGCCGGCATAGCAGGAGCTTTTGTTATTCCTGTTACATCTATCGCATTTTATATATGGATTGGTTTGTGTGGATTATTCATCGCAAAAACGCTAACCCAGGAAACACCCAAAGAACCTGTAATTGCATTAACAGAAACCGGGGTTCAATTGGATAACAAACAATTTTATCCCTATAAAGAAATAGAGAAAGTTATGGCATTCTCAACAAAAAGACTAAGATTTAGAACCATAAATTTCAAACTATATTTAAAGCAAGGCGCTCCAGTAGAATTTAATGTTGACAATTTAAATGTTAAGCCTCAATATCTACTGGATGTTATTAATGAGAAAATAAGATAGTTTTAGCTATCTTTCAAATAGAGTAATATATGCAAACAGAGGAGAAACTATCTTCTCTGAAATAACAAATAAATTTTCATTGGCAAATTAATTACTCAAACAAACAATTTTTTACAACTTATTCTTTCAGAAACAAACACATTTAATTATAGTATTTCGCATTTACTATCAGTATTCTATTCTAAGAAATTTTCATGTAATTTAAAGATTTTTGAAATAACAAAAATAGAATCTCTATTCTAATTTCAAAACAGAATATATTATATGAACTCGCAAACACGGTGAAACTGCTAATGATTAATCGTGTGTTTTTTAGTTTTATTGTTTCGGGCAGGCTATTTCGTGAGAAATGGCCTGCTTTCTTAAAAAGCCAATATTTCAAACAAAAACTCTTACAAAATAAAAAGAAAGATAAACATGAAAGATATCAACAACATACCATTATGGAGTTCCATACCATTTGTTATAATGCTGCTAGCCATAGCCATCGGACCACTTATTGCAGAAAAATGGTGGGAGCACAATAAGAACAAACTTCTTGTCTCACTATTTCTGGGCATACCTGTAATTATTCTTATGTTAGTAAGCGGATTCTCAGAAAATCTACTTGATACAATTATTTACGATTACGTTCCATTTATGGTATTACTAGGAACATTATTTATTATTACCGGCGGCATTCATATATCTGGCGACATTAAAGCTACCCCTCTGAACAATACACTGTTTCTGGGTATAGGCTATATTCTGGCATCCATTATGGGAACTACCGGTGCTGCTATGCTTCTCATTCGTCCTGTAATTATGACCAATTCAGAACGAAGATTCACAACTCATACAATATTATTCTTCATAGCGGCTGTAGCAAACTGCGGCGGGCTTTTAACCCCGCTCGGAGACCCTCCTCTTTTTATGCTTTATCTTCGTGGTGCAGAATTTTCATGGTTTACAAACTTATTCCCTGAATGGATTTTTGCAGGTACATTATTATTGCTAATCTATTTTTTTGTTGACAGGCACTATTACAAAAAAGAAGATTGGGTAGACCTTGCAGAAGACCATATTCAGATAAAGCCAATTCGGGTAACAGGCAATATAAATTTTATATTCTTACTGGGTGTTGTTTTAGCAGTTGCATTTATAAACAAAGGAAATATTCCTCAAATGGGCGATGAAAGTGCATCATTACTTCTTAAATACCTTCGTGAAATTATATTGGTGGTATTTGCTGCAATGTCTTTATTTTTCACAAAAGCCGAAATTAGGAAAAATAATAATTTTTCATGGTCACCGATTATTGAAGTTGCTTATCTCTTTCTTGGAATATTTATAACAATGGCACCGGCATTGATCTGGCTCGCAAAGAATGCTGCAAGTTTTGGCGTAACCGAACCATGGCAATTTTTATATGCTTCTGGTACACTAAGCTCATTCCTTGACAACACTCCTACTGCAGTTGCTTTTTATGATCTGGCACATGGACTCACGTCAGCGGGGCTTCCTGCATCTTTGTCTCACCTAACAATGGTTGCTGGAATTCCGGAAATCTTATTAAAAGCAATTTGTGTTGGTGCCGTATTTTTTGGCTCCATGACTTACATCGGGAACGGACCAAACTTTATGGTTAAATCAATTGCCGAAGAAAGCGGAATAAAAATGCCAAGTTTTTTTGGCTACATGTACAAATTTTCCCTGATCATTTTATTACCGATTTATATCTTAGTCCAATTGCTTTTTGTTTAAACTATCCGAAAAGCACATGCAAAAACAGCAGACTATTCAACAATGAATAGCCTGCTGTTTTTATATAAAATAATCTCACAACTCTAACATTCTTCTAAAAAAATACGACCAGCCAAAATCTAAAAGGACACAGAAAAACGACATTTTACATACATAAATGTACAAACCAATATTATTTTCTTACATAAATGTAATGTTTAACCATTTCTTTTGTCATTTTGCCTTGCCAATCCAAAATAAAACCATACTTTTGCACCTGAATTACAATTTGAAATCAAAAAACGACAAATAAATCATTTTTTAATATACAAATAACAAATAAAACTACATTAAGGTAGGAAATAAAAGTAAAATACAACAAAACTAACAAACACTATAAGAGATATGAAAAAAATTGAAGCAATTATCCGCAAATCAAAATTTGAAGATGTAAAACAAGCACTTTACGACGCCGGCATCGAGTGGTTCTCCTATTGGGACATCACAGGCCTTGGTAAATCCACAGAAGAACAGGTTGTTCGTGGACAAGTATTCAAATCGGGCTACATACAGCGTCGAATGGTATCAATTGTGGTGCGCGACATTAATTTAGACAAAACAATTCAGGCCATTCTTGATTCAGCCTGGACCGGAGAAACCGGCGATGGTAAATTATTTATTTACGACATAGAGGACACCTACCGCATCCGCACAAAAGAATCGGGACCGGAAGCCCTTTACAACAAAGACGAATCAACAGCAAAATAAGAATACACACTCTATAGAATTAGCAAGATGAAAAAATATATAATATCACTAACAGCCCTATTGACCTTATTCAGCGCGACTATTTCGGCGCAAACTGCAACAGTCGCGGTACCAAAAATTGACACAGGTGATACCGCATGGATGATTGTTGCCACTGCATTTGTATTACTAATGTCAATCCCCGGTTTAGCACTATTTTATGGTGGCCTGGTTCGTCGCAAAAACGTTCTAAATGTATTTATGCAGGTATTTGTACTCGTTGCAGTTATTAGCATCGAATGGGTAATTGTAGGATACAGCACTTCTTTTGGAAGCAACTCAATCGACTTTCTAAAACCATTTATCGGAGGATTTCACTGGGCATTCCTGAATAATATAAACATAAGCGATCTTAGCCCATACTTTATTTCGCATTCTCAAATAGCAGCCGATGGAAGCTCTGTTGGAACAATTCCTCATATTGTATTTATCATGTTCCAATGTATGTTCGCGGTAATTACCCCTGCCCTCATTATTGGAGCATTTGCCGAACGCATCAACTTCAAAGGATTTTTAATCTTCTCAGTTCTTTGGTCATTGTTCATTTACAATCCGGTTGCACACTGGGTTTGGGCGGCTGATGGCTGGTTATTCAAACTGGGAGCGCTTGACTTTGCAGGAGGTACGGTTGTGCATATCAACGCCGGGGTAGCAGCTATCGTAACAGCCATTATGCTTGGCAAACGTCGCGACTACAAAGGCCATGCAATACCTGCGCACAACATCACTTACGTTGTTATAGGTGCCGGATTACTTTGGGTTGGCTGGTTTGGATTTAATGCCGGAAGTGGACTTGCAGCCGATGGACTTGCAGCTAACGCATTAATGGTTACTCATATTGCAGCAGCTACTGCAGCACTCACGTGGGCACTTTTAGACTGGTTCCTCGACAAACGACCTACAGTTGTAGGTATTAGCACAGGAGCAGTCGGTGGATTAGTCGCAATTACTCCGGCAGCAGGTTTCGTTGGAATCCCGGGAGCACTCATTATCGGAGTTTTAGTTTCGCTCGTTTGTTTCTTTATGGTTGCTTACGTAAAACCCAAACTCGGCTACGACGACTCACTCGATGCATTTGGCGTACACGGAATAGGTGGTATATTGGGCGCACTCCTAACGGGAGTCTTAGCCTCTCCACTAATCCAATCAGCATACAGCGGTGCAGCTTATGGAAACTTCCACCAACTTTGGATTCAGTTTCTGGCAGTTGGAGCTACAATCATATTTTCGGGAGTTGGAACATACATTCTGTTCAAAATTGTCGACAAATTAGTTGGTCTCCGGGCTTCAGACAAACACGAAGCTATCGGACTTGACGAAACACAACACGGCGAAACAGCATACACCAACTTCGACTAATACACAAAGAGTACAATTAAATTAATGGATTCCTGATATTTAGCGAAATCATCAGAGCACATTAATTCAAATAGAAAGCTATCGACCTCTCACATAAACACAATATGTCGATATCTAAATAAAAGTAACACGGTGATTATCTGATATAAAAGTCGTGTGTTTTTTAGTTTTATTGTTTAAAGCAGGCCACTTCGGGATGAAATGGCCTGCTTATAAAAAACAGAAACATTCAAAGTTACAAATACAAACAAAACAGACAAATTAAACTATAAAATTGCAAGCAGATAAGACAAAATTACGTATCTTTGTAAGCTCAATTGCAAATTCCGATTTAAATCAATTAGGAATTATTTTTTTGCAATAAAAACGATTTTGAAATTTAAATGCCATATTTACTATCAAATTAAATATTATACGGCCTTTTTACTATAAAACTAAAAAACGACTTTGTACTTTTTCAGAAAGAAAGTATTTCAACCAAAAAAAACTATCATTTTTACTATTTTTGCACTGATTTAATATCAATACGTCAGAACAAACAATAAATTCTAAAATTAACGAATAAATATAACCCTCAAAAAATATAATTATGTCATCATTGAGATTTAATGCAGTAGAAGAGGCATTCAAGAAAAAAGCTCTTGAAGTAGCTGCTCCTTCAAAATTCACTTCCGACTATTATGGAAAATATGTTTTCAACAAAGCCGCAATGGTAAAGTATCTTTCAAAAGATACATTGAAAGCATTGAATAATGTAATTCAGAAAGGCGCAACACTTGACATCGCACTTGCAAACCAAGTTGCTGCAGGTATGAAACTTTGGGCTACTGAACTAGGAGCAACTCACTACACACACTGGTTCCAACCTTTGACTGACGGAACTGCAGAAAAACATGACTCTTTCATAGATTATGCTGGCGCTCCTGGCGAAGCAATTATCGAAGATTTCTCTGGTAAACTTCTTGCTCAACAAGAACCAGATGCTTCTTCATTCCCTAACGGCGGAATCCGTAGCACATTCGAAGCTCGTGGTTATACAGCTTGGGATCCATCTTCACCCGCCTTCGTTGTAGATGATGCATTGGTTATTCCTACAATTTTTATTTCATACACAGGTGAAGCTCTTGACTTAAAAGCACCTCTATTGAAAGCATTGGCAGCTATTGACAAAGCAGCTGTGGCTGTTTGTCAAATGTTTGACCCTAACGTAAAGAAAGTTGTTGCTTACTTAGGTTGGGAACAAGAATACTTCCTGGTTGATGAAGGTTTGTACGCAACTCGCCCTGACTTAGTGTTGACAGGTCGTACATTAATGGGACATGATTCAGCTAAAAACCAACAATTGGACGATCACTATTTCGGATCAGTTCCAACACGTGTTGCTTCTTACATGAAAGATATTGAGTTCGAAGCTTACAAATATGGTATCCCTGCAAAAACCCGTCACAACGAGGTTGCTCCTAACCAATTTGAGCTTGCTCCAATATACGGAGAATGTAACTTGGCAGTAGACCAAAACTTGTTGATGATGTCTATCATGAAACGTGTTGCCCGTCGTCACGGATTCCGTTTATTGTTGCACGAAAAACCATTTGCAGGCATTAACGGTTCAGGTAAACACAATAACTGGTCACTAGGTACTGATACAGGCGTAGTTCTACACGCTCCTGGAAAAACAGCTGAAGAAAACTTACAGTTTGTTACTTTCCTTGTAAACACATTGATGGCAGTTTACAAACACAACGGTCTTTTGAAAGCATCGATTATGACAGCTCAAAATGCTCACCGTTTGGGTGCCAACGAAGCTCCTCCAGCAATCGTATCTGCATTCCTTGGAACTCAACTGACTGCTATTCTTGACAAATTAGAAAATAGCACAAGCGAAGAAGCAATTATCATTGATGACAAAAAACAACTTCACCTGGGCATACCAAGTATTCCTGAAGTATTCCTTGATAATACCGACCGTAACCGTACTTCTCCATTTGCATTCACCGGAAACCGTTTTGAGTTCCGCGCAGTTGGTTCTTCGGCAAACTGTTCATCAGCTATGGCTGCTTTGAACACGGCAGTTGCAGCTCAATTGTTAGAATTTAAAGCTGAAGTTGACGCAAAAATCGCTAGTGGACTTACAAAAGAAAAAGCTATTTTCGATGTAATCAAATCATACATCAAAGAATGTAAAGCTATCCGTTTCGACGGTAATGGTTACAGCGATGAGTGGAAAGTTGAAGCTGCAAAACGTGGTTTGGACTGTGAAACAAGTGTTCCAAAAATCATTGAAGCTTACACCAGCAAAAGCAGTGTAGCATTGTTTGAAAAAATGGGCGTTCTTAACGAAAAAGAATTGCACGCTCGTAACGAAGTGAAATGGGAAACGTATACTAAGAAAATCCAAATCGAAGCCCGTGTTTTAGGTGATTTGGCTATCAACCACATTATTCCTGTTGCAACACGTTACCAAGCACTTCTTTTGGACAACGTATACAAAACAAAAGCAGTATTTGCTGCCGATAAAGCTGAGAAAATTGCCTCACAAGATATGGCTTTGATCGAAGAAATTGCAGAACGCATTTCTATTATCAAAGACAACGTTGAAGCATTGGTTGAAGCACGTAAAGCTGCAAACGTAATTGAACACGAAGACAAAAAAGCAACTGCATACCACGATGTTGTTTTACCATATTTCGATGTAATCCGTTACAATATCGACAAACTGGAATTAGTTGTTGATGACGAAATGTGGACTTTGCCTAAGTACAGAGAATTGCTTTTCATTCGCTAAATAACGAAGGTTAATAACCATCTTGCTTAAAATAAGAATAGTGGGAAAGCCTTTAAAACAAGGGTTTCCCACTATTTTGCGACATAACAATAAAACTAAAAGACACGAACTATAAGCCGTAAACAGGTGTTTATAAGTGTATAAAAAAAGACTAAATTAAAGACAATGACTAGTTCAAATCCATTTCTATCAGACGAATATGAGCAGCGATCGCTCTATTCACCCCAGAATGAGCACGATGCATGTGGTGTTGGCTTGGTATTAAATCTTCATGGCGAGAAATCGCACGACATTGTTGCCAATGGACTTCAGGTTCTTGAAAACATGGTTCACCGTGGAGCTGAAAGTGCCGACAACAAAACCGGTGATGGTGCCGGAATTTTACTACAAATTCCTCACGAGTTTATATTATTACAAGGTGTCCCTGTTCCAGCCAAAGGCAAGTACGGAACCGGGCTTGTTTTTCTTCCAAAAGATGCTAAAAAGCAAGAACTTTGCTTAAATGCAATCAAGGAACATATTGAAAAAGAAGGCTTAAAACTTTTAGCTATCCGCGACGTTCCTGTCAACAGCCATATTCTTGGTGAAATTTCAGCTTCAAATGAACCTGCAACGAAACAAATTTTTGTTACCGGATCCAATTCCCAACAAGAACTTGAACTTAAATTATACGTTCTCCGCAAAAAAATAGAAAACGCGATTCAAAAATCGGCTATTGCAAAAGATCGTAGCTTTTATATTGTCAGTCTATCTACTAAACAGATGATTTACAAGGGCATGTTGACGTCTGAGCAATTGCGCGAATACTACCCCGACTTATCAGATAAAAATTTCACCAGTGGCATTGCCCTGGTACACTCACGTTTCAGTACAAACACTTTCCCAACCTGGGACTTGGCTCAGCCATTCCGTATGTTGGGTCACAACGGTGAAATCAACACAATCCGTGGTAACCGTCAGTGGATGGAATCACGTGAGAGCGTATTGAAATCAGACCAACTTGGTAACCTGCAAGATCTTTATCCGATTTGCCAACCGGGCATGAGTGATAGTGCCACACTTGATAATGCGCTTGAATTCCTTGTAATGTCAGGCAAAAGCTTACCACATGCTATGGCTATGTTGGTACCTGAAAGTTGGAATCAAAAGAATCCAATTTCGGACAACCTGAGAGCTTTCTACGAATACCACAGTACATTTATGGAACCATGGGATGGTCCTGCCTGTTTACTTTTCAGCGACGGTCGCTATGCCGGAGGTATGTTAGATCGTAATGGTTTGCGTCCTGCCCGTTACCTGGTTACGCATGACGACACTATGATTATTGCATCTGAAACAGGTACTGTAGAATTTGAACCAGCAAACATCAAGGCCAAAGGTCGTTTGAAACCTGGTAAAATGTTGATGGTTGATACCGAATCAGGTCAGATTTTCTATGATAATGAATTAAAAGAAGGATTAGCGAAAGCTTTCCCATACCGTGATTGGTTAAATCAAAACTGTGTTAACATCGACAGTATTTCTTCAGGTCGTACAGTGAAAAGCGACTTGAATAATTACCAAACATTATTAAACGCTTTTGGATATTCGAAAGAAGATTTGGAACGTTTAATCTTGCCAATGGCAAACGACGGTTACGAACCAACTTCGTCAATGGGTAACGACGTTGCATTATCAGTATTCTCTGATAAACCACAACGCTTGTTCAACTATTTCCGTCAACAGTTTGCGCAGGTAACAAACCCACCTATTGACCCAATCCGTGAAGAATTGGTTATGTCATTGACTGGTTATATTGGTTCTGTACACCAAAACCTATTGGAGCCTGCTCACGACATTTGTAAAATGGTAAAACTGAAAAGTCCGGTAATTACCAACTCTCAGTTCGACATATTGATGAATCTGAACTACAAAGGATTCTACACAATTTCATTACCAATGCTTTTCGACCCAAAATCGGGAGCTGCCGGTCTTGAAAAAGCCATTCAGGAACTTTGCTTATCTGTTGAAAAAGCGGTTGACGATGGTAAAAACTATATCGTATTGAGCGACCGTGGCGTTGATGCAACTCATGCTGCAATACCTTCATTACTTGCTGTTTCTGCCGTTCACTTGTATTTGGTACAAAAACGCAAGAGAATGCAAATCGACATCGTTGTTGAGTCAGCTGAACCACGTGAAGTAATGCATTTTGCATTATTATTCGGATTTGGTGCCAATGCTGTTAACCCTTATATGGTATTTGCTATCATTAATGACAGCATCAAAGCAGGTGAAATCCAAATGGATATGGATACAGCTAAAAAACATTACATCAAGGCTGTAAACAAAGGATTGTTGAAAGTATTATCGAAAATGGGTAACTCTACATTGCGTAGCTACCGTGGAGCACATATTTTCGAAGCAATTGGTATATCTTCAAAATTACTTGACAAATACTTTACAGGTGTTACTTCCGCTATTCAGGGTATTGACATCGAAGATGTTGCAAGCGAAGTATTGAAACCTCATTTTGATGCATTTTTCCCTGCAGAAGGCAGTTCAAACCAGTTGAAAAACTTAGGTGAATATGCATTCCGTGTTGATGGTGAAAAACATGCCTGGAATCCTGAAACTATTGCTCGTTTGCAAATTGCAACAAAAACGAACGATTATCAGAAATACAAAGAATATGTACAGGCTGTTGACGACAAAGCAACTCCTATATTTATTCGTGACTTGATGGATTACAAACGTAATCCGATAGATATTAATGAAGTTGAACCAATTGAAAGTATTACCAAGCGTTTCGTAACCGGAGCTATGTCATACGGTTCAATCAGCCGTGAAGCTCACGAAGCTATGGCTATGGCCATGAACATTTTGGGCGGTCGTAGTAATACCGGTGAAGGTGGTGAAGATCCTGAACGTTACAAAAAACGTGAAGATGGCTTGAGCACACGTAGTGCTATCAAACAGGTTGCTTCCGGTCGTTTTGGTGTTACTGCTGAATATTTAGTTAATGCTGACGAAATTCAGATTAAAATAGCTCAGGGCGCAAAACCGGGCGAAGGTGGTCAGTTACCTGGTCATAAAGTAGATAAAATCATTGCAAAAACCCGTCACTCAATTCCGGGAATTTCGTTGATTTCACCTCCACCCCACCACGATATTTACTCTATCGAGGATTTGGCACAGCTAATCTACGACTTGAAAAACATCAACCCTAGTGCTACAATTAGTGTTAAGTTGGTATCAGAAACCGGTGTAGGAACTATTGCAGCTGGTGTTGCCAAAGCAAAAGCTGATTTGATCTTAATCAGTGGTGCCGAAGGTGGAACCGGAGCAAGTCCTTCAAGTTCTATCAAACACGCAGGTCTTCCAATGGAAATTGGTTTGGCTGAGACGCAACAAACACTTGTTTTGAACAATTTACGTGGTCAAATCAAATTGCAAGCCGATGGTCAGTTGAAAACAGGTCGCGACATAATTGTTGCAGCATTACTTGGTGCCGAAGAATATGGTTTTGCCACAAGTGCTTTGTTGATCCTGGGTTGCGTTATGATGCGTAAATGTCACTTAAATACATGTCCGGTTGGTGTTGCCACGCAGGATGAAGTATTGCGTAAACATTTCACCGGTAAACATGAATATCTTGTAAACTTCTTTAAATTTATTGCAGAAGATGTTCGCGAGCACTTAGCACAAATGGGATTCCGCAGTTTGGATGAAATTATCGGACATGCAGAACTTCTTGAACGCAAAAAAGCGAATGGTGGTTTGGCTAAAATAGACAAAGTTGATTTGACCAAAATCATGTTTGTTCCAACAAATGGCAAAAATGCGCTTCGTCATATAAAAGATCAGGATCATAAATTAGAGTCAGTATTAGATCGCGAGTTGATTAAGAAATCACTTCCGGCTCTTGATTTATGCATGCCGGTTCAGATTAAATCGAGAATCAAAAATACCGACCGTACAGTAGGTGCTATGCTTTCGGGTGAAATAGCAAAACGTTACGGACAAGCCGGATTACCTGAAGATACTATCAAAGCTTATTTCGATGGTTCAGCTGGTCAGAGTTTCGGTGCTTTCCTTAGCAAAGGAACTTACTTCGAACTGAACGGTGAAGCTAATGATTACGTTGGTAAAGGCCTTTCGGGAGGTAAAATTGTTGTAAAAGCGCCAAAAGAAAGTACTTTCAAACCTGAAGATAACATTATTGCCGGTAACACTATTTTATATGGTGCTACTTCAGGTGAAGTGTATATCAACGGTGTTGTAGGCGAACGTTTTTGCGTTCGTAACTCAGGTGCTATTGCAGTTGTTGAAGGTGCAGGTGATCACTGTTGTGAATATATGACAGGCGGTCGTACCGTTGTACTTGGAGCTACAGGACGTAACTTTGCTGCAGGTATGAGTGGTGGTGTGGCTTATGTACTTGATGAAAAAGGTGACTTTGACTTCTTCTGTAATATGGAAATGGTTGAGCTTTCATTGATTGAAGACAGCCATGACAGCAAAGAAGTTCAGGGATTAATTGAAAACCACCTGAAGTATACCGGAAGTGCACGTGCTAAACAGATTTTGGACAACTGGAGTCAGTATGTTGATAAATTCAAGAAAATCGTTCCAATTGAATACAAAAAAGTATTACAAGAAGAAAAGATGGAAGCTATCAACAAAAAAATTGCTCAGGTTGAGCGCGATTATTAATTAATTATTTAATACTTCTTCATATAAACTTTTCCAGAGTCTTGAACTTTGGAAAAGTTGCCGAAGAAATACTAACAATAAAACAATCATGGGAAATCCAAGAGCATTTATAACCATACCCCGCAAGGATGCAGGCTATCGTCCTGTAAACGAACGTATCTACGACTTTGGGGAAGTTGAACAAACACTGAACCGTGAAGACCGCAAATTACAGGCTTCACGCTGCATGGATTGTGGTATTCCTTTCTGCCACTGGGGCTGTCCGCTCGGCAACAAAATGCCGGAATGGCAAGACCTTATTTACAAAGGAAAATGGAAAGAAGGTGTAGAAAATCTGCACGAAACAAATAACTTTCCCGATTTCACTGGCCGTATTTGTCCTGCACCATGCGAAAAATCGTGTGTACTGGCATTGCACGAAGCGCCAGTAACTATTCGGGAAAACGAAGCTGCAGTTACTGAAGTAGGTTTTATCGAAGGTTTAATTAAGGCACAGCCACCTAAAACCCGTACCGGCAAAAAAATCGCTGTTGTTGGTTCAGGTCCTGCCGGACTGGCTGCTGCACAACAGTTGAACCGTAAAGGTCACACCGTAACTATTTTCGAAAAAGACAACGCACTTGGCGGTCTGCTTCGTTACGGTATTCCAAACTTCAAATTGAATAAAAACATTATCGACCGTCGGTTAAGTCAACTACTTGAAGAAGGTATTGAATTCAAACCAAACACCGAAATTGGTAAAGATATTGCAGGTAAACAAATCATGAAAGATTTTGATGCCGTTTGTCTTGCCATTGGTGCAGGCCACCCACGTAATATTACTCCCGAAGGTCGCGACCTGAAAGGCATCTATTACGCTATGGAATTCCTTAGCCAGCAAAACCAACTTATCATGGGCGAAGAAGTAGCTGCTGAGGCTATTATCAACGCGAAAGATAAACACGTACTGGTAATTGGTGGTGGTGATACCGGTTCCGACTGTGTAGGAACTTCTATTCGTCAGGGAGCAGTGAAAGTAACTCAAATTGAGATTTTGCCACAACCTCCTGTTGATAAAAACCCTGATACTCCCTGGCCTTTTTATCCAAACATTCTGAAAACTTCGAGCTCTCACAAAGAAGGTTGTATCCGTAAATGGAGCCTGAACACCAACAAGTTTATCGGCCAAAATGGTCAATTGACTGAAGTGGAAGTGGAAGAAGTTGAATGGACTAAGGACGAAACCGGACGCTGGAACATGAAACCAACCGGCAAAACAGAAATCATCAAAGCTGATTTGGTATTCCTTGCACTTGGATTTGTTCATCCGGTTCACGAAGGTTTGTTGACTGAACTTGGTGTTGACTTTGATGGTCGCGGAAACGTAGCCGTTGATAAAACAAACCAAAGCAATGTGAAGAAAGTATTTGCAACCGGTGATGCTGCTATGGGAGCCAGTTTGGTGGTACGTGCAATTGCTTCGGGACGTAAAGTGGCCGAAGACATTCACAAGTCATTGTAACCGACTGTTCAAAAAAATTAAAATATAACAAAACTGTTAGCAAGTTACGTGGAAAGGCGCGGTTAATTCCGTATCTTTGCGCGTAACTTGTAACTCGTAATAATAAATACTATGTGTGGAATTGTATGTGCATTTGATATAAAACAGCAAGCTCAGGCTTTGAGACCGCAGGTTTTGAAAATGTCTAAACGTATACGGCATCGTGGGCCGGACTGGTCGGGAGTTTACTCCGACGACAAAGCTATATTAGCACACGAACGTTTATCGATTGTAGACCCTGAATCGGGAAAACAACCACTGTTCAGCAAAGATGGAAAATTGGTGTTGGCTGTTAACGGTGAAATCTACAATCATCAGGATATCCGCAAACAATTTGAAGGAAAATATGAATTCCTTACTAAGTCGGACTGTGAAGTAATCCTTGCGCTTTATCGCGAAAAAGGGCCGAACTTCATGGAAGATTTGAACGGTATTTTTGCCTTCGCATTATACGACATCGAAAATGACGTTTTCATGGTTGGTCGTGACCACATTGGTATTATTCCATTGTATCAGGGCTGGGATGCTGAAGGTACTTACTACGTAGGTTCCGAGTTGAAAGCATTGGAAGGCTATTGTACCAAGATTGAAGAATTCTTACCGGGACAATATTATTACAGTCCGGATGGAAAACCAACACAATGGTACACCCGCGATTGGATGGAATTCGACGCTGTAAAAAACAACGAAACAAGCATTGAGCAATTACACGATGCATTGGAAGCTGCCGTAGAGCGTCAGTTGATGGCCGATGTACCTTATGGCGTATTGCTTTCGGGGGGTCTTGACTCTTCATTGATTTCGGCTGTTGCAATGAAAATTGCTGCCAAACAATCGGCTAACTCAGGTGGCGCATGGGGAAATCAACTTCACTCATTTGCTGTAGGATTGGTGGGTTCGCCCGACCTTGCTGCTGCACGCAAAGTAGCCGACCATATCGGGACAATTCACCACGAAATACATTTCACTGTTCAGGAAGGCCTCGACGCCATTCGCGACGTGATTTACCACATCGAAACCTATGATGTAACAACTATCCGTGCAAGTACGCCTATGTATTTGCTGGCTCGCGTTATCAAATCGATGGGTGTAAAAATGGTGCTTTCGGGCGAAGGTGCCGACGAGATTTTCGGTGGTTACCTGTATTTCCACAAAGCACCAAGTGCTGAGGAATTCCACAAAGAAACTGTTCGTAAAATTGATAAACTTCATCTGTACGACTGTTTACGTGCCAACAAATCATTGGCTTCGTGGGGAGTTGAAGGCCGTGTACCATTTTTGGATAAAGAATTTATGGATGTTGCCATGCGTTTGAATCCAAAAGATAAAATGTGCGGACGAAACGGTGATGGAAAAATGGAAAAATGGATTTTGCGTAAAGCATTTGAGACCTATCTTCCTGAAAGCGTTGCATGGCGCCAAAAAGAACAATTCTCTGACGGTGTGGGTTACAACTGGATTGATACCTTGCGTGCCATGACAACTGATTTGGTATCGGACGAGCAAATGGCTAAGGTAAACGAAACCTATCCTATCAATCCACCAATGAACAAGGAAGAGTATTACTATCGTACAATCTTTACTGATTTCTTCCCTTCAGAAGCCGCCTCTAAATGTGTTCCTTCGGTTCCTTCGGTAGCTTGTTCTACTCCTATCGCAATGGAATGGGACGAAGCATTCAAAAACCTGAATGATCCTTCGGGACGTTCGGTTAGCAGCGTTCACGAAGACGGATATAAATAAATGCATAATTCATAATGCATAATTGATAATTAATTGAAAGGCTGATCTGAATTACTCAGGTCAGCCTTTTTAGTATCGGTATCTCCCCGACGACACACAAAGCCTGCTCAACGATATACAAAGCTCGCTCGACAATATACAAAGCCTGCTCAACGATATACAAAACCCGCTCAACAATATACAAAGCCCACTCAACAATATACAAAGCCCACTCAACAATATACAAAGCTTGCTCAACGATATACAAAACCCGCTCAACGCTATACAAAGCCTGCTCGACAATATACAAAACCCGCTCAACGATATACAATGCCCGCTCAACAATGCACAAGTATTAGCGGTTAGACCGCATAAATTCTCTATTTATTTTCTGGCTGTAAGCCAATTATATCCAGCCCCAAGTGAAGCCCTGAGTTTTCATATAGAATAGCACATTTGCAAACGATCTATCCGCACACAGCAATAAAAATTAATTTTTTGCGAAAAAGTTTAGCAATCATTTGCATAATTAAAATCTTATTTTTACATTTGCTCCGTATTTTAAGCAAACAATATCTATAACCCTAAAATTTATTCTATTATGAATTCTTATCAGAAAGCGAAATTTAATTCGTACAAACTTATTGTAATTGAAAGAAACAACAATCCCGAAATTGCAGCAACAATTCTTTACTTTGACAAGGGAGTTGATAACCTGGCTGCCCTCCTTCCCGAAATTGAATCGCTGAGTGCGACTCAGGGCATGGACCTCACGGGTATCACCGAAGATAAAAATGAGTTAGCTGAGGTGGTTATCGACTACCTGATTGAAGTGTCGGGTGCTGTACATTCGTATGCTGAGCTGAATGGCAATAAAGCACTACAGTCGTTGGTAAATTACAAACCAACCAAAGTTGTACGGCTCGATCAGCACGATTTAATTACTGCAGGCGATATTGTATTGAAAGAAGCGCAAAAAATTACGGATCTGAGCAACGCAGGCATAAGCCCCGAAGAATTGAATGAATTTAAAGATGCACTGATGAACTTAAAAAACAGCACCAGCAACCGCCGGGAAGCAGGCATAGACCAATCGGGAAGCACCAAACGCATAGCCGAACTATTCAGCCAGGCAGAAAACATAAAGAAAAACACCCTCGACCGACTGGCTCCACAATTCCAACGCAAGGCACCGGAGTTTTACAACAAATACAAAGCAGCAGCCACCGTTATCTACAAACGTGCCGCCAGGAAAACCGACACAACTACCCCGGAAGCAAAAGCATAAAAAAATATACTCTCTCCCCCTCGTTTGCAACGAGGGGGTAATGGTTAGTCGTTTATAACGAAAAAGAAAGCCTCTAAAGTGGAAAAATGCGCAACTCTATTTCGCATATATACGTGTTATGCATAATATTAAAAAACAAAAAAAACGACATAATCATGAATGACATTTGGCACTTCCTTAGAGAATTTGAAAGCAAAGAACTCGTAAAAAGATATATTCATAAAAAATATCAATATGAATTGAACTCGACAAAAGCATTAGAAATAAACTCTGCATTCATACAAGGTAGAGAATACTTTACCTCATGCTTAAAAGCAGATATATCTGTTAGACCTCTTTTGCAATATTATGGAGTTGTTGCTTTAAGTCGTGGGCTCATTTTGATTTTAAATAAAGGAGCTAGGGAAAACAATATTGTGCCCTCTCATGGTTTGAAAATCAAAAACTGGAGCGATATAAATAAATCAGGGAAAATTGAAGATATCATATTAAAGGTATCTAATGGAACATTTTACGAATTGATTAAGGTTACAAATAATAAATCATATTTTAGAGCAGGAAGTAGTGGAATAAATTGGCGAGTTGAATTTGAAACACCTTCAAACGATGTTGAATTCAGTCTAAAGGAAGTTTCATATTGCTTTCCAGACCTTAATCTATCCGTCAAGTCATGGTTAGACTTAGAAGTCGTTCCTTGTAGAACTCTCAAGACATTAAAACATATTGAAAACAAATATGAATTAGCAATTGAAGGTAAATATGACAAGAATGTTTTTGAATTAATTTTCCCAAAAACACATTATAAAAACATAGAAATTAACGAATCGAATAGTTCATGCATAGTTAGATTTGATGATGAGCAAGTTCCAAATCTTTCTCAAAAATGGGAAAGTGCCTTTCAAGTGATTGGAGATTCTTGCGTAGTACCACCATTCAAAAATGGTTTTTTCTTGAATGATATATCTACAATGTATTCTGCGGCTTTCATTTTTGGAACTATTTCTAGATATTATCCTTCTACATGGAACAATATAAATAAGGGAATAAGTAACGATAGCGTTTTACCATTCGCACTTAATTTTATGGACTTTATTCAAGATAAATTTCCGCAAACAATTATGGATTTTATAAAATCACCATATCAATTTGAAACTAAAGAATAAATAATATGAACAATACAGTTTGCTATATCAAAACTTTCTCCCACTTTGCAACTAGGGATTAATGGTTGTTTATAGCAAAAAAAAACAAGATATGGCTTCCCCCAAAGCCTGTAGCATTCAATCGGAGACTAAAAGTAGAAAAAGGCTGACAGAAAATCTCTGTCAGCCTTTTTTATTTCAAATCTGTATTTATAGTATTTAAATATCTTCTGCTTTTACCCGCAATGAATCCCACACTAAATAGCCAATTACTGCACCATACATTACCAGAGCCAACCATTCAGCACCAACACTTTCAACCCATTTCACGTTCATCAAATCAACACCTCCAAAACGTAAAGCTGCACTAACAACTCCCATTAATGCTCCACCGGCAATAAAACCCGATGCCAATAAAGTTCCTTTTTCCTGTCTGGCAGTATTTAAAGCTTTATCATTACTTCGTGTAGAAACATACCAGCTTATCGCACCCCCAACAAGTAATGGAGTATTTAACTCTAATGGAATAAACATGCCCAACGCAAAGGCCAAAGCAGGAATACGAAAATAGGTCAGAATAAGGGAAATTACTGCTCCCACGGCATATAAATACCAGGGTGCACCTACTCCCGACATCAACGGCTCAATAACAGCTGCCATCGCATTTGCCTGAGGAGCTACCAAAGCTCCTTCGCCTGAGAAACCATAGGTTTTATTTAATATCATAATTACACCACCTACGGTAGCCGCAGAAACCAATGTTCCTAAGAATTTCCAGGTTTCCTGTTTTGCCGGAGTTGTTCCAATCCAATAACCGATTTTCAAATCGGTTATAAAACCTCCGGCCATTGATAATGCCGTACAAACTACGCCGCCTATAACCAATGCAGCAACCATTCCTGTCGAACCTTTCAATCCTACAGCTACCATAACAACTGATGCCAGAATAAGTGTCATTAAAGTCATTCCTGACACAGGATTTGTACCAACAATAGCAATTGCATTCGCTGCTACGGTTGTGAACAGAAACGCAATAATAGCCACCACAAGAATTCCCACTACAGCATGAACAAGATTAGTGACAACACCAAAATAGAAGAAAATGAATGTTGCAATCAAAGCAAGGATTACTCCAATGACAATTATCTTCATTGAGATGTCCCGTTGAGTGCGCTTTATTTCAGCACTTACCGAATGGCCTTTTCCTTTAAACTCTTTGGAAGCAAGGCCAACTGCGCTTTTGATTATATTGCGTGATTTAATGATACCTATAATACCGGCCATTGCAATACCTCCGATACCAATATGTCTGGCAAAAGTTTTAAATATAACTTCGGGTGGTAGCTCTTTGAGTATTCCTGTAAATGATGGATTCAATAAATGAATCAGATTATCATTTAATAACGGTATAAGCGGTACGATACCAAACCAGATTAAAGCAGAACCGGCACAAATGATAGCTGCATACTTTAATCCAACAATATAACCTAAACCCAGAACTGCAGCGCCCACGTTGATTTTGAATACAACTTTGGCCTTATCAGCTAACACATGTCCAAAAGGTAATACGCGTGATGTAAATGTTTCGGACCAGGAACCAAAAGTGGCAATTACAAAATCATATAAGCCTCCAATAACACCGGCCAATATCAAAGGCTTTGCCTGATCACCGCCTTTTTCTCCGGATACAAGTACCTGAGTGGTGGCTGTGGCTTCTGGAAAAGGATATTTACCATGCATATCAGATACAAAGTATTTTCGGAAAGGTATCAGGAATAATATACCCAATACACCCCCAAGTAATGAACTTAAAAATACCTGCATAAAACTGACAGTGATCTCGGGATACTTAGCCTGAAGAATATACAAAGCAGGCAAAGTAAAAATAGCACCTGCTACAATTACACCCGAACTGGCACCGATAGATTGAATAATTACATTTTCACCTAAAGCGTTTTTACGTTTTGTAGCACTGGATAATCCTACAGCTATAATAGCTATAGGAATGGCGGCTTCAAATACCTGTCCAACTTTCAACCCCAAATAGGCAGCAGCAGCTGAAAACAAGATAGCCATTAGTACCCCCCAGGAAACAGAACGAACATTCACTTCCGGGTAATTCTTATCTGGAGAGAGCAGTGGTTTATACTCTTCTCCCTCGTTTAATTCCCGAGAAGCATTTTCGGGTAGACCGGTAATTTTTTCTTCACTCATTAGTAGATTTTTTATATTAGTAAGTAGGGTAATTAAGCGCTTCTGGCATTTCTGAAAATGATATTCTTTAAAATGCGAAATAAGTATTTCAAATCGGTGATAAAAACTCCATTATTTTGGCAGGCTAAAAGATAATTCCTTTCCGATTCCTGAATTTCATCCAAGGTCTGTGGTAAATCAGCATAAAATGGTGGTAATAGACCGGGTTTAAATCGCACCCGTAAATCCTGCAATTCTTTACTATACAAATTAAAATAATGATTACTTAAGGGTCGTACTCCTACAAGTTTCATTTCACCTTTCAGAAAATTCAAAATCATTGGGAGTTCGTCAATCCAATACTTCCTCATAATACTTCCCAAAGCTGTAACCCGGATATCCTTATAAAATTTTCCTCCTGCAGTTAAGTGGTTTTTTTCATGAATATAGCTTTGCAGATATTCTGAGTACGGATGCATAGTCCTCATTTTATATACATCTATCAACTCCCTATTCATGCCGAGTCTACGCAATCTAATCATCGGACCATATATGCGCTTCTGAACCTCTTCCGGCTGTTTTACTCTTTTGGCAGTAACATAAGTTAGATTACCTATTTTCTTTTCCGAAATTACAGTAAAACCAAAGCAATATAGTCTTCCAAGGACTTCTGTTTTGGAAAATATACGATCTTTTCCACCAGTAAGAAAGTAGTAAAAATTGCGAGACAAGAAAATTTTCGGCATAATTCTTTTAAACACAAAATCTATTGAGTAAACAAAATAGTTAATGCCAATCGGATATTTGGACAATAATCTTTTCTTTCTCGTGCTTTTAGATTCAAAACAACAGACAAAAAAACCATTATCCGGTAGTTTCTCATTAATAATAGATAAATGTGAGTTTACTCCTCGCATATTATTCAGTCTTTCCAATTGAACAATCGTTGAATACTGATAATTGGGTAACATTTGTAGATTCTCAGTATCTGTTTTGATATAAACCAATGTATTTCCACTAACAAGTTCAACAGCTGATTCAAGATATTTTAGTACATCTTTGCCCGAGTGATTAGAAACTACAGTCGTTAGTTGATTGTAACTTTCATCATCGAGCCTTACTGCAGGCTTGACTGTAGCATTATCCCTCGTTTCAATCGATTTAAAAACTATTTCATTATAATCAACAGCAAACTTATAGGCAAAGTATAATGACAAGAAAATATAGTTTACAATAAAAGTACCAACAGAAATAGTCAGTAATACAAATCCTGAATATGGCTTAAAGAAATAATGTATCAAAATTGAATATAATAGAAACAAAGACAAAGTTGTAAAGAACAACTTTACTATCGAATTAAAATACTTTTGAGTACGTAATGGCTTGTACCGTTGAAAAAAATAAGAGTAAATAACCCAGGTTGACATGTAAATCAATGATGCCCAGGAATATTTATTAAATGGAGTGTTAGTAGTTAATGGAAACCAATCTAATACGACATAAAAACCCAGTATCAATATAAAAAAATCGACAACCAGATATGCATATGCGGGTTTATAGAATAGTTTCATGTTGTTATATTACAATTATTATGTATCAATTACAAAGGTAACAATAAATACAAAGATTAAAATATTGGAAGGTGAGATATTTCCATATTTATCAATAATTTATGCATGTATTTCAAAAAGCTGTTTCTATATCCCGGATAATGTGACAAAAAAAGCCCCGACTACTGAATCAGTAATCGGGGCTTTAAAAACGGCGGCTATCTACTCTCCCACTTTGCAGCAGTACCATCGACGTA
>JAQTTH010000013.1 GCA_028710895.1 Paludibacter sp.
ATATTAGGCATTTCACTGTTCGACAAATCGCCAATTGGTGAACTCTTTTTTAATACGAATAGAAATGATGTCAAAGAACTTCCGTCAGATCAACTGACTATTAAATTTTTTTAGTGGACACTAATGAAGTAAGATATCTCTTCAATATTCACGAGCTTGGATTTGAGAGATTTAAAGGAATTAATTGTGAATTATTAATTATTAATTAAAGATTATGAGTTTATACGAAAGTTCGGTGAGAAAACCGGTAATGACCTCGATTATTTTTATTGCGGTGGTTATCCTGGGTCTTATCTCATATTATAAATTGCCGATTGATTTGATGCCCAAGATAGAATCCAGCACCATTATGGTGATGACTACCTACGAGGGTGCCAGTGCTTCGGATGTGGAAACAAATGTGACACGCCCTTTGGAGAGTTCACTCAGCACAGTTTCGAATTTGAAGAATATCAATTCTACTTCGAAAGAAAACCGTTCAATTATTACGCTGGAATTTGATTATGGACTGGATTTGAATGTTTTGACGAATGATATTCGAAACAAATTGGATTTGGTGAAATCTTATATGCCAGCCGGTGCCGGTAACCCGATTATCTTCAAATTGAGTACCGATATGATTCCGGTAATCATGATTTCGGCCACAGCTAATCAGAGTTTGCCTGCGTTGTACAAAATTTTGGATACCAAGGTCTCAAATCCTTTGGCGCGAATTAACGGGGTCGGTTCTGTATCAATCAGTGGGGCACCACAGCGCGAAATACAGGTTTATATTGATCCGGTAAAGATGGAAGCATTTCATCTTACTATCGAAAGCCTTGCGCAGTCTATCCGAATGGAAAATTTGAATACGCCTGCCGGGTCGATGGACGTGGGTAGCGATACATACGCTTTACGGGTACAGGGAGAATTTAAAGATCCAAAAGAGATAAATAATATCATTGTAGGCAACTATGCTGGAAAAACAATCAGAATGTCTGATGTGGCCGTTATTAATGATAAACTGGAAGAACGGGCACAGGAAAGTTACACTAACGGTTTGCAGGGAGCTTCGATAATCGTTCAGAAGCAGCCGGGATCGAATACAGTTCAGATTGCCCGTGAAATTCAAAAAATGCTTCCCGAAATTCAGAAGGGTTTACCTTCGGATATAAAGTTGAGCGTAATTAATGACTCATCGGATAATATTGTTCGTACAATCAACAGTTTGGCAGAAACAGTAATTTATGCCTTGTTGTTTGTAATGATTGTAGTACTGTTCTTCCTCGGTCGATGGAGGGCAACTGTGATTATTATCCTGACAATTCCAATATCGTTAATATCTGCTTTTATTTACTTAAATATTACTGGCGGCACACTGAATATTATTTCGCTGAGTTCGCTGTCGCTTGCAATCGGGTTAGTGGTGGACGATGCCATTGTGGTGCTTGAGAATATCACTACGCATATTGAACGTGGTAGTCGCCCCAAAACCGCTGCTGTAAATGGTACCAATGAGGTTGGGCTTTCAATTATTGCTTCTACGCTCACTATTATTGCTGTGTTCCTTCCATTAACAATGGTGTCGGGAATGGCAGGGGTTATGTTCTCGCAACTTGGTTGGATGGTAACAATTATTATTACCGTATCCATGATATGTGCTTTGACACTGACTCCTATGTTGGCTTCACAATTATTGCGGCTTGACCCTAAACGAAGCAAAGGTTTTAATAAAGTTTATGGACCAATTGAAAACTTCCTGGATAAATTAGATGAAAAGTATGCAACATTGGTAAATTGGGCAGTTCGTCATAAAATAAGGATATTGTTATTTGCTACAGCGTTTTTCATTGCCAGTTTGATTCCAATTATTGTTGGGTGGGTAGGTACCGAGAACTTTCCGGCTCAGGATAGTGGTTTTGTGTCAGGAAGTATCGAAATGCCCATCGGTACCCGAATGGAAATTACCAGAGATGTATGTCAGAGACTTAATGATCAATGGAAAAAGAAGTATCCAGAGATTGACATGATAAACTATAATGTTGGTCAGGCAAGCAGTAAAAATATATTTGGTTCATTGTTTTCTAAGAATTCAAGTAATATTGGTACCTTCTCCATTCGTTTGGTGAGTTTGAATAAACGTAAACGGTCTAGTTTTGCTTTGACTGATAGCATACGTCATGACATAAGTCTTTTGCCTGAAATTCGTAAATCAGCGATTAAAGAAGGTGGTGGAATGAGCATGATGGGTGGTCAGTCAACTATAGATGTAGAAGTATATGGATACGATTTTGCGCAAACCGATAAAGTCGCAGCTGAATTACTCAAAAGGATTCCGAATATCAAAGGTTTGGTTAATACAACTGTGAGTCGTGAGGACTATACACCCGAATATCAGGTCGATTTTGACCGGGAAAAATTGGCACTGAACGGATTGAATGTTGCAACAGCCTCTAACTATTTGAGCAATCGAATAAATGGTATTACGGCATCACTTTTCCGTGAGGATGGTGAGGAATATTCAATTGTAGTGGCTTACGACCTTAAATATCGTCAATCGATTCAGGATGTTGAAAATATTTTGATTTACAACTCGCAGGGACAAGCCGTTCGGGTAAAAGACCTTGGTAAAGTTGTAGAACGATTTACACCACCAACCATTGAGCGAAAAAATCGTCAGCGTATCATTACCGTGTCGTCTACAGTTTCAGGTACGACGCTCGATGTGGCCGTTGCAAGTATTAATAAGGAGCTTGCTCAAATAGATATACCTTCGGATGTGACAACTAAAATTGCAGGGTCGTTTAAGGATCAGCAGGAATCGTTTTCAGACCTTGGGATGTTGCTTGGCATCATTATTCTGTTAGTGTTTGTAGTTATGGCTTCTCAGTTCGAGTCGATTACCTATCCGTTTATTATTATGTTCTCCGTTCCATTTGGCATTTCGGGGGTTGTATTGGCTTTGTGGTTGACCGGTTCTACTTTCAACGTTATGACCTTTGTAGGTGTAATTATGCTTGTGGGTATTGTGGTGAAGAATGGTATTGTGATGGTGGATTATATCAACCTGAACCGTGAACGTGGTAATGGTATTATTCGTGCGGTTGTTACAGGTGGTAAATCTCGTCTGCGCCCGGTATTGATGACCAGTTTGACTGCTATTCTTGGTATGTTGCCATTGGCAATGAGCCATGGACAAGGTGCTGAAATGTGGAAGCCCATGGCCGTGACCGTAATTGGAGGTTTAACTGTTTCAACTATGTTGACTTTGGTTGTTGTTCCTGTTATGTATACGCTTTTTGCTGCCAGCGGTGTGAAACGTAAGCACAGAAAGAATAAAAAAGCAGCACTACAAAAAGAATTAGGAGAATAATAAGTTTGGATACAATTAATATTAAAATTTGAGTAAGATGAAATCAATATTTATATCATTCGATCAGGCTTATTATGATCAAGTTCAGACTATTCTGACATTAAATCACGTACGTGGATTTAGTGGCTGGGAATCAGTTATAGGCCGTGGAAGCAAAACCGGTGAGCCACATTTTGGAACACATGCCTGGCCATCGTTGAATACAGCAATTATTACTATTGTTGACGATGAGAAAGTAAAACCAATTCTGGAACAATTACGCGAACTAGATGGTACCTCGGAACGTATGGGAATTCGTGCATTTGTTTGGAATATTGAAGATGGAATGTAGATTCCGTTGTTCTCATTAATAAATTTTCGTTTTTTCGTTTCATTTTGATTGAAATGCGTTTATCGGTAAAACGATAAACGCATTTTTTTGTGAGTTTCTGATGTGTTCTTTTTGTTTGACTATGCATTGAAATATCGAGTTTTTTGAAGAAAGTGGCAATGTGTTAATGCTTTTTATGGACTTTTTTGTCGAATATTGATTAAGTCTTGTCGAACTTAGTACAATCAACATCTACGATGGTGGCAATAGAAAAGATTCAAGTGTAAATAAAATATAAATAAATGAAGTTTATATTTAAAATATGTCAAAAATAGGTACTTGTATTAACTGTTGTTTGATTGAACAATCTTCGAGAACATTAAACTTCAATATTAATTCTAAAATTAGTAGTAATTATTATAGTCGATTTAATTTCTTTCTTGTTCATAATTCTACATAATCCGTTCAGGTGTGTAAGATTTGTTTTATAAAATCCAATTCAATAATTAGTTTGAATCCATTATAATCCCGCTGTTATTGATTTTTTGAATTTTGAGTTTGAAATTAGAAATTTCAAGAATTGTAATTTATGCTACAATTCCAAAACAAGTGCCACAATTTGCTGCACAATAGTTAGTTATGGATAAGTGCGTATATTTGTAATGTCAACAACAGACAAATAAACTCAACAATATTATTCATATTCTAAATACTTACAATTATGGGAACTTCAAAAATTGAATCATTGGTAAAAACAGCTTCGATAATTTTTTCAAGCTATATGTTTGTTCTGGCTATTATGATAGTTGTATTGAAATAAATAGTTATACAGGTAAATAATTATACTCTAAAAATATAATATTATGAAAACTCTAAACTTAGTTTCATTCGTGAAAACAGCTTCAATTATTTTTTCAAGCTACATGTTGGTTCTAACTATTATGATAGTCGTATTAAATTAGACAATCAGATTTGTAATTAAATGACACCTTTAAAACATAATATTATGAAAACTCTAAACTTAGTTTCATTCGTGAAAACTGCTTCGATAATTTTTTCGAGCTATATGTTAGTTTTAGTTGCAATGATAATTTTTATCCACTGAAATTATTAGTCAAAAAATATATATTGCAAAAAACCGCCACAACTTTTGAGTTGCGGCGGTTTTTGCATCATTTAAATTAGTTGATAATTATACAATCAATTTCTTATAACGAATTCGTTTCGGTCCTTCGTCGCCCAAGCGCATCTTTTTGTTTTCTTCGTATTCGGAGTATGAACCTTCGAACACAAATACCTCCGAGTTGCCTTCGAATGCAATAATGTGTGTACAGATACGATCGAGGAACCAGCGGTCGTGAGAAATAACCACAGCACAACCCGCAAAAGCCTCTAATCCTTCTTCCAATGCCCGCAACGTGTTTACATCAATATCATTCGTTGGCTCATCGAGTAACAGAACATTAGCCTCCGATTTCAATGTAAGTGCCAAATGCAATCTGTTACGTTCACCTCCCGAAAGTACACCGCAAAGTTTTTCCTGATCGCCACCTGCAAAATTGAAGCGTGATAAGTAGGCACGGGCATTGATTTCCTTTCCACCTACGCGGATAAAATCTGTACCGCCGGAGATTACCTGGTAAACCGTTTTTTCAGGATCAATATCAGCGTGACTTTGATCAACGTATCCGATTTTTACTGTTTCACCTACTTCGAAAGTACCTTTGTCGGCTTTTTCCAATTCCATCATCATGCGGAAGAGCGTTGTTTTACCGGCACCATTTGGTCCGATAATTCCAACAATACCGTTTGGAGGAAGCATAAAGTTGAGGTTGTCGAAAAGTAGCTTATCGCCAAAAGCTTTCGAAACATCGATAGCTTCCACCACTTTATTTCCCAATCGAGGTCCGTTGGGGATAAAAAGTTCGAGCTTTTCTTCTTTTTCGCGTTGGTCTTCGTTTATGAGCTTATCATAAGCTTCCAAACGGGCCTTTCCTTTGGCGTGACGGGCTTTTGGTGCCATGCGCACCCATTCGAGCTCACGTTCAAGGGTTTTACGACGCTTGCTGGCTGATTTTTCTTCCATTGCCATCCGATTTGTTTTTTGCTCTAACCACGAAGTGTAGTTTCCTTTCCATGGAATACCTTCACCGCGGTCGAGCTCCAGAATCCAACCCGAAACATTGTCGAGGAAGTAGCGGTCGTGGGTAATAGCAATAACGGTTCCTGCATATTGTTGCAGATAATGCTCCAACCATTCTACCGATTCGGCATCGAGGTGGTTGGTAGGCTCATCGAGCAACAGAATATCGGGTTGACGAAGCAATAGTCGGCACAAAGCCACACGGCGACGCTCACCTCCCGAAAGAGTTTCTATTTTCCATTCTTCGGGTGGGCAGCGAAGTGCATCCATGGCACGTTCCAGTTTGTTGTCGAGGTTCCATGCATCAGCATGGTCAAGCAATTCCTGCAATTCACCCTGGCGGGCAATTAGTTTATCAAAATCGGCATCGGGATCGGCAAATTGTTCGTTTATTTTATCGTACTCGGCTATCATATCTACAATTTCCTGCACGCCTTCCTGCACAATTTCCTTTACGGTTTTAGTCGGATCCAGCTTTGGATCTTGCTCCAGATAACCCACGGAGTATCCGGGTGAGAAAACTACTTCGCCATCGAAGCTTTTTTCTACTCCGGCAATAATTTTCAACAGGGTTGATTTACCCGAGCCGTTCAACCCGATAATACCAATTTTAGCTCCGTAGAAAAACGAAAGGTAAATGTTGTTTAATACTTTTTTTTGTGGAGGAAAAGTCTTGCTGACTCCCACCATCGAGAAAATAACTTTTTTATCGTCGGCCATTTTTGTTGGTTGATTTGGTTATTCGTTTAATAGGGAGTGCAAAGATACAAAGAAATGGGGAATTTGGAAATGGGGAATTTTATCCATTTGATGCCAGCTAAAGCAGATTACAATCATTAATTTAATATTGTAGTTATATTTATGGGATGGGCAATGAAGATGATGATTTATCGGCTTTAGTTGTCTTGTTTTAGCTTTGATGATACTAAAGATTTGCAAACAAAGATGGCAATACTTTATGTAAGTGCCGACCCTATGCTTATTTATTTGTTTGTACCAAACAAGTATCCCACTGAAATCCCAATAACACGATTTTGTTTTATCACGTCGTCAGGGTGTATATTATATGTGTTATAATAAGAAGTATATGTAGCAGGAGTATGATATAAATTAGCCAATCCTAATCCAAACTGAGCAGAAATCTGAAAATGACTAACTTCAACACCAAGTCCGAAGTTTAATCCATAATCTAAAGAATTCATGCTCCTGTTTTCACTTGAAAAATCAATAGGGTAATAGGTGGTGTTATCTGTTCTACCTTTACCATCTACTACTAAACCAATGTAAGGACCGGCAAATCCAAACAGTTTAACCGATTGAACATTGTATTTGTACAATACGTTAACTGGAATCTCAATATTTCGTGTGATGTACTGATCGCTAACATCTGCAATATTAAAATTAGAACCTTTTGTTGAAAATAAAATACCCGGTTGTAGAAAGAGATTATTTTTTAATGTGATTTCTGAAATAAGCCCAACATTATACCCTGTTAATAGTATCTGATTCCCGGATCCATTCTGAGACTCCATATACGTGGACAAATTTAAGCCAGCCTTTGCGCCAATCTTAATTTGAGCTTGTGCGAAACTGAAACTTATGGCAAAAATAAATGATACTGCCAATAAAACTTTTTGAGTTATTCTCATTGTGTTTTTTTTTAAGAATAGTCATTTGGGAAAATCCTGATTGTTTTTTAAGTGTTTATAAAAAAAATCCCGGAGCGCAGCCCTCAAGCCACGCTCCGCGAATGTATTTATTATTTTGCGGGTGTGTTGTCGGACGGAGCATCTTTACCACCTTCGAGTGCATGATATTTTTTGCGGAACTCGTCCAGCTTGTTGAACAGTGCTGTTATAGTATCGTTTGGAGTGTAGTTGTAGGCTTGCTCCAAGGCTGTACAAAACTGAATGTAGGCAGTTACAGCATCGGGTTTCACGGTGCTTGCTGATAAGTCGCGTTCGGAATATTCGTTGTTACGATTGTTGTAAATATCGTTTAACTCAGTGTTTTTCGACTCCAGCTTGTCGAATACTCCATCGATATCCAATGTTTGCGCAGCTGCAATCAGGGCCGGGCTTGCTTTGTATTTCACTATCATATCGGCCACTGTTCCGGTTTCGATATTGATAGGTTGAGATGCCACTCCTTTATATGGAGCCAAATAAAGTTGCATGATACTGGCAGCCGATTTTTTGTTGTCGTCGCTACTTTTCAGATACGAGCCACTCACGCGGAAAATCTCACCTAAGAAATTGTCACGTTCACCGTCGAGAGTTTTTACAGCGGGACTAAGGGCGCTCTTCTGGCTTTTGTTCATACTTTGTCCAAGCATTTGATTCGCAAGTTCGAGCTGTGATAGTGCCACTGCGGAAATTGGTCCCAAATTGCTAACCAACGGTTTGGCTAACTCAATTGTTGATTTATTCAACGAAAAAAGACCGGAAATTGTCAGTAAATTGACATAAAGCGGAGAAAATGAAACGTAATTCATGATAAACAAATTTTTAAATTGATATTAGAGAATTGATTTATTATAAAACTTTGATATTCTATTGGTTTTGTGGTCATAAATGGTTCTATAATTTATAGAAACTTAAACTGAGTGTCATTCATGTCTCTCTAATTTATAGAAGCCTAAACGGAGCATCATTCATGTCTCTATAATTTATAGAAGCTTAAACGGAGCATCATTCATGTCTGTATAATTTATAGAAGCTTAAACTGAGTATCATTCTATATTCTATAAATTATAGAGCTTACTTTGGAGCATTTTTACAAAGTTAACGCGTCAAAAATAAGAATAATTTTAATAACTTCCAAGCAATTCGACTAAATATTTTAAGTGAATCACAAATTTAGTTGCATCAAAAAAGCCTGACGTTTGATTGTCAGGCTTTTGTTAAGTTTAGTTGTCGTGTTGAGCATTAAATTTTCTTAATCCCACACATATTTCCAACTTCCGTTTTTTTGTTTTTTCCATACGGTGTGAAATATGCCCGTGAATTCTTGGGTCGTACCGTCGACTTGTTTGAACTTCCAAAGGTATTTTCCGTAGGTGTAGGCCAATGTTCCGTCGTTGGAAACCTGAATGAAATCGGGTGTCCAGTTTACGGTAGCGTTGCTGTAGTTTTTCAGTGCGTAAAAATGCCGGATACACTCTTTGCCATAAATAAGTGAGTCGTTTGCCCGTTTTATTACTGCCATACTATCGGCAAAGTAGTAGAATGCTTCAGTAATACCTTTGTCGTGAGCCATTTTCTCGAAAGCTTTTTCGGTTGAAGCTACCTGTTGTTTCCAGGTTTCGCAGCTTGCAGGCTGTTGCCCGGAAACAACCATAATGCACGATAAGTAAATAAAAATAAATTTAAGTTTTTTCATACAGTATTTTTGTGTATTAATGAGTGAAAATATTAAAAGGAGTCTGATGAAAAGTAATAAAAAATGATAAGTATAATCCAGAAAGAGATATGATTACTGATGAAATGAATGCCAGAATATAAAAAACTATTGGCAATATAACTATCTTTTTCTTGAAATAGTTATATTGCCAATAAAGAAGGCAAGGGACTAAAACTAATGCAGAGGTGAAGTGGCCGAAATAGAGTATAAATACGTTTTCGAAATCAGCTTGTTTAATAAGGATAATAATTCCAAAGATTATCGTAATTCCAGTTGCAATTAGTATACGTCCAGTATGGACATTCGGAGAGTTTGAAACTTTTAATAAAGTTAGTATAAAAATAAATAAACATATCAATGGATAAACTATAAATGTTATCATCTTGTTTGTGTTTTTTCAAATTCCACCATCACCTTACGTACCCGTTCTTTAATTTCTGCGGGTGTTGGTTTGAGTTCTTCGGTAGTGAATGTTCCGTTATCGATATCAATGCGTTCGAAAACCATCATGTAGAGAGCAAAAATTATTTCGAGGCTTAATTGCCCGCGAGGTTCGAGCATCGGTTTTATTTGTTCCTTCATGTCCCATGTTTTTTGGCGATACTCGTCGGCAACGGTGTACAGTTCCCTAACCATTTCGCGGAAACCGCTTGTAATTTCGGCACCCTCAGCCATGGCAAGTAGATTGACACGGTTAAGCCCGTGTTTTTCCATTAAATCTTCGGGGAAATAATTCAGATTATGGGTGTGGTCTTTTACAAAGTCTCGGATTATATGCACCAAATAACTGAACACGGCGCAGGGAGTGGCGGCTTGCTTTACGTCGAATGCAGGAACGATGTATTCAGCATTCACTTTGGTGAGCCCGCACAGATGCACAAAAATAGAAGCCGGTGCCACCGAAGCTCCTGCGGCATAATCCAGAAAAGCGGGCAGGGTAGGGAAGCCGTCGTTGTAAATGTCGTACACCATCGATTTGGCAAATGCTTCGAGCGGCCATGCCGGAACTTTAAACCGATGGATTGTTTCCAATAACTCAGCCGGGGCGGGGTTGTTCTCTTTTGTTGTCAGAATAGTGTTTATCCAATTGGTTACGTTGGCTTCGAGAGCCACTTGTTCTGTGGGCTCAATAACGGTGTGCTCCGATTTGTAATTATCAATCAAATCGTCGATGGCACGCATAAACCGATAGCATGTTTTGGCTGCTTCGTATTTCTCCTTTTCCCAAAAGTGCGCAGCTATAAGGATATTGGGGTGATCAACTATTTTATCGAAGTCGATAGAGCGAAAAATTAATTCATAATTCATAATGCACAATTCATAATTTGAAAAATTGGAGTTCGTATAAATTATATGACAAATAGAGAAATTAATTCATAATTCATAGTGCACAATTCATAATTGGGAGTTAGCGTAAATTATAAGACATATCGGTTTTTAATCCCTTTAATTATGCATTATGCATTATGCATTGTGAATTATCTATTATGCATTTTCATTATTCTTTCGCTCGTCAGTTTTGCCGATAACAAAACCAACGGTATTCCATTTCCGGGGTGTGTACTTCCGCCGGTAAAATAGAGGTTCTTATATTTTCTGTGGCGGTTGTGCGGGCGGAAATAACCCATTTGGAAAATGGTATGACTCAAACTCCCAAAAACGGAACCGCGGGTTACGTTACAATAACTCTCGAATGTTTTGGGCGTGAAGCAAAGTTCAAATTTTATATGTTCCTCAATATTTGTCATGCCTGCTTCTTTCAATCTGCGAATGACCGATTCGCGTGCCGATTGCTTCAACGCCTGCCAGTCTTGGTCGTATTTTTCGTCAATATGCCCAACCGGAATTATCACCGACAGGGTATCTTCATTCAGGGGAGCCGCCGATTTATCGGTCCGCACGGGCGCATGTACGTAGAAACTCGGATTGTTTGAGAGTGATTTTTCGTTGAAAATCTTATCCATTCCTTCTTTGTAAGGCTCGTTCAGGAAAATGCTGTGATGATCCAGTTGCTCATACACTTTATCCATGCCCCAATGAAAAACAATGGCCGAGCAGGAGTATTCTTTGTTTTTGAGTCGGGTAATCATGCGGCTTTTCGGCAAAAGTTCGTTGTAAATGTACGGTAAATCGGCATTGGAAATAACCACATCGGCATCAACGTTTTTCCCACTTTCCAATTCTATTCCGGTTGTTTTGTTTCCTTTGGTCACAATTCGTTTTACCGGTTTTTTAAAATGAAATTTTACACCCAGTTCCAATGCAGTTTCCTGAAGTTTTTCTACCACCCTATACATGCCACCTTGCGGAAACAGTGCTCCTTCGGCAATTTCGGCACCCGGCAGCATGGAGAAAAAGGCGGGTTGACGATATGGATTTTGACCCACGTAAATGTTTTGGAACGTAAATGCCTTTTGCAGCCGGTGATCCCGAAAAAAGCGTTGAATATAATCGGTATGTTTTATCCATGTTTTGAGGCGGATAAGTAACCGTACACTTTTCAGGTTGATAAACTGGAAAATATGGTAGAAATTCCGACCCAATAAATCGTTCATCGACATGTCGAAAAACTCATAGCCTTCTTTTATATACTTTTCGTATTGGGCATTGCTTCCGGGCTCGATAGCTTCCAGTTGCGTTTTCATTCTATCCGGGTTGCGTGTAAAAGCGAAATCTGTATTATCACCGAAAAATAATTTGTAGACAGGTTCCAGCGATGTTGTTTCAAGCTCCTTATCCATATCCATTCCCAATGCTGAGAATACCTGCCTGTAAAGCGATGGCATAAGCAAAATGGTTGCACCTAAATCGAACCGGTGACCATCCTGCTGCATTTGTCCGCATCGGCCACCGGGATTGGCATTTTTTTCATACACCTCCACTGCAAATCCCTTTTGTGCCAGAAAAACGGCAGTGGCTATTCCACCAACACCTGCACCAATAACAACGGCTTTCTTTTTTGCCTCCATGAACGACTGAATTTTTATTGTGCAAATATACAAAGAAAGCTGAAAATGTGAAAAAGATGTGGGCAATAAAAAAACCGTAGGAATGAATTTTCTACGGTTTGTAATTAAGAGTTGAAATTAGCCGGGTTGAAATAGTTATTTGTTATGTTCTTTCAACCAGTTATTATAGTCATAAGCTATTTTGATAATATCTTTTCGTTTATATGTTTCGTTTAGAATCTTCGTGCTTAACTCTTCGTCGTCGCTAAAGAAATCGCTGACTTTAAATTTAAATGGAAAGAAATTGTTTAGTGGTACCAAAATATATTGTCCATTTGGTTTCTCAAGCATTAATTGGTTTTCAGATCCGCTACCCATTTGTGTTGTCAGAAATCGTTTGTACAAATAAACTCCAAGTTTATCATTCGAAATTAGTTGAACAAATACCCAACCGTCTTTAAGTTCTTTGGGGAGATAATAGGTGCTATCCAATGCGAAAAACTTTACTTCTTGAGGATTATAAGCTTTCTTACTGAAGTCGGTTGGATTGACGTAAACAAGTATCTGATAGTTTTTCTCACAATTATTAAACTCAAATGGTCCATTTAATGTGTCACCATTATTCAGAATAGCAAAGCCGAGTTTGTATTGTACATTTAAAAACTTGTCGAGTTTTTTCTGCGAGTACGTATTAATGCTTATAAATAAAATGCTGCATATCAAATAAAAGAATCGCATTTTCATGATAGTAGATTTTAAAATTGAATGTAAAAATAATACAATTTCAGTTTAATATCATCAAGGAAGGGATAATTTTATTGGCCAAAGGGTTTTTGATTGCTGCAATTGATATTTTCACCCGGTGAGACATGAAAATATTGACAGAAGTATTGATAATACTCGTAACGATAGGCTGTTTTTTCAAGATCTTTGCCGAGCCCACATTCCACGCCACCATTTATCACATTCACTGTGGCACCAAAACCAGGTATGCGCCCTTTTTGTAAATCGTTGGGTGTAGGTTTCCAGTTTCCAACCATGATATCATGACAGGATGGTTTTGGAAATTGCGGGGTCATCCAAAACCAGATGGCCGATGCAAATGATAGCACGGCATCCTTTGCCAACCATTCGGGATGCTGAAGCAATGAATCTTTTGAGCCAAACCATGCTTCGCTGAATTGACCATAGTTGTAATTCCAGCTTAGTTGCTTGGGACCTCTGCCAAAATAGTTTTTACCCGGTACAGGTGGATAGTTTTTCTTGGTAATATCAGCATAGTTATTAATCAAACTATCCTGTTTCTCTTCAACAAAGTAAAGTCCCCACTTGAAATAGCCTCCGGGAGCTTCAGCCCAACCACCACTCGTTTCCTGAGCAATGTTGGCTAAAAAAGCAGCCAGTTCACGTTTTTGAGTTGTTATATCACCTTTCAAAAACTCAGGAAATGCTCTGGTAGCTGCCATGAATGCTTTGAATGAATAAAAATCGGCAGTTCTTTTCCTTCCCTTTTGTAATTTGAATCCATGACGGTTTGGAAACAGTTCACTCCATTTAGCTTCATTTAAGAAACTTGTGAGTGAAGTTTTGGCGTGGCTATTTACAGCCTTCTGAATAGGTGTTTTGGTTGTAGTAGTTGGTTGCGGACAAGCATTGAGAGATAGTATCAGCATCAATGCAATTAATACGGTTTTCATTGGATGATATAAAATTATCAGTAACCTGAAAATCCACGTTACTGATAATTGCGTTATAATGCAGTTTTTTCAAACTGAATACTTTTTATTTTTTCAAGCCAACTTTCGATACTTTGAGCAATTCCTTCGGCATCGAGTCCCAGCATATGCATCAACTCTTCGGGGGTACCGTGCTCAATAAAACTATCGGGCATACCGAGTCGTTTTACCTGATTAGTATAGCCATTGTCTGAAATGAACTCCAATATAGCACTACCAAATCCGCCCTGAATAACTCCTTCTTCAAGCGTAATAATGTGTTTGAAGTTTTTGGCAACTTGATGCATCATTTCCTGGTCGAGTGGTTTTAAAAAGCGCAAATCGTAATGGGCTATCGAAATGTGATGTTCTTTTTCAACTAATTCAATGGCTTTTGCCGTACTGTTGGCAATGGTTCCCAAAGTCAGAATGGCCAAATCTTTACCATCCTTCAATTTTTCACCTTTTCCAATTTCCAATGCTTTCATTGGTTGTTTCCAATCAATAATATAGCCTTTTCCACGTGGATATCGAATTACAAATGGTCCCATATTGGGCAATTGAGCTGTATAAAGCAGGTTACGAAGCTCAACTTCGTTTCGGGGTGCCGAAACTTTCATATTTGGGATGCAGCGCATGTAAGTGAGGTCGAACAATCCGTGATGAGTTGCACCATCCGAACCAACCACACCTGCCCTGTCCAGACAAAAAATTACATTCAGTTCCTGTAAGGCAACATCATGAATAACATTGTCATAAGCCCGTTGCATAAACGAAGAATAGATATTGCAAAACGGAATCATACCTTCTTTGGCCATTCCGGCAGAGAAAGTAACAGCATGTCCTTCAGCAATTCCCACGTCAAAAACGCGTTCTGGTAATTCCTTTTGCATGATATTGATGGAACAACCCGAAGGCATAGCAGGAGTAATTGCCACTATCTTTTCGTTTTTCAATGCCAGTTCCAACACTGTTTCACCGAACACATCCTGAAACAGAGGTGGAGTAGGAGCATCGTTATTCGCTTTGTTGCGTTCGCCGGTTTCCACATTGAATTTGCCGGGTGCATGCCATTCAGTAGCCGATTTTTCAGCCGGTTCGTAGCCTTTTCCTTTCGTAGTGATGCAATGAAGTACTTTTGGACCTTTGAAATCTTTAATTTCGGATAAAATACGAACTAATCCATCTATATCATGCCCGTCGATAGGTCCGAAGTAGCGGATATTAAGTCCTTCGAATATATTGTGTTGCCTTGTAAGGGCTGCTTTAAGGGTGTTGTTTAAGCTGATTATGCGATTTTTTTTCGATTCGTTGATAATTCCAAGTCCTTTAAGCATTCGATAAGCGCGATAACGGACTTTGTTGTAAGTCCTCGAAGTGGTGATATCTACGAGGTATTGAGTAAAACCACCTTTAATCGGATCGATAGCCATTTGATTGTCGTTTAGTACAATCAACAGGTTATTTTTATCCATCGACGTGTTATTCAAGCCTTCGAAGGCCAATCCACCTGTCATGGCTCCGTCACCAATCACAGCAACTACCTGTCTGTCGGGTTCTTCTTTTAATAAAGATGCTACAGCCATTCCCAAACCAGCTGAAATAGATGTTGAAGAGTGTCCGACTCCAAAAGCGTCATATTCACTTTCTTTTGGTGTTGGAAATCCACATAAGCCCTTAAATTGTCTGTTTGTATGAAATTGGTCGCGACGACCTGTAAGAATTTTATGTCCGTAAGCCTGGTGGCCTACATCCCAAACAATGCGGTCGTAAGGAGTATTGAAAACGTAATGCAGCGCTACAGTCAACTCTACTACGCCCAAACTGGATCCAAGGTGTCCGGGATTTTTTGAAACCTCATCGATAATAAATTGTCTAAGCTCATCGCAAACTGCTGGAAGGTTACTTTTGCTAATTGCTTTTAAATCAATGGGTGAATTTATATTGTTGATATATTGATAGGTTTTGTTTTCCATGGTATTCTCAAAATAGCTTGCAAAAATAATACAAATTTGTGGTCATTACTCTTTTTTTGCAGGTTATGTTTGTTGTAAATTTGTTTTTTATATAACGTATTTGAGTTGAAATTGCTCATTTTGCAATGAAATCTGATTTATTCAAATAAAACAAGCCACATTCCTTACGAATTGAACAAATATAACATTTTTTTCTTCCAAACTATTTGACGATTCAATTTCTTGCCTTATCTTTGCAGCCAAAATAATAGAAAATGAATTCTCAACGCATTTATACAGTCCTCGTGCTCGTGGTGCTTCTTTTGGTCCAAAGTCAGAAGTGAGATGGTTACGTTGTATAATATGTATGTGAACATATAAAAAAACCTTTCTCACCATAACGGAGAAAGGTTTTTTATTTAATCAGCCATTGGCAATAAAACAAAAAATATGAAAAAAGAATTACGTAGTGCAACCAGCACGGGCGGACGCAGAATGGCCGGAGCGCGTTCATTATGGCGTGCAAACGGGATGACGGATAATCAAATGGGAAAACCCATTATCGCCATCGTAAATTCATTTACCCAGTTTGTACCAGGACATGCACATTTGCACGAAATTGGTCAGAAGGTAAAAGCTGAAATAGAAAAACTGGGCTGTTTTGCAGCCGAATTTAATACCATTGCGATTGATGATGGTATTGCCATGGGTCACGACGGCATGTTGTATTCACTTCCATCGCGCGATTTAATTGCCGATAGTGTTGAGTACATGGTTAACGCCCACAAAGCAGATGCTATGGTTTGTATCAGTAACTGCGATAAAATTACGCCGGGTATGCTTATGGCTGCCATGCGATTGAATATCCCATGTGTTTTTGTTTCGGGGGGTCCAATGGAAGCCGGCGAATTAGATGGAAAACATCTTGATTTAGTGGATGCTATGGTTCAATCGGCTGACGAAAGCGTTTCGGATGAGCAGGTAACAAAAATTGAAAATGCAGCTTGCCCAACTTGCGGTTCTTGCTCAGGTATGTTCACGGCTAACTCCATGAACTGTTTGAACGAAGCAATTGGATTGGCTTTGCCGGGCAATGGAACTATTGTGGCGACACATTCAAATCGTACTCAACTTTTTATCGATGCTGCAAAACTTATTGTTGATAATGCTTACAAATATTATTTCGAAGGCGATCAAACTGTTTTACCACGCTCTATAGCAACCCGCGAGGCATTCCTGAATGCTATGACGCTTGATATTGCCATGGGTGGTTCTACTAATACAGTTCTACATATTCTGGCAATTGCCCATGAAGCTGAAGTTGAATTGACAATGGATGACATGGATAAACTTTCGCGTGTTACTCCTTGTTTATGTAAAGTTGCTCCAAACTCTCAGAAGTATCACATTCAGGATGTAAATCGTGCAGGTGGAATTTTGAGTATCTTGTCAGAATTGAGTAAGGGTGGTTTAGTTAATAAGTCGGTTTATCGTGTTGATGGACTGACATTGGGCGAAGCCATTGAAAAATATGATATTACGGCTCCGACAGTTATTGCCAAAGCCATTGAAATTTATAAAAGTGCTCCCGCACACCGTTTTAATCTGGTTTTGGGGTCTCAAAGTGTTCAATATCCTGAATTGGATGGCGACCGAGTCGGTGGTTGTATCCGCAGTGTGGAACATGCCTACACAAAAGATGGTGGATTAGGAATCCTGAAAGGGAACATTGCACAGGATGGATGCGTTATTAAAACCGCAGGTGTTGACGAAAGCATTTGGAAGTTCAGCGGACCTGCCAAAGTGTTTACATCTCAAGATACAGCTTGTACCGGAATTCTGAGTGGAAAAGTGGTTGCAGGCGATGTAGTGGTGATTACACACGAAGGTCCAAAAGGAGGTCCGGGAATGCAGGAAATGCTTTATCCAACTTCGTATATTAAATCGAAACATCTTGGTGCAGCGTGTGCATTGATAACTGATGGCCGTTTCTCCGGTGGAACATCCGGCTTATCTATTGGACACATTTCTCCGGAAGCTGCTTCGGGTGGAAACATTGGATTGATTGAAGATGGTGATATCATTGAAATTGATATTCCAAATCGTACAATTAATGTGAAACTAAGCGATGAAGTTTTATTGCAACGCCGTCAGGTTGAAGAGGCCCGTGGCAAAGATGCATTTAAACCAAAAGATCGCAACAGAATTGTCTCAAAAGCCCTGAGAGCTTATGCAAGCATGGTAAGTTCTGCCGACAAAGGTGCTGTGAGAATGATAGATTGATAATTAATAATTGACAATTGATAATTAATAGTTAGTAGTTGACGAAGTTCACCAATAATTTTAAAAGTTTACTCGTTTACTATTTACTTGTCTACTGAATATTATGGAAAACAAAAAAATAACAGGTGCTCATGCATTTATGCAGGCACTGGTAGCCGAGGGGGTTGATACCATTTTTGGCTATCCGGGTGGTGCAATTATGCCCGTTTTCGATGCGCTATATGATTACGATAAAAATATAAATCACATTCTAACCCGTCACGAACAAGGTGCAACACATGCTGCACAAGGTTATGCACGTGTTTCGGGAAAAGTTGGTGTTGCTTTGGTAACTTCGGGTCCCGCTGCAACAAATGCTGTAACAGGTATTGCTGATGCCATGCTCGATAGTACGCCTATGGTAGTTATTACCGGTCAGGTTGGTGCTGCTTTGTTGGGAACCGATGCATTTCAGGAAATTGATGTGGTAGGTATTACCCAACCAATTACGAAATGGGCCTATCAAATTCGCCGTCCTGAAGATATTGCCTGGGCTGTAGCTCGTGCTTTTTATATTGCACGCAGCGGTCGTCCCGGACCGGTAGTGTTGGATTTTGCTAAAAATGCACAGATTCAGGAAGTTGAATTCGATTATAAACCATGCACGTTTATTCGTAGTTACATTCCGATTCCGGAAGTTCAGCCAACTCAGATTGAAGCAGCTGCTGCATTGATTAATGGTGCTAAAAAACCATTTGCATTGGTTGGGCAGGGTGTTATTCTGGCAAATGCTGAAGCTGAATTGAAAGCATTTTTGGAAAAAGCGGATATTCCCGCTGCCTGGACTCTATTGGGTGCTTCGGCGATGTCGTATGATTTCCCATTAAACAAAGGATTTTTAGGAATGCATGGGAACGTAGCGCCTAACATGAAAACAAACGAATGTGACGTGCTTATTGCCATTGGTATGCGTTTCGATGACCGTGTAACCGGTGATTTGAAAACCTACGCAAAACAGGCTAAAGTAATACATTTAGACATTGATGCTGCCGAAATAAATAAAAACGTGATTGCTGATGCACCGGTCTTGGGATCAGCAAAAGATACTTTGCCGGCATTGACAGCTAAGGTGAATGAAGCAAAACATACGGAATGGATTGCCTCTTTTGAAGAATACCAGAAACAGGAATTTGAAAAAGTAATACAACGTGAAGTACATCCCGAGTCAGGTGAAATAACCATGGGTGAAGTAATTCATAAAATATCAGAAGCTACCGATAATAAAGCGGTGCTTGTAACTGATGTTGGTCAGAACCAAATGATGGCTGCACGTTATTTCAATTATACCGAAACCCGAAGTGTAGTAACTTCCGGTGGTTTGGGAACAATGGGATTTGGTATCCCGGCTGCTATGGGAGCTAAAATGGGAGCACCCGAACGTACAGTTTGTATGTTTAGCGGTGACGGTGGTTTTCAAATGACGATTCAGGAATTGGGAACCATTATGCAGGAGCAAATTGGTGTAAAAATGATTATCTTGAATAATCACTTCCTCGGCATGGTGCGCCAGTGGCAGGAAATGTTCTTCGAAGAACGTTACTCATTTACCGAAATGGTTAATCCAGATTTTATTGCTATTGCAAAAGCCTATCGTATTGATGGAACTGAAGTTCATAAACGTGAGGAGCTGGATGCAGCCATTGCAGATATGTTGAAAGACGACAAACCTTATTTGTTGGTTGTAAATGTTGAGAAAAAAGGCATGGTATTCCCTATGGTTCCAGCCGGTGCTTGTGTTACTAACATTTTATTGGGAGACTAAATCATGGAAACTAAATTATATACCATTACCGTTTTTTCGGAAAATACCGTAGGTTTGTTGGGTCAGATAACCATCATATTCACACGTCGTGCAATCAATATCGAAACTCTTTCTGTTTCGCCTTCGGCTTTGAAAGGTATTCATAAATTTACTATTACGCTATATGCCACCGAAGATCTTGTTTCTAAAGTGGTTAAACAAATCGACAAACGGGTTGACATTCTGAAAGCATATTACAATACCGACGAAGATCTGGTATTTCAGGAAATTGCTTTGTATAAAGTAGCTACTGATAAATTGCTTGAGAAAGGTTCAATTGAAGATCTTATTCGCAAATACCATATTCGTATTTTGGAAATGAACAGCGATTTTGTGGTTTTACAAAAGGCCGGACATTATGCTGAAACGCAGAAAATGTTTGACGAACTGAGCGAATCAGTAGGTGTATTGCAATTTATACGTTCAGGGCGTGTGGCTATCACCCGCTCCAAAGTAGAACGATTGAGCGATATGCTTGATGCTATTCAGGATAAATACGGTGATAAATAATTATTGAAACTTCAGGGTTCATGTCTCTAAAGAAAACGTACTCATTTCAAATTCAGCCACAGGATGTCGACTTTCAGTTTCGCGTCACTATGGCTGCTTTTGCGAATATATTGCTGACAACGGCCGGATATAATGCTGACGATAATGGCTTTGGTTTACGCCGCCTGCACGAAATGAATTGTGCCTGGGTGTTGTCTCGCTTGGCTATTGAAATGACACGATTTCCGGAACAGTACGAAAAGATTTCGGTTGAAACCTGGGTTGAAGAAGTGGGTCGGGCTAACACAACCCGTAACTTCTGTATTCGCGACGAGAAAGGCGAAATTATTGCAAATGCCTGCTCGTTTTGGGTGTTTTTCGATATGGAAACCCGTCGTGCAAAAGATCTGTTGACGTTGGAAGGAATTCATGACTTTGCCAACGGTGAGCCAGGTCTGATTGAAAAACCGATTAAGCTTGGCAGTGTTGACGAAGGCACTGACTATGATGGTTTCAAGGTGAAATATAGCGATATCGACATCAATGGACATGTGAGCAGTATGCGCTACATTCAATGGATTAGCGATTGTTTTTCGTTGAGTTGTTATCGAAAATGTGCAATAAGCCGCTTCGAAATCAACTATGTACAGGAAATGCTTTTTGATGATTTTGTCGAAATCGTAGGGTGTGAACCTGAAAAAGGAGATTTCCGTTTCGAAATACGTAAAGACGACAAGGTTGCCTGTAGGGCAAGAGTCGTATTTTGAATGCTAAACTCTCAAAGACTGCAAAGCACATTTGAGAGTTTAAACAGTAAGAAAACTCATTTGGATACTACTTATTCCAAATGGTTTCAATAGAAATAAACAAATAACTAATATAAACCAAATTGGTAACGCTCAACAAAATAAGATAATTATCGTATCTTTGTAGGGTTTTAAAAATTAAAGAAGAAAATGGCAAATTATTTCAATTCACTACCTCACCGCCTGAAAGTTCAGGAACTTGGAAAATGTGATTTTATGCAAAGCAGCGAATTCGCTGATGGTGTTCAAAAGCTTATTGGCAAGAAAATCGTAATCATTGGTTGCGGTGCTCAGGGTTTGGCTCAGGGTCAAAACATGCGCGACAGTGGTTTAGATGTATCTTACGCATTGCGTCAGGAAGCTATCGATAACAAACGTGCTTCGTATGTAAACGCTACCGAAAACGGCTTTAAAGTTGGTACTTTCGAAGAATTGATTCCTACAGCTGATTTGGTATCTAACCTAGCTCCGGACAAACAACATACTTCAGTTGTAAATGCTGTTGTGCCTTTGATGAAACAAGGTGCTACTTTGTCTTATTCACACGGTTTCAATATCGTTGAAGAAGGAACTCAAATCCGCAAGGACCTTACTGTTGTAATGATTGCTCCTAAATCGCCTGCTTCTGAAGTACGCGCTGAATACCTTCGTGGTTTCGGTGTTCCTACGCTTATCGCAGTTCACGCCGACAATAATCCTAACGGCGACGGATTGGAAATTGCTAAAGCATATTGCGTTGGTACAGGTGGTCACAAAGCCGGTGTATTGTTGTCTTCATTTGTTGCCGAAGTAAAATCAGATTTGATGGGCGAGCAAACTATCCTTTGTGGTTTGTTGCAAACTGGTTCTATTCTTTCTTTCAACAAAATGGTTGAAAAAGGAATCGATGCCGGTTATGCTTCTAAATTGGTTCAATATGGTTGGGAAGTTATCACCGAAGCATTGAAAATTGGTGGTATCACTAACATGATGGATCGTTTGTCGAACCCTGCAAAAATTGCTGCTTTCAACATTTCAGAAGAATTGAAAGAAATTATGCGTCCGTTGTTTATCAAACACATGGATGATATTTTGTCAGGCGAATTTTCCCGTATCATGATGGAAGATTGGGCTGCTGGTGACAAAAACCTATTGTCATGGCGTGCTGCTACAGGCGAAACTGCATTCGAAAAAACGCCTGCTGGTGACGTTGAAATCTCAGAACAGGAATACTTCGATAACGCTACGTTGATGGTTGCTTTTGTAAAAGCAGGTGTTGAGTTAGCTTACGAAAGCATGACTTGCTCAGGTATCAAAAACGAATCGGCTTACTACGAGTCATTGCACGAAACTCCACTTATTGCTAACACCATTGCACGTAAGAAATTGTTCGAAATGAACCGTGTAATTTCTGATACAGCTGAATACGGTTGCTACTTGTTCGATCACGCTTGTAAACCGCTTTTGGCTGATTTCATGACCAAAGTTGATACAAACATTATCGGTAAAAACTTCAACACAGCTGCTAATGCACACGTTGATAACTTCGAATTGGTAAAAGTAAATGCTGCTATCCGTAACCACTCTATCGAAATTTGTGGAGCTGAATTGCGTGCTGCAATGACTGCCATGAAGAAAATTGTAGAATAATATATTTGCTTGTAGAGGCGCAAGGCTTTGCGCCTCTACAATACAATAAAACGACAAGAGCTGCTTCCAACCGGAAGCAGCACTTGTCGTTTTTGAGTGAAATTGATTTTGTCTGACTTATTTTTTTATATTGTATTTGGGCTTTTCTCCAGATTTCATTAATAAACTATTTATTTCTTCTTTTAGCTCAATCATTTTGAGTTCCCGGTCGATAGCAATGTTATAATGCCATTGCAAATCAGCCAGTTTTTTTTCCAACTCTATTTCGTTATTTTTTCGTAAAGTGATATCAGTAACAAATCCTTCGTAGTAGAGCTTATTGCCTTTTTCGTCGCGAACTAATTTTCCATTTATTGAGACCCAAATTACAGTTTGATCTGTGCGTTTAAACTGACTCTCAAATTCTGATGGTGAGTTTAGTTCATCTAAAATTGTTGTATATCTGATCCGTTCATTTGGATCGACCCAAACATCGTGGCTGGAATCCACATGGCTTATGATTTCTTCAGGCGAAGCGTAGCCCAGCAGTTTGGCGAGTGCTTTGTTGCATTGTAGAAATTGACCATCCATTGAAGTCCGAAACATCCCTTCGATTGCATTGTCATAAATATTCCGGTATTTAGCTTCGCTGTTTTTCAATTCTTCTTCGGTCAGAATTCGTTCGGAAATATCGCGTACAACCCCCATTGTACCTGAAAACTCACCGGCTTGATTATAGATTATCTGAACATTCAGCGATGACCAAAACGTTGTACCATCTTTTCTTTTACCCAAACCAGTAAAATCGAGTAACTTTCCTTTTTCGAACAACAGTGAAAGCATTCTATCCCGGTCATTAAGGTCTGCATATAAATTCACAGTCTGCATGCCAAGCATTTCATCAATGGAATTATATCCGAACATTGGTAATGCCGACGGACTTATTGTCGTGAGTTTTCCATCCTGATCAGATTCAAAAAATGCATCCTGAAGATTATTGAATATGCCTTGTAGCTTTTCGTTACTCACGGAGAGGTTTTCTTCGATACGTCTTCGTTGAGTAATGTCCTTTCCGAATACAGAAATTCCAAAAATCTCATTATCTCTTTTGAGAAGATTGAAACTTAATTCAAGGATATGGTTTCCTGTAAATAGATGATATTCTTTTGTGAATGGTCCGTTTTTCAATACCTGAGTGTACATTTCTTTCCAGATACTCGTATACTTGTTGAGTGGATGAGAACCTATTTGGTTGTAACCATGTTTGACTTCTATGCCTGCCTCGTTAAGGAAAAAATCAGAGAATGCTTTATTGAAAGAGAGGAGTCCGAAGTTTTTTGAATCGACAGACCATATTAAATCGGAAGTACTATCAACGATGTTATTAGTTAGAATTTTTGCCTCAATAAGTTCTTGTTCAACTAACTCATGCTTTGCAATATCATTATGATATGAAGTTTTTAGCATATGATAGGATTTTTGTAATTCTGTGAAATCGGCTGTAAGTTCCTCTTTGGTTTTTTCCGGGTAATTCATTTAAATTTATGAGATTGGTTAACAGATGCGTCTGTTTGAATAATTATGTAGGTATGGAATCAATTGTATTAGATTTGCGCTGCAAATATAGGTGTTTATTTCAGGGAAATTTCAAGGCTCAGATTCTTTTAGGTTAAAGCTTGTAGGTGTGTAGCGTGATTTTTATTAATTCATTTTGCTCATGTAGAATAATGTCAAAAACCTTATTCCAGTTGTCAAAACGAAGAGTAAAACCGTTTAAACCATTCGTAACTATGCAGGTCTAATCAAACGTTCTAATTAGTAAGTTCAATCCACAGAAAAACACATTTTTATGAAGAAACAACTATTGTTATTATCATTGATTTTTATTGTCGGTTTTGTGTCTGCACAACAACCTGCATTTCCGGGTGCCGACGGTTTTGGTAAAAAAGCCATTGGTGGCAGAGGCGGAGAAGTATATCACGTTACAAATTTGAATGACTCAGGTGTGGGTTCATTGCGCGATGCCGTTAGTCAGCCTAAACGTACTGTTGTATTTGATTTAAGCGGCGTTATCAAGCTCGAAAGTAAATTGCAGATTGCCTCTTTTATCACCATTGCCGGGCAAACAGCACCGGGCGATGGTATCGTCGTTTATGGAAATGGTGTTTCAATGACAGGTTCGAACGATGTAATTATTCGCTACATGCGTTTCAGAGGCAGTGTAAATATGGGCCGTGGTGTTTGTACACTCGGGGCCGACAATGCACAGGATATAATTTTCGACCATGTATCGGTTGAGTGGGGCCGCTGGGATAACCTGCATATTAAAGAAAGCAACAATGTTACACTTCAATATTGCTTGATTGGCGAAGGGATTAATCCGCAAATGTTTGGGGCTTTGCTCGAAAACCCCACCAACCTGACCATTCACCACTGCTTGTGGGTAGATAATCAAAGCCGTAACCCCAAAGCCAAGGCAGGGATTGAAATCATCAACAACGTGATTTATAACTGGGGAAGCAACGGGTTGGTTGGCGGACACTCGGCTGCCGACCATTTTCAGGATATAATCAATAACTATTTCATTGCCGGACCTAATTCGTCGAAAGCATTTATTGGCATGTTCACAGCTACCGATCATGTGTATCAACGCGGAAATAAAGTGGATTTGAATAAGGATGCCAAACTTAATGGTATCTTAGCAACCGATTCCGATTTTATAAAAACAACTGCAACGCTCGTTAGCGGTGCTCAACGTTCAGCCTTGTCGGCAGCAAACATTGAAACTGCCGAAGCAGCTTATAAAACCGTAATAGCCGAGGCTGGCGCTTCGATACATCGCGACGAAATTGATAACCGATTGATTGGTTACGTGAAATCGCTCGGCAAAACGGGTCAGGTTATCAAATCGGAAGCAGAGGTAGGAGGGCAGACAGCCATTAAAAGCGTAACTGCTCCCAGGGACACGGATGGCGACGGAATACCCGATGCATGGGAGAAAAAGCGCAAACTAAACCCCAACGATGCTGCCGACGGAAAATTGATTACTGCCAGTGGATACAGCAACCTGGAAGAATACGTAAATGACCTTGTAAAATAATAATCGTATGAAAAAAGCAATTATAAATCTCAGTATTGTCGCAATAGCCGTACTTATTTCGGCCGCTTTGCCGGCACAGCAACTGCTGCAAACAGGAGGCAAGAAAATGCCTTTGATGTGGATTGATAAAGACACCCACCATAAAGTGATTCGGCTAACACAGCGCGATGGCAACAGCGCGAGTTTCTATTTCCACAACAATCCGTTTGTTGCCGGACAGGGCAACGAAGGCGACCGCATGGTTTTTTACGGAAACGATATGTATAAAAGCGACGGAGTGGGTATGCAGTTATTCACAGTGAATCTGTCCGATTTAAAAATTACCCAACTCACCGAAGGCAAAAGGATGAAACGGGGCGAAATTGTTGCTAAGAAGAATCACGAAGTGTACTATCAAATAAACGATTCCATTTTCAGTACCAATATGGATACGAAGCAAACGCAGTTGGTGTATGTGTTTCCGGCCGATTTTAAAGCAAGTATTACGTCGCTGAATGCCGACGAAACATTGCTGGGAGGAGCCTGGTCGACAACGGCTGAGAAAACTATTTTGCGCGACAATCCGGCTAAGCACGACTACTTTAATAAGATATACGAAGCCAAATTGCCCCGCACCCTGTTCACAATCAACCTGAAAACAAAAGAGCTGACAAAATTATTTACCGATACAGCCTGGCTCAACCATGTGCAGTTTTCGCCAACCGACCCTAAGTTGCTGATGTTTTGTCACGAAGGACCCTGGCAAAAAGTGGATCGTATCTGGACAATCAACATCGATACGAAAGAAATTAAGCTGATGCACAAGCGCACAATGGATAACGAAATTGCCGGTCACGAGTGGTTTAGCCCCGATGGTAAAACAATTTGGTACGACCTGCAGCTGCCCCGTGGCAAACGATTTCTTGTGTGTGGAACGGATGTAAATACGGGTGAAGAAACAAAATACGAGTTCGACCGCAATCAGTGGAGTGTGCATTATACCATCTCGCCCGACCAGAAGCTGTTTGCAGGCGATGGAGGCGATACCGTGTCGGTGGCCAATGCACGCGATGGGAAATGGATAAACCTGTTTATTCCCGCCGGAAGTCGCTTCAACTACGAGCGCCTTGTGAACATGAAACACCATCAATACAAGCTGGAACCAAACGTACATTTTTCGCCCGATCAGAAATGGATAATTTTCAGAGCCAATTTCGAAGGATTCGAAAGCGTGTATGCGGTGGAGATTGCCAAAACGGAAGTGAAGAAATAAAAACTGCAATGAATTTAAAAGGCAAGAGCTGTTTCCGGGTGGGAACAGCTCTTGTTTCTTTTAGGGCAAATTATTCTTATGCAACAGTTATCGGCGCTTCGGTATGTACCTCTTTCCCTGCATTGCGGCGGGTGGTGCGGGCTTTGAGCTGCGTTTTATAATTCGTAATCAGTTCGTTCAATTCGTTAGCCGGAGTCTGATAGTCGAGGGTATCGTATTCGGTACTGAAAATCTCAAATGTATCGAAAAAGGCTGTCAGGGCTTTATCTGTTTCAGCACGAATGGCAGTGGCATCAACTGTTTCAACAGCCGAATCTTCGTGCGTACGTTGTAAGTATAGCGTAGCAAATAGCGTGTTTATGTCGCGCAAATGCTCAATTAAAATAGTCAGATTTAATGCTGCTACGGCAGCTTTCACATCGGCACTCGCATCATAATCGGCCAACAGTTTATTAAACTTGTCGGTGTTGTCGTTGTAATTCGATTCGCCGATATCCTTCCCGTGCTTATTCAAAAAGCGGGTGAGAACCTCCACGTGTGGAGCAACACTCAACGACAATCTTCCAAAGGTTTTTACCTGCTCGGCAATGCCTTTGATAAGTGTTTTACGCTCAGTGTTCAAATCGGCCAACTGGTTACTAATGGCGTTGCCCAATTCCTGTGCTTTGATATTGGCCAGGTCGGGCATAAATGCCGTAAGCCGCTCAAACGCTTTTTTCAGGTGTAACACTTCGGGTTGATACTTCAAAAAAATGGCTACAATCTGGCTCACGAACATACAATACTCGTTATTCCTCAGATGAGTCAATTTCAAACGGAAAATTGTGACTTTCATAAACTTGTAATGTTTTATGTGTTAGTAATCGAAAATGATTAACACAAAAGTATAAACAATATTTGAGAAATTAATACAAAATGTATAATTATTTTTATCACAATAGTAATTTTATTTGCATAAATAGAACGTTGTTAAGCTAAAAGTCCGATAGATAAAGGCTTTTGGCTGATACGTAAACTCAAAATTTTTTTTCAGGAAAGTCTCCGCCCCGGCCGAAAAGGCAAAATTAGTTGGAAGGGAGCTTCCGTCCCGGCCGAAAACGTGCTTTTGTTTCAAAGGGAGCTTTCGCCCCGGCCGATTACGTGCTTTGGTTTCATTTCTTGCTTCCGTCCCGGCCGATTGCATGCTTTTATTTGATTTCATGCTTTCGTCCCGGCCGAAAGGGCAAATGTTATAAAGTGGTGCAATCGGCCGGGGCGGTGGGATAAAAAAACGGCTGAACCTGTTGGGAGGTTCAGCCGGGGGGGATCGTTTTTCTTACAAAATTATAGTGTGAATTTTAATCAGTCAAGTAGATTTAGCGTTCTAAATGCTTCTTTGATATTGTTTTTAAAATCTTGATAAGAACTTAAAACTTCTAACTTTTCTAAATCCAAGGCTTGACCAATTGGTAAATATAATTCTGAAATTGTTAAGTCTTTTCTACGCTTTTTTGTATATCCCTCTCTTGCAATGCGTATTGCAGTTTCGATACACTCTTTGGGATTTGCAATTACCTCTGGATGACGGTTAATTTGTAATTCATTGTCACTTTTTTCAGTTCCAATTTCTCGTTTTAATAATTCTTTGTCTGCTAACATCCAAGCTTCGGTTTCTTGAATAGGAATTACAGCAACAACTATTTTACAAAAATTATTCTCATCTTTTGTTGCTAAGACATCCATTGCTGGCTTAATTCTATTTCGATAAGTATCTTCAAGTTTTTTATTGTCAGCATCTGAATGTATACAGAGTATCATCATACCAAAACTATTAAAGCCCAATGATGATGCTTCTAATACCTTTTCAATAAAAGTACTTCCAGATGAAGTTTTTATTTCTTCAATTTCAAAAATGTCAATATCGGTATTGCATTCAAATCTTATATCATCAAAAGTACGTTCTATTACACTTTTTAGAAATAATTGGTCGGTAGACCCTTCTCTCATTAAGCCTATGAAAATCTGCCGTGCCATTTCATTTAAATTTATCGATTAATGTGTCAAAATCAGCTGTCTCTAAGTAATCTTTGACTTTTGCCTTTGCATATTTTCTCTTGTTTTCGAGTTCTTGTTCTGTAAATATACCACCAATTGTATCTTTCTCTTGATATCCAGAAAAAGGGTTGTCCATTGTTGTTACACTTAATTTTTGTTTTATACTATTTATTGTAGTCAATCTATTGACCATTTGTGATAAATGTATACTTACATTATTATCATTCATATATAATTCAAGAATATTTCCTACAAGTATTGGTGAGTGAGTATTTACAATTACCTGACGTAATGGAATGTCCAAGTCACTAAAATCTGTACATAAGTCTTTTAGTAGTTGTGCCATTGCTCCAATCCTAAATGGATGAATTCCATTTTCGGGTTCTTCAAAGCACAATAAGCCAGTATGCTTATTGTCATACTCTAGAATACACAGTGTTAATATTCTTAATGTTCCCTCAGACAAAACTCTTGAGGAATATTCTTTTTTGTCCTTATCTTTAAGTTTGATTAAATATTGTTTATTTTCGGTATCGTCAATAACATCAACTTCTATGAAATTAGGCAAGAAAGTTTGCAATTTTCTAGATATTTCAACTAATGAGTAAAGATCTTCCTGTTTAATCCTATTTAAAACTGCTGCAAGGTTTTTTCCACTTTGACTTAAAACATCTTCACCTGTATTTTTACTCGTTGGGTGTCTCAAATCTTCAGGGTTAAGTTCAAGAAATTTCCAGCTACGCATTTCTTCTCTGGCAGCCAATACATGAGGAAAGTCTATAGTATCAAAACTACTCAATACAGTCCTAGTTGCATTTTTCAACGGGAAACGTCTTTTATTCCCTGTAGTTCCATCTTGGGGAACTTGCACAGTTGGTATACCATTTTCCTCTTCAGTCTGAATATAAGGAATGCCTCTTTTTCCTGTTACTACTTTGGGTCTCCAATTTTCAATGTTATTTTTAGTTATTAATCTAATCCATTTATCTTCTTGATGTCTTAGATTCTCTAAACGTTCATAGGCAACTTCCAAATCTTCTATTCCAGTTGGATTTGTAAATCTTCTAATTTTAAGTTCATAGCGTAATCGAGTATATTTCAATGTAGCTTCATTACCCCATGCATCTTTAACCTTATAATTGACCAACATTTCTACAGCAAAATCAATTTCTGAGGCATAAACATTTTCACCGTACAATGTGAATAGTTCCAAAAATTCCCCACGCTGTTCTTTGAAAGCCTTTTTAAGATTATCTGTGTCAGCCAAACGGCTTAATAACTTCAATGCATCAAATAAATTACTCTTACCCGATGCATTAGTTCCAGCAATCACAGTAAAAGGAGTAAATGCCATTTCAAAATCATGAAATGATTTAAAACCATTTATTTTGATATAAGTAATCATAATTGTTTTGCTTTTTGTATGTTTGAGAAAGAATAGAGCTTTGATTATTTAAATAATTATTATTTACAAAGATATGTATTTTATTTATCATTGAAAAACCAAATAGTTTTCGACAGATACAATATATCCAATTATCATGAATTATTTTTACATTTGTAGCATTAATTAATCGGCTACACTATGGCAGATAAATTTCAAAACAAATATAGGATTCATTCGGCACGTTGGCAGTCGTGGGATTACAGCAGTGAGGGGTTGTATTTTATTACAATCAACACCGTACAACATTGTTGTTTGTTTGGCAACATTGTGGATAAGGAAATGCATTTATCGGCATATGGCCGGATTGTAGCCGACGAATGGGACAAATCATTCGCAATCAGACAGGAATTATTTTGCGATGCATTCGTCATTATGCCCAATCATATCCATGCCATTTTACGCATCCAATTTCCCCCAACCATTGTAGAGCCGCACGGCCGTGCGGCTCTACGGGATACCTACGCCGATGTCAATACCTACGCCAATACCAATACCGATGTCAATACCGATGCCAATGCAAACGTTGGGGTAGTTGAACGTTCCAATATTTCTGCAATCATTGTAGAGCCGCACGGCCGTGCGGCTGAAAACGATGGTGTGAATTCGTATTCAGAACCGCACGGCCGTGCGGCTGAAAATGATGGTGTGAATTCGTATTCAGAGCCGCACAGTCGTGCGGCTCTACGAGGGGTTGATAATGGAATTGCATATCGCGAACCAAAATCGATATCGTCGTTTGTTGCGGGGTTTAAATCGGCAGTCACGGCGCGAATCAATCAATTGCGAAACACGAAAGGACAAGCTGTGTGGCAGTCGCGCTTTCACGATCATGTTATTCGGGATTTTGAAGAATGTCGGCGTATTGGTGCATACATTGATTCGAATATCGAAAACTGGAAGGATGATCGCTATTATCAGTGAATTTCTTATTTGTAGGTATTCTAAAGCATTTATTTCATTTTAGCTTATACAAAAACAGCCAATCGCATTTCTGCAATTGGCTGTTCTTATTTTTTCAAATCTATTTCTGTATGTACTAAAACAACCTCTCAGCAAATGGTATCAGCAATGCCGTCATTATTCCCATAATGCCAATTGCCAGTCCGCTAATAGCCCCTTCGAGCGCACCCATTTCCATGGCGCGGGCTGTGCCGAGGGCATGCGAAGATGAGCCCATGGCCAGACCCTTGGCAATGCTGCTTTTAATGCCGATACGGCGAAGGATAATGGGACCAACCAATCCGCCAAAGATACCGCAGATAACAACAAAGGCTGCTGCGAGGGCAGGAGCACCGCCGTCTTTTTCGGCCAGACTGATGGCGATGGGGGTTGTAACCGATTTGGTGGAAAGGGAAGCTACTAGTATTTTGTCGGCACCAAAAGCCCTGGCAATAAGCACAACGCTCAGAATCCCAACAACACTTCCGACAAAAACGGCAGTGAGGATTGAAATGACATTGCCTTTTATGTTCTCAATTTGCTCGTAAAGCACATAACCCAATGCCACTACACTGGGGCCGAGCATAAAGTTGAGTATGCTTGTTTTCTCGTAAAACGTGTGATAATCGATGCCCGTAAAATTCAGAAAAGGAATAATGATCAGCATGGCAATGAGCAGGGGCTGTATCAGGCTAATTTTGGTGCGTTTGTAGAGGTAAACACCCAGCAGGAAAGTACCCATTACCAGAGCCAGCAAAAAGACTTCGGTAGTAATAAGTGGTCGGATTTGGTCCAGTAGATTATTCATGATTGGTTTCTCCTTTCTTCCGGCGTTTTTCAAATCGTTCCTGTACGAGTGCCACCGTTACAAGGGTCAGAACTGTACTTATGGCAATGGCAAAGACGATGGCGATTAATGAATTAGATAACAAATCGCCGTAGGCCATTAACCCAACGGCTGCCGGCACAAAGAACACGGCCATGTTTTTGGTAATAACAGTAGCTGCATCTTTTACGTATTCGGGTTTGAGAATTTTGAAGAACAGACTCAGAAACAACAGAATCATGCCCAGCACGCTTCCGGGAATGAAACCGTGCATAAGTAAACTGAGCATCTGACCCAGAAAATAGAAGAGCAATATGAAAAATGAGCCTTTTATCATGAACCTATTTGAAAAAACAGAAGGCAGGCTTTGTCTACCTGCCTTCTTTGTATAATTAGAAAATATAGCTTACTGAAGCTAATATGCGGTTATTGCTAACTGTGTACCAACTATCAGGAATTCCATCAGCTTTCAATTTGCCATAATCTGCTGTGTCGAAATTATACTCCACAGCGAATTTCAGATTTGGCAGGTTATAACTAACATGTGGCGCAATACGATACAATACATCCAACACCTGTTGGTTCAGATAAGTTGCATCTGTTTTCTTTAATGCGGGATTTAAAGTAGCGTCATCGTAGAACCCGTAACCGTAGGTTGTGAATTTTTTAGCTTTATTTACGGCAAGATTCTCGCTGGCTCCCAGATTTTGCGATACGCCCAGCAACAATCCAACCTGAAATTTAGTACCATAAACGATATTAAACCAACCGTTCATGTTTTTGAAGTTCGTGTACGAAAGTACTGTTGTAGAGTCTTTAGCGTATTCGCTTACACCATAACCACCCAACATAAGCTGATCGCTCAGGTTTTCGCCGTACGTAAGTTTTGCTTTTACCTGCAATTTATTTTTCACATATTGTGCATAAGCTGTTGCGCTTAACGACGATATGGTTGCCGGGTTCATTGCATCGGGTTTCAATGTTTTGAAATCGACACCTGCACCGGTTGTCCAGTGTGTGGTTTTGTTTTCCAAACCAACAAATAAATCAGGAGCAATTGCATTCTTCAGGTAGCAATTGCTTGTTCCTGAAGGTCCCTGCGAAGCATATTGCATTTCGTACAATGCTGCTGCGGTAACCGATAATGAATTTGTAAGGGTTTGTTTTAACCGAAGTTGCGGACTGCGGTTGAATGACTGAAAAGGCGCACCACCATTGGATGAAGGAGTTGAAGGAGCTACATTTCCAAACAAGGGATGCCATGTTTGACCAAGCAGCAATTCTGTTTTATCCCAGTTTAGTTTGGCATAGGCCTGACGAATACGGAAAACATAGAAGTTCGCTCCAAAACCGGCAAAGTCAGCCTCAATTTTGCCCGAAGATTTTGCTCCTAGAATGGGAGTACCGCTAATGTCTATGCCCAGGCGGGAGTTTACACTCAGCAACTCAGCCTGTCCTGTAGCGTTTATATCCTGTCCGGCTGCATTAGGAGATACAGGTTTTGGAAACAGCATGATAGCACCATCTACCAGTTCGACGTTTTGACGCGAATTGTAAAAGAACTCGTTACCAACGTAACCGTAGAATTTCAAAGAAGTAGTGGTTGGCTCAACAGCCGATAGAGAAATTGATAAAGAAAGAAGTAAAAGTGTTAGTGAATTTTTAAAAGTCATTTTAATTTATAATTTGTTGATTAGTATTTAACTAATAAGGTGTTCGATAAGGATTTTGAGTCCGATACCGATTAATATAATCCCGCCTATAGCCTCCACTTTCACGTGGAAACGTTTGCCGAAGTGAATGCCTATATACATTCCGATAAATGTAAAAAAGAAACTTATCAAACCGATTATTGTAATGGCTATCCAGATTACTCCGGCGTAAGGAACAAATACAATTCCGGTAGCAAATGCATCGATGCTTGTGGCTAAAGCCAGGGGCAGGAGCGAGGCCCATTTAAACGGATTGGGTGTTGCACAATCAGGATCATGTGGTTGAAAGCCTTCGTAAAGCATTTTCCCGCCTATGGCAGCCAGTAACCCAAATGCCACCCAGTGATCAAAACTTTGCATCTGATTAGCAAAGCTTGCACCAGCCAGATAGCCCAATAGTGGCATCACAGCCTGAAATACTCCGAAAAGCACTGCCATGCGAAGCGTATGCCAAAAGAAAAATTTCTTCGCGCAAATTCCCTTGCTGATGGAGACGGCAAAGCAATCCATTGCCAAACCAATACCAATAATGATGATTGAAACTTTATCCATTTTTTGGAGTAAAAAGTAAGGAGTAAGAGGTAAGAAAAAAAGAAAAAGGTAAGGAATAAAATGATATAGCAAATTGCTTACCTTTTACTCCTTACCTCTAATTTCTATTTTCTATAACATCGCTTTAACCTGATTATATACATTTTGACCGTTGAAGCCAAGTTTTTCGTCAAGTACTTTGAAAGGAGCCGAGAAACCGAATGATTCCAATCCCCAGATTTTTCCGTTAGCACCAACTAAACCAAGCAAGTTTACAGGGAGACCTGCAGTAAGACCAAAAATCTTAGCATTGCGAGGTAATACGCTTTCCTGGTATTCTGCCGATTGACTGCGGAATAAACCTTCGGATGGTACTGATACCAAACGGATTTTTACGCCATCAGCACGAAGCAATTTAGCTCCTTCGAATAAAGTAGAAACCTCAGAACCCGAAGCAACTAAAATAACATCAGGATTACCATCACATTCAACAATATAACCACCTTTTTGAGCTTGTTCAGCTTCTTCTTTGCGGCTTGAAACAGCAGGAAGATCGGCAATATTCTGACGGGAAAGAATCAACGCTGTTGGAGTTGAAGTGTTTTCCATAGCCATTTTCCATGCTACAGTACATTCTTCCACATCAGCAGGGCGAAGAACCAACATAGAGTTATGTCCTTTGTGGTTTTTCAATTTTTCCATCAAACGGATTTGAGCTTCTTGTTCAACAGGTTCGTGAGTTGGTCCATCTTCACCTACACGGAATGCGTCGTGTGTCCAGATAAACTTAACCGGTTGTTCCATCAAAGCGGCCATACGAACAGCTGGTTTCATATAGTCGGAGAAAACAAAGAAAGTAGCACAAGCCGGAATAACACCACCGTGTAAGCTCATACCGATACTTACACAAGCCATTGTCAACTCAGCCACACCTGCCTGAAGGAATGAACCACTGAAATCACCTTTTGTAAATGCTTTGGTATTTTTCAGGAAGCCATCTGTTTTATCAGAGTTTGATAAGTCGGCACTTGCAACCACCATGTTTTCAACTTGTTTTGCCAATTCACCTAACACAGTTGCCGAAGCAGCGCGTGTAGCCTGACCCGGTTTTTGAGCCACTGCATCCCAGTTCATGTTTGTTTTTCCTGAGAAGAAGAAGTCAAGTTTAGCTGCCAATTCAGGGTTTGCTTTTGCCCATTCAGCTTTTGCAGCTTGTTTAGCAGCAGCAATAACAGCCAATTCTTCAGCACGTTTTGCATACAACGCTACTGTTTCAGGGAATAATACAAATGCATTTTGTGGATCACCACCCAATACTTTGATACTTTCGTCGTAAGAAGCACCGCATTCGCTCAATGGCATACCGTGAGTAGCACATTGGTTTTCGAAGCTTGAACCATCGGCTTTGCGGGCACCTTTACCCATAATTGTTTTACCGATAATCAAGGTTGGTTTAGCCGACTCCGCTTTTGCTTCAGTCAAAGCAGCACGAATTTGCTCTACATCACCACCATTAATTTCAATTACTTTCCAACCCCAGGCCAAATATTTTTGAGCAGTGTTCTCTGTAGTTACATCTTTTGTTTCCGTAGAAAGTTGGATATCGTTTGAATCGTAGAACATAATCAGGTTATCCAATCCCAAGTGACCGGCCATACGACCTGCTCCTTGAGAAATTTCTTCCTGAATACCACCGTCAGAGATATAAGCGTAGATAGTTTGGCTCATTACTTCACCAAAACGAGCTTTCAAAAATTTAGCAGCGATAGCAGCACCAACAGCATAAGTATGACCTTGTCCAAGAGGACCGGATGTGTTTTCAACACCACGCATAATGTCTACTTCAGGGTGACCCGGAGTTGGGCTATCCCATTGACGGAACTGTGCCAGTTCTTCCATTGTATATTTGCCTGTACAAGCCAATACTGAGTAAAGCATTGGTGACATGTGGCCCGGATCAAGGAACATACGGTCGCGACCTTCCCATTTGGGATTTTTTGGATCATATTCCAAAAACTCAGAGTAAAGAACGTTGATAAAGTCAGCTCCACCCATGGCACCACCCGGGTGACCTGATTTTGCTTTTTCGACTGCCGATGCAGCAAGGATACGGATATTATCCGCTGCACGATTTAAAGTTTGAATCGAATTCATACGTAGATTGTTTTGTTTATAATTGGTTTTTTGTTTTTTTTCTTGATTAAAAGTGATATCCTATCACATAATTTATTGCCCAGTTGGAGTTGCCTGAATTTATACCAAATCCCGGAATGTACCATGGATTTGGACCTCCGATATTATCTTTACTTAAGAGGTTTTTATTTCGGACACTCCAGCCCATGAAAATATTCTTTGCTATTTCAACTCTCACCCCAGCTACTATTTCAAACCACATTTTGGTTGTTGCAATATTGTTGTACGGAACAGCCTCTGTGCCACCCCAATAATTATCAGTGATAACAACATTGGTAATACTATACCGGAAATTCGACATTCCTAATCTTAAACCGGCCTGAAACATATTGTTCGTTGGTTTAGAGTCTTTTTTCTTTTTTTGCAAATTGAAATCTACCCCCAGGCGTCCAAATAATGCATTGGTGTTGAAGCCAATATTTTCGTTTGATATTTTATTGGCTCCTGCATATCCCAGTTCAAAAATAGGATAGTATTTATGTAACAGATCAACCTGAATAGCACCTTCGTACGAATACGTTGCAGCTTTTGCAAACAATGGGCTAGCGAGCGATACAATGTCGGCATACACAGTTGCACCGTTATACAGATTGACCTTTACAGTATCCGTTTTTTGTTCAATATGTTGTCCTCGCTTCTGAGCCTGAATGGGAAGAATAACCAGGCATAGAAAAAGGCTAATTGTATATTTTGATATTTTCTTTAGCACTGGTTGAAGTATTTACATCGTGAACTGAAATTCGAACTGAATCTATAAAATGATTGGTTGATATAACTGTATCGATTGAATGGGTAACCAAACAACCACATTCAAGCGAAAGATAGGCGTTATAGTTTGTATGAAGTATCTTGACTGTGTCAACTATTTCATTGAACCTGACACGGAAGTCGGATTCGTTTGTAATTTTATTTAATGGGAATAAGATTGTACTTTTCTTTTTGTAATCTGTGATTGAATCTACACCAAATCCCTGAACAGAAATACTATCCGGACTTAATAAAGTTGTAGTCCTGATTTTTGTTGTTGGATTATAGCTTACTGTATAAATTCCAGCTGTTGTACGTATATACCTGTCTTTTCTGCATTGTTCATCATTGGAGCATGAACTGGTGAAGATCAGACTGAAAAGTAAGATTATATTTACGAGATGTTTATTAGTCATACATTTGAATTTCCCTATAAAAAAGCTCTCACTTCGTCTTTCAGTTTTTTAATGGTAAGTTCTGTGGGTGTATTATCAGTATTGACATATACTTGTATAATCAGTTCAGCCAGCGAAGAAGCGGGTTCTGTTGGATTGCATTTTACAGAACAACTATTTACTAATTGAATAAGGCTTTCCTGCGTTCCGGCAATTGCACTCCAAACTTCGTCGCTTACATAAATTTGTTGCGATAAATTATGGTTGAATTCCTGACGAATACTGGCCAATAGCTCCGTATGGAGCTGCAGATTTGTCATTTCTGGTTTTGCAACATTCAGAATTAATTTATGAGGTATCGTACGTTCTAAAACCAAAATAAGTCGCTCATAAGCCCGTAAACGGATAGGAGTAATAGTCGATAAATTATTTCTGCGTAATTCAAAGTTCCGACGTTTCTCTTCGTTGCGAAGTAGCTTGTCTATCATGAGATAAGCAGTTAAAAGTACAAGTAATGCAGGTAATACTATTTTTAGAATTTCAAGCGTTCCCATAGGTTTTAAATGAATTTTGATGATTTAATTCTCAAAATAGATTCTACTGATTTCAGATTTCCTTTTCAATTTGATAGTTATTTCGCTCGGTTGAATTACGGGCTACAATTTCGCCCACAAAACCAGCCAGAAACATTTGAGTTCCGAGCAACATGGCTAACATGGAAAGGTAAAAGTAAGGACTATCTGTCACTAACGGTGCTTTTACATGTTCGAATAGAGCCACAACCTTGTTTGCACCAACAGCTACAACAGCCAGAAATCCAAGAATAAACATCAAAGTACCATACAAACCGAAGAAATGCATTGGTTTTTTGCCAAACTTAGACAAAAACCAAAGCGTCATTAAGTCCAGATAACCGTTTACAAAGCGATTCAAACCAAATTTTGTTTCGCCAAATTCACGTTTTCTGTGTTCAACAACCTTTTCGCCGATACTTGTAAATCCTGCATTTTTTGCCAGATAAGGTATGTAGCGGTGCATTTCGCCGTATACCTCAATGTTTTTTACAACTTCGATGCGGTAAGCTTTCAAACCACAGTTCATATCGTGAAGTTTTAATCCCGTAACCTTACGGGCAGTCGCATTATAAACTTTCGAAGGTATGTTTTTCGTTAGTTTCGAGTCGTAGCGTTTTTTCTTCCAACCTGAAACTAAATCGTAGTTGTCGTTTTTGATCATTGCAAACAATTCAGGAATTTCATCCGGACTGTCCTGCAAATCAGCATCCATTGTTATCACAACGTCACCTTTTGCTGCCCGAAAACCGCAATACAAAGCAGGCGATTTGCCATAATTGTGTCGGAATTTTATTCCCCTCACATTTGCTGACTGTTTTTGAAGTAATTCCACAACATCCCATGAGCTGTCTGTACTGCCATCGTTTATGAAAATAACTTCATACGTGAATTTATTGGCAGTCATTACACGCTCAATCCATTCAAAAAGTTTTGGAAGTGATTCTTCTTCGTTGTACAATGGTACGATTATCGAAATATCCATATTGTAAGTTGCTATGTTCTAGATGTGAATATTGTGGTTAACGGTGAGTGTAAAGTTTTATTCTTCAAATATACTTTTTTCTTTTTTGATAAATCCAGCCAGTATTAAACCCCAAAAACCACCACTAATGATACTCATGAATACATTCAATGAGGCATATGGCAGAGGTTTATAAATAGCTTGAAAGGCTTCATAGGTTTTATCATCAATTGGGTATTTAAAGCCATCATACATTTTCATAAGAGCATCAAGAGTTAAATCAAGAAAGAACTTATCAATAAAGTTTGTATAGATAAAAATAACTATTGAGGATACGATTGATGCAAAGAAATAAATCAGAAATACATACCTGAATACCTGACCATATTTCATGATTCCACCATATTCCGTTTCGCGGAAATGGATTGCCATTCTGTATAATACAAAAATTATGGAGATAGAAACAAACAACGAAAGTGAAGCTATTGCACCGTTCTTTTGAGCCGATAAAATGAATTTTAGCGATAATAACAATCCAACAAAATGAAAGTTATGTAAGGCCGACTTCGTAATATTTCGTTGCATAATGACATTTTTAATTTTGACAGCACAAAAGTACAAAAAAAGTGCTAAACCCGAAAAGAAAATTCAAGATAGACGATAGTCTTTTTTTCGTGATAATAAATGAATTAGCATAAATATCAAAAACTAAATAAAAAAAGCAGATTACTTGATTTTGGAAAATCGGTAATCTGCTTTTAGCTATATAAATTATATTTTTTACAATCCTTTTTCAGAAAGGTATCTTTCCGCTTCAATGGCTGCCTGACAGCCGCTACCGGCTGCTGTAATAGCCTGACGGTAATGTGGGTCGGCAACATCACCGGAAGCAAATACACCCTCAACATTGGTTCTTGGCGATCCGGCAATCGTTTTAATATAACCAACTTCATCAGTTTCAATCCATGGTTTGAAAATACCCGAGTTAGGTTTGTGACCAATTGCAAGGAAAAATCCATCGATGTCGATATGAACCTGTTCTTCGTCAGTTTGTCCGCGGCGTTTTACCAGATTTGCACCCTGAACAACTCCTTCGCCTGTCAAACCTATTGTTTCGTGCTCAAAAAGAATTTCAATTTTAGGATTTGCAAACACACGTTCCTGCATAATTTTTGAAGCACGTAGGGCTGGTTTACGCACAATCAGATATACTTTGCTTGCTAAACCTGCCAAATAAGTTGCTTCTTCACAAGCTGTGTCGCCACCACCTACAACAGCTACTACCAGTTTGCGATAAAAGAATCCATCGCAGGTTGCACAAGCTGAAACACCCGAACCGGCATATTTTTGCTCGTCGGGCAATCCAAGGTATTGTGCTGTGGCACCGGTAGAGATAATAATTGTTTCGGCTTCAATCGTTTTTTCGCCATCGATTGTTACTTTGTACGGAGCAGCACTTAAATCGGTTGCTGTAGCCATCCCAAAACGGATATCGGCACCGAAGCGCTCGGCCTGTTTCCGTAGATCTTCCATCAATTCCGGTCCGGTAATTCCTTCGGGATAGCCCGGGAAGTTTTCCACTTCGTTAGTTGTTGTCAGTTGTCCTCCGGGTTGCATGCCTTCGTACAAAACAGGTGATAAGTTAGCGCGTGAAGCATAAATGGCAGCTGTGTATCCTGCCGGTCCTGAGCCTATTATAAGGCAACGTACTTTTTCGTTCATATTTTGGTGTTTATTTTTCTTGAAATTTTATTCGATTCAAACTTGTTTAAGAGCATATCAGACAAACAATATCAATGCTGAAAGGTTTTCTGTTTGTCTAAGAATCGAAGTCTATAGTGTTATTCATAAAATCTATCGCAAGTCATTTACAATAACTCCCTTGTATCGACTTTGATTAAACACAAAGGTATTATCCGATACTTTCACTCCTTTTTGAAAATTAGTTAGCTTAAGAAGAGTGCTGCTACCATTTTTGTTGTTAAGCTTGATTGAAACCAAATTTCCGGTACTTTTGTTTACCTGAACTTCTATTTTGGAAATGTTTTTATCTTTCAATTTAGGAATCATGTCTATGCAATAATCGGTAGCCGATTTTATAGTCGAAAATTTGATTGAACATCTTGATTTAAAGCCTGAAAGTATGGCCATTGGATTTGTTTCAGCAAGTTCTTTTTCTGTGGGTTCTGTTATCGAAACTTCATTACTTTGAGCAACATACGACCATTGTGTTTTACCATCAAACCAGGCTTTCAAGGCCTCCATTTCCAATACAAACCTGTTTCCTTTGAGTGTGAAAGTTCCTGATGCAGATTGCGAGTTTGATTTATCGTTTGTGACCAATCTGAAATTAGTTTTTATGGCATTTGTTTTAGCTTCGGCTAATAAATCAGTGATTATTTTCTCAGCCTGAGCATTATTTTGCGCTCCTATGAATGGAACGGACAAGAAAATGAATGCTAACGAATAGATTATTTTTTTTAAAGACATGGCTTTTTGAGTTTTGAGATTATAAATGTTTCAGAATTTGTTCCAAATGGAAGCTATCCACTACCAACACCTGACGGGCTTTACTGCCTTCAAAAGGTCCAATAATTCCTGCTACTTCCAACTGGTCAACAATGCGTCCGGCGCGGTTGTAGCCAATGGAGAATTTACGCTGAATGAGTGATGTTGATCCTTGCTGATTGGCAACAATCAAATGAGCTGCTTCTTCGAAAAGCGGATCACGTTTTGTCATGTCGATGGAACTTGCATCAATGCCTTCGCTTTCAGCCCCAATGAATTCAGGTAAATAAAACGCCGTTGGGTATGCTTGTTGTTCACGGATATGATGCACAATGTTTTCCACTTCTGGTGTGTCAACAAAGGCACATTGAACACGAGTCAGGTCATTTCCCTGCGAGAAAAGCATATCACCACGACCAACCAGTTGATTAGCTCCCGGTGAATCGAGAATGGTTCGTGAGTCAATCATAGACGAAACACGGAACGCAACACGTGCCGGGAAGTTTGCTTTAATAACACCCGTAATAATGTTTACCGACGGACGTTGTGTAGCAATAATCATGTGAATTCCCACTGCACGGGCCAGCTGAGCAATGCGGGCAATTGGCATTTCCACTTCTTTACCGGCAGTCATAATCAGGTCGCCAAACTCATCAACAATAACCACAATGTAAGGCAAGAAACGGTGTCCTTTTTCCGGATTCAGATGACGAATGGTGAACTTTTCATTATATTCTTTGATGTTACGGACATGCGCTTTTTTGAGCAAATCGTACCGGTCGTCCATTTCCTTACACAGCGAATTCAACGTTTCAACGACCTTGCTGGTATCCGTAATGATGGCATCTTCTCCATCGGGTAATTTGGCCAGAAAGTGTTTTTCAATATCAGCATAAATATTGAATTCCACCTTTTTAGGATCGACCAAAACGAGTTTCAGTTGCGATGGATGTTTTTTATAGAGTAATGAAGTGATAATTGCATTTAACCCAACTGATTTACCCTGACCGGTAGCACCTGCAACGAGCAAGTGAGGCATTTTGGCTAAATCTACCATGAAAATATCGTTGGTAATCGTTCGCCCAAAAGCAACAGGAAGTTCAAATTTCGATTCCTGGAATTTTTTGGAAGCAATAATTGAATGCATTGAAACCACTTGGGGATCGCTGTTTGGAACTTCGATACCAATTGTTCCTTTACCCGGAATTGGAGCAATAATACGAATGCCGGTTGCAGCAAGACTTAGCATGATGTCATATTCCAGGTTACGAATTTTGGAAATACGTATACCGGCTTTAGGAACAATTTCATACAACGTAATTGTTGGACCGACCGTGGCTTTTATATTATCAATTTCAATGCCGAAATTTTGCAATATGTTGATAATCTTATTTTTATTGGCGTTTTGCTCCACCATATCAATTTGCGTGTCGTTATCGGTGCCGTAGACCTTTAGCAAATCGAGAGTGGGAGGGTTGTAGTGCGATAAATCCAATGTCGGATCATATTTACCTAATTTTGTAACGTTGTAAATCGGATCTTCGTTATTGTCGTCAGTTAATCCTGAATCGTCGGCATCAACAGCTTTGTTTTCGTCACTTAGTTCAGCTTGTTCAATTTCAAACGGAACATCGTTATTGTCAGGTTGCTCTGGTTCCTGTATTTCAAGTTCCGGTGTTTCAATTATCAACTCATCTTCTTCATCGTCAAAGTTCACTTTAGTAACCCAATCTTCCGGGATTATCTCGGTGCCAACTGCTACTGTAGCTTCAAATGGTTCATTATCAATAGAGAAATCGGGTTCAGTTTCAGCTTTTGCTAATTTATCCTTGCGTGTGAAAAGACCTTTCAAAAATGGAATTGTGGCTTTTGATGAAATTATGAAATAAGCGAGGAATGTACCAATTAACGCCATGAAAGTTCCGGGATTTCCAATATAGGACATTATCCATGCACTCACATTATCACCATGCATTCCACCGGGTGAGAAGAAAAACAAATCTTTGTATGAAGGCATGAAGGCGTAAAAAACATGCAATGCGTAACCAAGTGTGATGGACACCCATATCAACCAAAAAGCCGTATGAAAAAATGCTTTCCAAAGGGTTGTTACCCGAACTTTGATAAATCTTAGCCCAATAACCATTCCCAGGTAAAGAAAAACAAATGAAGAAATTCCAAACCAGCGGTTGATGAATGTTTCGGCAAGGATGGCTCCTGTAACCGATGCCCAGTTTTGAATATCAGTGCGCATTTGTTGTAATTCATGCCAGGATAGGTCCATTTTGCTTTGATCGGCTGCTCCTGTAAAGAAGTATGAAACAAAAGATACGAACAAAAATATAACCCCAATGAATACGGCAATCCCCAAAATGATTCGGGTTCTTTCATCCGTGATGAAATTTTTTAGTTTCACACCGAACCCTGGTTCGTTGTTTGTTGTTATGTGATTTTGCTTCTTTGAATCAAGCCTTGGTTCTGGCTTCTGTTCTGGCTTGGGTATGTTCTTTATTGGTTTCTTAGGTGCCATGTGTGTAAATGGAGTTATTTGCTTTGCAATATCAAACATTTGCTATTCACTTTAGCGCATAAGCTCACCAAATGTATGATATTAATTTAAAATACAAAAATAGTAAAAAGGAGCGCGCGGATTACATCTTTTCTTATAAATTTGCATAAAAATGATTTAAGAATAGAATGAAGCATATATGAATCATGAAACTTTAATTTTAGAAAGTAAATATCATGAATCATATATTGAAGCACATAATTTAAAGGATAAATGACTACAAAACAACGTTATAAATTTATTATCGATTGGTTTAATGCAAATGTACCCATTGCTGAAACTGAGTTGCATTATTCCGATCCGTTTGGATTGCTTGTGGCGGTTATTTTATCCGCACAATGCACTGATAAGCGCGTGAATATGACAACCCCACGCTTGTTGGCCGATTTTCCAACTGCTGAAGTTATGGCTGAATCGAGTCCTGAAGTTGTATTTGAATATATTCGTTCAATTTCATATCCAAATAACAAGGCAAAGCATTTGGTGGGTATGGCGCAAAAACTTATGTCTGATTTTGGAGGTATTGTTCCTGATGATATTGATAAGCTTCAGACCTTGCCTGGCGTTGGACGCAAAACAGCCAATGTTATTGCATCTGTTGTTTTTGATAAACCAGCTATGGCTGTGGATACGCATGTTTTTCGGGTTTCTGAACGGTTGGGACTGACCACTAATTCTAAGAACCCGTTGCAAACAGAACTCGAACTTGTAAAACATATTCCTGATGAGTTAATTCCAAAAGCCCATCATTGGATAATATTACATGGTCGATACGTTTGTCTTGCCCGTAATCCAAAATGTAGTGAATGTGGTCTGACTGAATGGTGTAGGTATTATTCTAATAAGAACCAGAAATAACTATTTAACTTTGCATTTAATTTATATCTTCGTATCTTTGCACACCTAATTTTTAAAAATAAAATAAATAATACAAAAATGATAGATGAAGAATTAGTCAGATGCCGTCCGTGCGGCTATGTAATGAAAGCAAGTGATTTGGGCGAAGGCGTTTGTCCTGCTTGTGGATTGCCTCATACAGTATTTGAACCTTACCGTGAACGTGTTTCTGCAAATCGTCTCTTTATTTTGGGATTGGATATTCACCCAATTGCAATACACCTTTCGCAAACATTTGTGGCACTTGCTCCTTTGTTAATGATATTCCACTTAATTTTCCCTAATTTTCAGGAAACAATTGTTCATTCAGTGGTGACATTTTCTGTATGGGCATTGCCTATCTCGTTAGTTGCTTCCACCGTTTCGGGAATTATTGACGGTGTTACCCGTTTTAAAACGTTGCAAACTCCGATGTTAAAGTCGAAAATATATTTAAGTATTTTGATTTTAGCTACTTCAACTACCGAACTTGTGCTCTTTGTGCCTGAAAATTATACATGGTATATTATATTGCTTAATTTGCTGTCACTTGGATTTGCTGTCAAACTTGGTTTGTTGGGAAAACATCTTCTTGATGTAATCTTACCCGGAACGTATGTTCGCCGGAAGAAAAAACCAAAAACTCCCGATAAGGATGTTACAGAAGCTAAAAAGGCTGCAGCAGCTGCTGCAAGGGCACAAAAAGCTAATGAGGCTAAGTAAATAGAGCTGAATTAATCTTGAGAGATTACAAAGATATCCCCGTTTTCGAAGATTCGAAAACGGGGATATCTTTTTTTGATTATTTTTTTATTCAAAACCAATTGATACTCCACCTGAAATTTGTGAGAATGCTCGGCTAATTGGCCTATACTAGTTTTTGAGAGTAGGTATATTTTTTTTAAGATTAATTTTCCTTTGATGTTTCTTCAATGAGGAGACTCTTATCTTCCCAGTCCATAAATAGTTTGTAAAATTGGATTGCTTTATCGATTATTTCATCCAATTCCGAATCTTCAACTAAGCTAAAATGAATAACCAGTAGATGTTTTTCGTTTTTGCCAAAGATGTTCTTATAGTTGAATAACTTCATTTTTACATCGTGATTATCTATAATTGTATTTTCGTCAACAATTAAAAATTCAATTATTGTGCAACTTAAGATATGCTGTAATACATTGCGACCTTCCAACGTATCACCAAGATGTGAACCCCCATCGAGGAATGCCCATTCGGGTAGTGTTAGCGTAAAATCATTTTCCATAATACAAGTTCTGAGTATTAATGTTATTTGATTATGAATGAGTTCGGGGATTATGAAATGTAGAAAATAGAAACTGAATTAATAATTTTCAAAGATAAATACAATTATTTAATTAACCTAATTATTTCAATTTTTTTTTTTTGAAAACTTATGCTGCATGTTGATATGTTAATTGTTGGTTGGATACTGATAAATAACTGTTTGTTTGTCAGAAAATTATAGAATTAAATATAACAAAGGGACAGATTCATGTCTGTCCCTTTGTTATAGCAATAATATGGATGTACTATCCAATCAATTATTTTCGTTCTATTTCTCTCAAATTCTCAATTTTCTTTTTTTCGAGGAATCCATATATGTCTTCAAGGTGTTCGGTTACTTTTTGATTACCAAATTCATATACTTTTGTCACTAATCCATCCAGAAAGTCACGGTCGTGTGAAACTACTATCAACGTTCCGTCAAAGTCAACAAGTGCTTGTTTCAGAATATCTTTGGTTTTCATATCCAGGTGATTGGTTGGCTCATCGAGAATGAGTAGATTCACGGGTTCAAGTAGTAACTTGATCATTGACAGACGTTGACGTTCGCCACCTGAAAGTACTTTTACTTTTTTGAATGAGTTATCGCCACCAAACATAAATGCCCCAAGAATATTTTTTATGTTATTTCGAATATCGCCTACTGCTACATCGTCGATAGTTTGAAATACTGTAGAATTTTCGTCGAGCAATGATGCCTGATTTTGTGCAAAGTAACCAATCTTTACATTATGCCCTAGGGTAAGTTTTCCCTCGTGTTCAATTTCCTTCATGATGGCTTTTACGAGGGTTGATTTTCCCTCACCATTTTTTCCCACAAAGGCAATTTTTTCGCCACGCTCTATCATAAAGTTGGCATTGGCAAAAATTCGTTTTGCTCCGTACATTTTTCCTACAGCTTCAGCTGTAACCGGATAGTTTCCTGAACGTGGAGATGGTGGAAATTTGAGTCGTAAGGCCGATGTATCTTCTTCGTCCACTTCCAGTATCGGTAGTTTTTCAAGCATTTTTACACGCGATTGCACCTGAAGTGTTTTCGAATAAGTACCTTTGAAACGTTCGATAAACTCCATGTTTTCAGCAATCATCTTCTGTTGCTCATCAAATTGTTTTTGCTGTTGTTCACGTCGCTCTTTACGTAGTTCCAGGTAGTGGGAGTATTTTGCTTTATAGTCGTAAATACGTCCCATTGTTACTTCAATAGTTCGGGTAGTTATATTGTCGACAAAAGCCCTGTCGTGTGATATAACAACCACAGCTTTGGCCGAATTTATAAGAAAATCTTCCAACCACTGTATAGACTCAATATCAAGATGGTTAGTTGGCTCATCCAGCAAAATAACATCCGGGCGTCTTAGTAGAATCTTTGCCAACTCAATACGCATTCGCCAGCCACCACTAAATTCCGAAGTATTTCGGGTGAAATCCTCACGAGTGAATCCGAGTCCAAGCAATGTTTTCTCAATGTCTGCATCGTAATTTATTTCCTCGATACTGTAGAATTGTTCGCTCAAAGCCGAAACCTGCTCAATCAACTCCATATAGCTATCCGATTCATAGTCGGTTCTAGTTGTCAATTGCTCATTTAGCTCCTGAATCTTTTTCTCCATATCGTTTATCGAAGAAAAAGCCATCGCCGTTTCTTCAAATACGGTACGATTATCTTCCATTAAAAGGTGTTGCGGTAAATAGGCAACAATAGTTTCTTTCGGGTACGAAACAGAACCTTTAGAAGGTTCACGTGTACCTGCCAGAATTTTTAGAAGTGTTGACTTTCCGGCACCATTTTTACCCATCAGGGCTATGCGGTCTTTTTCATTTATCACAAATGAAATATCTGAAAAAAGAGTTTGTCCGCCAAATTCGACGGTTAAGGCATCTACTGATAACATTTTATATAATTAATAATGCATAATTGATAATTCGTAATTGGGAGTGCAAAAGTACATAAAAAAACTTTCCGTCGGTGGCACGTATGTCATGGACGGAAAGTTTTAATTTGATAAGAAGTAGTTTACAATGCTATTTTAGTGATTAATCTGTCGGATTTGAGTATATAAGCCTGATTTTTTGGCAAATCAGATATATCAAATGTTGTGCTTTCGGGCGTAACAATTTTTACGCATTGACCCAGTAGGTTGTATACATACAGATTGAAAGTCAGATTTGGTAAATAAATAGTGACATTCCCATCCTTAACTTTAGTTTGTAACTTTCTTTTAGATGGATATTCCAGTGTTTTAACATTGATAATGTTTGAAAAAGCTGTTATGTTCTCATAATTTGCACTTTTATCACTTGCCCTGACTTTGTAAAAATAGTCAGTATTTGGAATTAAATTCGTCAGCGTGTCGAATGTATTGGTCATCCATTTTTCGTGGAGGTTGTAATTGAGCTGTTTTTTGAACCCGGCAGTAACGTCATCAAATGTAACATAGCCCAATCCTTTGGTATAAGTAAAACGGAAGCGTACATAATCCTGTGCTTCAGTAAATGAATAGTTTTTAATCCCATTTAATGAGCTTGTTACAGGTATACTATCAATTTTGGACCAAACATTTAGCTCATTCATTCCTTCTACTTTGAATCCTCCATTGTTACCTGTTAATGATCGGATAAAGAACGACAAACTTGTAACCGGAAGTAAATACTTCTCTGTTTCAACATATTCCTTACTGTTTGTAAATTGTAGTGAAGGAGCCGAAGTTCCACTATAAACTGTAGAACTTGATGTTGTTGAGGCAGTTATAGTCCAGTCTGGTGATTCAACTAAACCTTTATCAAATCCTTCAGACAATGTTGATTCACCATCTGAAATGTTATACACGGTTACATAGTATCCCGTTGCATCGAAAACGTTATTCCATTTTGCAACAAAACTGGTGAAAGTAGTGTCGGTAGCAGCAACTGCTACTGGTGGCACTACGTAAACAGGACGTGTTGATGTTCCTGATAGTGCTGCATCAGCATAATCTGTACCTGAAGTCAATACAAGTGTCTCTGTGTGAGTTGTTGAATAAGATGGTATTGTAGGGTTATATCTGATTTGAATATTGGTTACTGCTAAAGTAGAGTCGATGCCAGGAGTTAACGTCAGAGTTTTTCCCCAAGTCGTATCGCTTGCTTTTTTCATTTCGAAGTGTGTACCTGTTGTAAATGAAACACTGATTGGCGCTTTTAATTTTGTTCCACTTACTGTGACAGTTTGTGCTGCAGAAGGTGTTCCCTGCACTGTTGCGAATGCTTGCAGACTTTGAGTTAAAAAAACATTTGAAGCAAAATGGAATGTGATTTTGCCTGCTGTTTCTTTGATATTTAAAAGTGGTTTGTGAATATTGATATTTCCACGAAGTGTTGGATTATAGGCTGTTACGCTACTTGTACCCGGAAAAGGATCACCAGATAATGTTGGGTCGATAGTTGTTGTTTCAGATACAGCAGATCCATCGGCTTCTACAATATCTACTCCCATAGCATTGGGATCATTGTTTGGTGTATTACCGGCCCAGGTAGAAGCATTATAATAAATATGTGTGATTAACATCCCATGACCAGGCAAATAGGCATCCCAACCTTTCTTTTGCCGATTGTCTAACATGAAAAATTCTACAGGAGAAGGGTTTGAACCGTTTAAATTATGGTTACCGTATTGTGAAATCAAATAAGCTTTATTGCTTGTTGTAAGAGTATCCAATGCATAATCACCGGCAGTTTTAAGTTCTGTGGGAACTAACCAATTGAGGAAAAAACGCTCATAGGACGAATATGCACAAGGTGTACGTCCACTATTTAAATAAGGCCCATAGTCCATAATATCCCACAATGAAAGTGTATGATGTGTTGCACTGTTTGTTGCATACATATCATCTAATCCCAATACGTGTCCGAATTCATGGCAAAATGTACCGATTCCACACATATTTGAACCACTAGAGCCTCTTAACTCGGATGTACAAGCGTATCCAAAAATTGAAACACCGCTAAACTTAGTACTGTAATTGTTTAATGACCATCGGTGAGGCCAAACACTATTGGCCGGACCACCTTCTGCCTCATTATAACCTGCATAATAAATAAATACATTATCTACCACACCGTTTTTGTCAGTATCGTATTGAGAAAAATCCACACCTGCAGCAGAGGCAGCAGCGCATGCATCTATAACCATTTGTTGTGGGCTAACATCGTTCCCATTGGCGTCATTAGCCCCATAAGATGCCATAGTACCCGGCAAATTGTATGGTCCAACAACATCAAATTCGGGACTAAATACTCCCATTGAATTATCTTTGAAGTAATTGTTTGCCGAACCTGTTCCGCCGTTAGCACTGTATCCGTTTTGATTCAATAAACTAGTAAATGATGTTTTAGTATTTGGCGTTACAAAACTAAGATCGGAGAAGTTGACGAGGATGACGATTGATTTGGGACTTCCAATCAGGGGATAAGTCTTTTGTCCAATAGTTTTAAATACAGGTGAAGACATACGTTTCGATCTACTTGCCTGAATTTGAGCTGTAAAGTCAAGATTTGGAATTAGTTTGCTGATTGTACGTTTTTCTAAAGCCGAACGTTTTTCGATATTAGATGCTTTAATATTCGTACTTTTTAATTGGCCATTGCTATTCAGTTGAGCGTAGTTTAGTATTCCATCGGCATCCAGCACCAAAGCATAGCCATCAAGAGTTGTTTTGTAATTAAAATACTCATCACCCCGCAAACGAACTTTTAAAACAGTGCCGTTGGATTGCGTAACCGTAATGGGATATGGTGAGGCAGGAATTGCGAATAATTGTGTAAAAGAAAATAATAACACAATCAGAAAGAGTATTTTAGCAGAGTCAGTCTTCATAAGCAAATATTATAAGCCTACAAAGATAAGAAAAAATCGTACGTAGAATTGAAAGTTAATAATTATGTAGTAAAAAATTGGACAAAAGTATGTATTTCATCAGCAGAACCCTATTTTTTAAAAATGAAATATACAGCTAAAACAAGAAAAGTAAATCCAATTACATGATTCCAGCGGAAAGTTTCGTTTTTAAATACCAGCAATGAGAAAGCCATAAATACCAAAAGCGTAATCACTTCCTGTATTACTTTTAATTGTAACAGACTAAATGGGCCACCATTTCCACTAAATCCGATGCGATTAGCAGGAACCTGAAAGAGGTATTCAAACAAAGCTATTCCCCAACTGATTAAAATAATTGCAATGAGCGGAAGCGTTTCAAACCACTTAAATTCACGCATTTTTAGATGACCATACCAGGCAAACGTCATAAATACGTTCGACACAATTAATAATCCAATTGTCAGCAATTCTTTCATGCGATGATCGTATTTTCTATAATTAACCCTTAATTATTTTAGGCGTTTTCTTCGGTAAATAATCTGCCTTTATGTTTTCCATTGCTGCCCAAATACTTTGACGTACATCGGGATTCCATTTTTCCAGTTCGGTAATCAGATTTTTCGCATCCCGTCGCGATGAATCTTTTTCATGTGGGCAGTTTTTTATTTGCTTCTGATACCCTCTGATTTGTTCCATTTCTTTCATTTCTTTTTCCGAAACCAATGCCAATGGGCGAATAATTGTCATATCAAACTTATTCATTTTGAGTTTAGGAGGCATAGTCCCGAATGAACCCTGATACACCAGGTTGAGTAACAACGTTTCAGTAATATCGTCGAGATGATGTCCCAATGCAATTTTATTGCAACCAATTTTCTTCGCTATATCAAACAATGCTTTCCGACGATGCCATGAACACAGGAAGCAGGTTGATTTACGCGTGTCGGTAGTATCGTCAAAACGAGTTGTATGATGTACGAAAGGAATGCCGAATTTTTCACAGTGACTTTCTAAATAAGCTAAATCCGATTGATAAGGAATGTTTTCGACTGATATATGAACTGCAGTAACTTTAAATCGGGGAACAAATATTTTCATTCGTTCGCCCAGCAATTCTACCAATGCTAATGAGTCTTTTCCTCCAGAAAGTCCGATAAGAATATGGTCGTCATTATCAATTAGCCGATAATCGGATATTGCTTTTTTGACTTTATTTTGAATGTTTAATAGTGTTTTTTTATCTGATTTGCTGAGTTCGTCCATGAGTGAATTTAGTTTATGGGATTGCAAAATTACTATAAAGAAGGTAATAATTCACGTGTGCTTACTATTGAATTTATATTTTAAACTTATTGGAATAATTTAAAGCCTTGTAATTATGGGTTTTATGCTGTTGTGTTACATTTCTATGGCAAAAAAATGATATTTTTTTATCTCAGATATTTGCAAATTCTCAAAAACGCACTATCTTTGCACCGCAATTGCAGAATTGCTTATTGGTAAATAGATACTGATAAAAGAATACATAATGCGAAAATAGCTCAGTTGGTAGAGCACGACCTTGCCAAGGTCGGGGTCGCGGGTTCGAGTCCCGTTTTTCGCTCACCGAATGAATAGCGAAACGTGCGTGTTTCGCTTTTTTTCTCTAAAAAAGTTTTTATTGATTGCCCAAATGGTGGAATTGGTAGACACGCATGTTTCAGGGACATGTGGCTTCGGCTGTGGGGGTTCGAGTCCCCCTTTGGGTACTATTCAATTAATCAATTGTTTAATTCCCAGTTTTCAATTAATACATTGGTGATTGGAAATTGATTTATTGGAAATTAAGTCGCGCAGGTGGTGGAATTGGTAGACATGCTACTTTGAGGGGGTAGTGCCGGTTACGGCGTGTGAGTTCGAGTCTCATCCTGCGTACCAATAAAAAAAGAGTTTCTTCTGAAAAGGAGAAACTCTTTTTGCATTAAGACCTTTGTTGTAGATTAGCAGCATTTTTCCATGCAACAACCTTCGTTCGAAGTTTCAAACTCAATGGTTGCGTGTTCAATTCCTTTGCCTTTCAATGATTCACGTATGGCGATTTTCAATTCGGCCAGCTTTTCCATCTCCAGCGAATTATTTAGCACGACATGAACTGTCAGTACATTGTAAGTACCATCTACCGACCAAACATGCAAATCATGTACATTTTCAACACCCTCGAATTCTTGCAAATGTTTTGCAATGTCAGTAATGTCTACTTCGGCAGGAATTCCCTGTAAAATAATGCGGAGACTCTGTCGAATATTTTTGTAAACATTAAATAATACAAAACAAGCTATTCCTACCGACATAATCGGGTCGAGAACCGGAACATTCCAAAAATGCATAACTACAGAACCAATCAGAATGGCCAACCATCCTAAAACATCTTCGAGCAAATGAAGTGAAACTACCCGTTCGTTAATGGAATTTCCTTTTTTCAATCGAAAAACGGCAGCACCATTTACCAACACTCCTACAATAGCCAACAGAAACATACCTTCTGTATTGGCCGCCTGTGGGTGAATAATTCGGGGAATGGCAACTGTCAGGATTAGAATGCTTCCTGTTACCAAAACGATGGAGTTTACAACAGCTCCGAGAAGCGAAAAACGTTTGTAACCGTAAGAGTAGGAGGTATCGCTGCCACGTTTGGCTACTTTCTGAAAATACCAGGCCAGCCCGAGCGAAAGGCAATCGCCCAAATCGTGAATAGCATCGGAAATAATGGCGACACTGTTGGTAAAGAATCCACCTGCAATTTCAACGAGTGTAAAGAACAGGTTCAGGAAGAATGCTGTCTGAATGTTTTTTACATCGCCGTGGTGATGATGATCGTGGTGGCTGTGACTATGATTGTGATGATCGTGTGACATGATTTGTGTTTTATGTATCGAACAAATTTGTATTGGAACTGTTCATGAAAATTATTTAAACCACTTTTTTACATTGATATCATATCCTGCTCCCTGCATATAGTTATAGATGGCCAAATTAAGACCTTTACCATAATAATCCAGGTCAATCTCGTTGGGTGTGCTGAATGGAATTTCATTGTTGGCGAAAGGGTTAGGCTCCAGTTGCAATGATACAGCACCCACACTTTCGGGATGTTGCCCCGATGGGCTGTGAATAGTCATAGCATACCGATGCCAGAAAGCAGATTGTAACCACCCGTTTTGGAATAAATTGCGAACGACTTCCAGCGAATCAATCGTCTCCTGAGCAGTTTCAGTTGGAAAACCATACATAAGGTAGGCATGAGTCAATATGCCTGCTTCGTTCAGGTTTTTCATGCTTTCGCTGGCAATTTCAATCGTAATTCCTTTATTTATTAGTTTTAGAACCCGTGCAGAGGCCACTTCCAGTCCACCCGAAACCGCTATGCAACCCGATTGAGCCAGCAGGTAGCACAGTTCCGGGGTAAATGCTTTTTCAAACCGAATATTGGTCCAATAGCTCACTATCAGTTTCCGTTTGAGAATTTCTTCTGCCAATTGATGCAAAATAGCCGGTGGCGCAGCTTCGTCTACAAAATGAAATCCTGTTTGTCCGGTCTGAGCCATCATTTCTTCCATTCGGTCAACCAGTAATTCCACTGGTGCTTTCTCGAATCGTTGTATGTAATCAAGTGCCCCATCGCAAAAAGCACAATTAGCCCAATAGCAACCATGAGCAAGGGTCATTTTGTTCCAACGTCCGTTACTCCACAGGGCATGCATCGGGTTGGTGAGCTCTATCATGTTGAGATACCTGTTTTTGACGAGTCCATCGTAGTTTGGAGTGCCTGTTGCGGCAAACTTGATGTTTTCGCGACTATCAAAATTGGCATGCACAATTTCGCCTTCCTTGTTGCAATAAAGTGTGCGAACCAATTCGCCACCCTGCAGGATACGTAACAATGGTAATTCACCATCGTCAAATGTAAGATAATCAACGTACTGAAAGAATCGTTTTTCGGTTATCTGACGCAATTCTGTATTCACATATCCACCACCCATTATGATAGTGATGTTTAGATGTTCCTTGCGTAACCATTGCGCGCAGCGTAAGGCACTGTACAAATTACCCGGAAATGGTATGCTAAATCCAACGAAATCAGGTTGAAGTTCATTGATTTTTTTTGCAAAAATGTCAAGCATTAAATTGTCCGTAAATGAGCAGGGTTTCTCTAATTCTGCCTGCAGGGGGGCAAATTCAGGGAGGTAAATGCAGAGCGATTCAGCATAGCGGATAAGCTCAAAATGAGGATCAATATTTTGCTGAATAAACTCACACAAATCTTTCAGAAAGAGGGTACAAAGATGGGTTGCTCGGTCGTGGTTACCAATCAAACCAAATCCCCATTCTAAATCTTCCTCAGATGGAAGTCTTTTGCTTGCAGGCCAAAAGTTGCGGTTGCTGAATCGTTGAGCCAGTGAGCTATCTTCACCACTCAAAAACCGCATAACCGGTTCAATGGTTTTGAGATAGAAATCAGCTTGCTGGAGCATGATTCTGTGTGGCTTAGAAAGTTTTTTTTCTGAAGCCTGTTGAAAAATAATTTCCAGTTGTTGTTGCGTAAATAATGCCTGTATAAGCTCAATACTTAAATCCATTTGCCCGGCTTCTATGTTTTGAGAGCGCAGGAATCCCAATAAATTGCAAGTGGCGGGATAAGGTGTATTGAGTTGGGTTAGGGGAGGAGTTACGAGCAGAACTTTCATTAAAGGTGTTTTTTTTGCAAACTTACAGAATTAATTTTGCAAAGCCGAAATAATCTCAATTTTTCCAACAAAATACCTGCATTGCCGTTAATATGTTGTATTTTTGTGGTCACATAAAATGCTGATAGCGTGTAAACCCGTTTCAACATTCGCACTCAAACTTTTTATTATTTGAATAATCGTATGAATAAAAAAGTAAAAAAAGGACTTATTATTGGTTCGTCGGTTTTTGTAGTGATTTTTGCGGCATTGCTGGTATTACCATATGCTTTTAGTGGAAAAATAACAAAGATTGCCAAAGATCAGATAAATGGCAAACTGAATGCCCGTGTTGATTTTGAAAGTGTGAATATCAGCTTTATTCGAAGTTTTCCAAATGTTTCGGTGAAACTGGAGAATTTTCGGATTGTAGGGATTAATGAGTTTTCAAAAGATACCTTGCTGGCAAGTGAGGATGTTGATTTGGTATTGAACCTGAGAAGTTTGTTTTCCGACACGGGCTACGAAGTAAAAAGATTGCAGTTTAATCACTCAAGCGTTTTTGCTCATGTGCTTCCAAATGGTAAAGCCAACTGGAGTATAATGAAAGAAGATTCAACTCAGGCTCCGGATACTTCGGCGATGAGCTTCAATCTGAAACTGAAAGACTTTGTCATTGAAAATGCCAATATTGTTTATTTGGATGAAGAAGGCAATAAAAAAGCCGTGATAAAAAATCTGAATCATCATACAACGGGTGATTTGACGGCTGACAGCTCCCTGTTGGTGACCAAATCAACACTTGACACACTTGATTTTTGGATGGATGGTGTGCAATATATTTCGAAAGCTGACGCAGAGTTGAATGCAGATATCGATGCTAACCTGAATAAGTTGATTTTTACATTTAGTAAGAATTCATCGCGCATAAACGCTATACCGTTTTCATTTGCAGGTTGGTTTCAAATGCTTGATGATGGTTACGATATGGATTTGACACTGAATGCTGAAAAGGTCGATTTTAAAGCCATTTTGTCAATGATTCCCGCAATTTATGCCAATTCGTTTGAAGGTATGAAGGCAGGTGGAAAAGTGGATATGAGTGGATTTGTAAAGGGTAAAATGATTGGTGATTTTTATCCGGCTTTTGATTTTAAACTGACAGCAGTTGATGGCTGGTTTCAATATCCGAGTCTGCCAAAATCCTTACAAAACATTAATGTGGCAGGTCGTATTACCAATCCCGGAAAAACGTTGGACGAAACTGTTATTGATATCTCTAAATTTTCATTTGTCATGGCCGGAAATCCATTTATGGCTCAAATGCGAATTGCAACACCTATGTCGGACCCCGATTTAATGCTTAAAGCTGTTGGGAAAATTGATTTGGGTCAGATAAAAGAGATTTATCCGTTGGAGGCCGATACCAAGCTGAATGGCTTGCTGGATATGAATCTGGATTTGGGTGGGCGTATGTCTTATTACGATAACAATCAATACGATAAATTTAAATTTGCCGGGAAGCTGAATATCAGTAATATGTTGGTTCAAATGAAGTCGCTTCCGCAGGCAGTTTCCATTTCCAAAGCCAATATGGTTTTCAATAACCGCTATGTTGATTTATCGACTTTGCAAATGAAAATTGGACGAAATGATTTGACAGCAACCGGAAAACTTGAAAATGTGGTGGCGTATGCTCTGCATGATAAATTACTGACAGGTACGCTTAATCTGCAATCGAATTATTTCAATGCGGGTGATTTTATGTCGGCCGATAAAGCACCTGCTACCGATAAAACTCCTGCTGCGAAAGCTGATACTTCCAAGATGAAGCTTATTACAATTCCGAAAAATGTGAATTTCACTATGCTTGCTGATTTCAAACAACTTGTGTATGAAAAAATGAATTTTACTGATGCTAAAGGTGTTTTGAAAGTTGCCAATGGCGATATGAAGATTCAGAATATGGGTGTTCAGGCCTTTGGTGGAAGCATGTTGATGAACGGTCTCTATAGCACAAGTGACCCTAAAAAGCCGAATGTGAACTTTGATTTCACCCTTACCGATGTAACGTTTACCGAGATATTTAAGCAGGTAGAAACATTGCAGAAAATGGTTCCGATATTTCAAAAAGCAACCGGAAAGTTCTCAACGAAACTATCATTCAATTCTTTGTTGAAGAATGATATGATGCCCGATTTGGCCTCCATCATTGGCAATGGCTCATTCTCAACAAAATCGATTGGATTGACCAATGTGCCGGCTCTGACAACGCTTGTTTCGGTAGTTAATCACACAAAACTGACCTCGACCACGCTGAAAGATTTAGGCCTGTATTTTGATATCAAGGATGGAAAGATTAATACTAAACCATTTGATGTGACCATTGGTAACCTAAAAATGAATCTGGGTGGTTCCACCGGATTGGATAAAACGATTGCTTACACAGGAAAAGTACAATTGCCCAGCAACCTGAATTTGGGTCAGTTTTCTACCGTTGGATTTAAAATAGGTGGAACATTTGCAAAGCCCAAGGTTGAAGTTGATTTGAAAAACACAATTACCACTGTTGTTGCCGATACAAAAGCAAAAGTTGTTACCGAGGCCAATAAAAAAATAGATGCTGCCAAACCGCAAGCCATAAAAGCTGCACAGGATCAGGCCGATAAATTGAGGGCTGAAGCCAAAGCAGCAGGTGAAAGATTACTGGCTGAAGCCAAAGTTCAGGGCGATCAGTTGATTGCCAAAGCGGGTAATCCACTGACTAAAATGCTTGCACAGAAAGCGGCCCAGAAATTGTTGGACGAAGCTCAGAAGAAAGTAGATGATCTGAATGCTAAGGCCGATGTTCAGGCGAAGCAAATCATTCAAAAAGCGGCAGACAATGCCAAATTGTAATTTATAACCAGTATTACCAGATGAAATTTAAGTTGATTTTTCTTTCTCTATTTTTTACTCTTACTCTTTTTGCTGCTCAACGTTCGGGAGAAGGAGAAGCGTTTTTCAATAACAAACAATATGTAAAGGCACGCGAGGTGTACGAAGCATTGTTGAAGAAAAAACCGAATGATGCAACCTACAACTTTCGGTATGCACGGTGCTGTTACGAGTTGAAGGATGCCGAACCGGCAATTCAACATTTTGAAATGAGCGGAACTAAGTTTCCTCAACGTGATTTGTATTTGGGGGAATTGTATTACAATACTTATCGTTTCGACCAATCGGTTATGGCATATCAGACCTATATTGCCACACTCGATTCTACGGATAAGAAACGCCCTGAATTTTTGCAGAAACTGAAACGTTCTGAAAATGCTGCCCGGCTGATAAATAAAGTGGAGGATATTGCTATTGTTGATAGCGTACAGGTAAATAAAAACGAATTCCTGCAATTTTATAAATTTAGTAGTGAATTGGGCTCTCTTAAACAGGAGCCTCTGAAAATAAGCTCCCGGCGCTCGACCGATAAAATGACTTACACAACTCAGAGACAGGACAGGGTATATTTTTCCGATTCCATTAAAGGAAGAATGGATATCTTTACTTCATTCAAACTGCTGGATACCTGGTCGAAACCAGTTTCGGTTTCAGATGTAATAAATACACATGCTAATGAGAATTATCCTTTCTTGTTGTTGGATGGCGTAACATTGTATTTTGCATCTGATAATGAGAATTCTTTGGGAGGATATGACCTGTTCGTCACACGCTATACTCCATCAACCAACTCGTATTTGCCTCCCGAAAATATCGGATTTCCTTTTAACTCGCCGGCTAATGATTACATGATGGTTATTGACGAACAACATAAACTCGGCTGGTTTGCCACCGATCGCAATCAACCGGTCGGCAAAGTAGTTGTTTACACCTTTGTGCCGAATGTTTCAAAAACAATTATTCGCTCTGAAGATAATGATTTTATTCGTCGGGCAGCACAACTGAAAGTATATCGTAAGGTTGCTGCTGCAGGTGGCGGGAACGAAGTTACACAACAGGGAAAAACGACCGATAAGGACAAACAAATTGAATTTATCGTAAACGACTCGGTTGTGTATTCTCATTTTAGTCAGTTTAAGAGTGAAGATGGTTCAAAGCACTGGTTGGAATTACAATCACTATCCGATGCCACTAAAAAAGCACAGGTGGAGCTGGCTGCCCAACGCAACAGGTATGAGTTAGCAGAGAATGATGGTGATAAAAAAAAGATAGCGGAGGCTATTCTTGATTTGGAATGGAGAATGCGCGAAATGCAAAAACAGGTTACTTCTAAATCAGTTCAGTTAAGGAATGATGAGTTGAAAACAATCAATAAGCCATAGATACCTTAAACTTGTGTAAAATCCAATCTTTTAACGCGATTGTCCCTGATATTTCCTGAACCATTTCAAATCCCGGTTTGTTCTAAAGTAAAGTTTAAAGAAGGAGGTAAAGTGTATATCACAGGAAATGTAAGTTTTAGAAATTGATTTTTTAATTTTTAAAAAAGGAGGTCGAATGGATAACCCACCATGGAATTTTTTGGAACTAAAATAGTTTGTCTCAGGTTTCCGGAGAATTAAAACCGGATTTGCACCTTCGCTTCAAAAGAACGTCTGCCAAATAAATCCTCTTTAGCAGGTTTGGACGAAAATGAATCAGACAAATGGCGTAGGTTCTCACTTGAAAAATGATTTTTATAAATAAATAATAATAATTTTCGTTAAACAAGCAGATAGGAAATATTTCTATCTGCTTGTGTTTTAATTGTATAGAAATTCGATTATAATCAGTTAACGTTATTTCGGATTATTTGTAGTCTTACTTTCGTTTTTAAAGTTAATTTTGTGGTCAATATATACAGTATGGATAAATTACGTTTTCAGAGTTTTGGTAGTGGTAGTAGCGGTAATTGCTACTTTATAGGGAATGCATCGCAGGGAGTGTTGATTGATGCAGGACTTGGAGTGAGGTCGATTCGAAAGTATTTACGAAGCATAGGTCTTGATTTCGAAAATATCTGGGGCGTGTTTGTAACTCACGACCATGCGGATCATATCAAAGCCGTCGGGCCACTAGGCGAAAAGCACCGTATTCCAATTTATGCCACCCGAAAAGTACACGAAGGAATCCAACGTAGTTACAGCGTTACTGAAAAACTATATTCGAGCAAAAAATACATCGAAAAAAACGAAACTGTTGAGCTGGGTGACTTTCGGATTACGTCATTTCCGGTATCCCACGACTCGTACGATAGTGTGGGCTATACGATTGAATATAAAGAAAAAAGATTTACCTTTGCAACAGACCTTGGATTTGTGGGCGAAGAAGTGGGAGCGCATTTGATGCAGGCTGATTACATGGTTCTTGAGGCAAATTACGATGAGCAAATGTTGCAGCGTGGACCCTATCCATTGCATTTGAAAAACCGGATTATTGCCCCAACCGGTCATTTAAGTAACGACCAGGCAGGACGTTTTCTGGCCGAAAATTACAACGAACGGAATAAACACATTTTTTTGTGTCATTTGAGTAAAGAAAATAATTTACCGGAACTGGCCTATACCACTATTCAGAACTACCTGGAGGAAAAAGCGGTGATTGTAGGTGAGCATGTACAATTAGTTACGTTGGATAGAATGAATCCTTCGGAATTGTACATTTTTTAATTCAAAACAGGTTATTACATTCAACTATAAACGATATACATTCATGTCAAAAAACTTAGTCATTATTCCAACTTACAACGAGAAGGAAAACATTGAGAACATAATTCGTGCGGTTTTTGATCAGCCAATCACTTATCACATTCTGATAATTGAAGATGGCTCGCCCGATGGAACGGCTACGATAGTAAAAAAACTGCAGACTGAGTTTGCCGACCGTTTGTTTATGGTGGAACGTAAAGGTAAGTTAGGACTTGGTACAGCGTATATTGCCGGATTTAAATGGGCATTGGAACGTTCTTATGAGTTTATTTTTGAAATGGATGCCGATTTCTCGCACGATCCGAAAGACCTGAACAGGTTGTACGATGCCTGTGCCAATCAGAGTGGGGATGTGGCCATCGGTTCGCGGTATGTAAGTGGAGTGAATGTCGTAAACTGGCCCATTGGACGTGTGTTGATGTCGTATTTTGCATCTAAATATGTTCGATTTGTGTTGGGAGTGAAAATTGCCGATACCACTGCCGGATTTAAATGTTACCGTCGTGAAGTTCTCGAAACCATTGAACTCGATAAGATTCGCTTCAAAGGATATGCTTTTCAGGTAGAAATGAAATATACGGCGTACGAATGTGGATTTACACTCAAAGAAGTTCCTGTTATTTTTGTGAACCGCGAATTAGGTACTTCAAAAATGAGTGGTGGGATTTTTGGTGAAGCGTTTTTTGGAGTTATTGAACTAAAAATCAATAGCTGGTTCCGCAAATTTCCACAAAAGAAAAAATGATATTCATTTGCCAAAGTGCTGATGAAGGATTTTGATGAAATTGGTAATTGATAAATTGAATGTTATATGAGCTTGCAAATTATACGAAATGCCACTGTCGTGAACGAGGGACGAACTTTTGTTGGTTCTGTGCTGATAGATGGTAATCAAATAAAGGCTGTTTACGAAGAAAATCAGCTTGTCGAAATTTCAGAATCACATACCGAAATTGATGCTACCGGATTACTTCTTTTTCCGGGTGTTATCGACGATCAGGTTCATTTTCGTGATCCGGGTCTGACGCATAAAGGTGATATTTATTCTGAAAGTAAAGCAGCTGTTGCGGGAGGAATCACGTCGTACTTCGAGATGCCAAATACCAAACCGCAGGCTACAACCATTGATTTACTCGAAGATAAATATAAGGTTGCTTCCGAAAAATCATTTGCCAATTACTCATTCCTGATGGGAGTGACAAATGATAATATCGATGAACTGAAGAAGATAAACCCACGCACGGTGGCCGGTCTGAAAATGTTTATGGGCTCGTCCACCGGCAATATGTTGGTTGATAACGCCACTACGCTGAATCGGGTTTTCTCCGAACTGCCATTGCTGATTGTGACGCATTGCGAAGATGAAGCTACCATTCAGGCAAACATTCAACACTACAAGGCTTTGCTTGGCGAAGACATTCCGGTGGAATATCATCCGTTAATCCGGAATGCCGAAGCATGTTATAAATCATCATCTTTCGCTGTGGAGCTGGCAACCAAATACAATTCTCGCCTCCACGTTTTCCATTTGTCATCGGCTAAGGAAATGTCGTTGTTTTCTTCGGATATACCTTTGAGGGAAAAATGCATTACGGCAGAAGTTTGTGTGCACCATTTGTGGTTTAATGATACAGATTATGCTAAATACGGAAACCGCATTAAATGGAATCCGGCTATCAAATCCGAATCGGACAGACAAGCTTTGATTGATGCTGTGAACTCCAATAAAATTGATGTGATTGCTACCGATCATGCACCGCATTTACTGTCCGAAAAAGAAGGCTCTTGCCTGAAAGCTGCTTCGGGTGGTCCGTTGGTGCAACATTCCTTAGTAGCTATGTTACAATTGGTAAAACAAGGTGCTTTTACCCTTGAGAAAGTCATTGAAAAGATGTGTCATGCTCCGGCTGATTTGTTCCGCATCGAAAAACGAGGATACATTCGCCCCGGATATTTTGCCGATTTAGTGTTGGTTGATCCGGCGAAGGCATGGACTGTGACTACTGAAAACATATTGTACAAATGCGGTTGGTCACCTTTCGAAGGAACAACATTTGATAGCTCGGTGCTTAAAACCTGGGTAAACGGACAGTTGGTTTACAACGAGGGTACTTTTGACGAATCTGTTCGTGGTGAACGCTTGTTATTCGAAATCTAACCGGTAGATTTTTCAATTTGAACAGATGAAAAAGAAAGGATTAATTATTGCTGTAATTGGCTTTGTAGTTTTAGCCGGTGCATTATCATACTACTTTTGGCAAAAATCAGAAGTGGAGGCTGTACAGGAAGTTGCATATATCCATAACGAAGGAGAGACGCAAGGCACAACTTACCATATTACTTATCAGCAACCCGAAGGCATTGATTTGAAAGCTAAAATTGAAGCCCGCTTGCACGAATTTGATTTATCACTTTCTACCTATATTCCAAACTCAATCATCTCGCGTGTCAACAGTAATGATACGACTGTAAGAACGGATGCGCTTTTTGAAACCATGTTTAATGAGGCTCAGGAAGTGTCGAAACGGACCGGAGGAGCACTCGATATCACGGTTGGTCCATTGGTAAAAGCCTGGGGATTTGCTATCAACAAGGATCATAGCAAGTTGCCGAAAGTTTCGGACTTTATGCCTTACATTGGTTATCAGAAGGTAAGGATTCAGGATCATAAAGTGATAAAAGACGATCCGCGCATTGTGATAGATGCCAATTCAATTGCACAGGGATATTCGTCGGATGTAATTGCTAAGTTGCTGGAAGACAATAAATGCCGGAATTATATGGTGGAAATTGGTGGTGAAATTGTTTGCAAAGGACTGAATGACAACGGTCAGAAATGGCGTATCGGAATTGATAAAGCTATAGATGATTCTACCAGTACAACCGAAGAATTACAGACTATCATTTCGATTACCGATTGTGCTGTGACTACTGCGGGTGGCTACCGTAAATTCTATATTAAAGATGGTAAAAAGTATTCACACATCATCGATCCGCATACAGGTCGTCCGGTTCAGAATAATATGTTGAGCGTAACTGTGATAGCTCCGAGAGGTATTATAGCCGATGCATACGATACGCCGTTTATGATATTGGGTGTCGGCAGTTGCCTGAAGATTTGCAAAAGTATTCCCGGCATGGAGTGTTATCTGATTTATACCGACAAGGATGGAAAGAGTCAGGTAAAGTACAGCGAAGGATTTAAAAAATACCTGAGCAATTAAAGTTTAGTTAAAGTGAAGTTCGTTGAACTACGTTATAAATGTTGATTTTTTGTAAATAAAATCTCCTTTTACCCTCTAAAACAGCACGTTCTGTTAAATAGAATTATTTTATTTTTTTATTCCTGATTAAATAACTATTTTTGCACTCCAAATTAAAATATGAAAAAGCTCCCATTTTTTCTTTTAATCGTAGTTTTAACCTTCGTTTCGTGTGGCGATTATCAAAAATTACTGAAATCTAACGATGCTGAGTTGAAATACACAAAAGCGGTTGAGTATTTCGAAAAAGGTGATTTTATGCGTGCTTCTACGCTTTTTGATGCCGTAGCAAGCTATTACAAAGGCACCGATCGCTCAGAAACAGTTCTAAACTATATGGCAAAGTCGTATATGGGGCAGAAAGATTACGCGTCGGCAAGTGAATATTACAAAACGTACGTAAAAACCTATCCAAAGGGTAAGTATGTAATGGAGGCTAAGTACATGATTGGATATTGTTACTACCTGGATTCGCCCGATGCACGTTTGGACCAATCGCCAACTTACGATGCCATTACAGCATTTCAGCAGTTTGTTGATATGTATCCCGAAAGCGAACGGGTGCCCGATGCTGTGAAATTATTGGAAGAACTGAATAATAAACTGGCTTATAAGGCTTTCTTAAATGCCAGGTTGTACTATAATCTGGGTAATTACCTGGGAAATAATTATGAGTCGGCCGTTATTGCTGCTCAGAATGCACTGAAGAAATATCCTTCCACTTCGTACCGCGAGCAATTATCGATGCTTATTTTGCAATCGAAATACGAGCAGGCTGTTCAGAGTGTTGAAGACAAAAAAGTAGAACGTTATCGCGCTGTTATCGACGAGTATTACAATTATACAAATGAGTTTCCGGATGGAAAATTCCGCAAGCAGGCCGATAAAATTCTCAGTGACTCGAAAAAAATAGTGAAAGAATAAAATTTTATATATTATGGACTACAAGAAAGTAAATGCTCCTACGAATACAATTTCACGCGATATGAACACGATGAGTGAAGATATCGGTAATGTATATGAAACTGTAAAGGTTATCGGTAAACGTGCCAACCAAATCAGCGTAGAAATTAAATCGGAATTGGATAAAAAATTGCAGGAATTTGCTTCGTTTAATGAAAACATTGAAGAGGTTTTCGAAAACAGAGAACAAATCGAAATTTCACGTTATTACGAAAAACTTCCTAAGGCGGTGCTTATTGCTACACAGGAATTTTTAGAAGATAAAGTGTATTATCGCAATCCGCTTAAAGATAAATTGAAATAAAAAAGTATTTCATTTCTTTTCCTGTTAGATAAAAGAATATTGTGCCCACAGTGATGCAATATTCTTTTATCTTTTTTTGTTTGTGCTTAGTTCAATTCATTTTTGTATTTTTGTGATTCCGTACCTGACTCTTAGAGTCAAAAGTAAATGACCAAATAGTAAATGACAATGGCTTTAAAAGGAAAAAAAATAATTCTGGGAGTAACGGGAAGTATTGCAGCTTATAAATCGGCACAGCTTATCCGCTTGCTTGTGAAAGAAGGCGCCGAGGTAAAAGTGATTATGACTCAACTCGCAAAGGAATTTATATCACCGCTTACATTGGCTACTCTTGCTAAGAACCCTATTTTGGTTGATTTCTTTGACCCGACTAACGGTAACTGGAACAGCCATGTCGACCTTGGCATTTGGGCGGATGCTTATGTGATAGCTCCTGCTACGGCCAATACCATTGGAAAAATGGCAAACGGTGTAGCCGATAACCTGCTACTCACAACCTATATGTCGGCTAAATGTCCGGTGATAGTAGCTCCGGCTATGGACCTGGATATGTTTATCCACCCGGCCATGCAAAACAACCTCGAGATTCTGAAATCGTACGGAAATCAGATTATCGAGCCCGGAAATGGTTTTCTTGCCAGCGGACTTGAGGGCAAGGGCAGGATGGAAGAACCCGAAAATATTGTTCGTTTCCTCGATGATTTCTTTACTCCCAAAACACTTTTGGGAAAAAACATACTCATTACGGCAGGCCCGACATACGAAAAGATAGATCCCGTACGTTTTGTTGGTAATTATTCCACCGGAAAAATGGGATTTGCACTGGCTGAGGTTTGTGCCCGGCAGGGAGCGCAGGTTTGCCTTGTTAGCGGTCCTGTAAACCTGACAACCAAACACCCCAACATCGAACGGATTGATGTGGAATCGGCGGGTGAGATGTATGTGGAGGTTACAAATCGTTTCTACGGAATGGATGGTGCCATTTTGTGTGCTGCGGTAGCCGATTTTACGCCAAAACAACCTGCCGAAGTGAAACTGAAACGCGAGAAAGAAGACCTACTGCTTGATTTGAAACCAACACAGGATATTGCAGCCAGTGTGGGAGAGATGAAAACCGGTAGTCAGTTTTTGGTGGGATTTGCCCTCGAAACAAACAACGAAGAAGCCAACGCCCAGTCGAAAATGGAGCGTAAGAACTTCGATTTTATAGTGCTAAACTCCTTACAGGACGAAAAAGCCGGATTTGGATACGATACCAACAAAATCAGTATTATCCATCGTTCGGGTGAGAAGGTTGCATTCGATTTGAAAGATAAGAGTGCCGTTGCCGAAGATATTGTTGCCGAAATTGCGAAAATAATCTGACAATTGATAATTGAAAATTGAGAACTGAAATGAAACATTTGCTTTTAATAGGTAGCTTCCTGATATTTGCCGGCTTTGTAGCAGGGCAGGAATTGAATTGTAATATTCAACTTAATTCCGATCAGATTCAGGGAACGAATAAATCGGTTTTCAATACGCTGCAAAAGTCAATGACGGAATTTGTGAACAACCGCAAATGGACTGAAATGACCTATGCCAATAACGAACGCATAGAATGTAACATGACTATTATCGTAAAGAAAGTAGATGGCGATGCGTTCACCGCCGAGATTCAGGTTCAATCGCGCCGTCCGATATACAACACAAATTACAACAGCACGTTGTTCAACTTCAAAGACAACGAGTTTACCTTCAATTACAAGGAATTCGACCAGTTGGAAATCAATGCCAACACCATTACTTCCAATCTGACTGCCGTACTGGCGTATTATTCATACCTCATTATCGGGTATGATCAGGATTCATATTCCCGTTTGGGTGGTACAGGAGCTTTTCAGGCGGCCGAAGCCATTGTAAATGCAGCTCAGGGTGCCGACCTTGGGAAAGGCTGGAAGGCTTTCGACAGTTCACGAAACCGTTATGCATTGATTAATAACCTGCTCGACGAAGCTTTCAAAAAATACAGGAATTACTTCTACGAATATCACCGCATGGGATTGGACGAAATGACAATCAACGTGACCAATGGCCGCGCAAAAATTGCTGAAGGATTGCCGCTATTGCGTGAAGCAAACCGGGCCCGTCCGTCGGCTATTGTTATTTCTTCTTTTCTGGATGCTAAGAATGATGAGTTGATTAATATCTTATCCAAGGCATCGACTCAGGAAAAAACAGATGCTGTTCAGATTTTATGTGATATTAATCCGACTTATACACAACGGTACGAACAAATTTTGAAGTAGTTACCGGACATGAATCATTTTTTAAGTTCAGACCAGAAAATATATGCTTAAATCTCTACATATCTCCAATTACGCATTAATAAGCGAATTACAAATTTCATTCGATTCGGGTTTTTCGGTTATCACCGGTGAAACAGGAGCAGGGAAGTCTATTATTCTCGGTGCTTTGTCGCTTATACTCGGGCAGCGTGCCGATTCGAAAACAATAAAACTCGACGAAGACAAATGTGTGATTGAAGCTGAATTTGATATATCAGCCTACAAACATCTCGATAGCTTTTTTGAGCAAAACGACCTGGACAAAGACGGTCATGTGTGCCTTATTCGCCGGGAATTGACAAGTGCCGGTAAATCGCGCGCCTTTATAAACGACACTCCGGTGAGTCTGAATATTATCCGCGACCTGAGCAACCGCCTTCTTGATATACACTCACAACACGAAAACCTGTTGCTTTCCAACGAAGGCTATCAGTTGGATGTTGTTGATACTATAGCGCAAAACACTACCTTGCAGGCTGCTTACCGCCAGGCCTACACCGAATGGCGTAACCTGCAGACCGAACTTAAACAACTGCAGAAATCAGCCGAAAAGCAAGCCTCAGATATCGATTATATCCAGTTTCAGTTCCAACAACTCACCGACGCCAATTTACTGGACAACGAGCAGGAAGATCTGGAAATGGAACAGGATACACTGAGCCATGCCGAAGAGATTAAAACCGAACTGATGCGGGCGCATTTGTTGCTCGACGAAGAGCAACGGGTTGTTCCGCTGTTGAAAGAAAGCATTCAGGCCCTGTCACGGGTAAAAGGCTATATTCCAAGCGGTGAAAACTGGTACGAACGCCTCGAAACCTCGTTGATTGAACTAAAAGATATTTCGGCTGAAATAGGCATATTCGAAGAACGTGTTGAATTTAATCCCGCCCGGTTGGAGTGGGTGGAAACCCGCCTGAGCGAACTGTTTACGCTGCAGAAGAAGTACAAAGTGCTGTCGGTAGCCGAGCTTATTGAGCTACGTGATGGTTTTGGCAAACAATTGCAACGTCTCGATTCGTTCGAAGAAGACCTCGAAGCCCTGAAAAAACAACTTGAGGCCGCTTTTGTACAACTCGAAGCACATGCACAGGTATTGTCGGACAGTCGTAAGGATGCAACACCTGCTATCGAAGCCTTTTTGGTGGAACAACTTACAAAGCTTGGCATGCCCAATATTCAGTTTCAGGTGGCGGTATCGGCGCTTTCCGATTTTACCGAAAACGGAAAAGACGAAGTGCAATTCCTGTTCTCGGCCAACAAAAACAGAGCTGTGCAGCCTGTAACTCAAATTGCATCGGGTGGGGAGGTATCGCGTTTGATGTTGTCAATCAAATCGCTTGTGGCTCATAAATCCGACTTGCCAACCATTATTTTCGACGAAATTGATACCGGTGTTTCGGGTGAAATAGCTCACCGCATGGGTGAAATCATGAAATCGATGAGTTCCGATATGCAGGTGCTGACTATCACTCACCTGCCTCAGATTGCTGCTAAGGGTGCTAACCATTACAAAGTGTACAAAGACGATAGCGGCGATCAGACACAAACGCATATCATTCAGCTCAAAACGGATGAACGTCTGGTGGAACTGGCTCAAATGCTGAGCGGTAAAAACGTGACCGATGCAGCTTTGCACAATGCCCGGGAACTGTTAGCCAACGGTTAATAGCCACCTGTTATTGATTTCTCTGATTTTCCCAACTTCCGATTCTATTTTCAATCCGTGCCTTCAGGCCCACTAACTGAATTCTATGTTCCGATTGTTGCGTTTTAGTTTACTTTCAATTTTCTGTATAGCCCTATACAGTTGCTCAACAACACCCGAAGAGATGAAAACAGCTGAACGTCTGATTGAGAAATCTCCCGATTCGGCCTATATAATTCTGAAACATCTGAAGCCGGAACAATATCAATCGGGCTCCAACAGGGCGTTGTATGGTTTGTTGATGATTAAAACGCTCGCTGTTAAAACACTTCCGCTGGGCCCCGATTCATTAATCGATTTTTCTATTCAATACTACGAAAAACATAATGGCGATGACCGTCTGGCTACTTGTTACTACTACAAAGGCTTGATGTTATACAAAAATGCCTTCGACTACGAGAAATCAACCGAATACTTTTTAAAATCCCTCGATGTTCTCAAAAATAAGAGTGATTATGCTTTGCAGGGGCGCATTTATCGAGGTTTGGCTGACATTCACAGCATGCAACGCGATTATGTACTGGCAAGGGAAAAATACCGGTTGTCGTACGAGTACTTCAAAAAAGCAGGTTTTCAACCACAGGCATTTTACAGTTACATGGATATTGGTTGCACCTATCATTTGGCTAAGAATTATAAGAAAGCAGGCGAGTTTTACAAAACTGTATTCCCGTTGATAAGGGATTCATTGCAGGAAGGTGCATTGCTGCAGGAAGTTGCCGAAAACTATTATTCCGACAAACACTATGATTCGGCGTTGGTTTATTTTCGCAAAGTGGTTAAATATCCGGTTTACATCAGAACCAACCGGGCTATTCAGTATTATTATTTCTCCGATTTGCTGTTCGATGTGAAGCAATACGATTCGGCTTTTTATTATGCGAAAAGCTCGTTTAATTATCAACCTGATATTCGCACCCGTCGCGAATGTTTCCGCATTATGACCAATATTGAGTTTCTGAAAGGCCATATGAAGAATGTACCTTTGTATATGAACCAGTATGTAGCACTGAACGATTCGATTCGCAAAATAGATGCGCAAACAAAGGGCAGTTACCTCGAAAAGATGCATAACACCACGCGTGCTGCCGAAGAATCGGGTAAAAAGCACTGGTTATTCATAGGTTTGCTGTTATTGTTAGTGGGAGCAACCCTCATTCTCTATCTCCGTATGCGGAAAGGGAACCAACTCGAAAGACAGAAAAACGATGATTTGCTCATTCGACAAAAAGCAGGTATTCATAAAGAGCTGATACATCAGCATCGCGATACCCTGCTTCACAAAATTGAAACAATTAAGGCAGAACAAACAGCCAATAGAAAGAAGGCAACCCAAGCCGAAAAAGAAGAACTGGACCGCAAACTCTACGAGGAATTGTTGCATCTGAACAATGCCGATTTCTTTTACCGCGAAATGGACGTTGTACTGAACAATCTTGTTGGCAAACTCAGCAAAAGATACCCGGCGCTCACCTCCAAGGAAATTACCTGGTGTTGTTTGTATCTGCTTCAGGTGCCAACGATAGATATTCTGTTATTGCTCGATTATAAGGTTGATAGTTTGAATAAAATGAAGCAACGTCTGGCACAAAAAACGGGACTCTCGGGTGTCACCGAAATCGATGCTTTCCTCAATAAGTTGCTTACGGAATAAATCAGCTTACTTTGCTTATCTCATGCATCCGCTCTGCATTTCAGCAATTCCCGTTTCTTAAAACAAGCCTTTTTCAGCCGTTTTTTTGTTCGCGAAAAACTGTGTCCTATCTATTTATCTAAAATCAACTGTAATGTGCTGATATCCAGAAGTACCAAAAATGGTTGTGTCCTATCATTTTTTGTCCTGTAATTTGGTTGCAACCCGCTCTGTATCGTAATTTCGTAACAACATAGGATCCCGGATTCGTGATGTTGGTTACCATGCTAACATCTCCAAACCGAAACCACCGGCGGTATAGCCAATGTTGAGTTTAGTGTATAGTGAACATCTGTAATTTGTCTTTTCATAAAGATAACCTAACCCCGCAGGACAAATTCAACTCGTAGTTACACATTGGCTGTACCGCTATTTTTCAAATTTCTTCAAAAAAAGTTCCAAAAAGCATTGTCATTTTAATTTAATTTTTTACATTTGCAACATGTTAATTGATTGCAACGGATTTCCGTTGCAAAAACATAGATTTTGCTGATACAAAAATAAATTTCCGTTCACTACACTATCACTATCTCTGATTCACCTGCGGGTGATATGTAAATCCGATACTCCCGGTGGGTATCGGATTTTTTTATTTGATGATGTAATGGAACGCAGATGAACACGGATAGAGCTGATATAAACGGATACAATGATAACGGATGCTATGATGGATGATAGTCATGCAAGCATGACTGATATGTGAGTGTTTGCACGAAGAATAATTTCGACTAGTCGAAAAAAATCCGTATTAAAATCCGTCCTGTCCGCGTACATCCGCGTTCTATTCTAAAATTAAATAATTCTTTTTCCCTTAAGTCGATTGACAGCGATTTAATAAAATATTTTCATACTTTTGTAGCAAAATTACGACACTTCCCATGTTCAAAGGATTTCGCTTCTGTTTAGTCTCAATTTTCAGTATGATATTATTCAGTTGTTCGCTTATGCCGGACGAACTGAAAACGGCTGAACGATTGATGGAGTCGGCCCCCGATTCGGCTTTGAGCATCCTGCAACATCTATCGCCCGACAAGTATAAATCCAACGAAACCCACGCACTGTATGGGGTATTGATGATGCAGGCGCTCGACAAAAAGCACCTGCCCCTGCAACCCGATTCGTTGCTCGATTTTTCCATTCAGTACTACCTGAGCCACCCCGACGACGACCGACTGGCAACCTGCTACTATTTCAAAGGGCGCAGCTATAAAAACCGTTGTTTCTACGACAAAGCTACCAACTTCTACCTGAAGGCACTCGACGAACTGGAAGGTTCTGATAACAACCTCTTGCTGGGAAAAATCCATTTCGATTTGGGATCCATATACAGCCTCCAAACCGATTATGCCAGTGCACGTAAGAAGTTTCAGTTAGCCAATTCCTACTTCAAAAAATCCAATTCGCAGATGCAGTCCTTCTACGCCCTGTTATTCACCGGGAGAACCTATCACGTGTCGGGCGATTACCCAAAGGCTGAAAGTTACTACCGCAAACTCATACCCCTGGCAAAGGACTCCATGCAAATGGGCACTCTGTTGCAGGAAATAGGGTCGAATTTCTACGAGTCGAAACAGCTCGATTCGGCACTCAGCTACTACCGCAAAATAGTGAACTACCCCTACCTGGAGTACAACCGGGCCTTGCGTTACAGTGTACTGGCTAAAATTTACTTCGATCTCAACAAGCCCGATTCGGCCTACAAATATGCCTCGGAGTCGTTTAAGTACAATCCCGAAATCAGAACACAGCGCGAATCGTACCGCATCATGACCAACTGCGAATTTGCCAAAGGTCATGTCGACAAGGTAACAATCTACATGAATAAGTACGTACAGCTCGGCGACTCCATCCGGAAAATCGATGCCCAGATCAAGGGCAGCTATATCGAATCGATGCACGACACCAACGTACAGGCTGCCATACGGAAGAACTGGATTTTTTACCTTGTGCTGCTGCTAATTGCAGGAAGTATAAGCGTATTTTTCCTGATATATAGTTTACGCAACCGCTCCAAAAAGGAGATACAACAAACGGAAGATATGCATGTGCAGCAAAAGATTGGCATGCGCAATGAAATCATGCTCCGCAAACGAACTGCGGTACTTGATAAGATAGCACAAATCAAATCGGAGCAAACGGCAGCACGAAAAATCGTCAACCAGCAGGAGCGGGAAGAGATTATCCGGAAAATGTACGATGAATTATTGCACCTCAACGATTTGCCGTTTTTCTTCAACGAGATGGATATGATATTAAACAATCTTGTAAGCAAACTTCGCAGTCGTTACGATACATTAAACGACAAAGAACTTTGCTGGTGTTGTTTCTTTTTGCTCAAAACACCTACACACGATATGCTTATATTGCTCGACTACAAAACCGATAATAGTTTGAAGCGTATGAAAAACCGCCTGGCCGAGAAAGTACATCTCGACAATGCCACCATGCTAAGCCAACTACTGTTGGATATCCTTTCCGAAGAATAATTTTTCGTGTTCACTCATCACAATTTCAATTGCTCTCATATTTCCTCCAAACACACTTCTTAATTTCACTCTTTTTCGATTCGTTTTTTGAACGCCCAAAAGTTTGCACACCATTTTCTTGTAAAAATTGAACTAAGTTGCTGAAAATCAATATAGGTTCAAAACGCCTTGTACACCATTTTTTTGCCGCTAAATTCCGCACTTCCCGTATTTACTACCTAACTTAGCAACACATAAAAGGTCATTTGCATTTAGCTTTAAGCAGCTGCAACGGCTTTGCATGTATGGCAATATCAGGATATCAGGCGGTGCTATTTTTCGTTGGGTATAGTGAACATAGGCAAATTGTCTATTTTGAACCTAAGCAATCAATAAAGCAACAGACAGTTTCCACCCGTAATTTTATCAATTGTACCGCCTGATTATCCATTTCTTACCAAGAATTCCTAACAGCTTTTAGAAAAGCTATATTATAAGAGAGCTAAAATTGTATTGTTTGACTATAAATATTAGAATTTTATTAGAAAAAGATTAGAAGAGGTTAAAAAAGGAATGTATATTATTGTAACATCAAAGCCGATGGTTTTAAATGACCCGAATTGATAACTAATTAGCGGGAATATAAAGACAACAGAAAATATGTGATTTGAAAGACTGAAACAACCAGTTGAATTCCATCAAAACCTTAACATAAATTGATTGATTTATTGATACATGCTTTGCCTATGCTTCCGGTATGGTTATGCTATGTTTATGAATAGTCTCTGTTTTAATAAAAATATATTACAAAACTTTTAAAAATTACATTTCATGGCAACATCGAAAAACAATGTGCTGACCCACGGACTGAGTGGAACAGTAGGAGATTTACTTGTATTTAGAAACAAGGGAGGAAAAGTAATTGTAGCAAACAAACCTAAGGAACGAACCAGTGAGTATACCGAAGGTGAGAAAGCCCACCAGCAATTATTTCAGCGTGCAACGCTTTATGGAAAAACTGTATTGACTGATCCTGAAAAGAAGGCTGCTTATAATGCTGCTGCTAAAGATGGGCAATCGGCTTATAATGTGGCTGTAGCAGATTTCTTTCACGCACCAGATATTGATACGATTGATATCAGCGGTTATACCGGAAAAATTAGTGATACGATTAAAATTACGGTGACCGATAATTTTAAAGTAAGTGAGGTACATGTGACCATTTACAATGCAGATGGAACAGAAGTGGAGGAAGGTGCAGCTGTACAAAGTGCTAACCCATCGGATTGGGTATTTACTGCTAAAGTGACGAACGAATCGGTTGAAGGAGACCGGATAGAAGTAAAAGCTTACGATTTGCCCGGTAACGAATCGGAAATGAGTGTGAATAGCTAATTCTTATAGCTACATCCTTTTCGGAGTTTTGCTCCGGAAAGGATGTTTAACATACCGAAAAATGCGAATTAAAAGCACGTAATCTCAGAAAAACACTATTAACTTAATTACGATAATAACTTTAATCTTATATACATTATGAACAAACTTACACTAATTCTTTTCTTTGGTTGCGTCGTACTTAGCGTCATGGCACAGCATAATATCACTAACGCTGGAAATGCCTACCGTGCTGCCGACCAATTAGTTAAACAACAAGTGGAATTTAAAGACCCCGGATCCTCGGGTAAAGATTTGCACTGGGACTTTAGTATGGTACAACCCATAAACGAGGACTACAAACTTGATTATTTTATCCCCGATTCTACCCAAATGAACCGACTCTGTGGTATGGAACATAATACGCGTTATTACTACCTCCAACATAACGACAGCTTATGGGCTACAGGATTTGAAAACTCAACCACCTATATGGAATATGTAACACCTGAATTGAAGTTGAAATTTCCTTTTGCCTATGGAGATACACTGTACACCCAATTTAAGGGAGCAGGTGAGTATTGCCATCGCGATTCTATCTGTGTGAAAGGCTATACCCGTGTAATAGCTGATGCTGAAGGTGAATTAAAGCTACCCGAATTTGAAACTGTAAAAAAGGCTCTACGAGTACGAACGCTGCGGCATTATACGGAAACGGGAAAAGACAGCGTGGAAATGACACTGGACACTTACTCATGGTATGCCGCCGGAATCCGGTATCCGGTATTTGAAAGTATTAAAACCACCCTAAGCAAAAAGGGTGATAAAAAAGATGAACTGGGCGAAAGCATAAATGATACGACTGTATTTTCGACCTCGTTTTACTACCCGCCCGAAAAACAAATATCGGTGGGGCAAGCAACTATAACAACCGATACAGGGACGGCCCTTACGCAGGATATATCGAGTGTGTTTACCGAAGGACAATATATGCCTAATCCGGTGGTGGATAACCTATATATAACATATAAACTTACCCGACCAGCCAAAGTATGGTTTACACTCCATAATAACATTGGAGTAGCACAATGCAGCACTTCGCCCGAAAATAGGAGCCAGGGTTACAACACTACAACCATAAATATGAGTGGGCTGATGACCGGAACTTATACACTGTATGTGCATGTAGATGATATGGTGTTGAGACAAGTGGTGGTGAAGAAATAAGTTAATGTATAAAAATAATAACATGACTATAAAATATCAGATTATGAAAAGAATAATATTTTTAATTTTTAGTTTTACACTTTATTTGCAGGTGCAAGGAGAGCAGTCTGATCTACCATATTGGGAAAGAAAGGTACAATTTTTTACACCCAATGCAGAAACAATAGGAAGGTTTGGACAAGTACCCGTGAATTACTTCAATGGTTTACCTCAGGTATCTATTCCGCTAACAACATTTAGTGTAAATGGATACAGCCTTCCAGTTACATTATCTTATTATGCTGGTGGTAACAAACCGGACAGTCACCCGGGTTGGGTTGGACAAGGATGGAGTTTATCTGCCGGCGGATCCATAACAAGAATGATCAACGGTAGCAAGGATGAAACATCCGAAAATGAATCTGAATTTATGGGTGCTTATAATCAAATGAATCCTGGATATTATTTCCGAACAGATAGTATTAATCGTACAAACTGGAGCGATAGCACATATCTTAAATATGTATATATTCAAACTGGTTTTAATGCCTATCATTACGACACCGAACCTGATGAATTTCAAATACATGTTGATGATATTAATGCCTCATTCTATATCATTGGAACGAATTCAGTAAAGATAAAATCAAAAGAGAATCTGAACTTTAAAGTTGAATTTTCCACTGTAACAGAAAATACCATTTCGGAAAATTTATATCCGTTTGTATACAATTATTTATATATCCGTCGCTTTACCTACATCAATAAAATAATTGTTACGAAGACTAATGGTGTGAAATATGTTTTTGGGAACAATTTGAATTCTATCGAATTTTCATACAAATACCTTGGAAGTTACTTTGTGGCAACTCCGAATACATGGCATCTCAATCAGGTTATTTTGTCAAATGGGGAGACGGTTACATTTAATTACAGCAAAGATGGAATTCCAATTGTGGAGAATAAAAATCATTCTACTAATACCAGTTACCAAATTTCGAATCAATCAATATATGGTTTCTTCGATTCAAGGCAAGTCACTGGTCAGGATCAATATAAACAGTACTCTTATACATTTTTACAACCATCATACCTGACTTCCATAGTAAGTAGCTCGGGCAATGTAATGAATTTTAAAAGAAGTAAAACTACAGAATTGACCTACAATCGTTCTCAAGCGGCTTTTGATTACCGTATGTTCCGTCAATCCAATAATTCTGCATTTACTAACAAAGGTACTGACTATAGTCTCTTTCAAACGAATGATTATTATATGAAATTAGACTCCATAAGCACTAACAATGGTAGAATTCAATTTATGTATAGTAATCAATCTACCGGTAGATTGAAATTGCTGACTTTAGCATTTTTGGACAAACAAAACACAACAATAAATAATTATGCCTTCTCTTATGATCCTCAGGCATTACCGGATTACAATTCGAAGATGACGGATAACTGGGGCTATTATAATGGTAAAAACTATGATGCTGAAGATTATGAAAACTTATATAGTTTTAGAAGTCCTGATACAACCTATATGAAGGCTGAAATTCTGAGGAAAATAATATACCCAACAGGTGGATATTCTCAATTTAAGTATGAACAACATGATTTTGGCAAAGTTGCTCATCAGTTTCCTTTTGATGTAAAAGACTCAACAGGTATTGCCGGAGGTTTGAGAATAAAAAGAATTATTACAACCAATACAGACAGTACGACTAATACACGAGAATTTTATTATACAAGTAAAACAGGACAATCGTCAGGTATTTTATCAGGCATTCCACTTTATGCCGTTGGTGGAAATCAACACGTAAAGTATAATATTTCATATTGGTATAACTGGATGTATTATACGGCTAGCGCAGATTATAATTATGGTTATTATATGAAATCTCAAAACCAATTAAACCAATTAGGAAATACAAATGGGAATCATGTAACTTATAGCAGAGTTACCGAAAAATTGTCAAATGGGAGCAATACGATTTATTATTATTCAAACTATGATAAATTTCCAGATGAATATCCGGCCACGGTATTAAGTAATATTGATAGCAAATTGCCTATAAATGGATTTGTATCCAAAGAAATTGAAAGAGGTTTGCTGGATAGTGTTGAATACTATAATACTAATACTCCTGTAAAAAAGGAACTGTACTATTACAATTCTGATCCAACCAGATACAATGATTTTGTCAAATCAATAAACACTTATCATTTATATGATATGATTAGACTGTCGGCATTAAAGATCTATACTTTTTGCCCTTATTTACAAAGTAAAAAAGAAGTTACTTATAATAATAGTCAACAAATAATTACAGAGACAAAATATAAATATGATGGCAGGTTTAGAATTTTAACCAATCAGATAATAAAAGATAGTCATGGAGACTCGTTGACAACTGTTTTTACATATCCTTTCCATATTGAGTATAATTATTTAGCAGATGCTCCGGTTCAAAGCAACTCTTTAGGTTCGAGAGTAATTTCAACAAATCTATATGCCACATGTAGAAGTATGAATAGTGCCTATCTCCTTAATTCTCCAGTAGAAATTACCACGTTTAAAAATGCAAAAATCATCAATAGTAAATTTATTTTTTACGGAAAACATGGAATCGACTACTTAGCAGATTCAATTTATTCATTAGAAACGACAACTCCATTAAGTACGTTTATGCGCTTTGGTCCTCCCGGATTTGTTCCGTATATAATTGATGGTCATTATGAGATAACCCCAACATCCTCTTTTATGTATGATTCAAAATCAAATATTACTCAGATAACTGAAAAGGGTGGAATAATAACTTCATATCTGTGGAGCTATAAGTCTCAATACCCTGTGGCAGAGATAAAAAATGCAACTTATGCTCAGGTAACATCAGCCTTGTTAACTCTGGGTACAGATCCGGCAACAATAGCTGCAAGTGCAACACCCGATATGACTAAAATAAATGGGTTACGAAACAGCATGACAGGAGCCATGGTTACTACCTATACGTATAAACCTTTTGTAGGTGTTCTAACAGCAACGGATCCCCATGGGGTTATTACCTATTATGAGTACGATTATTTTAATCGGCTGGTAAGAATAAAAGATGTAAATATGAAAACTATTAAGGAATATCAATATCATTATATAACTGAGCAAGTGGATACTTCTCAATTACAATAACTCAGGATTATATTGAGAACAAATAAAATATATTTTTAAATCTTATATTTCAAATTGTATTATGATAAAACTTAAATATATGAAACAAATACTCTATATCATCAGTTTATTACTTGTGCCCGTATGGATATTGGCACAAACAACAACCCAAAACTACGTTTTGAGCAAAACTTATCAAGATGCGAATGCAAGTAGCTCATTAGATGTAATTCAATACTTCGACGGTCTTGGTCGTCCCGTAGAAACCGTGCAAAAAGGGGTAACACCAACGGGTGGTGATCTAGTATACTTGACCGAGTATGATGGCGTTGGTCGAGAATACAAGAAATGGTTACCGATAGTATGGGGGAATGGAGCCTATGTGACACCAACTACAATTACTGGTGGAAGTCCCAAAAGCTATTACAACTACGATATGAAAATCTATGAAACTATTGAATATGAAAACTCTCCCTTAAACAGAATCACGGGGCAATACGGAGCAGGTTCAAGCTGGTATACAAGTTTAAAGAAAAAGAATGTCAATTATCAGGCTAATTCTGCAACAGAAGTACCTTATTTTTTTATAAACAGTAGCAATAAATTAGAACGTAGTGGCAATTATGCTATAAATGTGCTTTACAAAACTCAAACTACAGACGAAGATGGCAAAATAGCGGTAGAATTTAAAAACAAACTTGGACAGGTAGTGATGACACAAAGCAGCACAAATGTAAAGACCTGCTATGTTCAAAATGATTTGGGTCAATTAACCTATGTATTACCACCCATTGCCATTGACTCATTACCTCAAAGTGGTCAGATATCTGACAATAATGGAGTTTTGAAACGATATGCATATTTTTATAAATACGACGAGCGCGGAAACAATGTGGTTAAACAATTGCCGGGGTGCGATAGTATTTGTATGGTTTATGATAAGGCAGACCACATGGTACTAAGTCAGGATGGTAATCAACGTCAAAAAAACAAATGGATAGTAACTAAGTATGATATATTTGGACGCGTGCTCTATACAGGATTAATCAACAATAGCTCCACTCGCGTTCAATTTAAAGCTCTTGTGAAAAACCAGCTAATTGTGGAAGCATACGATGGAACAACTGGATTCTTTAATACTGGTTATACTTGTACAGGTAGTCTTACAGGAATTACCCCATTAACAGTGAGTTATTATGATAATTATCGTTTTCGTAGAATGCTTTCGGAGACTGATTCGATTAAATTAAAGGATATAGATGTAGCCGGATACGATTCTAGATATAGTAATGCAAAAGGCATGCTTACCGGTACCCGCACTTATATATTGGATAAATCGGGAAAGTATCTCACAACTGCACTTTATTATGATGATAAAGCACAAATAGTGCAAACCCGGGCTACTAATCATTTAGGTGGATATGATTTGATTTATAACCACTTTGATTTTGCTGGAAAACTGTTGAAATTGAAGCATACTCACAGTATTGTAAATGCAACAGAGCTGGATGAAATTACACGTAATGAGTATGATTTGGCTGGTAGGCTTACTAAGGTAAGATATAAAATTGGGCAAAGCGATACAATAACGCTGGCTCAATACAGTTATGATGAAATAGGACGTCCTATTACTAAATTCCGACATAATTTAACAGACACGGAACAGTTCCAATACAATGTACGCAACTGGTTAACGAAAATTACAAGTGGAACCTCTTTTACCGAAGAGTTATTTTATAATACCAGTACGTACAGTAATACAACTCCTTGCTTTAATGGAAACATTGCAGCAACTACCTGGACATACAATGGCGTTAAAAAAGGATATGCATACAATTATGATGATTTGAACAGATTGACCACTGCAACGGCTTATTCTGTTTTTGGAACAACTACTTTTTATAGTGCTAAAAACATGGAACAGTTCAGTTATGATAAACAAGGGAATATAATCAATCTTTGGCGGCAGAATGATGCAACTTTTATTGATTATGTACATATGAGTTATTTGGGAAATCAGATTACATCTGCGTATGATAATTACGGGTCACAAAATCAATATGCAGTTAAAGAGTATAATAATAAGTCCACAACAAATGTAGATGAATTTAGTTACGACAAAAATGGTAATATGATTAAAGATTTAGACCGTGAGATAGTTACAATTAAATATAATATATTAAATTTGCCGGATACAATACAATTTAAGTACGGTAATCAGATAAAGAATATCTATGACGCCAGTGGGCGTAAGTTAGAAAGCGATTATTACACGCTTATTACCGGTTTGTCTGTACCACTCATTGAGGGTCAAGTGGTAGACCCAATGTATTTGGCTACAAATTACAGCTTATTAACCGGTACGGATTATCTGGGAAATATAGAGTATAGCTTCTCAAATGATCAGGGCGATTATCAGTTCGACTTAGATAAAATATACAATACAGAAGGATATTCTGTTAGTCCTACATCAGCAGTTTATTACTATTATAGGAAAGACCATCTTGGTAACAATCGCGAAGTTTGGTGTGCTAATACTAATAATAATGTTCAACGCACGCAGTATTATCCAAGTGGTTTACCTTGGATGTCAAATACAGGAGATAATCCTGGTACTCAAACTCACAAATACAACGGTAAGGAATTCGTAGAAATGCATGGATATGATACATATGATTTTGGTTGGCGAGGACACTATGCTGCATTAAATCGTTTTACAACATTAGATAGATTCGCTGAAAAATATCCATGGCAATCGCCATATTGTGTGGCTGCAAATAATCCGGTAAGGTATATTGACATTATGGGTGATAGTATTAATGCCGAGCAGCAAGAAGGTCAGGAGATGATGACTAACACTTTAACTGAAGAGGATGCGCAATATGTACAATTTAATGAAGATGGTGATATTGACATGGATTTGTTATTATCGCATTCTAGTGACAGTGAGAATTACAATAATCTTGTTACTTTAGCGACATCAGATTTGTGGACTTTAGTTTCTCTTGTTGATGACAAAATACAATACACTGATAATAATGGCAAAACGCAAGAACTTCCAATGACATATCAGGGTATTGATGTTAGTTGGGCAGATCCAACTGGTGGTAAAGACATTAATTCTACATCTAAAGGAGATGTTGGACGTGGAGGGGTGACTTTATTACCTGGTCAAGGCGTTAGTACCGTAAATTCTCCAGATGACAATATTAGAGTTTTTGTTAGTAGAAAATTCACAAAAGAAGGACAAGCTGAAATGTACAGTCATGAGGCTAATGGACATGCATTAATGTATGTAAATACTAGAGATCGAAAAATGTCAGCCCACCCTGCCGACAAAAAAAACATACCGCTTATTAATATGATATTAAAATCAAAATCAGAAACAGTAAAAAACATGAAATCACGATGAAAAAAAATATATATTCCAAATTCATTTGCGTAATGTTTTCTGTCTTTATTTTTTCAATGCAACTATTTGCAATAAATGAATATCAAATAACAAAGGATGTTCTTACTTATAAAATAAACAAGAAAACGTATTATTGTATAAATTATGAAATACACAATAAAAGTACTAATTTAATATATCTATGGGTTGACAAAAAAGATAATTTGCAGAAAGCTGATTCAACGAAAATTGAAAACTATTTCTATAAAAGAGAGGATGGTCAAATAAGTTTATTTCAGATTGGAATGGATATTGGTTATGACTATATAGTAGCAGATTTTTTCAAAACATTTGTAAAAAAAATTCAACCAAGTGAAACTTTTACGATACAAATTATTAGAAACGAGCAATTTTCAACTAAGTCAGTTCAAGCAGTTTATGAATTCCTAGATAAATGCGTTATAATATTCCCACAAGAGAAACTAAATTTATATAAAAAAGGGAAGTCAATAAATGATCTTGCACCATTTGTATTTTTTAAAAATACATTTATAGTTTTGCCATATGATAAGCTTATGGAGTGTAAAAAATAATAACGTTTATTGTAAGCGGTAATCGAGAAACGCTATTACCCAGTCCTTAAAAAACATGAAAGCAAGATGAAAAGAAAATGTATTATTTTAGGTATCCTTCTTTTATCAGGTTTTTGTATTGCTCAAACAAAATTGCCTGTTGGTATCCTACTAGAAAAAAGTATGTCGAATTATATGATATACGATAAAGAAATCTATTGTCTAACATATAAATACACGAACAATTGTAATCAAAAGATTTGGTTTTGGATTGATAAAGATGATTTGTCAAAACTACCTGATCTGGAGAAAGTAAAGCTGTATTTTGTACAGAGAAAGGTAGGCTCTGATTTTAGCTTGTATGAATATGGTATAGATGGTAATATTGGGAAATTTACTCCACGTATATTCGAATCATTTATAAAATGTATACGAGTCAATGAAAAGTTTTCTATAGAAATAATTTCAAAAAATTGTATTACAGAAGATATACAAAAAAAAATTTATTTGTTTTTAGAAAAGAGAGTAATGATATATACAGAGAAGGATATGACAACATTTGTTCCATATATAAATCAGATGTCCCCAATTATGTTTTATAAAGCAGATTCAGTTATTCTTTATTTAGACACACTGAAGTTGTAAAACGGTAGCCAAATTATCTGCTCCAATTAGTCTAAGCATGACAATTGTTGTGCTTAGGCTAACCCTTCTTTACAAACGAGGAGGAGTGGAGTTGAACAATAATAGATAATCACACAACCTTAAAACTAAAAAGAACTCACACGTTTCTACAACTCACAATGAAAATTGATCCCAAAGTTATCGAAAAGACGATACACTGTAAAAAAGAATTTGAATGTTTGCGTGACATACACAATAGTTGCTGCATAAACCACAAGATAATCCGTTGCGTGGAAGAAAGCGTACTATTTGTAAAATGTAACGATTGCCTTTGCCGCTACAATATGACCTATGGTGGCCATAATATTGTTTGTAGCTGTCCTGTAAGGCTCGAAATTTACAGGAAATACCATAAGTAGCGTTAGCATCCGGCAGCTGCCAGTTTGGTTGACAGCGTGCTGTTTTGATTGGCCGGATGGATGTTTTGATTTCATGAATAGACTGAAAATAAATAGACAATAATCATCCATTGTTTTTATATATTTAATCTACATGCATTATGAAACAGTTTTTCTCAAACGGATGGAACATCCGTTGCAGGTACGGCATGCCTGCTTTATGTTCCCTTGTGTTAGTGGTTTTACTAACAGTTTTGTCCCCACCAAAGGCTTTGGCACAAGCAAACAATGTGCTGGTCTACAGTGATTCTCTCGGCACTTTCCTTCCCAACAAAGAACTTCCCCCGTATGGCGAAAAACTGATTATCAGGGGTACTGTTCCCGGTCAGATCGAATATATCAACGTTACGGCAGTATATGGTCTTGTTACGCAGAAAGTAAAGGCCGATATTTCGGGCCATACCTGGAGCGCCATTGTAGGTCCGTTCCCCGTAAAATCGAATGTTACGTTTATAATTGATCAGGAACGAAAGCTGACGGATGCTGAAATAGAACAACTGGTCGATACTCTGGTGGAAACTGTAAACAGTGCTTCCCGGCAGTTTATGGTGAATGATAAGGCAATGTATCAGGATGATTTTAAAAAACTGGTTTCGACCCGTGTGTTCAACAACAGGAAACTGGATAGCTATGCCACCAACAATAACCACCCGCTCGATTCGATACTCTGGAATGAATTTGAACAAACAATATTCAAAGGCAATTTTGCAAAACGGGTTAGCGACCTGAAAGCTCTGAACGATATTAAAGCCCAAAAATTCTACCGACTAATTGAAAAATACAAAACGTCACCCGGTTGCGCTAAATTCATCCGGCAACTCGACGAGGGGGATGAGTTATCTTCAAAAGATACAACGGTTTTATTTGCCGATCTAAAGCATGATAAAACCTTTGAATATTCCGAACTTTCTGTTCAGTATAAATTCCTGCTGGATGTCTACACGCCATACCGGGAAGCTAAAAAAGAATTGAAAGGAATCATTGAAAATATCCGGGCTAAAGGTACTGAAATACTGAAAAAGCAGATGATAGTGCTTTCGACTTCTACGAGTATGGAGATTCTTGGAATAGAATCGTATATTGGTTTCGATTTGGGTGCTATGTACATTCCTAAACTCTCCAATACCCGTTTCTTTGTAACCCTGTCGCCCTATCTGCGAAAAATTGAACCCGATAAGGATTATCGTATTGATTTTAACCATGTAGGAACACTCCTTTACTTTTTTACACCTACATTGGGGTACGGAATCGGGAACAAAGAGGCAGATATAAGCCCAATCTATTTTGTGGGTTTAGGCTGCAGGTTGAATAAAATTGTCCGGATTGCCGTGGGAGGAAATTATTATACTCCCACCAATGCCACTACGTATGAATGGAGTTGGGGGGTTAATGCCTCCATTAATACAAACTACATTTCCGATTTTGTCAGATCGATTACTTCCGTGCAAGCAAACATTCCAAAATAAATACCCTATGAAACATCCATTAATTAAACTCTTTAGCATTTTAGAGGATCAACACATTGTAGTTTCGGTTGGAGAATCGTCCAATTCGAAAAGTTCAGGAACTCTTACTGTTGTGATTTCCGACACGCATGAAGGTCAGCCCACAGTACTTACAAAAGCTGTTACCGGTATTGGTGCAAGCTTTCAGAAAATTTCGTTCTCCGGTTTTCCCCTGACAGGAAAATTACACCGGGTAGTTGCAACAATTACGCTGGATTCAGGTGAATCAGAACATAATGATCAAATGATTCTGCTGTAATAATCAGCCGGACTCAGGAATCGAAAGTAATCACTTACTAACTCAATCAATACATTTAAAATCAATGAACGTATGAAAAAAAGATCAGAATTTGGAAAAATCAGTGGCGTCGATTTACTCAATGCCCTGTATCATGCTATTATTGCGGGTTTATTTCCGTTTTTAGCGTACCTGAACAAAGGCACTTTGCCCGAAACCCGTCAGGAATGGATTGTTATGATTGGAGTATTTCTTACTGCTTTCTTTGGCGACGTATTCAAACGGACCTTTACAAACTCCACCGGAGAGGTACTGAAGAGAGAAGCTAAAGGTAATTCATAATTCATAATTGAAAGCTGATAGTACTATTGTCGTCTGCTCGTCTGGCTCGACAGGAATTATCAGCTTTTAAAAATATTGTCAACTAAGAAATATGAAAGCAATTGGAAAATTCTTATTACTCGACCTGTCGGAATTCGACGCATGGCTCGACGCACAGCAGATAAAGCGGAAAATATCGTTGATTCAACAACATCATACCTTTATTCCGGCTTATAAGCATTTCAACGGAAGCAACCATTTCACGTTATGCCAAAGCATGGAACAGGCGCATAAAGAACGTGGTTTTGCCGAAATTGCCCAAAATTTCACAAGCTTTCCGGATGGGAAAATTATGGTTTGCCGGAGTTTAAATACTATTCCGGCCGGCATAAAAGGTGTAAATACTCCCGGCATTTGCATTGAAAACGTAGGGAACTTCGATCGGGGAAAAGACAGTATGAGCAGTCAGCAAAAGGAATGTATCGTACATATTACCCGTTCGTTACTCACACGGTTCAAATTAGCACCCGGCGAAACTACGGTAGTCTACCACCATTGGTTCGATTTGAATACCGGAAAGCGAATACTGAAAGAAGGAGCGGGCTCCACTAAAACCTGCCCCGGCACAAACTTTTTTGGAGGTAACACGGTAGAGGCTTTTAAAACCGGACTCTTGCCCTTGTTGTAGGTCAATTCATTACTCCCCCTCGTATGTAACGGGGGGGAGTTATTTTTGCCGGTTTATTCCTACTTTGCTTGGGCAAAATCAGGAAAATCCGGATTAAACAGATCCGTTTTTCATATCCAATTTGCTATTAAAATGAAAGTTTACATGTATTTTTCATTTGTGGTTTAATTTTATTGTTTCGTAACATATATTAAATCAATGAATTAAGATTGCATTGAAAAAAAGTTTCTATTATTCTGAAAATAATTAGATCAATTAGGTTAATAATTCAGTTAATTGACTATATTTGTAGGCGAAAAATTAATACGTCAATGTAAAAACACGGAACAGCCCGAAAATCCGTAACAGAGTAGGGAGCGGTAGCCGAAAAGCTGAAGAGTAGGCAACAAAAACAAAACAAATAAATACGTATGAAAAAAGGCTTATTGAAAATGTCTTTCATTTTTGCCATTGCAATCATGATGACTTCGTGTTACACATTTACTGCCACAGTAGGTAACGGTCCCCAAACAGGAACTAAAGTTGTAGCACACAATCATTATCTAATTGAAGGTTTAGCACCTATTTCAACTGCCAACACAAAAGCGTTAGCCGGCGATGCTAAAGATTATTCAATTACAGTGTCTCATTCATTTGTTGATGGCTTATTAAGTCTTATCACCGGAGGATTATATACTCCAACTACAGTTACTATCACCAAGTAATAAAAAACAACTGCATCATGGCAAGTCCGGTTTCCGGCTTGTCATGATGTTTTAATTTATACATAATGAAAAACGTATTACTTATAGTATCTGCTATACTTATAATCTATCCTCTCTACGGTATATTTAAGTGTTTACTGGCTTTAGATACCCTTACCAATTACGGAATGGGTGTACTGGTTGGAGGCCTTATCATGGTATCGGCAGGTGCTGCAATCATGTATTTTACACTAAAATCAATGAAACAAAAAAAACAATCCTCACATGAATAAAGGAATTCGCTCTATCAGTCTCTTTCTTGCAGCTGTTATTCTGTTTGCAAGTTGTTCCAGTACCACTATGATTCAATCTACTCCCAGTAAAGCCAAAGTGTATATTGATGGTTCATTTGTTGGTGAAACTCCCTATCTGCACAGAGACTCAAAAATTGTTGGAAGTTCAATGTCGGTAAAACTGGAGAAGGAAGGTTTTAACCCGTTAAATACAACAATCACAAAAGATGAAGATGTAAATATAGGCGCTATCATTGGTGGTCTTTTTGTTCTTGTTCCTTTTTTGTGGACTATGCAATATCAACCGGAACATAATTATGTATTAAAACCTGCCAATGAAACGGGAGTAAATACCGAAATTCAGAAAGTTCAGACAGGAACTAAATCGAAGGCTGACAAGCTCCGGGAACTTAAACAACTACTTGACGAGAGAATTATTACGCTCGTGGAGTTTGAAAAAGAAAAAGCCAAAATACTTGATGCCAAAGAATAGAACGAAATTCACTCTCATGTATTTGTAACCGAAATAGAAACTAAAAATTCAAACGGAATGAAAAAGACGACCCTGATTATTTGTATACTGCTGTGTGTAAGTTTTTCCATGTTGCAATCTTAAACAATCCGGGGAAAGTACTTGATCAATTTTAATGCTTTAGTATTATCGGGTAATTCATACATAAAATAAATATCTATGAAGAAATTTATTGCTTTTGCCGTCGTTTTGTTTCTGTCGGTCAATTGGGTTTTGGCGCAGGATACACTGTATATTTACAAGGGCGGAGTTGTAGTTGCCAAAAGGCTGGTTACCGATATCGACAGCATTACATTTTACAGGCAATACGATACCCCGGCTATTATAAACTCGCTTACCGGAGGTGTGGGAGTAAAAAAAACATGGGTGCTTGATATAGGTTCTGTTGGAACTACCACAATTGACGATGCCGGAGTTACGACTAAAACGAATGAGTATAAGAGTCTGTATTTCCACAATCCGGTTGATTTCTATGGCGATACAGAAGCGGGTGCAGCTAACGGACTATCATGGGGCCCGTGGGGTGGGTTTAACCTTTACGAATGGGGACAAACACCCGAATTGGGCGAAATTAGCTTTGATGCCGGCACCGGGTTGGCTACTTCTACTATCGATGGTATCACAAAATCGGGTAAATACAATTTTAATACATATAATCGCGATCCGAATTTCTGCATTCTTACATCGGAGGGATATGGTGGTCAGACATTGTGGAATAATATGCTTACAGGAAAGTATAATTACCTTGGTAGTTTAAGCCCGCAAATGGGAACTATGCATTTTGCTTCGGGTATGCGTTTTCCGCTTGACCGTAACCGCATGACCAACGATGGGAACACTACCTATCCCTGCCAGTTTCTGACAAATGATTTAGAGAATCTGACCATTATGCATTGTTCCGATTCGGCCCTGATTGTTCGGGTAAAACGTAGTTACGAAGGCGAAACAAACTCTACTGTTTGGCTGCTTTATAACTACCGGGTAAAAGAATATAACTATCCAAAGGCTTCAGTTTCGGTAGTGCATCCTGTAAAATCGATAACAGCATCCGATCTGGTAGGTGAATGGCAATTGGCAGATGTTCCGGGAAACTGGATTGATTGGGTAACTAAAAAAGAATTGAATACGTGGACCGATGGTGCTGCCATGAATGCAGCATTTGTAGATTGGTACATTACAAACACGGCAGAAAAGCAGGCTGCTTATCGAAAGGTGGCGCTCAGGTTTGAAGCAAATGGAAACTGCACAATTACAAACGTTACATTCGATACCAATGCCTTGCAGGAAACGACTTCAACGGTCAATACAACCTATTCGGTTGCAAATGGATATATTACCTTTGGGCAAGCAGTGACAATAAGTGCTTATACTGATTTGATTACACTGGTTGGTAAAAATATATACGCACTGGATGTAACTGGTACCACTTCGGGACTTTGGATTGGTCAGAACGATGGTGCAAGGAAGGAAAGTATTGCTGTTCATTTGACAAAAAAATAAATCAGTTTTAAAATCAATTATAAATTAGCAGTGTATACGAATTTCGTGTTACACTGTCATTCAAAAACATTTTTTCTATGAAACGAATTCTTTTTTCAGTAGTATGTGTAAGCTTATTGCTTATGGGTGGTTGTAAAGATCCTGAACCAACCGAGGAACAACAATTGAATCAGTATGTAAACAAGTGGTTGTACGACAACATGGATGGATTATACTACTGGAACACTACGCTTCCTGCTTATAAAAGCTCGCTGGCAAAACCTTCCGACTATTTCAAAACACTGAAGTATAAAGACGACCGTTTTTCGGCAATTTTCGAAAGTTATCAGGATATCCTGAGTCAACTAAACGGTGTTACTCCTGCCGAAATTGGTTTCGAGTTTCAGTTGTGGAAAGAAAATGAAATTAATGTACTGGGTGTTGTAACCTATGTAAAGCACGGAACTCCGGCCGAAAAAATGGGTATCAGGCGTGGTGACATTTTCCGCAAGATTAATGGACAGCAAATTACAATTAGCAATTATTCAACTCTGATTGATTACCTGTTTGATACGTCGACAAGTGTTAGCATGAATTTTGCTACTTATTTTAATGGGACATACACTGATAAAACTGCCGTTACAGTTACGAAGGTAACGAATTATGTAGAAGATCCGGTTTATCTGGATACTGTTTATACTGTAAATAACAAAAAGGTGGGTTATCTTGTCTATAACTTCTTTACCAACGATCCCGGTGATAAAACAATGAAATATGATCTGGAACTGAACTCAGCTATCGGTCAGTTTAAACAGCAGAATATCTCCGAACTGATTGTGGATTTGCGCTACAACCACGGAGGTATGATTTCGTCGGCTATCCATTTGGCAAGTATGTTGGTTCCCAATCTGGCTTCCGATAAGGTATTTATCTACACCGAATACAACAAGAACTACACCGACTATTTCAATAGTTCAGAATTTAAAAGTCAGTACAGCGATAATCCGTTTGTTGATAATTTTGCAACATCGATAACCAATACAACAACAGGTGCAGCTATGGCTCCTGTACAGAACGTTGGAAACTCACTGTCGCGTATTTTCTTCCTCACAGGTAAAGGAACAGCTTCGGCCAGCGAAATGGTTATAAACGGGCTTAAACCATTCCTTACAACAGTGCTGATAGGTGATACTACCGTTGGAAAGAATGTTGGGTCAACACTTGTAAATGATGAGAAAAACACAAAGAACCAGTGGGCTTTTATGCCGATTATTCTGAAATACTTCAATAAAGACCACCAAAGCGATTTTACAAAAGGTTTTGCTCCCAACTACCTCATTAAAGACGACTATTCGTACGCCCTGGGCGATATACACGAAGGATTGTTGAGTAAAGCCATCAGTGAGATATCCGGTTTGGGTGTAAGCCCGGCAAAAGTGGCACCTGTAAAGCGTACAATGCTCCAATCGTCCATCGAGTTTAAACCTGTTCATTCCGGTTTGGTAATTCGCAATAAATCGATTGACAGCTACCTGAAGCACAAAATGGAGTAGTGTGAATGTTGTTTACAAGTAAAATAACCTGAAACTAAGTTTATGAGAATTGAGTATGTTCTGGATAAGGAAGATTTCCTTCAGAGTCAGTTATTTTTAGCTTCGCAGTCGAAGCAGGTGACAACGAGCAGGAGAAAATCACGCTTGCGTGTTCCGGTTCTTTATCTGATACTGGCTTTTGCACTGTTTGTAATCGACGAGAATAGTGTAGCTTCAGTTTTTATAGCAATAGGAGGGCTGTGGTATATATTTTCGCCTGTTTTGTACAGAAAAAGATACATTCGCTTTGTTGAGAAATATATCGATGAGCACTTTGTAAACCGACTCGGTAAACCGGAGAGCATTTCAATTGGTGATGAATATATAGAAATACTGGATTATCAGGGAGAGACGAAGGTAAAAGTTACCGAAATTACCGAAGTTACCGAAGTGAGAGATTATTACTTTCTGAAGATGTCGTCGGGTTCCTGTATTTTTATCCCGGCGTATAAGCTCCCCACGCAACGTAAGGAGTTGGGCGAAGTTATTGTAGACCTGGTGGAAACAGCCGGGGTAAAACAAACAGTGAACCTCGACTGGAAGTGGAGATAAGTTAAGCATTTTTTTATCGTATATAACTAAAAAAGGCTGTCCGACAATATCGAACAGCCTTTTTTGACTTATAATAAAGAATTGAATTATGCTTCAGGAGCAACTTCAGCAGCAGGAGCTTCTTCAACTGGTGCAGCTTTCGCTTTCTTTTCTTTTTTAGCAGCTTTTTCAGCAGCAAGATCCATTTTATCTTTCAAATCAGACAAAGACTGAATATCACCTAAGGTAGTTTTTTCAGCAGCAGGAGTTGCTGAAGCTACAGGAGCATCTTCTTTCTTAGCACGTTTTGGAGCTACTTTTTTAGCAGGAGCTTCAGTTGCTACCGGAGCTTCGCCTTTTTCAGCACGTTTTGCATCTTCGTGAATGCGGCTATGTGAAAGAATGATACGTTTAGCATCTTTATTGAATTCAATTACTTTGAATGAAAGTTTTTCATCAACCTGAGCTTGTGATCCGTCTTCTTTTACCAAGTGTTTTGGAGTTGCAAAACCTTCAACACCGTAAGGTAAAGATACTACAGAACCTTTGTCCAACATTTCAACGATAACACCTTCGTGTACGCTGTCAACAGTGAACATTGTTTCTAATACATCCCAAGGATTTTCTTCCAATTGTTTGTGGCCTAAGCTCAAACGACGGTTAGCTTTGTCGATTTCCAATACCTGAACGTCGATTTCGGCACCAATTTGAGTAAATTCAGATGGGTGTTTTACTTTCTTAGTCCATGATAAGTCAGAAATGTGGATCAAACCATCAACGCCTTCTTCGATTTCAACAAATACACCGAAGTTAGTGAAGTTACGAACTTTAGCTGTATGTTTTGTTCCAAGAGCGTAACGTTCTTCGATAGCTTCCCATGGATCAGATTTCAATTGTTTGATACCCAATGACATTTTGCGTTCGTCGCGGTCCAAAGTCAGGATTACTGTTTCTACTTCGTCGCCTACTTTCAGGAAGTCCTGAGCAGAACGAAGGTGTTGTGACCAGCTCATTTCAGATACGTGAATCAAACCTTCAACGCCTGCAGCGATTTCAACGAATGCACCGTAGTCAGCCATAACCACTACTTTACCTTTTACTTTGTCACCAACTTTAAGTTCAGTGCTCAAAGCATCCCAAGGATGAGCAGAAAGTTGTTTCAAGCCGAGAGCAATACGTTTTTTCTCATCATCGAAGTCAAGGATAACAACGTTAAGTTTTTGATCCAATGCAACGATTTCTTCAGGGTGCGATACGCGTCCCCAAGAAAGGTCGGTAATGTGAATCAAACCATCTACGCCGCCAAGGTCGATAAATACACCGTAAGAAGTGATGTTTTTAACTGTTCCTTCAAGAACTTGTCCTTTTTGAAGTTTACCAATGATTTCTTTTTTCTGTAATTCAAGTTCAGCTTCGATAAGTGCTTTATGCGAAACAACAACGTTTTTGAATTCGTGGTTGATTTTGATAACCTTGAATTCCATTGTTTTGTTTACGAATACATCGTAATCGCGGATTGGTTTCACGTCGATTTGTGAACCTGGCAAGAATGCCTCGATTCCGAATACATCAACGATCATACCACCCTTCGTGCGGCATTTAACGAAACCTTTAACGATTTCCTGAGTTTCAAGAGCAGCGTTAACGCGATCCCAAGAGCGGGTTGCACGGGCTTGTTTATGTGATAGAATTAATTGTCCTTTTTTATCTTCCTGGCTTTCGATATATACTTCAACTTTGTCGCCTACTGCCAAATCAGGATTGTAGCGGAATTCGCTCATTGGCACAACGCCGTCTGATTTGTAGCCTACGTTTACAACTACCTCACGTTTGTTAATCAAAATAACCGTTCCTTCAACAACTTCTTTGTCTTTGATAGCATTCAAAGTGTTGTCGTAAATTTTTTCCAAATCAACCTTAGCTGAATCGGTAATAGTGACGCCGTTTTCGTAAGCATCCCAATCGAAATCTCCGGCTGGAACTGGTTTCTCAGCTTTCACTTTTACTTTCGCGGTTGGTGCTTCTTCGATAACTTCTGCTACTACAGGAGCTTCTTCAACTACCGGTGCAACTTCTGCAACAACTTCTTCTACTACTGTTTCTTCAACTGCAGGAGCTTCGGCTACCACTTGTGTTTCTTCTTTTACTGTTTCTACTGCGGCTGGAATTACTTCTTCCGCAATGTTTTGATTTTCTTCCATTTCTGAAAAATTGTTTTTTAATTACTAATAAATTAGTAGGTTAGACATTATGATACCTTTACAAAATAGGGCGCAAAGATACAAAATTAGATTGGACTGGCAATGCGAATTACTAACTAATTTAGGTGCTGTGATACAGTTTCTTAGTTTAATTATATCTGCTCTTCATAATTTAAGTTCGAATCTCTAAAAGTGAAAGTTTTACAGATTCGAATTTCTTTTGATTTTTCTTTTTGAATAATTCAATTTTGGCATGATAAATGTTGTTTTTAGATGCCTTAAACGTATAGTTTTAAAACTGAAAAATATTAATCAAAATGTAAAACATTTTTCCGTTTTTGTCGTTAAACAGATATAGGTGTTAGAATAAATAGAATAAAAAAATCAAGGTATGAACAAGAAAAATGAATTAAAGATATTCAGGAAGACCAGTATTGAATATCTGAAAAAAATGTATGCTAAAAGCGCCTCTTATATTTTCGACAAAGATAATTGGAGATCTACAGCACCCGAAACTTATGGAGAATCTAAGGTTTTATTGAAAACCCGAAAATCTATCACCAGATTTGGGAAAGAATTGAAAATTTTTAAATCTCCGTCAATTGTGGGTTTGAAAATAAGCTATTACAAAAGTATGAATTTTGTGTTTGATAAGTACCGTAGGGAAAATAGAATGACCCTGATTGCAGAAGAAAATTATCTGTTGAGGGATTTGCCTGAGAGCGCGGCTTATACCGACGAAAGTGAATGGAAGATTTTCAAGTTACCTACAATTGAGAAACTGGAGTTTTTGTATTTTAAAAATAACAGGAAATCATAAATTGAAAGATATGCATGGATTTTTTGAAAAAGAATAAGGTTTTTTATGGATAACATAAAAACCTTATTTTATTTTTTACTTTTTCATTAATTCTTCCCGATGCTTACGGTACTCAATAATGGGCTTGTCGCCCATAATAAGCCGCTCATCCATTTTCACCTGGCTCTTCTTCGGTAGTTGTGTAATTACAATTCGTTTGTCCTGACGGAGGATAACGATATTCGTTAGTTTCATAACGTAATTCACAATTTGTTTTAGAATAGGAATTTTCAGGAAACTCTGATAATTGCGAAGGTAAATCAGGGTGTTTTCATCGTCAACAGGAACAAAAGCAGCAAATGCCTGAAATTTTTCAGAAATGGGATTTTTCCATATATTGGGATAATGAAACTGCAAGTAAAACAGGTTTTTATAATCAGTTATTTCGGTGGCTTTGAGTTGAGATGTTTTTCCGTCATCCACTACATTATTTACATAAAAAGTCAGTAGCTCACCTTCGCGAACCACTACAGGGCCGTTTACAAGGGTTTTATTTCCTGCACCAATGGTTGTTTTGTGAACAAAAGGAACATGGACAACATCTAGCTGATTTTCAATGCAGCGTGAGTAATGCACCGACCAAGAATCAATAAAAGTGGCATATGACATGTCGGCCAGCTCTTTAAAGAAGAATGGCTCCTCAGTTTTCTTATCGGCGTCTCCATACCAAATCCATATCAGGCCATAGTTTTCATACGTAATATAGGCGTTTACTTTCTGCGATTCGGGAATGCCGGCGTTTTTTCCATTGGCAGGAATGAGTTTTACTTTGCCATCACCATCGAACAGAAAACCATGAAATGGGCATTCAATTTGCCATCAACAATTTTTCCGCACGAAAGTGATGCTCCTCTGTGGCAACAACGGTCAGCAATGCAGTTTACTTTTCCACTTTGGTCACGCCAAACAACCATCGTCTCATTGAGTCGGGTTACTTTTACAGGCTTCTTTCTACCGACTTCTTTGGAATCGAGAATAACATACCACTGATTGTAAATCATAAACGTAATTTTTATTTTCGACCAAATTTACAGAAAACTATTTATATTCGGATAATAAAATAGTTTGAATCTTATTTTTTTCATTTCCTTCCAGTTTGGAAATACAGTTTTGAATGCGTTTACGAAACTTCCAGCAGGTCATCTGATTCAGTCCCAATTGATCTGAGTAGTTGTACGATGAGAAATCACTTCCAAGAACGCAGACATTATAAGCTATGAAAAATGCTTTGTTTATTGGAAATTTGATGTTGTGGAATATGGTGTTTGCCGTAGCCGATTCTTCTTTTTTACAACGTGTACAACGACGTGCTGAGGGTGTTTTCCCGTCACAAAAGTTAGTATGCCCGCAATTTCGGCAGGTAAAACCCTCTTTCCATTTCACGTCGGCAATAAATTTCAGTACTTTTTCGCTGCTTTCGAAAAGTTCCTGCGCTTTCTCAGTTGATATTTCTTCTTTAAATAACATGATTATCAGTGTGTTTAATTAATAACTGCTATTAATTAGTTGGCAAAGATATAAAATATTTTAGTGATATCAAAATAATTCATTGGTGATACTATTGTAATTTAAAATACTATGTATATCTTTGCACCGTCAAATAATAAACAGCAAAAATATTAATATGTTAGAATTATTAAAGAAATTATTGGGCATTGTCCCAAAAGCAGATTTTGCAGAGTTGGTTCGCGAAGGTGCAACCATTATCGATGTACGTACAAAGGGAGAATATGCAGGTGGACATATCCGGGGTTCGGTGAATATACCATTGGATAAGCTTGTTGATAACCTAAATAAGCTGAAGGGAAAGGACAAGGCAATTATTACGTGTTGTGCATCGGGTGCAAGAAGTGCTTCGGCAAAAGGAATCCTAACTTCACGCGGCTTTACCAATGTGCACAACGGTGGCAGTTGGATGAGCTTAAATCGGAAAATTGATTAATATCACTTCGTTTAAATGTTATTAGAGGGATAAAAGAAAAATTGAAAATGGAAAAGATAATTATTATCGGAGGAGTTGCTGCCGGTGCAACAGCAGCAGCCAAAGTTCGTCGCATGTCAGCAACAGCGCATATAACAATGATTGAGGCCGGACCTGATATTTCGTTTGCTAATTGTGGATTGCCTTACTATATTGGAGGCGATATCAAAAGTCGTTCTAAATTGATTCTGCAAAGTCCCGAAAGCTTTAATGATCAATACAATGTAGATGTGCATATCAATACAGTAGTTAGTTCTATCGACCGCAAAGCACATACACTTCAGGCAATTGATACTCAAAGTGGTGAAGAAAAATCGTTTGAATATACAAAGCTGATTTTGGCACAAGGTGGTAGGCCTATCAAACCAACTTTGCCCGGAGCTGAAATGGAACATGTTTTCACGCTTTGGACATTGGAAGATATGGACAAAATTGCTGCCTATTTAGATGAAGAAAACCCTAAGACGGCTGTTGTTGTAGGTGGTGGTTTTATCGGAATGGAAATGGTGGAAGCACTTACCAAACGTGAATTGAATGTGAATGTGGTGGAAATGATGCCACACGTAATGGCTGTGATGGAAGCAGAAACAGCCGGATTTATTGAAACCGAAATGTTGTCGCATGGCGTTGGAATTTATACAGGTGCCGGAGTAGCTGAGATTAGCTCAGGGTTGGTAAAACTGGATAATGGTAAAATACTCAAGGCCGATATGGTGTTGTTGTCTATTGGTGTTCGTCCTACTTTGCAACTGGCAAAGGAAGCCGGACTGGAAATGGGTGAAGCGGGTGGTTTACTTGTAAATGATAAACTTCAAACTAACGATCCGGATATTTTTGCCGCCGGCGATATGGTGGAAATTGAACATCGCGTGAATGGGAAAAAAGTTCGTATTCCGTTGGCCGGGCCGGCTAATCGTCAGGGTCGTATTGCTGCTGAAAATGCATTAGGTGGTAACCACGCGTATAAAGGTGCATTGGGAACTTCCATTGTTCGTGTATTCGAAGCAGTTGCCGGAACAACCGGATTGTCGTTGAAACAGGCCCGTTCGTTAGGAATTGATGCTGACGCTGTGGTGGTTCACAAAGAACATCACACAAGTTATATGCCGGGTGCTGAAAATGTAACCGCTATGTTGGTGTACGATCGCGAAACAGGTGTGATTCTGGGTGGTCAAACAGCCGGATATAAAGGGGCCGACAAGCGATTGGATGTAATTGCAACCGCCGCTGCTGCTAAACTGTCGGTCAGTGATTTGGCGGATATTGATTTTGCCTACTCACCACCCATTGGAACAGCTAATGACGCTATGAATATGGCGGCATATACCGCTGAGAATAAAATGTCCGGCTTTAGTCCTTCGGTTACTGTTTCTGACTTGGATGATTTTGTAAATGGAAAGAATCCTGTATTTGTGGATGTACGTGATGTATTTGCATTCAAGAAAAGTCACATTGAAGGTGCTATTCACTTGCCCTTGGAATTGCTGCTACAACAAATCAGCACTATACCAACAATTCGCCCCGTGATAGTGTACGATGAAACTGGCAAAAAAGGTCATCAGGCTTTGAGAACGCTGATTGGAGCCGGATTTGCTGATGTAACCAATATTTCAGGTGGGCACATTTCCCTTCAACGCCAGGCCAGAGCAGTAGGATTCAAAAACATAAATATAGAACTCTTACCTGTCGAAAAGAAAAAACTAGGAGCGGAGGTTGCTGAAAAAGAAGAAAAGTTTGAAGCGAAAGCTGTTGACCAAAACTCACAATTGATAGTGGATGTACGCACAGTTGCAGAATTCAGAACGGGAGCTTATCCCGATGCTGTAAATATTCCCCTGGATGATTTGATGCGCCGTCGTAGCGAGTTTGGTAATGATTTAAACCGTGATATCATTGTATATTGTGCTTCGGGTGGTCGATCGGCTTATGCACAACGCCAGTTGATGCAGTTGGGCTTTACGAACGTAAAAAATGGTGGTGGATTATCGTCGATGATGGCTCAACGACCTGTTGAAAAGAAAGTTGAACCAAAAGCAGTTTCGAATGAGCCGTTGATTGTGGATGTTCGTACTGTTCAGGAGTTCAATGGAGGTGCTTTTCCCGGGGCAAAAAATATTCCGTTGGACGATTTGATGCACCGTCAAAATGAATTTGGAAGTGACAAGAATCGTGAAATTGTTGTTTATTGTGCTTCGGGTGGTCGTTCGTCGTATGCTCAGCGGATGTTGATGCAACTGGGATATACAAATGTCACCAATGGTGGTGGATTAATGCACATGATGATGCGAAAATAGAATTTATTAAAATAATAACTATAAGAAAGCGGCTGAATTTCAGAATTGAAATTCAGCCGCTTTCGGGTTTAAAAGAAATCGAAATATTAATAAATTTGTTCGCCTAACGCAATTTTTAGTTTGTAAAGACTGATTGTATAATCAATTTTAGATTTGAGCAAGGCAAGCTTACTATCGGTCACTGCAGTAGCAGTATACATCAATTCAACATTGGTGATGGTTCCTGCATTAAAACTAGTTTCGGCTAATTGATAAGCCTCTTGAGCTTGTTGTAATTGCAATTCGGATAATCGTACTTTGTTTTGAGCTGATTGAGCATTTGCTTTGTTTTCAACGACTTCATTCACAATACTTCTACGAATTAGTTCTGTTTCTTCCACGTTTCCATCAATATCCGTTTGAGCTTGAATCTTGGTGTATTTAGAACGATTGGCATCAAAAAGAGGCACTTTAAGACCAATTCCTAACGAAAAGTTAGGAGTTGCAGCCATCATTTTGGGTAAGTAACCGTTTTTAATGCCACCCGAACCAAGAAAATTGAGCGATGGATTGTTGACAGCATTCACTATTTTCAAATGTGCTTCTGCTAATGCACTTTTCTGATGCGCGAGTTTCATTTCATTTCGGTGATCAAAAGCAAAATTGAATAATGAATCGTTTGTTGGAAGAATGTTGGGTTGCAATAATTCATTTTTTACTTTTAACTTTGTTTCCTGACTTTTTCCTAGGAACGAGTTTAGCAAACCAACTTGAATTTGAAGTGCATTTACTAAATCCATTTTTTGCGTTTCATTAGTCGAAATGCGAACTTTGGTTGTCAGCACTTCATATTTGGTTGCAGAACCTGTTGCAGCTTTTTTCTCAACAAATTGTGAATGGGCTTTCAGTGTAGCAAGTTCCTCATCTTTAATTTTGATGGCTTCCTGTAAAAAAGCAATGGAATAAAAATTGCCCAACATGGCGCCCGATAGCTTTTGTTTAAGTTGTTCAACGTTAAGTCCAACCATTTCTTTACTTTGCTGCTCAAATGCTATATTCTTTTTTGCCTTACCGAAATCGTAAATATTCTCGCTAACATTTACAGACGCCGAGTAATTATTGGCAGGATACAAACTGACAACCCCAATTCCCAAAGCTGTCATGTCGAGGGTTGATGTTGGTCCTATTAAAGCATAATTGGCTGAAAGACTTACATCTGGCAAGTAAGCAGTTTTTGATAGACCTATTTTAGCATCCGCGGCAGCCAAATCAAACTGAGTTTTTTTTATGGATGGATAATTAATGATTACCACATTCAAAACCTCTTTCAGACTTAATGAATCTCCTGCGATTTTTATTCCCTGATTTTGCCCTTGCATTGCCACGAATGGCAACAGGAGCAGGGCAATTGATATTTTATATAGTTGTCTCATATTGTTTAAAATTTTATTCAATTACTTCTAAATGAGCTTTGGGAGCATCTCCCGGATTTTTTTTCTTTGACTTCAGAAATAGTATTGGAATAAATCCAATCATAGATATCAATGCTGCAATCAAAAAATCATCATCAATTCCCTGAATAAATGCCTGTGAACTAACGTTTGACATCACCAGGCTTTGGGCTTGTTTCAAGGCAGTTGAATATGCTCCACCTGCGTGTTGCTGAATGTAATATGCCATATTTCTGGTTGCACCCTGAAATGCTTGTGACCCCGATTGTATAGCACCACCATAGGTTTGTGCATGAAAATTTACACGGGAAGTCAACAAAGTTGACAACAAGGCAACACCAAGACTTCCACCAATTTGGCGAACCGTATTGGAGATACTTGATGCTTGGGCCATTTTGTTATGCGGAATAGTTGCCAATGAGAATGTACTCAATGGTGTGAAAATAATTCCCATGGCAAATCCCCTTAAATAAAGGGTGGTCATGATAAACGAATGTTCGGTAAGATATGATAAATTAGAGTTTAAATAAAAACTAAACACAAGTAAACCTACACCCATCAGAATGGGAACTTTTGCACTCACTTTGTCCGAAAACCATCCGGAAACCGGTGACATAAAGCCCTGAATAATACCAACAGGCAAGAAAACAGCACCCGATTGCAAAGCCGTATATCCAAGTGAATTTTGCAAATAAAGTGGCAATAAGAATGTGCTACCGAACATACCGATACTAAATACAAGCATCAATAAGTTGCTCATTCCGAAGTTTCGGTCCTTAAGCAATCTCAAGTCCAACAAGGGATATTCTGTAGTTAATTCCTGTGTCAGGAATACGGCTAACCCAATGGCAGATATGGCAAAACAAACCAAAATGTATGGTGCCGACCAACCGGCTGAATTTGTTTGCGCATTTCCTTCGGATAGAGCAAACAATAATACAGGCAAGAAGATAATGACCGAAATAAAGCCTATATAGTCGAACTTTCGGGCATTGGGACTAACAAACTCCCGTTGAATAACAATTGTAAATACAAGTGCTGCAATTCCCACAGGAATGTTTACATCGAAAATTAATTGCCATGAGAAATTATCAACCAGATACCCTCCGATAAGTGGACCAAATGAAACCGACGCAGCAGCTGCAATGGCCCAAAAACCAAGTGCCAGCCCACGTTGTTTTATTGGAAATTCACGTATAATGATAGCCATACCCAATGGTTGAATCATCCCAGCACCTAAGCCCTGAATAATACGCGACATAATAAGCGTGGTTTCATCGCTTGACAATCCGCATAATAGCGAACCGAAAGTAAACAAGAATAAGCCCCAAAAATAGACTTTCTTATATCCGAATTTGTCGGCCAACCATCCGGATGTAGGTAACATAACTGCCATGGAAAGCATATAGGCAGTAATGACCCATTGTATGGTGGATAATCCGACTCCGAATGACGACATGATCTTCGGCAAGCTCACGTTCACAATCGTACTGTCAAGTACCGCCATAAATGTTCCAAGCATTACATTGGCTAATACAAACCATTTGTAATATGGACTTTTAGGGTGATAATGAGAATCCGAATTGCGAAGCTTGCGTCGAATTTTATGTGTTGTTGATATTTTACGCATTCTGTTATTTGATAATTTTTACAACAGCTGACATACCTGTCAATAGTTTGTAGTTTGTCAATTTGCTACCATCTTCAGTAGCATCAATTGAAATCTTCAAAGGAATGCGTTGTGTTACTTTGGTAAAGTTACCTGACGCATTACTTGGCGGAATTAAAGAGAATTGAGCTGCAGTGGTAGAACCAAGTGTAAAGACAGTTCCGGTGAAAGTTACATCAGGATACATGTCCAACGAGAAAACAGCTTTTTGTCCAACTTTTAATTTCTCTACTTTTGTTTCTTCCAAATATACAACCACCCAAAATTTGCTGTTGTTGTTGATTGTATAAATAGATTGTCCCGGTTGTGAAATATCTCCCGGTAGTAACCACCGTTTTGCAACCACACCATCTACCGGAGCATATAAGCGTGTGTTGTTCAATTGCGTGTTGATTACACTGATTTGTGTTTTTGAACCCTCTACAGCAGTTTGAGCGGTATTGATCATCGATTTTGAAACTGTTAGTTGAGCCTGAGCAGCATCTAGTTGTGCCTGCGCTGTTTCCAATGCTTTTTTCATGTGATCAAATTGTTCTTTGGTAGTTACTCCCCCAGCAAATTGAGTTTTGGTGCGGTCAAAATCTTCTTTTGCTTTTTCCACTGAGATTTGAAGTACTTTAATATTCTTCTGGTCATAAATCAGTTTGGCTTCAGCTTGCAATTTATTAGCCATTGTCGTGGCTTTTCCGGAGATAACCTGTTGCTTTTGAGCTAAAATGTCCGTGCTGTCAAGTTCAGCAATTAGTTGTCCTTGTTTTACAGAGTCACCTTCTTCAACATATAATTTGCTTATACGTCCCATGATTTTTGGACTAACTGAAACAACATCCGATGCTACCAACGCATCATCTGTTTTGATGTATTTCTCATATTCATTGTACCAATAAATTCCTGCTGCAATTACCAGTAAGATGGTTACTGAAAGGGGAATGTAGATTTTTAAATCTTTTTTTGTCTTTGCCATACTTTTACTTTTTATGTTTTGATTGTTATTTGATATTTTTAAATTTTAGTACACGATGTCATTGTTGTATGAGAGTCTACCATGATTTCGGATAGAATTTCCCTCACTTGTTGGGTTGACTCATATAATTGGGTCAGCCGATTTTCATCCAGTTTTTCAATGCGTTCCCGCATATCTTTACTTATTTCCTGTTTAATGGCTTTAAAATCTTCTTTACCTTTTTCAGTAAATCGTATATTGACAATTCGTCTGTCGTTAGGGTCAAGCAAACGTTCAACCATACCTTCAGCAATAAGTTTATCTACCTGAGCTGTAACATGTGGCTTTGGAATTGACAATTTACAGCCAATTTCAGACATTGAAAGTACATCGTACTTACTTAGCAGACCTAAAATGAATAAACTACCCGGATTGAGATTTGTTTTCATTTTGATGGAGCGTGTCAGGCTTTTTGAAAGTAGCGGATGTAGATAAATCAGATTCTCAATGATTTTGTCTATTGAGACAGTTTCGTTTGAGTTCATAGAGTTATTTGTATTTGAATTTGGTTACAAAAGTATAACTATTATTTTAAATGAACTATTATATTCTGTAAAATATTTGTTTTTTGAATTAATTGTGTCGATTTTCACACTTTGACTCAATAAAACTATCCATTATCCGCAATAAACTATAAACTAAAAATGCTATCTTTGCAACTCAAAATTTAAAAACCATTTGTAAGGTTCAAAAACGTATGATTAAAGTAACATTCCCCGACGGTTCGGTACGCGAATTTGCCAAAGGCATTACCGGACTTCAACTGGCTGAAAGTATCAGCTCCCGACTGGCACAAGAAGTGCTTGCTATCACAGTAAATGACGAAATTTGGGACTTAACCCGCCCAATCGAAACCGATGCAGCCATTAAATTGCACAAGTGGGACGATGAAGAAGCAAAACATGCGTTCTGGCACTCGTCGGCACACTTAATGGCCGAAGCCCTGCAGGAATTGTATCCAGGCATTAAATTCGGTATTGGTCCGGCTATCGAAAACGGTTTCTACTACGATGTGGATCCGGGTGATATGACCATAAAAGAAACTGATTTACCAGCTATTGAAGCGAAGATGCTTGAACTAGCTGCCCGCAAATCAACCATCATTCGTAGGGATATCAGTAAAGCTGATGCGTTAACCCGTTTTGGTGCTCTCGATGAAGTATATAAAACAGAGATGATCAATGATCTTGCCGACGGAACAATTACGTTGTATTCACAAGGCAATTTCACCGACCTTTGCCGTGGACCACACTTACCACATACAGGCGAAATCAAAGCCATTAAAGTGCTCAGCGTGGCCGGTGCATACTGGCGTGGTGACGAAAAACGCAAGCAGTTAACCCGTATCTACGGTATTACCTTCCCTAAAAAGAAAATGCTTGATGAATACCTGGTATTGTTGGAAGAAGCTAAAAAACGTGACCACCGCAAAATCGGTAAAGAACTGGAGCTATTTATGTTCTCCGAAATGGTGGGCAAGGGTCTTCCAATCTGGTTGCCACGCGGAACTTCGTTGCGTTTGCGTTTGGAAGATTTTCTAAAAAAAATCCAACGTCGTTTCGATTACCAACAGGTAATGACACCGCATATTGGTAACAAACAATTATACGTGACTTCCGGTCACTATGCAAAATACGGTAAAGATTCGTTCCAACCGATACATACTCCCGAAGAAGGTGAAGAGTATCTGTTGAAACCAATGAACTGTCCGCACCACTGCGAGATTTATAAGTTCAAACCACGTTCGTACAAAGACCTTCCATTGCGTTTGGCAGAATTTGGGACAGTATATCGTTACGAGCAAAGTGGCGAGTTGCATGGGTTAACCCGTGTACGTAGCTTTACACAAGATGATGCGCATATTTTCTGTCGTCCCGATCAGGTGAAAGATGAGTTCCTGAAAGTAATGGATATTATCTTTATTATTTTCAATGCGTTGGAGTTCGAGAACTTCGAAGCTCAAATTTCATTGCGTGATCCGAATAACCGTGAGAAATACATTGGTTCGGACGAAAACTGGGATAAAGCGGAACAATCAATTATCGAAGCTTGTGCCGAAAAAGGATTGAAAGCCAAAGTTGAAACCGGTGAAGCAGCTTTCTACGGTCCTAAGCTTGACTTTATGGTGAAAGATGCTATTGGTCGTAAATGGCAGTTGGGAACCATACAGGTAGATTATAACCTGCCTGAACGTTTCGAATTGGAATATACAGGCGACGATAATGCAAAACATCGTCCGGTAATGATTCACCGTGCACCGTTTGGATCCATGGAGCGTTTTGTTGCGGTATTAATTGAACATACTGCCGGTAAATTCCCATTGTGGTTGACTCCCGATCAGGTTGTTATTTTGCCGATCAGCGAAAAATTCAACGATTACGCATTCCAGGTGGCTAAAACACTTAACTCACAAGATGTACGTGTAACGGTTGACGATCGTAACGAGAAGATTGGCCGTAAGATCCGTGATAACGAATTGAAACGTATTCCGTATATGCTTATTGTAGGCGAAAAAGAAGCTGAAAATGCTGAAGTAGCCGTTCGTCGTCAGGGCGAAGGTGATAAAGGCAGCATGAGCGTAACTGATTTTGCTAAACTGATTACCGATGAGGTTGATGCGTTGGTGAATCAATACAATAAATAATGCAGAATTGATAAAGCATAATTCATAATTAAAGAACGCGAATCGGGTTACCCGGTTCGCGTTCTTTGTTTTTCAGATAGCTAAAATCCTTATTTATTCAATGCCCCGATTACTCCATTTTCAGTTACTGTTTCAGCACTGATATTCATGCTTTTTGATGTGGCGTTATTGTAGAACGTCACTTGTGCATGTCCGTTCTGATCAGTTTTTACATCCGGATTCCAATACAAGGTGCGACGAACATCGACATCTTTTGGCATACGGTAACGTCCGTATTGTGGGCTGAAAAACTCTTTGTTATATGAATATCCTGTAAAAGTTGTGCTTCTTACACCCCCCGGCATTGTATGATAGTTCTTTTTAAGGGTAATAACGGCTACAGCAACTCTCGTTGGGTCACCAATTCCGTTTAGCAGCCTGCTGATTGTTCCCATATCTTCAATAATCGATATTGTTTCAATTTCATCTATTAATGGTAAACGACCTCTCAATCCACGATTACTTGCACCCGTACTATTGTCGGAACCTGAACTGTAGCTGTCATCACCCAGCTCGGTTGCAAAAGTTTTTGAATCACGACGCACAAAACGAATTGCTTTTCCTTTATACGTTGCAGTTTCTGTGCCGTCGGGTTGGGGTGTTACAACTACATAGTCGTTTGTTTTTTGGAGAAATCCATATATATCGGTGGGTTGCCAATCGCCGGTATCTTCCATTTTATCCATTTCCTTTGTTACTTCGTATTTTAGGCTAACCTTCATAGGTATCTGCTTTTCTTTCACGGTTACTTCCTTTAGCAAATGGTCACGTTCCGACATCGACAGGTTTTTCTGATTCTTTGAAGTAGTTAGGTCGAGCGAATCTACGGCTATGCCTTCACTATTTTTATTGGCTTTATAATGCAGATTGCTGTTTAACTCTGCTGTAGGGTAGGGCTGTGGGTCAGGCATAAACTGACGATTGAGCATAATGCGCGTATCTTTGCGTTTGTCCTTTACTTTCGATTGCAGTATGAGTTTAGCCACACCTTTAAAATCAAGTAGTCCGAAATTGAAATTCCCAACTGAGTCTGTCTTGCATTTACCTTGTTGCGAGGTACTATCACCCAGTAAAACCATGGAGACATCTACATTCTTCATTTTCTTTTTGAGCACTATGGAAGCGATATTTCCATCAATGTAAAGTTGTTTTTCAATTGGTTGTTTTATGTTGAAGGGTGTTTGTCCAACCATTTGTTTCCACGAATAACAGGTCCAACCCTGCGTAAGCATAAGCAAATCAAGTGCCTGACGACGTACGTTGTCGTTGTTCTGAAAATAGAATCCGGGATTTTCGATATAACCTTTTAGTTCCGACGATAGCAATAAATCGGTAAGAATGTTGGTGCTAATCGGATTATAGGGTGAGTTTGATTCATCCCGAACGGCTACTGAAAAAGTAGTTTCAACGGGTTGGTCGTGATTGTTCTTCAACTGAAAATCAAGCGATACCCTTTCGAAAGGATTGTATGCAGCTTTGTTCTGAGTTACATTTATTTTCATTTGGCTCAAATGATTTACAAAAGCAACACGCTCACTCAGGATATCGCCGGCAGTATTGTATAGCGTGAACTGACTAACGCCGCTCGGTAGCAATTTCCTGGATATTTTATAAGCCGCCGCGTTTTCAGCATTCATATTCACTTGTTGCGACACATATAACACCCCCCGGCAAGTAACCGTAAGTCCCAGGGGTTCGTTTTCTGTTTGTGCATTTTTTTGAATATACAAGGCAATATTGTCGCTATCCGAATTCTCAACAGTCACGGTATAGCCTTTGGATAAAGCCAACGGGAGTTCATATCTATAGTTACGACCATTGCACGAAACTTTTGCATAGTATTTCCCGGCACCGGGAGTGAAAACAAATGCGCCCATTCCCTGAAACTCTGAGTTCATATCTGCTACGGGTTCATCTTTTTCGTTATACACCGAACCTGTAACGACGCTGTTTTCGCCGTTTTTGTCGGTAGCTTTGAAAGCAACTTTTGATTGTACACCCTGAACAAGGCTACCACCCTCTGGAAAGAAATCCACATTTAACCTGTCTTTTGTCGGTTCTTCTTTTCTGATTTTGGGTATGCTTTGTGAATTGAGTCGGTCGGTAACGACGGGTGCGAATTGTCCCGGAATTTTTGGGTTGTCGTACACGGTAAATATCCTCGAAAAGTAGTTGGCGGCTCCGAAATTCAGCATGTAACGGGTATAAGCTCTCACTTCGTAAAAACCACCATATCCGGTTGTGTTTAGCTTGAATTCGCCATGGCACTGACCGTTTTCCAGTTTGAATTTTTTACTTTCCACCACATACCCTTCGGTGTTTAGAAGCTCTACATACAGTATTTTACTGAACGGGCTCAGCGCATTTCGGTCAGCACGCACGGTATAGGCTTTGAACCAAATGGTTTCGCCGAGGTAATATGCGGTATTGTCGAAGTGCAGATAGACTTTCTCCTGCGGATAGTTCTTAGTGAAGTTTACAAGATGTTGTGGGTACGATTTTATTTTCCGAATGGCTGTGCTGTCTTGCGCCCGGAGGCTTGGGATGCCGAAAATAAGAAACAGAATGAACGATTTGAGTAAGAAGTTTGACTTGTTCATAAAGACTGATTTGAGGGTGTATTTTGGTGTGCAATGCGACAAATAACATGCCAACAAATATAGTGAAAAATCTTAATATCCGATTGCAATCCGCCAATTTGCTTTTATGGCTTTTTTGATACAAACAGAAACAAACCAGAACTTTATAACGAACCGAATTGTTTGATAATTAAATCAATTTATTTGTTTTGATGTAGCTAATTTACCAAATGATTGAAAGTGAAGTGGAGTCCCGCGACCACTTAAATAAACGGAGCGATTCCGAAAAGCTTTATGAGTAGGAAAATATGGTAAATACTGACTACAATGAAAACAAAAATTTTACTCTTGTTGCTACTTTTACCGGCACTTGTTCCGGCTTATTCCATTACCTGGCAAGTTACAAACAGTGGTTTTAGTTTCACCCCGGCCACAGTTACAATTCATTTGGGCGATAATGTGAACTTTACATTGGATGCCGACCACAACGCAGTTGAAGTGTCGTCTGCAACCTGGAATGCCAACGGTGCTACATCGAATGGTGGTTTTAATGTTGATTTTGGTGGCGGTTTGGTGGCGGCTTCGCTGCTTACGGTCGGAACGCATTATTACGTATGCCAGCCCCATGCTTCATTGGGTATGAAAGCGAAGATAGTGGTACTGGCAGCTACGGCTGTTGCCGAAACTCAAATGCCGCTGAATATTACGCTTGCTCCAAACCCGGCGAGTAGTTTTATCCGCATTACCACCAACGAAAACAACCTGATTGGTTCCGACTATGCATTGTTCGACAGACTTGGAAGGCAAATGCTGACTGGTAAGCTGACTGATAAAGTTACTTCTGTACCTGTTGACCAACTGGCTTCCGGCTTGTACTTTGTGCAGATAATTGCCCGAAGCACCGAAACTTTTAAAGTGATGATTAAATAGCCAGATATTACTTTGCAGATATATAATAAACGCGAACCGGGTAACCGATTCGCGTTTTTTTGTTTTCAAGCTTTTCAAAACTCTTATTTCTGTGTAAACCTAGTTATAAATTTTTAAACCAGCCATTTTTGATTTCAACCGATTCAATAATTTTCGTGTCAACACCTAATCTAAGTTCTTTCAATTTGTCACAAAGTAAATCACCGTCAATCAAGTCAATTGGAGGTGCTCCGTCTCTCGTTGCTTCTTTTACTGCTTCACGTGTAAATGTTCCTGTTGTAATTACAAGTCCTTTATCAGCTCGACCTTGCATAGCACCTCTAAAATCTCTGATTTGACTTGGAGAAACTGAACCTTTATATCATTTACATTGAAAAATAACATGGAAACTTAAAAACCCGCTAACTCGAACAATCCCTTTTCCATCGATTCCACCATCACCAACTTTTCCAGTTACTTCAACCTGAAAAAATCCACTTTCTCTTAATAGTCTTTGTGCAAGTCGTTCAAATGCTGCGGGAGATATTTCATACAGTGTATTTAATAATTTTTCTTTCCAGCCTTCTTCGTTCTCAATTTCGTCTGTTATTTCTTGTTCGTTTTCAGTCTCTTTTTGAGTTTTTTCTTTCTTTTGTGAAGGCTTGATTTGCTCTCTAACAGTTTTGACGATTTCAGTATAGTCAAGTTCAGAGGTATCAACAACAGACTTTGATAATGACCAAATTCCTCTTGACGAATTCTCAAGAAGTCCAAACTTTTTTAGATATGTTCTACTCCAAGCAAGTCTGTATTCAACTTCACTTCTAGAACCATTCTCACCATGAGGTACCTGTAGAGTTCCCTCTGATAAAGCAGCAATTTCATAAACTTTGTTGTTTATTTCTTCAATTGTTCCCGAACCACCCAAATTGATAAGTGCGTCAACTGTTGGAATGATTAATTCATCAAAAGTAGGAAAGCCTGAGTTCTGTCTTTTTCTTGCCATTATTTAGTTTTTATCTGGTTGTTTTCCTTTTTTTTAAGCTTACCGCTAACACGGGTATATGCGCAATCACACATATATCTCCTGTATCTTCAACTATCAATAACGCATATCATGTGCTATTAATTTTAGATTTAACGACCGCAAATATACTAATAGATTTTTATTATTAACCTAAATAGATAAAATAATTTTATCATACGTGGCATTATAATATTTCCGAATGACAAGATACTTTATTGATATTGTCTTTCAGCAAAGGAATAATATTTATAAGAATAAAGCAGAATTAAGGTAGAAGGGGTTTCTACTTTTGTAGGATAGTTCCTGCAGCTTGCAGCACCTCTCCAACTTTTGTGAGGCATTTGCCACAGCTTGCAGCACCTTTCTAATTTTTGTGAGACATTACCTGCAGCGTGCAGGACCTCTCTAATTTTTGTGAGACATTACCTGCAGCGTGCAGGACCTCTCTAATTTTTGTGAGATGGTTGCGGAAACTTTCTGCAACCATCCAACTTTTGTGGGAGAGTTCCCGCAGCAGAATTTGACATTTATAGCTTTCCTGAAACGGAAAAAAGAAAAAGGATGACCGTTCCCGATCATCCTTTTGTTTCTTGATAGTATGATTCGCTTAATCCTTTATGCAGCGTACCGAAAAGCCATAGCTTTTGGGGTAGGTGTTGGTACCGGGGGTAATGTCGTAGTTGCTGAGGCTTCGGAAACGGGCCGTTGTTTTGTCGTTTTCGTCGGTTGTCCACCAGGCCGTGTAGCGGGTTACGTAGTTATAAACGCCGTAGTCGCCCCGTATGCCTGTTGGCAGGCAGCTGAAACCCGATGTGTTGTTCAGCGAGCTATAGGTGGCGGGGTCGAGGTATCCGGTGGCTCCGGCAATGGATGAATCTATCCAGTCGGATTTGGCACCTAATGCGGCTGCCACCGTGCCGGAGGTACCCGTGTTTGTTGCCAGGTAGCTTATTAAGGTGTTCCACTCGGCATCCGAAGCAATGTGCCATCCGGCGGGAGCCAGTTTGCGGGCGTCGGCTACCGCGTAGAAATTATAGAGTCGTCCGAACTTGGCAATGGTGTTGGAGTCGTTCACGTTGTTGTAGGTACATTGCGCGCCCACTTTCAGCGAGGCCCACTTAGCATCTGTTTTTTCGGTGGCCAGGGCATTGCCGTTGTTGTAATGCGTAACTATCAGGTTTTCGGCCATCCAGGTTTGTGTGCCAATGGTGATGGTATGATACAGGTTTCCGTCCACATCGGTAACGGTGCCGTAGGTCAAATCGGTATTTAAAACGCTTGTTGGCGACGTGGGGTCGGAGGGAGTTGTCACCATATAGGTATTTCCGTATCCGGTTCCGTTGGCATTGGTGGCATAGGCACGCAGGTAGAAGGTGAAGCCGGGGAACATGTTTTCGAGCGCACTAACGAAACTGCCTGTTCCTGTTCCGTCGGTAGTTGTGCTGTTTTTGGTGGTGGGGTCGGGCAGGGTCGACCAGCAAATACCCCGCGCTGTAACGGCCGAACCACCGTCGGAAGTAACAATTCCTCCGCAAGTGGCCGTTGTTTGGGTAACGGCGCTTGTTGTATAGGTTGTAACGGTTGGTACAAGGTCGGTGGCTGTACAGGCCGGGAGTAGGGCTATGGCCGCACAAAAGAAAATGATTGCTTGAATGTTTTTTATCTTCATAATCAGAATCTTTTTGATAAGTTGATAAATACGCGACCCGATGCATTTCCCTGTTCCAGCGTTCCTTCAAAGTCGGTTGACAGCATCAGGCTTTTGGATAATCTCCACGAGAGGCTCACATCGGTAATGTCCTGATTGTAAATCATGTCTTTGCGGTATTCCACTTCGGCCACCAAATTGCCATCGATAAAGTCTTTCGATAGGGTAGCTCCGTATAAAAAGCCGGAGAGGTTGGCTGTTTTGAGAGCCGTGCCCGTAAGTGTGAGCGATGCATCAATAAACGGCAGCTTCGAATAAGTCAGGTAGGTGATTGCATTCATCGACTCGTGCGAAGTAGGCGTTTGAAGGCGGTAACCGGCATTTCCACCCCATGTAAAGTATTTGAACGGACGGTAATTGAAGCGGAAGCGTAAGCCCTGACGCATTTCTTTTTCGAGTGTGCTGTCTATTTTGTTCTTGTAAGTTTCGTAGTAGTACACGTTGCGGCGGGCATCGTAGGTCAGTGCCAGCGACAGATTGTTTACAGGGCGATATCCCAGCGACAGGTACAAGCCTGTGAGGCTGAAATCGGTAATGGCTTTGTTGTTTTCGATGGCGTATAAATCAATTTCGGCCGAACCAAAGAAGTCGACGTTTTTCAGCAGCGTATTGGAGTGCTGCAGGTACATATAGCGTCTGTCGGTTTTCATATTATTGGTCTGATTGAAAAAGGCCAGGGATGTTTGTGCCGAGCGGAACTCATTAGTGTAGTTATGACTGATAAAAGCGCCGTACTGAAGCAAATGAGCATCGAAACCATAGGTGGAGTCGTTAGGGCGTGTGCCTGCCAAAGCTCCCACGGTAATGTCTTTGAATGTTTTTTCGAACTGAAGTCCGTCAACAGCACCCACATTGGCGGTGTTTACATTGATCTTTCGACCCAACGATAGCGAAGCCGTTTTATTGAAATCGTAGCGGAGATTGAGGTTGTAGACTTTCAAATCGCGGAACTTCTCCAGCGGGTTGTTCAGCGTATGGGTGTACGACATGTAGTTTTCGAACGACAAACCGCTGTTGCCAATGTGCTCGGCATTTAATGCCAGGTTATACTTCAGGCGGAAGTTGGGTGTCGATTTGCTCAGCGGATCACTTGAAAAGTTGGAATACGACGAAACGGAGAACCGACCATCGAAATGCGCTTTGTTGACAGTGGTGGTATCGGCTGCTTTTTTCTTTGCGAGGGCCAGATCGTTTACTGCCACGGGTTCAACCGATTTTTCGGCAGCAATCTCCAGCGGTACGTCTGTTTTTTTGACAGCAACGCGGGCAATGACTGTGTTTGTTATCGAGAGCTTCGTGCTGCCAATGGCTGTCCCAATACAGGAAATCGTAGATAAACCTGTTACAACGAGGGCCGGTTCCAACCGGTTGTTTTTGGTGATAAATAAGGTGTCGCCTATCTGAATGCCGCTTGTGTTTACAAATTTGACATAGGTATTTTGCGAACTGATAAATGACACACTGCCTATCAGCTCATCGGTATTCGATTGGCCAAACGCGGTGAGGCTGACGCACAAAAACAACAATATGAAAAATCGGTTTATCATTTAACTTTGTTTAGCTTATTAGGTATTAAGTATGTGATCTAAATAGCCTGTATTATTTTAATCCGCCCCGTATATCCCCTAAAGGGGACTCTTGCTGTGTAAAAAGGTTTATTTTTATTACACATTTCGAATTTCGAAAGCCCCCTTTAGGGGGTTGGGGGCAGTTAAGAATGAGTTGTTTTTATATAAATTAATATATTGCAAGTTCTCATATAGTCCTTTAGGCTGAAAAGCCTTATAATTTAGCCCAATGGCAACGTCCTGAAAGGACAACGCCTTGGGTAAAATGATCAAAATCAATTTATGCCCTGAAGGGGCTATATATAATATCAGAAAAATGGTATTTTACACCTCTGCAATCTGGCGGAATTGGTGCAGAATACAATTAAAACCGCCCCCAACCCCCTAAAGGGGGCTTTGAATTAGTATCGTCTCGCCAACCACTCTTTAAGTCCCCTTTAGGGGATATAGGGGCGGATTAAAAATAATACTGTTTCCTTAATTTGTCGGAAGGTACATTGTTCCGAAAATTTACTTTCAAACTCACGTCAATTCATTCTACCTGCCAATCACAATTAACCTTTACAAATGCTGAATATCATCATGGCATCTGCCACAGGTGTTTGCTGCATCGTATCGGGCATCATTCACATGGCAATCGGTACATTTGGTCCACACGTTGCGGTGCTTGCCCGAATAGATACCAAAGAATGCATCATGTTGCTTCATCTTCACCGTGTTCCAGGTTTGTGTTGTATGACATTCGCCACAACTGTAGCGTGCAAAAACAGTAGAGTGAGCGGGGCTCGAAGCAGTTGCCTGTGCTTTTTTACCTCCATGACAGGTTGTACAGTCGGTCGAAAGTTTCTTGCGGTAATCGCCTCCTTTGTGGCAGTCGTTGCAACTGATATTATGCCCTCCTGTCAATGGGAAGAAGCTATGATCGAATCCTTTGCCTATTTTGTTCCAGTCCATTCCGGCCATGCTGTGGCAATGCGCACAATCGGTATCGAAGCCGAGGGCTCTGTGATCGTAGGGTTTACCCGCCGTTGCATAGTATTTGTCTTTGTGACAGGCAAAACAATCGGTGCGCAGATTATCGAACCTCAAAGCGGATGCTGACGTATGGCAGCGGTTACAATCGGCAGTGGCATGAGCACCCCGAAGTGGGAAGCCTGCTTGTTGGTGCAGCGATTTTACGTTTGAAATCAACCACGAATTGGTGGTATGGCAGCGTTCACAATCATTACCTGTAGTTCCCTGATGCACATCTATATGGCATTCATTACATTTGGTTTTTACATTTTTGAAATCAAGCGAGACATGGCACTTACGGCAATCCACATTTTTATGCTGACCTGTGAGGGGAAATGATGTTTTCCTGTGATCGAAACCGTTTTTCTTTATATTATTCCAGTTTTCTGTGACATGACAAACCGCACAGTCTACCTTGAGTTTAGCTCCGTGGGGAGACTTTTTCTCAGCAGCAACAAGTTGTATGCAACATAATAATATAAATAAAGTGACTTTACGCATTTCTTATTTGTTTGATTAATTTTCAACCATGTTGTAAAAATTCTTCCAGCCTATTGCCGACTGATAAGCCGCTTTAGCTCCTTTGGGAACATATAGTGTGCATTTTCCTGTATTTACACTTTCAAATGCTGTTGATGAATTGGTTAAGTCGACCGGTGTTGTAGGTTTTGCATAAATACTGGTCAGACCTGTGCAGTTATAAAACGCCCGATGCCCGATTGATAGGATTGTTTCGGGAATAGTTACCGAAGTAAGGCTTGTGCAGTTGCTAAATGCCGAATTATCAATAAACATGATATCGGAAGGAATGATGTAGGCACCGGATTTTGAAACAACACAGCGTTTAATCGTAAACTGGCTGGCATCAATTAATACCCCGTTTGCGAATGAAAATAAACTGTTATCAGGAGCAACGGCAAACGATGTTATACCCGAACAATCGATAAAAACATTCTGACCGATAGACGAAATGCCAGAAGAAACAGGAAATGCGCCCACCAACCCGCTGCATCCGCTAAAAGCATAATCTTCGATGGCATAGGTGGCGGCAGGTATTGTGATGGATGTCAGTCCGGTGCAATTGGCAAAGGCATACGGTCCTATGTCACCAACAGTTGCAGGGACGGCATAACTGCCTGTTTTACCCGCCGGGAATTGAACCAACATGGTTTGATCCACATTGAAAAGAACTCCATTTATTGCCGAAAAAGATGCATTAGCAGGGTCAACGTTAAACAATCCGCTACAGCCATTGAAAGCCGAATTTCCAATCTGTGAAACAGTTGCAGGGAGTAAAACTGTGCTTAAATTATTGCAATAGGCAAATGCCCAGGGTTTAATCGTGAAAACCGAATCGGGAATAGTCAATGTACCTGAAAGGTTTGTGCAGTTTTGAAATGCCGATTCGCCAATGTATTTTACAGCCGATAATTTCACACTGATTAATCCGTCGCAAAACGAAAAAGCCGATCTACCGATGGTGTCGCGTACCGAAGCCGGGATTTCAATGATGCCGCTTAATCCGCAATGGTTGAATGCATAATCCCGAATGGATTTGAGATTTTTGGGCAACAATATGCCTTGCAGTTTAAACTTACCGTAGGAAGTTTCCGGATTGTAGAAGGCAAACTCGGGAATGGCATTGGCCGAATAGTTATATACCCGTGTTCCAGCACTTCCTTCGAATCCGTTGTAGGCGGCAATCGTGGCATTACTCAAATCGATATATGCCAGATTGGGCATCTTATCGCGCATAGTAGCAAAATCACGGCTGTCGATTGTATCATTAATAACAAGACTCGTTACAGAACTTAATCGCAAAAACAACGCTTTCTCCAGTCCGCCGGCTCTCATTCCACTAATGGTGGTCACACCATTGGAAGTCGTTGCTTGGGCGTGGAAAATACTGTCGTCGTCACAACTTGTGAATGTTGTGATAAAACTCAGCAATAGGATGATTGATACAGAGAAATTCTTCATGCGTTGAATTTAGACTGATTCAGAACTGTTTATTTGTGACAGGTTGCGCAGGCAATGTCATTGAATTTGTATTGGATGTATTTTCCTTTGCTATCCATCACCGGTTTGTGGCATTCTTCGCATTTCACCGTGGCATGAGCACCATCCAGTTTAAACCGCGATGTGTTGTGATCGAATTTAGAATTTTCAAACTTATCGAATCCGTGACAGCGGGCACAGTTGGTTTTACCTTCAACTTCAAATTGTCCGGCATGCGAATCTTTGTGGCAGCTGGAGCATTCTTTGGTGAGCCCTTTGAACTGTTGCGTTCTTACTCCCTTTTCGTTTTTGGCGTAATGACATTCAGCACAAGCAGTATTAGCATGTTCACCTTCCAGTTTGTAACCCGTTTTGTCGTGGTCGAATTTTATTTCGTGCCAGTTATTTACATTGTGACAAATAGAGCAGTCTTTGTTTGGCATAAACTTGTCCTCAATCTGACCTTCGTGTTCGTTTTTATGGCAACTTACGCAACGTTTACTTACCTTGAATGTCCAGTGATCATCCTTTTTATGGCAGGCTACACACGAAGTGGCTAAGTGAGCTCCTTCGAGTTTGAATTTCTTATTGTGTTTCTCGATTGTGAATGTGCTCGGCGTAAATCCGTCGTTTGTATGGCACTGGTTACAATCCGGTTTTGTTCCATCACGGTGTTTGAATTCGCCGTTGTGATAGTCCTTGTGGCAATCCTGACACTGATCGTGTTTAATTGGATCGGTCATTTTACCGCTTTTATGGCATTCCTTGCAATCAACCTGCCTGTGCTCGCCAATCAGTTTAAAATTGGTTTTGTCGTGGTTAAAAGATTTCATGCTTTTGTTGAAAAAGAATGATTCTTCGGTGTGGCAGCGCTTGCAGTCCTGACCGAATTTATTCTTATGCACATCTTCGTGACAAGCCGTACAATTATCAAACTTCAATCCATTGAAACGCTGGAATTTCTTGCCGTTGAGTACCTCGAACTTATGGCAGTCGATACATTTTACGGTTCTGTGCTTGCCCAATAAGGGAAATTTGGTTTTGCTATGGTCAAATCCTGTGGCATTTTTCCATGAATTGAAGTTATGGCATTCGGCACATTTTGATGATAATTTTCCCTGATGGTAATCTTCGTGACACGACAAACAATTCTGACTTAAACCGAGATAGGTTCCTGCTCTTTTCTTCAACACAGGGTCTTTGATAAATTCCGGTTTATGACACTTAGCACATTCCTGTTTAGCGTGTTCGCCTTTGAGTACGAATCCGGTGAGGTTGTGGTTGAAGAGTTTTTTGTTCAGCCGAATCATGTCGAAATTGCGGCCATGGTGATCGCTGTGGCAAACGGCACAGTTTTTCTGCCCCACTTCTCTCGACGAGTGAAAGCCTTTGTGCGCATCAATTTCAACTTTGATTTCTTTGTGACAGGCAAGGCATTTTTCGCGGGTAACTTTGTTCCCCACGCTGTGGCATTGGGTACAATTACTAACGCCTTCGAGGTTGGCATGCGACTTGCTGAGGTCACCAGGTGATATTTGTGCGGACACATTGAAGCACACTGAAATAAACAGTCCGGCAAGGAGCAAAAATTGATATGTTCTTGTTGAAAATGCCATGCTTCTTTTTTTTATTTGTGTTTCAATACCGCTTCGCCGTATTTGGTTGTAACCTGTATGCCTATCTTTTTCAAAAACTGAGTTGGTAATTCACCGCCGGCAAATATATAAACCAAATCATTTTCAAGTGTGATGATTTCTTTGGCGCTGTTTTCGGTATAACTTACCGATTTCGTATCAATCGAAGTCAGATTGGTATTGAATTTTACATTTAATTTGCCGTTATCCTTTGCTTCGTGAATTAGTTCGGCATTCCGCTTTTTCAACCGTGTAAAGTTTTCGCCGCGGTAGGAGAGGGTAACGCTGTTTTGGTCGCACAGACCAAGTGCTGCTTCCACTGCCGAATCACCACCACCAACAATTACGATTTTCTTTCCACTAATTGCTTCGGGTTCAAGCAGACGGTAAGCAACTTTTTCGCTCATCTCACCCGGTACATTTAATTTGCGCGGTGTACCACGTCGACCGATTGCCAGCAACACGCTTTTAGCCGTATATTTTTCGCCTGTGATTGTTTCTACAGTAAATACATTATCAGCTTTTACAATACTTTCAACCTTTGAGTTTTCTTTTATTGTAATATCATTTTTAGCAATAACATCATTCCATAGATTGAGAAGTTCCATTTTATTGGTTTCGAAAAGTTTTACCTTTCCATAAAGTGGTAAATCCATTGGATGCGTCATGATAATTTTTGAACGCGGAAAGGTGGCAACTGTACCGCCCAACGTATCCTGTTCGAGTGTAATGACACTAAGTCCTGCTTTTTTGGCTGCCAGTGTAGCCGAAATCCCGGCAGGTCCACCACCCACCACCAATAAATCGTATTCGGCAATTGCCGATTTGTTGAGCGCTTTCACTATGTTTTCGGCAGCTTCGCGTCCCTGCGTAACGGCATTGCGTATCAAGCCCATTCCACCAATCTCACCGGCAATGTAAAGTCCCTGTATGTTAGTCTGGAAGTTAGCATCTACGTTTGGTAGATCAACGCCTCTTTTTTCAGTACCTATCCACAATGAAATAGCTTCAACCGGACATGCTTTAAAACAAGCTCCGTGACCAATACACTGGGACGTATTGATAACAGTGGCTCTGCCATTTCGGATTCCAATAATATCGTGCTCGGGGCAGGCAGTTACACAGGCACCACTTTTGATACAACGGTTCGGGTCAATGACCGGATACAGTGAAACAGGTTCATGCAATCCATCTTCTTTGGCTTGCGTAATTTTTTCATCCACCTCGCTGGATTCACGACGCTGTTTCCGGATGTAGATAAATAAGATACCTACAATCAGTAAGGCCGTGATGCCATAGATTGCTATTTGTTCAATAAGTACTTCCATTATTTAAAAAATATCCATGAATAACCAAAGTATAAAGCAACACCTACATGTATAACCATGATGATTAGCATAATGAGCGCGAAAGGCAGATGAATCACATGCCAGTGTTTAAACAGCTTTTGAAGTCTGTCGAGTCGTTTAATACGCCACCGTAGTCTTCTTTCATTTCTCAGTAGACGACGAACTTTACGATAATCCTTTTTAGGTATTTTCTTCGAAATGAGTTTCAGTTTTATCTCGGAAAATCTACCTGTTTTCAGTTCGGAAACTTTGATATCGAATTTTTCATTTAATTCATTATCCAATTGTGCTTTGTAGTCATTTATTTCACGGATACTCAATTCCCGTCCCTCGATAGTTCTCGGAATCTGAATGTAGATAAACCGTCCCACAAGACCACTCAGAAAGACTACTGTCAGACTCCAGTAACCGATGGAAATAAGACCACCGAATTTAAAAGATGTATGAAATGTTACAAGAACAAAGCCCAACGAGCAAAGGAAAATATGTACTTCGAGCCAGTATTTCAGAACTCCCCAACGGGCAAAAACTTTCATGCGTTTACGAGCCATGTAGGCAAACAAACCAATTACAATTAGTAATGTTCCCACAACTCCCAAACCATGACCGATAAAACCGTTTGGTTTTAGTAGTTCATTCAAAGGGTGATCAAGACGGCCAGCCCCTTCAACGGGTAGTTTGTAGTATGTGAAACCGATGTATCCCAACCAAACAATGGCTGCAATTACAACCAGTGTATAGAGGGTTAATAATAATCCATGAAAAAACTTCGACATGCTATTCTGTTTTACTGAAATACTCTCTGAATTAGCTATTTTCGGCTGTATCCTGAATAATCCAACTTCAAAAGTAACTAAAATAAATTGAAATCATTTCAATTTTAATGCTCACGTACGCTATTTATATTGATTCTGAATTAGCTTTTCTACATTTCTTACTTTAGAATCAATAGTAAATAGTCTCAAACGCATTTTCATTCTTTTGTTGGTTGCTTAACAGCTCTCTGTTTTTTTTCAGACAAATATGCACCAAAAATGACTAAGCCAATGGCCAAAATGGCTACATATACCCAAACCGGAACGGGTGGGGGTGTTCCCTGACCGTAGGAATGCATTCCCGACAGGTAATAGTTTACACCAACAAAGGTCATGATAACCGAACTAAATCCAACCAACGAAGCAATATTGAAAACCAACAGGCTATTCATTTTAGGTATTTTACGCAAGTGAAGTACCACCGAATAAACAAGCACACTTACCAATGCCCAGGTTTCTTTCGAGTCCCAGCCCCAATAACGTCCCCACGATTCGTTGGCCCAAACGCCACCCAAAAATGTTCCTACAGTAAGCATGAATAATCCGATGGTAAGAGCCAGCTCGATGATATAGCTGAATTCCTGTATGTTTTCGTTTATTTTAGCGGCATTGTTTGGTCTGCGGGCAATCATCAAACACATGTTGAAAAATGCCAACATGGCACCTGTTGCCAGAAAACCATAACTCGACGTAATAACAGCCACGTGAACAACCAACCAGTACGATTTTAATACCGGAACAAGGTTTGTAATTTCGGGGTTCATCCAACTCATTCCGGCTACCGAAAGAGCTGTAGCTGCAAGGAGCGAAGTAATTGCCAGTGTAATCGGATTGCGGCTTGCAAATATCAATCCGGCAAGAGTAGTTCCCCAACCGACAAAAATCATGGCTTCGTATCCGTTACTCCAGGGCGCATGACCTGAAATATACCAACGTAGTGCCAATCCGGCTGTGTAAACAAGGAACATAACCGCCAAGGGATAAATGCTTTTATTCAGGTATTTATCAATTTTAGGATTGAATTTCAGAATATTGAAAACATGCATTGTAATAAGTAATAGTCCGATAAGACCATACAGAATAGCCAGGGTAACGAAGATGCTCAGGTTATTGTAGAATACTTCCATTTTTACACGACTTTTGCTTGGCAGTTGCACACCACCATTCATTTGCTGGTAGTTCTTCAAACTGATTAATGCCAGATTTGCATTGCTCCAGTCTCCGGTTTCGTTTGCCTCAACCAAGGCACCAAGGTATGCACCAAGTAGTTTCTCCGGTTCGCTGCCAGCTGTTGTTGGCATGGTAGTTCCCATACCACCCATCATGCTGTTGGCTGCAGAAGTACTCATGGTATCACCGCCCATAGGGCATTTTGCACCTGAATCAACTGCCATTTCCTGCATCGATTTATCCAGTTTCCCTGCCTTTCCGGTTTTTCCTGTCACAGGGCATTTATCGGCTGAGCCACTCATCATGCCTTCGCCCATAGCCGTTTCTCCGGTTGCGGGTTTATCGGTCATGCCGGTTTTACCACTCATAGGACAAACAGTGCCATCGGCCATTGTCATTCCGGGCATTGTTTCTTCGGCTGCAGCTTGCGGAGTGAAAGTTGTTACAGCTATCCATTTGTCTGTATCGTGCCCCGCCACCGGGAAAATGGTGAGCATGCTGCCGGAGAAAATGCTGTTTACAATATTGACGCGTTCGTCGACATTGATTAATTCCTTTTCGTACTGGTTGCGCATGGATGGATCTTTCTGGTAAATGGCATCCACTTTGTCAGCCAGTTTATATTGTCCGTTGTTTTTAGCGTCGAATAGCTGACTGTATGAAACGTAGTCTTTTTCGGCACCAAGTTCTTTGGCAAGTCCATCGTGAGCCACCTTAATCATTGGTTCGTTTTGCCAATGCTCAGGGTTTGTACACATACCCATCAATACTTCGAGCGACGATTGCTTGTTGTAGCTTGTTTTCTTCGTTATTTTGCGGATAAGATCTGAAGCGTAGGTGCTGATAGGTTCCACACGTCCCTGAGCTTCGTCCTGAATCAACAAACTGCTCAATGCTTTGAAATGTGCTTCTTTGCCTTTGTTTTTATCAACGGCTGCTGACATAGTGGCTGCAGTTGCGAGAAATCCAACCAACAAAAGTGTTTTGGCTGCTTTGCGTTTTTGTTGCAGGTTGTTGCTAAGTTTTATCACTGTGTGGAAACGGCTGTTTTTGTTGAATAATGTCAGAACCATACCAATGAGCATCAACAGATAACCAACATAAGTTACCAGCGTTCCCCAGTAATCGTGATTCACGGATAGGATTGTTCCTTGTTCATCGTTGTCGTACGACGACTGGAAGAATCGATAACCGCGGTAGTTGAGAATGTTATTCATATAGATACGGAACGGTGTTTCTGTTTTTGTTTCCTTATCCGTCAACGTTATTTCGCTGGCGTATGACGAAGGACTGTTTGAACCCGGATAGCGATCGAGTTGGAAATCGCGCAGGGTGATGCTGAAAGGTAGTTTCTGAGGCAGGTTACCATACTCAATGCTTACTTTCACATCGTTTAGTAAACAGGTTCCGGGGTTTGAAACTTCATTCTCTGCTGTCAATACATTTATTTTTTTGCTTGTGGTACCGTCGCTCACATTAAATATAATGGCATTTTTTGGTTGCATTTTCACGCCCATTTTGTTCATGTCGGGTGTAAACTGCGTCAGGCTCTTTTTGCTGTGTGTCAGGAATTTTTTCAGCACAAATACAAGGTTACCTGTTTTGTAAATTGTCCGTTCCTGTGCAACTAACTGAGTATTTGCGGGAACAGTTACTTCGTTACTTTCCATCATCCCCATTTTATTTACAGGCGTATTGGCTTGCATAAATAGCTGTTCACCGTCCATCGTAAAATGGATATCAGCTTTTACAGTAGTGTCGGCAAAGGCAAAGCGGGTGCCGTTGCTCTCATTGCTTTCGCCGGCAGTGAGAATAATGTCCTGACCACTGCTGCTCTGATTCATCACAAAAACATCGAAACCAGGTTCGCCTTTTTCGTCGGCTTCCAATGTCTCGATGGTGTTTGGAACGTAAAGTTCACTCTCCAGTGTAATTGTTTTATCTCCGATTTCCAGTGTTTGAGAGAATTCGTTCGATTCGGTATCGCCAAATGATGCATCAAAGTTTTTCTCCACTTTTTGACCGTTCTGTTCAGCCACTATGCGTAGCGAGCTTTTCTCAGAGGTGATTTCGTTGCTTGTTTGTCCCTCGCGAAGATGCATGATTCCTTCCGAACCAAAATAGCGTGTAATGCCAGCCCCAATCAGAATAACGATAAATGATAAATGGAAAAGCAGCACGCTGACTTTGTGTTTGTTTGTCATTTTGAAGCGAATAATGCTTCCCAACATGTTGACGATAAGGAATGCCAACAGCAGTTCGAACCACTTGGCATTGTAGATGATTTCTTTGGCATAAGGTGTGCCGTTAGCATTTTCGGCAAAAGTGGCGTAACCTATGCTTGCTGCAAAAATGGCCAGAAGCACGACGGTCGTCACCATCGAGAAGAGAATATCGTTGAGTTTTTTCATTTTTGACTTTAGAATTGAATAAATATTCGAAAAGCTCCCTGTAGAAGCTTTTAATGTTATAATAAACTTTGATAAAGGCAAAGATATTGCATTTCTGACAGATATTTCTGTCTTTTTAAAGTAATTTTTGTTTTGTAATAATTATAAACGGGCTAATTGACTTATTATTAATTTTCTATCATTAAACTATTTTACTTTTAAATTCTATGGCAAGCATTGATTTTAAATTTATATTACAAAAATGACAGCCCGATATCTAATTCCGGCTGTCATTTATTGTTTTTCTAAATTTGATTATAAAATAAATTTAAACAGGGAGAAAACTGTAGAATTGTAACTCTTAGCACGAACAAAATAAACACCATTTACCAAACTGTTTACATTGATTGAACCTGAATTGTTTGTTGTTCTCAATGTTACCCCGTTGATAGCTAGAATTTCAATAGATGCTACTGATTCATTGAACGTCAACGTGTTATTTTGTTTGTTAAGCGTAAAATGAAGATTCGATTCAGGTGTTTTGGGTGTAGCTGTTACAGTGAGAAATGCATCGAGTGCTATAGTGGGCTTTGGATTTGTTCCATACTCCCAGGCACTTAAATTATACCCTGTCCAGCTACGTGAGCCTTGCGGTTCCCAATATATGACTCCCAATCCGGCATTATTTGGTACTGCAAGCATTTTGTTTATTACCGCTATAAGCATGTCTTTGGTGTTTTGGGCATTTGTATCAAGCCCACCAACTTCCACCACCATCACTTCTTTGCCATAACGTGCCACCATATCGTTCAGGTTTGCGCCAAGGTTGTTGATTGATAAGGTATAATCAGGACTTCCACTGAGCCAGTAGGGATAATACGACATACCAATTACATCATATTTAGCACCATAGGTTTTTGCATTATCGAACCAGGTACGGAAGCGGCTGTTGTTGTTTCCCTGATCAAGATGTAAAACCACTTTGGTTGTTGGACTAACAGCTTTTACAGCATCATACCCTTTATTGATAAGTTGAGCCAATTGAGTCCAGTTGCTTGTACTTCCTTCCGGATAGAGCATACCTCCGATTGTTTCATTTCCCAATTGAACCCATTCCGGTTTTACTCCTGCCGAGTCCAGCGATGTCATAAAACTATTGGTGTAATCATATACATCTGTCAGTAACTGTGCAAATGTATGGGTTGACCACGCAGCGGGTTTTACCTGCTTCGATGGATCGGCCCAACTGTCGCTGAAATGAAAATCAATCATCACCCGCATGCCCCATTGTTTGGCCCGCACAGCCATGGCAATAGTTTCATATTTGCTGCAATGTCCGTTTTTCCAGTCAACCATGCTCGGATTTACCCAAGTGCGCAGGCGAATTGTATTAATGCCATGATCTTTCAATATCTGAAAGCAATCCTGAGCTACACCGTTGTCATTGTAAAACTTGAAATTGGATTCTTTTTCCATTTCGGGCAGCCAGCTTACATCGCCACCTTTTGCAAAGATATTTGTTGCATTATCGGCACCGAAAACTGTCTGCTGAAATAAAAACAGGATTAAAAACAGAAATGAAAATTGAGTTTGCATACGATGAACTATAAATTATTTAAATGCATCCAATGCTGTTGTGGGCTTACCATCACTTCCCCAGCAACTTAATGCGTAATGACTCCAACTGCTTGCTCCTTCCGGTTCCCAGTAGAACACTCCCAGACCTTTGCTATCGCGTACGGCTTTTGTTTTTTGAATAACGGCAACAAGCATATCGTAGGTATTTTGTACTTTAACGTCTTCACCACCAACTTCCACCACCATAACCTGTTTGCGGTACCGTGTAACCATATCCTGCATATTGGCAGCAAGGTCGTTGATAGAAAGTGTATAATCGGGATGCGTGTCGCTGAGCCAGTAGGGGTAGTACGATAAGCCAATGATATCGTATTTGGCACCGTTAGTCGTGGCTGCGTCGAACCACCAGCGGAAACGGGCGTTATTATTGCCCTGATCGACGTGCAGAATGACTTTCGACGTTGGACTAACGGCTTTGATAGCATCATATCCTTTGTTGATAAGCTTTGCCAACTGCGGCCAGTTATTGGTGCTTCCTTCCGGTAGAACCATGCCACCCGGTATTTCGTTGCCCACCTGTACCCATGCCGGAGTTACGCCTGCCGTTTTCAGTGCTGTCATTACATCAAAAGTATAATCGTAAAGTGCTTGTTGTAACTGGTCGAAAGTGAGTCCGACCCATGCTTTGGGTTTTACCTGTTTGGAAGGATCTGCCCAGGTGTCGCTGTAATGAAAGTCAATCATCACCCGCATGCCCCACTGTTTGGCGCGAACGGCCATAGCCACTGTTTCGTCTTTGCTGCAATGCCCGCTGGCTTTATCCTGCGACGGGTTTACCCACGTACGCAACCGGATGGAGTTAATACCGTGATCTTTCAGAATTTTGAAACAATCTTCGGCTACGCCATTATCGTTGTAAAATACATAACCGCTGGCTTCCATTTGTGGCAACCAGCTTATGTCGGCACCTTTGGCAAAGGTGGTCGTGTCAGTTGTTGTTACAACCGGAGTGTTTACCTGGGGTGTTTCGGCTTTGCAGCTTGAAGTGAAACTTATCAGAGCCAGCGAAACAATTAAAACGAATGATTTTTGAATGTGATGTGACATAATCAATTGGTTTATCAGATTTGAGCGTAAAGATACAATTGTTTGGAAAATACTGTTATGTGTAACTAAACTTATTTGTTCAATTATCAATACTGCAATTAAATGAACCAGTCGAATATACTATATTTCAAGATTCAACCCTATTGAAAATATCCGTGGGCGAGGGTAGAAGCCATAGTCCACGCCACCCGGAATTTCCGGGTCAACACCCGTATAACCGGTGATAGTAAATACATTTTGCACGGTGGCGGTAAGTTTTAGTTTTACATCTTTGCCAATTTTCCCAAAATCGTACCCAATGTTCAGGTAATCCATTTTTAGGAAAGAAGCATTTTCTACGTAATAATTGGATTGATATTGAGATTTCTCAAATCCTGTTTTCAAGTAATCTGTTGATATGTTTCTCAGATAACCATAACCTGATAATGAGTTAGAATTACCATAAAGAGCATTGGCAGCATTATATACATAGTTACCCAAGCTGCCTCTGAAAGAACAACCCGCACTCCATTTCTTATAAATAATCAATGAATTGATTCCGAATAGCCAATCAGGAGTTGCAGAATGATACGTGATTTTATCATAATCACTGATATATCCGTCGGAGTTTGAGTCTATATAAGATCCTTCAACCGGCTTACCATTTGCCGAATACTTTTGCTCGTAAGCATAAAACATATTGGGTGCATAACCTTCCTTAGTTATGAAATATACATTATTAAAATTGCCTAAAATACTCTTTATATAAGGTGCTTTTGAATATTCAATTATTGATGTTTTATTGTAAGCAGCATTCATACTTACCGACCAACATATATCATTGTTCCGAATAGGTATTGTGTTTAAGGTAAACTCAAACCCATGGTTGAACAGATTACCAGTATTTCCGAAGGCTGTATTAATCCCCGTGCTGTTTGAAACACTTACAATATTAGTCAGATTTTTAGTTGTGCGATTATAAAAATCGACCTCTCCGTTTATTCTATCGTTGAATAGGCCATAATTAAGCACAATATCCTTCGACTCCGTTGATTCGAATGTTAATCTGGCATTGTAAAGTGAGTTGTTTCCATAGGATTGGGTAAGTCCGCTCGCACCATAGCTCAATTTTACTCTCAAATCATTTATTATTTTGTTCCCTTTCAGTATTCCATTTGAGATAATGTAGGTTAAACTTGCGGTTGGGAAGTTACCCGAATTAAAATTGTTTGTATAGCGTGAATTTATATCATGCCTCACTCCAAAAGAAAGAAGATATTTTTCGGAATAGTTATAATTGACAAGTGCATTAAAAGAAACCATATAATTTTCAGATGCATTTTTTTCCCTATAGGTATTATACTTTAAACTGTCACTCGATGTAAGTTTTTGTGTTTGACAATATACTAACACATTTAAATGTTGCACCTCATTAAATTCATTGTCATATTGAAATGCAAGATTTGTTGTTTCATATTTCTTCGAATGTTTATTCCAGCCATCAAGTCCATATCCATAGTCATAATATGTGTCAGCTTTATCGAAGTTGTAATTTTCATTAATTTTGATGGAGCTCAGTCCATACCTGAATTTTAAATGAAGTTCAGGTAAAGAATGAAACTTATAGTCGAGGTCAAAATTTACAATACTTGTCTGATTTTTTGATGTCTGATTTTCCAGATTTAAGATTGCTAGTGGATTTTGAGGTGCCGAATAGTTTGGATGTTTCCAACTATCAATTGATTGCCAATAACCACCAAAATTATTCTTATAGATTGCATCATCCGAGGTAATTGGTTGTGTTGGATTTATTAAAGAAGCAGAAGCAATGGCAAAGTCATTTGCAAAACGGTTATCGGACATTGTACCACTCACATTTAGATTCATGTTTAAATGATCCTCAAAAAAGGAAGGACTTACAACCAAATTTCCTGAAAACATATTGTAACTCTCAGTCCTTAAAGTTCCATCTTGTTTTAGGAATCCAATGCTTGCCCGAACGGGGATATTTTTAGCTATTTCTCCGGTAAGTGAAAGTTGATTGTTAGTTGCAAAAGCATTTTGATAGATAGCATCGTTCCAGTTTGTCGAAACTGATCCAAGCAAAGCTTTCTCATCAGCGTAGCCCCATGAGTTTATCAGGTTTCTAAACTGGTCGGGACTAAGCATACTTGTTCCCTTGCCGGGAGTTTGTAATGCATGCATCGATGTGAAATTTATGCTGAGTTTACCTGCTTTGCCTTTTTTTGATGTTATTACAATTACCCCATTTGAGCCTTGCATGCCATATTGTGCAATTGATGCGGCATCTTTTAGTATACTTATTGTTTGAATATCACCGGGGTTTATTTGTGATGAAATGTCATCCCAATTTACTCCATACGATAGGGGTATGCCATCCAAAACAATTAATGGTTGCGTAGTTCCCATAAGTGAAGATGCTCCACGAATTTGAATAAAGCTACCGTTGAGTGGCCTGCCATCATTTGTCATTATCTGAACTCCGGCGATTTTTCCGGCTAATGCTTGATCGAAAGAAGTTATTAAGCCTCGATTAATTTGGGGAGTTACATCATAGCCTTTTGGACTATTTAAATAGCAACCTACTAAACGTTTAACTGTTGATTCACTCTTGAGAATTGTACTATCTTTTTTTTGTACTTCAACTGCAAAAAGCAAGTTTGGAACTAAAAAGGAAAAACACAATACAATGATAACACAAATTCGGTTGTAATAGACCAATTTCTTCATGCGTGACTTTTTTAATAGGATTGAATTACAAAAATAACATTTTAAATTAATAACGAACATAATTTTGTAAAGAAAAGTAAATTTTGCTTTGTTCGTAGATATTGCCGGGTGTTTTCAATCTGCATGACTACGACGCAACCCCCGAAAAAGGCATTACAAAACTGCAGGAAGCTTTCCGAAGCTTCGGACGGAGTGTTACAAACTTGCATGGTTAAATCCGAACTTCGGATGACGCTTTACAAACCTGCTTGGTTAAATCCGAACTTCGGATGACGTTTTACAAATCTGCATCGTTAAATCCGAAGTTCGGATGGCACTTTACAAACCTGCTTGGTTAAATCCGAAGTTCGGACGGGTTCCCGCGGATTTGTAAAGCTAAAAACAGATGGGTTTGCGGGTAGAATCAAATCAGTTTTACCCTATCCACTTTTTCAAACTTTTTCCGTACATTTGTGTCCTTAAAATTCAAAAACAATAAACTTACTATTATGGCTATTATTAAACCATTTAAGGGCATTCGTCCACCTCAAAATCTGGTAGAAAAAGTGGCATCACGCCCTTACGATGTGTTGAATTCCGAAGAAGCCCGCACCGAGGCCGAAGGAAATGCAATGTCGTTGTATCATATTATTAAACCGGAGATTGATTTCGAAAAAGGTACCGACGAGCACGAAGAAAAAGTATACAACAAAGCGGCTGAGAACTTTGCCAAATTCCGCTCGGAAGGCTGGCTGGTTCAGGATGAAGTGGAAAAATACTACGTGTATGCTCAAACAATGAATGGTAAAACGCAATACGGGCTGGTAGTTTGTGCCAATGTGGACGACTATGTGAACGAAAATATCAAGAAACATGAACTAACCCGTCGCGATAAGGAAGAAGACCGCATGAAACACGTGCGAGTAAACAATGCCAATATTGAACCTGTATTTTTTGCCTATCCGCATCAGGACGAGTTGGACGCTATCGTGGCCGAAACGATCAAGGGAACTCCCGTGTACGATTTCGTTGCTGCTGGCGACGGCTTTGGACACCATTTTTGGGTGATTGACAATGCCGAAACCATTGCACGCGTAACCGAGCTTTTTGCCGGAATACCTTCGTTGTATATTGCCGATGGTCATCACCGTAGTGCTGCAGCTGCTTTGGTAGGACTCGAAAAACGCAAAGCCAACGCTAATCATACCGGCAACGAAGAATATAACTTCTTTATGGCCGTTTGTTTCCCCGATAATCAGTTGAACATTATCGATTACAACCGCGTTGTGAAAGACCTGAATAACCTGACCGACGAAGAGTTTCTGGCTAAACTGTCGGTGAACTTTGAGGTAGAATTAAAAGGTTCTGATATTTACAAACCAAATAAATTGCACAATTTTGCGTTGTATTTGTCGGGCAAATGGTATTCGCTTACTGCTAAAGCCGGAACGTACAACGATAATGACCCGATTGGGGTGTTGGACGTAACTATTTCGTCGAACCTGATTTTGGATGAAGTGCTTGGCATAAAAGACCTGCGTAGCGACAAACGAATTGATTTCGTAGGTGGTATCCGTGGATTGGGCGAATTGAGCAGCCGGGTTGATAGTGGCGAAATGCGCGTGGCATTGGCACTTTATCCCGTGTCGATGAAACAACTGATTGACATTGCCGATTCCGGAAATATCATGCCTCCAAAAACAACCTGGTTCGAACCAAAATTGCGTTCAGGACTTGTTATACATGAATTAGTTTAGAGTTACCGGCTTAGTTCTGAGTGTTGAGTTCTGAGATCGTTCGTGATGTAGAGTTCGGATATGTCTGACAGATTGTTGAATTTCGGGTTGAAATATTCATTTTTCTCAATACTCAAAACTATCAACTAATAACTAAATAATTATGCGTCAAAAACTTTCGTATTTTATATTTTTAATCATAGCTGCCACCCTGCTTCAGAGTTGCAGCATCAAAGCACGTATAAAAGCAGCTGATAAAAGGTATGACATAGGTGAGTATTTTGTGGCGGCAGATTTGTACAAACGAATCTTCAGTAAGATTCCTCTCAAAGATAAGCCTACACGCAGTCATGTTGCTTTTCGTCAGGCCGAGTGTTATCGATTTATCAATAGTAGTCGTGCCGAGCAAGCTTACAACAATGCTATCCGAAATCTCTATTCGGATAGCATTGTGTATTTGCGATTGGCGCAGGTGCAGCAGCGGCAGGGGAAATATGGTGATGCACGTAAAAACTATGGTATTTACCTGCAAAAAGACAGTGTAAGTCTGTTGGCCAAAAACGGAATTTTAGCATGCGATCAGGTTGCCAACTGGAGAAAGGAACAAAATCGGTATTCGGTTCGTAAAATGGATTTATTCAATGTGCGCAATACCGATAATTTTAGTCCGGCTTATGTCAGCAACGATGGTGATGCACTAATTTTTACGTCTTCCCGCCAATTCAACAAAAAAGTGGCTCTGAAGAACAATACGATCACCGGTCTGCCAAACAATAATATGTATATGGCTCGTAAGAATGCTGCCAGCAAATGGGAAAAGCCATTTATTATGGGCGAAGAAATCAATACCGTGAGCGACGATGAGGGCGTTTGTTCCTTTAGTTTCGATGGCAAAATGATGTTCTTCACCCGTTCACGCCAAATTTTAGATGCCGATTTGGGAACGGAGATTTGCTCTTCGAACCGTGCCGGAGGAACCTGGAGTGCTCCGCAAAAAATCAAAGTGTTTAAGGACAGTACAATTTCGGTGGCTCATCCGGCCATTTCGCCCGATGGAACAACGCTTTATTTTGTATCGGATGCACCCAAAGGACTAGGCGGAAAAGATATCTGGAAGGCTACACTCGACAAAGGTGAATGCAAGTTTATCGAAAACCTGGGTCCTCAAATAAATACACCCGGCGATGAAATGTTCCCTACAGTGCGGGAGGATGGATCGCTCTATTTTTCGTCGAACGGACATCCGGGATATGGTGGATTGGATATTTTCAAAGCCACACCGCTGAAAGAAGGTGGTTGGGATGTGAAAAATATGGGCAATCCTATCAATTCAACAGCCGATGATTTTGGAATGACTTTTCTTGGAAAAATGGAAACCGGATTTTTCACATCAAATCGGGGAGAAGCAAAGGGATATGATGCTATCTGGAGTTTTGATTTACCGGATTTGGCCTATGTATTGGAAGGCAAGGTAACAGATGAAAAAGGCAATATAATTCCTGATGCAACTGTTCGGTTGGTTAGTAATACGGGTGTAAATGCACGCGTGCAGTCGAAAAAAGACGGTACTTACCGCATTAAACTGGATAAGGATATGGATTGTGTATTGCTGGCAACCGCCCGCGGATACCTCAACCAACAGAATAAACTGACTACACAGGGATTGACAACCAGCAAATCATTTACAATTAATTTCAAACTATCGTCCATTTCCAAATCCATTGAACTTCAGAATATTTTCTATGAATTTGGTAAGTGGGATTTGACTCCGGCATCCGAAGCCGGGCTGCAGGTGCTTGTGAAGATATTGAAAGACAATCCGAATATCACAATTGAGCTTAGTTCGAATACTGATTATGTTGGAAATAATGATGCTAACAAAATCCTTTCGGAAAAACGTGCCAAATCGGTTGTTGACTATCTTATTTTGAAGGGAATTGCTGCCGATAGATTGACTTCAGTTGGTAACGGAGAAGAAAAACCGGTAGTGGTAGATGCAGCTTTAGCGGCTAAATATAAGTACCTGAAAGAAAACGATGTGCTCGATGAGGAGTTTGTAACCAAATTAGCACCCGACCAACAGGAGGTGGTTAATCAGATTAACCGTCGTACCGAATTCAGGGTGTTGAAAACAACCTATAAGTTGTATTAAAGAAATAGATGACACATTGAACGATGTGACGAATCACTAATAGTATACAGTTCGAAATATGATAAAAGCAGATAAGTTTTTTATTGAAAATATAAACGAAATTCTCCAAAATGGGTATTGGGACGAAAATTCCAGACCTAAATATGCTGATGGAGTTGAAGCTAAGTCGAAATTTATTACTCAGGTTTTTGAAAAATACGATATTTCAAAAAACGAGTTTCCAATAACTACACTGAGAAACACAGCCATTAAAACAGGAATTAAAGAAATTCTGTGGATATACCAGAAACAATCCAATTCATTGGATGTTGCTCGTGAATTAGGCATAAACTGGTGGGATGAATGGAATGTTGGCAACGATACTATTGGTAACAGATACGGTTACACAGTCAACAAATATAATTTGATGAATGAACTGTTGAATGGGTTGGCTAAAACTCCATTTGGACGTCGACATATTTTGAATTTGTATCAATATACAGATTTGAATGAAACTAAGGGCTTGTATCCATGTGCGTATGAAACCTTGTGGAGTGCCCGAAAAGTGGAGAATGACATATTTCTGGATGTAACGCTTGTTCAACGGAGCTCGGATTATTTGGTGGCAAATTATATCAACAAAACTCAATATGTATCGCTGATGTTAATGGTTTGTTCGCATTTGGGTTACAAACCCGGAGTTTTTGGTCACTTGGTGCAAAACCTTCATATCTACGACAGGCATTTTGAGGCTGTGAACGAATTGCTAAACAGAGAACCGTTGGAAGTTCAACCAATAATCAGATTGAAAGAAAATAAGTCGTTTGCTGAATTTACTGTCGATGATTTTATCGTAGAAAATACGGAAAAGATAACTAAAATTAAAAGTAAACTTGAGTTGGCTATCTGATTGTCCGACTGGACAAATTGATAGTAATTCACCCACTCATATCAACAGAATGGAAGCAGTTTAATGTAAGAATATGGGTTATTTATACAGTTAAATGATATTTTAAAACGGATAGTCGGAATCGATTGTCCGTTTTTTTTTGTAGTTTTGCAATTCTGTGTCAAAAACAGAAATACTTAGCGAAAGTCTTTTAATTAATTATATTATGTCAAAAATTTCGATTATTGCCGCTGTTGCCGATAACCTTGCTATCGGTAAATCAAACAATCTACTATGGCATTTGCCGGCGGACTTGAAGCATTTTAGACAACTTACCACAGGTCATACTGTTGTAATGGGAAAACGTACTTTTGAAAGTCTGCCTAATGGTCCGCTTCCGAACCGTAAAAATATTGTTCTGACATCGATTATGTCCGAAGGTGTAAACGAAGGATATTTTGAAGCTGATTCGCTCGAAGATGCGCTCTATCTGTCAGAGCATGAGGAACATGTTTTTATTATAGGTGGTGCCACAGTTTATAAACAGTCTATTCATAAAGTGGATTCTATGTATATTACCTGGGTTCACGACAAGTTTTCAGGCGATACTTTTTTCCCCGAAGTGGATTTCAACGAATGGGAAGAAATAAGCAGGGAAGATCATCCTGCTGATGATAAAAATCCACATGCATATTCATTTGTAGAATATAAACGAAAGTCCTGAATATTTTAAATTATAAGTGAAATGCCATTCTTGCAATAAGAATGGCATTTTCTGTTTTATAAATGTTTCTGATAGTTATACTAAATACTATTTTTTGCTCCGAAAACATGGTCGTAATTATCAAAATGATTATCTTTGTTTCAAATAAAACAATAGCTAAAAAACTTACAAATTTATTATCATGAGTTATTTATTCAAACCTAAGAATTACAAACCCTTACTCACTCTAAAAGAGACAGAACTGGGTATTGCTAAGATCAAAGACTTTTTTCAGGCCAACCTTTCATCCGAATTGCGTTTGCGTCGCGTAACGGCTCCTTTATTTGTACTTCGTGGTACAGGTATCAACGATGACTTGAATGGTGTTGAACGAGCAGTTAATTTTCCGATAAAAGATATGGGTGATGCTCGCGCAGAGGTTGTTCATTCATTGGCAAAATGGAAACGTCTTACGCTGGGAACTTATGGTATCGAAAATGGTTACGGTATTTATACCGATATGAATGCTATTCGTGCTGACGAAGAATTAGGCAATTTACACTCGTTATATGTTGATCAATGGGATTGGGAACGTGTTATGACTGCTGAAGAACGCAATGTTGAATTTTTGAAAAGCATAGTACGCAAAATTTATGCTGCATTTTTACGCACCGAATACCTTGTTTCAGAAAGCTTTCCTGAAATAGAGCCATGTTTACCCGAGGAAATCACATTCGTTCACTCCGAAGAACTGCGTCAAATGTATCCAAATCTGACAGCAAAGGAACGCGAAAATGAATTTGCCCGAATTCACAAAGCAATTTTTGTAATGGGTATTGGTGGGCCACTCGGTGATGGTCAGAAACATGATGGCCGTGCTCCTGATTATGATGACTGGACAACAGTTGCCGAAAATGGTTTGCCGGGCTTGAATGGGGATATAATTTTCTGGAATCCGGTGTTGGAAATGGCTTTCGAAGTTTCTTCAATGGGAATCCGTGTAGATAAAGCAGCACTTTTACGTCAACTGGAGATGGAAGGAAAAATGGACAGATTGGAAATGTATTTCCACAAACGCTTGGTTGATGGTTCACTTCCACTGTCGATTGGTGGTGGTATCGGTCAATCGCGTTTGTGCATGTTCTTCCTGCGTAAGGCTCATATTGGCGAAATTCAGGCAAGTATCTGGCCTGCACAAATGTACAAAGACTGTTACGATTTGAACATACTTCTCATTTGAGTTGCTACTTAAATGTAAGAATTTTGAACTAAATCCCGAAAAGCATTTGGATGTTTTTCGGGATTTTTCGCACATTATCACGTAGTTTTGAGCTATTTTTTGTATTTTCGCAGATTATTAGTCAGAAAAGAAAAATCAAAATAAAATGAATATAGATTTTCAAAAATCAGGTGGATTAGTTCCTGCCATTATACAGGATGAATTAACTGCCAAAGTGTTGATGCTCGGTTATATGAACGAAGAAGCATTAGCAAAAACTCAGGAAACAGGACAGGTAACCTTTTTCAGCAGAACAAAGAACCGTTTGTGGACAAAAGGTGAGGAAAGTGGAAATTTCCTGAATGTTGTTTCAATTACTCCCGATTGCGATAACGATACCTTGTTGATTAAAGTCACTCCGGTCGGACCCGTATGTCATACAGGAACCGATACATGCTGGGGCGAAAAAAATGAGGCTGATGTGACGTTTTTGAAATACCTGCAGGATTTTATTCAGGTTCGTTTCAACGAAATGCCTGAGGGTTCATACACAACCTCACTTTTCAAAAAAGGATTGAATCGTATGGCTCAAAAAGTGGGTGAAGAAGCAGTTGAGACTGTAATCGAAGCAACTAACGGTACTGAAGAAGGTTTTATTTATGAGGCTTCTGATTTGATTTATCACCTGATTGTACTGCTTACATCAAAAGGATACTCGCTCGACGATTTGGCTCGTGAATTGAAGAAAAGGCACAAATAAAAAATTATCAATTGCCAATTGCGCAATTTCCATTGAGCATATTAAATTGGAAATTGGTAATTAATTCATTGAAAATTAACTCCTCATGGATAAAAAACTATTAATAAAATACGTCGACGTTGATATTTGCCAACAGGAAGTGGTGGTGCTTGAAAACGTTCAACTCGAAATACATTCCAGCGAATTTGTGTACTTATTGGGTAGGGTAGGAAGTGGTAAAACTTCGTTGCTCAAATCTATTTATCACGATTTACCGATTCTATCAGGGGTTGCGGGTGTGCTTGGCTATGATTTGCGCGAACTGAAAATGAGTGAAGTGCCTTTCCTTCGTCGTAAAATCGGTATTGTTTTTCAGGATTTCCAATTGCTGACCGACCGTACTGTGAACGATAACCTTGATTTTGTGTTGCGTGCCACCGGTTGGAAAGACCCAGAAGCGATTAAGGAGCAAATTGATAGCGTGTTGGGGCAAGTAGGAATGAGCAAGAAAGGCAATAAAATGCCACATCAACTATCTGGTGGTGAACAACAACGCATTGTTATTGCACGTGCCTTGCTTAATTCTCCTGAGATTATTCTGGCTGACGAACCAACAGGAAATCTTGACCCGGAAACAGGTAATGAATTGGTGGAATTGCTTTATAATATTCGTCTGTCAGGTACAACGGTAATTATGGCAACACATAACCTGTCGTGGCTTGATAAATTCCCGGGACGTGTTATTCGATGTGAGGACGATAAACTTTGGGAAGTCGATAGTATTGATTACAAAGACAAGCAGAAGTTGCAGAAATCATTGCTTGAACCCGATGAAAATTAATATCAACAGAAAATGAAAAAAATGAGTTGTCCACAATGCGAAATTCACCGTTTCTTTGTAAAAAACGAAAAGAATGAACAGTTACTTGTGAACGTTACAGATAATTATGAAGTAGTTCCGGTAAAACCCGAAGATTCGTTAGATGGTTTTGATTTATCGATGCTTTATTGCCTCGGTTGCTCTTGGACTGGTTCTCCACAGTCATTACGTGGTGGAAATAAGAAAAGATACTAAATAACTTTATAGTATAACTCCCCGAATCTGCTTAGATTCGGGGAGTTTTGTTTTTGAAAATGGTACGATATAAAAAGACGATTCACAATAAGATGTTGTTTTATTATTGAGCCATTATTACTACATTTGTCAGAGTAAAAATAAATCATTCCCATGCAACCTTTAGCCGAAAGACTCCGTCCACAAACGCTTGATAATTACATAGGTCAAAAACATTTGGTCGGAGAAAATGCTATTCTCCGCAAAATGATTGAATCGGGTCATGTTGCCTCGTTCATTCTTTGGGGACCTCCCGGTGTTGGTAAAACAACCCTGGCTAAAATTATTGCCAATAAACTGGATAGACCATTCTATACATTAAGTGCAGTAACTTCGGGGGTGAAAGATGTGCGGGAAGTGATTGAAAAAGCGAAAGCGAATCGTTTTTTTTCGCAGGCCAACCCGATTTTGTTTATCGATGAAATTCACCGCTTCAGTAAATCACAACAGGATTCGTTATTAGGAGCTGTTGAGAACGGCACTGTGACGCTTATTGGTGCAACTACCGAGAATCCGTCATTTGAAGTCATTACGCCGCTTCTTTCGCGCTGTCAGGTGTATGTTCTCAAGTCGTTGGACAAGGAGGATTTGCTGGAGCTGGCTGAGCGTGCTATCAAAACGGATATCGAACTGAAAACACGTGAAATCGTGCTGGAAGAAACAGAATCCTTGTTGCGTTTTTCGGGCGGCGATGCACGCAAATTGCTTAATATATTGGAATTGGTTGTAAACTCCGATCCGGCAGAGAAAATAATCTTCACAAATGAAATTGTTACTGAGCGTCTGCAGCAAAATACGTCGGCATACGATAAAGACGGTGAGATGCATTACGACATTATATCAGCTTTTATAAAATCAATTCGTGGAAGTGATCCTGATGCGGCTATCTATTGGTTGGCTCGTATGGTTGCTGGTGGCGAAGATCCTAAATTCATAGCACGGCGATTGGTGATTTCGGCTGCTGAAGACATTGGTCTGGCAAATCCAAATGCTTTATTGCTTGCCAATGCATGTTTCGATGCTTTGCAGAAAATAGGTTGGCCCGAAGGACGTATTATTTTGGCCGAAGCCACTGTTTATTTGGCTTCATCACCCAAAAGTAACTCAGCATATCTGGCGATTGATGATGCATTGGCATTGGTTGAGCGTACAGGAAACTTGCCTGTACCACTTCATTTGCGGAACTCGCCCACGAAGCTTATGAAAGAGTTGAATTATGGCAGAGATTATAAGTATTCACACGATTTTCCGAATCATTTTGTGGAGCAACAATTCATGCCTGATGATTTAAAGAAGGAGCGTATCTGGAATGTTCAGAATAATCCCGCTGAGAGTAAGTTGGGTGAATGGCTGCGTACTTTGTGGAAAGGCAGATTTTGAAATGAATTTCAATCGGACTAAAAAAGAAAACGTTGTATAAATGAATATACAACGTTTTTCTTTTACTGGCGGAGAGAGAGGTTTATGAACCTCTCATGTTACTCTATTGAAATTCAGTTGTTTATGCCTAAATATCCCTTTATGGGGTACGAATTAGGAAATACACTAAAAAGATCACTTTTTGTCTGTCAATGACTTACGCTTGTCTGCATAACTTACAGGTTCAAAAGTACATAATTATTTTGATATACGCAAGTGTCATATTACTAAATATTTATACATTGTGCAAAGTGCAAGTTTCTATATAGAAACACTTGCACCTTGCACTAAATTTTGAGCCATTAAAATGGAGATAATTAATCTTTGCTGTATTCACAAATAATTTACATTTAAGTGAGTGATGATATGAGCATTTCAAAAGATAATTTCCAAGATCGAAATTATAAAAGCTATCAGATTATATACCGCAGGAATTAAATATATTAAATCAAAGAAACTG
>JAQTTH010000038.1 GCA_028710895.1 Paludibacter sp.
AGAAGGAAAATTAGTGCGTATTTCTAAAAAATCAGGAGGAGAGATTTAAGAATGAATACAGCAAGTTTAAAACAAGATTACAGAGAACGTATCGTTCCTATCTTAATGAAAGAGTTTGGTTACAGCTCAGTTATGCAGGCTCCAAAACTCGAAAAAATTGTTCTTAACCAGGGATTGGGTATTGCAGTTGCCGATAAAAAAATTATCGAAGTTGCAATCAACGAAATGACTACTATTACAGGTCAAAAAGCTGTTGCTACCCTTTCTAAGAAAGATATTTCTAACTTCAAGTTACGTAAAAAAATGCCTATTGGTGTTCGTGTTACATTACGTGGAGACAGAATGTATGAGTTCTTAGAAAGATTAGTACGTGTTGCTTTACCTCGTATGCGTGACTTCAAGGGTATCGAAAACAAACTTGACGGACGTGGAAACTATACACTTGGTATTACCGAGCAAATTATTTTCCCTGAAATCAACATTGATGGTATTACCCGTATGTTGGGTATGAACATTACGTTTGTAACAACAGGTGCAACTGACGAAGAAGGTTACGCATTGTTGAAAGAATTTGGATTACCATTCAAAAAAAACTAATTTAGACATACAATGGCAAAAGAATCAATGAAAGCCCGCGAGGTTAAAAGAGCCAAACTGGTTGCTAAATTCGCTGCAAAACGTGCACAACTCTTAGCTGATGGCAACTACGAAGGCCTTCAAGCTTTACCTAAAAATTCGTCACCTGTTCGTTTGCACAATCGTTGCAAAATCACAGGTCGTCCAAAAGGGTATATGCGTCAGTTCGGTATTTCACGTATCCAATTCCGCGAAATGGCTTCTAACGGTTTAATCCCGGGAGTAAAAAAAGCAAGCTGGTAATCATTCAGCATGTATAGAATAAAAAATTAAATATTGTCCCGATGGTCGGGATCAATTTAAAAACAATAATATGACAGATCCAATAGCAGATTATCTTACGAGATTGCGGAACGCTATTAAAGCCAACCACCGTGTGGTTGAAGTTCCTGCTTCGAATTTGAAAAAAGAATTGACCAGGATATTGCATGAAAAAGGCTATATCCTTAACTACAAATTTGTAGAAGAAGGTCCACAAGGCACAATTAAGATTGCCTTGAAGTACGATTCAGTTAATAAAGTTAACTCAATCAAAAAAATGATCAGAGTTTCTACTCCCGGTCTTCGTCAATATGTTGGCTACAAAGATATGCCACGTGTATTGAACGGATTGGGTATAGCCATTCTTTCTACTTCTAAGGGTGTAATGACCAACAAAGAAGCAGCTGACTTAAAAGTTGGTGGTGAAGTAATTTGTTACATTTATTAATAGGAGGGAAGAAGAATGTCAAGAATAGGAAAATTACCCATTAATGTGCCTGCAGGTGTAACAATCACTGTGCAAGATACTTTGGTTACCGTAAAAGGTCCAAAAGGAGTTTTGACTCAAGAAATTGATCCAAATATCACTATAACTGTAGACGGCGGTGTTTGTACCGTAACACGTCAGAACGACGAAAAACAAAATCGTGCATTTCACGGTTTGTACCGTTCGTTGATTTCGAATATGGTTGTTGGTGTTTCAGAAGGTTACAAAAAAACGTTAGAATTAGTTGGTGTTGGTTACCGTGTATCGAACCAAGGTCAGGTATTGGAATTTGCGTTAGGTTATACTCACAATATTTTCTTAGGCTTACCTGCCGAGATTAAAATTGAAACAAAGAGTGAACGTAATCAAAATCCGGTTGTGATCCTTGAGAGCTGCGACAAACAATTGATTGGTCAAGTTTGCGCAAAAATTCGTTCATTCCGCAAACCTGAACCTTACAAAGGAAAAGGGGTTAAATTCGCGGGTGAAGTACTTCGCCGCAAAGCAGGTAAATCAGCTGGTAAATAATTTACGTAAACTTGTAAAATTATGAAGACAAATTTAGATAGAAGAACAAGAATAAAAGCACATATCCGTCACAAAGTGTCAGGAACTGCTCAGAAACCACGTTTGACAGTATTCAGAAGCAATACACAAATTTACGCTCAACTTATTGATGACGTAACTGGTGTAACAGTAGCTTCAGCATCGTCACTTGGTTTAAAAGATAAAGTAACTAAAATTGAACAAGCTGCTAAAGTTGGCGCATTAGTAGCTAAAGTTGCTCAGGAAGCCGGAATTACAGAAGTGGTATTTGACCGTAACGGTTATTTGTATCATGGTAGAGTTAAACAATTAGCTGATGCTGCACGCGAGGCTGGTCTTAAATTTTAATCAAGTATGGCAACAAATATGAATAAAGTAAAATCGACCAACGATTTGGAATTGAAAGACAGATTGGTAGCCGTTAACCGTGTAACTAAAGTTACTAAAGGGGGACGTACCTTCAGCTTCTCTGCAATCGTTGTTGTTGGAAATGAAGATGGTATTGTAGGTTGGGGACTTGGTAAAGCCGGTGAGGTAACTGCCGCTATTGCTAAAGGAACTGAAGCTGCTAAGAAAAACTTGATTAAAGTACCTGTATTGAACGGAACTATTCCTCACGAACAAATTGCAAAATTTGGCGGTGCACAAGTATTTATCAGCCCTGCTTCACATGGTACCGGAGTAAAAGCCGGTGGTGCGATGCGTGCAGTACTCGAAAGTGTTGGAATTACTGACGTTTTGGCTAAGTCTAAAGGTTCTTCGAACCCTCACAACTTGGTAAAAGCTACAATCGTTGCATTAGGCGAATTGCGTGATGCTCACATGGTAGCTCAAAACAGAGGTGTTTCACTTGATACAGTGTTTAACGGATAAAATCGAAAAATTATGGCAACAATAAAAATTAAACAAGTTAGAAGTAAAATCAAATCTCCTAAAGTTCAGAAATTGACTTTGGAAGCATTAGGTTTGAAAAAAATGCAAGCCGTAGTTGAACACGAAGCAACTCCTCAAATTTTGGGAATGGTGGCTAAAGTGAAACACTTGGTAGAAGTGATCAAATAATATTATTCTTAGACTCTTTAAATAATAAGATATGAATTTAAGTAATTTAACCCCTGCAGCAGGTTCCGTTAAAACCAGAAAAAGAATTGGTCGTGGTACCGGTTCAGGATTGGGTGGAACTTCTACAAAAGGGCACAAAGGACAAAAATCACGTTCAGGTTATTCTAAAAAAATCGGTTTTGAAGGTGGTCAAATGCCAATTCAACGTCGTTTGCCTAAATTTGGTTTCAAAAACGTTAATCGTGTTGAATACAAAGCTATCAACCTTGATACGTTGCAGATTCTTGCAGAAACGAAAAAACTGGCTAAAATTGGTTTAGTTGAATTGAGAGAAGCAGGTTTTCTTTCAAAAACAGCTTTAGTGAAAATTTTAGGTAATGGTGTTTTGACTGCGAAAATTGAAGTCGAAGCTAATGGATTTTCTAAATCGGCTGAAGAAGCAATTCTTGCCGCAGGTGGAACTGTAGTTAAACTTTAATTACCATGAAGAAACTCATAGAAACAATTAAAAATATCTGGAAGATTGAAGATCTTCGTACCCGACTGCTTACTACCATTTTATTGGTATTAATTTATCGCTTCGGATCTTTCATTGTACTCCCAGGTATTGACCCAACTGCTTTGACGGCTTTAAAATCGCAAACTCAGGGCGGTCTGCTTGCTTTGTTAGATATGTTTTCGGGTGGTGCTTTTCATAATGCTTCAATTTTTGCTCTGGGTATCATGCCGTACATTTCGGCATCTATTGTTATCCAGTTGTTGACAATTGCTGTACCGTATTTTCAAAAAATGCAACGTGAAGGTGAGAGTGGTCGCCGTAAGATGAATCAATATACCCGTTATTTGACTGTTGCGATTTTGGCTATGCAAGGCCCTTCATACTTAATCAATTTAAGTGTGCAGTTGCAACAAGCAGGCTCAGCACTTCCGGGTGGATTCTGGTTTACAGCTTCTTCAACGCTTATCTTATGCGGTGGTAGTATGTTTGTAATGTGGCTCGGTGAGCGTATTACTGATAAAGGAATTGGTAATGGTATTTCATTTATTATCCTTGTTGGTATTATTGCTCGTTTTCCGGGTGCAATTATCAAAGAATTTGCTTCTCGTTTAGGTGATGCAGGTGGTGGTTTGGTAATGTTCTTAGGTGAGTTAATCTTCTTATTGGTAGTTATTGCAGCTTCAATCATGTTAGTACAGGGAACTCGTAAGATTCCGGTACAATATGCAAAACGAGTTGTTGGTAACAAACAATACGGTGGTGTTCGTCAATACATTCCATTGAAAATTAATGCTGCAGGTGTTATGCCAATCATTTTTGCTCAGGCTATTATGTTTATTCCAATTACATTGGTTGGATTTTCACATTCAGAGGCTATGAGAGGATTTGTTGGAGCATTTATGGATAATAATGGTTTCTGGTACAATTTAGTGTTTGGTTTGTTGATCGTAGTATTTACATATTTCTATACTGCAATTACTATCAACCCAACTCAAATGGCTGAGGAAATGAAACGTAATAATGGCTTTATTCCGGGTATTAAACCAGGGAAAAGAACTGCTGAATATCTCGATTTGATTATGTCCCGTATTACATTACCGGGCTCTATTTTCTTAGCAATTGTAGCAATTATGCCAGCTTTTGCAAAGATTATGGGAATCAATCAGGCTTTCGCTGCATTCTTTGGAGGAACATCATTATTGATTTTGGTTGGTGTGGTGTTAGATACACTTCAACAAATCGAAAGTCACTTGCTGATGCGTCATTATGATGGATTATTGAAATCTGGTCGTATCAAAGGTCGTACCGGTGGTGCTTCTGCCTATTAATTTAAATAATATCGAATGATTTTTTTAAAATCGGACGAGGAAATTGAATTACTTCGTATCAGCAATCAGATTGTAGCTAAAACGTTAGCTGAAGTTGCTAAAATAATTGCTCCCGGTGTTAATACCGACCAATTAAATAAAGTAGCTGAAGAATATATAAGGGATAATGGCGCTGTACCGGGATTTCTCGGTTACGGCGGCTTCCCGAAATCTATTTGTACTTCGGTTAATGATCAGGTTGTACATGGAATCCCATCGGACAAAGTGTTTTTGGAAGATGGAGATATTATATCGGTGGATTGTGGTGCATATATTAATGGTTTTCATGGAGATTCGGCATACACGTTTTGTGTAGGCGATGTGAAACCGGAAATTGTTGACTTGTTGCGCACAACCAAGGAATCTTTATACAAAGGTATAGAGCAGGCTCAGGAAGGTCGTAGGTTAGGTGATTTGGGAAATGCTATCCAAAGTTATTGTGAAGAGCGTGGTTACTCAGTAGTTCGTGAAATGATCGGACATGGAGTAGGACGTAAATTGCACGAAGCGCCGGAAGTACCAAATTATGGACGAAAAGGAAATGGAATTATGCTTAAATCAGGTATGACCATTGCCATTGAACCAATGATTAACATGGGTAGTCGTAATTTAGTGTTTGAAAAAGATGGATGGACAACCCGGACAATTGACCGGAAACCTTCAGCTCACTTTGAACATTCAATAGCCATACGACGAGGCAAAGCCGATATTTTATCGAGTTTTGAATATATAGAACAAGTTTTAGGCAACAAAGCATTATAATTATATGGCCAAGCAAACAGCAATTGAACAAGATGGAAAGATAATCGAAGCATTATCTAACGCCATGTTTCGTGTAGAGTTAGAGAACGGTCACGTTATTACGGCTCATATCTCAGGTAAAATGCGTATGCATTACATTAAGATCTTACCGGGCGATAAAGTAAAAGTCGAAATGTCGCCATACGATTTGTCAAAAGGAAGAATTTCTTTTAGATATAAATAAAAATTAAATATTTTCATTATGAAAGTAAGAGCATCTGTAAAGAAGCGTACCGACGATTGTAAAATTGTTCGTAGAAAAGGTCGCTTGTATGTTATCAACAAAAAAAATCCTAAGTTTAAACAACGTCAAGGGTAATTAATTTATTTTAGAAAAAAATAGTTTATGGCTATAAGAATTGTCGGAGTAGATTTACCCCAAAATAAAAGAGGGGAAGTTGGATTGACTTATATCTACGGAATAGGTCGCAGTAGTGCAAAAAAGATTTTAGAATCAGCCGGTGTTGATATCGACATCAAGGTGAAAGATTGGACTGACGACCAAGCAGCTAAAATCCGCGAAATCATTGGTGCCGGTTTTAAGGTGGAAGGCGATCTTCGTTCGGAAGTACAATTGAACATCAAACGTTTGATGGATATCGGTTGTTACCGTGGAGTACGTCACCGTATCGGTCTTCCATTGAGAGGACAAAGTACGAAAAATAACGCTCGTACACGTAAAGGTAAAAAGAAAACAGTTGCTAACAAGAAAAAAGCAACTAAATAAGGTTTAACTGTTAGCGAATTTTAGAAAAGCTAAATAATATTAGAATAATATGGCAAAAAAAACAGTTGCAGCCAAGAAAAGAGTCGTTAAAGTAGACGGAGTAGGTCAATTGCACGTACACTCTTCTTTCAACAACATTATTGTTACACTTACAAACGGCGACGGTCAGGTTATTTCCTGGTCATCGGCAGGTAAGATGGGATTCCGTGGCTCAAAGAAAAACACTCCTTACGCAGCTCAAATGGCAGCTCAGGATTGCTCGAAAATTGCATTTGACTTAGGATTGAAAAAAGTGAAAGCTTACGTAAAAGGACCAGGTAACGGTCGTGAATCAGCTATCCGTACTGTACATGGTGCAGGAATCGAAGTAACTGAAATCATAGATGTTACTCCACTTCCACACAATGGTTGTCGTCCTCCTAAACGTCGTAGAGTGTAATTTGTAATCGGGTTTCCGTCAGTTGAATCGCTGAAATTAAGAATAAGGTTGTATTATAAACCTCTCTACAATCGCGGCTGTGATAATTTTCGACCGATTTGTGCACGTGAAACGCATAAATAATAAAAAATAAATAAATAAAAAATGGCAAGATATATTGGACCAAAGTCAAGAATAGCACGTAAGTTTGGTGAAGCTATTTTCGGACCAGACAAAGTGTTGGCTAAAAAGAATTATCCTCCGGGACAACATGGCCAGGGACGTCGCAAAAAAACATCTGAATATGGTATTCAGTTGCGCGAAAAACAAAAAGCTAAATATACTTACGGTGTGTTGGAAAAACAATTCCGTAACTTATATGAAAAAGCTCAACGTACCAAGGGTGTAACCGGTGAAGTATTGTTGCAATTGTTGGAATCAAGATTGGATAACATCGTGTTCCGTTTAGGATTTGCTCCTACTCGTTC
>JAQTTH010000039.1 GCA_028710895.1 Paludibacter sp.
TTTGACGGTTATAAAACAAGAATACTATCAAAAATCACCGCTGTAACGGTTATTCAAATGATAAACAAATTATTAAACAGAAATATCAACAATCTAAAATCATTTGTGGTCTAAATGCACTACGGGTGTATATAAAATCAATCCAATATTTTTTATTTTCTGATATGTTGATAACTTTCTTTAATTCAGGTTCTGACTCATAATTAATTTCACCAATTGAATTGTATTCGCGTGATAAGAGTACCCTTTCAGCAACTTCGGTTATATGTGGATTTGCATTCCTGATTTTCTTTGTTTCTTTTGAACTCATCTGTAGTATTTTATAGGATTCTTCCATTTTTTGATCAGTTGCGAATTTACTGCCAACTTCTCTCAATGCAAGAAGTATTTTGTGACAATTCTCTTTGCAAAGCAAATATGATTGTATTTTAGCTTTGTCCGGACTTGAATAATTTAGACTATAAAGCTTGGTGGTCGATCGTTCCCGATCATAATCAGTTTTGAAAGATTCCGATCTTTTTGACCAAGCGTTGTAATAATCTATTAGTAATTTCTCCCTGTTTTGGTCTGGATTCACAGTCAGGAAATACATTTCACTTTCTTCTATGAAAGGAAATACTCCCAATTTATCTGGCACATACTCTTCAACGAGTTTAATCTTATTTTCAATATAACTATTCTGAGTTTGTTTTTGAAGTGCTGTTTTTTGTGATGTATAAAATTCTCGAAGAAACCATTCTTCTTTATCCGTCAAATGATTCATGTCTATTTTAGTTGTAAAATAGCTTGCAACAATCGGGTCGATATAACAAATGCTTTGTGGACTAACTATATCTAATACATGATCCACACCCAAAGAATCTGAAATATGAATCAGATCTTTCGTTTTAATCATGCGAATTTTCTGACTATAAAGATGAAGAGAAACAACAAACAATAATATACTTATTTCAAATTTTTTCATTACCTGCTATTGTTTAAAATGAATTATCTAGAACTGTTCTTTTTCCCCGCTAACCCCCGATGTGCTTCGTTTCGGAGCACAGCCATTTCGTGGAATAGTTTTGTGAGCTTATCGTTGGGTGTGTATCGTGCGGCTTGCTCAATGGCGGTGCAAAACTGCATATAACTTTCGTTAGCGGGCGGACGCAGGTTAGTGCCCGAGGGTGGGCGCGACCCTACTTCCTCAATTCGGGTCAGGTAAATTGTTTCCAGCTTTGTATTTGCTGTTTGCAGTTCGGTCATCAGTGCATCGACGCCTATTGTCAGCGCTGCAGCTCTCAATGCATCATTAGCCTGATATTCTTTCAGCATGAATGTAGTTTCCTCCATTTGTGTGCCAAGAGGTTTTTTGTTCAGATCCCAGTTCGGCTTAAAAAAGAACTTCAGCTCGTTTCCCGCCTCGCTCAATTTCTGGTTTCGCGATTGGGCATTGAATTTAATTGTGCGTTTTATTTCCGACAACAGGTTGTTGCAGGTTTTACGCAGCTCTTTTACAGTGTCCGACAACGCACTTTTACGCTGCCTGTTCACTTGTGCCGAGCAGGCAACCGTGTCGGCTATCAGTTTGTCTAAAATGGCATTGGCAGTGGTGTCCATGTGTTCCCGCACGGGAATAGCAATCTCATAAGTAAACTGAAACAAGGTTGCAGCATCGTCATGACTCAGGTGGGCAACGTGTAGCGACTTAAAAGCGAGTTCTTTTGTTTTCATTTTTGTTCAAATACCTTTCCGGGATTAAAACCAGGGCTCTGTGTTGCATTAAATTATATGATTTTAATTTAGTGCAATTTGCAATAATGCAAATATAATTGATTTTTAGTAATAAAGTATTGCTGTAATAAAATTTGTATTGAAATATAATTATCGCTATATATATTTATTATAAAATAATTGAAATATAATTCTTGCGAATTGCGATAATAGAGAAATAATCTATTTTTATTTATTGCAATTGGAAATAATATAAAAATAGCATGTGCCAATGTTCTTTGTAAAGCTGATGACTCAAAATGGCTTTTTGCCAATAAAAATGTAGCAGTAGTTGGGGTGCAGCACCCTTTTTGCCCGTATGTATTTGCTCAAAGATACACAGTATTTTTATAAACAACAAAATGGCAGATTACAGATAAATGAACGGAGCCTGAATACAGGAATCAGCGAAAATTTGTACATTTACGGCGTTTTGAACTCTAATTTTATCAGGCATGAAATCAACCATTGCACAGGAACGCTTCACGGCACTCGATATTTTTCGGGGTATGACCATTTGTTTTATGATTATTGTAAATACTTCGGGGAACGGAGATACGACGTTTTGGCCCCTAAAACATGCCGCCTGGGATGGATTTACGCCTACCGATTTGGTTTTTCCGTCGTTTTTGTTTGCGGTGGGCAATGCGCTGAGTTTTGTGTCGAAAAAATGGGAAACCATGCGGCAACAAGATGTTTTGTTGAAAATTACGAAACGCACGCTGCTTATTTTTGGCATTGGTTACCTGATGTATTGGTTTCCGTTTTTTCGGTTGGATACTGATTTGCACATGATGGCAGCTCCAGTTTCGCATACGCGCATTATGGGTGTTTTGCAACGCATTGCTTTGTGTTACGGCATTGTGGCGCTCATGGTTTATTACCTGGGGAATAAAAAAACGATATTGTTAGGGATTATGGGCCTGTTTGTGTATTGGACTTTGATGATGATTTTTGGTGTTGATGGTGCTGAATATACAAAGACAGGAAATGCGGTTCTTCGCCTCGATACCTGGCTGTTTGGCGCTAATCATTTGTACGGTGGCGAAGGATTTCCGTTCGATCCGGAAGGAGTGCTAAGTACAATCCCTGCGCTTTTTAATGTGATTGGCGGATATGCTGTGGGGTACTTTTTGCAACAAAAAGGAAAGAGATACGAGGCGTTGACCAAAATACTACTGGCCGGTGCCGTGCTGTTGTTTGCAGCCTATTGTTGGAATGATTTTTTCCCTGTCAATAAAAAACTCTGGACAAGTTCATTTAGCGTGTTGACAGTTGGACTCGACTGCGTGATACTTTCGGCCATTATTTACCTGACGGATTTTGTTGGCGTGAAAAAGGGAACGAATTTCTTTATTGTTGCTGGTAAAAATCCACTTACAATCTACCTGTTGAGCGAACTTGGTGTCACGGTCATGTTTATGATTCACGTAGGTAATCAATCACTTTTCACGTGGCTCTACCAGAATTTATTCAGGCATGCCGGAGATTATACCGGTGCCTTGCTTTTTGCCGTTTGGTGGATGCTCAGCTGCTGGTTTGTTGGATTTTTGCTGGATAAGAAGAAAATATACATACGACTGTAATTTGCAGCAAAGGCTGAACATCGATTCTGACGTTCAGCCTTTGTTGTGATAGATTGAATAACAAAACAACCTGTTTGTTTGAAATTGAAATGGCAACGGAAATCAGTAATTTTTCGTTTTTGTAGCTCCCGTTGTACCGTTTACTGGTGGATTCATAGTTGTACAACTTGTAGCTGTGAATAAAATCAGGCTAAAAACTACTGCAACTAAAATTAAACTCTTTCTGTTGGATTTCATATTATTTGTATTTAGTATAAACTTGTCATTACAACGCAAACCTGTTCGTAAAGTTGCAGGAAACTGATCTATACAGGTGTAAATTAAATAATATTAATTACTTTGTGCTCCAATTAAACAAATTCAACACTTTGAAAGAGCGAAATATTGGGCAATGAAATGGCATTATTTGAAATTTATCTTCTTTACTTTAAATCCCATTTCGAGCAAGATTTCAGCAATTTTTACCCGGAAATCGCCTTGTACAAGTATCTCGCCGTCGCGCGATGACCCACCTGCACCGCATTTTACTTTCAGCAGTTTTGCCAACTCTTTCAACTCATCATCTTTTCCTTTGAAATCGGTAACAAGGGTTGCCGGTTTGCCATTGCGTTTGTCGAGTTCTACCCGTAAAGGTTCGCTCTGACGTTTTTTTGCAGGCTTTGCAGGTGCTGCTTCGGGTGTTTCCTCCACTTGTGGAAGTTCGGATTTTAATCCGCTAAGTTTATCTCTCCAATCCATAAATGCTAATTCATAATTTATAATTCATAATGCACAATTTTGAAGCTTTTAATCGTTGTTGTGCAAAAGTCCGTATGGTTCTATTTCTTCGTTTACTGTATTTTTTTCTGACGTATTTAAAATTGCAGTCAATATTTTGATGAGTTCAACGCAATCATTATCTATACTGCTATATTGGTTTTGGTTTATATATTCAGTTTCAACGAGCAGTTCTAACCAATATTCACTTTCACTGGCTTCTTTTAAAGCTATTGCCATTTTAGCTCTAAAATCTTTTACACTTTGACCTCTGATTCCTTCTTTTATATTGGCGCCAATGCTTGTGCCGCTTCTCAGCAATTGCTTTGAAAGTACAAACTCTTTCTTCTCGGTTTGCAGATATTGGTACAATCGAATTATTCTAACAGCAAACAATTTGCTTTTATCTACAATTATATTACCTGTTTGTTTCATAATTATGCATTTTGCATTATGAATTATGCATTAATTTGAAGAATTCCCAAATAATAATTCCCCCGGTTACACTTACGTTTAATGAATGCTTTGTGCCAAACTGAGGAATTTCTATGCAGCCATCGCACACATCTACAACAGTTTGTTGTACACCCTTTACTTCATTACCCAGAATAACAGCATATTTTTTTGAGCTGTCTAATTTCAAATCCGGTAGCATGGTACTTCCCTTAGCTTGTTCAATGGCGAACATGGTGTATCCTTTTGCTTTTAGTTCGTCAACAGCCACGTGGGTGTCTTCGTAATATTTCCAATCTACTGTATTTTCAGCCCCTAATGCTGTTTTGTGTATTTCGGCTTGCGGTGGTGTACTGGTGATACCACACAAATATACGGCTTCTACCAAAAAGGCATCGGCTGTACGAAATACGGAACCAACATTGTGCAAACTGCGGACATTGTCCAATATCACCACAAAAGGCGTTTTCTTTTCTTCTTTGAATTCCTCGATGGTGAGGCGATTCATTTCTGTTATTTTGAGTTTCTTCATTTGAAAAATAAGTAAATCCTATTTGATTAGAGATATGGCAGTTTCAATAATCGTATCGTAACCATTCGCTTCATCTGTAGCGCTCATATCCACTTTTACGGTAGGTGAAATTCCCCATTCGATGTGTTGCATATCGGCATCGTACATGGGTTCGGCTGAAAAACGGACAAGCCAGCCGTTTGGGAGTTCGCTCGAAAGTGGTAACCCACCGCCGCCACCTGTTTTATCACCCACAATAATTGCTTTTGGGGCAAGTTTCATCCGGGACACAAATGAATTTGTTGCACTAAACGACATTCTGTTGGTCAATACTACAACCGGGCGTTGCCATTGAATGGTTTTGTGAGCCGGTGTTTTGATAGCAGCCTGTTTTGAAAAATCGGAATGACCGGTTCCGGTTTTATAACAAATATAGCCGGTGATTTTTTCTTCGGTGAAGAAATAGGATGCCAACTTCTCCGACAGATCCAAATAACCGCCACCATTGTTTCTGACATCAATGATCAGGCCCTTGCAAGCAGAAAATGACTTTAGTATGTAAGCGATATTTGCATCCGAAAATGAGTCCGAAAAATCATCGTAATACATATAGCCAATCGTTCCGGTGTTTATCGTTTTATATCGGAATCCTCCGGCCATGCGGTAATCATCTCCTAAATAACGGCTTGAATTAATGAGCGAAGAACTGAAATTGTCGGGATAGTCGGTAAACCATTTCCAGTATCGGCTTTTGTCGAAGTCAGAATATAAATTTACATGTCCATCTTTCAATTCACTCAGCATAGAGCCCATCAGGTCGAAAAATCGCAGATTGCTCGAAACTGTATCTACACGCGATTTATAGACTGTGTGAATTGAATCCCAGTTTATGTTTTTGTAATCGAGGTAGCAGTATTTAGTGTCGATAATTTGCCACAATGCTTCAAAATTGCCTTTGTAGGTGTTTGGTTGTACTTCCGGCTCATCGATACATGAAGTTAGCAGCACAACTGAAAATATAAGTAGACTGAGATATTTTTTCATGATTGTGCGTTATTCGTTTGTGCTTATGAAATTTTGTGGAGCCGTTTTTTTTCGTCCACCAAAATGTATCGCATCGAAGGTGGTTCCAATCAATAAGCTATACTCGTTCTTTGTAAATACCATGTTGTTGGCTTTGTAAATCAAATTGTTGAAACGTAGTCCAAATCGCCAGACGACTTGATTGAAGGGAATGGAAATTGCATAAGTCTGGAGCAACCCCCTTTTGTTGAACAACGAACTTGCGTGTACTGCATTCGTAAAACTACCGAGTTCAAACATGTCGTAATACGAAGCACCTCCAAGTGGAACATACATGCAACCTAAAATCGGAGATTGAAGAGCCATTTCCAGTTTCATTGTTCGCCGACGGGTTTGAATGTCATATTGTAGCAGTCCGGTGAGATTTAGATTTGTAGCTAAATCCACATTTACGGGATTGTTCACGTTGCGTGCCATGTCTTTAAACCCAAAATCAATATCCCAAAGCCCTCCGGCCAAAATCCGAATTCCTTTTTCCAATCGAAAATGATAATTGATTCCCCAACCATAATTAATCCCCAAATAAGTTAATGCACTATTCCCCGTGGGATTTAGCATCAAGCCACTTGCAAAGCTCAATTTATCCTGCATAGAGAAAATGGTATTTTCAGGTTTTAAAAACCGTCTGTTTTCATGTGTGTAATTCAACCCAATTCCACTGTAAGTTGTTGGTGAAAGGTATGGATCAATCATGTCAATAGTCGAAAAACCAAATGTATTGAGGTTTGTTGTGAGCAGGTATTTTTTTTCGTTGGGATTTTCGGACCAAAGAATAGTGCAGACAAAAAGCAGACATGAAACGAGAATTGTTTTTTTCATCAGGAAAAGGTGGTGAAGAATTTTGTGCTTACAAAAATAACGAAAAGATTTGGATTCGGACTTGTTCGGTTGGTAAGGTGCTGAATGATGTTTAATAGAGTCAAAATAATACAACCCGTAGTGCATTTAGACCACAAATGATTTTAGATTGTTGATATTTCTGTTTAATAATTTGTTTATCATTTGAATAACCGTTACAGCGGTGATTTTTGATAGTATTCTTGTTTTATAACCGTCAA
>JAQTTH010000028.1 GCA_028710895.1 Paludibacter sp.
TCGATATACATTGCTGTTATCAGGCGTGTGTTGCTATTCCCTTTGCTAATTCTTCCCTGTTTGATTGCAAATATCTCAATTTTTTATTGATTTGAAATATTATGCAAACATACGAGGCGTGTGTTAGGCGGTCGTTTTTTATTTCATTTCAAATGGTATTCTGTTTCTTGTTTTAAGTTCACTCACCAATTTCTCAGCATAATTATGAGCGAATTTTTCTCTTTCTACTGCAGGAATCTTGAAATATAAATCTTGTCTTTTCTCGTATTCTTCAAAATCCTCATCTTCAGTTGCCGGTCTAGTCACTGTTTCCAAGTATTGAACATAATGCCCAAATTCATGTGGTAAAGTCCGATAGAGCTGAGTATTTCTAACGTTTTCTTGTTTGTATTCTGCTATATAATGTTTTCCGTCATTGATTATTTCATGTCCATCGCTTTTAAGTCGGTCAAGCTCCCTTTGGTCGTCAATTGATAGCTTTTTTTTCCACTTAAACCGTTTTGTAAAGTCGATAGAATCAATTATAATTGCTGGATAATACTCGTTTTCAAATTCATAGGAGTAAATTAGTCTTCCCCATGTTGGAGAAAGAGTTTCTTCTTTTCTTTTTGGCTGTCTCAGAACTATGAATTTCAACTCTCCATAGTCCGATTCAGGAATTTGCTCAATAATCGTCGTTATATCTTCAATAGAACATGAATGCTTCGAGGTTTCTCTAAGTTGTTCAACTATAAAAACAAATTCATGTCCGTTTATTATTCCCTCTGTTTTTGTGTATTTGTCGAGTCGTTCGTAGAAATGTTTCAAAACTCCACAAGGTTGAACAATAGTCAATTTGTTACTTTGACCGTGACCCTGTTTTGCTGTTCCTATATTTCTATTTCTTCGAGTTGCGTCTCTCATTCTTTTTTTTCTAAAATGCCGCCTAACACACATATATGCCTGGGTAACCGGGAATATATCGTATTTATATTTAATTTATACTAAACATATCCATCCAATAGGAAGAATATACCCGGTATCTTTACATCTTTCGCCTTCAAAAATACAAAACCTATTTAACAGCACCAACAATTTTTGGAGTTATTTTTAAACAAATTTAAAAAACCTTTATGTATGCGGGTTTCAACTCATTAGAACAGTCCAATCTATTTTAATTTTTCTGTTTACGGTTTCAAATCAACTCATTCGTTATGAGAAGTCTCAAAGTCAGACATTGAATAGAAGCCAAAGACTTGCAAACAGGCAATCTAGTATAATAGGCTCATTATATATGCTTTATAACCTTACTGATAAGACAGAATCCCATGTTGTAACAATTTGGAGAGAGCTTTTAGCTTCCAGTTGACGCCTTCTAGCTCCTAGATGACGGCTAGTAGTTCCTAGTAGGTGGCTATTCATTTAGTATCCGGGGATTTAAATTAACGATTAAAACTTAAAGTTGCATCACCAATCCTTAAGGTTGTATCACCAAACCTTAAGGTTGTATCTCCAAACCTTAAGGTTACATCATCAAACCTTACGGTTGCATCTCCAAACCTTAAGGTTGCATCATCAAACCTTAAGGTTGTATCATCAAACCTTAAGGTTGCATCATCAAACCTTACGGTTACATCATCAAACCTTACGGTTACATCATCAAACCTTACGGTTGCATCACCAATCCTTACGGTTGCATCATCAATCCTTAAGGTTGCATCATCAAACCTAAAACTTATATCATCGAACCTAAAACTTGCATCATCGAACCTAAAACTTGCATCACCAAAAATGGGATCTATTCAGTATCTATTCAATAAACAGTGTCAAAAGAAAAATTTTTCGACTCCACTCCTATTCCGGCAAATCTCTGCACTTTGCGGTTCTTAGCGTTCTTTGCGGTTGATTCTTTCATTATAACCGCAAAGAACACAAGGAAATGCGAAGAAAATATGGATTGACTATTCGCTATTTATCCTGTTTTTGAAGTTTTAGCTGAGAATCAGTATAAATAAGCAAGTTATTTTGAGTGAAATGTTATTTTAAAACTCAAAAAAATAAAAATATACTTACCTTTGATATCAAAATCAAATCAGCATTTTTATGAAAAGTAAAGTAGCCATTATCCGTTGTAATTCGTACGAAACCGAAGAAGTAAAAAAGGCAGTTTCGAGAGGTCTGGAGCTTATTGGAGGTGCCCAAACGTTTGTGCAAAAAGACGAAAAGATCCTGCTGAAAGTAAATCTGTTGGTAGGTGAAGTGCCCGAAAAATGTGTCACCACCCACCCTGCCGTGTTCAAAGCTGTTGCTGAGTTGTTTGCTGCCGAAGGTGCTGTGCTTAGTTATGGCGATTCTCCAGGTTTTGGAGCCGGTCATGCTGCAGCAAAGAAAGCCGGGATTGCCGATGTGGCAGAAGATTTAAAAGTCGAATTGGCTGATTTCAAAGAGGGACGTGAAGCCTTTTTTGAAGAAGGCAACCAAAACAAAAAGTTTTTTATTGCCAACGGTGTGCTGGATGCGGATGGCCTTATTAGCTTACCAAAAATGAAGACCCATGGTTTGGAGCGCTTTACAGGTGCAGTAAAAAACCAGTTTGGCTGTGTGGTTGGCATGCGCAAAGGCGAGTTTCATGTAAAACTGCCTGATGCAACCGATTTTGCCCGTATGCTGGTGGATTTAAACAGTTTTGTGAAACCAAGACTTTATATCATGGATGGTATTATGGCTATGGAAGGTAACGGACCTCGTGGTGGTACTCCCCGGGCTATGAATGTGCTGCTATTCTCTACCGACCCAATTGCACTGGATGCAACAGCCAGCCGCATGATTAACCTGAATCCGCTCTTTGTTCCCACTACGCTTGTGGGTGCCGAAACAGGTGCGGGAAAATACAAGGAAGAGGAAATTGAAATTGTGGGTGACAGGCTGAAAGATTTTATTTGCACGGACTTTAATGTGGAACGTACGCCGGTAAAGACTGTAAAGAAAGGAAAGATGGTTCAGTTTTTAAACAACCGCTTAGTGGCGAAGCCTTATATTATTGAAGAAAAATGCACGCAATGCGGAACATGTGTTCACAGTTGCCCTGTAGAAGGAAAAGCTGTCAACTGGTTGAATGCCGACAAAACTAAAGCGCCGGTATACGATTATAGTATTTGCATTAAATGTTATTGTTGCCAGGAAATGTGTCCCGAAAGTGCCATTGTACTGAGAGACCCGTTGATTATCAAAGTGGGAAAGATATTTTGATACTATGTAATTTATTACAGCTTAACACTTCAATATACTGATTATGATAGCCAAACACCCTGATTATAGCGTAAGCCTGAACATTCAAACGAAATTTATTTTCTCTACTTCCGGCAGCTCATCATCCATTATAAAGCACAACGATGCTATCCGGAAACTCGGATTAAATATGGTCTATTTTACGATTGCCGACGAAGTTACGCCTGAAGGATATGCCGCATTGCTGAGGTCGCCCATTGCCCGTGGTGGGGCTGTTACCGGAAGAGGCGGCCTGAAATCAAGCATTATCCCTTTTCTCGACGAAGTAGAACCTCTGGCATTGAAAACCAGGGCGGTAAACACCATTGTGAACAACAGTGGCAGACTCTGCGGATATAATTCCGATGCCATCGGATTGCAAACAGCCTTAATCAAAGGCATTGAAGCATCCGGTATTGAAATTAAAACAGCTGTGATTTATGGAAATGGCGGAGTGTCGGGAGTTGCTTTTCAGGTGTTACTCGAACTGGGTATCAAAGCCACAATGGTTGGCAGAGATGCCGACCGGGTACTGGAAAAAAAGAAACAACTGGGAATAGAGCATATACCCCATTTCGATGGACCGTATGATTTAGTGGTAGATGCAACGCCTGTTTCGGCCAATCCGGACTTTTTGAATGCACCGGGATTAGCCAAGCTCCTCGATGGTTGTAAAATGGTATTTTGCCACAATATGCCCGAGAAAGACAACAAAATAAACTACCTGGAGAAATACTGCATGGAAAGAAACCTTTACTTTATTCCGGGAAAATGGATGTACAATGCCCAATTGGCAAAACAATACCGGCTGTTATTTGAAGGCTATCAAAAAACCGATGGATCAGCCATTTCGGAACAAGATGTATTGGAAACATGGAATGTGAAATAAATAGAACGTATGAAAACACTTATTTCTCCCGAAATTGAACGAAATATTCAACAACTATATGCATCTGCCCGTTGCAATTCAGACGAAAAAATAGCAATTACCCTGCTTCATATAGCTCAGGACTATACTGTGTTGGCCTATGGCAAAGGACAAACAACGCCGGAGAGTATGTGGTTACTTGAAATTGGGGCGAAGCTAACAGCTAATAACTATTTTCGAAATTATCCACCCACTGCAGGCGAAGTGGAAGAGGCAATTCAACTGGTAGAAGATGAAGTTATGACTCTCAGCAAACTTTTACCGGCAGATTCATTGCTTTACACTTCCGATATGGAAATTCGTGAAATTGCATTGCTCGCGAATCGTTTTTCAAACAATATTAATTCTGCATTGCTCTCCAGAACAGACATGGAACTAATATTCGGACGTTTAGCAGCAATAATCTCCGGACGGCCTATCAGTAGTGATAATCTGCCGGCTACAAATTCATTTGCAGCTACACTACTTATTTTGCGTGAAATAATGTTTCACCTGAAATTTATGGAGATAACATGTTTATAAAAACTACGACTCAAAAACAACTTACAAATGAAAACAAGAAAAATAATGATACTGATATCAACTATGATTGGTGCTCTGTCAATGAACTCATGCGTTAGTATTCCCAAGGGAGCCACAGCTGTATCGCCCTTTGATACAGAAAAATACCTGGGTACATGGTACGAAATTGCTCGTATGGACTTTCGGTTCGAACGTAACTTAAACAATACTACAGCTACTTACTCGGTGAATGCCGATGGAAGTATTAAAGTGTATAACCGTGGATACAATTATACAACCAAAAAGTGGAGCGATGTTACCGGTAAAGCAAAGTTTGTCGACAATCCCACTGTAGCCAGACTCAAGGTGTCATTTTTTGGACCATTTTATTCGGGTTACAATGTTATAGCTTTAGACAAAGACTATAAATACGCATTAGTTGCCGGAAATAATCTGAGTTATCTGTGGATACTCTGCCGGGAAAAAACTATCCCTGACAATGTAAAGCAAGACTATTTGAAAATAGCTGAAAAACTAGGCTTTAATACATCAGCTCTTATCTGGGTACAACACGATAAATAACCGAACGGAAGAATCTTAAAAGATGAAAAGTCAAATCCTATCATTTGACTTTTTTTACATCGTATGTTTGTTGTTCTGAAGTCTGTTTTTTATTAAAAAGAGTGTATTCAACGATAACGGTTTTATCTTTTATTTGAATAATAGTTCCTTTTATTGTTGTGTTGGTCTGAAAACTGTAAAAGCTTACTATATCTCCTACATTCAATTGTTTGCTTGTGGTTATATCAACCTTTTTGAGTTCCGGGTTTATTGTTTTTTCAACTTTTGGAATTTCACTTATTGGGGTCGTACTTAAATCACCACCTCCCTGCTTTAAATTATAAAGTCGTATTGCTTCTTTCTCATGTTTATTGGCAGCTATTCCAAATGGAATTGCAATTAACACACATGGTATTGCCCCAATATAATAACCCGTTGTAGCTATCAGAACAACTTCAATGCCAATGAGTGTAATAATCTCATACGTTATTTGTGCTTGCGCCTTTTTATATTCAATTGCACTTTCAGGCACACTATTCAATAATTCTTTATACTCTTTTTTCTTTATTACTTTTCCATTTAGCATATATTTCCCCTTTTCAATTGCAAGTTGATTGTGACCGGAGGACATAAACTTAGCAGTATCTGCCTTTACAACCTGTACTTTTGCCGAATCAACTTTTGTTGAATCTGAAAATCCTTCATGATATTGAACTGAAATTTCATTGTTAGTAGCACTCTTCAATGCTGAACAAGATATTGAATCAATCTGGATGTTGTTCATAGATAAAACTGACGTTGTACAAAATGCAAAAACAATTAAAAATAAAGTTGATACTTTCATAAAATAGTAATTTCAAATTTTCATCTACTCTTTCTCGGATTTTCGATTTTACTCCGTTTATATTTGGTAATCTTACCTATAAAATACCCTTTTGAATATATGTGCGAGTTAATTAAAACCCCATTATTATTGATTGAGTAATGAATATAAACAACCACGTTATTTAGTGTTCAATACTTTTTGTTTCACAACGTGAAAATACAAAAAAATAGAACATAATTCATGTTAAGTCGTAAAAATATAGTGTTGTATTTTAATCTTTAGATAGAAAATGCTCTTTTCAATTGTCATTCCATCTATTGAAAGGCAATTAACACCTTGAATCTCATATAAATAAACATACTGTAGCAATATGTTTTCGGTAAATTTAATTTTATGAAACAAGCTATCAATAAAAACGATTAAAAAACGAATTTGTATACCATTTTTTCTGTAATTTTGTGACTGAAAATTTAAAACCCTCATTCTTATGAATATCACCGACCGTTTTCTCAAATATGTGAGCTTCACTACTACTTCGGACGAAAACACGAATATGACGCCCAGCACTCCGGGGCAAATGTTTTTTGCAAAATACCTTATTGATGAATTGACTTCAATAGGCCTGACCGAAGTTGATCTGGATAAAAACGGCTATATAATGGCTACTTTGCCAGCAAATACAGATAAAGAAATTCCTACCATCGGATTTATAGCTCATATGGATACAAGTCCCGATATGAGTGGAAAGCATGTAAAAGCACGTGTTGTGCACAATTACGATGGAGAAAATATTACGCTGAACGAAGAGAAAGAAATCGTTTTTGAAACTGCAAAATACCCGGAAATTCTTCAGTACAAAGGTCAGGACATTGTTGTAACCGATGGTACTACCCTATTGGGTGCCGACGATAAAGCCGGACTTGCTGCAATTGTAACGGCTATGGAATATCTTGTGGCTCATCCCGAAATCAAACATGGCAAAATTCGTGTTGGCTTCACGCCCGACGAAGAAATTGGTCAGGGTGCCGATCATTTCGATGTGAAAAAATTCAATGCAGAATGGGCTTACACAATCGATGGAGGTGAGATTGGCGAATTGGAGTACGAGAACTTCAATGCTGCCAGTGCTAAAATCACTTTTAAAGGCACAAATGTACATCCCGGATATGCTTATCACAAAATGCGAAATTCCATGCGTATAGCGCAGGAATTTGTAGGTATGTTGCCACGCTGGGAAACACCTGAACATACGCAGGATTACGAAGGTTTCTACCATCTGACTAATATGGAAGGAAATGTTGAAAAATCAACGCTTAGCTATATCATTCGCGACCATGATCGGGATCGTTTCGAACGACGCAAAAAAGAAATTCAACATCTGGTAAATAAAATTAATGCTGAATTTGGAGCCGATACTGCTTTTATCGATATTCGCGACCAGTATTACAATATGCGCGAAATGGTAGAGCCTGTAATGCATGTTGTTGATCTGGCATTCGAAGCCATGGAGGCTGCAGGCGTAAAACCAAATGTAAAACCGATACGTGGTGGTACCGATGGTTCCCGCCTTTCGTATATGGGTCTACCCTGCCCCAATATATTTGCAGGTGGTCATAACTTCCACGGCCGATTCGAATATGTTCCTGTACAGTCCATGGAAAAAGCCATGATGGTGGTGGTGAAAATTGCCGACCTACTGGCTAAAAAATAAAATAATTTATCTATTCTATATCTATCAAACTATCAATATAATTAATGAAAACAACCCCATTTACAGACATTCACATTGCTCTGGGAGCTAAGATGCACGAGTTTGCAGGTTATAATATGCCAATCGAATACAGTGGAATTACCGACGAACACCTGACAGTACGAAGTGCCGTCGGCGTATTTGATGTTTCACACATGGGCGAATTCTGGGTAAAAGGTCCAAATGCACTGTCATTTTTGCAAAAAGTAACTTCAAATGACGTATCAGCCCTTACAATTGGTAAAGCTCAATACTCTTGCTTTCCAAATGGCAAGGGTGGTATTGTGGATGATTTGTTGGTTTATTATTTCGAAGAAAACAAATACTTACTGGTTGTAAATGCTTCGAATATCGAAAAAGACTGGAACTGGTGCGTGGCAAACAACACAGAAGGTGCAGAATTGGAAAATGCATCCGATTGGATGGCTCAATTAGCCGTACAAGGACCAAAAGCCACCGAATTACTTCAAAAACTTACAACTGTTGATCTTTCTCAAATTCCGTATTATGGATTTGCTACAGGCGACTTTGCCGGAGTTGACAATGTCATTCTTTCGAACACTGGTTATACAGGTGCCGGAGGTTTTGAATTGTACTTCTACCCGGAACATGGCGAAAAAATATGGAATGCGCTTTTTGCTATAGGTGCTGAGTTTGGCATTAAACCAATTGGTTTGGGTGCTCGTGACTCTTTACGTCTGGAAAAAGGCTTCACTTTGTATGGAAACGATATTGATGATACAACATCGTCCATTGAAGCCGGATTGGGCTGGATTACAAAGTTTGTAGACGGTAAAAACATGATTGACCGTCCATTACTTGAGAAACAGAAATCGGAAGGTACAACCCGTAAACTGGTTCGTTTTGAGCTTATTGAGCGTGGCATTCCACGTCATGGCTACGAAATAGTAGACGAAACCGGTATGAAAATAGGCGAAGTAACTTCAGGAACCATGCTACCCGACACAAAAAAAGGAATTGGAATGGGATATGTTGCTTCGGCTTATACTAAACCGGGTTCAGTTATTTATATTCAAATCAGAAATAAAAACCTGGAAGCAATTGTAGTAAAATAGAAATTTCTTTCATTCTTATACATAAAAAAGGTTCTACCGCATTGGTAGAACCTTTTTTTTATACGAATACATCGCTCAATTTATTTGCAAAGAGCAGTAGCATCAGCACTCGTTGTTTCAGCTACTTTTCCAATTCTATCCAGATTATTTGTTCTGATTTGTTCTTCAACAATTGCATCAAGTACCGCAATGGCAGTCATATTTACAATGTCACGAACTGAACTTTCAACATCCAAAATATGAACCGGTTTGTTCAACCCCATTTGAATTGGTCCGATTGTTTCGGCCAATCCCATTTCGAGTAACATCTTGTAAGCCGTATTCGCCGAACTTAAATTCGGGAAAATAAGTGTATTTACATTTTTACCCGCTAATTTCGAAAACGGATATTTCTTATCACGAAGTTCTTTATTCAAAGCAAAGGTAACCTGCATTTCACCGTCTACAATCATATCAGGATATTTAGTATGCAATGTTTCAACTACCTGGTGAACACTGGCAGGACTACCATTCTTATCCGAACCAAAGTTAGAATATGAAAGCATGGCCATAACCGGTTCGTGAGCAAAGAATTTTACGGTGTCATGAGTCAGTTTGGCAATATCAATCAAAGCATCGGTACATGGGTGACGGTTAAACAACGTATCGGCCAAAAAGTATGTACCTTTTTTCGTATTCATAATATGCAAGGCGGCAATGTGTTTGGTACCCTCACGAATTCCAATTACATCTTTGGCTGCCTGAACTGAATCGGCATATTTTGTGTAAACACCGGTAATTAAAGCATCAGCTTCGCCCATTTCCACCATCATCATACCAAAATAGTTACGTTCGTACATTTTTTCGTATGCTTCGTCAAAGGTCATACCTTCACGACTACGTTTTTCGGCAAGTCTCTGCGCATATACATTTCGACGTTTTTCTTCACGATCGTGACGCAAATTGATAATTTCAATACCAGTCAAATCAATATCATTTTCGGCAGCAATGCTGGCAATCTTTTCTTCATTACCAAGTATAATTGGGTGACAAATACCCTCAGCCAAAGCTGATTCAGCTGCTTTAAGCATATTTTTATGGTTCGATTCTGAGAATACCACACGTTTTGGATTTTGACGGGCCATATCATAAAAATGACGAAGCATTTTGTTGTCAATACCCATCTTCTCGCGTAGTTTCACTTTATAATCTTCCCAGTCGGTAATTTCCTTACGCGCAACGCCTGAATCAATAGCGGCTTTAGCAACAGCAGGAGAAACAATCGTCAACAAACGTGGATCAAGCGGCTTTGGAATAATATAATCGCGACCAAAGCTCAGGCGTTTTAAGTTGTAAGCTGCATTAACTACATCAGGCACTTGCTTTTTGGTCAATTCGGCAATTGCACGAACAGCAGCCAATTTCATTTCTTCATTAATACATTTTGCGCGAACATCCAATGCCCCACGGAAAATGTATGGGAATCCCAATACGTTATTAATCTGGTTAGGATGATCGGAACGGCCTGTTGCAAAAATAATATCCTGACGGGCAGCCATTGCATCATCGTAGGAAATCTCAGGGTTTGGATTTGCCAATGCAAATACAATCGGATTTGCATTCATTGATCGTACCATTTCAGTAGAAAGTACACCTGCAATGGATAATCCCAAAAATACGTCTGCATCTTTTACTGCTTCAGCAAGTGTTGTAATTGTACGATCTGTGGCAAATGGTTTTTTGCGTGAGTTTAAATCTGTACGCTGTTTGTTGATAACACCTTTCGAGTCAACCATAACGATGTTTTCGAGTTTAGCTCCCAACATCATATATAATTGTGTGCATGAATTGGCAGCAGCTCCGGCACCATTCACAACAATCTTTACTTCTTCAATCTTCTTTCCAACCAGTTCCAATGCATTTATCAATCCTGCAGACGAAATAATAGCTGTACCATGTTGATCATCATGCATTAATGGAATATCAAGTTCCGCTTTCAAACGCTCTTCAATTTCAAAACACTCAGGGGCTTTAATATCTTCCAGGTTAATACCACCAAAGGTTGGTGCAATAGCCTTCACAACCTGAATAAATTTTTCCGGATCTTTTTCATTCACTTCAATATCAAACACATCAATACCGGCAAAAATTTTGAAAAGCAAGCCTTTTCCTTCCATAACGGGCTTTCCTGCTAAAGCGCCAATGTCGCCAAGTCCAAGTACGGCTGTTCCATTCGAAATTACAGCCACCAAATTACCTTTAGATGTGTAATCGTAAGCAGTATTTGGATCTTTTTCTATTTCTAAGCATGGTTCAGCAACGCCCGGGGAATACGCAAGCGATAAATCACGTTGAGAACTGTAAGGTTTGGTGGGTACAACCTCGATTTTTCCAGGCTTTCCCTGGGAGTGATAAAGAAGAGCATCTTCTCGCGTTAACTTTGCCATAAATACATTTTATTTAGAATTGTTATATATTGTAAGAATAAATATCTCCTTTTTTAAAAATTATCGCAAATTTACAAATAAAAAAAGCATTGTGCAATTAAATGAGGATTTAAAAATACATAAAAATTACCTTTCAAAATGGTGATTATCGTAATTTCGGGTAAAATTATGACCCCAACGCATTCCGAGCTCTTCAAACTTAATTACAACCGGATTTAATGACGAAAATGTACCTGAAATGGTTGGATCGTAATGCGCTCCAACAGGCTTATTAAGTCTGTATTCATATCCCTTTTTCCATATTACCGGATTAAAAGAGGGATTAATATCTATTGCTAAACCACGTGCGTGTTTTGAATAGCTTACATTACGGTAACAAAAACTATAGGTATTGTTAGCCTGCATTGACAAATCATCATTCCAGTGATACTTTACAATGGGAATTGCATGAGCAACCGGAAATTTTTCATGCAACATAAACTGAAACATTTGTTGTACGATCCCTGCAATTTTATTGTTCGTAAGAACCTGCCCCGAATGCATTTTTCCATCAGTAGAAACATAGAGTACTTTTATCAGTTTCAATTCAGCCAATACTGAATCCGGGGCTTTTGAGCCTGCTATTGCTTCTTTAAAAGTATAATTGCAATCTACAATTATTTCGGTCTTTGGTTCTTTTTTCAGATGTTTTATCGGTTTTGGATGTTTTTGTTGTTCATGCGAACAGGAAAAAGCGAAAAACAAAACTGCAAAGTTCAGAATGTATACAAGTCTATTCATCTTAATAAATAAAATAGATAAATATCAGGCTTATAACGGCAATAAAAAACCACAGAGTTACACCCAAAAAGAGAGGTTTTAATCCAACTGATTTAATTACAGAACGTGAGAGACCCGCACCAATAAAGAAAAGTGTCATTGTAAGACTTTGTCGGGCTACCGAAACAATCCCATGAGTAATTTTAGCAGGAATTGCAAAGTAGGTATTCACAACCATTGCCACAATAAAAAACAAAATAAACCATGGAATTGCAACTTTGTCTTCTTTTGATTTGAAATAAAACGAAGTAAAAATGGACAACGGAATTATCCACAACGCCCGTGTAAGTTTTACAGTCGTAGCCACCTTCAAAGCTTCTTCGCCATACGTAGCCCCTGCTCCCACTACAGAACTTGTATCGTGAATGGCAATAGCTGCCCACAATCCAAATTGATGCTGTGTCAGATTCAGCCAATGACCTAAAACCGGAAACAAAAACAAAGCTATGGCATTCAACACAAAAATCGTAGCCAGCGAAATAGACATTTCGCTTTCACTAGCCTTAGCAATAGGTCCAACAGCTGCAATGGCACTTCCACCGCATATAGCCGTACCGGAAGAAATAAGATAACTTGAAACGTCGCCTACTTTAAATATTTTGCCAAGCATTATACCCAATATCATTACACTTACAACCGAAAACAATGTGAAAAGCATACCATCCGAGCCGGCACGGAAAGAATCTTGCAGATTCATTCCAAAACCTAGTCCCACAACAGAGATTTGAAGCAGGTATTTAGACGATTCTTTATTGAATTCTTTAAAAGGTGTGCCAAGAACCAACGAGAAAATCAATCCTAAAAATAAGGCAATAGGCGGTGTAACAAATGATGTCAGGCAGAATACCGCCAAAACCAGGTAAAGTATACTTTTAATTTGCTGAAATAATGATTGATGTTCTGACATTATGCGCGTTTTATGAATGGTACGCAAAGTTACAATTTTAAGAACAAAAATGCTTCAGAATCAATGATTATTTAGCGACGAAATTCGCCTTTAACTCTCTGTTGATAAAAAATAAATTGTAGGTGCATAAATAATATGTACATTTGCAACAGATAAAATTAATCGATTTCATGCGTCTAAATTCCCTTTCCATAATCAATTACAAAAATATTCGTGAAGCTGAATTGGCGTTTTCACCCAAAATCAATTGCTTCATTGGTAATAATGGAATGGGGAAAACCAATATTTTAGATGCTATTTATTTTCTTTCCTTCTGCAAAAGCCATTCTAATTCTATCGATTCGCAAAACATCCTTCACAATGCCGAATTTTGCTTATTACAAGGAAAATATTCCTTAGGCGAAAACACCGAGGATGTATATTGCGGTATGAAGCATCGCCAAAAGAAACAATTTAAGCGAAACAAAAAAGAATATGAGCGGCTATCCGACCATATCGGACTCCTACCATTGGTATTGGTATCGCCCGATGACTCGGTGTTGATATCCGAAGGAAGTGAGGAGCGCAGAAAATTCATCGATGGCGTGATTTCGCAATACAACAAATCGTACCTGAATCAATTGCTACAATATAATAATGCACTCAAACAGCGAAATGCATTATTAAAGCTCGAAACACCGGTGGATGACTCATTATTAGACATATGGGAAGATCAAATGGCTATGTATGGCACCTATATATATGAACAACGAAAGAAATTTATTGATGAGTTTATTCCCGTGTTCCAAAATTTTTACGCACATATATCAGGTGGCTCAGAAAAAATAAGTCTCACTTATCATTCTCAGCACGAAGAACACGACATTAAGACGCGAATGATAGCCACCCGTGATCGCGATCGCGCCATTGGCTATTCAACCCAGGGAATACACAAAGATGAACTGGAAATGTTACTTGATGGGTATCCGATTAAACGCGTAGGTTCTCAGGGGCAAAACAAAACCTATCTTATTTCTCTCAAACTGGCACAGTTCGATTTTCTAAAACGAACACATCAATTATCTCCATTATTACTACTTGATGACATTTTTGACAAGCTGGATTCAATTCGGGTAAAAAAAATTGTAGAACTTGTTTCAGGTGAAACTTTCGGACAAATTTTTATTACAGATACCAACCGTGAGCATTTAGATTTAATTCTTCAACAATTAGGACAAGAATCTAAGATTTTCGTTGTTGAAAACGGCGAAATATCCTATTAAGTGTTTCATTTTGTCAATTTTGTTGAACATTTATTTATTGCATTATTGTTCAACAATCACATATTTATACAACCTGTTATTTATAGAGAATTTCATTTTGGAAAATATTTTTCCGAAATGAAATTTTTATTTGTTTGATATCCAGATATTTGATTTTTTTTCTGGAAAACTTTTATTTTTTATTGTTCAAAAACCTATTCTACATATTGCAACAATAAAAATAAATGCCTAACATTGTAGCACGATTTCATCGTAACAATCCTCAAGCATAAATAACTTATTATAATCTAATTAAGAAATTCTTTTATCGTGGAAACAAAAACATTTTCTGCTGAAGAGATACGCAAGGCATCCTTGGAGTATTTCAAAGGCGATGATTTAGCTACTAAAGTTTGGGCAACCAAATACGCTCTCAAAGATTCATTTGGTAACACATATGAATTAACCCCTGATGACATGCATCGTAGATTGGCAAGAGAAATTGCCCGAATTGAAAAGAAATATCCAAATCCTCTGACTGAAGATGAACTGTTCGAATTATTTCGCGACTTCAAGTACATTGTTCCGCAAGGAAGTCCAATGACAGGAATTGGAAACGAATTTCAGGTTGCATCACTTTCCAATTGTTTTGTTATTGGTTTTGACACAGATTCAGATTCATACGGTGCCATTATCAAACTGGATGAGGAACAGGTTCAACTAATGAAACGTCGTGGTGGAGTTGGTCATGATCTATCTCACATCCGCCCAAAAGGCTCACCGGTGAAGAACTCTGCGTTGACATCTACAGGTATTGTTCCTTTTATGGAGCGCTACTCTAATTCAACACGTGAAGTTGCCCAGGATGGTCGTCGTGGTGCTCTTATGCTAAGTGTTTCAATCAAACACCCGGATTCGGAATCATTCATCGATGCCAAAATGGAATCGGGTAAAGTTACCGGTGCTAATGTATCGGTAAGATTGCACGACGACTTTATGGATGCGGCCATCAACAACAAACCATTTACCCAACAATATCCTGTTTTATCCAAAACACCATGGCATACAAAAGAAGTTGATGCCAATGCTATCTGGAAAAAAATTGTTCACAATGCGTGGCAATCGGCTGAACCCGGAATCTTATTCTGGGACACAATTATTCGCGAATCTGTGCCTGATTGTTATGCCGATTTAGGATATAAAACAGTATCTACAAACCCTTGTGGAGAAATTCCATTGTGTCCGTATGATAGCTGTCGTTTATTGGCTATTAATCTGTATTCATACATCAATAATCCGTTTACACCGGAAGCTTCTTTTGATTTTGAATTATTCAATAAGCATGTGGGAATTGCCCAACGCATTATGGATGACATAATTGATCTGGAGATGGAGAAAATTGAAAAGATTATTGAGAAAATTCAGACAGATCCGGAAGATGACGTTATCAAAAGAACTGAATTCCAGTTGTGGGAAAAAATAAAAACCAAAACGTCTCAAGGTCGTAGAACCGGTGTTGGAACTACAGCTGAAGGCGATATGTTGGCTGCTCTGGGCTTGCGTTACGGAACAGACGAAGCAACTGATTTCTCTGAAAAAGTACATAAAGCTGTTGCTTTAGCTGCCTATCACTCGTCTGTGATTATGGCAAAAGAACGTGGTGCATTTACAGTATATGATGCAAAACGTGAGGAAAATAATCCTTATATTCAACGGTTACGTGAAGCTGATCCGCAACTTTACAAAGACATGGTGAAATATGGTCGTCGCAACATTGCGTGTCTTACTATTGCACCTACCGGAACAACCAGCATTATGACTCAAACAACTTCGGGTGTAGAGCCGGTATTTATGCCTGTATATACACGAAGACGCAAAGTGAATCCTAACGACAAAAACGTTCGCATTGATTTTGTTGATGAAAATGGTGATTCATGGGAAGAATATGTGGTGTTCCACCATAAATTCGAAACATGGATGCAAGCTAACGGTTTTCCAATTGACATCAAATATACCAAAGAAGAAGTTGAGAAACTTGTAGAAAGATCGCCATATTATAAAGCAACCGCTAATGATGTTGACTGGTTGAAAAAAGTACAAATGCAGGGTCGCATTCAGAAATGGGTGGATCACTCTATCAGCGTAACTATCAACCTTCCTTCTGATGCAACCGAAGAGCTCGTAGGTCATTTGTACGAAGAAGCATGGCGTTGTGGATGTAAAGGTGTAACTGTTTATCGCGATGGGTCACGTGCCGGAGTTCTAATTGCCGTTGAAGATAAAAAAGACGAAAAAAAAGACGAGAAAAAAATATGTTTCCCTTATGATGAAGGTCATTTAATTCGTCCTAAAGAGCTTGAATGTGAGATTGTACGTTTCCAGAACGCTAAAGACAAGTGGATTGCTTTTGTTGGTTTGAAAGATGGAAGACCTTATGAAATCTTTACCGGACTTGCCGATGATGAAGAAGGAATTCTACTTCCAAAAACAGTCAACGAAGGTAAAATTATTAAGACTGTGGATGAACAGGGAGCAAAACGCTATGACTTCCAGTTTGTAAACAAACGCGGATACAAAACAACTGTTGAAGGTTTATCACACAAATTTGATAAAGAATTCTGGAACTATGCAAAACTCATTTCGGGTGTGTTGCGTTACGGAATGCCTATTGATCAGGTAATCAAACTGGTTTCGGGACTCCAATTAGATAATGAATCAATCAATACCTGGAAAGTGGGTGTTGAACGTGCTCTGAAGAAATATATTCCTGACGGAACTCAAATCAACGGACATGATTGCCCAAGTTGTGGGCAAAAAGCACTTATTTACCAAGAAGGGTGTCTGACTTGCAAAAACTGTGGTTATTCTAAATGTGGTTGATTCCGAAAACATTTGTAAACAAAAAAAAGAACGAGTCTGAAAAGGCTCGTTCTTTTTTTGTTTTTAATACAATAAAATCAATTATTTAAAAAGGGAGTTATATGTTTTGTTAGCTTTCAAATAATACTCAACAACAATGCTCTTTTGTAATATATCAGACTGATTATCAGTAGTAGAATATAAGATATTTTCCATTCGCTTTTCTTCAAACCCGGGTTGCATTAATTTATAATCTTTTCGGGCTTTCAAAACACTTTTGGCATTGGCAGGTTTTCCGGTGATGAACAACTGAAAAGCAGCCAGATAATCAAAAACATATCGCCAAAACATCGTTTTCTTAAGCAACTTGTTCGGAAGATTTTTATAGAGCATCAACAAATTGTTTCGAAAGTTGAGATACGTTTTATGCGGACTTTCGACATTGAGTGTTCCTCCACCAATGTGATACACAACACTTTCGGGCACACATACAATTCTGAACCCACGGCTTTTCAATCTCCAGCACAAATCAATCTCTTCCATGTGAGCAAAAAACTCATCATCCAACCCTCCTACTTTCCAAAATGTTTTAGCACGTGCAACAAGGCAAGCACCAGTAGCCCAAAACACATCTGCTATTGTATCATACTGGCCTTTATCTTCTTCGGCCAATCCAATAACTCTTCCCCGGCAAAACGGAAAACCAAACCGATCGATATAACCACCGGCAGCACCGGCATGTTCGAAATGAGTTCGCCTATGATAAGCTCTGATTTTGGGCTGGCAAGCAGCAACCTCTTCATGCTCCTGCATATAACCAATAAGTGGTTTGAGCCAATTCGCTGTTACTTCAACATCCGAATTCAACAACACATAATAATCGGCTTCCACTTGTGCCAAAGCTTTGTTATATCCACCGGCAAATCCATAGTTTTTATCAAGAACAATCGTTTTAATTGTTGGAAATTCAGCTTTTAAAAGCGCCAGAGACGAGTCGGTTGATGCATTATCTGCAACAATAATTTCCGTTCCGGCAAGTGTGGTATTTTCAATCAGTATCGGAAGAAACTGTTTTAAATAATTTGCCCCGTTCCAATTCAGAATGACGATAGCAGTAGTCATTAGCTTCGTATTTGTTGTTAGTATACTATTTTCTTTATCTGACATATTTCCACCTTTTGTGCGTCCACAACCAAAGGTGTGGTGTTTCCTGAATTTGTTTTTCAAGTTCACTCATATACTTTTCAGTTATTTCGTGTTCGGTAGTTTCCCTGGGTTCCATCGAAATTGGAATCAAATCGCAATGATAATATCCACGTTTAATGCGTTTCAGTTTAGCGTAAAAAACAGGATAATCAAATTTTTTAGCCAATTCTTCAGATCCGGTAAACATGGGGGTTTTCTGATGTAGAAACTCTACAGAAAACTGATAATTACGTGGTGGCGTTTGGTCGGAAACCATTCCGAAGGCTCCAGTTTGCTCTTTCGATTTCATGCGTACCATTGTACGAAGCAGGCTATTCCTTTCTATATTGGTTCCACCATATTTTGCACGCAATTTATTCATCAACAAATCCGATCCTTTGCTGGTCAAACGTTTGTATATGGGATGAAGCGCTTTATCAGCAGGTAGATACATCGACATACTTGAAATCCATTCCCAGTTTGCATAATGAGCTGTCATTAGCATAATGCTCTTCCCACGGTTGTACTGTTCAAGCACCAGATCAACATTTCCAAATGTAATACGCCGACTCATTTCTGCCCGACTAAAATGCAGCTGTTTAAGGGTTTCAATAAATAAATCACAGAAGAAACGATAAAACTGTTTTTCAATTTTCAGTTTTTCTTTTTCGGATTTATCCGGGAATGAATTTTCAATATTTCCCCTTACAATCGTTCTTCTATATCGGGCAACATAATAAATTATCGGATACAGGAAGTCGGAAATTAAATATAAAACACGAAGCGGAAGCAACGTGATAAGCCATAAAAGTGCAAACGATATACGATACATAGATAATTTTTAAATGCTTATAAAATCAAAAAAACACCAAGCAAACTAAACTTAGCGTTGGTGTTTTTTTGTAGAGGTCTAGAAAATTTACTCTTCTTCTGTATAAATCCCTAACGATTTACCATATTCGTATTCTCCGTCTAAAATCAACTGAATCTCATCTTCTGTCATTTCAATCTTGTCTTTTTTAGCACATTTCAGAATGAATTTGAACATTTCCTCTTCGTCAATGCTTGCATCTTCGGTAGAATCTTCATCAATTAAACCATTTTCGTCGTAAAACTCATACACCACATCAAGCACATATTCAATTTTTTCTTCAGTGATTTGCTTTTTGTCTTCAGCAGGAATATAATTCAGAATAAATTTTACGGCTTCATCCTCGTCATATACCAGTAAATCGTCTTCTTGTGTTTTCATACAATTATGTTTTTTAGAGTTTTGGGAAATGCGTTTCAGTAATTAAGTTCAAAGATAGATTATTTTTTTTACACTCGCTTTTTATTGCTGTTTTTTTTGGGAAAATAAACAATTCACCCCTTTTTCAAAACAATCGTGTAATGATAAATATCTTTTTTCCTATCTTTGAGCAACAAATATTATTGATATAAAGAGTATGGCTTTATCAAATCTTTCACTTTTACGCATTCACAATCAGGAAATTGCCAATCAACGATTTTCGAACCCACAAAAACTCGTTGCTCATATGGGCGCTATGCAGGCACAGGATTACCTAATGGCCAAATGGGCTATCGGGTTGCGCATACAACATGGAACCGATAAAATGATTCTGGATGCATACAACATTGGACAGATTATCCGCACACATTTAATGCGTCCTACCTGGCATTTTGTTTCGTCCGACGATATATACTGGATGCTGGAACTAACTGCTCCACAGATTAAATCACAATCAAAATCAAGGAATAAGCAACTTGAGTTAGATGAGCTTGTAGTTAGCAGAAGTAATGCTCTTTTGGAGAAACATTTGGTAAATGGAGTCAATCTAACGCGCGAAGAGTTGACCCGATTATATGAGAATGCAAACATCAGGACCAACGAGAACAGACTTTCGCATTTACTAATGATTGCCGAACTGGATGGACTTATTTGCAATGGGGAAATGAAAGGAAATAAACTAAGCTATGCACTTTTAGAAGAAAGAGTCCCTGTCAAAAAACTACTTTCGCATGATGAATCGTTAGCCGAACTTGCCAATCGTTACTTTACAAGCCATGCCCCGGCAACAATGCGCGACTTTATCTGGTGGTCGGGTTTACCGGTTGCCGATGCCCGCAAAGCCATAGAGATGATTAAATCTGACTTTATTTCCGAAACATTCGATGGAGAAACCTATTGGTTTAAGAATAATTCACCCGAAAACTTTTTGAATCAGTCTGTTTATTTATTACCTGCTTTCGACGAATTGCTAATAGCTTACCGGAACCGGACTGCAACGATAGATCAAAGCCTGAACAAAAAGGCAATTTCAGATAATGGTATCTTTCGTCCCATAATTGTTGTAAATGGTCAGGTTGTTGGTATTTGGAAGCGTGAAACAAAGAAAACTAATCTCGTTATTGAAGCTAATCTCTTCCGTGATGTGAATACCAAAATAAAGGCTGAAATAGAAGAGCAAGCAAAAAAGCAAGCTTACTTTTTAGAAAAAGAAGTGGAAGTTGTTTTTAGAAACTATCAGGCCTGACACAACTGAACTATGTGATTGGCACAATTAGTTCTGAAAAGTGTATTGCCACCCATACCGGCAACTGCACTCAATAAGGTTTTGAATTGTTGCTTGTTAGTTTCGTTTAGCGAAAAGAGATGAGTAAAGCAATCGTGTGGGTTTAGTTTCAGGGCCGAATCCCACGAATAAACAGAAGGTAATCCCAATTCAGTTAAGGCAAATTCTATCGCTTCATTATCTCTTTCAGGTTCAATGCTACCATCGGCCGAAGCAATGGTCTGATACACACAATGTAGAATTGATAGCTTTTGAATCATTTCAAGATCCTTCATCTTCCGTTACAATTAATACTTTATTTTGTACAGGTTATCTTTCCCTTTCTCACAAACAATCGAATCCAACACCACGGTCTTCACCGAATTCACGGTCTTGGTCCATCTGATATATGTTTTTATATCTGCCGATGTTTCAACCTTATAGGTATCGTTCACGGGGTAATCATACTGGTTATTTACACGCGTAATCAACCTGTCGAGGTACTGAAAGTCCGGTCTGAAGAAATGTACAACAACAAAGGTATCAAAAAAGCTATCACTCTGTTGTTTTTCAATCTGAATAGTCAATTGTGTACGGGGATAAAGTTCATATTTCAGATTATTGATTTTGCTGTCGGTAATGCTATGAATGACGAAATAGTTTTCCCAGGGAAAAACAATGTATTCGTTGTTTACAGGTATCGAAACATATAATTGATATCCATTCGCAAAGTAACTCGTATCTACCGAGTTGGCAAAAATAAAATTGCCCGAGTTATCACTCACAATCTTATTTATCATATTGTCGGTACAAAACAAGCATGCAGGTTTTTTCCAGTTCAGGGTAACCGGAATTGTATTAATACCCTTATTTGTGACTTTATCAATCACAGCACCACGCAAATTTATATAATAGCAATTAGAATTACATTCTAATAATTGTTCTTCTTTAGGAGTATTATAAATCAAATTACAAGACGAAAAAAGAGCTATGAAAAGGAATAAACCGAATGTCGTTTTGAAATTCATATAGCATGAAATGTTATTGGTATTAATTTTTCAAGTCAATATTGTCCCATAAATCCGGCAACAACGTTAAGATATTGATTTTCCATGCAAAAATACAAAATTCAGTTAACACCAACACACTATTAATGAATTTATTTTATACGAAATGTAATATTTGCTACAAAGCAAACAACTTGCAAATGTACAATCATCAAATATGGATAAAAAGAAACCTTTTCTGACAATTAAAGTCAAAAAAGGTTCCGATTAGTCGTTTGATTATTAAGCCTATAAATTGTTCGGGATTTTCTTGTTTACATTTAGAGTAAAACAAACTCCCAGACTCGCATGAAGTGTTTCATAGGAAAATATCGGATCCTGTAAACTTAAAAGCCGTGTAGTTGATAACTGCAATTGAAGCTTTACATTTTTCCAACCACCACGGAATGTCATAGCCGGTTCCAGAAAATAATGAACATTAGATAATGAAAGTTCATGTAATGTTCCCCAATCAAAGCTATCTACCGATGCATAATTTTGCACTTTGTCAAATGTCAGACTATACAGGCGCGAAGAGAAAGCAATATCAATGAAATCAAACGTCAGACCAATAGACGGTTGGATGAAGACTTTCTTAAACGAAAGATTGGCAAAACCGGAACCATAATAATAAGTTCCATCATAGCTGTAGTATGATCCTTCGTACTGATGATGCTCGTTACCACTTCCGTACCCCCCGTAAATTTCAAATACAGCAGTTTTACTTATAGGCTTATAATAACCAAGTCCACCCTCAATGTAATTCTGATTCCCATAATCGCCGGGAGAATTATAATGAATGGAAGAAGTCAGATAATTAGCCATTACGGCAAAGTTCTTAACGGGAGAATAGGCTGCCTGCAATTCAACACCTTCAGATTGGGATCCACCAAATGCTCCTGATAACCGAAGTTCATTTTTATCTCTGAACATAGGTACATTTTGGGCATTGGGAGTATAATAATCATGTGTGCAACCTGATAAAAGGATTACAAGAGCGAATGGCAGGGTAATTTTCTTCATAATGTTGTTTGATGCTGGTTTTTATTATTACTATTTTCCCCAGGAAAGACAGGAGTCAAATGCAAACTGATTATCTGTTACCTGAGTGAAACCTGTGTGATCCGTTTTAATGACAAATATATTAGTAGCTGTATTTATGTTTGTATCGGTTGGCCTTGTAAATGCAAGTTTTGTTCCATCAGGCGACCAGCACACTGAGTATGCTTTATTGTACCAGGAATAAGCCGAAGCCGAAACAGAGTATACAGTATCCCGCTTATTGCCATACGAGTCGAATAGTAACAACGAATATTTTTTAACACTATTATTTTTTGAGCAATCCAATGAAATAAGAGCTATCTGCGTTCCATCGGACGACCAAACCGGCGAATAGTAATATTGCGAATCGGACTGTAAGGGTATTACTTTGCTTAGATTTTTTCCATCAGTATCAAAGGTATATATACCATTAGAAGACATCAGATATTGTCCCTTTGCTGAAAGCGTCACTTTTCCAACCGGAGCTATTGCCGGGTCCGACGTATAAAAATCAATAACAAGTGTACGATCTGTCGGACTTTGAACCGGAGATTGTTTATATAACTGTTTATGATTGACCCCCGAAACAAGCTGATCCAATACAAAGACAAGCTGAGTTCCATCCGCCGCCCAACAAGGACTTGCACCACCAATATCCGAAACACGCTTATAATGTGAACAGTTTGTATCAGTTACGTAAATATCGCTTGAAGTATTTAAGTAAGAAGAATATAAACCAAAAACTATTTTCGAACCATCGGGCGAAATTGTAGGTTCACCCATATAATCTCTGAAAGAACTGTTTTGCTTGTCGATATCAAGTATGTAGGCTGCCGAATAATGCTGACCCGGATTATGAACCTCGCGCCTGAACACAAGTTTCCCCTGTCCCAAAACACTGTATGGAACTGAATCAAACAGATCAGACACAGGAAAAGGATTTTCGTACGCGTTGTATTGATTCAGGCAGGAGCAGTTAAGTATCAGAAAAGAAGATATTCCAATAATCACCTCCTTATTTATCCTATGCATTAACATAAGGTTAAACTTTGTGAAACAGTTGCACAGCTATTCACATGCAACGTATTTCTTATTCAGCAACAGATAGTAAACAAACTATAATACTAACAAAACAGAACTAAAAAAGATTGACAATCGTGTAAAATATTCACAATTTAGTTATCCGGGAGCCACTTCAAAAAGGATTCGGACTAATTGGAAAAAACATGAAAGGCCTATTTTGTCACCTTCTCGTATTTTCCTGTATTACTATTTTTCTTCAACAAATCAGACTGAAAAACCAACTCAGTAGTTTTATCTTTTAAATTTATTTTATATTTCTCGGTATCGCAACGATACGAATAATCCTTGTAGTATGATTCGTTGTTGCTCTGATAGTTTGTGCTCCCTATCAATAATCCTCCGCTTATTGAATCGAGATTAAAAGTCCCGACTTTTAAATCAGCCATTTTACGGCAATTTTCGAAAACCATATCATCGGCTTTAAATTCAGCAACATATTCGTAGCCTTCTTTGCCTTGCAGAAAAACAAAGTATTTTTTTGTTTCCAATCCTCTTTTTTCGTTCATTCGAGCACGGATAATCAAATCAAATTTCTTATCGTTATTTAAATCTCCTTTCAAAAATTTAGAATTGTCTTTTGTAAATAAATAAAATGTACCGTCCGGAATACCTATCTTAATACCTTCGGCAGTTTCTATTGGGGTTATCTTTTCACTTTCATACATATTTCCTCCGAACTCACGTTTCATATCTTCAATCAATTTGTTCGATAGTGTTTTATAAGCAGCAGTTTCGGGGTCTCCAACGGAATGATCGTTTGTTACTTTAGCTGTGCAACTTGTCAGGAAAGTAATTGCAATGAATAATGCGGTTTTTAATTGGTTCATAATATTGATATTTTAAGTTTTTTGAAATTTTGATGGATTGTTTACTATTAGTTTATGATTTATCAGGCTATTTAATCGAATAATTGATGCGAATAGTTATCGACGCCTTTTTGTTTTTCGACGAAGTATTAAATGCCCCGCCATAACTAAAATCCTCGTTGCTGTTGGGTGCTGTTATCTGAAATACACCCATATCGGCTTTCAGCACCTTACCCAAAGCACCACCTGAGTTCTCAGCAATTGTTTCGGCACGTTTCTTTGCATCGGCACTTGCTTTTGCCAACAAATCAATTTTGAGCTCCGACAACTTTGTATAGAAATACGAAGGTTCGAGTGAGCTTATTTCAATACCACTTTCAATCAGCTTTGTTACTTCACGCGACACTACCTCTACCCTGCTTATGTTCTTCGATTCAACAGTAACCATTTGCGACAGTTTATAGCCGGTGAATACCGAACTGATTTGTTTTCCCTCTGATCGTTATACTTCGAATCAAATTCTTTTTCGATAGTGATGGACGAAAACACATATTCGTTATCGGCTATGTTATTCGACTTCAGATACTGGCGTACATTCGATTCGTCGTTCTTAATCATTCCATACGCCGCTTTCAAATCCATCGATTTGCGTTGGTAATCGCCACGCCATACAATTAAATCGCTTGTAAAACTTGTTTCGGCAAGTCCGGTAACCGAAATGGTAACCTGTTTATTAAACTTTGCTTTATAAGCTCCGGCAAAGATAATAGCCGTAACGATAATGGCGATTGCAATAATAGCCGTTGGAATGTAAGCCCTGGAGGCCTGTAAATTGCTTTTTGTTTCCATAATAATGTAATTGATTTAATGTTTTATGCTGTGTATGCAAACTTAAAAAGAAAAGAAAAGAAAAGAAAACAAACTATACTCCACAAACTTCTGCTGTAAGCCTGTCAAGATTCTGTTCGTTGCCTGGCTCTACTATGTGGGCAACATTTCTGGCAACATCGTCGTTATCGAATTCCTGATTCCAACTAACTAAGGAACCATTGGTTGTTTTTGTTATCAGAATTCTCAATGTAAAGTTTGGCTGCGAATGATGCCTGACAACAACCTTTTCATTTGGAACAATATCTATGAATTCAGCTTCATTTACATAGTTCATTCCATCGGGGCCATGCATAACGAATGACCATTTACCACCCGGTTTAAACTGAAACAAATTAAATGTATTGGAAAAACCCGAAGGACCCCACCACTTTGCTAACCGGGCAGGATCAATAAATGCTGCAAATACACTTTCCGGATTAGCCGGAAGTTCTCTTGTTGTTTTAAATGTTATCATAGAATAATGTCTGAATCAGAATTTATAGAATTATAGAATTATAGAATCTACAGAATTTAGATTCTATAAGTATATTACTGGTAAAACGAATATCATAAGGCTTTTGTTGCCATCTCCTTTTTTTTTGGGTTTATCTATTTACAAAAAACCACAGGCTTTATTTTTTTGCGTTCTCTCAAAATCAAATTGAAAGAACAGGTTCACCGGATTTAATATAGTTTGACAAAGCTTCTCCCATATATTTCACTTCGATACCAAGTTTTTGGAGATCATTAGTTACTTCGCAAACGTCACTACAATCCTTACAAGCTTCAATATGGATTCCAGCCCTTAACATTTCTAGTACTTCTGTTTGAACCTGAGTATCTTTTGCTATCAATTTAGCAGAGGCTCCCCACACTATTATATTTATCTCTTTCCACCAGCCACGCGTCTTGGAGTTAAGTACATATATTGCGAGCATATTCAGAACTGTTATTTTGTTGTCTGAAGTCCAAAGAATATTCAATTTATCCATGTTTTTAATTTGTATTTTTTTTATAGAGTTTGTTTGCACTTTCTCCTACAGGTTTACCTATTTTATGCTGTGTTTAGTTCAAGTCTGTCCAACTGTTGGCGGAGGATGAAGCATGTGTTAGCAGTAGGTATTTTTTGTTTCTCAATAATAATCATCAGGTTCTACACACATTAATTTAGGTAGTTCTTTATCAATTTTGTTTATATATATCTTTCGTTCATTCGTTTTTGAATCTATATAATGAAAATATAAGCTATTGTTTTCAACCCTAAAAGGAAGTTCTTCTGGTTGTCCTAACTCATACTCTCTTACAATTTTTTTCTTTGAATCAAGTATATAAATAGTCGAATGTCCATGAACTACTAATGCTGCTTGAATTTCTCTATATGAAGTCAGTACATAAAAAAGTTTTCCACTTAATTCTACAACGCCTAAATAAATGATAGTCTCTTCTAAGTTTTCCTCACTTATCTTTTGTTCTTTTTCCTTGAGCTTTGTCACTATATATTTAGCATATTTCGATTCATAATGTGACGTGCTTTCAGAAGAAGTACTTGTTGTCAAGTTTTTCTCAAAATTGCCTGACGTTGTTGAGTAACAACTTGTCGAAAACAGCACAAACAAAAGTACTTGTATAATTCTCAATTTCATCTCAGTTTTTTTATCATTTTCCCCTTTTTCCCATGGTTTATCTATTTTCCCCTGTCTCCAGTCCAAAGCCTGTCTGACTTGCTGGCGCATTACGCTTCGCTAAACTTGAACTAAAGTTAGTTTCGTCTCCTATACTTGGAATAATAAGGGAGCTTTTTGTTTGATTCAATAGTTCTCCATTTAATTACCATAACCTAAAAATGATTGGAAGCGTACACCCTCCATCACCAAGGCGACCATGTTCGCGCGCCGGTTTCATCTTTTTAATCAAACTAAAAACTCTAATAGCTTCTTGATTAAACAAAGGTTCATCTGACTTTTGAAATTCTACATGATCTATTGTTCCATCTTTGCGAACTATAAAATGAAACATTACAATTCCTTCCTTGCCTTTTAATTCGAGCTCCCTGGGATATTTTAAATTTTTTTCTAAGAATAAAACCATGTTTTGATTTCCACCTATAAATTCTACATTACAGTCTTTTTCGACTACTTTTTTAATGTTTCCATTTTCATCGTAATTTACTTTACTTACAATCTTATCATTTTTGTAAGTCAATATTTCACATACACGTCCGGATTCATAATACCATGTGCTTACTCCATTAGCTTTTCCGTTTATATAATTTTTCTTCCCAAATAGTCTACCATCTAAATCGTAATAAGTCCAGATGCTATCGTTTTTGTCATTTGTTTTTTTCCCTTCGGCACTAATTTGACCATACGTAGAATATTCTTTCCAATAACCAATCATTTTATTATCCAGATATTGACCTATTTGATGCACATTTCCATTATAATGGTAAAAAAAAGCAATTCCTTGTTGTTTCATTAGTCTTTTATCGGAATATTTGCCAAGCATCTGTAACTGTCCATTCATATGATAATCTTTTACTATCCACATGCCTAATGAATCCGGGTATGCTTTTCTATAAAAAAGTGCAAAAGCTTTATCACATTTCTTCCAATTACGGTTGAAATAAGTCGTAATTGTATCTTGTCCATATAATAAATTGAAACTTAAGAAAAATAGAAAACTAATTGTAATTGTTTGTTTTTTCATACTTTAAAATGTTTATTTATTTTTTTCACTGCCCCTCTTTTGTAACGAGGGATTAATGGTTCATTGTTTACAACAATAATAATTGCCATATCTAAATCATATCCTGAGTGCAACGGAGACTTGGACTCATAATTTATTGTGCCGATATATCGGCATGTACCATTTTCAACTTCTGTTATCAGTCAATAGACTGATTTATTCTCAGTCCAAAGCCTGTCCGACAACTGGCGGATTACGCTTCGCTAAACTTGAACTAAAGTTAGTTTCGTCTCCTATACTTGGAATAATAAAGGTTTTATCTTCTTTCGAGTTGTCAAAGAGAGTTCTGACTTGTCAGTTTAGTCTTTAATTCTCAGTCCGAATAAATAAAATATTTGCATGAAAGGATTTATATTTCGTTCTCCTTCGTTTCGAATACTCAAATTGTCTTTCAACTCGAAATAATTTGAATAATAAAAACTTGAAATCCTATCTTTTATTTTGTTGTCCTTAATAAGCCAGATTGCTTCATATTCTCCACCTCTTGATTGCTCAGCAACTGTAATGAAATAGTCGTATTCATTAGATTGTCTTGTTTTTCGAATAAATGGTAGTAGCGGATTTATAAAAATTACTTCCTCGTTGTCAATAATAATGAACTTATTTTGAGACATAAATAATGATAAAAACACCAATTCCCAAAATGAGAGTATTGAAACCAAAAAAATGTCGTTTGTACTATTCAACCATGTTTCCAAATCATAGTTATTTTCAAACTGAGTTTCTATAACTTTAAAATATAGAGTACTGAATACTAAAGTTAGAACTAATAATAGTCCAAAACCACCCAAAATTTTGTAAGTTGATTTGATTCTCTGCGTCTCCATTTTTACTTTCGGTTTCTATTAAGTTTCTTCTTTTTTTACTATGCCCCAAACGACCGAGACTATGGGCATTTGGCGGTTTGCGGGAGCATTCGCTGTCGTGAAACGACAAAGGAAATGCGGACGCAAAGACTGCTAAAATCACGTCAACCCGCCAAAACACATAGGCGTGTGTTAGGCGGTCGGTGTTTTGTCTTTTAGTTTGTAATTCTGTTGTTTTGCTGTCACTTGTTGAATGAAATTTGTCTCAAAAACAACTCTCTCATCTTTTCAATCCTTGTATATTTGTAATTTCCGCATTTAAGTGAGAAAAGTCTTATAGAGAATTGTCGCTTTACAGTTGTTTAATAAACTATTCACTAAACTCTGTCGTCGCTATTTACTTTAAATAATTTCCTGTCAAAAATAGAATAAATATGATAATTATTGTTGAAGTTAATACTCCCAATGTAAGAATTGGTTGTTTATATTTCTTGGACTTCATAAATCCTTGCTGATATTCATAATACTTATCATTTTCATCAATGAAGTTATATGGACCAATATATGAAAACAAAAAACCTGCAATTGAGAAAATATAAATCCCTTTTGAAATAGGCTGCAACAACATAGTTATCATTAAATCAAATGCAATAAGAGCTCCTACTAGCAATTGTAAAGACGTATGTTTAAGAAAGCGGTCATACTTGATTTGATATAAAAATGGTGAGTAATTTTTTCCCATCTGTTGATTCCAAAGTCTAACTCCCAATTTCATAAACCTTATATTTTCCACCCAACAAATAGGATTAAGGTATACTGTTATAACCTTCTTCTGATAATAGTTCAACAGACAAAAATTGAAATATAGTATATTAAATACTTTCTCCATAATATTTTTTTCTTTTTGTTCTTCCGTTTCAGAGTGCATATTCTGTTGAAAGTCAACCTAAAATACTGGCCACTTTAACTCTTTTTCTTTTTTTTACACTGCCGCCTAACGACCGAGGCTATGGGCATTTGTCCGCCAGCTGGCGGAGGGAGCATTCGCTGTCGTGAAACGACAAGGTGAATTGAAAATCAGCGAAGCAATGCGGGAGCAAAACTGCCGGAATGCACAGCTTGTCCCGATCTATCGGGATCAACCAGCCAATGGACATAGGCGTGTGTTGAACTAAATTCCCTACGGGAAGGGCTTTGAATAGTTCTGTTTCCTTAATTAATACCTTATTTTTATTTTTCACGTTTCAGGATGTTGAACGGGAGTTCGCC
>JAQTTH010000029.1 GCA_028710895.1 Paludibacter sp.
CCGTTGCAAAATTACTTGCAACGGTCTGTTGGGTTTATACTGAATTGAATATGCCCGGTTATGAGCTTATTTACATTGTTCTTTCGCCCAGCTGTCTTTCAAGGAAGCTGTGCGGTTGAAGACTAATTTATCCGGAGTAGAATCTAAATCAACATTGAAATAGCCAATGCGTTGAAATTGGAAATGATCCAATGGTTTTGTATTCTTTAAAGCTGGTTCAACACGGCAATTAGTCAGTACTTTCAATGAATCAGGATTCAATAGTTCGCGGAAATCACGCTCATCAGCTGATGGATTCTCTACATTAAATAAACGGTCGTATATACGAACTTCGGCAGGTAAACTATGCTCAGCCGATACCCAATGAAGCGTTCCTTTCACCTTGCGATTGCTTTCGGGCATGCCACTTTTAGTTTGTGAGTCGTATTCACAATATATTTCTTCTATGTTGCCGTCAGCATCTTTTTTGCAGTCTGTACATTTTACTATGTAAGCACTTTTCAACCGAACTTCTTGTCCAGGTGTCATGCGGAAGTATTTTTTAGGGGCTTCCTCCATGAAATCATCCCGTTCAATGTATAACTCCCTCGAAAAAGGTATTTCGCGCGTTCCTGCTGCCTCATCTTCGGGGTTGTTGCCAGTTTCAAGCATTTCAACTAATCCTTCGGGATAGTTCGTTATAATGAGTTTTACGGGATCGATAACTGCATTTACACGAGTCGCTGTCTTGTTCAGACTTTCACGAACAGAATGTTCCAAAAGTCCTATATCATTTTGCGCTTCAAACTTCGTATAACCAATTTTATTGATAAAGTTATGAATTGATTCAGGCGAATAACCACGACGACGTAAACCAGAAATTGTTGGCATACGTGGATCATCCCAACCGCTAACTAAACCTTCTTGTACTAATTGCAGCATTTTACGTTTGCTCATTACCGTATAAGTAAGGTTTAACCGGTTGAATTCAATTTGACGTGGGCGATAATCAGAGTCTTTGAACTGATCAATGAACCAATCATATAATGGGCGGTGAACTTCAAATTCAAGTGTACATAGCGAATGAGTTACTCCTTCAAAATAATCCGATTGCCCATGTGCGTAATCATACATTGGATATGCTTTCCACGTCCAACCAGTGCGGTGATGAGGGTGTGAATTAATCACACGGTACATCAACGGGTCGCGGAAGTGCATATTGGAAGATGCCATATCAATTTTAGCACGAAGCACCATGGCGCCTTCAGCAATTTCACCCGTATTCATTTTATGGAAGAGTTCCAAATTTTCTTCTATCGGTCTGTTTCTATATGGACTTTCTGTTCCTGGAACTGTAGGTGTACCTTTTTGTTTAGCAATCGTTTCTGCTGATTGTTCATCAATATAAGCTTTACTTTGTTTAATAAGCTCAACAGCCAGATCCCAAAGTTGTTGGAAATAATCTGAAGCATAATATATATTGGCCCACTGATAACCAAGCCATTGAATATCTTCCTGAATGGAATCAACATATTCAACATCTTCTTTTACCGGATTAGTGTCATCAAAACGCAGGTTGCAGATGCCACCATAATTATCGGCAATGCCGAAATCGAGGCAAATAGCTTTAGCATGACCAATGTGTAAGTACCCGTTTGGTTCTGGCGGGAAACGTGTTTGAATTCGTCCGTCATTTTTACCCTCTTTCAAATCTTGCTCCACAAAAGTCTCAATAAAATTCAGACTCTTTTTAGGTGCTTCATCAATGTTTTCCATAAATGTTACGAATTACGTGTTACATTTTACAAGCAAAGACCTATAAGATATAGGTCTGTACTCTTTGTAACGTTTTTTTGCCTTAAAGTTTCAATGCAAAAATAGTTGAAAAATAGGAATTGAACAATTGAATATAAATAAATATGCAAAATATTTATTTAAAATTAGTTCTGCAGAAATCAATCGAAATATCCTTTGATAATTCCTCGTGGGGAGTTTTTTACAAATAGGAGAATTTCATCACGTTCTTTAGTTGCCGGCAATTCAGCCTGTATTCTCTCTATGGCGTGACTTGTATTCATTCCCGACTGATAAAGGTATCGATAAACGTCCTGAATGTCACGGATTTGTTCGTTAGTAAAACCTCTGCGACGTAAACCAATTGAATTGATGCCTGCATACGAAATTGGATCACGTCCTGCTGTTACGAAAGGTGGAACATCTTTATTGATTTTTGAACCACCCTGAATCATTACGTGTGAGCCAATGTGCGAAAACTGGTGTACAAGAATGGCAGCACTCAAAATAGCATGATCTTCAATCACAACCTCGCCGGCAAGCTGAGTAGCATTACCCATAATAATGTTATTTCCAACTATACAGTCGTGAGCCACGTGGCAATAAGCCATAATCAAACAATTGTCACCAACTACAGTTTTGCCTCTTGAAGCTGTACCTCTGTTAATTGTAACAAACTCACGAATGGTTGTATTGTCACCAATAATAGCAAGCGTATCTTCGCCTTTAAATTTTAAGTCCTGAGGAACAGCCCCGATAACAGCCCCGGGAAAAATAGTGCAATTCTTACCAATTCGTACCCCTTCGAGGATTGTTACATTTGAGCCAATTCGTGTACCTTCACCAATCACAACATTTTTGTCGATTGATACAAAAGGATCAATAACAACAGAAGGTGCAATTTTTGCATCAGGATGAATGTATGCTAAAGGTTGTTTCATTTCGTTTTTTAGGTTTTTATTTTACTACGTAAGTCTTCTTAAAAGTTTCTCTGAATTATTTGTTTTTGACAATCTGAGCCATAAATTCAGCTTCAGCAACTATTTTTCCTCCAACAAAAGCATGTCCTTTCATGAGTGCACAGCCTCTACGCATTTCGTCAGGCATCTCCAAATGAAATATTAATGTGTCGCCCGGAACGACTTTCTGACGGAATTTGACGTTGTCTATTTTCAGGAAATAAGTTGAATATGTTTCAGGTTCTTCAACCGAGTTCAGAACAAGTAATCCTCCGGTCTGAGCCATAGCTTCGACCAGTAAAACTCCCGGCATAACAGGTTCGTCAGGGAAGTGACCCATGAAGAATGTTTCGTTTACGGTTACGTTTTTCACCCCAACAATAACTTTCTCGCGTATGTCTATAATCTTGTCAACCAACAAGAAAGGCCAACGGTGAGGTAAAAGTTTACGAATTCCGTTTACGTCCATTAAAGGAGCCATTGTATCGTCGTAAACCGGTGCTTGTAGTTCTTGTTTTTTTAATTCTTTGCGAATTTGTTTCGCTATGTCTGTATTGATTTTGTGGCCAGGGTATGTTGCTATCACTTTTCCCAAAATTGGCTTACCAATCAATGATAAATCGCCAATAACATCAAGGAGTTTATGACGTGCTGGCTCGTTTGGAAATTTGACGCCACCATTCAGATAGCCTAATTTTGTTGCATCCTGATGAGGTTGGTGCATTAATTCAGCCAAATTATCAAAGTCTTCCTGCGATACCTGTTTATCATAAATGACAATAGCATTTTTCAAATCGCCACCTTTAATCAGATTCAATTTGGCTAATTGTTCTATTTCACGCACAAATACAAAAGTACGGGCACTTGCTATTTCAGTTGCGTAGTTGTCTAAAGACGAAAGGCTTGCGAATTGATTGTTCAGAACCGGTGAATCGAATCCAATGTGTACATCGACACTGAAAGTATCATCCGGGAGTATTGTAATTTTTGCTCCGGTTTCAGGAATACTGTATTCTATTTTTTTGCGAACTATATAATAATCTTTTTCTGCTTTTTGTTCCTCAATTCCAATTTGTTGTATTTGTTCAACATAGTATTTTGCACTTCCGTCTAAGATAGGGAATTCAGGCGCATTAACTTCCAATAAGCAATTGTCAACTCCCAAGGCATAAAGCGCTGATAAAGCATGCTCAACAGTGCTTACCTGCATTTCACCTTTTTTGAGTACTGTTCCGCGGGTTGTTTCAGTAACGTATTCAGCTACTGCATCCATAATCGGTTGCTCGGTTAAATCAACTCGTTTGATTTTGATACCATGATTTTCGGGAGCCGGGATAAAAGTCAATGAAATTTCCAAGCCAGAGTGCAATCCTTTTCCTGAAAGCGTAAAGGCTTGTTTAATCGTGTTTTGTTTCAACATATTTTATTCTGAAATACTGCTAATTTTATTTTCTAATTCCTCAATCTTCTTCTGCATGGCGTAAATCATTTTCTGAAGTTCGGGAAGATTTTTATGAACGATGGCTGCTTTATGAAATGTCATTATGGGAATAGCCGGATAACCCTGTAATGTTTGATTTGGTAATTTTACTGAATTTGGTACCCCTGTTTGAGCTCCAAAAATAGTTCCATCAGCTATATTTAAATGTCCGGCAACTCCAACTTGTCCGGCTAAAATACATTGTTTTCCTAATTTTGTTGATCCGGAGATTCCTGTTTGAGCAGCGATTACTGTATTTGATCCAACTTCTACATTGTGAGCAATCTGAACCAGATTGTCAATCTTCACGCCTTTACGTATTATTGTGCTTCCCAACGTGGCTCTGTCGACTATTGAATTTGCCCCAATTTCAACATTATCCTCTACAATTACATTTCCCATTTGTGGGATTTTTTTGTAGGAACCATCTTCTGTGGGTGCAAACCCAAATCCATCTGAGCCAATAACCGAACCCGAATGAAATGTACAATTGTTTCCAATTACACAATCGTTATATATTTTCACGCCGGAATACAGACGTACATTATCACCCACCGAAACACCATCTTCAATGCTACACTGAGCATGAATTTTGATATTATCGCCAATGGTCACATTTTCACCAATATATACGAATGGTGCAATGTAGGCATTCTCACCTATTTTTGCTGTTGAAGCAATGAATGCCAGTTCAGAGATTCCGGTTTTTTGTGGTTTTGTTTGTTCTACCAATGAAAGTAGCACTGCTAACGATTGATATGCGTCGTCGACACGTATCAAAGTAGCAGAAATTTCTTTTTCCGGATTGAAATTTTTATTTACTAAAATTATACTTGCCAGACTATCATAGATAAATTGGCTGTATTTAGGGTTCGATAAAAAACTCAAAGTTCCAGGTTTTCCCTCTTCAATTTTGGAAAAACTGCTCACCTTAACTAAAGGATTACCCTCTATTTCACCACCTAAGAAATCTGCAATTTGTTGAGCTGTAAACTCCATATAAAAAAATTTGGATGCAAAAGTACTAAACTATTTCCAATAATCGATAATGAAAGTCAAGCTATTTAGAAAAGATAGCACTTGTAAACAATCAAGTTGAATGTTTTAAATGACTTTGATATCGAATAAATTACAAACGAAAATAACAAAAATAGTGTTTCTCCACTTTTTTTGTCAATACAGTAATATTGAGCATATCCGATGCTTCGGCAATGTCTTTTACTGTGCCATCTTTGTATAAGATATTAATGCTATCATCTTCAGGACTATAAGTATCCGTACTGACAATTTCTTCGCCCATAAAGTATGCTGCTTCATTTAAACTAACGTTAAAATACTTCATATATTGTTGCAAATGAAACTTTCTTTTCATTTCATCAATTGGTTCTGTTCCAATTTCCACTTTGAATAATTTTCTGTCGGTAAAAGCTTTACACAAAGTAGCCAGCACAAAGTCCGGGTGTGATGACCAAACTTTTATAGCCGAAACAACATCGGAGTCATCAAGTAATGCAAAGTTTTCCAAGGCTTTATCCGAGTTTGAAAAATCACTCTTCTGAATTTCGTTGTAAAGAAAGTAGCGCAATGAAGGCGATCCAAACAATTCTGCTCCATTACCAGCAAGCTCTTTTGCCCGTTTAAGGATGTTCAATAACATTTGCTCGGCTGCTACGGATGTCTTATGCAGGTAAACTTGCCAATACATTAAACGACGCGCCACCAGAAATTTCTCAATGGAATAAATTCCCTTGGCTTCCACCACAAGTTGATCGTTATGAACATTCAACATTTTTATAATACGTGCAGCACCGATAATACCTTCACTTACACCCGAATAAAAACTGTCACGACTCAAATAATCCAATCTGTCCATATCCAGTTGGCTTGAAACAAGTTGGTGCAGGAATTTTTTCGGATAAACGTTCGTGAAAATTTCCAAAGCCATATCCAGTTTTCCATCCAATTCACGATTAATTTTTTCCATCATCAACAACGAAATTTCCTCATGACTTACACCATTTACAAGGCTATGTTCAAGGGTATGCGAAAATGGTCCGTGGCCAATGTCGTGTAACAGAATGCAGGCGCGAACAGCTTCAGCTTCAGCCGGGGTAATTTCATTTCCCTCCTGTCGCAACTGGGTAATAGCCTCACCCATCAAATGCATCGCTCCCAGGGAATGTAGCAGGCGTGTGTGTTGTGCTCCCGGATAAACGAACGATGATAATCCCAACTGCTTGATACGATTTAATCGTTGGAAGTAAGGATGCTGAATAATGTCATACAAAAAGTCGTTCGGAATATTGATAAATCCGAAAACCGGATCATTGATTATCTTGCGTTTATTTGGTTTTTTCATTTGAAAATTAAGCTTGTTTTAAAATATCAATCAACCAATTCCAGCATTTTTGTGTTGAAGCAATGCTTAATCTTTCGTCAGGTGAATGAACTCCATACATTTGTGGTCCGATAGAAATCATATCCAGATGTGGATATTTCTCAAGAAAGAGACCACATTCAAGTCCGGCATGGATGGCGCGAACTTTTGGTTCTTCGTTGAACAGGGTGATGTAACTGTTTTGGGCAACTTTGAGAATGTTTGATTTTAAATTTGGTTTCCAACCCGGATAACCATCGCCATGTGTAACGGTGGCACCAGTCAATGTAAGGGCTGCTTCCACTTGATTGGCAATATCGTACTTCGAAGTTTCAACCGAACTACGCTGGCTGGTTGTAATTTCAATAGTATTTCCCTCTTTCATCTTTACTGAAGCCAGGTTGGTGGATGTTTCTACAAGATTGGGCATATCGGGACTCATTGCAATGACGCCGTGTGGACAGGCATACAAAACGTTTAGTAAAGCATCAGAGCTTGTTTTGTCTAAAACGCTTTCAGGTAAAGGCTCCGATTCGAGCGTTAGCCTCATGCCGGGTTCTACAGCTGCATTTTCATTCTCAATTTCTGTGCTGAACATGTTGAATAACACTCGGATATTTTCTTTTTCGGCCCAGGGCACACAGGCAACTGCCACAGCTTCGCGGGCAATAGCATTACGTAGATTGCCACCAACGAAACTATGTAAGCGCAAATCCATTTTTTTGTTTGCCAGCCACAGGAAACGATTGAGAATTTTATTGGCATTCCCAAGACCTTTGTTGATATCATCTCCGGAGTGCCCTCCTTTAAGGCCTTTTACCGAAACTGAAAAACAAAAGAAATTCTCAGGCGTTTTTTCCGGTTTATAGGTTAGTAGTGCAGTAGTATCGATACCACCGGCACAACCAACGAATATTTCACCATCATCTTCTGAATCTAAATTTATAAGTATTTCACCGGTCAGAAAGTTTTGTTCCAGGGCAAAAGCGCCTGTAAGCCCGGTTTCCTCGTCGACAGTGAACAAACATTCTAAGGCCGGATGTTGTAATTTGTCGGAAGAAAGTACTGCGAGCATCATCGACATACCAATGCCGTTGTCAGCACCCAGAGTAGTACCTTTTGCCTTTATCCAACCGTCATCAATATACGTTTGAATTGGGTCGGTGTCGAAATTATGAGCGGTGTCACTGTTTTTCTCACAAACCATATCGGTGTGTGCCTGAAGAATAACTGTTTTATGGTTTTCATAACCTTTTGTTGCTGGTTTGCAAATGAGTACATTTCCAACTTTGTCAACTTTTGTTGTTAGCTTATGTTTGTCGCCAAATGCCCCTAAATAAGCAATTATGCGTTCTTCTTTTTTTGAAGGACGTGGTATTTGAGTTATTTCGTGGAAGAAATTCCAGAGTTCGGCGGGTTCGAGTGTTTTCATATGTTTTATGTTGTATGGGAAAACCACAAAGGTAGAAAAAGTTAATGAATTAAAGTTGATTTAATGAATTTATGTCGTGTTTCAAAGGACAAAAAGTCCAACCTTTTATTAAAGATTGGACTTTGGCAAAAGTAAAACAAAAATCAGCTTATTGAATCTTTTCATTATTTGTCGGGAATAGCATTTTCTTTACATTCGAGTTTCCCAACTGGCCAAATTTATAGGTAAGGTTGTATGTTTTATCTGTTGGTGTACCAAATTCTTTGCTGTGAATAACCAAATTGACCGAATCAGCTGTTGTATTTGCTTGCAGCGACTTCAATTTAAATGACACGATTCCCCATTTTGAATAGGTTGCATAATCGCTGTTGGCATTGTGTCTGAATTCTAAATGAGTTTTATTGTCGGTATACTTTTTGGCTGTGTCTGCAACCAGATTGATATAGTGAATCTTGTTGTAGCCCGGGTAAGTGAACTCAACATTCAGATAATCGCTTCCAATCCAAATATCATCAATGCTGATTTGGTCGTTACCAATACTGTCCTGAGTTGCTGGCGTGATGTTGAAAATTCCTTTTGTAAGTACTTCGTAAAAATCGTTCAACTGTACTTTGTGGTTGTAGGTCGCACCGTCATTGTTCACGGATAAAATACTGTAATTGGCTATGATGCGTTGGCCAGTTTTTGGACTATAATACGGAAAATAAGTCGATGTTATCCACATCTTATCGTTGTTGTCAAGCTTAAAATAAAAGCCCGATGTTTGAGTTGGATTATCAACTGTGGCTATGCTCATAAAATCAGAAAGAACCTGATTTTCATCATCGTGGGGGTTGCAGGCTACTAATAAAGTAAGTGCCAGCACACTGAATACAATCTTTTTCATATGCGTAAATTGTTTGAATTCCATATACTATTTAAGTTTTATATATTGGTTTGAATATTCATTTATATAATCACATTCGAGCTAGTTTTGTTTATAAAAACACAGATACTATAAGTAGATGAATCTTCTGTTTGAAACGTTGCATTTGCGTCGCAAATATATCGAAAAATAACAGTTCCCCTGACCGAAAAGTGCTACTTTGTTTTCATTTTTCATAATCCTTTCTTTTTTTGTATATTTGCATTTTATCCGAATTTGGAATAAAACTGTAAATTTCAACCATGCTATTCTCCGAAATCATTGGTCAACAGGAAATTAAACAACGATTTATCCGCTCAGTACATGAGCAAAGGATACCTCATGCGCAACTTTTGCGTGGTCCGGAGGGCGTTGGAAAATTAGCTTTGGCCATTGCTTATGCTCAATATATTTGTTGCGAAAATCGCACGGCTACCGATTCGTGTGGTGTGTGTCCTTCGTGCGTGAAATATCGCAAAATGGCACATCCCGATTTGCATTTTGTTTTTCCTGTAATTAAACCTGCAGGTAGAACAAGTGTTGTGTGCGACGATTTTATTACTGAATTTCGTGCAATGGTGCTCGAAAACATGTATTTTGGTATCAATGAATGGTACGCTTCTATTTCGGGGGATGCGAAACAAGGCTTGATTTATTCTAACGAAAGCGAGGAGATTCTCCGAAAGCTGAGTCTGAAAACGTATGAGTCGGAATATAAAGTGATGATAATCTGGCTGCCGGAGAAGATGCATACAACATGCGCCAATAAGTTGTTGAAGATTTTGGAAGAGCCACCCGAAAAGACGGTTTTTCTAATGGTTTCCAATGAACCGGATCAAATTATAACAACAATTCTTTCCCGGACGCAACATATTCACATTCCCCGGTTAAGTGAGACTGAGATTCAGCATGCATTGCTTCGTAATGAAAACCTGGAGGTAGAGGAGGAAGGCGCAAAATATGCTTCAAAAATTGCAAATGGCAGCTATTTGAGCGCCATGGCCATTCTGAGTGAAGGCGATGAGAACAAACAAAATTTCGAGCGATTTGTGCTAATCATGCGCCTGGCGTGGCAGGTTGGAAATAAAAAGGATCATGCCTCGCTTAAAACATTGCGCAAGTGGTCCGACGAAATGGCTGCGCCATCCATGGGACGTGAGCGGCAAAAGAACTTTCTGAGTTATGCTCAACGAATGACACGAGAAAATTTCATTCGCAATATGCAACAACCGGATTTAAATTATCTGACTTCTTTTGAAGCCGATTTTTCGCAACGCTTTTCGCCTTTTATCAATGAGCGAAATGTGGAAGATTTGATGGGAGAATTTTCGCTGGCAGAGCGCCAGATAGAACAAAATGTAAATGCAAAAATGGTTTTCTTTGATTTGACATTGAAGGTAATCATGTTGCTGAAGAAATAAGTATTGCTTATTCATAGCTACTTGTTTTCGCTTAAAATAAGTAGCAGTAAGAGACATATCACCGAGGTTCAATATAAAATAGAGCCAACGTGAATCAATATCACGAAGTTAATATCGCGAACGACGTGACCAACTAAATAAGAATCGCGATAAAATTTAGATGTAAAATGTAATGGATAAAATACATAAAACCGGTGGTGGCTGCTGCATGACAAAAGGCGGCTGCTGCAAAAATTCGACTCAGAAACTGAGTACATTCGACTGGATGTCCGACTTGCCTGAAACCCAGGCCGATACCGATTTTGTTGAAGTTCAGTTTAAAAATACCCGAAAAGGTTATTTCCTGAACAGTACCAAAATTCCACTTCAAAAAGGGGATGTGGTTGCTGTAGAATCATCTCCCGGACATGATATTGGTGATGTGACACTGGTTGGCAGATTGGTGTTGCTGCAAATGAAAAAATACAATGTCAATCCGGATAAGATTGAAATTCGTCGTGTTTACCGTAAAGCCAAAGAGACCGATTTGGAAAAGTTTCAGGAAGCAAAAGCAAAGGAACAGGAAACGATGATAAAAGCCCGCCAGATTGCTGAAAGCCTGAAGCTGAATATGAAAATTGGCGATGTAGAATTTCAGGGAGATGGTAACAAAGCAATTTTCTATTATATTGCCGACGAACGCGTTGATTTCCGTCAGTTAATCAAGGTTTTTGCTGAGACATTTCGCGTTCGTATTGAAATGAAACAGATTGGTGCCCGTCAGGAAGCCGGTCGTATAGGCGGAATCGGGCCTTGCGGGCGTGAGTTGTGTTGCTCGGGCTGGATGACGAATTTCAATTCGGTATCTACAAGTGCTGCCCGTATTCAGGACATTTCGCTTAATCCGCAAAAGCTTGCAGGTCAGTGCGGTAAGCTTAAATGCTGTATGAATTTTGAGGTTGATACCTATGTGGATGCTTCAAAAGGATTTCCTTCGAAAGAAGTTCCGATTGAAACAATTGATAATACCTATTATCACTTTAAAACAGATGTGTTTAAAGGTGCAATGACCTACTCAACATCTCAAAATTTTGGAGCTAATCTGGTAACAGTTTCCGCCCGACGTGCCAAGGAGGTTATTGCCATGAATAAAAAAGGTTCAAAACCAGATTTGTTGGATGATCATAACGACGATGAAGTAAAACCGGTAGTAGTTGATTATGAAAACGGAGTTGGGCAGGATAGTTTGACCCGATTTGATTCGAATAAAAAACGTCCGAATAACAAAAATAAACGTTCGAACAATAGTCGTCCACAGATGGCCGCAAAGTCTAATGAACAAGAGAATAAAGGAAATGCTCCCAGATTTCAAAAACCGATAAAAAAGAATGTTAACGGTAACGAAAACAATGAAAAATAGAATTTTATTAGCAACTTTTATTACGCTTCTGATTGCTGGTTGTACAAGTAACGATGTGTTTTTTCAATATAAAGCGGTTAACTCGCAAGGCTGGAGCAAAGATAGTTTGTATGCCTTTTATATTCCGATTAAAGACACTGCGGCTACTTACAATATATACGTAAATGTACGAAACAGAGGTGAATATCCTTATCAGAATTTGTGGCTTTTTCTAAGCAAAAGTACTCCCGATAAAGTTCAGTCGAAAGACTCTATTGAGTGTTATTTGGCTGATAATAGGGGGAAATGGCTTGGATCCGGACTTGGATCCGTTTTAGAAATGCCAATTCTTTATCAACAAAATGTCAGATTTCCCAAAGCAGGTACGTATCGTTACAAGATTGTGCACGGTATGCGCGATTCTGTTTTGACAGGCATAAATGATATAGGAATGCGTATTGAAAAAGTTGCTGAAAAATAGTTTAAAAGCTTGGATGTTTGGTAGGTAGATGCTAATTATTGCAGTTTTTCGAAGCTACTCTAATGAGAAAGTCTGATTACGAAACAACTGAGCTTTAAATTTTTATAAAATTCAAATAATAAAGATAAAGTGGGTAAGAACAAATTAGCCAAATTTGCGGATATGGAGGAATTTCCGCACGTTTTTCAGGTTTCATCGCATAGCATCCGCGAAGGAGTTGGCTTTGACATGAAAGGAAAATGGAATGAACTCTTTTTTAAAAATAATAATCCCATTGTACTCGAACTTGGTTGTGGCAAAGGTGAGTATACGGTTGGCTTAGGCAGGTTGTATCCCGATAAGAACTTTGTAGGAGTAGATATAAAAGGCGCTCGTTTGTGGACAGGAGCAAAGGAATCGCACGAAAGTGGAATGAAAAATGTTGCCTTCCTGCGTACCAATATTGAAATGATTCATCACTTTTTTGCCGAAAATGAAGTGAGCGAAATCTGGCTGACTTTCCCCGACCCACAAATGAAAAAGGTAACGAAGCGTCTCACAGCCACTAATTTTATGAAATCTTACCAACAGTTTTTGAAAGATAATGGTCTTGTTCATTTAAAAACTGATAGCAACTTTATGTTTACCTATACCTGCGAAATGGTTAAAGCTAATCATTATCCGGTTGTATTTTCTTCCACCGATTTGTATGCTTCCGACCTTCAGGACCCAATTTTGGGTATAAAAACCTATTACGAACAACAATGGCTGGAACGTGGGCTGACTATCAAATACATTCAGTTTTTACTTGAAAAGCGTAATGAGTTTGTAGAACCCGATGTAGAAATTGAACATGATCCATACCGGAGTTTCGGAAGAAGCAAAAGGCATAATATGGATGTTGAGGATTAAAACCATCTTTATCTGTAAGGATGTTTTTATTCTACCAATTTTCAAACATTTCAAACCTCAGGCTTGTTACTTTAAATTCAAACGTGTAACATATAATATAATGACATTATATCCAAAATTAATTCTCGATGCACTTGTGCATGTCCGGTATCCGGGAACAGGGAAAGACATTGTTTCTTCGGGCATGGTGCAGGATAATATCCGCATCGAAGGAAATAAAGTGAGTTTTTCGTTGATTTTCGAAAAACCGAATGATCCTTTTGCCAAATCTGTTGTAAAAGCAGCAGAACAAGCTATTTTGACCTACGTAGGAGAAGAAGTAGAGATTAAAGGGAATATCTCGCTGATTGAGAAAGAAGCTCCCAAGCCTAAGCCAACAGCTCTTTTACCTCACGTAAAAAACATTATAGCTGTTTCTTCGGGTAAAGGTGGAGTTGGTAAGTCAACAATTTCGTCCAATTTGGCCGTTTCGCTGGCTGCTTTGGGTTATAAAGTGGGCTTGCTTGATGCTGATATTCATGGTCCTTCACTTCCCAAAATGTTTGGAGTTGAAGATGCACACCCTGAAGTTATTGAAACTGATGGTCGTCAGACAATTATTCCGATTGAAAAATACGGAGTGAAGATTCTGTCAATTGGCTTCTTTGTTGATCCCTCGCAGGCACTTGTATGGCGTGGAACAGTTGCCAGTAACGCTTTGAAGCAATTAATCTCTGATGCTGATTGGGGCGAGCTTGATTTCTTCTTGTTAGATTTACCACCCGGTACAGGTGATATTCACCTTACATTGGTTCAAACCCTCGGTATTACTGGTGTTATAGTTGTTACAACTCCTCAGGATGTGGCTTTGGCTGATGCACGTAAAGGTGTGAACATGTTTACAGGTGAAAAAGTAAATGTGCCGGTGTTGGGTCTTGTTGAGAATATGGCCTGGTTTACACCTGCCGAATTGCCAGAAAATAAATATTATATTTTTGGTAAGGAGGGTGGAAAACGACTTGCTAATGAATTAAACGTTCCCTTACTTGGTGAAATACCATTAGTACAGGGTATTCGTGAAGGTGGAGATGCCGGACGACCAATTGCCTTCGGAGAAGATACAATCATGTCTTTGGCGTTTCGGGATTTTGCATCGAAAGTGGTGGAACGTGTTGATTTCAGAAATAAAAATATGGAAGCCACAAAAAAGGTGGAGATGCATAAGTAATAGTAGTTGCAATTTAAAGCAGATGGGCTATCCTGACAAGGGTAGCCCATTTTTTATTTTGTTGAAATTGATTCTCGATTTTATAATCGAATCTTAATTATATTGAATCAATTTATATGTCGAAATGGTATTCAATATGTCAAAATTTTATTAAATGCCTATAGAATTAGCTTAAATGTAACATTATGTAACTACAATTTCACTCTCTGAATTTAGACGATTTCATTGTCAATTTATTCTGAAAGTCAAATTTTGAGTAAATATTAAAAAACGTTTAAACACCTCTTTATCTGCATATTTTTTAAGTCAGGATTGAGCTGTGTTTATTTCGCATTAAATAGTCTTCTTTTTATACTGTTTTGTCCTGAAATAGCCCTATTTAGCTTAGATAAATGAAATTTTATTATTATTTGTGTTACTTTTTTGTTATTGTTTCACGTTTTGTAAATCACATATATACAGCGAAATACATCTACATTTTAAAAAATATGTAATAAAATGTAATGCACGACTGTATTGAACAAATAACAATAAGAAAATATATTATTAACTTTGACCTAATTTTAAAGTATTTCATAGAATTAATGACAGATTATTTCCACAGTATAAACATATGAAAAGATTAGCAATATTCGTTTATACATTCTTAATTTGCTTAACTGCTTTCTCGCAAAATGATAAATTTTCGAGATGGTCAGTTGCCCCTGAGATTGGATATAATTATTTTGATGGCGATATTAATCAAAATTTAACAAGCCTTTTCCCCAGTTCATCAAGAGCACTTACATATGGTGCAAGCGTTGAATATGCTATGACTCCTGTATGGGGACTTGCTGCCGATTATTATCACTTACCTTTAAGTGCTAAAACGCTTACGCAATATCCGTTATTTATTAATACGGACTTGAATACTTTCCGTTTGAACGCTACAATTAATTTTACGCGTTGGATTTTTCCTCAAAGTAAATCAAAAATAACGATTAACGGTTCTATTGGAGCTGGTTTTGCTACTTATAAGTATGATGTAAGAATGGTAAATCCGATTGATGGTTCAATGGGTGATACAGTATCAAGAACTTTAAAGACAGCTAATGGTACACCGGTACTTTTATATGAAGATAATAAACCATTAAGACAGGGATTTGCCATTTCAGTACCTGTGGCATTCTCAGTTGAGTATAATTTGTCAAATAGTATTGGCATTGGAGCAAAAATGCAGTATACTGCATTTAACAAGGATAATGTTGAAGGTGTTTATTATCTCAACTATAAAGGTGTGACAAATGATTTCGTAGGTGCCGGAACTGTATTTGTGAGATACAAACTAAATGCGAATAAGAAACAACATCTGAGAAATATCCCAATGGATGTTTATCAACCGGAAGAAGGATTAATTTTGGCTAAGGAGCTAAGTAAAAAATTTGACAGACTTAGTGCAAAAGTTGATGCTGTAGATAAGAAAGTTGATAATCTGATACCAAGAATTGATAAGCTTGAAAACATGCTCACAACTGATGGCCCAGATGCAGATGGCGATGGTGTTCCGGATGTAAGAGATAAAGAACCAAAAACTCCGCCCAATACACCAGTTGATTTCTGGGGGAAAACATTACCGATTAGTTCAAATAATATAAAAAACTATGATTCGAAAACGGTTCCTCAACCTGCAGTGACTAATGTAAAGAATTATAATAATATTACAACAACTAAAAAACAGGCGCTTAATTACTCGGATGACATTCCTTCAGTATATTTCGATTTCGATCAGATTTTGTTGAGAGAAGATGCCTTGATAACCATCAGTAAAATAGCTAAGCGTATGTTGGAAGATCCAAACTTATACGTTGAAGTAAGAGGTTATTGTGATTACATTGGAAATAGTCCGTACAATAAAACGTTAAGTAAACGACGTGCCGAGAGAGTAAAATCTGAGCTAGTGAAGATATGGAAGGTTCCCGCAGACCATATTATTGCCAATGGAAATGGTAAAATTATTGAACCACGCATAAAATACCTGCCAAATCGAAGATGCGATTTCTTCTTCAATAATCAATAACAAGAAAGCCTGTACTTATACAGGCTTTTTCTTTTTGTAAAAACGAGGAGTCCGAAAGGGACCTGTTTTACGTTTTGGAAAAAACAATTATCTTTACCAACCTCAAATATATCTGAAATTGTAAATTTTAAATTCTACTATATGAGAACCACCATTGTTGATTTACTGAACCAAAGTGTTGAAAAATATTCGAATAACCCATTCCTTTGGGAGAAAGTAACTGATGAGTTTTTGCCAACTACTTACCTGGAAACAAAGCAACAGGCACATACATTAGCGGCCGGGTTGATGGATTTGGGAGTAAAGAAAGGGGATAAAGTAGCATTGCTTTCGGAAGGAAGAAATGCGTGGATAATTGGTGAATTGGGTATTTTACATACAGGAGCCATTAATGTTCCCTTGTCTATTAAACTTGAAGAAAGCAATGACCTAATCTTTCGGCTTGTGCATTCCGAAGCTCAATATATTCTGGTATCCGGTGGCCAACTTAAAAAGATTCGTGCCATAGCAGGTGCTATTCCCGAAATTAAAAAAGTGGTGATTTTTGATGAGCAAACTGAATACGAAGAAAAAGAAATCAGTCTGGCTGAATTACTTGACAGAGGAGCAACATACCTCAAAAAATCATCGGATGCTGTTGACAAAAGAGCCAAAGCTATAAAATCCGATGACCTGGCCAATATAAGTTACACTTCAGGCACTACCGCCGACCCAAAGGGAATTATGCTTACTCATCGTAACTATACAGCCAATGTGGAGCAGGCGCTCACCTTGATGACTATACCACCAACTTATCGTACACTTCTTATATTGCCGCTCGACCATTGTTTTGCTCATGTGGCAGGATTCTACAGTTTTATGGCTTCAGGAGCAAGTGTCGGGACTGTTCAGAGTGGAAAAACAGGCATGGAAACCCTCAAAAATATCCCTATCAATATTAAAGAATTAAAACCAAACTTACTTCTCAGCGTTCCGGCATTGGCTAAGAGTTTCAGAAAAAACATCGAAGGTGGAATACGGTCGCAGGGACCTGTTGTGAATTTCCTGTTCAACACTGCGCTTAAACTCTCTTATTCCTATAACAAAGAAGGATTCAATAAAGGGAAAGGTTTGGTGATGCTTAAGAAGCCTTTATTGAACTTATTTGATAAGATTATTTTTGCTAAGGTACGCGAAGCTTTTGGTGGAGAACTTGATTTCTTTATTGGCGGTGGTGCCTTGTTGGACATCGATTTACAGCGCTTTTACTATGCTATCGGCATTCCGATGTTCCAGGGCTATGGTTTGTCGGAGGCGACGCCAATTATTTCATCAAACGGTATGGCAAAACATAAGCTTGGTTCATCCGGTTATCTGGTTAAGCCTATGGAATTGAAAATTTGCGATTCGGATGGAAAAGAGTTGCCAAACTTTGAAAAAGGAGAAATCGTGATCAAAGGCGAGAATGTGATGGCCGGTTACTATAAAAACGAAAAAACAACTGCCGAAACGGTTGTGGATGGCTGGTTGCATACCGGTGATATGGGCTATATGGATAATGACGGATTTTTATACGTGGTAGGTCGTTTCAAGAGCTTACTTATCTCGAGCGATGGAGAAAAATACAGTCCGGAAGGAATTGAAGAATCATTGTCCGATAATTCGCATTTTATCGACCAGGTAGTGCTTTATAATAATCAGAATCCATATACAACTGCGCTGATAGTTCCGAACAAAGAGGCATTGAAGCGTTACGTTCTGCGTAAAAAACCACATCTAAACTGGGATACACAAGAAGCAAAAGAGTTGGCACTCAACAAACTTCAGCGCGAACTAAACGAATATCGCAAAGGAGGAAAATACGAAGGTATGTTCCCCGAACGCTGGTTGCCGGCAGCAGTAGCGGTGATTGGTGAACCTTTTACCGAGCAAAACGGATTGGTAAACAGTACCATGAAGGTGATGCGTGGAAAAGTAGAAGAGCGGTATGCCGATAGAATAGAAGCTTTGTATTCAGCAGGAGCAAAAAGCATAGAAAATGCTGAAAATCTGGAAGCTTTGAAATAATTTACACACTCAAAAAGAGATAGAAAATGAACAATCTTAAGTGCTGACCGTTTTTTGTAGCAGGACTTAAGATTGTTCATTTTCTATCTATTAACCGAAAATTAAATTTAAATGAGAAAATTAGGATTCATTTTATTCATTGTGTTGACGTATTGTTTTCAGGCTGAAGCGCAAATATCAGGTTCGGATGAGCTTGGTGTTGGATTGCGGTTTCAGAAAACGGAACAGCTTTATTGGGAAAACGGTGTGGGGTTGGATTATACTTCAGATTTGTTGCTCTACAAGCACATTCACCTGAAAATGAGTTATGCCACCAGCCGAATTGGAAGTGCTATGATTGGCAATGCATTGAAACAGGACAATTACCTGATTGGAGCCGACTGGCGATTCAGACCGCAAAAGGATTTTCAGATTTTTGCCGGATTGAACACCGGATTTTTTCATGCCGATATGGAAAGTAGTGCTTTCGATGTGTTGCCCCATAATTCGATGTTGTTTTCACTGGAAACGGGATTGTTTTACAAGTTTAAGTTTATCCCCATGGCAACCAATCTGTCGGTTGGGTATAACCTGATAAACGGAGATGGGGTTAGTAAGCCGGGTACTTTGTTCCCAGTTTATTATCAGTTAAGTGTTTTCTATTATATTGGTAAAAAGTAATCACCCATCAAACACGTTGAAAGAATGAAAAAGAATACATTATATATCACACTACTCGCAATTTCGGGTTTGCTGATTGCCTGTAATCCAACCCCCGACATTAAGAATGACATGCTTGATAGCGGACAGATTTCGTATGCCATCACCGATTCGCTTCAAAAGCATTTAGTATCCGAATACCTGAGCAACCCAACAACACAGCAGAAGAATACACCTGTAATTATTGCAGCTCACGGCTATACGGCCACCACGTTTGAGTGGGACGAATTGCGTCATTATGCCGATTCAGCCAAAACATTCTACGTATCGCAGGTGTTGCTTGGTGGTCACGGACGGAGTTACGCCGAATTTAAAAAAGCAACCTGGGAAGACTGGCAAAGTTCTATCAAAGATGAATACATTAAACTAAGCAATCTTGGTTTCACCAAAATCTATCTGGCAGGTTCTTCTACAGGTGGCCCACTCGTTATAAATCTGGTAAAAACCAATTTCTTTGCAAACTATACAAAGCCCAAAGGGATTTTCCTTGTCGACCCGATTATTGTTTCGTCTAATAAAACCCTCACGATGGTTGGGTTACTGGGACCGGTATTGGGCTATACAACCGTGGAATTGTCGTCCGGTGAAGCAGGTAAATGGTATATCTACCGTCCTCAGGAAACCCTGAAACAGTTGATGTCATTGATTAATATCACTCGCCTCGATTTGGAAAAGGGAATAACGTTGCCAGCCGGGACTTCCATGAAAGTCTATAAGAGTCAGACCGACGATGTGGCTGATCCGATAAGTTCGTTGATGATTTACAAGGGGATGAAAACGTCGACAGGTGGAAAAATTGATGTAGAGCTCGTGGATTCAAAGATTCATGTTTTCACCCGTTCGAGCGGTAGAGAAGGAGTAACGGCACACGACCGCACCATGCAACACAATACCTTCAAAGAAATGGAAACCAAAATGAAACAATAAGTTTCTTAGTACAGTAAAATAAAATGCCCGACAAAAAGCCGGGCATTTTATTTTATAATAGTGTTGTAATCAGTTGACTTATTTTCTCCAGGTATTCCACATCTGTTTCATCAAGTACATCGTAGCGTTCACTGTCCACATCCAGTACGCCAACAACTTGTCCGGTCTTGTCGAAAATGGGAGTTACAATTTCCGAAACCGAACTGCTGCTGCAGGCAATGTGTCCCGGAAAGGCTTCAACATCCGGCACCAGCAGCGTTTTGGCTTCTTTCCAGGCTGTTCCGCAAACGCCTTTGCCAAAAGCTATACGCGTACAGGCAATAGGTCCCTGAAAAGGGGCAAGTACCAGAACTTCATCCTGTACCCGATAAAAACCTACCCACCACCAACTAAATGTATCGTGCAGGGCAGCTGAAATATTAGCCAGGTTAGCTGTCAGATCAGTTTCTCCGTCTACCAGAGCTGCCAACTGTGGCAATAGCGATTCGTATTTTTCTTTTTTTGAGGCTTCAGCCGGGATGAACAATTCTTCTGACATGCGATTTTATTTTAGTGCAAAAATACAATCATTTACAAGATAATTACAAGCAAATGCAGGCATAATTTGTATATTTTGTCATTCGAAGAACCAGAAATAAATTATTTTAGGGTTATTTATTCAAAATTGCCCAAAAAATTTTGTTAATACAAAAATATTACTTTCCTTTGCAATTCATTTTTTTAAGAGGCATTTCTATAAAACAAATCTATACATTAAAAATTTAAGTATGAAAACGAATTTTCTTCGATTTATCGCCTTATGTTTGTTGGGTCTGGTGGCCGCAAACCTAAGCGCACAGCAGTTCCAACCACTGCCTATCGACCCAAAGGTGCGTTACGGCAAGTTGGATAACGGACTCACGTATTACATTCGTGCTAACAAAGAACCGAAACAGCGGGCTGATTTTTACATAGCTCAGAACGTAGGTGCTATTCTCGAAAATGACAATCAGAATGGTTTAGCACATTTCCTTGAACACATGGCCTTTAATGGTACAAAACATTTTCCGGGTAAAGGTATTTTGAATTACCTCGAAAGTATTGGCGTGAAATTCGGTGCTGATATCAATGCACACACCGGATTGGACGAAACGGTGTATAATCTTTCGGATGTGCCAACAACCCGCGATGGTATTATCGATAGTTCGTTGCTGGTACTTCACGACTGGTCCAATTATATCTCGCTTGAAGGTTCCGAAATTGATGCGGAACGTGGCGTTATTCGTGAAGAATGGCGTACGGGAGCGGGTGCTGAGCGCCGCATGTGGAAGGAAGCGAACAAACAAAAATATCCGGGCTCACAATATGCTAAACGCGATGTGATTGGCGATACAGCCATTATCAATAACTTTGCCTATAAAACAATCCGCGATTTTTATCAGAAATGGTATCATCCCGATTTACAGGCTATCCTGGTAGTTGGCGACGTGGATGTTGACAAAGTGGAAGCAAAAATCAAAGCGATGTTTGCCGATATACCTAAAAATCCAAATGCTGGTCTACGTCCGGTTTATCCAATTCTGGATAACACGCAACCCATTATTTCGAGTGTAAAGGACAAGGAAGCCCGCATGACTCGTATTGAGTTGCAATATAAACACGAAAAATTGCCGAACGAAGTTAAGTTGTCGATACATGGTTACGGATTGGGAATCATCAACTCACTTATTTCGACTATGATTGGTAACCGTTTTGATGAAATCACGCAGCAAGCCGATGCTCCATTTGTTGGTGCGTATTCGTATTACGGCGAATTGGTGAAATCGAAAGATGCATTTATTATGCTGGCTATTCCAAAAGAAGGAAAAGAGTTGAACGGATTGAATGCTCTTTTGCTTGAAGCAGAAAAAATCAAACGTTTTGGTTTTACAAACTCTGAATTGGAACGTGCTAAAACAACGATACTCAAAAACACCGAAAAAGCATTCAACGAACGCGACAATCAGAAGAACAACGACCTGATTGAAGAATACGTACGCCATTTCCTCAACCAGGAAGTAATTCCGGGTATTGAGTTCGAAAATTCAACCATGCAGGCAATGATGCCACAGTTGAAACTGGAGATTGTGAATCAGATTGCAAAATCGTATGTGACCGATACCAACCTCATTGTTTCTATTATGGCTCCCGATAAAGAAGCTGTAAAGATTCCAACCAACGATCAGGTGTTGGAAGCATTGGCTAGCGCTAAAAAGGCAGAACTTACAGCCAAAGCAGAGGAAAACATGAATAAACCGTTGATAAGTAAAGCTCCAAAAGCCGGAAAAATCAAGAAAACAACCGAAAATGCCGCATTGGGAACAACTGAGTGGACATTGAGTAACGGTATTAAAGTGATTTTGAAACCTACCACATTCAAAAAAGATGAAATTCTGTTGAGCGCATTTAGTGCCGGTGGTATGTCGAAAGTAAAAAATGTGGCTGACCTGCCTTCTGCAACTCTTGCTACGGGCATCGAAAGCAACAATGGTTTGGGCGATTACTCGTTGGTTGATCTGAACAAAGTGCTGAATGGAAAGATTGCTTCGGTAAATCCATACATTGGTGCCTACGACGAAGGATTCTCGGGCAATTCATCTGTTACCGATTTCGAAACAATGTTGCAATTGGTTTATCTGCACTTCACCGCTCCACGCAAAGACGATAATGCTTTTAAAGCCATGATGAATGGATATCGTGCCAGTTTGGCAAACAGTGCCAGCGATCCACGCAAAGCATTCTCCGATTCGGTTGGTGTAACTATCAGCAACCACAACGCACGCACGGTGATTATCAATCTGAAAACACTTGATTTGATTGATCAGGACAAAGCACTGGCTATTTACAAAGAGCGTTTTGCTGTTCCGGCTGACTTCACCTTTATTCTGACAGGTAATGTAGATCCGAATAACGAAGCATTTAAAGCGGCTGTTTGTACCTATTTGGGTGGATTGAAATCGAAGAGTGGCGGTGAAAAATATACCGACAACAATATCCGTAAACCAAAAGGAAAGGTAAGCAATGATTTCGCCAAAGAAATGAAGGTGAAAAAAGCGTCGAACTTTATTCTGTATAGTGCAGCCATGCCGTTTAATATGACTAACCGCACAGCTGTAACAGCTATCGGAAGCATTCTGACAATTCGTTACACCGAAAGTATTCGCGAAAAAGAAGGTGGTTCGTACGGAGTTGGTGTTCGTGGAAGCATGAACAACACACCGATCGAAGAAGCTACCCTGATGATGCAGTTCGATACCGACCCGGCTAAACAAGCCAAACTGGTTGGTATTATCCATTCGGAAGTAGCCGACATTGTGGCTAACGGACCACGTGCCGATGATTTGCAGAAGGTAAAAGAAAACATGCTGAAAAAATATACCGAAGATACAGCCGAAAACGGCTGGTGGTCGGCTGCTTTGCAACGTTACTATCAGGACAAACTGAACCTTGTTACCGATTATAAAGCTGCGGTAGAAGCATTGACTTCCGAATCGATTCAATCAACCCTGAAAAATATTGTTTCGCAGGGCAATGTGATGGAAGTGGTTATGAAGCCTGCAGAATAATATCCGAACATACTTTTGTATTGAAAGGGAGTAACTCAGCCGGGTTGCTCCCTTTTTTTCTCACGGTGTAGCGCTTTACCCCATACAGCAACTACCCTGTATGCAGATAAAACAACGCTCTCTGCCGATGGAAATTGTTTATATAAGCACCTGACAAAATAGCCTCCTTGTATGTAAAGTATTAAATCTTATCTTTGCCTTTTATCTTTTCGTTTTAGTTTTAATGCAAGAAAATCTATTTCAGGAAATCCTGTCAGTTTCGTGTTATGAAAGAATTGAAACTATTCCTGTTGCTCGTAGTACTTAGCTTTACCGGATATCTACCGGTACGGGCAGATTTATATTCAAAAAATCTTGGTTTTGAATCGGGAAATTTTACCGGATGGACCGGATATACCTGGATTTACAGGACCGACTATCCCAGCTTCAGTACTTCAAAGCAACTTGGAATTGTATCGGGTCGTCACACGATTATGACTGATACGCTGGCTTACGATTCGTATACCGGAGGGAAATTGAAAAAAGTACCCAAAGGCTATCGTTATTCTGCCAGGTTGGGGCAGGCCGTAACAGGTGGTCAGGAAGAGAGTTTATCCTATACGTTTAAAATTGACTCTACCAATGCATTGCTTGTGTGGAAATTTGCAGTAGTGTTACAAGATCCGCTGTCGGGTCATACAAGAACGGAAGAGCCTCGTTTTAAGGTAACGTTACTGAATCAAAAGGGAGATACAATACCCGATTGTGCTAATTACGATGTGTATGCATCCGATGCATCTATCAAGGGGTTTCAAACTTATCCTCTTAATTCGTCCAGTTCGATTATGTGGCGCGACTGGACAACCGTTGGTGCAAACCTCTTGCCTTATATCGGACAAACGGTTACGATAGAGTTTATGGCGGCTGATTGTACACATCAGGGGCATTTTGGATATGCTTATTTTGTGGCTGAGTCTCATCCCATGTTTATTACTGTAAAATACTGTACAGGCGATTCTTCGGCAAAACTAACGGGTCCCGAAGGTTTCGATAGTTATAGCTGGAAAGATTCCAATGGCAACACAATAGCCAGTAAGCAAATACTCGATATCACAAACCCTGTTGAAGGAGCTACCTACTCTTGTCAAATGACATCGGCCACAGGTTGCTCGGTTACACTTACTTCTACTATTGCCAAGTACGAACCCAATGCCGATTTCAAGGAAGAGCTTGTCGATTGCAACAACCTGACCAACACGATGCATTTTACAAACCTGCATCCGGCTACGCATGGTACACTGGAATATAAATGGTATTTCGAAGATGGTACAACCTCAACATTGAAAAGCCCCACCCACACTTTTACTACTTCCGGCATGCATCCTGTAAGCCTGGTTGTCGACAATCCTCCTTCACTTTGCAGCGATTCTGTTTCGCGCCTTGTCGAAACTTTTTATCCACCCCTGGTTGGTATCACCGGCGATTCTGTCTATTGCGAAGGAACCACCACGACCTTGAAAGGCCATGGTGCTTTTCGGTATGTCTGGAGCAACGGTTCAACAGCCGATTCCATAATGGTTGGTAAAGATACAACTGTGTGGATGATTGGCTATTCGAGTGTGGGGTGCTATACCGACACCATCAGGTACAAAGTGCATAAAGCTCCCGACTGGCCTTTTTCAGTTGATGGAAATCTGTTTTTCTGTAAAGGTGGAAGTACTACGCTTCAGGCAACGGGTGCTAAATCCTATCACTGGAGTACGGGTGCCAACACAGCTGCTATCACAATCAGCAAAGCCGGAGATTATACCATTACAGGTACCAACAGTCAGGGTTGTCAAAAAAATATTACATGCCATGTTTGGGAAGACCCGCTCCCGAATGTTGATTTTACGGTTGCGCCATCGGTTGTAAACACGCGCCACAACAAAGTTACCTGCACAGCGGCAGCTCAGGCGGGGGTAAACTACAGCTGGAATATGGGCGATGGCAATACCGAAACAGGATCAACCATCATCCACGCTTACGATGTGGCCAATAATTTATACGAATACAAGATTACACTCACAGCCACCAATGCTAATGGCTGCGTGAATGTAGGTTCAAAAACAGTTGACATTGCTCCGTTTATCCCCAACGTGTTTTCGCCAAACAACGATGGGGTGAACGAAGTGTTTATGGCTGGTCTGCAAATGCAGATTTTCGATCGTAACGGACTGAAAATCTACGATGGAAAAACCGGTTGGGATGGAAGGTACAATGGCAAGGTAATGGATAACGACACCTATTTCTACCTTATTAATTACACAGATAAAAACAAGGTGGAAAAAACAATAAAAGGCTTCGTGACGCTGAAAAAATAGCTGTGTAAATGAAACGACTTTCCATCTACATATTCCTTTTTGCTACTATCTGTTGGAGCACAGCCACCTTCGCGCAGGCCGATATCAGCATGGCTACGCATTGGTACAACCGGGCCAACTACAACCCGGCATCCATTGTCAGGCCCGATTACATCTACCTGTTCAGCAATGTGCAAAAGCAATGGGTAGGAGTGAGTGGTTCTCCCGCTGTTTTCAATGTGCAGGCTTCGGAGTTTATCCACGATTATCATTCGGCATTCGGCATTTCGTTGGTGAGCGATCAGATTGGCGTTACGCAGGCCATCAACCCCATGCTTACCTATGCCTACAAAATAGGCCGCAACGACGACTGGTGGTTATCGCTGGGACTGGCGGCGGGCGTTTTTTCGCGTGCTGTAGATGGTTCGTTGTTCGAAGCGGGCGATGTAAACGACGATGCCCTGTATACAAACCTCGAAAAAATTACGCGCCCCGATGCCAACGTTGGTATTGAGTTTCAGTCGAAACACTTTGTGCTGGGCTTCTCGTCCACCCATTTGTTTTCGATAGCTAAGACCGACAGTGTTTTTCTCAATACAAACCATTTGTACGGCTACGCCATTTACAAAAACACCGAATCCGAATTGCTCAACTACAACCTCGGCATGCAGTTGGTAAGCCGGCGTGGCCTCACCATACTCGAAGGAAATGCTTCCGTGCGCTTTAAACACCCAACAGGATTGAGCACCGGCCCGCGCGAAATCTTCGACCTTGGACTTACCTACCGCACTTCCCGGCAAATGTCGCTACTTTTCGGACTCAACATTAGCAATAACTTCCGGGTGGGCTATGTCTACAACCAAAGCTTCTCGGTAGGCTACAATGCCAACACCACCCACGAGTTTATGCTCGAATACCGCATCCCATCTCAGGCTGCCTCGGCTTGCCATTGTAAGAATGTGGATTATTGGTATTATTAAATCTCTCACAACTCAGTCATAATCATCTCTGCCCATCTCATTTCAGATTCCTTCCTTTTTTATAGTTAGCAAAAAAATACGACTTTATTCGACATGCTTTTTGGAATTTTTCCGGCTTATAACTCACGTTTTTTATAGTTTTTTCAAGGAAAATTTGGTCATGTCCAAAATATTTAATTTTGATAAATTTATTGGGCTGATTTTCTGTAAAATACAAAATCGTATGTCCAAATTCATTTTATCAAAAAGATGTGCAGTATTATAATAGTACACACTTTTTATATTTTAAGTTTATATATTTGCCATGTGTTTAACATGAGCGAAAATAGAGAGGAAAATTTTGAATGAAGTAGCGTAAATCTTTCAGGCTTGAACATAGAATTTTCCGACCGGGGAATAATTGATTTTTGCTTGGGAATAAATGTTTGCCATTAAGATATAAAACTTCGCCATTCAGGTATACATGTTCTATGCTTGAGAATAACTATTTGCCGTAAAGATCGCAAACTTCGCCATTCAGATATAAATGTTTTATGCTTGAGAATAAAAGTTTGCCGTAAAGATCGCAAAGTTTGCCGTAAAGATATAAAACGTTGCGATCTTGGAATAAAAGTTCGCCGTAAAGATATAAAGTTTACTTAAAAAGATATATTTATTTAATTTTCAGTTATTTATCAATTTTCTAGTTTTAAAAAACAAATTACTAACCATTTAAATTTAAAAAGTTATGGGAGATTATGTTCCGCAAAATGATGTCAAAATGAATTTATGGCAGAAAAATTTAATCGAGATTGTTGAGTCAAAAGTTACCGAATGGGGAATTTTAGCCAACGATTTCAGCTTGGTAAAAACAAAGCAACTGGTTTGGGAAGCTGCGTTTGACAAGGCTAGTAACAAGCAAAACCGTACTGCGGCAGATGTGTTGGCTAAAGACGAAGCTTACGACGATTACGTGTCCGTTCTTCGTCCATTTGTAGCTCAGTGGTTGGCCAACAATTCGAAAGTAACCGACAGCGACCGCGCACGCATGGGGCTAACTGTGAAAACGGGAACGCGTACACCAACTCCGGTACCGGCAACGAGCCCTATCGGAACAGTTGATTTTTCGGTACGCTTGCAACACAGCATTCAATTCTACGACGAAACTTCGGCTCACAGCAATGCCAAACCTGCAGGTGTACATGGCTGCGAAGTGTATATGAAAGTAGATGGCGACGCTCCCCAAGATGCATCGGAACTTACGTATGTGGGTACATGCACTGCTTCGCCTTATCAGGTTAAGTTTGATGGTTCTAAAGTAGGCAAACATGTTTACTATTGGCTACGCTGGGTAAATACCCGTGGTGAAACTGGCCCATGGAGCATTACCCTCAGTGCTATGGTGGTGGGATAAACAGCTTTTCTTTAATAACTTTTCCAATCAGTTAGCTAACTGACTGGAAAAGTTCGAAACAAAAAACAAAAGGCGGAGCCGGTTTATTAATTGTTCACGCAATTATACCGGTTTCCGCTTTTATTGTATTTGGAAATAAAATAAACAATTCCCTGTTAATGTGGAAAATTGTAATTATCTTTGGATTTTAATTAAATAGAAAACAACAATCGTTTTTTATTTCAGCATGAAGGAGAACTGATAATTAGTTTTAAATAAATAAGAGCACCTATGCTAAACATAGGGCTGAATTATAAAAGACTAATTAATAGAGATATAATAACCAAAACTAAAGTTTATATAAAGTCACCTGGGTGACGATATAAATTGTTAGCGGTCAGTGTAGAAAAAGAAATGAGGGCAGAATATCTACTGAGTTCGAAACTGAAAAGAGGTTTCGATTTTTACGACAATAAAAAAGAAAACGTTTCGTATGGAAAGTGAAACAAATGGCATTTTACGTTTAATCTTGAGAATTTTACAAAAAAGAATAATAATTTACAACCCAAAATTTCAATTATGAAATCAATCCGCAGTTTTTCTTTTTTTCTTTTGGTTTTAATATGTTCAATGGCTTTCACAGCTTGCAACCCGATTGCAAAACCTGAACTACTTCCTGTGTTAACAACAACTGAAGTAAGTGCCATTACACAAACCACCGCCACCAGTGGTGGTAACATTACATCCGATGCTGGTTCGAGCGTAACTGTTCGTGGAGTTTGTTGGAGTACAAAGGCAAATCCTACCGTTGCCGATAGTAGAACTACAGATGGTGGCGGAATTGGCTCATTTACCAGTTCTATTACAGGACTTACTGAGGGTACAACTTATTATGTGAGAGCTTATGCCACCACTAGCACAGGTACTGGATATGGTGGTGCTTATCAAATTACAACAATTGTTGCTTCTCCCACAGTTACCGATGCCGATGGCAATGTGTATCATACAATTACCATTGGTACTCAGGTGTGGATGGTCGAAAACCTGAAAACCACCAAGTATAACGATGGAACTGCTATTCTTAACGTAACCGATAACACAGCATGGGCTGCATTGTTAACTCCTGCATATTGTTGGTATAAAAATGATGTCAACACCTATAAAGCCACTTATGGAGCTTTATACAATTGGTACGCAGTAAACACATCAAAGTTAGCTCCTACAGGATGGCATATACCAACCTATGCCGAATGGACAACGCTCACAAATTATGTTGCAGCCAATTTTGGCACTTCACTAAACGGAACCAAAGCCCTTGCTTCTACTACCAACTGGACTACTTCCACCACCACCGGAACTATTGGATGCAACCTTATGCTCAACAATTTTACCGGATTTTCTGCCCTTCCAGGTGGCAACCGTCACCACGACGATGGTAGATTCGTCGACGTTGGCTACAACGGACATTGGTGGAGTGCTACTGAAATAAATACGAGTAGCGCAAAGTTGTGGTACATGAGTTACGACAATTCTAAACAGTTATTTCCACAACCGTACAACGAACAAAACAAATCAAATGGTTTCTCTATACGCTGTGTCAGGGACAATTGATTATTTTGTAAGCTGACAAAGCAAAGCTTCTCATAGAAATTCCGACTAAAAGGGTTACATATAAATATAGCGACTTTATGAAAGTTAGCTCGAAAGCGAACTGACGTAAAAACAACAAACGACGAACAACAAAACAAACACCGAACCGCTAATACTTATGCTTCCTGCGGTCTGAAAGACCCAGCAAGGAAGCGTCGGTTGAACCGTATTCCCGGTTGCAGGAGCTTGATTCAACGATCGTTGAGAAGACAAAGTAGTTATGGAGAAAGCGACC
>JAQTTH010000030.1 GCA_028710895.1 Paludibacter sp.
GTACAAAGTATCGATTGAAGTCTTCTTTCTGTGCAGTACAAAAATAAAGATTTTCTTGAAAAAAGTATAATTTTATTTGGATTTAATCATAGTATCTATGTTCATTGGCTGGCTGACCCCGATAGATTAGGGCAAGCTATGTATTTCGGCGGGTTTTGCTCCGGCAAAGTGCCAAATGCCTATAGCCTCGGTCGTTATGCATAAGTTATAAAAAAGAAAAAACAGAGAAACATGACAACATTACTAAAGAAGTATTCGATACTTGTAATTGCCTCAATGGCGACAAGCTACATTTTGACCGCACTCATATTGTACTTGAGTCCACATTTATTGACAACCCAAACTCCTGACGGGGCAACACATTCATTCAATTCTGCATATCTGAAAGACGGAATAGACTATTTGATAAATATTATTTTTGTTTTTCTATTATACCGAGAAATGAAAACATTGAAAATAATGTCGATTCCAATTTTAACACTCACATTCTTCGACAGTTTAATTGGAATAATTTTCTTTTTCATAATTATAGCATACGAAAACTCGACAACAAAACAACTAATCAAATGAAAGAATTAATTAAAACATTGAATAAATATGTTATTCTACTTATAGTATCTTCCTTATTTGGAATGCCTTGGTTTTATATTAAAAATTTAATCTACAGCAACTATCCAAACCTAATGAGTGTAACTTATTCATTTTACGACAACATTCCTACGATTGCAGAATTTTCAATTAAGATTGCTATTACAATTCTGATAATCATTGACTGTAAGAAAGAGAAATTAAGTAATGTTATACTGACTGCAATAGCGACATTTTGCTTTCCATTACTTGGAATAGTAATTTTTTCGATTTTGTTATTAGAGAAACAGAAGATAAAAGCCTAACAACTAACACACGCTCTTTAGATCGATAGTCTCGGTCGTTAGCGGTAATATAAAAAAATATGAAGAAACTTATTTTAATCTCGACAGTGATTTTACTGATATTTGTCTCTTGCGAAAACTCTCGAATTAAAGAGAATCAAAAACAAGAAACTCCTGAGGCATTGCAGGAGGAAAGCAAATATGACATAATTTCGAAACGCGGTTATGGTGACATATTGGAAAGTTTATATGGAGAACTTGCCAGCAAGACACCAGAGCTTAAAGAATTAGAAAACAAACTTGACACTCTTTCGGCTGTTAAGGGTGACTCAACAAAATCATTTGATAGATACGATAGAAAAAATCAGTCATATTATAGTTACGCAGACAACCATGTTAAACAAATAAACGATTCTGTTCTTAGAAAGCAAATGCAGTCTTTAATTCTTTCTAGCTTAAAAAAATATAACTCTAAAATTTATCGACACACAGAATTGCTTAAGTCTATTGACAGGAAAAGTATGACTTTAGGCGATTTGCATGAAATATTGATTATTACCACAACTTTACCGCTGATTGAGAAATATCAGAACGAAAACTTGCCGGGCACTAAATCTATTAATGGATATTTAAAGCAACTCGACAAAGCTGTGGAAATTGAAAACTCATTGCTTGAAAAGAACGACAAGAAAGGGAAAAAAGAATAGATTGCAGTTTCTTTCCAGTTTTTCCCCTCGCAGGCGCAGATTTCTTGATAAACCGAGCGGTAATCTGTGCCAAATCATTGAAAGAAAAAAAAGCATAGGTCACAGACCTGCACTAGCGTGGTAAGTTAACTATTTGTAATAATATGTTTATTATGAAAAAAATTTTGATTTCAGTCTGCATGTGTATAGTTCTCGTTACATTTCAGATGTGCGGTCTCGAATTTCCTCCAACTTTTATTGTGCAGTTTACGAAAGATGACTTGAGTCATTTGATATTTGATCGTGACAGTATTACCATGAGATATAATGATATCTTTACATATAAAGATTCGGTAACCTTTTTATTGAATGATAAGTATATCATTACGCGTGCGGTTAAAACAACTATTGAAACCGGCCGTGGATATAGTGTCGCTCCATTTCCGGATATAATTGAAGGTTCAACTGATTATCAGTTCAATGATAGTGACAACCTCAATATAGTCATAGGTATTCATCGGGCTAATGATACATTGGGCCTTCAGAAGTTGTTTTGGGTTGAAGTTCCCACAGGTATTTATGGAGATTTATACACCTATGATACATCCTGGATAGGAAGAAGCTCAATTCTGCCTGTGGATACGGCCAAAATATTAGGTAAAATATTCAGGGATGTTTATAAACTTCCGAACGTAGGTGGTCATTTTAAGAAAATCTATTTTGCAAAACAATACGGGTATATCTACATTGAGAAAACGAATGGAAATAACCTTAAATTGATAAAGTTTAAACATCTAAGAATATCAAGGTAAACCATAGCGGCATAGCTTAGCGGTAACTCGTGCCAAATTATTGAAGGAAAAGAAGCACAGGCCGCAGACCTACGCTAGCAGAGGGGGCCAATTTTAGAAAAGAAAAAAGAGATGCAACAATATAATATTGGGAAATATAGAATTGAGATATTTAAAGAAGAAAACATTAATGTTTCTTCGACTGACAATGTAAATCAATACGACCTTGATTACATTGATAAGTTAGGCTATAAACCTTCAACTGTTATTGGCATTAAGCTATATATCGACGAAAAACAATTGACCAGTGCAGTAATTGGGGCAACTGGTGGCGGAACCGGAATCGGGAAAAACTCAACAATTATTGAATACGACCGATTCTTGATTTGTTGTTCTGACTCAATTTTCTGTCTTTCTATTACTGACTTAGCTTTACTGTGGCGCAGACAAGCAGACGATGCAACCTGTTTTGAAATTTTTAAATATGAAGACTCTTATATCGTTCACGGAGAACTTAATATATCAAGACTCAACAAAAACGGAGAAGTATTATGGCAACAAAGTGGAGCTGACATTTTTACGACTTTAGACGGGAAAGACGACTTTAAATTAACGGAGAATTATATATTAGCGACTGACTGGGAAAGCAGAAAATATAAATTTGACTACGACGGAAATGTAGTCAAGACAACTGAATAGACAAAGAAACAAATTACTATTCAATTAAATTTTATAAACTATGAAAGCAACCTTAGTTTTATTGTTGAGCTTATGTGCAACTCAGTTCACATTTGCTCAGACGAGTAAGGTATTTTGTTTATATCCTGACAATGACACTCTTTGGGTAGGGACTTTTGGCGGATTAGTGAAGTATAATATAAAAGCCGATAGTAGTTTCTGTTATACCATGGCCAATTCAGGTTTACCGTCTGACAAAATTCAATCATTAGCAAAAGACAGTAAAGATAATCTTTGGGTGGGTTGTTATACCAGTGGAGTAGGTTATTTCAAAAATGGAACCTGCAATACCATGTTTCCGGGAACAAATACTCCTGTTTTCACAGGTCAATATTGCGCAGGGATGTATGTGGATAAGAATGATACGGTATATTTTGGTTCAATTCATTCTTTAAAACGAATTTATAACAATCAATTGGAGTCTAAGACAATAGGTAGTCCAACTTCTTCGGACTATCAAACCGTACGGAAAATCGTTGAGGCTCCGGATGGCAGTCATATACTGGCAACCGATTTTGGATTGCAGAAGTACGAGAATGGCAAAATGTCGCTGATAAAGAATATGACGATGAAATGTAATGCCCTGAAATACGACAGATCGGGGAATCTTTGGATAGGTACAGAATATAACGGACTTTATAAACTGACAAACGACAGTCTGATAAATTACAATACTTCAAATTCTGATAGTCCGTCAAAAATAACGGGTATTGTAATTGACAAAAACGATAACATTTGGCTTCCACTTTCGTCGCCGGAAAAAACAGGATTGATTAATTTTAAAGAAACAGGAAACAGCAAGTTTTATAATAACGTAGAAAGCGGATATAGTTTGCAACTGACAATTGAAAATGGAGATTCATGTATTTGGATTGGGACAATCCCAAAAGGTTTGTACCGATTTAGTTTAAGTACCGAAACATTTTATAAAGTTGAACTTTCAAGTGGGGATTTAAGCGATGTTCCTCCCATTTCCTCAGCTAATGAACTTAAAATATACCCTGTTCCGGTTCAGGATATACTGAATGTTCATATTCCACCCTGTAGTTCTTACAAAATCAATATTCATGACATGACTGGTAAGCCTATCTATGTATCGGCATGGAAACATTCTAGCCAGACAAACGATTTACAGACAATCAACACTTCATTTCTCACAAAGGGCATTTATTTCTTGCAGCTAAAAACTGACAATGGAACTTATTCAAAGAAGTTGACAAAATAACGAAGTAAATACAACCAATTGCTGCCACAACATCATTTTACTTGAGAAAAGATAATTGATTTTCACATCAGCACACATTGCAATTGTACGAAAACGCGATTTTCGAAAAGAATTACCACCTACTTTTTAAATACCTGATAGGAATAAGGAGCTATTGTAAGCTGTGAGCTTAATGCAATAGGTGTTCCGGTAAAGGCATCGTTCCAGGTTGTTCCGGCCACAGTTTCAGGTAATGTAAAGCTGCCATACGAATTCCGCAAATTGCAAACTACAAATACAGTTTCCGTGTCGGAAGTTTTTGTAAATGCACATATATTGGGATTGCTATACGAAGTGAGCGTACCCCTGCGAATAGCCACGCTGCTGTTTCGGAAGGCAATTATCTTCTTGTATTCCTCCACCATGCTCTGATTCTGATTCCAGTTAACGGGTGTGCCAGTAAACGGGAATGACAACCGATAGGTAGTCCCTACCTCCTGCCCGTTGTAAATCATTGGAACTCCTTTCATGTAAGCCACCACCACAAACGCAGCCATCGAACCTGTTTTCCCGCCAAACAAATCGAGCGCTGTGCCATCCGAACCATTCACATCGTGGTTGGTAAGGTAACGAATCACCATATTATTTGTTCCTGCACCGGCATATTCGGAAGTATTCAGGTTGTCAATATTAGTAACAGGTTGGTTGTTGTTGATTATTGATTTAAACTGTCCGTAGAAATTAAAACCAAAAGTGTAATTAAATCCGGTAGTAAAAAGTGTACTGTTATCGCTTTCGGCAAGCATCAGCAATTTATGAGTTTTGATATTCCGCAGGGTATCTATTGCCTGTTTCCAGAAGTCAGCCGGTGGTCCATCGGCATAATCGCACCGGAAGCCGTCGCAGTTGGCAGTATATACCCAATACTTCATGGCTTTAATCATGGTTTTTCGCATATCGGCATTGCTGAAGTTGAGCTGTGCCACATCGGTCCAGCCATTTGGACTCTGAATAACTCCTGCTGAGTTTTGAGCATACCAGGCTTTATTGCTCATCCAGGCATTATCCCACGAAGTATGGTTAGCAACCCAATCCAGAATAACACTCATACCACGGGTGTGAGCACCATCAATCAGTTTTCTAAGGTCAACCAACGTTCCAAATTCCGTATTTACTGCTTTGTAATCTTTTACGCAATAGGGAGAATTCACCGACTTCAAAGTACCTACCGGATAGATGGGCATTAGGTAGATAACACTCACTCCTAGTGCTTTGATAGAGTCGAGCCGGGCTGTTACTCCCTGAAAGTTACGGGTAGAGCTAAAACTGCGCATATTTACCTGATAAATAGTAGCATCGCGGGCATCAGGCACACCTGTAAACGGGGTTTCATATTGTGCCGGGTCGGTATTCACAGCAACCGGAGGATTGACAATCACGACGGGTTCTTCTTTGCAAGCACCTAAAGCCGATAAAGTTGACAGAAAAATTACATTCAACCAAAATGATATTGATTTGTTTTTACTCTTCATAGACGTTGAATATTAGTTTGCCTGAATTAATGCTTACAGTTCGTATTATGCCACAAATATAACAATAATAAATTATCAAACCGCATACTTAGTATCAATCAGACAATAAGCACAAAAAAAGGAGTTGCCCAGTGTAAGGCAACCCCTTCATTATTAATGTATCTGTTTCTGAAATTTTATTGATTTACAATTTTAGACTAACTAATTTTCCGGTATATCTCAGCGATTTGCTGAACTTCACAGAGGGGTTTACGCCTGTCCCGTTTTGTTTGTTTACAAGTACAATATTGAAAGTTCTGCTTTTAAGCATACCGCTGAAACTGCCATTGCGCGCACTAAATGTAAGCGTTTTAGCCGCGTCGTTCCATTTCATGCAAATGGTTGAATGCACGCCTTTCTCGTAGTTGTAGTTGTCGTTTTCATCTTCGTAGAGTGTGAATTCGCCATTAGCACCCGTGTAAACCCTGATTTCCAGGTTATCCCATTTCTTTTCGGCAGCATATTGCACGTTCGGTCCCCACGGAATAACAGATCCGGCTTTGATATAAAGCGGCATAATGTCAATCGGAGCAGCTTTGTCCACTTCCTGACCTCCCTGAAGAGTCTCGCCGGTCCAGAAGTCAACCCATTCACTTCCTTTTGGTAAATAAACCTTACGCGATTTCACCTCACCAAAATTCTCAGTTTCTTTATCGCCTGTTTTAGTGACATACATGGGATTAAGTACCGGAGCCACGAGAATGGAGCTTCCAAACATATATTCATCCGTTGTATTCTCCACCTTTTTATCAGCAGCAAAGTCGAGAACAAGCGCACGCATAAAACTTTCCGAACGGTTGGTTACGCCCCATGCACTTGAATAAACATACGGCAATAACTGATATCGGAGTTTTATATACCTTTCAATGGCATCGTAGGTCCAGTCGCCGGGTTTGCCAAACTGATAAATCTCGCGTGGAGCATCCGTACCGTGTGAGCGCATCATGGGCGTAAATGTTCCGAACTGAATCCAACGGGCATACAGTTCGTGGTAGGTTTTTAGTTTCAATGCATTGGAACCGTTGTAATTCCACAGAAAGAAACCACCGATATCGGCGTTCCAATACGGAATACCGCTCATGCTGAAGTTCAATGCTGCCGGAACCTGTTTCTGTAAGGTTTCCCAGCTTGAAACAATATCGCCCGACCAGGAATTGGCTCCAAAACGTTGTTGGCCTGCAAAAGCCGAACGGGTTAAGATACAAACCCGTTTTTCGGAAGTGGTGGCACGTTGATGTTCGTAAACCCCTTTGATGTGTTCGAGTGGAAATGCATTAATAACCGAGCGGTATGAACCCAGATAGGTTGGTTGATCAAAATCAGCAGGTTTTACATTTATGTGGTCGGGCTCCGAAGAATCGAGCCACCAGGCATCCGTATTGAATGAGAAAACGCCTTTGTTCAGATAATCCCAGTAAATATCGCGTGCTGTGGGGTTATAAACATCGTAAGGTTTTGTACCCGACTTTGGTGGCCAGGTGTCAAAGTTAATCATCATGTTCTTCGACATCAATTCCTTATACTGATTGGTTAGTGGACCAAAACCCGGCCAGGCCACTATCATGAGGTGTGCATTCAGCTTGTGTATTTTATCCACCATAGTTTTGGGGTCGGGGTAGGTTGTTTTGTCGAAACTCATCGCATTCCACATACTATCTTTCCCCCAGTACTGCCAATCCTGAATAATTCCATCAAGCGGTACTTTAATGCTGCGGTATTTTTCAACAACACTTACTATCTCGTTCTGATTCTTATAGCGCTCCTTCGATTGCCAGTAACCATATGCCCACAAAGGCATCATTGGCGCCCCTCCGGTCAAATCGCGCATGGCAGCTACTACTTTGTCGCCACTTCCACAGTACATAAAATAATAATCGGAACAATCGCCCAACGATTCCAGCGACATTTCCTGAGGATTATCAGTAAAGGTAGTTGCTGAATAATTATCCCAATAAACTCCATACCCTTTTATCGACTGAAAAAAAGGAATACATATTTTGGTGTTTTCGTTTTGTAGAACAATATGTTGTCCACGCTGATTGAGTTTGCCATTTTGCTGTTCTCCTAAGCCATAAATGGCTTCATCGGCATCGAGCATAAAGGCCTGACGAACGGTAAACGATTCTTTTTTTACATCCAAAGTAGAAGTAAACTGTGTTCCGTAGTCTTTTTCAGTAAATAAACGGTTTCCTTTCAGGTCGTAAAACGTGACCCGGGCGGTTGTCAGATCATATACTATAGTCAACGCCGAACTTGTAAGTGTCACTTCTTTTTCATCACCGTTGATTTTCAGATCTGTCTTTTCAGGAGTCTTAATCACCGAAAGGCTTTTCTTGTCTGGAGGAACTCCAACAGGCGATTTTAATACCCGAACAATGGTGGGGCTGAAAAACTGAACTTCAATCTGCATTGACTGTGTAACCGATTTAATGCCAGATTCAGTTTTTTGATAGGGTTGTGCAATTAGTTGTGTTGCAAACAACATACAAAAGCACAAAGAAATAACGTATAGTCTTTTCATCGATTTAAAGTAGTATAGTTAGAATTAATACCGTAAAGATATAGATAATGTGTCTATCGGAAGAGGATAAACAAGGTAAAAAGGGGGACTATTTATAACGTATTTCAAAATTGGCTGTAAAATGCATTGATGCTATGAAATTACCGTTTCTCAATACATACTATTAATATTCAGGTTGTTAGGCTTGATCACTGCTTGAACTGTCCAGCATTCATAGTTTTCAATAAGGTAATAATACTGAAACAAATAAGCGTATTTTGAACACTTATAAATTGTAGTGTAATATGCTTGTTATCAGCAATATACAATCATTATCGAAATTAACTAAAAGTTAAACTTTAGGGGGTGTTTGAATATTTAACTCCAAAGATGCGAAAAACATGTTTTAAAACATATAATTTTGCATCGTCAATCAGAGACAATTTGATATGACAAATCTAATACAAAGCACACCCACTAAAAATCACAGGGGAGGTCTTTGTATTTTTTGTTTTTTAGAGGTATTAAACAAAAAGGTTTATTTAAAATTTCAAGGTATGAAAAAGATGTTAGTTTTAATTTTGGTATTAGTTGCTGCGGCAGCTCATACATTTGCTCTTAATCCAAGTGATTACAAGGCGTTTTACAAGTTGAACAACAAAGCAGCTCAAACTGCATTAATTGGATATATTGATGCAGACCAGGAACAAGCTGCTTTCTTACAGCATGTATTTAATGTTACTGAAAAGGAAATCAAAGTTGCCGTTAATACTGAAAACGAAGTTGCAGCAGAAAATGTAGTAAATTACAACTTACGTAACACCAAATGTATTCTTACAGAGGAACAATACAAAAAGTATATCGTATTTGTAAATGTGTATTTAAACGACGAGAACAAATTTGCATTGCTCTCTGACAATAAATAATTTAAGGTATAAAAAAAGATTGTGTATTTTTAAAAAAGAAAAAGGTATGAAAAAGATATTAGTTATAGTTATGGTATTGGTTGCAGGAGCAACTTCTACATTTGCGGTAAATCCAGCTGAATACGATGTGTTTTACAAATTGAATAACCCTTCAACATTTACAGGTTTAATGAAATACCTGGATGCTGATGGCGAACAGGCTGATTATTTGAAACTTGTATTTACAATGGCTGAAGATAAAATGAAAGCAGCATTGAAAGCAGATAACGAAGTGGATGCCGAAAAAGCAATGAACTTCAATCTGGGTAATGCAAAAAATATCCTTACAAGCTATCAATACAAAAAGTATCTGACAATCATTAATTTGACTGTAAATAACAGATACAACGAAGAAGTATTGTTGACTGAAAAATAAGCAGTTCTACTGTTCTAAATAACGAGGGTGCGCCATTATGACGCACCCTCGTTTTTGTTTTATAATGCTGTATAAAAGCAATTTTATATGATACGATAGGTCTTTTTTTGCCCTAAAAGAACGACAGTGCCACCAATAACAGAGAAACCAACGACCCCAATCAGAATAAATAACTGCGGGATTATCTGAATTAATAGAAATGTGTGCTGAATCAAGCCTGTGTATAAACCAAGTAACAGCGTAAGCACTATGCCAATACCAGCAAATAACCAAATAATCCAGCTGCGGTCGGTTTGTATGGGTAGTTTTCGCATCACCCGTTGCGAGAACCCGAAATCGGCTATTTCCTTTTTGTTTTCGCCGAAGAAATCCTTCAGCATTTTATCGTTATTTGTTTCCATATCCGGCTTGTGTAAGGTAAACACTCAATTTTTCTTTTCCTTTTAGAATATATGTTTTGGCTGTTCCAAGGGGGCAATTCATTATGCGGGCAATCTCTTTGTGCGTTTTATCTTCCATATAAAACAATAAAACAGCAGTTTGTTCTTCCTTTCGTAAAATCTTTAACGCCCTGTAGATATCCATTTTTTCGGCTGAGAACTCATTTTGCGTTTGATGCTGACTATCAATCTGAATCTCATCAATATCCGCATAATGCTTCTGAACCCGCACCGAGTCGTAATACACATTGTATGCAATCCGGTAAAGCCAGGTCGAAAAACCCGAGAGACCCCGAAATGAAGCGATGTTCAGATAAGCTTTTATAAACGTTTCCTGCGCCAGATCGTCGCTCAACGGGACATCGCCCATAGTCAGATTCAGAAAGAACCTGCGTATGGGCGATTGGTATTTACAGGTTAGTTTGTCGAATGCGGTTTTATCACCAAGCAATGCAACCTGTGCGACCCATCGGATATCATCCGTGTTGCCCATCGTTATCAGCTATTGTTTTTGGTTTGTCCAGAAAATGAACCAACAAATAACCAATACCAACAAATCCGGGAATAATACCAACAATTAAGCCTTGATTTTGATGCATAATCAAAAATGAAATAACAATTCCAATCCCAACCACGAGCCACAAAATACCTTTTTTCAGGTTCGAAGACGGTTGGGTTGCTTTCTTGGGTTCATCAAAGAAATGTTCCGGAATTGTCTGACCCATTTCGAGCGATTTCATGTAGATGTCGTACCGGCGTTGCGACTCGCGGTTTCTGGCTTTAGCTTGCATAAACAGAATGACTACCACAAAAACAAAAGGTAATAAACAAATCAGGAAGAGCTCAAACCCATTAAATGGCATGTCGTTCCGCCCTTCATTTTCGATTTGCTGTTTTTGTACTTCAAACTCTTGTCGTTTCAAATCGAGCAACTGACTGGGTGAAAGTTTAGAAAGCATCAAAGAATCCTTCTGCATTTCATGAATTTCTTTACTGCTTCTAACAATTTCGTCTTTTAAACTATCAATATTCACTCCGGGAGTTGCTGCCTGAACTCCTGTAAAAAGGAGAATAGCCAGTAATAAAAATCCAATTTTCTTCATAATCGTAATTTTTTAATGTGTAAAAATAGTGTTTGTTTTTCTAATTAGACGCAACGACTTATACGTTTGGATTTAGCCCCGGGAAAAATAATAGAAAGTTTAACTTCTCAACAAGAATAATTGATGTATCAATCTATCAATCAAATGAGTTCGGCGATTTTTTAGATTTCTACTGATAAAAATAGGCGTTCCACCGATATTATTCGTGAAAACTTGTGTGGATTACTATTTTTGTGTCAATTTTAATATATCCGTAATCGAATTGAAATTTATTATTGCTATGAAAAGAAAACTCATTTTTACAGCCATCCTCTTTTTTTATATGGGGATAAGTATTGTACACGGACAATCGCCGAGTAATTTGCAGTTGGTTCTGACAGATGGAACACAACAAGCCACTCCACTTAGTTCAATTAAAAAAATCACGTTCACCGGAACGACAATGATTTTAAACTACTCCGATGGAACACAGGGTTCGTTTGCCAGTTCGGGAATTCAGAAACTTTTATTTTCTTCTGCAACCGTAACTCAGACAGTGCCTGACAATGTAAAAACGATATCTGTTTATCCAAATCCTGCAACTGACTATATCAAACTTAAGAATATATCCGAAGGTACAAATACTGTCGTAATTTACCGATTGGATGGAGCCGTATTATTAACTGCTCACATAAATAATACCGATGAACAACTGAATATAAGCACACTCGCAAAAGGTTTTTACTTACTCAAAGTAAATAACCAGGCATTGAAATTTATGAAATTATGAAAAAAGCAGGAATCATTTTAGTAAGTGTTGTGTGTTTGCTGACACTTTTTGCGCAGGATAAACTTTATATTCACAAAACCGACAAATCAGTGCTTGAGCTATTGGTTTCAGCCATCGATAGTATGAGTTTTGGAAATAATCAAACAGAATTAAATATTTACAGATCAGATAATACTGTTACAAACCTGGCACTATCTGCTATCGACAGTATAACAATAGGCTCAGCAACAGATACAGTAAAAATAAATTATACGGGTACAACAGCAACTGTTATAAATTCGTTTGCCAACAGCGGTGTAACAGTTACGCTAAACGGAGGCGATGTAACAGTGAATTCGGCACTCGACAACAATGATATTGTGTATGAGTTGAGCGGAACTGCAACAGACGGTTCATTTAAGATGTATAATAGCAATCGTTTTAATCTGGTTCTGAAGGGTGTAACAATAACCAATTCCGACGGTCCGGCCATAAATATCCAGTCAGGCAAAAAAGTTTCGGTTTCATTGGCCGATGGAACTACAAGTTCGCTTACTGATGGTTTGACCTATGCTACCAGTACCGAAGATCAGAAGGGAGCTTTCTTTAGCGAAGGGCAACTTGTATTCTCTGGTAATGGAGCTTTGACTGTGAAAAGTTTGAGTAAACATGCTATTTGCAGTGATGATTATCTGCAAATCAATTCCGGAAATATTACTGTTACAGGGGCTTCGAAAGATGGTGTTCACTCAAAAGACTATTTTAGAATGTACGGTGGTTCGCTCAATGTAACTGCCGGTGGCGATGGAATTGAATGTGAATTGGGCGATGTGAATATTACCGGTGGTACTATCACTACTACAAATACAGTGGCTGACACAAAAGGTATTTGTTGTGATAGTTTGATGACAATTACAGGCGGCACATTAAATCTGACCGTGAGCGGCAATCAGGCAAAAGGCTTAAAATCGAAACAAGCTATGACCCTGAGTGGAGGTACAATTACAATAAATACTTCGGGGGGAGTTGTTCTTCCTGTGCTTGGTTTGGGTTACGACCCATCGTATTGCACCGGAATAAAGAGCAGCATAAACATTGATTTAGCCGGAGCTAACATTACAATAGTCAGCACCGGAGCAGCAGGAAAAGGAATTTCGGCGGATGGAAATGTGACAATGAGCGCAGGAACTATCAGTGTGAATACTTCGGGAGCCGGTTCAACATTTACAAATTCGCTTGGAGTAACAGACTCCTATGCATCAGCTGGTGTAGAAGCAGATGGAAATATCAACATTCTTGGAGGTTCACTGACGGCAATCTGCTCGGGTAGCGGCTCGAAAGGTATTTCGGCTGATGCTAATTTGTCATTTGGCGATGCATCTCACTCACCTATTGTGAATGTGACAAATACAGGGACTAAATTTCTGGTTTCTGGAACTGCAAATTACACAACAGCCGTATATTCCGAACCAAAAGCAATTAAAAGTGATGGTATCCTGAATATTGCCAACGGAACATTTACACTATCGGCCTCACAACAAGGCGGAAATGCAATTGATTGTGATTCTATTTTGAATATTAGTGGAGGAACAATTGGTATTACATTAGCGGGTAATCAATCAAAAGGGATTAAAGCCACCCGAACTATGAACCTTACCGGTGGAACAATTACTATTGGTGCAACAGGCGGAGTTGTTCTCGAAAATGTTGCAGCTGCTACGTATGATCCATCTTATTGCGCAGCTATTAAAGGAGCTTCGGACATAAATATTTATGGTGGTAATATTACAATTACAAGTTCCGGGGCTGCAGGAAAAGGCATTTCTTCTGACACAAATATCAATATGACTGCCGGTACAGTAAAAATAACCTGCTCCGGAACCGGAACAACCTATAAAAATTCATTGAGCGCAACCGATTCATACAATTCATCTTGTTTTACGGCTGATTTCAATCTGAATGTAACAGGCGGTACATTGACTTGTATCAATTCAGGTGCGGGCGGAAAAGCAATGTCTGCTGACGGTACAATCACCATTGGGGATGCCACTAATTCTCCAACCATTACGTTGACCACTACCGGAGCGCGCTTCCTTGTTTCAGGAACAGATTATTGCCACCCCAAAACATTGGTAGCCACCGGTGCCATAGTGATGAATAACGGAACTTCTGTAATTACATCTACAGATGATGGCATTCACTCCGGAACTTCCATTACTGTAAATGGTGGAAACCACACTGTCACAGCATCATCGGCAACGGCAGGAGTGGGCGAAGGTGTTGAATCTCCAATTATCACTTTCAACGGTGGGATAACAAACATTACGGCTTCGAACGATGGTATCAATGCAACTTACGGGACTGTAAGTGGAGGAACAGAGTCGAACGACGGAAGCTATTTATATGTAAAAGGCGGTGTAGTTATTGTTGCCGGAGCTGATGCTGTTGATAGCAATGGAAATATCCAGGTTACAGGTGGAACAATCATTGTCAATGGTCCGGCTTCGGGAGTTGAAGAAGGTTTCGACTTTAACGGAACTTTTAATATCAATGGTGGTACTGTTATTTCGGCAGGTTCTAACTCGAGTATGACAAAAGCCATGAGCACCACTTCCACTCAACCCGGAATGTATATTAAATCCAGTTCGCTGATAGCTGCTTCGGGCATATTGCACATCGAAAACTCTACAGGAACCGATGTTATAACCGTGAAACTCAAAACCGGCGGATATTATTTCCATGCTTCGTCACCTGCAATGGTTAAAGGTAGCACCTATAAAATTTACAGTGGTGGAACATACACAGGTGGCAGCTTTGTTGGTGGAACAACAAGTTATGGCTTATATACCGGTGGTACATACTCTACAACCGGCGCAACATTGAAGTCAACAACAGCCTTGTCATCGTCAAGTACGGTGAACACTATATCATTCTAATAAACCTTAACAATGGATTTGTAGTTTTCTTTTTTTTGTAGATAGAAAAATGTGTTTATGAACAAAGCCCGATGTGATATCGGGCTTTGTTTTTTTAAATATCATTACCAATGAGTTTTCACTGATAAAAAATGCCTGTACACTGATGTCGTTTTTTTTACAACTATCTATAAACTATTTTTGTATTCAAATCAACTTAAAGAAACAATAAATCAATAGAGTTATAGTTTTCTTTTATTGTAGATAGAAAATGTGTTTATAAGCAAAGCCCGATGTGATATCGGGCTTTGTTTCTTTTTGTACAAATACAAAACTATCTGTTGTGTTTCTGTTCGTATCTACGTGTCACCATAAATGAATAATTCGGGAAAAACAAAATGGGCAGCGACACACCTACCACCAAAGCAAAAAGGATAAATACGGTTGTCATTCCGTTATGAAAAAAGTCCATCATAAATCCCTGCGCCTTAATGGTGTCGGTACTTTGCATAAATTTAATCATGCTCAGAATGGTTTTGTAGGCAAACATCCCCGGAATCATTGGTAATAGCGATGGAAATGAAAATACTTCAGCCGGACAATGAATGAGCCGGGCAAATAATATGCTTAATAACCCGATGGTAGATGCAGCCGCAAAAGTGGCCAACGATATTTCCACTCCTGACTTAATCAATATAAACCGTAATGCATGTCCAATGGCAGCCAATAGTGCCGAAAAATAAATGGCTTTACGAGATGGATTTGAAATGACGGCAAACCCCACAGCAGCAACAGCCGCCAGAGCACCATCCAAAAGTACCAGTTTTATCATTTCTGTATTCATAATTTCTCCAACCCTAAAATCAACATAGATGTAAATAACCCGATAGCAATACACACAATCAGACTCGCTGCATTTACAAGGCGCGAAATCCCAATCAGAATATGTCCTTCAATCAAATCGAGCACCGAATTGATAAGTGGAACACCCGGAATAAGATAAAGAACGCTTGCTGCAAGGGCTATCTGAGGTGTTGTCCCTATCTGAAACACATAGGTCATACCAGCCACCAACGAAGCTATAAAAGCACTGGCTGTAAACGATACCAAATGATTGACGTGGCGCTTATTCATTTCCTGCCTCAAAAAGAAACCAACTATTGTGGCTGCAAATACCAATCCGGCCGAAGGTAAATCGCCCTTAAATAACCCACAAAAAGCAGCATTGGCACAGCCCACCAGAAACATAACCAACCAGGGTGAAATTCGTTTTTGTGATACAATGCGTTTATATTCGGATTGAATCATATCGAAAGGCAATTTATCGTCGTGCGTTCTCCAGCTCAATGCACTTAAATCGGATACTGTGGTGAAGTTCAGCAAAAGCGGATTCAGCTTTTTGTTGGTAGTCAGTCGCTTTGTACGATCTTCTGCATTGGTAATTGTAAGCATAACACTCATTTGCAGCAATGTAATGTCGGTATCGTAGCCCAACACGTCGGCTATGCGCGACACATTCCGGATAATACGTTTGGTATGCGACCCGGATGACATAAGAGAAGATGCAATATCGGTCAGCAAATCTGCAATCTGTTCAATAGTAGGTTCCTGATTTTCTTTCATATTTTCAAGGGAGAGAATAGCTATTTATGTTTCAAAACCATTTTGCAGGCAGAATGTTTTTACGTTGGACGAATTAATACTAAACTGATTTATAATGAGCCTGTTGAAGTGTCATCGAAAATTAAATGTATTTCGTTTTGACTTGTAAAAACATTTTACTAATTTCGGCAGAGAAACACAATCAGGCAATTTGCATGCAAAGTTACTGAATAAACGTATATGCGTTTTCACAAAAGCTGCTCATTTGTGATAAAAGATGACTGTTCAGGAGAAAAATATGAACTAACTTTCTCCCAAAATTGTTTTTAACAAGACAAAGCTTCGAACGAAATGATAAAGGAAAAATTTGATGTAATGGGGATGACTTGTGCCGCTTGTGTGGCACACGTTGAGAAGAGTGTGAGTAAACTGGAGGGGGTAAATTCTGTGCATGTCAACCTGCTGAACAACAGCATGACAGTCAGTTTTGATGAACTAAAGCTTGGGGCTGACATAATTGAGAAATCGGTGTCAGATGCAGGTTACGAAGCACATATCCAGAGTGCTGAGGCAAGTTCTGCCACTAATTTTTATTCTAAAATAGAGAATATTAAGGACGAACAAAAGAAAATGAGAACGCGCCTGATTGTTTCGATAGTGTTTCTTGTTCTGTTGCTTTATATATCCATGGGGCACATGCTGGGGATACCATTTCCCGCGAAAATAGATTTAATGGAGCACCCTTTATTGGCTTCGTTACTCCAACTATGGCTTACTTTACCCATTATTTATGCCAACCGGCGCTACTTTATAACCGGATTCAAGACTCTATTTAAAGCCTCGCCTAATATGGATTCATTGATAGCCATTGGGTCATCGGCAGCATTCATTTATGGACTTTTTGCCATTTATAAAATCTGGACTGCCACTACTCATGGCGATTTTGAAACCATGATGAAGTTCTCGCATGATTTATACTTCGAATCGGGTGCCACCATCCTGACTTTAATTACATTGGGAAAATACCTCGAAGCTAAATCGAAAAGCCGCACTTCGGACGCCATCACGCATCTGATGGATTTGGCCCCCAAAACAGCCAACGTTATCCGTAATAAAATTGAATTCGAATTACCAATTGAAGAAGTGGTGGTTAATGATATGGTAATTGTGCGTCCCGGACAGCGAGTGCCGGTAGATGGGCAGATTATAAGCGGCAGTTCTTCGGTCGACGAGTCGGCTCTTACGGGCGAAAGCATGCCGGTATTCAAAGACAAGGGCGATACGGTACTCTCTGCTTCTATCAATAAATCAGGATCTTTCACGCTGCGTGCAACAAAAGTGGGCGACGACACTACGCTTTCGCAAATCATTCATTTGGTGGAAGAAGCATCAGCCTCAAAAGCGCCGATATCTAAACTTGCCGACCAGATTAGCGCCGTCTTTGTTCCTGTTGTTATTGGCATTGCTATTCTGGCAAGTTCTGTTTTTTTCTTTCTGGGTTATCCGTTCGATTTTGCGCTGTCCATTGGTATTGCCGTGCTTGTCATATCTTGTCCATGCGCCCTTGGACTGGCCACACCCGTTGCCATTATGGTTGGGACGGGTAAAGGTGCCGAACATGGCATTCTGATTAAATCGGCCGAATCGCTCGAAATAGGACATAAGATTGATACGGTTGTGTTGGATAAAACCGGTACGCTCACCGAAGGTAAACCTGCGGTAACAGATATACTCGTTTCAAGTATCGTCAACCAACAACAATTGCTCGAAATAGCTGCTTCGCTTGAAAAACCGTCGGAACACCCATTGGCAGAAGCTATTTTGATGGAAGCTGAAAAACAGGCAATATCAATTAAACCCGTTGAGAATTTTCAGGCTATACCGGGAAAAGGGATTGAAGGTACAATTGACGGGAAAAAATATGTGGCTGGAAACCTCAAATTGATGACCGAGCGAAACATCGATTTGTTGAAATTTGCTTCGCTTGCTGATAAGTTTGCTGATGAAGGAAAAACTCCGTTGTATATTGCCAACGAAAGTGAGGTTTTGGGGATTATCGCTGTTGCCGATGTGCTGAAGCCTTCGAGCATTGAAGCTGTACGACAACTTCAGGCCCTGGGCTTGAACGTTGTTATGCTTACCGGCGACCATGCCAAAACAGCGGCGGCAATTCAATCGCAATTGGGCATTTCGCAGGTTATAGCCGAAGTGTTGCCTCAGGATAAGGACAAGGAAATAAGCAAGCTACAAGCTTCGGGCAAAATTGTAGCCATGATTGGAGATGGCATAAATGATGCTCCTGCGTTGACACGTGCCAACCTGGGTATTGCCATTGGTGCCGGAACCGATATTGCCATTGAATCGGCCGACATAGTATTGATGCGGAGTGACCTGATGGATGCTGTCACAACGCTTCGATTGAGCAAGGCTGTGATGCAAAATATCAAACAGAACCTGTTCTGGGCATTTTTCTACAACATCATTGGAATTCCATTGGCAGCAGGTGTTTTCTACGAAATGCTGGGTTGGAAACTTAACCCCATGTTTGCTGCTGCGGCTATGAGCTTAAGTTCGGTCACAGTTGTGTTGAATGCCCTCCGGCTTTTACGCTTCAAACCAAGCATATCCGAATTATCAGGTATAACTCAAAATAATAAATAACAAACAACTAAAATAGAAACCGTTATGTCAGAAAAAACATTGCAAATAAAAGGAATGAGTTGCGGACATTGCTCAGCTCGTGTTGAAAAAGCGCTGAACTCCATCGAAGGAGTTGAAGCAAAAGTAAGTCTCGAATCTAATTCGGCTAAAGTGACCCTTTCGAAAGAGGTCAGCGACGAAACATTGAAAACCGCTGTGGATAATGTAGGATACGAAGTAACCGAAGTAAAATAATACCCGTTCGTGTGGAGAATTCTACATCACGTTTAGTCTGAAAAACAGAAAAGGGAAGCAGTGCTTCCCTTTCTTGTTTTTCATTTAATCAATGTATAATCACCAACTTGCTTTCATTTGTTTCGTTCTTTCCCGATACCCGACAAACATACATTCCCGGTTTGAGATTGCCGACATCGAATGATTTCTGTTGTAAACCTGCATCGCTGTTGCCCATATCAAATCTTCGAACTGTCTTTCCTGTCAAATCGAGAATTTCAGCAGATACCTGGGCATTCTCCTTAGTAGTATAACGTATTGTTAACCGTCCATCTTTAACCGGATTTGGGAAAACTTCCACTTCAAACTTATCTTCTTGCAGTTCATTTATTGCTGCCACAACCTTTGGTGCATGACTGGCAAGCCATATGGTGGCATTCATCAGCAAGTATTCATGATTCACTCCAACATCTCCTGTATATCCGTTGTATAAGGTATTACCACTGCCACCTGTTCCGTCATCGCACGGAGAACTATCTCCGATGGCCGCTACTTTTCCATTGCCGAACTTTGCAGTGGCAAACATCACATTTGTACTGCCCGTAGTGCTTGAGCCTGTTGTGTACAAATAAGCCTGCACGGTTGGATTCTTCGTTTTATCAATGGTCATGGTGGTTCCGTTGCTCCACATAGCCTTTATGGCAGTTCCCATTTTACCATGTAAGATGGAGTCGTTAGCAACAGTTGCAACATTTGTCGAAGTTTGCGAAATATTGGCCAGGTCAAATGAAATTCCAAAAGGATTGTTTGAATTCACCGAATTTGTAGTCAGAAAATCGTTCCAAATAGCCGGAGAATCCCAACCATCACTGTTTCGGTCCGAAACAGTGTGGTCCGAAACCATAAACAGTCCACCACCGTTTTTCACGAAATTCATGAGGGCTGTTTTTTCTGTTGCTGTAAACTGAATATTCGGTTCGCACACAATAAACACATTGTAATTAGATAAGTCCTGAGCATTACCGGTGCTTCCATACGTAATTGCTCCACTGGCAGGAAGTGTTTCCACGTAATATCCCTGCTTCACACAATCAACTCCCCAGGCCGACAAACCACCACTCCAATACGTTTCGGCTGTAGAACTTGTTATACCCGATTGAGCCGGTGTGGGCACTCTTACCGGGCTCGAACTATTGCTGATAACCCAGTCGGCATTACCGGCTTGTTCTGCTTTGGTGTTGTCGAAAAGAATTTTGATTTGAGAAAATGCGGAGAAATTTACGAACGAAATGGCAAGTAAAAAGAGTATTCTTAGTTTGTTCATGCGAAAGAGTAATGGATTGAATTATACCAAAAGCAGGTATTTAAAACGTAAAATTAAATTTTTAGCCGACAAATATACAATAATATCTCTCATAAAGCCGTACTTTTGTGCCTGAAAATGATTGTGTAGCTTATGGAAATAGGTATTTTTATTGTAGGTATCTTAGCCGGAATAATGTCCGGGTTGTTTGGTATTGGTGGTGGCATTATTATGGTTCCCACGCTTATAGCCATTTTTGGTATGGGAATGCTCGATGCCAATGCCACTTCGTTAGCGGCCATGCTTTTACCGGTGGGTGTGTTTGGCGTTATAAACTACTATAAAGCAGGCTATATTAACCTGAAAGATTCGCTCTGGATTTCGGTGGGTCTGCTGGCAGGTTCGTATTTTGGTGCCGAGTTGGCTGTGTCGGTCAATGTAACTGTGCTTTCGAAACTTTATGCAGCCTTTCTGCTCTATGTGGCAGTGGGCTATTTAAATATTCCGGCACTTATTTCCGGACGAAAATACAAAACAGTTACAAAACCAATTGTAGATAATATAAAAATCCCCCAAAAATACTGGAAATATATTTTACTCGGTATTTTTGCCGGAGTCATTGCCGGACTGTTTGGCAAAGGAGGTGGACTAATCATTGTTCCTATTCTTGTCCGCTTCTTTCATTACGACGCTAAAGCAGCTTCTGCCACTTCACTCGCGGCACTGCAACTTCCTGTTGGTTTACCCAGCGTCATTGTATATGCACACGACGGTCATTTAAATCTCCTCTTTGCCGGACTAATGGCACTTGGTATTCTGTTTGGGGTATTCTTTGGCTCAAAACTCGCCCTCAACCTTTCTTCCGCTGTATTCAAAAAAGTGTATGCTTTCTTTTTGCTGGGTGTGGCGGTATATATGGTGCTGAAGTATATCTAATAGTTACAACCTAAACAGCTTGTTTTATCCGACAAGATAGCTTCTGTTATTTCAACTGCATCTTGAATATATTTCAGGCAATGGGTATGGTATAAATCTAATTCCATAATTTTCGCCATTCCTTCGGTTGAGTTCATGTCATACCCTTCGAGCAATTGGCGGCAACAGATTGTTCTATTCCGGTTTTTAAACTCATTTATTAGATATTGAGAACGTTTGTAGGCTAATGTCTTATCATCTTCGGTACCGTTTTCACCTTTACCATACTTGAGTCCAATAGCCATTAAAGCTCCTGTAACAGCTCCACAGGTTTCTTGCAAGCGGGCAATACCCGATCCGAATGGACTTGCCAGGCGGAGGCAACTATCTTTCGATAATCCAAAATCTTCGGCAAATACCGATAGAACAGATTGAGAACAATTAAATCCGCTTCGGAACCTGTCACTGGCATGTCTTGTTTTTTCGCTCATAATAGTTCAATTTATAATATACATTCACTTTTGTTCTGTGTGGTTTATGTCATCGGATATTGAGCCAAGCATTCGGTTTTGTTTGGCTTAATAGTAGGTCTCCGGACTTCCATATCTATATTCCAATAAAGTGAGCCAGGGCTTTCCCAACCCAACGTGTTTTTCTATTCGATTTCAATATCTGACGTATTTATCGAAAAAAAGCGCTTCAGTATTTGATCTTCACTTCGTTCCAGCTTCTCACTCGGCTGCAGCTCTGTCAGATGCCACATATCTGCTTTTTGCAATGCTTGTTTTAGTTTAGGAAGAACTTCAAAATCTGTTTTTATATAAAAACTAAGTTTATCCAGCCCGATATATTTCGAATCATCAATTTTAATGCCCAGTTCTTTGTACAAAACTGAACCTTCAGGTGTAATTGGCGAAGACAATGGAAGAAAACTCAATAACAAAATGGCTCCATCTTGTTTCAGAAAAGGGAAATACCCCACAGGCTTTCCCGACATATCAATAGCACGTATCATCCGTTGACCATTTGTGGCAGTGATAAACTTTGGTAACATAAACGATAAACCAAAAACCGTATTCACATATAAATTATCAACGCAGTCCAACCGCTGACGAATGCGATGCAGGGCATGATTCTGAACATATACTGGAAGTTTCACAATCGTTTCCATTTCCCTGATTTTTTTCAGAGCTGTGTTAAAATCATCCTCTTCCATTAAAACGGCCGGGATCTCTGTTTTTTCAGGATTCGGATCATTTATATCCGAAATTACTTTATGGTGCCAAAGTTGGTACGACGAATGTTTTTCTCCTTTCACCTTAAAATATCTTTTTTCCGGTTCGAATGACGAAACTCTTATCCGGTTTTGCACACGGCACTTAAGGTAATCCATTTCACCTTTTTCTATACTTGTATAGTACCGGTAATTAGGCATACTCACATACATCGAAAGAACTCGCATAAGCTCGTTGGTTCGTACCAAATAGTGATCTTTTTCGTTATCATCCATGTACTTTTGCAATGCCTCTCTTATTGTTTCCAATCGTTCATGCTGGTCATCGGATAGTATATCATCATTACTATCGTGATTACGGACTGCAAAAACAAAACACAGTCCATACGTTACATAATCCAGATACGTTACATTAAACTTAGGGTCGCCATAATAGGTTGTCTTTTCATAAATACCCATTAGATGATTAAAGAACTTGATATAAGCTCGTGGAACTTTACTGCCCTTTTCGGCCACAATGTTATAAGGCGTTTGTTTTATCATCATCAACTCTTGCTTGGTACGCTTAGTCAACAGATCAAATTCTCGTGGATCCAACCCGGCCATAAGCATCAATTGATGAGCTACCCGCACATACTCATTAAAGTAGTGTTTGGATATATCCAGATACGATCTCGGCGGCTTCCGGCTGGGTACATGCTTCTTTCTTTTCTTCGACTGACTCATAGTTTTGTGATTCTATCATCTTCAAATGGTGAGGATTGCCGTAAAGACAACGTATGCGTTTATCTACCGGTATCCGTTGTTTCCATATAATTCAGGATTTCTTCCGTTGGTATTATCCAGTGGTTAGAGCAGGCATTTATAAGAACGCCGGCATAGGCAGAATCATTGACTACTATATCAAAAGCATCCTTAATAGTCATTTCCGGCAAATGGCTACTATCACTCGGTTTTGTCCATTTAAATATAGAGCTAAAATTGCTGAATATGCTGAAATACAGTTTGTCATCATCACCGCAATACGATACGAAATTTACCAACTCGCCTTCATCTATATAGGTATCTGCTCTAAATTCATTATACGGTTCTTCACTCGTTTTGACAATATCTTCTATGTCATCGGCAATAGCACAGAAAATTCTTTTGAGCATTTCATCGCTCAGTTCTTTCTTGTTATTCCACAACGCTTGTTCTTCGGCGAATGAATATTCTTCTTCTTTGTAAAAGCGAATTTGATACTCACTCATGTTCATGATTTCATCCATAGCATCAATTTTTTATTTGTTATCTACTCTTCGTTTTTCTGTTTTTTATTTTCGTCTTCCTTTTTTCGTTGTTCTTCTTCCCAGCGTTCTTTCCATCTTTCCGAGAATTTCACGCTATATTCTTTGTATGGCAGGTTCAAATCCTCCACATCAAATCCATATTCAATAAATTCATCGTAATGTTCAAAATCCAACTGATAATTGGTGTACTCATCGCGCATAAATACTTCAAACATAACCCAACCGTCGGTATCCAACTCTTGTACTTCCGCATAGTATTTAAAAGTCAGGTTTTGGATCAGATCATAAAATTCAGACCGGGGTTTTTCTTTGAATGCAAATAACTCGTCGGCTTCCCGGTGTTCTTCCTCTATCATTGTTTGTTTTTGTTCCTCGCTCAGCCAGTCTAACTTATCCCAAAACGACAAATCCAGATATCTTGGTTTTCGGTACGATGAATAAGTAATGGCCCATTCGTCGAGCTTAGGGAATATCTCTCGCAAATCCTTTCCTGTTTTCCAGAATTCAACCATGTTGCGCAAAAACAAGATAAACTCATGCCCTACCCAATCTATTTTACGTTCTATCCTTGCCAGCACTTCCGGTCGGCATTCGGTAGCGATATACTTGTAATGTCGGTTTACCAGTTGGCGAAGCGGTTCTTTCAGTTCTTTTTTAAACGGAACATACATCGAATGATAAAACAGCTCAACATCCAGCGGCAATCCTGGTGTAGCCTTGTTCTTCCAATCAAAAAACCGCAGGTTATTATCGTACCAGGCTTCAGCTTCCGACATTTCTAAAATGTCATCTTCATCATCGTCAAACATTGCTGTGTAATTTAAAGGATAATAGTGTTCAATTCAGCATTTTGTACCAGTCAAATTTTTCCTTGCTTTCAATAGAATCTTGTACTGTACCTCTACATAGTTCTACCAGCTTAGCAGCACCGGCGTACCATATTTTTTGTACATCTGCAACGAATCCACGGGACACCATTACTTCGTTCAAAAAATCTCCCTTTTCGCCCATTGCCATCTGTAAGGCGCAATCTTGTGCAATCAGGAAATAATGTATTTCCAACTGATTAAGTGTAATTTCTTGTTGGTTTAATGCGATACATCTGTTACGCAGACTATAGAAAAAGGATTCAGGCACGATGTCAAAAAATTTCTCCCGGTTAAGCCGACGATTGAAGTGCAGGTTATGAAACAACACCTCTTCCATGATCATTAGCGTCAGATTTATTGTAACTATCCAGTTCTGGTTAGGAGGAAGCGTGATGGCATGCATTGCTATGGCCTCAGCATTAGCTTCCAGAAACGGTTTTCGGTGATCGAAATAGTCATCAATCAAATTGGCAGTAAGCTTATCTATTTCGTCTGCGGGAATCTCCGGTTCATGCTCCACTATTTCCGACGGCAGTTTTACTCCTCTGGCAGCACATTGTTTTATAAAATGGTACAGTCCGTTTTGAATGGCATTTTCCACCAATACCCTCAGTCGTCCGGGCGTAAACAAATCATCCCATTCGAAATCCGCAATTTCTTCCATGTGGTAATGTACCCGAATCTTCAGAATAGCATACTGTGGAAGTTTGGCATACACGTCTGCGTAAAATTCCCTGATTTGCTTGTCACTTATGCTGAAGTCATACGCACAGGTTACCATAAACATCGGAATGTCGGAATCTTCCGGTTCATCCACATGCATCCCTACAAAATCTTCCACGTCAGGATTCTCGGGCGAGAATTTTTCGAACCATAAAATATCAATTTTAAACAGATCGAAAGTAATGTCTAATGTTTTTTCCATACTGGTTAGTTATTTGTTTTCTACAAAGTTTTTTCGCTGTCGTTTACAAAATGATCCCACATATACACCTCGTTACAAATAACTGGCATAGAATATATTACATATTCTCCTTATTGATTATCTTATAAATATTAAATTTGATGACATTAATCTGTTTAACCACCCTGAATAGATAAAGAATCGATACAGGAACTAACACAATAAATACTGTTACTAGATCTGATTTAGTAACCTCTACTGAAAAATAAGCAGAAACAATAATTACAGTTAAAATAGTCAAATTCACCCATGCTTTGGGTGTATAGAATTTCTCGTTTAAAGAAGAAAAATTTATGATTGCATTTGATATATGATTTCTAATAAATGTTCTTGGAAAGATTTTATACAATGGAGTGCTTTCTACGTCAACCGGATCAGAAACCCACCATTTTGCAAATTCAACCGATTCATCCCAATCGTCATAAGACTTTGAACCGATTCTCTCAATTACAGTCCAATTAGGTTTATTGTAAAAGCGTGAAATAGCAAAAGCATTTGCAATAAGTTCAGGTTCTTTAGAATTTCTAAAATAATCTCCTAATAACGAATGATTATAAAGCCATATAAAAACTCCAAAATAGTATAATGCAAGTAGATATGAATAGCTTTGAGAAAGTAGAGAGAACAAAAATATCAATACAATAGCTTTTATAATAGCTTGCATATAATTTGTTTTTGCTCTCATATGACTATAGCTCAAATGTCCCAATTCATGAAAAACACTAAATTGTTGTACTACATTCAAATTTTCAGGGGATTCAGGAGAAATAATGATAGAGCCTGTAAAACGAAGAGGAAAAGCAGTAAATGTAAGAGGTTTATTTCCCTCTGATTTCCCCTCTGGATCAACATAAATAAATTTTCCTATTTCCTGTGATTTTTCTCGGGGGCGCATAATCTGAAGCACTTCCCTTTCATCATCACATATTCGGATTACTTCATTGATGGATGTCTCTTTAAAAGCACAACCTTTATGTTTTTCTAGAAATTCATTGCATTCCATTAATGAGTTTCTATCATGCCTTAAATTTACAATTATAGCAAAAATTATAGCAAAAATTATAGTTGATATAAAGAGAAATAGTGTCAGCAGGCTAAACTTGAAAATTAAGAGAAATGCTGTATATATTACTATTGGTTCCCTTAATAGTTCATCGATTGCCCCATGCAATGGGGCAATGATATAGTATTTAATCCATTTCATCTTCTAACCATCTAATTATTTCCGTCTTTATTTTTTCAATTTGTGCTTCTGGAATTTTTCTCTCTATCAAAGTCTCGGTGATTGTAATTTCAATAACTTCTTTACTGGTTTTTTTCTTTTTAAACTTTGATATGATATTTATAAAACTCTCAATAGCTTGAATTGATGCAAAGAGTAATAAGATTGCTTCTACAACGCCCATTCCATGCCCCAATCCACTTGGTATATATTTTTTTGCAATACCCTCTTTTGAATTTAGAGCATCTCGAATAATATTTTTTACAGTGGCGTTCCCAACGAGTAAACACTCTTCTTCATTCGTACTTTGAACGATTTTAAATAATAAATCTTCTTTCTTCATAACAATTTTTGATTAAATATTTCTAATAAGGAAAACTAAAATACTTCCAGCCAAACCTAAAGAGCCAATCACAGTTCCAATAATAATATTTCTTTTTAGTTTAATTGCATTTGTCCTTTGGGTTTCAAATAATTCTTCAAATTTTCTGTTTTGTAGTAATTGTTCATCAAACTTTCCTCCAAACATCTTCAGTTCGCCATTAATTGATTGAAGATTTTCTGTAATGCTTATTTGAAGTGATTTTATGGACTCATTTGTCTCTTTAAGCGACATCTTTATTTCATTGATTTTATCTTGTGTGTCATCTTTATGTTCATCGATCTTTTTATCAATCCGATTTAATTTTTCTTGTTGACTATTTAAAGACTGATCAAAAACATTCATTTTTTCTTGTAAAGTGGCTTCTAGCTGCTGAATATTTGTTTCAGCACATTTGATTTGTTGTTTATTCCCATTGAGTTCTATTTCTGTCCTTGCTTTCTCTTCTTCAATTATTTTATTGATGCTTTGTAGTTGTACTGTATGTTTATCAATATTCTGAGTTGCATAATAACTAGTATCATCAACTCGTTTCCAAATTTCTTTTGCAGTTTCCTCTAATTCTTTTATTTTTGCAATAAGCTCAATAGCAATTTCATCAGAATCTTTTGAGTCCTCCTTTACTTTCCCAACAATATCATCTAATCGTTCGTTTGTATTTTTTAAATTTTCAATAATACTTCCTAATGCACCATTAAAACTATTATTTGTATTATCAAATTGCAATTCGAAAGTTGAGATTAAATCATCAATCCTTTTATGAACAACACTTACATCTTCGACGGTCTTATTTCCAGCAATGACCACATCCTCAAACATTTCTTTGTTTGCTTTTTGAGCAAGCTCAGTTGCATTAAAGTTAAGTTGATGTAGCTTTTCATTCATTCGCTGTAGTTTAATATCTAAGTTATGCAAATTCTGATGGCTTTCTTCCAAAGCCCTTTTCTTATCACCTCTTTGCCCTCTAGCCCAATCCCAAAGTTTTCCTATAGTCCCTTTATCAACATCAGCCTTTCGTGATTGGTATTCAGATAATGCCAGATTTCTGTCTAATTGTATTTCCTGAATTTGCTGGTTAACCCTTACAATTTCCTTATTGACTATATTCAACTGTTTTTGGGCTTCTGCAATTAAACTGTTGTTTCCCATAATTATTTGTTTTTATTGTATTTGCTTCTATATGATTCGCGAATTCGTTCACCTTCATTTTGTTTTTCCTTGATTTCTGTAAAATCAGAATTTTCAATAATATTTTGAAAGCTAATGGCTATATTTTCTAAATTATTCATTGATTCAATCCAAGGTTCAAAGATTGCTTTGGTATCCTGATAACCTAATTCCAATCTTTTTCGAGCTCCTTCGGCAGAAAAATCAAGTGTCCCTGAAAATATTCCACCCAAATGATTTGATGGAAATATCTCAATAATCCTTATACCTGGGAAATCTTCTTTTCGAATAATTGTTGCTGCAGAAAGATGAACTACAATAGCTATTGTACAGCCCTCTTCTATTAATGGAAGTAATGGGACATTATCATAACCTTCTTTAGTACTGTTTCCAAAAATAAATCCACGGGTTCCTCCATCAATATATTCCTGACCTTCAATTTCTACAGAAGGAAATACGATTGGAATTGCACTTGTAGCTAAAAGGAGTTTCTTTATCATTGATGTTTCAAGACCATTTAATCGAACAAATCTTACATGGGAAATTTCATCTTTACAACAACAGGTAACATAACCTGTGATTGGTGAATTTGATACCATTTCAAGATTTACTTTGCTGTCTATAACTCTCTCTAAACCTTCATTTGAAAAAATTCCTTCATTTATAAATGTAGAAATAGCTAAAGGCAAAACATACGGAAAATTAATCATGAGGCTGGTAAATAATGACATATTGTTCAAAGAACTTAATATATCCCCTTTTCTCAGATTACACCAAATGTCTTCAGCTTTACTAACCGAGCCTTCAAGAAATAATGCTGTATTTAATCCTCCAACTGATGTTCCTGAAACAGTTGATACATATTGAGCTAATCCCAACTCATCCAAAGCTTTCCAAACACCAATTTGATATGAACCCTTTCCTCCTCCACCGGCAAAGGCAATTCCTAATTTTTCAACCATAATACTATCTTTAAATATTAATTGTATGATAAACTTATAAGTATCTACACCCGTAGTGCATTTAGAGAAATAGCATAAAAAAAGTTGTTCATTTCGGATAAAATCCGTATATTTATCTGACTACCAATCATATAAATACCATGAACAACTTTCTAGCAAAGTACGAGAAAATTCT
>JAQTTH010000014.1 GCA_028710895.1 Paludibacter sp.
CGTAGGAGTCTGGTCCGTGTCTCAGTACCAGTGTGGGGGACCTTCCTCTCAGAACCCCTAATGATCGTTGCCTTGGTGAGCCGTTACCTCACCAACTAGCTAATCATACGCATGCCCATCTGTAAGCCATAAATGTTTAACCTGTCTACCATGCAGTAAACTGGTATTATGCGGTATTAGTCCGAATTTCTCCGGGTTATTCCCCTCTTACAGGCAGGTTGCATACGTGTTACTCACCCGTGCGCCGGTCGCCACCATCGTATTGCTACTCATGTGCTGCCCCTCGACTTGCATGTGTTAGGCCTGTCGCTAGCGTTCATCCTGAGCCAGGATCAAACTCTTCGTTGTATCTTTTTTTTATTTGCTCGGATGCTATCTCTTTTTTTGATTTATTAGAAAATTGACGTGGTATAAAAAATATTATTTACTATCTCTAGTAAAATCACATTTATAAAAAATGTTCCCTTTCCTTATACTACATTATTTGTTGTTCATGTATTCTCAAAGATCGATGCTTAAAACCCCTAAAACCATTTGGTTTTTTGGTGACACACTTCACAGTGTGTTTGCGTTTCAAGACTTCTTGTGTTATCACAAAACAGCTCCCTGTTTTATAATCTTGTTTCTGTTTGTTTCGCTCTCAAATTTTACAAGCGAAACGGGCTGCAAAGGTAATGCTTTCTTTTAAACTACCAAATGTTTTCGAAAAATAAAATCAGTATTGTTTGACCCATTTTCTATTCAGTATTTGTATTACCGTGCTTCTCTCTCAAAGCGGGTGCAAAAGTAGTCGCTTTTATAATACAAACCAAATCTTTTCTGCAAATATTTCTGCTATAAAACATATAATACAACCTAAAACCCTAAAACAAAACCACTTTTAAACCGAAATATTTTTGAAATATTATTTTGGATGCGCCAGATTTTCTTTGAAAAGCCTGAAAATCCACAGGAATCATTACAATTTGAGACTAATTCAATGAGTGCTTCTATTGAAATTTATAGCATTTCCAGGGTATAAAAGACAGATGCAACTGTAAAATGTGGAAAAAGTTTCGAAAAAATTATGAGAAAAGAGGAAGGGACAGGAAAAAATCTAAGAAATCACATGGGGTCAACATCCAAATTTACCCACAAGGCTTTGAATTTTGACTCAGAAATTATCTGATTTGTAATCTGACGAAGGATATCTTTTGCTTTTTCGGGAGAAGCTTCCACTTCAAATTTGAGCAAAATGTGCTTTATGTGCATATTTTGGATGCGCGAAACAGCCGGAACATTGGGTCCGAGCACGCGATTCCCGAAAACAGCACGCAAATCGACAGCCATACGGGCTGCCGCCTGGTTCAAAATATTGGGATCGCGATGCCGAAGCACGATTTGAATCATGCGATAAAACGGTGGATATTTGAAAAGTTTCCGCTCGTCGCACTGGGTTGAATACATGGCTGCATAATCGTTGCGAATAACCTGCCCAATAATGGAATGTTCGGGTAAAGTAGTTTGAAGAATCACAGTACCACGCTTATTCTTTCGCCCGGCTCGCCCACTAACCTGCGCCATTAATTGGAACGCGCGCTCGTGCGCGCGAAAATCGGGGAAGTTGAGCATGTTGTCGGCATTGAGAATACCAACGAGTGAAACACACTCGAAGTCAAGTCCTTTAGACACCATTTGCGTGCCAATGAGAATATCCACTTTGTGTTGTTCGAAATCGGTAATGATTTTTTCGTACGATTTTTTGGAACGTGTTGTATCCAAATCCATTCGACTTACCCTTGCAGCAGGAAAGATCTCCTTTATTTCATCTTCAATTTTTTCAGTTCCAAAACCTTTAGTAGAAAGCGTACCGGGTATTTTACAAGCCGGACAAATAGTTGGAATGGCTTCGGTATAACCACAATAATGACAGGTCAGCGTATTAAACGCTTTATGAACCGTAAGACTTACATCGCAGTTTTTGCAATGCGGCACGGAGGCACAGGCCTTACATTCTATATAAGGTGCATAACCCCGCCGATTCTGGAAAAGAATTATCTGTTCTTTATTCTGAAGAGCTTTACCAACACGCTCAAGCAACACATCTGAGAAATGGCTTTCCATTTGCTTTTTGCGGTAAGCCTCTTTGGTATCGACTACAAGAATTTCGGGCATGGCCATATCTTCGTGGCGCTGATTCAACTCCACAAAACCAAATTTACCATTTTTTGCATTGAAATAGGTCTCGATAGCCGGTGTAGCGGTGCCCAACAAGGTTTTTGCTCCGTGCATCGAAGCAAGCACAATGGCTGCATTACGCGCATGATAGCGCGGAGCCGGGTCGTATTGTTTATAACTCGACTCGTGCTCTTCGTCTACAATGATTAATCCTAATTGACGAAAAGGGAGAAAAATGGAGGAACGAACGCCGATTATAACATCGTAACTTTTATCGTTGAGCATATTATTCCAGATTTCAACACGCTCAGCATCCGAAAATTTAGAATGATACACGCCCAAACGTTTACCAAAAACACGTTTGAGTCGGGTTGTGAGTTGAGTAGTGAGCGCAATTTCGGGAACCAGATATAAAACCTGCTTGCCTTCGGCCAGTGCTTTATTTATAAGGTGAATATATAATTCAGTTTTGCCGCTCGAAGTTACGCCGTGCAGCAAAATTACTTGTTTCTCGATAAATTGCTTTTCTATTTCTTTGAAAGCAACTTGCTGAAACTCATTCAACGGATATACCTCGGCGGTTTGAACTTCGGAAACGTCCAATCGACCTATTTCCTTCAAATACGTTTCAAGAACACCACGCTCTATCAATCCAGTCAAAACCGCAGCAGATACGCCCGTTTTTTCCAACAAATCTTTACGGGCAACTTCGCGTTGTTTAGCGGGAATGAGGCATTTCGACAAATCGATATATATCATCAGCACTTCCAACTGCTTTTTAGCCCGGCTCAGGTCTTCAAAAATCTTGCGCAGGTTATCTTCCTGAGAAGCTTCAGCAGTCAACCGAACAAAGGTTTCGGTTTTTGCACGGAATTTATCGGTCAGTTCCTCGCTGATTTCAACAGCCCCTTTTCCGAGCAATTTATTCAACGTGGGCATTACATCGCGTATCTCGGTAACTTTATTGAGTTCCGTTACAGTAACAGGTTTACCTTCGGACAAAGCCATCAATACCTTTTCTTCCTTTTCGGACAGGACAGTTTCAGCTTCAAAATCGGGATTGATGCACACACGCGTTTCGCTTTCCAACTTCAAACCGGCCGGAACAGCCGCCTGATACACGTCGCCCAAAAAAGCCTGATAATAGGAAGAAATCCATTCCCAAAACTTCATTTGCGGCCGACGAAGAATGGGCTCGTTATCCAGCAAACATACAATATCTTTAGCCTCGTAAATGGTTGGCATCACCGTGTGAACCAAATATACCACGGCAGTGTACATTTTCTTTTTACCAAACGGCACCACCACCCGCATGCCAATACGCACTGCATCGGCCCATTCGTCGGGAACAGAATAGGTAAAAGTATTGGCCAATGGCAATGGGAGTATGACGTCGACGTATTTCATGTTGGTTTATTAAACGCGTAGAGACGCACGGCCGTACGTCTATACAATAATAACGCAAAGGTAGCAAACTATTGAGAAAGGACAATTGACTAACAAATAGATTCGGAGGAAAATAAATTGAGGAGGAATAAGTTGATAATAAAGGTTGAATATATTTACAATGTTTCTAAAGATAACTTATATTTTTTATATATCTATATTTAGAAATATTATTTCTATAAATACAAATTATATATCTAATTCAATATATTTATATTCTAATGTACGAAATTATATATCTATTACAATAAATATTATTTTTATATTGATTTGTAAAATAGTATATCAAATATATTATTTATATTTGTAACTTTATAATTTATTATTATGGAAGAATTAAATAATATTACAGACAAAGTAAAAAATGTAAAAAGACGTACATATCAATCATTAGATAGTTGGATTGAGAAAATGAAACTTGCTTTTGGAAATGCATCTCACCAAAGTATTTACCCCATTTTACTAACTGTGGGATATGACGAAGCGAAACTCGACACGCTAAGAGGAAAAGTCACGGAACTTGAAAGCCTGGATCAGACACAAAATGAAGCACGAGCCGAACAAGTGGCTGCTACCGAAACCGCTGACAAAAAACGCAAGGAAATAAATGCGTTGTACCTCAAACATCGCTCACTCCTCAAGATTTTGCTGGGCGGAAATACCCTGGCAAGTGCATCGTTGAAGCTAAACGGACAACGAAAAAAATCGTATGGCGATTGGTTTCAGGATGTAAGTAGTTTTTATGCACAACTTGCACAAAACTCCGAACTAGGTGCACAAGCCGCAAGTGTGGGAATAAGTCAGGCTGTAGTTGAGTCGCAAAAACAATTGCTCGCCGGACTACAACTACTGAAAGAAACACAGCGAAACAAAACAGCCAATACGCGCATGGCCACCGAACAGCGCAACAAAGCTTTCGAAGAACTACGGCCGCTCTACTCGGAATATATTAAGTATGCGCGGATTTTGCTCGCCGGCAATCAGGTACTCGAAGCCATAGGCGTTACAGTGAAACGGAAATAATTACCCGAAAAGGATACAAATAAAACAGTACCTTTACCTACTAAACATAAACTTACTCCATGCAACTATACCTCGCCCCACTTCAGGGCCTTACCGACTGGATTTTTCGCGAATCGTACTCCCAGCATATCGGGCAGTTCGACAAAACATTTACGCCATTTGTGCGGGTGCAGGGAGGTGAATTTTATCGCCCAAGTCAGTGCAAGGACCTGCTACCGGAGCATAACACGTTTCAAAAACCCGTTCCACAGTTTTTGGGGAATGATGCCGAATCGTTTAAACGTTTTGAGGAATTGTGTGTTGAACATGGTTACCCGGAAGCAAATATCAACATGGGATGCCCCTACCCCATGGTTACCGGAAAGCGAATGGGTGCAGGATTGTTGGCACAACCAACCGAAGTGGCAACGCTGCTTGAAGGTGTTTTTGCCGACACAAAACTGAAGATTTCTGTCAAATGTAGATTAGGCATGGAAAGCACTGAGGAATTTAAAGAGTTGATTCCTGTCTTTAATTCGTTTCCACTCGAAGAAATCATTATTCATCCGCGCGTTGGCAAGCAGCAATACAAAGGAGAAGCCGATGTGGAAGCTTTTGCCCGCTACGCTAAACAGTTGAAACATCCGGTGTGTTACAATGGTGATATTCTAACTGTCGCGGATGTGGAACGGATTCGTGAGCTGGCTCCACAAGTCGACCGTATAATGATTGGGCGTGGAATTCTCCGAAATCCTTTCTTATTAGCCGAACTTCGCCAACAGGAACTTACAATAAAGGACAAAGTGAACATGCTTCGAGGCTTTCATACAGCTATTATTGAACACTGCAAACAAAAATATTCAGGCGATTTGCATTTTTTGAAACGGTTGGAAGAAATGTGGGAATATCACGCCGAAGCATTTGAAAATGGCCATAAAATATACAAGCTGGTGAAAAAGAGTAAAACACTGGATCAATACGAGGCAGTGATTTTTAAAGCAATAAACGAATTGGGATAAAATATATGATTGAAGAGCACATAAAAGTACACGATAAGTTCTCGTTAGAATTCAAGATTGGATTCAACGCGAATAAAACGCATAAAACAAACGATTTTGCCATGAATATTTGGATGTTCATTCCAAATAGTCTGGACATAAACCGCTTTACTTATAGCAAAACCAACTTTTACCGCGATCTTAAATCCAATATTCGTCAGATAACTCCGGTATACAAGTTAAGCGAAATGGCCGATGGATCCGCTTCGCCTCTGAATTTACTCCGAAACTCGCTGTACAGTTTTGCACAGCAACCAACGCCCACCAATCAGGAAGATTACGAGTATCATGTAAAGATGTTTCAGTCGATACTCAAAAGCTCTATGCGCGAAGAAGTGAAGCAGATAACAAGTGCTGCACTTTCCGAAACTCTCTATTTCACAGAAGAATATATCCGATTGACTTTGGATATTTCGGCAAAATATCGCGAATTAATCAAAATCATAGACATCCCCGAAATCGATAAATCACTCAGGGAATACCTGTTATTTGGCGACGAGTTTATGAGCAACGTCCTCGAATTTCAAACATTCAGACTTATTGACCGGTTAAAGGCAAAGGATCCACAAATTTTTGAACTAGTCAAAAAGGACTTATTGGAAATAATCTACAGGGAAATAGCTTATCGCAGGGAAATGGGATTCTTACAGGTCGAAAAAGGCACTGAAAAGAACAACCACGACCTGGTAAACCGATTGAGTTTACTCAAAAAATACATCGACAGTCATTTATATCTCAATATCGACAAACGCAAAGATGGCGTGTTGGTTGAGCAATTGCTATTCAGCCTGGCAGCCGGTATATCCATGATTTTTGCTACTGCCATTGGATTCTCCATTCAACAACGGTACGGGAGTTTCACAATGCCACTTTTTGTGGCTTTAGTTGTGAGCTATATGCTCAAAGACCGGATTAAAGAAATGACCCGCTATTACTTTGCCCACAAAATGGGAACACGCTACTTCGACCACAAAGCCACTATGAACATCAACCAACGTGATATTGGTTGGGCAAAGGAAAGCATGGACTTTGTATCGGAAACCAAACTACCACCCGAAATCGTAAAAGCACGAAACAGTACTTCCATTATCGAAGCCAATAACCGCGCAAGCAGTGAAAAGGTCTTGCTTTATCGAATGCTCATGAAAATGAATCGTGAAAAATTAAATCTGAACAGCGAATTCAGCACTAATGGCGTAAACTCAATTATCCGGTTCAACTTCTCGGAGTTTATCCGCAACATGGATAATCCTGAGTTTGCCTTATATTACCCCGAAGATGAGAATGGGTTTGAAGTGATTGAAGCAGAAAAGCTTTATTACGTAAACCTGATTATTGAAAAGAAAAACGATGCGCAAAACGAAATAAAACGCTACCGAATTGCATTAAACAGGGATGGTATTAAGAAGATTCAGAAATTCGAATCCAATAATCCTCTCTTGATTACGCCGACTATATGATAAATTGCCAGACAAGTCCGAAAAAAATTAATAGATTCAATTTCAAATGATCAATACTCTCCAAATTATTGAAAAATATTATCCAATTGACACCGAAGGGCATTATGTATTGGTCAAACACAGCGAAGATGTGAGAGCAAAAGCGCTGGAAGTTGCAGCTAAACACCCGGAACTGAAACTCGATACAGAGTTTATTTCGGAAGCTGCTATGTTACACGATATTGGGATATTTTTGTGCGACGCTCCGCGCATTTTTTGTCACGGAACACACCAATATATTGAGCATGGATATCTGGGAGCTGATTTACTGAAAACATTGGGCTTACCGCTTCATGCATTAGTTTGCGAGCGTCACACCGGAGTAGGATTGAGCCTGAAAACGATACAAGCTGCCGGTTTACCACTACCTCAACGCGATATGTTACCTGTTTCATTAGAAGAACAAGTGATTTGCTATGCCGATAAGTTTTATTCTAAAACTCAGCTAAACGAAGCCCACGATGTAGAACGAATTAGAATTTACCTGAGCAGATTCGGCGAATCAGAAGTTCGAAAATTTGACGAGTGGCATGTTCTTTTTGGATAGTAAGCTTAGTTCAGCAACTTGTAGGCAAATCCGAAGCTAAGCAACTCTTTGAATTGGATACCTGCTTTCTCGCCAATAATCGTGTTGTCGTAGCGTGGATTAAGCGAAAGTCGGGTAGATAAATACCGGTTAATTGTGAAATTACCCACAATTTCCCAATCAATTTCCACTTTCTCATAATTCGTATAAAAGTTCAATCTTGAGTCAACTTGCAATTCTCTGAATGGAGAATATGAAAGCTGTGCTTTAAAAGAACTACCTATTTCACTAAGCACGTGTTCACCACTTTTGATACCAAACAAATTTGGCGAGACATTGATTATATCATTCACATAGATATATTTATACGAAACCGGCGAAACCATTACAGAAAATATTTTGCCACACTTGTAATCAAGCCCCATACCGATATTCAAACGTACGGGGGTTAAGAACGAGGATTTCAAATCTTTCGAACTAACCGATTTGTAATTTTTAAAAAACTGAGTGGAAAAGTCGACTGAACCACTATAAAACAGGTTTCCACCGGCTTTTATACCAAGCTTACTGTTTATTTTAAAATTGTCATCATTGGTATTTACAGTTCTGAGTGCTTTCGGGTCGTTGAATACGGAATTAAAGCCCATTCTCCATTCACCATAGTTTTCCCATTGAATAAATTTTTTGTTGTCGTAATTGAGTTGCCCCGTCAAAATTCCTAAAACCGACATGGTACTATTTCCCCCTTGATACCAGTTCTCAGAAGCCATATTCTGCGAAAATTGAAGCAAAGAATTTGCCTTACGTAACCACGGACCAAGTTGCTCTTGTTTCACAATAAGTTTACGCCTTCCGGGATTAACAACTTGTTCTTCGTTTACAAACTTTACATCCAAAATTGGTTTAGTGGCTATAAACTGACTTTTATTCCCGTTAGGATCAGGTAATTCGTCAAAAAACATAGCATATAGATGAGCAGCATGCTGTGAAATGTCTTTTCTTGCATCGTTCCTCAAATTTGTTATGATCTGATCTGCACTTAAAACCGGAACCGGCTTAATTAGCGCATCAAAAATGGTTGTTGATTTTTTGCCAAAATACAGGAAATGGAAATCCGGATTTTTATCCCACGAAAATTCAGGTAACTTCTGAAAAACGAGCTCAATAATAAGTGGATTAGCCAAAAGCAGCAACGAATCAATTTTGACCGGCTCTATGTAAGTTGGTATTTTATAGCTGGAGATAAAATTTCCTGTTGGTTTTAAAACCGAATCCTGCTTAATGGGCCTGGAAGGCTCGAGACTTAGAATTGGAGCAGTATCCAATACACTGTCTGTGTCAAGTACATCGCCAAAACTTGCAATAATACTATCAGGATGTTGTGAAAATATCACTGCATTCACATGCAAGCTAATCATAATCAATACAAAACCAATGAGTGCCTTAAACTTCATAACTAAATCCTTTATCTTTTTCTGAAATTGGGCACAAAATTACAACGAATTGTTGTAAAATTCGTTGTCAATAATTCTCAAACCCTGTAGGAAGAGATTTATTTCCGGTTTTTGCACCCAGTTCTTTTATTTTCTCGGCAGTTCGGATTATGTTTCCGTTACCATCTTTCATTTTTTTCATCGCGTCGTCGTACGAGCTGGATGTTCTATCAATATTGGCTTTAATCTTAGCCATATCCTCGGCAAATCCAATAAATTTATCGTACAAAGAGCCACTCAAACGAGCTATTTCCTGCGCATTTTTGGTTTGATTTTCCTGCTTCCATATTGACGAAATAGTTCGTAAAGTAGCCAACAGGGTTGTTGGGCTTACAATTACAATTTTTCGTTCCCAAGCATAAGCAAATATCTCGCTATCACCCTGAACTGCAACGGAAAAAGAAGCTTCAATGGGCAAAAACATCAACACGAAATCGGGAGTATTGATGTTTTGTGCATTCTGATAATTCTTTTCGCTAAGTAGTTTTACATGACTTCTCAACGAGTTGATATGTTCCTTCAGATAAACAACACGTTGTTCTTCTGTATCTGCAGACATCAAACGTTCGTAAGCAACCAACGATACTTTCGAATCAATAATAATATGCTTATTATCCGGCAAATGAATTATAACGTCCGGACGCTGAACGCTTGAATCAGCTCCATCCACAACTTCTTCACGCTCATACTCCTGCCCTTTGGTCAATCCCGAACGCTCCAAAACCCGCTCCAGAATCACCTCACCCCAGTTTCCTTGCTTTTTCACATCACCTTTCAACGCTTTGGTCAGGTTATTCGCCTCCTCGCTTATGCGTGTATTCAATTCAGTGAGCTTTCGAACTTCCTCACGCAGACTTATCTTATCACGCAATTCTTTGTCGTACGTCTCGTCTACCTTTTTTTCGAAAAGCTGAATACGCTCCTTTAAGGGATTCAGAATTTCACTCAAATTCTTATGATTCGACAAAGAAAATTCATCTGAACGTTCTTTCAAAATCTTTGTTGCGATGTTCTCGAACTCCGTTGTAAGACGTTTTTGAAGCTCTTCAATCTCATTTTTCTGATTTTCGAGCTTCTCAGATAAATTATCATTGATTGCCTTCAGCGCTGCAACTTCCATGCCACGATTGTTAGCAATCCCAACTTGCTGAGTTAATTCATTTTGCAAATGCTCAATTTCCAGCAGTTTCAACCGAACAGTTTCCTGAGCTACGGACTTTTGCTTTTCAGCCTCCGATTGTAATGAAATCAATGATTTCTCATTCGCCTCATATTTAGCACGTTGTATGGAGTGCTTGCGTGAGACTATTAGCCACGCCAGTAAAAAACCAACCAGAAAAACAAAAGCAGTCAGTATAATATATTCCATTATGATTGGAGAGTTTGAATGTGAGGATTGAAAGTAAAGCTAAAGTTCAATCAAATAAAGTAGGATGGTCTTCTTCCATCTTTTTAATGATGGCAAGCATAATCGTTTCGCGAATAAATTTAGACTTATTTTGCACTTTATATTTTGAAATATAACGATTTAATGCTTTAGTTTCTTCATCATTCAGCGTAAAAATTTGCCTGTGAGTACGCAAGTTATTACGTTTCGAAACCGGGATTGTTGTCTTTTTTGCCATGGAGGATCGTTATTGCGCACAAAAATAATATTATCCTGTCAATCTTAACCTCATTAAAACAAAAATCTGTATTTTTGACAAAAGTTTTATAGATTAATACCGATTTTCATTCGGCTTATTTGCATTTTTAAGAATATCCATTCATTATCCTAATTTATGGCTGATCACAATGACTTGGGAAACATAGGCGAAGAAAGAGCACAAGCCTATCTGAAATCAAAAGGGTTCAATTTACGACATGTAAAGTGGGTAACCGGCAAACTGGAGCTTGATATTGTTGCCGAAAAAGATGGTTGGCTGGTTATAGTAGAGGTAAAAACCAGATCGACTGAAACGTTTGAACACCCACAGGAAGCTATTACGAACAGAAAAATAAGAAATCTTGTCAATGCTGCCCACGAATATATCTTTCAGTTTGACTGGAAGGGTGAAACACGATTTGATGTAATTTCTGTAATCCCGCACGGGCAGGAATTTATAATTGAACACATTGAAGATGCATTTTTAGCTCCCGTAAATTAAAAGTGAATTTAAATTCCATCATAGAATTGGATTTATTCATATTTCGACCCATTTCTGCATATTAATGCACTTTTATTTCGTGAAAAAATGTTTTAAAATATCTTTTTTTATGTTTTATGTCTCAACATGTTTGCGTACTTTTGCAGCACGATAGAACCAAACAATATGAAGTAATTATTGTTTCTTGTTTATTACAAAAACTACTCAAAATGAAAACATTAGAAAAAAGTGTAGCTGAAAAACTACTTAAGATTAAAGCCGTAAAATTGCAACCTAATAACCCTTTTATATGGGCATCCGGTTGGAATTCTCCAATATATTGTGATAATCGCAAAACACTTTCTTATCCACAAATCAGAAATTTCATCAAAATTGAACTTGCACGTTTAATTCTGGAAATGTATCCTGATGTAGAAGTAATTGCCGGTGTTGCAACAGGAGCTATTGCACAAGGTGCATTAGTGGCTGATGAATTGGGATTGCCGTTTGTGTATGTTCGCCCTACTCCAAAAGATCACGGACTGGAAAATATGATTGAAGGTGATTTACGTCCACGTCAAAAAGTAGTTGTTATTGAGGATCTTATCTCTACAGGTGGTAGCAGCTTAAAAGCAGTTGATGCTATTCGCAACGATGGTTCGGAAGTACTTGGCATGTTGGCTATTTTCACTTATGGTTTCCCCGTTGCAGAGCAAAAATTCAAAGCTGCAAAAGTAAAACTGACTACTTTGTGTACGTACGAAGCTGTTTTAGCAGAAGCTTTATCGACAAATTATATTGCTGCTGAAGATATTGAAACACTTCAGGAATGGCGCCAAAGCCCATCAACCTGGAAAATTGTTTAAAAAACATTTTATTTGTATTTGAACATATATAGATTTCTGATGTTTTACCTACTCACAAATCTAGCTACTTTAAGTACACATTATAAATGTTCAAAACGTAAATTAAGTCTATGACAACATACGAAAGCGATATAAAAACCATTTCTTCAAACGAGGAAGTGGTTTTTGGCATACTAAGCGACCTGAATAACATTCAGAAATTAAAAGACAATCCGGCTCTTGCTGACAAAGCTAAAGACATCCAATTTGATACAGATAGCTGTAGTTTTTCTGTAGAAGGTTTTGGAAAAGTTGGGTTTCGTATCATTGAACGTGAACCTTTCAAAACCATCAAACTTGCATCTGAAAATGCACCGGTTCAGGTTAATGTATGGATTCAACTGAAACAGGTTGCCGAAAACGACACGCGCCTGAAACTAACCTTAAAGGCCGAACTTCCTACCATGATTAAAATGATGGTAGACAAAAAAATTAAAGAAGGTATTAATCTGATTGCCGATATGCTTGCAAAGACATTAAACCAATAAACCGACTTTATTCAAACAATCTCTGCTATGGCAACAAAACTCTGGGAAAAAAGCACACAGGTGAATGCTAAAATAGAAGCATTTACTGTTGGTCGCGATCGTGAAATGGACGTTTATCTGGCTAAATACGATGTACTTGGTTCAATGGCGCACATTCGAATGCTTCAGTCAGTTGGTTTATTGGAAGCCAATGAGTTGAAAAGCTTGTTGGTTGAGCTCAAAAGCATTTACCAACTGGCTGAGAATGGCTCTTTTGTCATCGAAGATGGTGTAGAAGATGTTCATTCACAGGTAGAAATGCTTCTTACTCGCAAATTGGGAGATATGGGTAAAAAAATCCATAGCGGACGTTCACGAAACGATCAGGTTCTGGTGGACTTAAAACTTTTTGCGCGAGCAGAGATCGAAAAAACGGTGTCGACAGTAAATGATTTGTTCGAAGTACTAATTTCGCAAAGCAACCGCTATAAAGAAGTTTTACTTCCCGGCTATACACATTTACAGGTTGCCATGCCATCGTCGTTTGGACTTTGGTTTGGAGCTTATGCCGAAAGCCTGGCTGACGATTTGCAATTATTACTTGCCGCTTATAAAATTACGAACAGGAATCCGCTTGGATCGGCTGCGGGTTACGGATCATCATTCCCACTCAATCGTCAAATGACAACCGATTTACTGGGCTTTGACAGTATGAATTACAATGTGGTTTATGCTCAAATGGGACGCGGAAAAATGGAACGTACGGTAGCTAATGCTTTGGCCGGTGTAGCCGCAACCATTGCAAAACTGGCTTTTGATGCTTGTATGTTCACTTCGCAAAACTTTGGGTTTATTCGCTTGCCTGATGAATTCACTACAGGTTCAAGCATTATGCCGCACAAGAAAAATCCGGATGTTTTTGAGTTGACACGTGCCAAATGCAACAAACTCCAATCGCTCCCGCAGCAAATAATGCTGATAACCAACAATCTGCCATCGGGTTATTTTCGTGATTTACAAATTATCAAAGAGGTTTTTGTTCCTGCATTTGCAGAACTAAATGATTGCCTGGAAATGACAGCGATGATGATGTCGCAAGTAGAAATAAACACTGAAATTCTAAATGATTCTCGGTACGATTATCTCTTTAGTGTGGAGGAAGTAAATCGGCTGGCTTTGAATGGCATTCCTTTCCGTGATGCATACAAGCAAGTTGGACTAGAAATTGAAGCTGGAAATTTCAAACCCAATAAAACAGTGAATCACACTCACCAGGGCAGTATTGGAAACTTATTCAATGAAGAAATATCTATTTATAAAGACTCTGTTTTATCTCAATTTAATTTTGAAAAAATTCATGAAGCTGAAATGAAATTGATTCAGTAAAATTTTTATAAATCACTTAAGAGAGCCTCATTCTGTAGAATCAGAATGAGGCTCTCTTTTTTGTACAAAATCAATTCTGAAAATACATTGAATATTTCTCCACTCGAAAAACAAGTTAATTGTAACATTATGAAAGATTTACAAATTTCAACAAAAATAATTTTCCGAAAGATGTGAAAAAATCAATTTTAATATAACAAATTCTAAATAAATGTCATTATATTTGCATAAAATACAATTTAACCGGTGGCTTTATTGCTGTATCATTTATACAGAGCTTTTATATTTTCATTCTCAATACACCTTTCAAATAGAATTCCAAATAAATCAAAAAATATTCAATAACTCAAATTAATTCTGATATGAAATCTAAAAATAGTGCAAAAAAAATTTTCATTTCGGTTATTCTATTTTCATTTGTTTTTGTAGCTGCAGCCCAGAAACCTCCGATGAAATATGGAAAAGTTGATCAGGCTGATCTGGATATGAAAGTATATAGCCCTGACTCAAGTGCTTCAGCAGTTTTATTGTGCAACTACGGTTATTTTGATTCGAATAATATGCAATTTGTACATCAGATGCGTATTAAAATTTTAAAGGAAGAAGGAAAAATCCGGGGAAATTTTTCAGTTCCAGCTGCAGAAAAAACAAGCGTAAAGGGTCAAACAGTAAATCTGGAAAATGGCGTACCGGTAATTACAAAACTCAACAAAGATGGAATTTTTATTGAAAGAGTAACTAAGGATGTCTATCATGCGCGTGTTGCTATGCCCAATGTGAAGGTTGGCTCAGTACTGGATATTGAGTTTTATTATCAGGGTCTACCTTCATTTTGGTCTTTTCAAGATACTTACCCAATCCGTTGGAGTGAACTGATTCTTGAACAAAGCACCTATTTTTCTTTTAGAAAGAATTTTGTTGGATACACGGCACTTTCAGAAGGAACTGACGACAGATGGGTGGCAAAAAATGTTCCTGCATTTAAAACTGAGCCATATATAAACAACTATGAAAATTATCTGACACGTTTCAATATAGAACTCTCGAGCATACATATACCGGGTTATTTATATAAAGATTATGCTACAACCTGGGAAGCTGTAGCAAAAACATTAAGAGAAAGTGATGACTTTGGTGCTCGCATAAACTCAATCAGTTTCTTTCTAAATGCACTTGAGAAAGAAATTAAAGAGAAAACAACTGTACCCGAGGAGCGTATGGAAAAAGCTTACGAAGCCATAAAAAAGATAAAATGGAATGATGAAGAATCTATTTGGCCAACAAACACAGGCTTAAACTATGCTTTAAACAAGAAAATCGGCAATGTCGCTGATGTTAACTTAACTCTTGTTTTATTACTACGAAAATTAGATCTTGATGCAAATCCTGTAGTTCTTAGTACTCGTAGTAACGGTATCTTACCACCATTTTCTGTTAGTCTGGATAAATTAAATTATGTAATTGCCGATGTTGTAATTGGAGATAAAACATATTTATTGGATGCTACCGAGGAGAATCTACCATTGGGCATGCTACCCGAGCGTACAATTAATGGCCGAGGACTTGTAATCAAAAATGAAGGCCAGGATTGGATTGATTTAAATCCAACAAAAAAAGATAAGTCAGTTTCAATGTTAAACCTGAAACTAAGTCCGGATGGCACAATGAAGGGTGAATGGAATTTGTCATACTTTGATTATGGCGCACTTGAAAAAAGAATCTCGTATAAGAAATTCAACAGCCAGGATGATTATTTAAAATCTACCGAAAGCAAGTATATTGGTATGTCTATTGAAAATTATGCAATTGAAGGTATCGATACTATTCAGCAAACTTTAAAAGAAACGATGAGTGTCGTTTTAAAGAATAAAGCCACTAAAGCAAACAATCAGCTATATATCAGCCCAATTCTTTTAGACAAATATTCAGAGAATCCATTTAAAGCTGAAGAGAGGGTATATCCTGTGGATTTTGTAACTCCAATAGAAAGAACGCAAATGTTTTATCTTGAATTACCGGACGGTTATAGTATTGAGCAATTGCCCAAAAACATAAAAATGACGTTGCCGGAAAACACTGCCAGCTTTCAGATGCTTTCTACTGTAAATGAGAACACTGTACAAGTTTTATTTAAATTATCAATAAACAAGTCAGTATTCTACCAAGCCGAATATCTGGATTTAAAGACTTTCTTTGATGAATTGGTAAAAAAACAATCGGAAATGTTGATAATCAAAAAAGTATAACATCATGCTTAGAAAAATTCAGCTAGGAACTATTCTACTCTTTACTATTGCCAGCTTATCGGCAAAAGAATTGAAATACCCAGTTAGTGCAATTCCTTCGGCATTAAAAGAAAATGCGCACACCGTGATTAGGCTTTATCAACAAGAGTTAGAAATAAAATCTGAAAAATCAGCTGTGGTCAATATCACAGAGGTTCGCACGATATTAAATAAAAACGGTGAGAGCGATAGCTATTTCATGGAACTCTACAGTCCATTGAATAAAATAATATCCGTAAAAGGGAAAGTTTATAACGAAGAGGGTAAACAAATTAAAAGTCTTGGTGCAGATGATGTTCAGGATCATAGTTATATAAACGATTTTTCGATGTATGAGGATGAAAGAGTTAAGTATATTGACCCTAAAAATATGTCCTACCCATTCACGGTTGAATACACGTACGAAATTGAGCTGAAGCAGACTCTGTTTCTTCCAAGTTGGAGTCATGCAAGCGAGAATACTTCCTATGAAAATTCAATATTTATAGTTAAAGCACCGGCTGGATACCAATTACGGTACAAAGAATATAATCTGCCGACCCCGGTAACTAAAACCACTTTGGATGGAAAAGACTTATACACATGGTCGCTTACGAATCTTAAAGTCAGAACAGATGAACCAATGTCAGCAATTACAACGCCCGATTATCCTCTTGTAAGATTAAAACCTTCTAATTTTGAAGTTGGTGATACAAAAGGCTCTATCGAGAGTTGGAAAGAATTGGGCATTTGGGTTACAACATTAATCGACAAGAAAGATCAACTACCGGAAGCAACAGTTACCAAGGTAAAAGAGTTAACCGCTTCTTGCAAATCTGATTTTGAAAAAATCAAAAAAGTATATGAATACATGCAATCTAAGACAAGGTATGTCAGCATTCAGGTTGGTATAGGTGGCTGGAAACCATTTGACGCAACGGTAGTTGATAAATGCTCATATGGAGATTGTAAAGCGTTATCAAACTACACAAAAGCATTATTATCGACTGTCGGAATAAAATCACACTATATATGTGTAGATGCCGGAGCAAAAACAAGTAACATCGACACAGATTTTCCATTATATCATTTTAACCATGCAATGCTTTGCGTTCCTCTCAACAAAGATACGATATGGCTTGAATGTACAAATCAACGAATGCCATGTGGTTACAACGGTGATTTTACCGATGATAGAGATGCTTTATTAGTTGATGGAGAAAATAGTAGATTGGTTCACACACGGAAATATTCTGCTGAAGAGAATTGTATTAACCGCTGTTCAAAAGTTGTTATTAAGGATGAATTTACTGGTATTGCAACTGTGAATGCTAATTACAAAGGGTTGTGTTACGATGATTTAATGCCAATTTATTATGCCGATAATGCCGATAAACTAAAAAGAGTAACCCAACGCATTGAACTGCCGTCATTCACTCTCAACAAATTTGACTATACCGAAAATAGAAGCATGACTCCCTCATTTGATGAGCATCTAAATATCACTGTAACAAATTACATCCAAAAACTCGTGGGTGATGTGGCTTTGCTACCTCTTAATTTCATGAATAAACTAACTTCGATTCCGGAGAAAGTCCGAAACCGTAAAACTGAAATGTGCATTCGCAGGCCTTATATGGAAAATGATACGGTCATTTATCAGTTACCAAGAGAATATGAAATAACCGAACTGCCGGGCAAATCTGAAATTACAGGGAAATTTGGGAAATATACTGCTTTGGTGACCGCAAAAGCTGGCAATATAACCTACATACGACATTTCGAATTATTTAAAGGTAGCTTTCCTCCAGAGGCATATAGCGAATTTAGAAATTTTCTGGAAGAAATATCAACTGCTGATGGAGCAGTGGCAAGTATGAGGAAGATAATGTAATAATATAATTACTTTAAAGGATCAAACGGCATAGCCAATACTAATTACGAGTTTTCACATCCTCATTGGAAGGTTTAGGTCTGAGGATTTATTTCCTATGTTCACTACACCCGAAAAATTGACTACACCGTTTTATCCTTTTATTGAGATTACTATATTCTGGTTTAATAATAGTGTTTTACTCTGCAGAAACCTAAACTTCATAATGCTAAGGTAGCCCTATTAAATTCATTTTCCAAATTTAGTTCTGACTTTTTTTTGGACATCTTAATTTATAGTTGACTGTTTTATAGCTATTTATCTTTTACAAAACGATTATTTTTGGACATAGTTAAACCCAACAACTATATTGTGTTAATATATTTCAGATATGTACAATACCAGGTAAATAAATTAATGAATATCAGAAGTAAACTGCTTGAGGAAATCATTCAGGTCTTTGGTACTTTTGAGTTCCAACTTTTGCGCTAGACGTTGTTTTAGTTTATATAAACTGTGTGCAGTGGCATCAAGAATCAAGATTCTATCAGAATTTGGAATATCAAGCAAATTCAGGCAACACCAAATAATTTCTTTATGGGTTATTGATGGATATTTCTCAAGAAGTACATCTACTATATTATTAAAGGCATGATTCATTTCACAGGAAAAAGCATCCCAATTATCGATATGCAATGATTGCTCATAGAGCTGTCGATCCAATCTCTCCCGTTCCACTGCCGATGCTTGCTTTCGCAACTCTTTTTGCAACCCTCTTGCCTCCTGAATCTTATTGCTTAGGTTCTGAACAACAAAAGCCTGTTTATTCGTTAATTCATGCTTATAAAGATCCACCTGATTCTTTCTGTGTTTGTTCCTTCGCTGAAGCACTAAAACTGTTGCAATCACAACCAACAAAACAAACATTAGAATAGACACAATCCAAATCATATTTCGTTTTGTTCCTTGCGTCTCTTGCGCTCTATCATGCAGATTTTCAAGCACAGTGGCTTTTGTTTGAGCTTCAAGTGTTCGTACAGAGTCTGTATAATTCTGATATTGGGTCATATATTTACCCATCAGTTCTAAATGTTTACGCAGATATTCGCAGTTTACAAGAATTCGGTAACAGTCACGTCGTGCAGAGAAGCTTGCTGGGGATTTTAATGATTTCTGTGCATAAAGTGTTGCTGAGTCAATTTGATTTAAATCAAAAAACAAATCGGCTAAAACAAAGCATCTTATAGCATAATTTGTCGACCTAGATGGATATTGCAAACTTTTTCTGAGATAATTTTGGGCAGAGTCAAATTGCTTAGTCCAATAATAATTAGTACCGATCTCCTGAAATACATAACCTTTTAGTATTGAGTCAGATGTTTGAGATAAAGCTTGACGATAAAAGTATTCAGCTTTTTTATAGTTTTTCAAAAAACGATAAGTCCTTCCAACACATATGATTCTGTAACAAGCCTCATTCCCTGCATCAGCTCGTTTAAAATAGGCAATCGACTTAGCAAAATAATTTAACGATTCCTTATTGCCCCCCTGCATTGAAATGATATCCCCCAGATTCGAATAAATTCCGCCTAACAAGTAGAAATCTTCATAATTATTCAGGCAGTCTAAAGCGTTCAAGAACATTTGAGTAGCAGCATCATACCTCTGAACCTTTCGAAGCATTCTGCCTTTAAAAAAATATGCCTTAGCTAAGTTTATATTTTTGTTTGTCCTTAAAAAATAGTCAATTGAGAAATCGATAAGAGAGTCCGGCTGCAAGGGCATATCCAATTTATCTAAAGTCTGAAAAAGGAGTAATCCGTATAAGGCTCGATTAGATTCTGACCTGTATTGATTAGGTGGAAGGTTTTGTAGAATATACAAAGCGGAATCAGGCTTTGTTTCTATTATTTGCTCGGCTAGTTTCAGTTCATTGGGTACAACTGAGCAACTGGAAACCAAACAAAAAGAAAGTATCAGAAAAAGCTTTCCGATACTACATAATAAAGTTTGAAATGTTATACTAGTTTGAGTCTGAAATCTGAATCTCATTGGAAAATTATCATTATTAATCTGCAAAAATACACATTAATAATTACAAATTAACGCCAACATCAATACATGTATAATAATTTTCATAAGAAACTAATGATGACAACTTTAATTACAATTTCCCATAATATAAATATTATAGTTGCAATTATGACTTAAACAACCATTGCCGAAATGCGATACCACATGCAGGAATATTATCTATCTCATTCTCTGATTTTTCCATTGTACGAGTAACATTTGCATGCAAATCTCTAGCTATTAATTGACTTGTAGGTTCACTCACAAAGGCACCCTCAGCCACTCCTACTTGCTCTCCGATAATCTGAACAGTTGTGTTGGAGATAGCAGCACTCAAAACGCTACCATGCATTAATGTTACATCAATCCAATTAATATTCGGATTCCAATCGTGATTGTAAAACGACCCTTTGATAATGGGACGCATTCTAACAAGGCCTGTGTTTACGTTATGACCCGTCACAACCATTTCAGCTGATTTCTGATTAAAGCGATTAATGATATCAAGGACTTGCTCCCGATTTATATCTAAACCATCTTTCATTATCTCATCAACAATTTCAGTAACACCAACCTTACCTTCAGAAGAAACCTGTGCATACAACTCTGTAGAGTTTTTAGTCAATCTGTTTTTTATCAACCATGCTTTCAATACATTTTTCATCAAACTTGAGTTTTATATCGTTAACTAAACTATTTCCATTTACATAAGTTGAATAACGAGGTGGAAATTAACCCACCTCGTTATAAGAATTTAATTACAATTGAAAGGTTCCTTTCAGAACGGTTCTACTATACGTAATTTTCAGAGTATAATTTCCGCTATCGAAAACACTTGTATCAATTACAGCTCCTTGAGTTGAATTAGTATCAATTGATACTTGATAAACAACATTTCCAGTTTCATCTAAAATTGAAATTGTAGCTATACCTACAGGACGACTAAAATCAACAATTAATTCTGGGTCGTTTAATGTTGCTGTGACCGTATTGACGGTTGTTGATACGGTTCTGGTCAACATCATAGGACCGATACTTCCTGGATCGGTTTTTTGAAGCGGAACGTCAACGGCAAAACTACTTTCAAAAGGAAAAATAGCCAATGATAGCATAAAGCTAATAAAAAGAAATAAATTAAGCTTTTTCATAAAAATAATATTTAAAATAATTGAACATAGGATATTGGAGAATCAAAAGGTATCTTTTCAAGGTGCTAAGTTATGCATAGCCGATACTACAACCAAATTTTGTGGCAAAATAAATTAGGACACGCGATTTTATACTACATTCATTTGTAGTAAGTTACGATTGGACACTCAAGTATTTTTAGGACATGAGAAATTGGACAAAAAAAATAGCCCATTTAAGGCTATTTCAAGGAGGGCAAAACAGAAAAACTATAAACTGTATAATTATTTCCCTTCAGAAAACTCTTTTAGTAATTGATTGAATTCTTTTGTACTATTCAAATTCATTTTTTGAGTTAGTCGTTGCTTAAGCTTATACAAACTTCCGGGCTGAGTATCTAAAATCAAAGCAATATCCGTGTTTGAGACATCCAACAGAAAAAGACAACACCAAATCATTTCTTTACGATTGATATCAGTATATTTATTTTCAAGATTAGTTATAAGATTATTGAATGTTTTATCCATTAATTTTTTGAACATCTCCCAATCATTCACATGCAAGAAATTATTATATAATTCTTTATCCATTAACTCACGTTCTTTCAACGAAGCTTTTTTGTACAAAGTTGCCTTAGACAATTTGGCCTCATCAATTTTTTGAATCAAACTATCTCTTAAGAGAACTTGTTTTTCATTCAATTTCTCTTCAACCTGTTCAAGTTCCTTTTCTTTTCCTTTATTTCTGTTCCGCAATCGATTTACAATAAACAAACTCAACAGTATAATAACCGGTATTATACTACCCAATAAAAGCAAATAATGTTTTGTCTTGCTAACTCTACCATTCGTTTGATACAAGTTCTCTAACACGGTGGTTTTTGTTTGCGACTCAACTTTCCGAACCGAATCGGAACAAGCTTGAAAATGCGTCATAAAAACAGCCATCTGTTTAAAGTTCCCTTTCAAATACTCAGTATTGGCCAGCAGTCGATAACATTCACGTTGTACGAAAAAATCTGCTGGATATTTTAAAGCTATTGAAGCATATTGATAGGCAGAATCATATTTTTCTATATCGAAAAATAAATCAGCCAAATTATAACAACGAATAGCATAATTAGTGCTTTTAAACGGATAACGAATGCTCATTCTAAGGTAATATTGTGCCGAATCATATTGTTTTGCGGAATAGTAATTTATTCCAATCTCTTGCAAGGCAACTCCATTGAAAATTGAATCTTTTGTTTGAGCCAGCGCTTGAAGATAATATCTATGTGCAGATTTATAATCCTTTGCAAGTCGATAAGTTCTTCCAATAGCAAGTATTCTATAACTGGCATCAATTGCTTTCTCTGCTCGTTTAAAACAATCAACAGAAAGTCGGTATTTATTAAGTGCCTCTTTATAATCCTTCTGAATAGAGCAAATATCTCCCATATCAGCATAGATTTTGCCCAATAGAGCATAATCCTTTATATCCTGACTACAATCTAATGCTTTGAGATACAAGACAGTTGCATCATCATATTGTTGTGCTGCTTTATAAATCCGTGCCTTATAAAGATAGCAAACAGCTAAGTGTTGCCTATCATTGGAATTTCGGTAGTATTTAAACGAGAAATCTATAAGTGAGTCCGGCTTCAATGGCATATTTTTTTTATCCAATGCCTCAAAAAGGAGTACTCCATATAATGCTCTATCGCCATCAGACATCAAATGTGCAGATTTCATTCGTTGCAAAATATGGAGGGCTGAATCGGGGGAGGTTTCAATTACGCGTTCAGCAAGCTTCAACTCATTAGGCATAAGAGAACAGCCTACCAAGAGAAAGCATAAAAAGGCAATTGTGATACTGAGTTTGAAACGCATAGTTGGAAATGCATTATTGAGAATTACGTTTGAATGCATTTAAATGCAAAACTACATATTTTTATTCATTTCGAAAACCTAATTCATGTGAGTAGTTTGTACAATTTAGATAAAAGATTCTTTAATTTATTCAACGGGCTAATACTGAGTAGACAGTTTAATTAAGCCACTGCAAGTGTAAAGACACTGATTCGAATTCCGTCTACAGCCAATAAGGCCTTTAAGCAAGCTTCGAGAGTTGAACCTGTGGTTAACACATCGTCAACCAGTAATACATGTTTACCCTTTAATGTTTCTATATCCGACAATTTGAATATGCCGTCCGTATTTTCATATCGCTCATATACATTTTTCTTTGTTTGTGTTGTATTTTCATACAAACGCACTAAGCTATTGGTATCTTGCGGTTTCCCTAAAATAACCGACAATCCACTTCCAATCAATTCACTCTGATTATAACCACGTAATTTATATTTTTGAGGATGGAGTGGCACGGGAATTATAACATCAACAGACTCAAAATCAGGCGAGTCAAGCAAATCAACTGCTGCATACTTTCCCAAAGTTTCACCGATTTCTTTATTACCCTTATATTTTAGGCTATGAAGTACTTTTTGAAAAGGTGAACCTTTCTGAAAAAAGAAAAATGCTGTCGCACGAAAAACCGGAACTTTTCCCCAAAATCTTTTTTCTATTGGATTATCCTTTATTAAATGAAAATTGGTTTTGGGGATATTATGCAAACAAATCGCACATATGTGTTGTTCATTTTTAAGCAAGTTGTTGCCACAAACAACACATAAATCAGGAAAAAGCAAGTCGAACAAGTCATTTAATGGATTGAATTTCATCTTCCATAAACTTTTTATAGCATAATAATCAGCTTATTATTACTGTAATTGATATGAATATTCTTATTGAAAATATGGTGCAAGTATATACCATACTTTGGGAACAAAAATTAAAAGACCAATTATTACTGAGATTATAGCACAAAGCAATACAGCACCCGCTGCAATGTCTTTTGCTTTGCCGGCAAGTGGATGAAGTTTTGGGGAAGCCAAATCAACAACATTTTCAATGGCTGTATTCATCATTTCCATTCCGAATACCAAACCAATGCACAGCAGGCACATAATCCACTCGGAAATACTAATTGAAAACAGAAATCCAAATACTATAACTAAAATGGCAATTACAATATGAATCTTCATATTTGGTTCAGTAGTGAATACGACACGCATTCCCTTGCCAGCATAACCAAAACTTCGAATTCTCTTTTTCATTAACTTTGATAATTTATTGTTGTACAAATGTATAAAAAAATCCGGCAAACAATTATGTTTACCGGATTTAATCAAAAAATATTTTTTATAGCATACAGTTACTGACAACTATACCTTTACACGGCCAAGATAAGAGCCATCGCGTGTATCAATTTCAATAGTTTCACCCTCTGTAATAAACAATGGAACCCGTACAGTAGCCCCTGACTCAACACTGGCAGGTTTAAGTGTATTAGTAGCCGTATCACCTTTCAAACCAGGCTCAGTATAAGTTACTTTCATTTGTACTTTAACAGGCATGTCGGCATATAACACCGTGTCGGTAGAAGCATCAGACACAACTTCTACGCTCATACCCTCAAGAAGAAAATCAACACCGTTAATAAGCTCTTTACTTATTGGATGTTGGTCATATGTTTCCTGATTCATGAAAATAAAATCATCTGCTTCTTTATAAACGAATTGAAAAGGTCTGCGTTCTACACGAACATCTTCCAGTTTTTCACCAATATTAAAACGTCGTTCAATAACACGACCGTCAACCACATCTTTAAGCGTTGTACGCATAAAAGTATTGCCTTTACCTGGCTTTACATGGAGAAATTCTATAACAAAATACAACTTTCCATCCATCCGGATGCATGTTCCATTTTTGATATCTTGGGCATTCATCATAAAGTAAAATTTTATATATTTATTTTTTCAGGCTGCAAAATTACGATTTTAATTCTATATATCAAAATTAATTGATATTCACTATATTAATAAGGCCTCTACAAAATTTGCAGAGGCCTTATTCGTGTTTTTTAGTTTTATTGTTTTTATTTATTATTACGTTTTTGAACGTTGTAATAAATTTTCATTTGGTTGCCCAGAATCTTTGTAAAGCCCTTCACATCGTCGGCACTCCATGCGCGATTCACCTCACCATATTCACCAAAATCAGTTTTCATAAGATCGAATGTACTCTCTACACCAACCAATGTATAATTGTATGGGCGAAGCTTCACAATCACGGTACCTGTTACATTTTGTTGTGAGCTTTGCAGAAATTGCTCAATGTCGCGCATTACCGGCTCCATATATTGAGCTTCGTGAAGAAACATACCGTACCAGTTACCCAATTGGTCTTTCCAATATTGTTGCCATTTGGTAAGTGTGTGCTTTTCAAGCATTTTATGTGCATTGATAATCAACAGTGGTGCTGCAGCTTCGAAACCTACACGACCTTTGATACCGATAATTGTATCGCCAATATGCATATCGCGACCGATACCGTATTTATTCGCAATTTCTTCGAGTTGATTAATCAACAACACTTTGTTATCATTCTTCTGACCATTGATAGCAGAAACTTCACCATTTTCAAATTCAATAGTTACCGTTTCTTCACCTTGTTTTTCAACCTGGCTTGGATAGGCCTCTTCAGGTAAAGTCTGTTCTGATTTAAGCGTTTCTTTACCACCTATTGAAGTACCCCAAAGCCCTTTATTGATAGAATATTCCATCTTTTTGAAATCGGCATCAAAACCATGATCTCTCAAATAATTGATTTCATATTCACGAGTCAACACCATGTCGCGGGTTGGAGTGAGAATCTTGATTTCAGGAGCAATAACATCAAAAGTCAAATCGAAACGAACCTGATCATTCCCCGCACCGGTACTTCCGTGAGCTACATAATCAGCTCCTATTTCCTTTGCATAATTAATAATTGCAATTGCCTGAAAAATACGTTCTGAACTTACCGAGATAGGATAAGTACCGTTACGAAGCACGTTTCCAAATACCATGTACTTGATACTTTTCTCGTAATATTCCTGCGTAACGTCTAATGCAATATGAGATTTTGCACCTAAACGGTAAGCTTTATCTTCAATAACTTTCAATTCTTCCGCACTAAATCCTCCCGTGTTTGCAACAGCGGTATGCACTTCGTATCCTTTTTCCTGAGCCAAATACATGGCGCAAAACGATGTATCCAATCCACCACTAAATGCTAATAATACCTTTTCTTTCATCTTTCTTAAATCTTATATCAACAAAATAGTTGTAAAAACTACTTGTTTTCAATTACAAATACGCTACCTTATTTTTCTGCTTTGGGATCAAACAACATTCCGGTGCATAAACAATGCTTACGCGATGTACGCTGCAGGATATCGTAATTCACACAACTCTGGCAACCTTTCCAAAAAGCTTCGTCATCTGTTAATTCTGAGAATGTTACAGGTTTGTAACCCAACTCTGAATTAATCTTCATAACGGCTAGCCCTGTTGTTAGACCAAAAATTTTTGCATCAGGATATCGCTGACGGGATAGTTCAAAAGCTTTACGTTTAATACGTTTAGCCAATCCATTACCACGATACTTATCAACAACTATGAGACCTGAATTTGCTACAAATTTCTTATTGCCCCAAGTTTCGATGTAGCAAAATCCTGCAAATTCCTCTCCTGCTAAAGCAATTATTGCTTTTCCTTCTTTCATTTTTTGCTCGATATACTCGGGCGAGCGTCTGGCTATACCTGTTCCGCGAACTTTTGCGGCTATTTCTATAGTGGTCAGAATTGTTTCAACATATTCCAGGAAACGCTCATCAGCAATTTGTACCGTTATTTCGTCAACGGCAATCTCTTTGTCCATAATCAATCTTGAATGAGTTCTGTTTACTTTTACAAGAAACTCTTTTGCACGACACACAACGTTCATTTTTACACCTTTAAACCACCGATTGAATAAATCGGTACAATTTCATTTTGTTTTTTTCAAAAAAGACAACAAAGATAGGTAAAATGAAAGTTGTCAGCAAATTATTTCCATATTATTCCTTCTCGGAAAACGTGATATTCATCATCTCGAGAATATCTTCACGCGAAACACCTTCGCGGGGAATTACCAAAATCGTGTCATCTCCGGCTATTGTTCCTAAAACCTGTTCAGAGGCTTTGTTGTCAATATCCCATGCAATTGCACTGGCATATCCGGGTTTTGTTTTTACAACTCCCAATTGACCCGAGAACTCAAGACTTAATACTGCACCATGTGCAATTAAAGTGTTCAAGGTTCCTGAGTTTGGAAGTGGCTTGTTGTAAGATGGCAAAATGTACTTGTAAGCTCCGTTCGACAGAGGAGTTTTAGCCACTTTCAACAATTTCAAATCACGCGATAGGGTTGCCTGCGTTACTTCGCACTGTCGCTCACTGAGCATTTTGAGTAATTCCTCCTGACTACCAACAACGGTCGACCGAAGAATTTCTGAGATAATCTGTAAACGATTCCGTTTATTCTTCATAAATGCATAATTATTTAGATTTCGGGCAAAAGTACAACATTTTTTGTATATAGCAATGACTAAAGTCATAATTATTCTGAATTAATTACTTTTTATTGCAAATAACACCACTTTTAGTATATTTATAGAATAAAGTCGCATTTAAAGCGAATAATAATCCATTACACAAAACAACGGATTATTATTCGCTTATTTCGCTACAACCTGACAACATTGGTAGCAACGATTTCAATTAATATGGACGCCGGCTACAACTATTGGTATAATTAATTGTTCTGGTTTAATTATTCCTCAGGAATGATGTATCTTTGCAGGTCAATCAAAATTGATAGTCAGTTTTAATATATAATTGCCAGGAATAGTGTCAAAACAAGGAAATATAATCGTAAAAGGAGCCAGGGTTCACAACCTCAAAAACATTGATGTAGAGATTCCACGCAACAAATTAGTCGTAATTACAGGTTTGTCGGGTTCAGGAAAATCATCATTAGCATTCGACACGCTTTATGCCGAAGGTCAACGCCGCTATGTGGAAAGTTTGTCATCTTACGCACGGCAGTTTTTGGGCAGAATGAGCAAACCCGAAGTAGATTTTATCAAAGGAATTCCACCGGCGATAGCTATTGAGCAAAAAGTAAATACGCGCAATCCACGCTCAACAGTTGGAACCTCAACCGAAATATACGAATACATAAAACTGCTTTACGCCCGAATTGGTAAAACCTACTCACCTGTTTCTGGCGAATTAGTTCAACGACATGAAGCAGAAGATGTGATTGAAGCAGCCATGGCTTTTACTGAAGGAACAAAGCTGGTTGTACTAACACCCGTAATTCCAACAGGAGACAGAACACTTGCCGAACAACTTCAAAGTTTGGTACTGCAGGGCTTTAGCCGTGTAGAGGTGGACGGAGAAACTCTTCAAATACAGGATTTTTCGAAAACTCTTACTTCCAAAGCATTTAAATCGGATGTGTATTTGCTCATCGACCGCTTGGTGGTTGAACACTCGCAAACAGCCATCAGTCGATTGACAGACTCAGTTGAAACTGCATTTTTCGAAGGAAATGGGTCTTGCATACTTAAGGTAATTACCGAAAGTGAAACAAAACTGCTCTATTTCTCCAAGAAATTTGAAGCCGATGGGATGGAATTTGAATTACCAAGCGTTCACACCTTTAGTTTCAATAGCCCCATTGGCGCCTGCCCAACTTGCGAAGGTTTTGGACGCGTAATTGGAATCGATGAAGATCTGGTGGTTCCAAACAAGACCCTGTCCATTTTTGAAGATGCTGTTGTTTGCTGGAAAGGTGAGGTAATGAGCGAATGGAAAAAAAGCCTGATTCATTCGGCCGGCAAGTTTAATTTTCCAATACATAAACCCTATTACGAACTGACCGACGAACAGCGTCAACTACTTTGGTCAGGAAATAAATACTTCGAGGGACTAAATGCATTCTTCAAACACCTGGAATCCAACCAATACAAAATTCAATACCGGGTAATGTTGGCTCGCTACAGGGGTAAAACAATTTGCCCCGATTGCCACGGAAGTCGACTAAAAAAGGAAGCCTCATACATCCAAATTGTAGGCAAATCAATTTCGGAACTGGTTCTCATGCCCGTCAGCACCCTGAACAATTTCTTTGATACTATTCAACTTGACGAACAGGATGCAGCCATTTCGAAACGGTTACTCGTTGAGATTACAAATCGCATCCACTTTCTGATGGATGTTGGATTGGGCTATCTAACTCTTAACCGGTTGTCCAATTCGCTTTCAGGTGGTGAGAGTCAACGTATAAATCTGGCCACATCGCTTGGAAGTAGTCTTGTGGGATCATTGTATATTTTGGATGAACCAAGTATTGGACTCCATTCCCGCGACACACATTTATTAATCAAGGTATTGAAACAACTTCGAGATCTTGGGAATACCGTTGTCGTAGTTGAGCACGATGAAGAAATTATGCGTGCGGCTGATTATCTGATTGACATAGGACCTAATGCCGGAAGGTTGGGTGGAAATGTCGTTTATCAGGGAACGCTGGATATGAAAGCTTCAAAATCTGACATAGAGAATTCGTACACACTGAAATATTTAAAAGGACTGGAAGAAATTCCAACTCCCGTTCAACGTCGTAAATGGAATAATTACATCGAAGTGCTCGGAGCGCGTGAAAACAACCTGAAAGGCATAAACGTAAAATTTCCACTCAATGTAATGACAGTCGTAACAGGTGTCAGCGGCTCAGGAAAATCGTCGCTCGTACGGAACGTTTTTTATGCAGCACTAAAAAAACACTACGGTGGTGTTGCTGATAGAACCGGACAATTTGGAGCATTGAAAGGAAGCATGTTACTGGCAAAAGATGTTGAATTTGTAGATCAGAACCCGATTGGACGATCTTCACGTTCAAATCCTGTAACCTATATCAAGGCCTATGATGAGATACGAAAACTGTTTGCCGACCAGCAACTTTCGAAGCAAATGAATTACACAGCCTCTCATTTTTCGTTCAATACCGAAGGTGGACGTTGCGAAGAGTGCCAGGGCGAAGGAACAGTAACGGTGGAAATGCAATTCATGGCTGATTTGGTACTCGAATGTGAACATTGCCATGGAAAACGTTTCAAGCAGGATATACTTGATGTACAGTATAAAGGAGTCAATATCTTTGATGTACTTGAAATGACTGTCAATCAGGCTATCGAGTTTTTCGGAGCGCAAACCGGTAATACGGAAAAGAAAATCGTAAAGCGATTAAAGCCTCTGCAGGATGTTGGGGTTGGATACGTAAAACTCGGGCAATCGAGCAGTACACTTTCGGGCGGAGAAAGCCAGCGCGTAAAGTTAGCTTCATTTTTAGCCAACGAAAAACCCGAACCAACCATTTTCGTGTTCGATGAACCAACTACCGGACTTCACTTTCACGACATAAAAACATTGATGAAAGCCTTTGATGCTCTAATTGCAAAAGGTCACACAGTAATCATCATTGAACACAACATTGAAGTTATCAAATGTGCCGATCATATTATTGACATTGGCCCCGAAGGTGGCGAGAAAGGTGGAAACCTTGTATTCGAAGGAACTCCCGACGATATCGTAAATTGCAAGAATTCCTATACAGGAAAATTTCTCAAAGGGAAAATATAATCTGAACGAGAAATATACAATCGAAAAAGGCTGTTTGAAACTAATCAAACAGCCTTTTTCGAATAAATATGTTTTTAAATTCCGCTACCCTGGAGTGTGATTACTTTATCAGGGCTTAATCCACCACCAGAAATGGTAAGAACTGCTGTGTGAGCTCCGGTAGAAGTTGGTTTATACGTTATTGTAACATTACTTCCGGCTGTTGCATTCGCAGCATCTTTTGTAAGCGAACCCACCGAAACAGTAAATAACGCAGCATCAGTTCCCGTCAAAGCAACAGTCAAAGCACTTGTAACATCAGTTGTTTTGATATTAATTACCTTAGTACTTACTACATTTAATTTTGTCGCAGGGAACTTCAGCAAATTATCAACTTTACCAAAATAAGTGGCAGGTGCGTTCGGATCGAATGGCACAGTTGCAGTTCCACTCAACGAAGTTGTAACTGTAGTCGCCCCAGTGCTTGTAATGCTTATTTGATCGTTTTGAGCTCCCGCAACAGCAGGATTATATCTAATTTGAAGAGTTTCACTAACTACTCCGGCAGTTGGAACAATTGTCAAATTCTTTACCCAGGTACCCGAAGAAGACAATTTGATATCGTAGTTTGTTTTATTAACCAATGTGACATCTACATTATTAGTCAATGCCGTGCCACTCAATTGAACACTTTGAACAGCCGATGGCGTTCCAACAGTTGTTGAGAATGCCGAAAGTGTACCGGTTGTTGAAACTGTTGGCCCCTGTTGACCACCCATCAATTTGAATGTAACATTGCTGGCAGTTTTTGTGATTGAAGTAATAGGGCGATTTATATTTGTTCCCGACCAGGTTGTTGGGGTATACGAACCGGTTGTGAATGCAGTACCGGGAGTAGTGGTCTGACCACTCAATGGCTGCAGATAAACACGCATATGACTGGCAAGGGTCTGTGTAGAACCTGTATAATTGTTTGGTGTATTTGCATCCCACTGAGATTGAAGGAAATCAATGTGCCATACACACATACCTTCAGCAGGTAAATAAGTATCCCATCCTGTTTTCTGACGATATTCTACCAAAAAGAACTCTGCCGGACTCGGAGCAGCACCATTCAAATTGTGCGTAGTGGCTGAAAGTAAGAATGCCTGATTATCTGTGTTGGCCGGTTGAGTTGTTCCCTGATACAAAGGAAGTAAAGTTATATCCGATGGAGTACTAATTTGCTGTGGAGTCAGGTATCCTAAAAAGAATCTCTCGTAGGCCGAATAAGCCGGAGGCGTACAACCGCTGTTACTATATGCACCATAATCCATAATATCCCATTCGTTCAGTGTATTGCTTTGAGTGCCGGAAGTGTCGTAATAATCGGGCAATCCCAATACGTGACCAAACTCATGACAGAATGTTCCTATACCGCACATATTTGTTCCGGTAGTTCCTTTTAATTCTGATGTACATGAATAGTCATTTACAATTTTACCATCAAATGTTTTAGTTCCTGTAAATCCGGCATCGGTCAAACTCCAGCGGTGAGGCCAAATTGTATTTGCAGCTGCACCTTCAGCTTCGTTGTACCCTGCATAATATACAAACACGTTATCTACTGAACCATCATTATCTGTATCAAACTGCGTGAAATCAAGTCCGGCAGCATCGGCTGCAGCACAAGCATCAGCAATCATTTGATCCGGATGAGTATCGTTCCCATTTGCATCGTTAGCACCATAATAAGCCAGCGTTTGTGGCAGGGTTACAGGGCCAACAACAACGAAGTTCGGGGCAAATTTGCCGTAAGTACTTGCCATAAAATAGTCCTTTGCAGAACCTGTTCCACCATTAGCACTATATCCCGATTGAGTTACAAGGTTTTGAAATGATGTTTGCGGAGTTGCAACACCAAAAGCCTTATCTTTAAAGTTAGCTAAGATAACCAGCGCTTTGGGCGAACCATTCAATGGATATGCTTTTCTGGGGCCGGTTGCAGCACTTGTAAGCATTCTTGATTTCATTGAACGTGATGCTACAGCCTTTAAAGCAGCTTTATTCACCGATTTCAGAAACAGCAAATCGGAAGCTGATCGCTTAGTTGTATTTTGAGCAACAACAGCACTTTCAGTCAATTCGCCGGCAGTGCTAACTGTAGCATATGTATAAAAACCCTTTGCGTTTTGTTTTACAAGATAACCATCTTCGGTAGTCTGATAGTGACGAAACTCATCACCCTGAAGACGAATTGTCAATTGAGTACCATCCGGTTGGGTGATATTAATCGGGAATGGATATGCTCTTACAGCAAAAACCGGCACAAACGCCATTTGACAAAAAAAGGCACCGAGTGCCAGGAGTAGAACTTTTTTATTCATAAAAAGAAGTTTTGACTATATATTATGATTTCAAGTTGGCAAATGTAGTAAAAATTTTTGATTTTGCTTTTCGAACAAGTTAATTAATTCGCTTTTTGCTTATATTCATTCAGAAAAGTGACATTTTTTCAGTTTTTGCGATACAGTTTTGTAATATCCAATTAAAGAACCATCATTTTGATAATGAGATTTTTTTGAATAAACAAAGATGATTGTACAAAAAACAACACTGCAATTATGTCACTAACAGTCTGATAACAAATGCCATAAAGGCATATAAAACCTATTGGCATCTTGTTTGCAATAACCGAAATGAAAATAAAAACAACATGTTTAATTTAAAGATAGGAGGATAAAATTATGTCACTCGTTCGATTCACAAATCAGGTACCTTCCATGTTTGACCGTTTATTTGAAGGCGATTTATTCGATTGGTCAAACCGCAACTATTCACTTACAAACACTACTTTACCATCAGTAAATATTAAAGAGAATGCTGATGCGTACAAAGTAGAAGTAGCAGCACCCGGATTCGACAAGAATGATTTCAAGCTGCAGCTCGATCACGATTTGCTAACAATTTCGTCAGAAAAGAAGGTTGAGACCGAAGCAAAAGAGGGCGAACGTTTCACAAAGCGTGAGTTCAGTTATCAATCATTCAGCAGGTCGTTCACCTTACCACAAACTGCCGATGGCGATCGTATTGAGGCAAGCTACGAAAATGGTATTTTGAATGTAAGCATTCCGAAAAAGGAAGAAGCAAAACCAAAGCCAACACGAATGATTGAGATCAACTAACCCGGATGTTGGAACAAATTACTTAGTCGGAGTACGGCTTTCGGGCCGTACTCTTTTTTTATACACATAAGTAAGTGTGTAATGTGAATTAATTATACTCTTTATATCCGCCCCTAAATCCCCTAAAGGGGACTTTTGCCGGGTAGAAAAGTTGATGGTTTCTACAATTCACGGGCTTAGGTAGCACCCTTTAGGGGGTTGGTGGCAGTTGAGAAAGATTTATTAAAAAACTAATTATAGCTACCTATTTATATATGGAAACATTTCAGGAAATAATAAACGGCGAAAAGCCTGTATTGGTTGACTTTTTTACCACCTGGTGTGGTCCGTGCAAAACCATGAGCCCGATTGTAGAGGCGGTTGGGAAAGAAATGCTCGGACAGGCACGGGTGTTGAAGATTGATGTAGACAAGAATCAGGCATTGGCTGCACAATATCGCGTTCAGGCTGTACCAACATTTATCATATTCAAAAAAGGAGCAGTTGTATGGCGCAACTCCGGTGGGGTTGATAAGAACACTTTAAAGCAACAAATGCGTAATTTCATTTAAAATTGATGATTCAATTGAGCACTATTTTCAGAATAACAATAAGGATGCTTTGTTAATCGGAAAATAATGTTTTTCTTTGTACTTTAGTTCATTTATAGAGATCAACTCAAATTCATTATCTTATGAAACAATTTTTGAAATTCACGCTTGCAACAATAGTTGGTATTATTCTGGCATCATTACTTGGTGTGCTTATTTTATTTGGAATAGTTGGCGCAGTGGCCGGATCGGCCGAAAAGGTTACAACACTTAAACCAAACTCGGTATACGAACTGGATCTGGCAGGCACATTGATTGACCGCTCGAAAGACGATGAATTTTCGGCTGTGTTTGCCGAAGCCATGGGACAACATAAAGAAACTACTATTGGCCTTGATGATATTCTGGCCAACATAGCCAAAGCCAAAGCCGATGAAAACATTGTTGGGATATACCTCAAAGGTGGCTCGTTGGAAGGTGGTATTGCATCCATCAAAGAAATCAGAAATGCCTTGATCGATTTCAAAAAATCGGGCAAATTCATTATTGCCTATGCCGACAACTATTCTCAACGCAATTATTACCTGGTATCAGTAGCCAACAAAATATTACTGAACCCTATAGGTATGCTCGAACTGAAAGGACTTTCGGCTCAAACCATGTTCCTCAAAAACACCCTCGACAAACTGGGTATCGAAATGCAGATAGTGAAAGTGGGTACGTTTAAATCGGCTGTTGAACCGTTGGTAAATACCAAAATGAGCGATGCCAACCGCCTTCAGGTAAACGTGTTTATGAATTCTATCTGGAAAACATTGATAACCGAAGTTTCCGATTCGCGTAAAATTCCGGTTGATTCGCTCAATAAGTTTGCCGATGAAATGTTGATGTTCCAGGCAACCGAGAAGTCAATCCAATATAAACTGGTGGACAAACTCGTTTACATTCAAAGTGTAGACAGTATTATAAAGAAAAGCATCAAGAAATTCCCGAAAGACGAAGATCTCACTTTTGTGTCGAATTCCGAAATGACTAAATTGCCCGACACCAAGAAATATGATAAAAACAAAGTGGCTGTGATTTATGCCATTGGCGATATTACCGATTCCGAAGGCGAAGGAATTGTTGCCGACAAAATGGTGAAAACAATTGATGATGTTGCCAAAGATTCGGCAGTGAAAGCAGTTGTATTCCGTGTAAGTTCTCCGGGTGGTAGCGCCTATGCTTCCGAACAAATCTGGCATGCGCTCAGCTTGCTGAAAGCTAAAAAGCCGTTGATAGTTTCGATGGGTGATTATGCCGCTTCGGGTGGATATTACATTTCGTGTATTGCCGACAAAGTGGTGGCGCAACCCAACACCATCACCGGTTCAATTGGTATTTTCGGTGTTATTCCAAACATTGCCGGACTAAACGAAAAAATCGGATTGACCTACGACGGTGTGAAAACAAATAAAATGAGTGATGCCATTTCCATTAACCGTAAATTCACACCCGAAGAACGCGATTTGATGCAAAACTTCGTGAACCGCGGATACGAACTGTTTGTAAAACGTTGTGCCGACGGTCGTAAAATGACTATCGATCAGATTAAATTCATTGCCGAAGGCCGTGTGTGGACGGGTGAAGATGCACTGCGCATTGGATTGGTAGATAAACTGGGTGGACTGAACGACGCCATTAACCTGGCCGTTGCAAAAGCCAAACTGAAAACATACAATATTAAAGAGTATCCCGAAAAAGAAGATTTCACAGCGAAACTGATGAAAAGCCTGGGTAAGGATATTGAAACCCGCGTAATGAAAGCGCAACTGGGCGAACAATACTCGCTGTTCCAGAAAGTGCGCGACGTAAGTAAGATCAATGGTATTCAGGCCCGCATGTCGTACGACCTGATTATTCAATAAAAGTTTTTGCGTTTTTTTATATTATTAGTGAAAAGAGACCGGGTGCGACGCTTGGTCTCTTTTGTTTTCCTAATTCCCAGTTTTAGATGTCAGGGCTACGCCCCTTGCTTTTGTATTTCTGTTTGAACTACGAAGATTTCAGGGCTACGCCCCTATTTTAGCAACGTAGTTGCGATATCTTCGTAGAACATAACACAGCCTTTTACAAAAGGGGCGTAGCCCTGACATCAAAAAAAAGAACGAAGATTGTTCTTTCAAATACCAACTCTTCGACTCCTCATCTTCCAGTTTTCTAAAACCAATATCCCTTACAAGTTTCGAAACCCCAACATAAAACTACTGAAATAGAAAATTTCTATTATCTTTGCAGTCGCTTTTGCAAACTGCAAAACGTGTGCTTGAATACCACGTAAAAAACAAGAAAAATGAAAAAACAAGTTTCCGTCGCCTTTATGGTGTGTGGGCTGCTGTTTACAGTATGCCTTATCGTTTCCAACATTGTTGAGCAAAAACTGATTTCCATTGGAGGAATCGAAGCCACAGCCGGCCTGCTCATATTCCCTGTTTCCTATATTATCAACGACCTGATAGCCGAAGTGTGGGGCTATCGCAAAGCGCGCCTCATTATCTGGAATGGTTTCCTGATGAATTTTCTGGCCGTCATTGTTTTCCGCCTCAGCATTTGGGCACCGGGTTCGGTTCATTTCACCAACCAGGTAGCATTCGAATCCGTGTTGGGAAACACCGAGCGCATAGTAGCAGCCAGCTTCATCGCGTTTCTGTTTGGTTCGTTCCTCAACGCCTACGTGATGAGTAAAATGAAGATTATGCAACACGGACGGGGCTTCTCCATACGTGCCATAGCCTCTACCATTGTGGGCGAAGGAGCCGATTCCATTATCTTTTTCAGCATTGCCTTTTCGGGTATCATCCCCATGCAGGCCCTGCTGATGCTGATACTCACACAAACAGCCATGAAAACCGGCTATGAAATTATTGCACTACCCATCACAAACCTTTTGGTAAAGTACGTGAAAAAACACGAAGAAACCGATGTGTACGACACCGACATATCGTACAATCCACTCAGGGTAAAAGATATCTAAAGCAAACAAAAACTACGGAATTCAACACAACATAAAAATCCGCTTAATACACTGGTATTAAGCGGATTTTTATTTAAACGAAAAAAGTACACTGTACTATTTGTGAACACATATTAATTTTTAGTAACAAAATATAAAGCAGATGTGAAATTTTAAAAGTTAATCATACATTTACAACCATTATTTTAATCGAACAGAATAATACAATTAATTACAATGTCAAATTTTTAAATCTGTAGTAATCATGGCAAATCTCATTTCAGCCACTTTTTCGGAAGAAGACGAAAAGAAAGCAATGGAGTTATTGGCACAACTCAAAGCCCTGTTCCCGTTTGGGATTAAACTGTCGGAAGATCAAAAAAAGCATCTCACCCGACTGGATGATGGACGCATACCTTTTGCGGACAAAGGATTGTTTTATGGCGGACAACAACCGCTTATTGTACCACCGTTTACCGATCTGGCAGAGTACAAAAAAGACCTCGACTTTGTAAAAGCTACCCGCCGCGTGGGAGCCGAACTTCTGAGCCTGGCCGAAATGATGGACGACTCACGCGTTGCCGCAGGCAGCGATGCTTATCAGGCTTCCCTCTCTATCTACAGCTCTGCCAAGGCAGCCGCCAAGCAAGGCGTACCGGGTACCCAAACCATTGTGGACGAAATGGGAAAACTGTTTGAAGCGCAACGCAACAACGCAAGACCGAGCGAACCCACTGCAAAGTGAGGCAAGGCTAACTCCGAGCTAAGCAAGCCTAACTAAAAGTGAGGCGAGGCTAACTTAGAGTGAGGCAAGGCCAGGTACAAAGTAAGCAAGCTTAGCTAAAAGCCGGGCTTGCTTATGTTTTAGGTAGGCTAGCCTAACTTTTACCCGGGCTAAGCTAACTTTTACCCGGGCTGGCTTGGGTTGAAGTTAGCCTTGCCTGGCTTCTGAAAGTTCAAAAGCTAAACTTGTTTGGGTTTAGCGGGAATTATTTAAAACCAATTAACTATATTTGCAAAGAAATAATAGTGCTTGGTTGGAATATGAGAATCTGGTGATTATATATTGATGTTAGGGGGCATAGTAAAAAAAGAAAAGAGAAATATGGAGCACGAATTCCAGACACCTTTAGGAATTATTCGTTGTGGATTTTACAATGACAGCATTGAAAACTCGACTAAAAAAACAACATATAAAAATGGCTATTCTGAATCTTTTATGACTGTTGGTCACAAAATCGAAATCGTTTCTTTCAAAATCAGACAACCACTTTATAACGGTGAAACAGTAGTTGACACAAATGCCTGGATTTTTAGAATTGAGAAAAACAATGATATAAAGGAAGATATAGAAACTTACTGTCTTTTTGAAAAGAACAGTGACAATATTGAGTTTGACATTGCAGCAGGTGAACATTTAGACTCAATACAGGCAGAAAACAAAGACTGGACTTTACATATTGGAACTGAAGACGGGGAAATGCTAAACTCAAGAGCCGCGAATAACGACTGGCTTCCAAAAAGACTAGAAAACAAAGTTGAGACTTATCAATCAATTACAGATACGAGACAGAATGGATTTATAACAAAAATCCCAAGTTTGAATAATGGAGAGAAAATTCATATTCAATACTTGACTGCTTACGACAAGAAAGATAACAATCAAGTGAACACTTGGCTGGCGGTTGATGAATCTATTCGAAATTTAGAGAACTGGATTGGACTAACATGACAAAACAATAAACTACGACCCCTTAACACAAACTTTTCAGTCCAAATATAGGAGACGAAACTAATTTTAGTTCAAGTCTGAGCAAAGCCCACAAACTTCCGGCGATTAAAACCTGTCCTTTAGGATATGTTTGTAAACTGAGAAAATGTTGATGTCTGTCGTTGGGATTTATAATCCGAAATAAACCGTCTGTAATTAAATGAAGTTATTTAAATGAAAATAGCAATAACAGGAGCACACAGGGTTGGAAAAACAACCCTGGCAGAAAAACTTCAGGAATATCTGGTTGATTACGAACTCAGAATGGAACCTTATCACGAGTTGACCGAATTAGGATATGAATTTTCGGAGCAACCGAATGTATCTGACTTTTTAGAGCAACTGGACTATTCAATAACCCAAATTTCGACGAGTGATAGGAATGTGATTTTTGACAGATGCCCGATTGATTTTTTAGCATACATCCAAGCAATTGATGGATCGGGCAATATACAGTCAATCTTCACCAAAGTAGAGAGCATAATATCGGAATTAGACTTGCTTGTATTTGTACCGATAGAAGAACCTGATTTAATAATGGGTGACATATCAGATTTTCAAGAACTCAGAGAGAATGTAAATGAAATAATAGCGGATTGGATTGGGGATTTTGGAGTTGATGTAATCGAAGTTAGAGGTACCTTATCGAATCGACTGGAACAAATACTCAGTAAAGTTACCCCCAACAGTCCAAGCATAGGAGACGAAACTTGAACTAGACACAAAGTGCAAATAAATAAACTTGAAAGAAAAAGGGAGAAGCTATGAAAACACACAAAATTCTAATCATTCTCGGCATTATGCTAATGTTGGTTTCCGCAGGTAAGGCGCAAAGCCACAGTTACGTTATTACTCCTTCCCGTGAAGGCAAGTTTATTACTTCGATACCCAATTTAAAAGTACCCAATACAACACCTTTATCCAAATTAGCAGCAACTCGTAAAAACTCTACTACAGATGATTATTATCCATTCCTGAATAATTCGAAATGGTTTACATTGGATAATACTTTTGAAGGATATGTTAGTCAATTTAGTTATACAAGTGGAGATACAATTATAAACGACAATCATTATTATGTGATAAAATATAAAATAATTAAACTTCCTAATGGCAATAATAATCCTTATTCAAACGGAAGTGGCATAATGTGCTATTTAAGAGAAGACATCACAAACAAGCAAGTGTATCTAAATAAGTGGGGTAATAAAAGAGAACATTTATTGTATGATTTTAATCTTACCACGAATAACAAAATGCCTTATGATACTACTTTTACTCTAACAAAGATTGATACAGTTGAAATAGCTGTCGGTAAGAGAAAACGTTTTACATTTCAGGATAGTGCAAATAATAAGGCCATATGGATCGAGGGGGTTGGAAATATATCAGACCCTTTTTCTCCGAATTTAACTGTTCCGAATTATGTGCAATTAATTTGTTCATATCAGAATAATGTGATTATATATGATGAAGGTGAAGTAAATGGGGTAAACTGCACTATGTATAAAGATGCAGAACTTAAACTGGAAGAATTGGAGCTGCTATCCTGCAAGTTATACCCAAATCCTACAAGAGGAAAATTTCGGGTATCGGTAGAGAACGAAGAACCTATACAGTCGGTAAAAATATTGGATTTAAGCGGCAAGATACTAGCCAATATTGGTGATAACCTGGATTTAAAATATTTAGATTTGAATATATCCGGGATGATGAAAGGTACCTATATATGTGTAGTTCGCACCCGAAATAAGATTAAATCGTTTCAGGTGATTAAAGAATGATATATAATTATTGAATAAACAAGTCACAGAATTGCGCTATTAAAACCCAAAAACAAAGAAGCTGTCTTCAACAAAATGTTGTGGCAGCTTTTTCTTTTTCATATAGTTTGCTAAAATGTAAAAAAATAGTATTTTTGACCCCATGCTAACCGACGACAAACGATTGACAATTCGTGAGTGGGCTGAGGACGACCGTCCGCGCGAGAAAATGATGCTGAAAGGCGCTGCGAGCCTTTCGGATGCTGAGTTATTGGCAATTTTGATAGCCATTGGCAACAAAGACGAATCGGCCGTGGAACTGGCCCGCCGCATTATGCGCGAATGCCGGGATAACATCAACGAACTGGCTCAACTAACCGTGAACGACCTGTGTAAACGCTTCAAAGGGATAGGCAAAGCAAAAGCTATCACCATTATGGCAGCGTTGGAACTTGGGCGGCGGCGCAAAACCAACGAAATAGTGGAACGCACAAAAATTACGTCGAGCATCGATCTGTTCGATTTGTTTGAACCGCAGTTGGTGGATTTACCACACGAGGAGTTTTGGGTAGGATTGCTCAACGGAGCCAACAAAGTGATAGAAATAAAACGATTGACGCAGGGTGGCAGTCGGCAAACGGTGGTGGATATACCCATGTTGCTGAAAATGGCGTTGGAAAAATCGGCGCTTTCGGTGGTGGTGGCACACAATCATCCTTCGGGACAAAACCGCCCGAGCCACGAAGACGAACAAATAACCCGACGCATAAAAGCAGGTTGCGAAGCCATTGGCATTGGCTTTCTCGACCATATCATTATTGCAAAAGGACAATATTATAGTTTTGCCGACGAAGGGAAAATGGGTTGATGTGATGATGTGATGATTCTTTGATGTGATAATGTGATGATGTAATGATTTTGGAATTAAGTATACACTTTAAAAATAATGATTTATGGAAAGAAGAAATGAAATTCTGGAATTGAGTTTTGAGTTTGCTCTTGATATTATTATATTTACAGAGTTATTGGAGGAACAGAAAAAATATATAATCGCAAGGCAACTTCTAAAATCGGGCACATCAATTGGAGCCAATGTGAGAGAATCTCAAAACAGCGAAAGTAAAGCTGATTTTATTCATAAATTAAAAATTGCCGCCAAAGAAGCCGAAGAAACAGAATACTGGTTACTTCTATGTCAACATTCACCAAGTTACCCTTACAATCCAGACTTGACAACAAAACTAATCAGCATCAAAAAATTACTCTCCAGTATAATTTCGAAAATGAAGACTCAATAAAATCAACACATCACCACATTATTATATCATCACATTATCACATCAAAGAATCATCACATCATCACATCACCTAATCTTCACATCATGATATTATTAGAAGTAGAAAACGTAGTAAAACAATATGCAGGACATCGCGCCCTCGATGGGGTGAGTCTGACGGTACCCGAAAATTCGGTGTACGGATTGCTTGGACCGAATGGTGCCGGAAAAACGACGTTGATTCGAATTATCAACTGTATAACGGCCCCCGATAGCGGCGAAGTACGCCTCAACGGCAAACGCATGACGACTGCCGATGTGCAGCAGATTGGCTATTTGCCCGAAGAACGCGGACTGTACAAAAAAATGAAGGTGGGCGAACAGGCTTTGTACCTGGCACAGCTCAAAGGCATGACCAAACAGGACGCACTGAAAGCACTGAAATACTGGTTCGAGAAATTTGAGATTCAGGCCTGGTGGGATAAAAAGGTGGAAGAACTATCGAAAGGTATGGCACAAAAAGTGCAATTCATCACCACCATTCTTCACGACCCGAAACTGCTGATATTCGATGAACCTTTCAGCGGTTTCGACCCCGTAAATACCGACCTGATGAAGCGAGAAATTCTGGAACTGCGCGACAAAGGCGCTACCATCATTTTCTCGACCCATAACATGGAAACCGTCGAAGACCTCTGCGAGAATATCTCGCTGGTCGATAAATCGAAAATTGTGCTTCAGGGAAATGTGGCTGACATCAGGGCTTCGCATGCCACCAATACCTTTGTGGTTCGGTCGGTGAACGCGTTCGAAGCAAACGGCTTCGAACTGCTTTCGCAAACACAGAAGAATAACATTTTCGAAAGTACCATAAAGAAAGCGCATACCGAAAGTAATAATTCGCTTTTGGGCGCCTTAATCCAAAAAACGGAAATACTCTCTTTCGAAGAGTTGCTACCAAGCATGAACGATATATTTATTAATACGGTATCACGATGAGCAAGATTTCACTGATTATAAAACGGGAATATACAACGCGGGTAATGAAAAAATCATTTATCCTGCTCACATTCCTCACGCCTGTACTTTTTGCCGGAATGATTGCGCTTGTAGTGTGGCTCGGCGGTATCAAGGACGACAAAATGAAAACAATTGTGGTGGTCGACAGAACACATTTGTACAAAGATGTTTTCAAAAGCAACGAATCATACGCGTTCGAATTTACAGATAAATCAATCGAAGACGTCAAAAAGCAAAACGAAAAAGACGAGCATTTTGCAGCACTGCTGTACATTACCGGCGACCTGAAAACCGATTCGAGCGCTGCTACCCTATTCTCGGCCAAGCAGGTAAACATGGAACTAAAAAGCTATGTGGCAGGCTTGCTCAATAAATACATCGAGCAGCAAAAACTGGCTTCGTACAATATCCCGCACCTGAAAGAAATGGTTGAGAAATCCCGTACAGATATCGAACTAAAAACGATTAAGTGGGGCGAAAACGGAAACGAGAAACAAGGCTCAGCCGAACTGGCCCTGATTATCGGAATGATTTCGGCGTTTATTATCTATATGTTTATCGTCATTTACGGTGCTCAGGTAATGAGTGGCGTTGTGCAGGAAAAAACAAACCGCATTGTGGAAGTAATTATCTCGTCGGTAAAACCGTTCGAGTTGATGATGGGGAAAATCATTGGTATTGCCATGGTGGGTCTCACCCAGTTTTTACTTTGGGTTGTGCTTACCGGAGTTATTTCGCTCGCCGTGGGGTCATTCTTTGGAGGAAACGTGGATGTGACTTCGCTGCAAAAAGCAGGTCAAATGGGTATGCAAACTATGCCAACCAACGCCATGCCAGCCGAAATGCAAACATTAATCACTGCTTTGAGCAGTCTGAATTACGTTGAAATAATATCACTGTTTATCGTCTATTTTCTGGGTGGTTATCTGTTGTACGCATCGCTCTTTGCAGCCATTGGCTCGGCTGTTGATAACGAAACCGACACACAGCAGTTCTCGTTGCCGATTATGCTTCCGATCATTTTTGCCATTTATGCAGGTATTTTCAGTGCCGAAAATCCCGACGGTCCGCTGGCATTCTGGTGCTCGATGATTCCATTCACATCGCCCATCGTTATGATGGTGCGGCTTCCTTTCGATGTGCCTGTTTGGCAAATCGCACTCTCACTCACTATCCTTGTGTTGTCGTTTATTGGCACAACCTGGATGGCAGGCAAAATTTACCGGACGGGAATTTTGATGTACGGCAAAAAAGTGACCTGGGGAGAATTGTTGAAATGGCTGCGATATTAATTAAATGTTTCAACTGATAGAATAGGAAAACATGTCATCACGAATTGTGATGACAGCAATAAGCAGATCGATAAGCCACGACGCCCTATCGGCTATATAACCCCTGAGCAGGATTAATATCATTCCTATTACTCAATAAACTAATTACAGATGAAAATAAGGATATTACTACTTTTGGTCATTTTCTGTATAACGTTGAACGCACAGCAAAAAGACACAACGCAAACAAGGTGGAACATTGATAATTGCGTAAACCGTTTCAAAAAAGAGAAAATTCAACCCACTAAAGCGGGTTATCAATATTGGTTTGCCGATCCGAACTTTGCAAATGGGCGCTCACTCAAAATGAGTGTTGTAAAACCCGGAGATGCCACTCACCCGCCTCATAAACATATTGAAGATGAGTTTTTCTTTATTCTCGAAGGCACGGCTAAGTTTTATCTGAATGGCGATTCAACTGTTTGTGGACCGTACACCAGTTTTTATTGCCCATCGATGGTAGAACATGGAATCAGAAACGCGGGCGATACCGAACTGAAGTACCTTGTAATAAAAGATTATCCCGTAAAAAAGAAATAAAATGACTCCCCAATTCTTACAACCCAACGATCAAGTCCGCATAGTTTCTCCATCCGGTTCAATAAATCCGGATTTCATCGACGGTACAAAAATTACACTTACCTCCTGGGGGCTTGAAGTTACCGAAGGTGCATTTGCCCGTACAGAATTCGGACGGTTTGCAGGAACACAGGAACAACGCATTGCCGATTTACAACAAGCTTTGGACGACTCATCGGTAAAAGCTATTCTGTGCAGCCGGGGTGGTTATGGCCTTGCCCAAATTATCGACAAACTCGATTTCTCGAAATTCATAGTAAGTCCGAAATGGCTTATTGGATTCAGTGACATTACAATTTTGCACAACACCATTACAAATTTGGGGGTTTCATCCATTCATGGCATTATGGCGAAACATCTGACGGAGTTGCCTGCCGATTCCGATCAGGTACTGCACCTGAAAGAAATGCTGTTCGGAGAATTCCCAACCTATACTATTTCAGGTCATCCTTTAAATCGTCAGGGAAAAGCCGAAGGCAAATTAATTGGTGGCAATCTATCGGTTTTAATGGGGTTACGGGGCAGTAAGTACGATTTGCCTTATAAGGACAATGTCCTTTTTATCGAAGACATTGCCGAAAAGCCCTACCACATCGACCGCATGATGCAGAATCTTCGTTTTAGCGGGGCACTATCGGAGCTTGCCGGGCTGGTTGTTGGCCAGTTCAGCGATTGTGACGAAGATCCACTTATGAAACAAACTATTGCTGAGATTATTGCCGGAGCTGTAAGCGACTATGATTATCCGGTTTGTTTCAATTTTCCGGCTGGCCATGTCGAGTATAATTTGCCTTTACTTATGGGATCAAAAAACAACTTAAATGTAGTTGGTGACTCTGTAAAATTGCAATTTTAATATTTTTATACATTTATGACAAGGAAATCGGAGGTATGAAAATATATCCCCTTTTTCCTTAAAAAGTGAAAATTGCTCCTGTTTTGTACTTCAAAAATCTTATCTTTGCAAGTATTCAATCATTTAGCAGCAGTTTTCCATGTCTTTTCAAAAACACACATTGTTCATTCTCAGCACCTTTCTATTCATCGCAAACTTCACTTCGAAATTGCATGCTGAAATGCTACAACCGTCTGCTTCAGATTCGATACAAACCCATTATTTAGCTCCAACCCAAATTGCAATTACTGATTCCATCGTAAATTATGGAAAAATGTTTCTGGACAAACCATACCGGTATGGATCGCCCGGAACCGAAAGTTTCGATTGCTCAGGGTTCACTTCCTATGTTTATCGCAATTTCGGGTATAACCTTCAACGGTCTTCCGCTGAACAGGCTCAACAGTTCGACACAGTTGGTCGAAACCGCCTCAAAACCGGCGACCTCGTGTTCTTCTCCGGCAGTCGCAGAAGCAAACGTGTTGGCCACGTAGGAATTGTTGTAACAGCCAAAGAAGATGGAAATTTCGACTTTATTCACGCATCCGTACAACGAGGTGTTACTATTTCAAGCTCCACCGAGTCATATTACAGTAGGCGCTACATCAAGGCAAATCGCGTAATTGCCGGAAATAGCCTACTGGCTGTTGTTCCGGGATTATCGGCGAATCAAAATGCAAACACACAGATTGATAATACATTCCCTGTAACTACACCGGTTAAACAATCAACAAAAACGATCCCTGCTAAATACCATCGTGTAAAACGCGGTGAAACCCTATCGTCTATTGCCGAGAAGTTTGGACTTTCTGTAGCCGAACTAAAAAGTAAGAACGGAATCAGAGGAAGTAAAATCAGCCTGAAACAAAATCTCAAAGTTAAAGACGAAGAAACCTATACTGTTGTTGAGCCCGTACAACTTGCAACCAATAAACCTACCGAAACACAACCAAGCAGTACCACCACTAAAACCGAGACTGCTGCTGCAGTAGCATCACACATTGTAAAGAAGGGCGAATCTCTTTTTACAATATCCAAATTGTACAATATGACTGTTGATGAATTAAAAAAAATCAACAACATGCTAACCGGAAGCATTCGTCCCGGCCAGGAGCTAAAGCTAAATCAACCAACTACTGTAACAGAAAAACCTGCCGTAGCCAATACAGAACCAACTCCGGTGAAAGCCACTACCCACAAAGTCATTTCGGGCGAAAGCTTATTCAGCATTGCAAAAATGTATAATGTATCTGTCGAGGATTTGAAGAAACTGAATAGCTTAGTTGATGGAAAAATTAAACCCGGACAGGAAATAAAGATTACTCAGCCTACCCAAACATTAGCAAGTGCAGCAGAACCAGTGAAGTCTGTAACTGCTGTCAAAACAATTACCCATAAAGTAAAGAAGGGGGAAAGCCTGTTCCTGATTGCCCAAAACTACAATGTTTCAGTTGATGAACTAAAGAAACTGAACAATCTGACTGTTGGGAAAATCAAACCCGGACAAACAATAAAGATAAACCAACCAACCGAAACAATGGCAAGTGTTGCTGAACCGGCTCAACCCGTAAGTGCAGTAAAAACAATTACACACAAGGTAAAAAGTGGTGAAAGCCTGTTTATTATTGCCCAAAACTACAATGTATCAGTTGATGAACTAAAGAAACTAAATAACCTGACTGTTGGAAAAATCAAGCCAGGACAGACAATAAAAATAAACCAACCGACTGAAACATTAGCAAATGCAAAAGAATCGGCTAAAACGGTAAGTACGACAAAAACGATTACTCACAAAGTAAAAAGTGGTGAAAGCCTATTCCTGATAGCGAAAAACTACAATGTATCAGTTGACGATTTAAAGAAGCTGAATAACCTGTCGGATGGAAAAATTAAACCGGGGCAAGAAATCAGAATCGGTCAGGGAACAGAAATAGCAGACAACTCTGTTGAAACTGCCAAAACTGAAGCAGCTGTAAAGACCGTAAAACACAAAGTGACTAAAGGAGAGAGTCTGTTCTCTATTGCCAAAGACAATAATACAACAGTGGAAGAACTGAAGAAACTGAACAATCTTACAACCAGCGAAATTAAATTTGGTCAGGAACTAGAAATAAATCAGGGGACAAGATCAATTGATAACAATAAATCCAAAGTCGAAACTAAAACCAAAAGCATTCACCACAAAATCAAATCGGGTGAATCATACTATTCAATTGCCCAAAAATTTGGCTGCACCATGAATGAACTTAAAGAATGGAACAGTAAACTGGGAAGCAAACTCAAGATTGGTGATGTTTTGGTTATTCAACAGAAAAACTAAGCATTCGTTCCTCTCAATCAAACAAACTTTGTAACACCGCCAACGAATGCAGCCCGTGGAAATCGGGGATATGCAGCCTGTAATACTCAACCATATATTCAAGCAGTTTAAGGCGCCTCTGACGCGACAAAGTCAATTGATGCATCGTTGCATAGTCCGAGCTCAATAAAGCCGCAAAATCGACAGTAACTTCAGGCAACATGTAATGTGTATGCAGAGGTTTGCTTCGTTGAAAAACGCCATTCATCAAATCAAAGTACAAATCTGTCTCCTCATCATCCTGATTGGGTTCAAAACCCAGGTAGCGTGTCAGCTTAAGCAAAAACACCAAATGGAAATTGGCTAACCCCGCTTCGCAACAATCAAGCTGTTGAATTGAATTCTCCAGGAAAAGAAACAAGCTTTCATCGGGTTCGGTTTGACGTAACGTACGAAAAAGCATTTCAGATAGAAATAAAGCCAACGAATTCTTTACAGGGTCATACGGTATACCCGTAAATTGATGCTCCATGCGCATATCCTTAATCCGCTGTATATCTTTACCCGGAGTATGCGACACATCCATTTCCACAATCGACAGTGGTTGTAGAAATGCCGGACGACAGACCGACTTCTTCTTATTTATGCCATGAACCATATACGAAACACGTCCGAATTGTTGCGTATAAATGGTGATAATGGTTGTAGAATCAGTATGTTTTATCGAGTGTAATACAATTCCGGTTGTTTTTACCTGCATAATTAGGACTATTTGGTTTACAAAAGTAAGAAAATATCTGTTCCAAAACAGCCAAACAAGGCAGTATCTCTAAAAATTTCATACTCTGACATATTGACAAATAGCAATTTATGAAATAATTAGAAATATTTCCACAAAAGGCTTTGCCAATTAAAAAAAGTGCCGTATATTTGCACCCGCAATTGAGAGCAACTATTCTCTACTGCAATGACCATAAATGGTCCCTTCGTCTATCGGTTAGGACGCCAGGTTTTCATCCTGGAAAGAGGGGTTCGACTCCCCTAGGGACTACAAAGAAACAAGAATTTTACCGATTTAAAAAAATAAGATTGAGATGGCAAATCATAAATCATCTATTAAAAGAATTCGTCAGGCCGACAAGAAAAAATTGCACAACCGCTATTATGCAAAAACAGCTCGTAACGCTGTTCGCAAATTGCGCACAACTGCTGATAAAACTGTAGCTACAGAAATGTTGCCAAAAATCAGTGCAATGCTAGACAAATTGGCTAAACGCAATATCATTCACAAAAACAAAGCAAGCAACTTGAAATCTAAGTTGGCTGTTTACGTGAACAAATTAGCATAATAGCTTCTTATTATATACAGAAGCCCTTTTCCAATTGGAAAAGGGCTTTTTTGTCATATCCACTATTGATTACAAGACACCTCGATTATATAGTATTTCAATATTAAATAATCGTCACAGTTAGCAGAACAACCCTGCCAGCTATCAGCCAACCTGAATATGCTTTACGAATAGTAAAAACACAGCCTGCAGCATAAAAAAAAGAGCTTATTGAATATCATTTCAATAAACTCATCACTAATGTTGCACTTAAAGCTATTTTAAAGCCCCCAGACAACTAAACCTGAATTTCCACAGGGATTTTCTAGTCAATTTTATTTTGCGCCAAATTGGACTCTTTAAACGTCAGTTTGCAAACCATACGAAAATCTATACTAATCCATTCGCTCACCTTGATTAATCCCATCATTTCAACAGGAGGTTGCAATCCAAAATCGCGAATATTTATTTTCTTTCCACCAACAACTGAAATATATTCATTCTGCGTATTAGATGAAACAGGAATAGAATATTGATGTGTGACACCCGTAATCGTAATATTAACCGATGCATTTCCTTTTGAATAGGCACTCTTCTCGTTACCCGGTAATGTTTCAATGTAATTCAGCTGCACTTTTATAGCAGGATAAGTATCAGACTTAATCAGTTTTTTAAAATCCCGAAGTGCCATGACATTATCCGATGAAAAATTATTAACCTGAATAGCCAACTGATTTTGACTCAGATAAATTTTATTCTGATTTTGACTCGCCGTCATTGTAATGCTGCGACCCAACAATTTTTCACCATTATGAATCAGCCTAAAGCCAACAACATTGGTCGACCCATTTATTGCAAGCCAGCTATTCTTCAGCAAATCAACCTTTACAGTTGTTTGAGAATGCAATAAGCTTGTAAACAGGACAAGTACCAATATCAGACTATTAAATTTCTTCATTACCTGCTGCAATATACTACTTTTTACTGAATAAACCGGTAAGAAAAACTCTTACCGGTTTATAAAATTTTAATCTTATTCTATTATTAGAATGAAATTACAGCTTCAGCGCTCAATCCGTGGAACTCAGCACCATTCAAGATATAATTTACATTAGGAACATTGCTGTATACTTGTTTTGAGTATTCAACTTTAGCCATGATGTTTTTTGTAACATACCAGCCACCACTGATTGCCAAACGGCTAACACCAATTTTGTATGCAGGAACAGGAGCAAGAACTGTTGTTGAGTTTGCAGTACCGGCTGCAGCTGCTACATTCGCAGAAACTGTATTCCAACGACCGCCAACAAAGAAGTTCTCTGCTTTTCCTAAACGAAGAACAAGGTCAGTGGCAAATTGATTAGCACTACGTTCTACTTTTTCAGCAGGAGTACGTCCTTTTGCAGATTCAATAGTAGTAAACGATTCAACTGAAAGAACATCTAAAACATTATATTTCAGGAACAAGTTACCCATGTAAGTTGTAAGTTTGTCGGTCAAACCTGGGTTGAAACGGCCATTAAATGCAGTTCCGGTACCTGGGGCAGCATTGTATAAAATTGCTGAGTAATTAGAACCGGTACGGTCACCACCAAACAATGTGTTTGAAAGAGCACCTGAAGTTGTATAAATAGAACCGGTAATACGAGCACGGAATTTGTCTGTAATTTGTTTATCATAACCCAATTTTGCAATGAAAGAAGGGTTGTGAAGACCGTTTGAGTATTTATAAGCTGCCAAAGTCGTGTCAATATATGCCAAACTTGGATTTAAATTACCGTTGGTAATAGAAGCAACTCCAACAATACCATTGTAGTTAACATCAGCTTCAGCACCAATTTCAGTTGCAAACTCATCCATAATATAGTTTTCCATAAATGGATTATAGATTGCATTACCACCATCAGAACGACGGAAGTGAGCATCACCATAGTTAACATCCATTTGACCAACCTTGATAGAAGTATACTTCATGATGTTATCTAAAACATCCAATTTGATAAATGGAATTTTGTCGAATTGAACATAACCACCTTTTACCCATGTTTCATTGTGGTGTTTTGAAGCAAGATATAAAGTTACCTGCAAAGTAACACCATCAGCCAAATAGCTATTGATATTCAAATTGGCCATAGACAATGCAAAGTTCGAAGAGTTTTTGAACAAAGCTTGTGTGTTTTTTGTCGGATCCTGATTTGTTACTTTGTTGCTATTTGTCAATGCAATGTAAGGCATTGAGATAGAACCACCAAATTCAACTTTTGGACCTGTAAACTGAGTATCAGTTTTCGGAGTTTCAAATACATTAACACCAGTCTGATCTGTTGCTCTCAATTGAGCAAACATTGTGCTACTTACTAAGAGAGCAGCTGCTACTGTAAAGATTGATTTCTTCATTTTACTTGCTTTTTTGTTTTTGTTATTCAAAATAATTTAATTTATAGTAAGAAAATTGTTCTTTAGTTTATTGCAGGACCTTCAAATGTCACACTATATTTAAGCGTAATGCCATCACCCACCTTCATCATTCCCATCATGGCTGTTGGAGGAGTCATTTTGTAATCAGTCATTTTCAAAGAATAACTGCCTTCGAACTTGTAAACTCCGGGTTTAATCACCTTTCCTACAGATTTCAATACTACTTTTCTAGTTACTCCGGCAATAGTCAAATTGCCAATAGCTGTAACACTAATATCATTGCCATTAACCTGCAATGAACTTGCATCAGTAAGTTTAAATGTTATTGTAGGATATTTATCTGCATTAAAAGCCTCATAGGTTTTAGTATCCATCAGTTTTTCGTTGCTTTTGATACCTTTAACCGGAATCTCAATAATCATAGTTTGAACCTGTTTAGAACTATTGATAACAAGCTCACCACTAGCCTGAGTAGCCTTACTTTCAAAGTTATGGACATTGGTTGTTCCAAGAATTGTCATGCTAAAAGTCTTTGGATTAAGTTTCAGGCTCTGAGCATTTAATACATTAACTGACATCATTACAATGCTAATAAATAGCACAATAACATGTTTTGATTTCATTGTTTTAATCATAATTTAATTTGTTTGTAGTATTTAGTGTATTGATAGTGTCGTATTTTATACTTTCAATCCTATAGGATTTATAGGATTTAAGTAAACAAAAAAACTTATAATCGCATTCTCAAATAATTCATTCTAAATTTCTGCATCTCCATCCCTTCTATATCCACCCCGCAATGCTATAACATTGATAGCATTTGTTTAGAAAAAAAATGTCTAGGTTAAAATTCAGCTCTTGTAGCAATAATTACTAATCCTATAGGATTGGTAGCATTATTATGCAAAAAAAATAATCAAATCTCAATCAACTATACATATATAACAAAACTACAATTAAGTTGTTTGTTCTGTTATCAATAAATCCTTGCACTCGTAATAAGTATCTTCAATGATCTGTTCAAGATTTTTACGCCTTAGTATATTTGTAAAATCATCCCTAAATTCATTCCAGTAGTTTCGTCCCTTACAATCATGCAAAGACCGATCGCAATAATTGAGATTATTGATACACTCAATAATAGTTATCTGCTCAAATGCAGTATATATATCCAACATACTAATGTCCTTTGGCTCTTTCGTCAATTTATAACCACTTCCTTTACCCTTAGAATTAGTAATCAATCCCTTCAACTTTAGAGCTGAGATGATTGGATCTAAATATTTCAATGAAATATGCTGACTCTTAGCAATATCTTTTTGTAACACGCCGCTTGGTTCAGTTGAAATAGCAATCTCTATAATTGTTCTTAGCCCGTACCTTATTTTTGTGTTAACTCTCATATTAAAGAAATATTTCCGCAAATATATTGCAAAATTTCCAAATGCTATCACTTTAGTAGCATTCAAAGCCTCTATTTAGAATAATTACAAATTAAAATACATAAAAAAACATATATTCAAAAATACAATACACTGATAACAAATCATTTACATTAGAGAAAAATATCTCTATTAAAAAACATTAATTCAAAAAATACAGCATAAACTAATGAATTACAGCTGTTTACTACAAATCAATGTGCCTCCAACCAGTTTATTCCCACACCACAATCAGCAATTAACGGAACCTGAAGCTTGATGGCATTTTCCATTTCTTCAACCACTACCTTGCGAACAGCATCCAGTTCGGCCGTTGGAACAGTGAAATTCAACTCATCATGAACCTGCATTGTCATCTTTGCCTGCGAGTTCTCTTTTTCAAGTCGGTGCTGAATATGAACCATGGCAATTTTAATGATATCAGCAGCCGAGCCTTGAATAGGCGCGTTAATAGCATTGCGTTCGGCAAAACCCCGAACGATGCTGTTTTGTGAATTGATGTCCGGTAAAAACCGCTTGCGACCAAACAATGTCTCCACATAACCCATTTCCTTTGCCTTTTGAATGGCGTTATCCATGTATTTTTTTACATCGGGATAGGTTGCAAAATACCCATCAATCAACTCCTTGGCTTCTGCACGTGGTATGCCTAAACGGTCGGACAGCCCAAACACCGATATTCCATAGATAATTCCAAAATTAGCTGTTTTGGCTTTGCGACGCATATCTGAGGTAACTTCACCGAGCGAAATCTTATATATTTTAGCCGCAGTAGCCGTATGAATATCGTGTCCGCTATTAAATGCTTCGAGCATATTGACATCTCCACTAAGATGCGCCATAATGCGTAGTTCAATTTGAGAATAGTCGGCACTTAGGAAAAGGCTATCCGCGTCTGGGATAAATGCTTTGCGGATTTCCTTGCCTTGCGCATCCCGAATAGGGATATTTTGCAAATTGGGATTTGTAGAGCTGAGCCGGCCGGTGGCAGCAACGGTTTGATTATACGATGTATGTACTTTCCCTGTAACAGGACTAATGAGTTGTGGCAAAGCATCTATATACGTACTCAATAGTTTCTTTAACCCGCGATAGTCCAGGATTTTCCCAATAATAGGATGCTTTGATCGAATTTTTTCCAGGACATCCTCAGCAGTTGAATATTGACCTGTCTTTGTTTTCTTGGCTTTGTCATCCAATTTTAATCGGTCGAACAGCACTTCGCCAACCTGCATGGGTGAACTGACATTGAATTCGAATCCGGCTATTTCATGAATTTCCTTTTCAATTTTTAGCATCTCTGCTGTCAGAATTTCTGAACTTTGGCGCAATGCCTCACTATCGATGCGAACACCGGTTCTTTCCATCACTGCAAGAACCTTTAAAAGCGGCATTTCAATTTCATAGAAAAGATTTTCTAGCGCATTTGCTTTTAGTTCGGTCTCCAGAATTTGTTTCAGACGGAAAGTTACATCAGCATCTTCGGCAGCATAATCACAAAGTTTCTCAATCTCTACCGAACGAATATCGGGCTGGTTCTTTCCTTTTCCACCGACCATTTCTTCGTAGTGTATTGTGCGATACTTGAGGTAAATTTCGGCTAAATAATCCATTCCGTGACGTAATTCGGGCTGTACCAGATAGTGTGCAATCATTGTATCGAAGAATTTACCGCTGAGTTCAATGCCATATTGAGCCAACATCAATAAATCGAACTTAATGTTTTGTCCAATCTTTTCGATATGATCACTTTCGAACACAACCTTAAACTCCCGAACAACCTGACGTGCTTCATCCTTATCAATCGGCAAAGAAACATAATAGGCCTCGCCCTCTTTAAAACAAAATGACATTCCAACTAAATCGGAAGTAAACATATCCAAACCAGTTGTTTCTGTATCGAAGCAAAATGACTTTTGCATAAAGAGTTTCGAAACCAAATCGGAACGTTTCACTTTATTATCTACAAGTATATAATTGTGAGGAGTTTCATTAATGGATCTCAATCCTGTGAAATTTTCGTCAAGAACAGGCATTTCCTTCACAACCGCTTGCTGCACTTTTGGGGCAACTTCTTCCTGTTCGTTTCCATCATCGAATAATGACATTTGTCCCGGACTTGACTTTTTCTTGCCTGCAAATGCTATACTTGGCAGGGGTTGATCGGGAGGAAGTGATGTAAATGGATTGACACCCATTTTGGCTGACATGGTGCGAAATTCCAACTCATCAAACAAAGCTCTTAGCTCCGGTTCGTTCCGTGGTTCAACTTCCAAACTTTTCTCATCAAAATCGATAGGTACATCTATTTTAATCGTGGCCAAAAAGCGAGAAAAGATAATCAGTTCGCGGTTTTCTTCCACTTTCGTTTTCAATGCTCCTTTCAACTCGGAAGTGCGCTCAAGAAGTGTATCGATACTTCCAAATTCTTTCAGAAGTTTCACTGCCGTTTTCTCACCAACTCCGGGACAACCGGGAATATTATCGGATGCATCGCCCATCAAACCAAGCAAATCGATTACCTGCTCGTGACTATCTAAATCGTATTTTGCTTTGACTTCATCAGGCCCCATTACTTCAAAACCACCCGTGTGCTTGGGGCGATACATGAAAATATTATCGGAAACTAATTGCCCGTAATCTTTATCCGGGGTGAGCATATATACCTGGAAGCCTTCTTTTTCGGCCAATTTTGCCATTGTTCCAATAACATCATCAGCTTCAAAACCCGGAACTTCAAGAGCCGGAATATTATACGCCTTAATTAAGTCCTTGATAATTGGCACTGCCAACCGGATATCCTCCGGAGTAGACTCCCGTTGAGCTTTATAAAGATCGTAGGCTTCATGACGAAAAGTTTTACCCTTTGGGTCAAAAGCTACAGCAATATGGGTAGGCTTTTCGCGTTTCAATACATCTTCGAGCGTATTTACAAATCCATAAATGGCTGAGGTATTTAATCCCTTTGAGTTAAAACGTGGCGCACGAATAAAAGCGTAATATGCACGATATATGATGGCGTAGGCATCTATTAAAAAAAGTTTTTTCATGTTTTTAGCTGGAGTCTAACGTGTAGTGAAAGAATGAACAGATTACATTTAAAGAGAGTTCACAAAATTGATATCAAAAAAAGTTTTTCATCTAAAAAAAGAACATAAAACCTTAAAATAAGGCAGTTGACTCTTAATATCAGACAGCATAATATCAATTTGAGTGTAAAAGTAATTAAAATTTACGCAGAAATAATCTTAAATAGTTAAACAAACGCCAAAATTGTTTACTTTTGCAACGCACACCAAAATGAGCGTTCCGATGAACTTTATTGAATCCATTAAACGGCCAATCTTAAACGAGATGCAATTGTTTGCAAAAACATTTGCAGAATCACTGAGCACAGACAATCCTATGCTCGAAAGTGTAAACGAATATGTGCTTCAGAAAAGTGGAAAGCAACTGCGCCCCATGATGGCAATGCTCTCTGCGAAAATGTGTGGTCCGGTAAATCAGGATACTATTAATGGAGCGCTGTCATTAGAGTTGTTACACACAGCCAGCCTCATTCACGACGATGTCGTTGACGATACGACTGAACGTCGTGGCAAACCATCAGTAAATGCCCGTTGGACCAACAAAATAGCCATTTTGTCCGGAGATTATATACTTTCAAAAGCTCTTAGTTGTGCAGTAAAAACAAATAGCCTTCCCATTATAAAAGCAATTGCCAACATAGGCATGCAACTTTCCGATGGGGAACTTTTGCAATTAGTAAATGCAAGAATCACCTCATCCACCGAGGAAAACTACTATACAATCATCCGTAAAAAGACAGCATTACTTTTCTCTACCTGTACTGAAGTTGGCGGATTATCTGTAAATGCTGACGAAAAGTCGCTGGCTCATTTACGCAATTTCGGGGAATACCTGGGTATTTGCTTTCAGATAAAAGATGACATTTTCGACTACTCTACTGACATTCAGATTGGTAAACCGACAGGCAATGATATTCGCGATGGTAAAGTTACGCTGCCATTAATTTATGTATTGCTCAATACAGCGGGAGAACTGCGCGATAAAATTCTTTCGTGGGTTGAAAATAAAGATTTTACTCCTGAGAATATTGAAACAATTACTCAATACACGCACGACAACGGTGGAGTGAAATATGCGATTGCCCAAATGGAAGCATTCAAAAACAAAGCCATCGAAGAACTCAATGGCTTTGCAGACAGCGAAGAAAAGAAATCGCTTATTTTGTGTGCAGAGTATGCTGCCAGCAGAGAATTTTAAAAGTATTTCACTTCTTTTCCCTCAATGGAGCTAAGCAGGTTGTTAGCAAGACGACTGGCACCAAAACGGAACATCGTATTATTCAACCATTCATTTCCCAACACCGATTTTACAATCGTATAATGCTTAACGGCATCTTCTGTTGTTACAATGCCTCCGGCTGGTTTGTAACTCACCTTTACACCTGTCTTTTCGTACCATTCTTTGATAGCCTGACACATTACGTAAGTTGCTTCCAATGTTGCCGCAACCGGAATTTTACCTGTTGATGTTTTGATGAAATCTGCACCAGAAGCCATTGCCAATATAGAAGCTTTTTTGATATTCGATGCTGATTGTAAGGCACCTGTCTCCAAAATTACTTTTAGATGAGCCTCGCGGCAAGCTGCTTTTATCTCCGAAAGCTCTTCGTACACCTCCTGATAGTTGCCTTCGAGGAATTTGCCAATTGAAATAACCACATCAATTTCTGTAGCACCTTCCATCACGCACATAGCTGTTTCGGCCACTTTTACTTCGATAAATGTTTGTGAAGCTGGGAAACCTGCCGAAACCGCAGCAATACCAATGTTTTCGGTCAGATGTTCTTTTACTACCGGAACCAAAGACGGATAAACACAAATGGCACCTACATTTGGCAGATGTGGAAATTTTGCTTTAAAACCATTCACTTTCTCCACCATCGAAATGATTTCGGCATGCGTGTCAGTTCCATTCAACGAAGTCAAATCAATCTGATTCAAACATTGTTTATACACTCCTACAGTATCGTTTTCGGCATAATGTGCTGAAAGAATTTTTTCAATATCTTGTTTTACACTTTCGTCGCTTACATTGCAATCGTATTGCTTAAAAAGGTCGTCAAATTTGCTCATATCTTTAGAGTTAATTAGTTGAACTGGTAATTAGTTGATTGATTAGGTAATTGAAAGTCGGCAAGTGCCTTTAAACGACAACTCTGAATTACTGGCTGAGTTTATCGTTTTCGAGGTGGCGGGTTTTATCCCGATCTGTTTTCTTTTGCATATTCTTTTCGAATGCTTCGGTGAGGTCTATCCCGGTTTGATTGGCTAAACAAATAAGTACCCAAAGCACATCAGCCATTTCGTCGGCAAGATTGGCTTCTTTATCGGATTTTTTGAAAGATTGCTCACCATACGTACGGGAAATAACACGCGCCAACTCACCTACTTCTTCTGTGAGAATGGCCATATTGGTCAATTCGCCAAAGTATCGGACGCCATAGGTTTTAATCCAATCGTCCACTTGCTTTTGAGCCTCTTCCAGTGTCATTTAATCTTCGTTTAAACGGGCAATAATAGTCTCATTACCTGTTGTTGAATCGCCAACCTGAACAAAAATCTCTGTATCAAGCGGGAAATATAAATCAACGCGGGAGCCAAATTTAATGAATCCAAGATGCTCATTCAAATGACATTTTTTACCGGCATGTGCATAAGTTACAATACGACGAGCCAAAGCCCCTGCAATTTGACGAACCAAAACCTGCGTTTTGCCTTCCGACTCCAAAACCACTGTTGAACGCTCATTTTCGGTGCTCGATTTAGGCAAAAATGCCGCCATATGCCTTCCACTGTGATGAATTGATTTTACAACAGTTCCTTTAAATGGGTACCAATTTGCATGCACATTAAAAACCGACATAAAAATAGAAACCTGAATCCGTTTATCGCCGAAATATTCCAATTCGTCGGTCGGTTCAACAACTACAATAGTTCCATCGGCAGGTGCAACCACCATGCTTGGGTCATCCAGATACACTTTGCGGGGCGGATTGCGGAAGAAATAAGCAAAAAAGAACAATAATAAAGCAGAAATGATTATGTTTATTATCGGCACTATACCCAGAAAATGGGTATAAATGTATAGGTTCAACAACAATAGAATTAATGCCAGAGTCCCCAGAATTAACCTACCTTCTTTATGTATTCTAACGTATCTCATAAATTGTTTAATTTTGCTGTAATCAGGTAAAAACAGTATTACTTTTGTGTTCGTAGTTTTAATTGTGATAACAAAAGTATAGAAAAAGAATCAGTGCTGCAAGTGAGCTTAACAAACTTTTCTAATCCGATAGAATTGATTAACTTTGCAGCTTGTTTTTCGCCAAAAATCGAAATGTATTTTGGGGAAGGCAGACATCCCTGTATTTCTTTTTTGATTGTAAATGCAACAATCTTACAAACTGTAAATTAGTAAATTATATACAAATCATGAACTTATCCCTTCTTACCGCTATTTCCCCTGTTGATGGTCGTTACCGTACAAAAACCGAAGCTTATGCAGCCTATTTTTCAGAATATGCCCTTATCCGTTATCGCGTTTTAGTTGAGGTTGAATATTTTATTGCACTTTGCGAAATTCCATTGAAACAGCTGGAGCAGGTACCTGTTTCGGTTTTTCCAAAACTTCGCTCGCTATACACTGAATTTTCGGAAGCTGATGCACTACGGGTAAAAGAAATTGAAGGGGTAACCAATCACGACGTGAAAGCAATTGAGTATTTTCTGAAAGAAAAATTTGATTTATTGCATCTGCAACCCTTCAAAGAATTTATTCATTTTGGATTGACATCACAAGATATCAATAACACGGCTGTTCCAACTTCTATCAAAGAAGCATTAATCAATGTTTATTATCCTGAGTTAGATGCGTTGGTACAGAATCTGACACACCTTGTTGACGAATGGCGCGATGTGTCTATGTTGGCTAAAACTCACGGACAACCTGCTTCGCCAACCCGTCTTGGTAAAGAAATAATGGTCTATGTGAACCGTTTGAACCAACAATTGGCAGCACTCAAACAAACTCCAAATTCGGCTAAATTCGGTGGAGCCACAGGAAACTTCAATGCTCACCAGGTAGCTTACCCACTTATAAACTGGAAAGACTTCGGAAATAAGTTTGTTGCTGAAAAGTTGGGTCTGGAACGCGAACAATGGACCACTCAAATTTCGAATTACGACAATCTGGCTGCTCAGTTCGACGCGATGAAACGCATAAACACCATCCTGATTGACTTTTGCCGTGATATCTGGACCTATGTTTCAATGGAATACTTCAAACAGCGCATCAAAGCTGGCGAAGTTGGTTCATCGGCTATGCCACACAAAGTGAATCCGATTGATTTTGAAAATGCCGAAGGAAACCTGGCCATTGCCAATGCTTCTTTCGAGTTTTTATCGGCAAAACTGCCGGTATCCCGTTTACAACGCGACCTGACAGATAGTACTGTTCTTCGCAATATCGGTGTACCATTTGCACATACAATGATTGCAACACAAAGCATTCTGAAGGGATTGGGCAAATTGTTGCTGAACGAAACTGCTATTTACCGTGATTTGGACAATACCTGGGCAGTAGTTGCTGAGGGCATTCAAACCATTCTTCGTCGCGAAGCATACCCATCGCCTTACGAAGCATTGAAAGCCTTGACCCGTGTAAACGAAGGAATTACCGAAAAATCAATTCGCGATTTCATCGAAACACTCGATGTGAGTCAGTCGGTAAAAGAAGAATTGAAACGTATCACTCCACGTAATTATACCGGAGTTTGATGTGATAAGATGTTGATTTGATAATGTGGTGTTGAAATCTTTGCTTTCTTGTAACTTGTAACTAAAAAACATGTTCAAATTCATTACGCTCCTAAAGCGATTTATTCCGCCTTACAAAAAGTACGTTGTCCTTTCGATGCTGTTCAATCTGCTTTCGACAGTTTTCAGCTTATTTTCGTTTGCGGCTATCATTCCTGTCCTTCAATTGCTTTTTGGACTGGAACATTCCGATAAAAAATTTAAAATCTGGACCTGGCACGATAGCATCAGCCATATAGTTGACGGCGTAAAGAACAATTTTTTATATTCAGTTGAACACGCCATTCAATCGGTGGGACCAAGCGCAGCATTGCTTTATTTGGGTTTATTTCTGGTTGTGATGACGGCATTTAAAGTGGGGACAGCCTATCTGGGTTCATTTTACATGATTCCTATTCGTACGGGTGTTTTGCGGGATTTACGCAATCAGTTGTACGCGAAAATCATTAGTCTACCGATTGGATTTTTCACCGACGAGCGAAAGGGTGATATTATGTCGCGTATGACCGGTGATGTGAACGAAGTGGAAGTGTCCATTATGAGTTCGCTGGATATGGTATTCAAAAATCCGGTAATGATTTTGATTTACCTCGGTGTAATGTTTGCTATGAGTTGGGAACTTACCATTTTTGTATTAGTACTGCTACCGTTCAGCGGTTGGTTGATAGGCAAAATCGGTAAATCGCTTAGAAAACGCTCCACACTGGGACAAGAACAAACCGGCGAACTGCTCTCACAAATTGAAGAAACCCTTGGCGGACTTCGGGTTGTTAAGGCATTTAACGCCGAACACAAACTGGAAGCCCGGTTTAGCATTTTGAATGAAAAACTGCGTAAAACATTTAACCGCTTAAACCGCCGCTACAACCTGGCACATCCTGTAAGTGAATTGCTTGGCACAATGGTTATCGCGATTCTACTTTGGTTTGGAGGCGTACTTATTATCGGACACCGAAGCCAGATTGACGCAGCTCAGTTTATTTATTATATCGTCATTTTTTATAGCATCATTGCTCCTTCGAAAGATTTGTCGAAAGCATCTTATAGCATTCAGAAAGGGCTTGCATCGCTCGACCGCGTGGATATGATACTCCAAAGCGAAAACACGATAAAAAATCCAAAGAACCCGGAAACACTTCATCCTTTTTCGGATAAAATAGAATTCCGAAATCTGAGTTTTAAATATGAATCGGAGTGGGTGTTACGCGATATAAACCTGATTGTACCGAAAGGGAAAACGATAGCGTTGGTTGGCCAATCGGGCTCCGGTAAATCAACGTTGGTTGACTTATTGCCCCGTTATTACGACCCGGTAAAGGGTGAGATTTTGCTCGACGGAATAAACATTAAAAAATACAACACCCACGATTTACGCTCTCTGATGGGCAATGTGAATCAGGAAGCTATTTTGTTTAACGACACATTTTACAACAACATTGCCTTTGGCGTTGAAAATACCACCATGGAGCAAGTGATAGAAGCAGCCAAAATTGCGAATGCACACGACTTCATTTCGGCGACAGAAAATGGTTATGAAACCAGCATTGGCGACCGGGGAGGCAAACTCTCAGGCGGACAGCGCCAACGGGTAAGTATTGCACGGGCCATACTTAAAAATCCACCCATTTTAATATTGGACGAAGCCACATCGGCGCTTGATACCGAATCGGAAAAAATGGTTCAGGAGGCACTCGAAAACCTAATGCTCAACCGAACCACACTTGTTGTAGCCCATCGTTTGTCGACAATCAAACGTGCCGATGAAATTTGTGTGCTGCACGAAGGAAAAATTGTTGAACGTGGTAAACACGACGATTTAATAACCCTCGATGGGTATTATAAACGATTATGCGATATGCAATCGTTTTAGAATTAGGAGTCGAGATTTTGAGAAAACATGAAAAAGCCAGTTCAACATTGAACTGGCTTTTTCACATCCAGAATAGCAACCTTTAGAGAATCTGAGAATAAATGAAGTAAATAATTGAACAAAAAGAATTAAGATTTAAACTTATTTTATATATTTGTAGCGAAAATTGTGATAATATGATCTGAATACTAAAATTAAACCAGAATAATATTTAAAAAACTGAACAACGATGAAAACAAAATTCTTCCTGCTTTGCCTGTTTCTTGTATCATTTTCGGTAATTGGATATGCACAAGATGAAACAACGACTACGACAACCACAGAAACAACTCCGGCACAAAAGCCAAAGCCAAAAATTTGGTTTGGTCCCCGCTTCGGTCTTGATTTATCACATTTCACCTACGATGTAAATAATATAAAAAATCAGTTGGGGAATAACTATCAGGCTGGTATTATGCTACAGTTTGGTGAGAAGTTATATCTGCAACCTGAAGCATATTATGCTAGCTACAAGAGTGCAACCGGTGCTGCAGACAGTACAAAAAACTTTGTAAAAGTACCTGTATTGGTAGGACTGCGGTTTCTGAATCTTGGTCTGTTTAGCCTACACTTAATGGGTGGACCTCAGTTCAGCTTTCAACTTGACAAGAAAGATAATTTCACAGGTATACAAACTCTGTCGTGGCAGGTAGGTGCTGGAGCCGACATTCTGGGCTTTATTACTGCCGACCTTCGTTACACGGTACAGCCGGGGCAAACAATATCTACTCAGGTTCAAAACTTCAGTTTGAATTCAACAGGATTAAATCTGACAGTGGGGTTAAAGCTCCGATAAAAAGAACCCTGCATTAGCAAAATTAGCCGCACTATGTTTGGTTCCGCCGGACACAAACAACAAAAATTAGATATTCAATTTTAATCCTATAAATGAGAGGCCGATATGAGAAATCATATTGGCCTCTCATTATTTCATCAAGTCAAATAGACTCGGGAAAATTCAGCTGATAAGCACTTCTTTCTTTCCTTCTGAAAATCATAAACTTAACAGCAATTTGTAACAAAACCAAATTTTCCACTATTTCCGTCTAATAATACACATCCTAAACCTTTCGAACAGATATATTTGTGGCGTAAAGTTTTTACCTGTAGAAATTAATGCTACATCGACTCCAGACCCAACACTGGCCAACAAGTATTTAGCTTAAATAATGCTGCTACAAAACCTTACTAAAAGTCACAACCTTATTTTTACTTACTTTAAATTTAATTTTTATGAGAAAACAATTTACAAGATTACTGGGAGTAACATTATTGTTATTGCTTGGTGTGTTACAGCTTAATTCACAAACAACGACTGTTACTTGGTCATTAGTATCTGCAAATACACCAAGTCCGTCATCTGGAACTGGTTATACTGCTACTGCTCAAAATAACACTTTGACAGCGCCACAAACAACTGACTATACTGCGAAGAAATTAGATGGAACAGTCGGTGCACAAAGAGCCAGAGGAACATATACTAGTTCATCTTTACCAATAGTGTATGATGCTAATTCTTATCTTGAATATGTTTTGACAGCAGCATCCGGATATAACTTAACAGTTAGTAGTGTTTCAATGGATGTTGGACAAAGTGGTACCACTAGTGTTAGGGCTGCTTTTGCCTATTCAACAAATAATTTCACCAATAGTTATTGGTTGGGTGGTTATACAAGTTCTGCTCCAATTGTTAGCCCTGCCTTAATAAGATACGATAATGCAGCATCTGCTCCCTATTTAAAAGCGTTAAGTTTTACATCATTCAATGGTTCCTCAACTGTCACTATACCTGAAGGCTCATCACTGAAAGTAAGAGTATACCCTTGGCTATCTGCTGCTGCAACAGGTAAGTACATTGCTTCAAGCAATGTTGTATTCACTTTTACAGTTGCATCCTCAGGTGCTACTTCTCCTACACTTACAGCAGCCACAGCACCTACAACAGATGCTCCTTTTGATATTACATTTACCGATGATGCTACCTGGCGCAGTGCCATTACGGGTGTAACAGTTGGAGGTACAGCCTTAACAGCAGGTTATACTATAGATGCAGGAAAAATAACATTTACTCCTTCAGCGTCAATACCTGCAGGTTTATTACAAACAGCAGGGACAAAAACAATTGCAATTCAAGCAGCAACATACGCTAATGCTTCAGTAACACAAACAATTGGTGCTGGAACAGCGACCAAATTGGTAATGAAAACCCAACCAACTGCACCTGCTACAAATGGTGCTGTGCTTGCTGCACAACCTGCAGTATATATTCAGGATCAGTACGGTAATACGACAACAAATACAGATAATGTTACTGCCACCGCAGTAACTTCAGCCGGTTCATGGACACTGGGCGGAACAAACCCTGTGACTGCAACAGCAGGTACTGCCACTTTTAGTGGATTAACTGCAGCAAGCTATGGAGCTATAACAGGTGTTAGTATCGATTTCACATCCGGTAGTTTAACGCATGTAACTTCCAATACATTCAATTTGCCTGTTCCGGCTCCACCAACTATTACTGCAGCACCTTCTGCAACTGTTGATGCCCCATTCGCAGTTACATTTACTGACAATCCAACCTGGAGGGCAGCAATATCAGGTATTACAGTTGGAGGAACAACTTTAGCCTCGGGAGCATATGATATTACAACAGCTGGACAAATTACGTTTACTCCTTCTGTTTCGACATTATTACAGACCCCCGGATCAAAAACGATTGCAATTACTTCAACCGGCTATGCAACTGACAATTTTACTCAATCTGTAGGTGTGGGTGCTGCAGCTAAACTAGTTGTAACAACCCAACCAACTTCACCTGCAAGTAATGGTGCAGTATTAGCGACACAACCAGTAGTTGCTATTCAGGATCAATATGGTAATGCAACCACAAGTACTGCAACTATCATTGCGTCTGTTGGAAGTGGATCCTGGACTATTGGTGGAACAACATCTGTTGCTGCTACATCAGGTTCAACAACGTTTACCGACCTAACAGCTACTAGTGTTGCCGCTGTATTAAGTGGAACAATCTCATTTTCCTCCACTGGACTAACGGGTACAAGCTCAAATACATTCAGCATTCCGGCACCTCCGGGACTACCAACTCCAGCATTAAGCGCTGCTGGTGGAGCAACTGTAGATGCATCATTTGAAGTAACATTTACCGATGATGCTTCCTGGCGTGCAGCAATCACCGGAATCACAGTAGGTGGGGTTGCATTAAGTAATAGTGCATATAATACAACTACTTCTGGCAAAATAACATTCATACCTTCAGCAGATGTATTGTTGCAATCTTCAGGTACAAAGTCCATTGTAATTTCTGCACTTGGCTATGATGATGCTCCGGTATCGCAGGCTATTGGGGCAGGTACTGCTACTAAACTGGTAATGAAAACACAACCAACAGCGCCAGCAACAAATGGGGCTGCACTAGATCAGCAACCAGCGATATATGTGCAAGATCAATACTCAAATGTCACTTCAGGAACAGGATCTATGACAGTATCGGTTACTGACCCACAAGGGTGGTTGTTAGGTGGCACATTATCACTAGATGCATCATCAGGCACTGTCACATATTCTGACATTACAGCAGGAACTACCGGTAAAATTGCATTTAATGGAGCGACACTCACATTCACTTTGAATAGCTTAACGGTGGTATCAAGCTCTCTTAATATCCCTGCATATATAAACCTTGCAGGAGATCATTGGAAATCAAAAGCTTCAGCATCATGGAACTCGGCTTCTACATGGCAAAGTAGTCCTGATGGAACAACCTGGTACGACAATTCAACAGCTTTAGTTCCGGGGATTTCTGCCGCAGATGTAACTATTATCAGCCCTGATGCTGTTACAATAACATCAGCCACAACTACTAATGATATTAATGTAAATACAGGCGCAAAGCTTTCTGTGAATTCAGGAGGAACATTGACAATTAATAGTGCTAAAACATTAACTGTAAACGGAACACTCGAAAATGGAGTAAAGAGTGCATCTAATCCTTTCAGTGGTACTATTCTTGTGAATGGAACTTTTGACCTCACAGCAGCACCAACTGCATCAACTGCATCTGATGCTACATTTATCCCAACTGCAACATGGAATACTGGTTCAACTTGTAGAATCTCTGGTATTGTAGGAACTCTTGAAACTGATTATACAGTGCTCAACGGTGTAAATCAAGCATTTTACAATTTTGAGGTAAATACGCCAAATTTAATTGGAAAACTAGGATTACAAAACGTTGCTGTTTTTGGTTCTGCAAATACATTCACTGTTAATAGCACAGGTCCAGGAACAGGAGCAGCAATAAAGACCGGGCTGCAAACATCTAACTCTACAACTGGTAGGACAGGAACAAGTGTTACAAATTATGTTCAAAATGCAGGTACAGTACATATTGTGAGTAATTCATCAAGCACAGTGGGAAGAAGTTTTACTGCTACTGGCAATTTTACCTTAAATGGTGGCACATTCAATATTGCTGAATATACTGGATCAAGTGCCGTTTCAACTTCACTAACAATTGGAGGTAATCTGACTGTGGGAAGTGGAGCTATTCTTCAAAAAGATCTAACATCAGCACTATCTGCAGATCAAGGTACTGTAAGTTTAATATTCGATGGAAATACTGTATTATCTAATGCAGGAACTATCAGAGATATGGATGTCATAGTTGTTAATGGGGCAAAGACACTTGATTTTGGTACTAATATTATTGGATCTATTGCGAGTTCACATAACTCAAATACTGTATTTTCAACCAATTCAGGATCAATCATCAAAACGGCTGCCGCTGGAGGTATCAATTCAAATATTACAACTGGTGGTATTCCAACATTGAATAGCGCTACAAATTATTTGTTCAACGCACCTGATGCTCAAGTTTCTGGCTCACTACTTACTTCTGCGGGCACAATTACTGTAAGCAATTCCTCCGGACTTACTTTATCAGCTAATACTGCTGCTGCCACACTGTTAAATAATTCGGGATCTGTATTAAATGTTCCTGTTGGCAAACAATTGACTGTAAACACAACGCTAACAAATGACGGGACAATTAATCTGTTGTCGGATGCTACAGGTACAGCAACTATTCTTACACCTGCAACAATTAGTGGAACCGGAACAACTAATGTTCAGCAATACTTAGCTTCCGGTCGTAACTGGTATATTTCAAGTCCGGTAACAGGAGCAACAAGTTCTGCAATAACCGGAACAACAGGTAATAGCCTTGTAAGTTACAATGAAGTGGACGGAACATGGCCTTCGGCTGGTTCAACACTCAATGCCGGACAAGGATATATTGCTGTTTCGCCTACAAGTTCGGCTGCTGTTACATTTACAGGAGCATTGAATACCGGCGCTCAATCTTACACGCTTTATCGCACGGATAGTGCTGTGGTAAAAAGAGGATTTAATTTGGTTGGGAATCCATATCCATCATACCTGAACTGGGAATCTGCAACAAGAACCAATGTTGGTCCAACTATGTGGTATCGTTCAAAAGATGCAGGAGTATATGTTTTTGCAACTTACGGAGCCGTTAGTCAGTTGGGTACAAGTCTCGGCGGAACACCTGTCACTAAGTACATTCCACCAATGCAGGCATTCTGGGTACGCGTATCAGGTGCTGGTTCGGGAACACTTGCGTTCGACAATAGCATGCGTTCGCACAGTGCTACAACCAATCTATTGAAAGCTCCTGCTGCAACGGCAGCAACTCAACAGGTTTTACGCTTATTAGTTTCGAATGGAACAAACAGTGACGAAGCGATTGTATTCTTCAACGAAAATGCTAAAAATGACTTTGATGAATATGACTCACCCAAAATGACGAATGCCAATGTAGCTATTCCGGAAATATACACAATAGCAGGTGGCGAAAAACTCGTTATCAATGGTTTGACTAGTGTTAGCCCTAACGAGGAACTTACACTTGGATTCACTACCGGACAGTCGAATACATTCTCTATCAAAGCTACTGAGTTTAGTAACTTTAGTGCTGATACAAAAGTGTATCTGAGAGACAACCTGTTGAATACAGAGCAAGAACTTACCACGGGCGCTGAGTATAGTTTTAGTTCGGATATTGCTTCTACAAGCACCCGATTCAGTGTTATATTCAAGTCAGCGGGTGTAACCACAGGTATCAATAATGCAGATATACGTAACGGTATTTATAAAAATGCTAACAATCAGATTGTTATAAACTGCAATACAATTAGTGCGGATGCTTCGGTTTCGGTTTATAATGCTATTGGTCAAAAAGTACAAACCAGACGATTGACAAGCACAAACACACAAATTGGAACAGGGCTTCCATCAGGAGTTTATATGGTAACTGTAAATAATGCAGGTAAAAGTGTAACTGCTAAAGTAATACTTAATTGATTTATCTATTTCTCCAACCTTCAATTGAGATGAGGGTTGGAGAAATGTAGAAACATTTTAATAGGTTCTATCGTAAAACACAAAGAAAATAATCTTATGAATATATTAATTGAAAACAACCAAAAACGCAGATATAATGCGCCGCAAATAGAAAGAATCAAGTTGGATAACGAAATCTCGCTGGCGCTGGAATCGACACCTCCGGTATTTGAATTCACTAAGGGCTCTAATGCTCCTGAATATTTCAATAACGATCCGTTTAAAACAAATGTAGGATAAAGAATAACAGCAATAATGTAATAACACAGAATTCATAAGATATGGATTCTGTGTTTTTGCATTTTATAACGGTTGAAATATTGTTCGTTAAATTAGTCAGGTGAATATTTGTAATTTGATTAATTATTACACCTTATTTACCAATAAATAAACAAGGTAAGTCCATCATTCGCGTATCTTTGCTTCATTATAATTTAATACTATTTATCAAGCCAATTCAAAAACCAATCTGATTTTGGCTTTCTGATAACACTACCGAAATAATGAAAATGTATCACAGATTCAAGAGATTACTTCTACTAAGCTGGTTGAGCAGTTTATTCCTTACTTCATATGCTCAACTTCCTTACCAAAACAAACAATTGGTAGCTGATGCCCGCGCTGAAGATTTATTAACCCGCCTGACATTGGAAGAGAAAGTGGGTTTAATGATGAATGGTTCAGTAGCTGTTCCGCGCTTGGGAATTAAACCTTACGAATGGTGGAACGAAGCACTTCACGGTGTGGCACGCAACGGAACTGCCACCGTATTTCCACAAGCCATTGGTATGGCAGCTTCATTCGACAACATATTGTTAAACCAGGTATTTACAGCCGTGTCGGACGAAGCACGTGTAAAACACCGCCAGGCTGCGCAAAAAGGCGAATATAATCGTTATCAGGGCTTAACGATGTGGACTCCGAATATCAATATTTTTCGCGATCCGCGTTGGGGGCGTGGACAGGAAACCTATGGCGAAGATCCATACCTCACCAGTGTAATGGGCGTGGCAGTTATTACCGGTTTGCAGGGTGACGGACAAAATGGTTACGATAAACTTCATGCCTGTGCCAAACATTTTGCTGTACACTCCGGTCCGGAATGGAACCGACATTCGTTTAATGCCGAAAACATTACTCCCCGCGATTTGTGGGAAACCTATCTGCCTGCTTTTAAAGCTGCTGTGCAAAAAGGCAAGGTAAAAGAGGTGATGTGTGCCTACAATAGTTTCGAAGGCGAACCTTGCTGTGGCAGCAACCGCTTGCTGACGCAAATTCTTCGCGAGAACTGGGGTTACAACGCCCTTGTGGTGTCCGACTGTGGTGCTATCAATGACTTCTACAAACCCAATACACACCTAACTGAACCCGATTCGGCCCACGCTTCGAGCCGTGCAGTGCTGAGTGGAACCGATTTGGAATGCGGTAGTTCCTTCAAATCCATTCTTTCGGGTGTAAAACAGGGATTAATTTCGGAAGAAAAAATTAATGTATCGTTGAAACGCTTGTTGAAAGCCCGTTTCGAACTGGGCGAAATGGATGAGACATCACCCTGGGATAAGCTGCCTGATTCGTTGATCAACAACACAGCGCATCATAATATGTCGTTGCAAATGGCTCGTGAGTCGATGGTATTGTTGCAAAACAAAGGTATTCTTCCATTGGCAAAAAATGCCAAAATTGCACTGATAGGCCCTAACGCCAAAGACTCGACTATGCTTTGGGGAAATTACAACGGTTTTCCAAAGAAAACCACCACTTTGTTTGAGGCACTTCAACAGGCTGTTCCTTCGCTTATTTTCTCTGAATCATGCCCACATACTTCTAAAGTGGTTAGTCTGATCTCGGAATGTAAGTCGGATGGTAAAGACGGATTTTCGGGAACATTCTGGAACAATACGGATATGTCAGGCACATCGGTTACACAAAAACAGTATAATAAAGCACTTAAGTTTAGCAAAGGAAAACCATTTGCCGAAAACGTGAATCTTACCGATTTCTCGTCGCATTTTAGTACCACATTTACCCCAACAGTGACTGGGAGTGTTGAGATTGTGTACACCACCCCGGGCAAAGTGAATTTATTTATAAACGGAGAAAAAAGCAATCCTGAAGCATTGACCCAATCGCTTATGGTAAAAAGTATGCAGGTGGAGGCCGGTAAATCATACGATATAGCTTTCGATTTTATGCGAACAAAAGAAACCGGCGAATTTCGCTTTAATATTCAACGCAACGAATCGCCCGACGTGGCCTCCATTCTCCGCAATGTAAAAGATGCTGATGTTGTTGTATTTGCCGGAGGTATTTCTGCCGATTTGGAACGCGAAGAAGCAAACACCTACGCACCGGGATTCAAGGGTGGCGACCGTACCAGCATTGAACTGCCTCAGGTGCAACGCGATCTGATTGCAGCATTGAAACAAGCTGGGAAAAAAGTTGTACTGGTGAATTTTTCCGGTTCGGCTATGGCGCTGGAGCCCGAAAACCACACTTGTGATGCTATTTTGCAAGCCTGGTATCCGGGCGAAGCGGGTGGTCAGGCGGTGGCCGATGTGTTATTGGGCAACTATAATCCTTCGGGACGTTTGCCTGTTACATTCTATAAAAATACCAATCAGCTACCTGACTTTGAAAATTACGACATGAAAGGTCGCACTTATCGTTATATGACTCAGGAGCCACTTTTCCCATTCGGTTACGGACTTAGTTATACAATTTTTCAATATGGCAAACCAGTAATTAGTTCCAATACATTCTCAGGTAAAGCACTGAAAATGATTGTTCCGGTTAGCAATACAGGAAAATCGAACGGTGACGAAGTGGTTCAGCTTTACCTCAAAAAGGTGGGTGATATAAATGGCCCTTCCAAAACACTTCGCGCATTCAAACTGGTGCATATTCCTGCAGGAAAAACAGTAAAAGTAACTTTTGACCTGAATGATGATAACCTGCAGTGGTGGGATGAGAACACAGCAAGTATGAAAACAGTTGCCGGAAATTATCAATTGTTTGTTGGCGGAAGCTCCAGAACCATAAATTTGAATACGCTTAACCTTAGCATTAAATAAAGAATACAAATCTGTCTAAAACAATGAATCACAAAAAATATTGCCTTTTAGTATTTGGGGTTCTCCTAAGTATCATGGCAACAAAGGCGGTTGATCCATACCTCGATCCAACTTTGTCGCCCGATGTGCGAGCCAAAGATCTGGTCTCGAAAATGACCCTTGCCGAAAAAATTAATCAACTCGGACATAAATCATCGGCTATTACCCGTCTGAGTGTAAAAGCCTATAATTACTGGACCGAAGGGCTTCATGGCGTTGCCCGACAAGGTTTGGCAACTTCGTTTCCTCAACCTTACGGACTGGCAGCAACCTGGGATTCAACACTTATTTTTAATATCGCAACCGTTATTTCCGACGAAGCCCGTGTAAAAAATAATACCAGTGGATTGGGACTGACCTATTGGTGTCCGGTGGTAAACATGGATCGCGACCCACGCTGGGGACGTGAAGAGGAGAATTTTGGCGAAGATACATACCTTGCCGGACGTTTAGCCGTAAACTATATCAAAGGGATGCAGGGTAATGACCCCAAATACCTCAAAACAGTAGCCACAGCCAAACATTTTGCCTGTAATAACGTAGAACAAGGCCGTACCAGCACGTCGTCGAATGTGGATGAACGCAGTCTTCGGGAATATTTTCTTCCTGTATTTAAAGAATGTGTTCAGGAAGGAAAAGCATATTCAATTATGAGCGCTTACAATGCGGTAAATGGTGTTCCTTGTCCTGCTAATCGCACTTTACTCACCAATATTCTCCGCAACGAGTGGGGCTTCAAAGGCTTTGTGGTGTCCGACTGCGATGCTGTTTCGGATGTAAGTGTGAACCATAAATACGTACCTTCGCTGACTGATGGAACTACCGTTTCGCTTAGAGCCGGAACCGACCTCAACTGCCAGTACACCTATCAGAATTATACTAACGATGCCATAAACAAAGGATTGGTACAAGTGGCTGATATTGACTCTGCCCTGGTTCGGGTATTCAAAACCCGCTTTATGCTGGGCGAATTTGATGCCGCTTCATCGGTGCCATACACCAGCATTCCGGCTAGTCGACTCGATTGTCAGGCCAACCGCGACTTGGCACTTTTGTCGGCTCAAAAAGCCATTGTGTTGTTGAAAAATCAGAATGCTTTCCTGCCACTACGGAAAGATACCATTAAATCAATAGCTGTTATCGGGCCAAATGCCAAAGCTGTTCAGTTGGGCGATTATAGTGGCTCGCCGTCAGTAAGCATTAGTCCGTTTCAGAGCATTGCTTCCAAAATGGGCATAGATGTTTCCGATGGAACTATTGAGGCCGAAACCGCCACAACTTTGTCAGGAGGTCCAAAGTCCGAAGCTTGTGGCGAAGGTGGTTCGGAAATTGGTTACATTAAAAATGCAACTTATGTGGGATATGACTCCATTACTTTTGCCGGAAATATCGATAAAGTCGATTTCCGGGTGGCCAGTGCCTCAACTACCGGAGGAGGAACTATTCAGGTTTTGCTCGACAATCCCACCACCGGTACACTTGTGGCTACAGCCACTGTGGTTGCTACCGGAGGTTGGCAGGTGTGGACAACCGTTTCGGCGGCTGTAACAGGCTTGTCGGGTCGGCATAAAATCTATTTGAAATTTGTTGGAGGAACAGGATATTTGTACAATATAAACTGGTTTAGGTTCTACAACAGCGCAACAGGCACTGTTACTCCAAGCAGTTATACCACGGGCGACAAAACCATCTATCATTCCTTTGGAACCAGCGTAAATGGAACGGCAGTACAAGCCGACATTGACGCGGCTGTGGCTATTGCCAAAAAAGCACAGATAGTGGTTTTGGCTTGTGGAACCGATATGAGTACCGGTGGCGAAGGTGCCGACCGATCTGCCATTGGTTTGCCGGGCGCACAATCGCAGCTTATTCAGGCGGTGTATGCCGCCAATCCCAAAACAGTACTGGTGTTGGTCAATAGCTTTTCGCTGGCTGTAAACTGGGAACAGGATAATCTGCCTGCAATCATTACTGCCTGGTTTGGTGGTCAGGCGCAGGGAACCGCCATTGCCGATGTGCTTTTTGGCGATTATAACCCCGGTGGTAAACTGGCCTCTACCTGGTATAAATCAACGGCCGATATTCCGTCAAAATACGACTATAATATCCGCAACAACCGAACGTATATGTACTTCAAAGGCACACCGCTTTATCCGTTTGGATTTGGGTTGAGTTATACTACTTTCAGCTACAGCAATCTGACAGTAAGTTCGACATCTTTGAGTGCCGGAAATACCATAACCGTAACCGCTGATATTACCAATACCGGCACAAAAGCAGGTGAAGAGGTGGCTCAGTTGTATATCAATACGCCTTCTACGTTGGTACGTCCTATTAAACAATTGAAAGGATTCTCGCGCATAACGCTGCAACCCGGCGAGAAAAAAACAGTGAGTTTCAAGCTTAAATATGAAGATTTGCAATACTATGATGTTGTTAGTCGCTCGTTCAAAGTGGAAAGTGGTTCGGTGAATTTATCCGTTGGTAGCTCTTCTCAGGATATTCGTCTGAGCACAACTATTAGTGCAACGGCAGGAACGGTTTCAGAGACCTACAGACAAAATCCATATGCGCAGGTGGAAGCTGAAAATTACGAAAACAAAACAGCTACAGTGATGCTGAGATCGTGCAGCGAAGGCGGACTTTGCCTCGATTCGTTGGTGAATAACAGCAATGTGCTGTACAAAAATTTCAACTTCAGCAAAGGTGCGCTTCAGTTCAAAGTCCATCAGGCATCGGTTATCAGCAACGGTAGCATTACCATTATGCTGGATAGTTTGACTGGAACAAATGCCGGTACACTTACACTGACCAACACCGGAAGCAATACAACTTTCGTTACCGACTCATGCAATTTGAATGGAATAAACGGGGTTCACGATGTGTATCTGGTGTTCAAAGGTGGCAGTGCAACTGCCGGAACGCGCCTGAACTGGTTTACATTTAAACAGTCTGCTACAAATGGACTCGCAACTGTAAATACCAATGGATATAGCCTGAATATGTATCCGAATCCAGCCAGTAATGAGTTTCTCATTGACTACACACTACCTGAAATTTCAGATGTCAATATTAATATTTACAGCATAGATGGAGTATTATTTAAATCCGTTAATCAGAAAAATAAAAGTGGATTTAACCAGTTGGAAATTAATACCAGAGAATCTCACTTAGCTCCTGGAGTTTATTTAGTCAGATTCTCTACTGAAAATCTCAACAAATCACTACTATTGAACTTAATAAAATAAACATTATAGCTTTGATCTGTAAATTTCATTATAACGAAAATGCAGAAACAAGTTTACTTTTTGAACTTATGAATTAAATCAACTTTAAAATTAATGTCTATGAGAAAATCACTTAACAAAGGCATATTTTCTGCCTTAATTTGCTTTTTCCTGTGTAACGTCACGAATGTGCAGGCAGTAAACACAACTTCAACTGTAACATGGCCCTTTGGTACAGGAGTAGCCGGTCAGGTTGCAACTTACACTTCAGGAACAGAGAATTATTTCAGTGTCAACTGGGTCGATAAAGGCAGTAACCTTGCCTACAAAGACAAAACAACAAACTACACAATTAACTATACCCGTTTCCAACCACTGACAACAGGAGCAGTTGATGCCAATAACGTCGTTGCATTTAGCATACGTCCGGCTACCGGAATGAGCTTCACTCCTACCAGTATTTCGTTTGACTGTATGCGTTATGGTACAGATGGGGGTAGTATTGATGTTGCATGGAAATCGTCAGACGGAACTGTTACATCCATTGCCACAGCTCTTAAACCAGCTCGTGATAATTCAGGTGCAGGAACTCATGCAACTTATACAATAACATCAGCTCCGGCATCAACTGGAGATTGTATGTTGTATATCTACATCTATAGCCTTGGAAATACGAAACAAATTGGTTTAGCTAATATTGTGGTAAACGGCAATTTGAGTGGTGACGTAATTGCTGTTACAAAATATGCTTTCAGCACAAGTGTTTCTCCTGCAACAGGCGGTACAGTTGCAAGTTTCCCGGTCGGCACGAGCATCGATGCAGGAACAGCACTTACTGTTACAGCTACCCGTAGTTTTGGTCATCAATTCAAAGAATGGAGAGATGCATCTACAGACGCTGTAGTTTCAAGTACAAATCCATATACATTTACATTGAATTCAGATCTTTCTTTAAAGGCTGTTTTCGATACAGTTTATAACTATTCGCTTATCCTGAACACCTCGGGTGGAGCACCTACTTACTTGGTGACCGCATCTCCGGCTGCAACGGTGGTGAATGGTCAGAATATGTACGAAACCGGTACAACTGTTACACTTACTGCCGCCAATAATTCATTGCTAACATTCACCAACTGGTTAACTGGCGAAACCAATGCAACAAAAACTGTTTCGATGACTCAAAATCAAAATATAACAGCGGTTTACAGCGCTGTTGATTATATTGTTGGTTGGGATTTTTACAAATCAGGTGGAAGCAGTCGTCCCGCAGACTTTTACTCGACAACAGATAATCAAACATCTACAGTTGTTTTACGCAAAGCTGATGGCACTGTAAATTCCTGGTTAGACAAATCAATGATAGCAGCTGGCGGGTACTACAACAGAGGTGCTGCTGTAAACTGGAAACCAATGGCCGATCAGTATTATTATCAAATCAGCTTCTCCGCAAAAGACTTTACTGACGTAAAAGTGTCAGCAGGGTTGCTTTATAACTACAATGCCTATTCGGTTCAAAAATGCGAATATTCAATTGATGGAACAAACTTTACCGGACTCGGAACTTATACAATGACAGCCGGACAAACCTGGTACGACAATACATTTACCTTGCCCGCTGACGCTAATCATGCCGATAAAGTGTATGTTCGCTGGATTCCGGATTATACTTCGGCGGTTGTGGGAACTACTGCTGTAGCCAATGATGGAACTTCTATTTCAAACATTTACGTTACTGCAACGGCTGCTATCTTCAATGATGGCATTGCACCTGTATTAGCAAGTTCTGTTCCTGCGGTAAGCGCAACAAATGCTTCTACAACCGGTAAGGTAGTACTTACTTTCGACGAAAAAGTGATGCTTACATCCAACTCGGTTGTTGCAACCCTGGGAGGAAAAACTTTAACTCCTGCTGTTTCAGGAAAGACTATTACATTCCCTTACACCGGACTCGATTACAGTACAGCCTACAACTTTACTTTGCCGGCAAACTCTGTTTCGGATTTGGCTGGCAACACATTGTCTTCTGCTGTTTCCATCAGCTTTACCACAATGACACGTCCTACAGTAGCAAAAAAAACATTTGATTTTGTGGTTGGTGTGAATGGTAATTTTAAAGCTGCTATTGATGCTGCTACAGCGGTTTCAGCAAGTGGTGAACGTTTCCGCATTTTCTTCCCTAACGGAGATTATAATATTGGTGCCACTACGGGCGATGCAAATCAAAAAACGACTATAACACTTCCAAATGTGTCATTTATTGGTCAAAGCTCTGATGGTGTGGTGCTATATAACCAAAATACAACAGAAGGTATTGGAACTACAGCCACTATGTACTTTACAAACACTGCTAATAACCTGTATTTACAGGATTTGACCCTGAAAAATAAAGATTACAGAAGTGGTACTTCCTCTTTAGGTCGATGTGTCGCCTTACAAGATCAGGGAACAAAGAACATTTATAAAAATGTGAATGTTTTGAGTAATCAGGACACCTATTATTCAGGTAGCGGACGCCTTTATTTCGAAGGTGGTAGTTTGCACGGCACTGTGGATTTCTTATGCGGTGGTGGCGATGTGTTCTTCAACGAATGTTTGCTGTATCTCGAGGACCGTGCAGGTAACTGTATCACAGCTCCGGCAACTGCTTCGAACTGGGGTTATGTTTTCTCGGGCTGTACAATTGATGGATTTGCAAGCACCAATGGAAACTATAACCTGGGTCGTCCATGGCAAAATTCTCCAAAATCAATCTATATAAACACGAAAATGGCCGTATTGCCGTCAGCTGCAGGTTGGACCGAAATGGGAGTCGTTCCGGGATTATTTGCTGAATATAACAGTACAACACCTTCCGGAACTCCCGTTGACATTAGTGCCCGTAAAAAAAGCTTTACATACAGTGGAGTTACTACCCCTGTAAATCCATATCTGACTGCTGAGCAAGCTGCAAACTATACTATTGAGAATGTACTTGGTGGCTCGGATGCATGGCAACCTCAATTGTACACTGATCAGGCAATTGTACCAACTCTAAGTGGCGACGGTAAATCAATTACCTGGGCTGATAATAATTATGTATTGTGTTGGGCTGTATTTAAAGATGGCGTATTTGTTTCGGTTGTAACAACTAACAGTTACACTATTCCTGGTACAGTAACAGCCGGAGCTTACACCGTACGTGCTGCCAACGAAATTGGTGGATTAAGTGCTGTTTCTAATACATACAACTACTTAACAACAGATGTCAGACCCACAAACAGCGTTGGAAGAACATTGGTAAAACAAACCTATTATACGATTGAAGGCAAAGCTATTAAATCGTTGGACGGATTCAAAGGTTCTGTTATCGTTCACTCTGTTTATGCCGATGGGCATATCGAAACAGGCAAAATCATGAAACTGACATATTAGTCTTGTTTTTTGTCAAATAGTATGTGATTTTTTTATATTCAGCCCGGATTAATTTTCGGGCTGAATATTTAATTTTACGAATATGAAAAAACACAACAAATTAACCAACCTCATCCTGCTACTAATCCTGGCTATCATTACCATGAGTTCCACCCCAACGGTTTATTTTATTGGCGACTCCACCATGGCCGATTATGATCCTGCTGTTTATCCAAACCAACGTGGTTGGGGGCAAATGTTCCGTAGTTTTGTTACTGGAGATATCAACTTTGTAAATGCCGGAAGAAATGGACGAAGCACCCGCAGTTTTTATACGGGAAGTGATAGTTTGTGGGCTGGTGTTCGCACCAAACTCAAAGCCGGTGACTACGTATTTATACAGTTTGCACATAACGACGAAAAACTAAACGGACTTTCGGATACTGTGAAAACCGGAGGTATTGCTACTGCACCCTGGGGTGATTTCCAGATGTATTTACGCAATTACATTACAGAATCACGTAAATCGGGTGCAATTCCCATTCTGGTAACTCCCATTGTTCGATGCTATTTTGCAGGCGATAGTATTACGCTGAAAGGTCGTCATAATTTGGCCACTGACGACTCAACATTAAATTACGTACGTTCGATGAAAGCTGTTGGGAGACAATTATCCGTGCCAATAATTGATCATACCGCACTGACACGAAAATACGCCGAAGGTCTGGGTGCAACAAATGCCTATGCAACCATTTATGTTACTTCGGATCAAACTCACCTGAATCCTACCGGTGCAACAATTTATGCACAGTTAGCTGTACAGGAAATGTTGAAGCAAAATATTCTGACAGGTTATCTCAACGCCTCGCCTAATCTGGTTATTACACCCGGTTCTCTTGATTTTGGAAATAGTTATATTTCGGCATTTTCAGGTTCTAAGATTTCGATTTCAGGTTTAAGCTTGTCACCAACTACCGGCAATGTGTCTGTTACTGCCCCCGATGGCTTTCAGGTAAATCTTACGTCTTCGGGAACATTTGCAGCATCAGTTCAAATTCCGTATACAAATGGAAATCTGGCTGCAACCGATGTTTATATTCGCTTTCAACCAACTACCGAAAAAGTGTATGCCGATTCAATAGCCATAGCGTATGGGGCTGTTACAAAAAAGATTTCGGTAAAGGGTAATGGACTCTCAATGAGCAGTGGAGTTAATGCCACGGTAAATTTCCCGTTATCTGGCAATGCCACTCCAACTGTCACAGGCCCTGTGATTGTATTAGATGAAAGCTGGACCGGGACATATATCAAAAGTTATGCTGCTATTGCCACCTGGCCTGCAGGAGTTACAGGTACAAATGTTCAGCGCAATAGCATTAGTGCCAGTTCAACCAATCTTGTTGACGCATGGCCGGCGGGAGAAATAGATATAAACACTTTGCGTTATATTCAGTTTACAGTAAAGCCCAATGCCGGAACAAAATTCACTGTGGATTCCGTAGGATTGTATGCCGGTGCAGCTGGTGGAAGTGGGCTGAAATACCGTGTATTGTATTCAAAAGATCCCGGATTCAGTAATCCTGTAGCTCTCGAAGACAAAACATCGAATACAAGCAACACGATGGTAGCTCTTTCGTATAAGCCAATGGTTCAGATTGCGGATTCAGAAGGTTTTTACCTGCGCTTTTATCCCTGGTACAATGGTGCCGCAACGTTGAAATACCTGTGTCTTTCGAATCTGACAATTAAAGGAAGAGTTAGTACAGTCCCAAATGCCATTTCTACGCCAGAAGCGGAAGTTATTAAGGTATATTCAATAAATAAACAATTGCACATAGAAACTCAATCTGATATAAGTCTTGTAATGATAAACTCACTGACAGGCAGTTGTTTAAAACGTATAAATTGTAGTGGAAAGTCATTAATATCTGATTTTTCAGGTTTATCAGCAGGTCTATATATTGCACAAGTGAAACTAAATAACGGACGGATTGTGTGTGCTAAAGTAATGTTACATTAAATTTAAATCAAAACAGGCATATCAAATATCAATAATTTTCAGTACTAAATTAATCCTGATGGTACTTTTGCAGTCAATAGAATGAATTGAAAAATATAAAATCATGAACAAAAGATTATTGATTGTTTTGGTGAGCTTGATATGTGTTGTTTGTAGCGGTTTCTCACAAGCGAAAACTAAACCAACTACCTATCCTGCAATCAGTTTGGACCCATTTGGCGACGGCACCCGTCACTGGTATTTTATTGCCGATGCAACAAATATTGTAAATGCAGTACCCAATCAGCCGAAATATACAGAGGATGAGATTACTAAGATAGCCGATAATATGTTGTTGTTCCAGCGCAACAACGGTGGTTGGCCTAAAAATTACGACATGCAGGCTATTCTGACACCTGAACAGGTGCAAAAGCTAACAGATACAAAATCTCAGGTGCATACTACTTTTGACAATTCAACAACCTACACCCATATTGAATATCTGGCAAAAGTGTACAGCATTACACATATAAAAAAATATAAAATTGCGTGTGAAAAAGGAATAGAATTTTGCCTGGCTGCACAATACCCAAATGGGGGTTGGCCACAGTATTATCCCATTGAACCAAAGAATTATAGTCGCCGGATTACATACAACGACGGTGCATTTTTGGGTGTTTTGACCTTAATGCGTGAAATTGCGGAAAATGACCCAACTTTCTCATTCGTAAGCTCTTCGCTGCGAAAGAAAACAAAGGCAGCTTACGAAAAGGGGCTTGATTGCATTCTGAAAACACAGATTGTGGACAATGGCCGACTTACTGCCTGGTGTCAGCAACATGACGAAATAACATTGAAACCGGCTTGGGCAAGAGCTTTTGAACCACCATCTATTTGTAATGGCGAAAGTTCAGCCATTGTATTGTACCTGATGAATATTGATAATCCGAATGAGAAAATTGTAACATCAGTTCAGAGTGCCGTAAAATGGTTCAACGACTCTAAAATTCTAAATACGCGCGTTCAAACAGTAAAAAGTTCCACTGAACAATCAAAATATCGGCTAATGACTAACGACAAGGTAGTGTTAATTGATTCAACTGCAAAGCCTATCTGGACACGCTATTATGAACTTGGAACCGACAAGCCCTTGTTTTGCGACCGTAACAGCAAATACCTGTATTCGCTTGCCGAAGTCAGCCGCGAAAGACGCACCGGATATGGTTGGTACACGTATTCACCGCAAGAAGCGCTGAATAAATACCCTGCATGGCAAAAGAGATGGGCAGTAAATGAGAACATACTCAAAAAATAAATTCAGGACAATGAAAAAAACATTGATAACGGTAATAATAATTTTGTTTACATTTCAGCAATCTTTTGCTCAGATCTATTTGTGGGAAAAAGGAAAAATGCCCAACAGCAAAGGACTGCATCTTACAGATAGTATTGCCAACGATCGCCAGTTTGTGGTGGCCAATCCGAATATTGAAGTTTTTACACCATCCAAAGAAGAAAACCGTGGCTTTGCCGTTTTGGTTATTCCGGGAGGCGGTTATGTGCGGTTAGCACATGTGGTAAGTGGTTCACAAATAGCCAAATATATCAACAGCATTGGTGGGACTGCCTTCGTGCTGAAATACCGCTTACCAGTAAGTCCAGACTTGAAACAACGTGAAATTGGACCGTTGCAAGACGGACAACGCGCCATTAAAACAATGCGTGCTTTAGCGACAAAATATGGATATTCTGGAAATAAAATCGGTGTTTTTGGAACTTCTGCCGGAGGCCAGTTAGCCTCATCGCTTGGGGTGTATACCGACGATTACACGGAGGTAAAAGACTCACTCTACAAGTACTCATTTCGTCCCGATTTTATGATCCTGTTGTCACCGGTCATCACCCTGGCCGACCCGTATGCTCACAAAGGGTCCCGTGAAAATTTGCTTGGAAAAGATGCTGATAAAGTGATGATTGATCAGTTCTCAACTCAGTTACATGTTACGGCCCAAACTCCTCCAACAATCTTATTTCATGCCAACGACGACAAAAGCGTGCCTTCGCTCAACAGCGTTATGTTCTACACAGCTTTGCGCGAAAAGGGCGTTGATGCTTCGTTGCATATTTTTCCCCACGGTGGACATGCCATTAACCTGACTAAAAGCCCTGGTAGCACAGCACTTTGGCTGCCTATTCTGGATGCATGGCTGAAAGAAAGCGGAATTTATGACCTAAAATAAGCGCTTTCCTGAGATTCTTTTGAAACCGTGTCTTTACTTCAAAAACCAAAAAACACACATTAAAAACCAATTTTTCACACTCCCTCATATGCATGAAGTATTATATTTGTTGAGTAAAATACAACTTTAAATTCAAACAATTTTAAATTCATTTATTATGAGAAAAACATTTACACTTCTTTCGATGCTATTTGCATTTGTAGTATTATCAAACGCCCAATCAACTTATACATTTGCACCTGCCACCTATAGTAGTTCAACAACTAATGGTACACTTATTACGTATACATTCTCTAATGGCTGTACAATCTCAAACAATAATACTAAAGCATATTCAACCGGAACTATTAGCTCTCCCACAGCATTTTCAGGAATTAAATTTTCGGCCGGAACACAATACACAATCACATTTCCTTCGTCAGTAAGTATTTCGAATGTAACATTTACCGGATATGATAATTACGCAGGAAAAAGGTCTTATTTCTCAGAATTCAACGGAGTAGCAAACACAGACACAACTCAAAACTTCTTCACGTCTAAAAATGGAACGGCTGCAGTTATGTCAACTGTAGCTTTCAATCCTACTGATATTACATCTGCAACCACACTTACGTATACCCCTGCCGGCAATCAGATTGTTTCTACATTTGTAATTACTTACACTGCCACTACACCTACTGCAATCCAACCGGTTTCAATTGATTCCAACAAACCAACCAATGTATATTCGATTGATGGAAGAAGAATCAAGACAAATGTAATACGCGGTCAGGCAACAGATAATTTAAAAAATGGAGTTTATATTATCGACAACAAAAAAGTGGTAGTAAATAATAATCTGTAATTCTCCAAATACATTTGATACTTCGAAACGCGGACTGTTCCCCATAAGTTTCGTTTTACAAATACAATTCATAGAAGCAAGGCAGGACCCTGAATTTCAGGGTCCTGCCTTGCTTCTATCTTACTCTGAAAAGTCATCAATCAGACGTTCATATTGATTCATACTTTAGATTGTCAAAAACTCCCATAAAAAAAGCAATTATTCTACTTTCGTTATTCAAAAAAACTCCAACTTTGTAGTGTTATCTTTTATCTGTAATATCAAGATGAAAGAGCCAATAAATCAACATAGATTATTTAATATGAGTAGGTTCAGAAAACCAATTTTAGCAGGGCTTTTTGTAGTATTGTGCATAAACGCACTAATTTCGGGTAACTATAAATATAATTATTTGTACTCCGCCCTTCCGTTTAAAATGGAAAAAATCAAGGAACCTGCTTTTCCACGTACACAAATATCAGTCTCTGAGTTTGGTGCTGTTGGCGATGGTATTACGCTGAATACGAAAGCATTCGAAACTGCAATAGAAAAACTATCAGCCAAAGGAGGAGGAAAACTGGTTGTGCCTGCCGGTATTTGGTTTACCGGACCGATAGTACTGAAATCAAACATTAATCTTCATTTGGACAAAGGTGCTGTCATCCTCTTCTCACCCGATCTCAAGCTATACCCGCTAATAAATACATCATTCGAAGGATTACAAACCCGCCGTTGCCAGTCGCCAATTAGTGGCGTGACACTTACAAATATTGCCATCACCGGCGAAGGAGCCATAAATGGTTCGGGCAATGCATGGCGACCACTCAAAAAAGCCAAAGTAACTGAAGCCAAGTGGAAAGAAGTAGTAAAATCGGGCGGAGTTTTAAAAGATCCCGGGTATTGGTTTCCGACAGCTGGTTCATTGAAAGGAGAGAAAATGAGCGATATGAACGTTCCTCGTGGCGAAATGACTGATAGTCAGTGGAGCGAAGTAAAAGATTTTATGCGTCCGGTTATGATAAGCCTGACTGAATGTAAAAACGTAAAACTTCAGGGTGTTTTATTCGAGAACTCACCCGGCTGGAACATTCACCCGCTTATGTGCGAAAACCTGATTATTGACGGAATTTTTGCACGTAATCCGGCCTATGCACAAAACGGCGACGGGTTGGACATTGAATCCTGCAAAAATGTAATCCTTGTAAACAGCACATTCGATGTCGGTGATGATGGCATTTGCATCAAATCCGGGAAAGATGCAGAAGGCCGTAAACGTGCCCGTGCGGCTGAGAATATCATTGTGGATAATTGTAAAGTTTTTCAGGGGCATGGTGGTTTTGTTGTTGGCAGCGAAATGTCTGGAGGTGTACGCAATATTTCGGTTTCCAATTGCGAATTTCTGGGAACCGATGTTGGTTTGCGCTTTAAAAGTAACCGTGGACGGGGTGGCGTGGTTGAGAATATCTATATTCGCGATATTTATATGCTCGACATCACTACCGATTCGTTTCTGTTTGATTTATACTACGGAGGAAAATCGGCTTCCGAAACACTGGAAGAGGGCGAACAAAATACAACAGAAACCACAACCACTCCTGTTACAGAAGAAACTCCTTGTTTCAGAAATATCTACGTAAAAAACCTCGTGTCGCGCAATGCACGCCGGGCTATGTTTTTCAACGGATTACCGGAAATGAATATTGCAAATATAAATCTTGAAAATTCAATAATTACTTCGCATTTTGGCGCAGAACTTGTAGAGGCAGATGGAGTGAAATTTACAAATGTAACTGTTGTCCCAACTGAAGGTCCGGCTTACACATTGAAAAATGTAAAAAACTTTGTTGCAAACAAGTTGGAATTTCCGGCACAATTGCTACAACCAATTCAAATTACCGGCAACAAAACAAAAAATATAAACCTCCCATCCGGTTTTCAGTTTAAAAATCAGGTTCAACAATCCGAAAATATTGACACAAACGAAATTAAATTCAATAAGTAATACTTAGTACATAAATTGTATATTTGTAGTCTACAATAGGAATAAAACACGTTCATATCACGATAAAAAAACACACAAATGTCAATACAGAAATTAAAAATTTCATTCATAGCTTTGCTGTTCTTTCCGTCCCTGTTTCTTTCTGCAGCAAAGCCTTATTCAGTATGGATGGCCGACTCGGAAATGCAGCGTATGCCCGAAAGTTGGATGACCGACTTTGCAAAAAAGCCCAAATGGGACTATTGTAACGGATTAGAACTGGGAGCCATTCTCAAGGTATGGAAACTTACAATGGATCCGAAGTATTTCAACTACGTAAAAAGCTATACCGACACCATCATTGCTCCCGATGGAAAAATAACCGGCTACAAACCGGAAGATTACAACATCGACAAATTGAATTCAGGGAAAATGCTTTTCGATTTGTATGCAGTTAGTAAAGAAGAAAAGCTGAAAAAGGCTATGGATATACTCCGCAGCCAGATGAAAACCCACCCACGCACAACCGAAGGCGGGTTTTGGCACAAAAAAATATATACAAACCAAATGTGGTTAGATGGATTGTATATGGGTTCTCCTTATTTGGCAGAATATGGCTATCGATTCAACGAAAAAGCGATTTTCGATGAAGTAGCAAACCAAATAATCCTCATGGCAAAACATGCTTACGACCCTAAAACAGGGTTATATTATCATGGTTGGGACGAGAGTCACAAGCAAAAATGGTCGGATCCAAAAACCGGTTGCTCACCCAATTTCTGGTCGCGCAGCATGGGGTGGTACATGATGTCTATGGTGGATGTGCTCGACTTTTTACCTAAGAACCACCCAAAACGGGCTCAGATTATCAGGATTCTGACCAACCTAAGCACTTCGTTGGATAAATACCGCGATAAAGAAACAGGTATGTGGTATCAGGTGACTGATAAAATCGGGGCTGAAGGGAATTATGTCGAATCTTCGGGCTCTGCCATGTTTATTTACACCTGGGTGAAAGGGGCTCAAAAAGGCTATTTGCCCAAGTCGTTCCTGAAAAAGGGCGAAGTGGCATACAATCAGTTTGTAAAACGCTTTATCCATCAAAACGAAGATGGAACCATTTCCTTGACTGATGGTTGTGCTGTGGCCGGACTTGGTGGCGAGCCAAAATACCGCGACGGAAGCTATCAGTACTATATTTCCGAACCTAGGCGCGACAACGATCCAAAGGCTGTAGGGCCATTTATCATGCTAAGCGTATTGCTCAAAAAATAAAAATCCGATTGATGAAAAGAATCATTCCCCTATTTATATTTCTAACAGGTCTATTAAGCGCTAATGCTCTGACTCCCGCTTTCCCGGGTGCCGAAGGTGGCGGCATGTACACAACCGGTGGGCGTGGCGGCAAAATATTGTACGTTACATCACTGGCCGACGATGGTTCGAAAGGAACACTCCGTTGGGCGGTTTATCAAAAAGGGCCACGAACAGTTTTGTTCAACGTTTCAGGAATTATAAGCCTGACAAAACCATTATCCATCAAAAACGATTCGCTTACAATTGCCGGACAATCGGCTCCGGGCGATGGTATTTGCATCAAAGATTATGATGTATTTGTCAATGCAAACAATGTAATTATCCGTTTTATGCGTTTCCGGTTAGGCGATTTGGTGAAAGAACATGAGCCGGATGCTTATGGTGGACGGGATCATAAATACGTAATAATCGACCATTGTTCCTCGAGTTGGTCGGTAGATGAATGCGCTTCGTTTTATTCCAACGAGAATTTCACTATGCAGTGGTGCATCATTGCCGAAGCATTGAATAATTCGGAGCACCCCAAAGGAGCACACGGTTTTGGTGGTATATGGGGAGGTAAAAATGCTTCGTTTCATCACAACCTGATTGCGGATAACAACAGTCGGAATCCGCGTTTCAATGGTTTCCGCCGTGCCGGATTGAAATACAACAATTCGCAGGACGAAGAGCGGGTCGATTTTCGCAACAATGTGATTTACAACTGGGGTACTCACAGTTCGTACGGTGGCGAAAGCGGAACCTACAACATTGTGGCCAATTATTTTAAAGCCGGGGAAGGAACAAATCCTAAAATCAAAGACCGTATTACACAGGTGGATATGGATGCCGACCCGACTAAATGTGCGCCGGGTTATGGCCGTTATTTTATTCAGGATAATTACGTGTATGGCTTTCCGGACGTAACTGAAAACAACTGGAAGGGTGTGAAAATTATGGGTAACGCCGATTCTGTTGGCTGCAAAGTGCTGAAACCGTATGACTGCACTCCGATTAAAACTCAGCCAGCTGAAGTTGCTTACGAAAAAGTATTATCGTTTGCAGGAGCCTCATATAAACGCGATGCTGTAGACACCCGCATTACGACTGAAGTGAAAACCGGCACAAACACCTACAAAGGTAAACTTACTCAACGCCCGGGTTTAATTGATTCGCAAAGTGATGTTGGTGGTTGGCCGGAATATAAATCAGCCGAAGCACAAGTCGACACGAATACAGATGGGATTCCCGATGGCTGGTTGGAAAAAAACAATCCCGGAAAAGCTGCGACCGAATTGAATAAAGACGGTTATACCTACCTCGAAGTCTACCTCAACAGCCTTGTACAATCTATTATTGACAACCAGAAATAAATCTCAGAATATTTCCCATGAAAAAAATCCTTTTACTTTCATGCCTGTTTCTAAGCATTTTAGCCAATGCACAGGAAAAAAAATACGATATCATTGTCGACCGCAATGGTACCGGGAATTTCCGCAACATCCAACAAGCCATCGACTCGGTTCGCGCCTTTAATCCGGCTGGCACGGTGACTATTTTCATCAAAAAAGGTTTTTACAAAGAAAAACTGGAAATACCAACCCATTGTTGCAATGTGCGTTTGATTGGCGAAGACCGTGACAAAACAATTATCAATTGGGATGACCACGCCAACATTCGCAAAATGGGTACTTTCCGAACGTTCACACTCAAAATTTGTGGAAATGATATCCGGTTGGAAAATCTAACCGTTGAAAACTCAGCTGCTCCCATGGGACAGGCCGTGGCATTGCACGTGGAAGGCGATCGTGCTGTGTTTGTAAACTGTCGTTTTCTGGGTAATCAGGACACCATTTATACCGGACGCGAAAACATGCGGCAGTACTTTCTGAATTGTTACATCGAAGGCACTACCGACTTTATCTTTGGTCCGTCTACAGCGTGGTTCGAAGGCTGCGAAATTGTATGTAAACGCAATTCGTACATAACCGCCGGAAGCACTCCACAAAACGTCAAATATGGCTATATCTTCAATAAATGCACAGTTCATTTTGCCGATAGTACGGTAACTGACGAATATCTTGGACGCCCGTGGCGGGCTTATGCTATGACGCTGTTTATGAACTGTCAACTTCCTAAAGGCATCAAAGCCATTGGTTGGCACAACTGGGGAAAAGTGGAAAACGAAGCAACAGCCCGATACATGGAATACAACAATTCGGGCGAAGGAGCCAACACTACGGGTCGTCCGGCATGGATTAAACTACTGACTGCGAAAGAAGCCGCTGAATATACGGCTGAAAATGTACTGAAAGGCTTTGACGGTTGGAATCCAACAAAGCAATAACTATTTTCCACAATTGAATACACCCTGTTTATGAAAAAGCTCACATTCATCTTCCTTATCCTCTTTTCTGCTTTATTCGTTTCGGCGCAATACGTCTCCAAAGTCTGGGTATCCGATTTGGGTAATGGGAATTATAAAAACCCTGTATTGTACGCCGATTATTCCGACCCTGATGTCTGCCGCGTAGGCAATGATTATTACATGGTTGCATCGTCGTTTTCGCACATTCCGGGGCTTCCCATTCTGCATTCCAACGACATGGTGAACTGGACTATTATCAATTATGCTATCCTGCAAATGACACCCGAAGACCGTTTCAGCACCATGCAACACGGCAATGGTATTTGGGCTCCAAGCATTCGGTACCATAACAATGAATTTTATATTTACGTTGGTGACCCCGATGCAGGTCTGTACATGACCAAGACATCGGACCCCCGCGGAAACTGGTCGCCACTGGTGATGGTAAAAGAAGGCAAGGGTTTGATCGACTGCTGTCCGTTGTGGGACGAAGATGGTCGCGCTTACATGGTACATGGCTATGCCGGAAGCCGTGCCGGAATGAAAAGTGTGATTGGGGTTTTCGAATTATCGGCCGATGGAACAAAAGCCATAAGCCCCGATCGCCTGGTTTTCGATGGTCATCCCGTGAACACAACCACCGAAGGTGCCAAATTCTATAAACGCAACGGTTATTACTATATTTTCTGTCCGGCCGGAGGTGTAAAACCGGGCTGGCAGCTGGCTCTACGTTCGAAAAACGTGTACGGACCTTACGAAGAAAAACGCGTGCTGGAACAAGGCAAATCGGATATCAACGGTCCTCATCAGGGTGCATGGGTGGATACGCCCGATGGCAAACAGGATTGGTTTTTCCATTTTCAGGATCTATATGCCTACGGGCGCGCTGTGCATTTGCAACCCATGAAATGGGTAAACGACTGGCCCGTGATAGGCGAAGATAAAGACGGCGACGGATGTGGTAACCCACTCTCAACCTGCAAGAAACCAAATGTGGGCAAAACATACCCGGTTGCAACCCCGGTGGAATCTGACGAATTCAATGCACAAACACTCGGGCTACAATGGCAATGGCAAGCCAACAGCAATCCGCTGTGGTACTTCCCTGCATGCGATAAGGGGTATCTTCGCTTATTTGCCTGGAACCTCATAGGCGATGCTAAGAATCTGTGGGATGCACCCAACTTGCTGATGCAAAAATTTCCGGCTCCCGACTTTAAAGCCACTACCAAACTCACTTTCAGCCCGTATAAAAAAGGCGAACGCGCAGGATTGGTTGTTTTCGGGCAGGACTATGCTACTATTACAATCGAAAGCACCGACAAAGGCTTTGAATTAAATCAAACAAGCTGTAAAAATGCTCCGAAAGGCACTCGCGAACTGGTAAACGATTCACTTGCTCTTGGCAATGGCACAGTCTACTTCCGGGTAGAAATAAAACAAAGTAAAACCAGGAAGAATAACGAAGGAATACAGGAACCAAAAGCCACCTGCACTTTCAGCTATAGCCTGGATGGGATTAAATTCACAGCTTTTGGCAAACCCTTTACTGCCTGGGAAGGCAAATGGGTTGGTGCTAAAGTGGGTATCTTCTGCCAACGCCCACAACCACTGAACGACTCAGGCTATGCCGATTTTGACTGGTTTAGAATTGACGCGCTTTAAGGTAAGAAACTAATAACGAAACGAGTTGCAGAATAATTTCTTGCAACTCGTTTTTTTTGATATTTGTCACTAAATTGACATTATGTAAGCATTTTGCTTCATTTAGATACAAAATTACCTCAGTCAGAGCCGACAACTATTCAATCTGAATAGTCTTTGCCTACAAATGAGTAGACTTCGCCTCCAATGGAGTAGTCATCTACTCTTTAAGAGGGGTCTTCTGCTCGGTTCGAGCAGAAATCGCCTCCGTTGGAGTGGACGGCGGCTCCAATGGAGCCAATTACAATATGTACCCTCCCTATTTCACCCGCTTCACATAGTCGGTCGGGCTTTCGGAAAAATATTCTTTAAAGCATTTGGTGAAGTACGATGGCGAAGAAAAGCCGGTATCATAAGCTATTTCGGAAATTGATTTTTCGGAATTTATAAGCAGTTGCTCCGATGCCTTGAGCCTGATAATACGTACCAACTCGTTAGGGGCATAGTTTGTCAGCGATTTTATTTTCCGATACAGCTGAACACGCGATAGCCCAAGGCTCTTGCCTATTTCGTCCACATTCAAATCGCTGTCGATCAATCGCTCTTCAATCAGTTTGCGAAACTTGTTGATAAACGATTTATCTATTTCCGCTACATTTTCTTTTCGTTCGCCAAAAGTGAGGTTCTTCTGGAAATAGTTCTTCACTTTCTCCCGGTTTTCAATCAGTTTACGCACGCGTATTTTCAACAAGCCTTCGTTGAATGGTTTTGGAATATAAGCATCCGCCCCACTCTCAAAGCCCATCGCGCGCTGTTCGTCGAGCGTATAGGCCGTGAGTAAAATCACCGGAATATGACTCGTCGACAGATTTTCCTTGATTTGCTTACACAGCTCAAATCCATCCATCACATCCATTTGAACATCGCTTATAATCAGTTCCGGAACAAATTTCATGGCCTTCAGCAGCCCCACCTGACCGTTTTGAGCCTCAATGATTTCAAAACTATCCACCAACAAGCTCTTAATATAAATCCGCACATCCACATTATCCTCCACCAACAACACCAGAGGTTTATCCGTTTGCAAACTCACAACTTCTTCAATATCCTCGGGCCCCTCAACTATCAACATATCTTCCTGCAGGTCCATAACCGGGTTTATGGTGGGGTACTGTTCCACAATCGGAATTTCCTTTTGCTTGAACGGAATTGTTACAATAAACCGGGTGCCTTTTCCCTCGGCACTTTCAACGTGTATTTCGCCGTTGTGCAATTCAACAAGCACTTTCGTGAGATGCAATCCAATACCCGAACCCAGCGCGCGATCGTCCACCTTGTAAAATCGTTCGAAAACACGTTGAATATGATGATCGGGTATACCCACACCGGTATCCGAAACCGTTATTTGGGCAAAATAATCGCCTTGCACTTTAATTCTTTCCAAATGAACATCGATGCGCCCATTCTCGGATGTAAATTTAAAGGCATTTGAAAGCAGGTTGTAGCAGATTTTTTCTATCTTGTCCGAATCGAACCACAAGGTGAAATCGTGTTTGGAGGCTGTAAACGAAAAATGGATATGTTTCTTCTTTCCAAACTCAATAAACGAATCGCAGATATCGGAAACAAAGCTTTTGAGATCAGTAAGCGTAAAAAACAACTGCATTTTACCATTTTCGTACTTTCGGAAATCAATTATCTGATCGATTAATTTGAGTAATACCTGTACATTTTTACGCATCAGTTGAATCAATCGTTTACCTCCTGCAGTCAGTGCTTCTTTCTCCATCAGGCTGTCCAGTGGTCCCTGAATAAGCGTAAGCGGCGTGCGAAACTCATGCGAAATATTGGTAAAAAACACAAGTTTTGCCTGAGTGGCTTCCTCCAGATTTTTTGACAGGGCAATCAACTGATCCCGCTGCTCCGACAGTTCTTCCTTTTGCTTACTAATGGCTATGTTTTGGGATTCAAGTATCTTATTCGACTTATTTTTGCTGCTGTAAGCCCTGATAAGTAATACCAACAAAATGGTAATGAGAAAAAGAACAAGCAAAGAAACAAGCAAAAGCGACCGTTGCGTACTGTATTGCGCCAGGTTTCGGTCCAACACCACATTCAACTGTCCGATTCGGTTTTGATGCTGAATGATCTGGTCGGTTTGCAGTTTCAATACACGCGCATTGGTTTTATCCACCACAGCTGTGTACAAGGTATTTTCGCGTTCATAGGGCTCGTTATTCAGAATATGAATAGCCGTTTGGATGGCTTTTTCGCCACCGGTAGGATAAATAAAAGTCGCGTCAAGTGTTCCGTTTATCACTTTCTGAATGCCCCCTTCGGTACCGGGCAGCGCATCAATTCCCAACAAAACAGGCTTTTTAATACCGGTAGTAACGGTTAGTGCCTCGTGCGCTCCCGTTGCCATTTCGTCGTTGAAAGCAAAAACCAAATCGATTGGAATATTCCGGTTCAGCGCATCGGTCATTCGCTCTTTTGCATTCGACCGCAACCACGAACCATAATCCTGGTACACAACCTGAATCTGTGGTTGAGCCTGAATAACACTCATAAATCCGCGATGCCGTTCCGAATCGGGTGTAGAGCCTTTCAATCCACGTATTTCGGCAATATTCCCTTTGCCATTCAGCAGGTTTACCGTATAAACCCCAACTTCCTTCCCTACCTGAAAATTATCGGCTCCCACAAAGGCTGTATATTTTCCGGAACTTATTTTTCGGTCGACCAGCACCACCGGAATGCCTTCCTGCATGGCCTTTTCAATAACGGGTGTAAGAGGAATGGCTTCGTTAGGCGAAACAATAATAAGGTCGACACCTTCGGCTATAAAGCTTTCAATGTCGCGAATCTGCTTTTGATTACTGTCGTGTGCCGTTTTTATTCTGACTTCGAAACCTGGATAGAATGAAGCTTCGCGAAGCATTTCATTATTCATCGTTCGCCTCCAGGCATCGTCGCTGCATTGGGACACAGCAATAATTTTATGCTTATTTGTCCTATCGCCGGTACACGACCAACAGGCAAACACAACGAATAAAAAAGTCAACAGGGTTTTGTTCATGGTACTTAAATCCGGACGAAGGTAAGCGTCCATTGTTCTGTCAAAAGTAATATTTTATTTCGAAATTAGGGACAAAAGTGGGTCGGGAAAAAGCGGCATTGCATCCTGTTACGCACACACAAATGCCGACAGTTCAACGCCAGGTTCGTGTTTCTTTTTATCCACTTTGACATCCGCTGATTAATTTTCAACTTACAAAAATAGGATAGTATTTCTATTCAAACTATCATTTTTGTTACATCATCATGTAATTTTGATACAGAAGTAAGTTCTGGATTTAAGTCTGCATGTTTGGAGTGTCACTATTTTCTTTAGTGATTGTTGCGCACTAGTTCTTTAATCTTTCGATAATAGTTTTTTACAAACAAATTTGTGTCGGCACGATGGAGGAAAACAGGTTCATCGGCGGCAATAAGTGCATTTCGCTTGTCGACAACTAAACCAGAGATTCCATTTTCATTTTCTGTTATAAAATTCGGATCATGTTGAGATTGAGTTTTCCTGATCCAGTTGAAAATAAGAGCCGGATCGTAGGTACGATAGGTTACAAAATCGACACCTTCCTGCCCCGTACCCTCATACCAGCTTTTAGTACGCAGAATGGTCCCGATCTTTATCTTTTTGTTATTATTGCATTCGCCACCAATCAGATTCATCGGTATTTTCACGCTTAAACACCATTGACCCGACTCTGCAGGTAGTACGCCTGCAACATCAAGCACCGACATACCAAATGCCGAACATCCCGAACCTTCATTCTCATTTCGCGGCCAGGTAGCTCCATTGTATAAATCACAGGCTGCATAGCCATTCATTGTTTTAGCCTGATAACCCGATACAAATTCAATCACCCGACGAACTGCCTGATTGCTAATTCTGAATTTCATATAAGCCACCATATTTCGCTTCGAATATGTTTCAAGTCCCTTTTTTATATCTTTTTCCGACTCAATATGACCCTGAATTGTTGCACCCAATGCACCTAATCCTATCTTCTTGATAAGTAAAAGTTCAGGTTTTTCCATTATTTTTTTACCAGACATGGCAATATAATATGGCGAAGCTAACATGGGGGAAGTGATGCGGACAATTGTATGCCCTATGATATAATAATTCTTGCGCGTGATGGCGTTCAGGTAGCAAACCTCCGTTGATCGAAATAATATTGAAGGATTCGACCAATCGATGGGCGATAGTGAAGGGATTACATAAATCGTAATTTCATTTTGCTCACCAACAAATTCACCGGAATTCTGAGCATGTAGACCTGTGGTTGCAAGCTGGATGATAAAAAGTAATCTAAAAAACCGCAGCCAATAAGTGGAACTTTTCATAATGAATGAGTATCAGCTTAGATCACCAAATATATGTAAAGAAATCTCAATTTATATATAAAACAAATCGGATTCAAAATGAGTTCATAGCATGTAATAATAAATTACAATTGTGTTACATTGAGCAAGAAACCAGTGGGTTTGCGACTTCTATTACATGTTACTAACAAAAGAAAACAATCAAAAAAACAAAAGTTTAATTGATTGTTTTCTTCATCCACAAATTGTGTCAATAAACAACAACGATAGAACCTAAACTATATGGAGATAAACGAATAATTTAGACTTCATTTAGTAAGCGATTCCGGCAAAACAGGCATTGCACCGTGCTGAGTGCAAACAAACGCCGAAACCTCTACAGCTATCTGATGTGCTTCCGAAATACTTTTACCTTTCAACAACGAGGCCACAAAACCTGCTGTAAAAGAATCACCGGCTCCAACAGTATCGGCCACTTCAACCAACGGTGTTGGCTTGAACGATGTTTCATTTTTTGTTACTACATAACTTCCCTGTGTCCCTTTTGTCAACACAACGATTTCAAGATCACAGTTATGTAAAAGCTGATTACATATTTCTAATTCGCTTTTTGACTGCCAACCGAATAGTTCACCAACAATTATTATCTCATCGTCATTAATTTTGAGCACATTACAACGATCTAATGCGTGCTCTATCAATTCAAGCGTATAGAAATGTTGACGCAGATTAATGTCAAATATTTTGAGTGCTGTTTTGGGTACACAATCTAAAAATCGGTTAATAGTCTGCCTGGAAGCATTACTTCTCTGAGCTAACGACCCGAAACAAACTGTCTTGGTTTTGCGCGCCAAAGCTTCCATTTCTTCGGTGAATGGAATATTATCCCAAGCTACATTCTCACAAATCTCATATTCAGGAATACCATTCCCCGAAAGTGTAACCTGAACTGTACCTGTTGCATAAGGTGTTGTTTCAATAAGATAATTTAATTTTTTCTTGCTCAGACAATTTACAATTTCCTCTCCCAATTCATCACCTCCAATAGCACTAACCGCATATCCATTAAAGCCAAATTGCGATACATGATAGGCAAAATTAGCCGGAGCACCACCAAGCACTTTACCATTCGGGAATACATCCCACAAAATTTCTCCAATACCTACAATAACATTTTCCATATAATGATTTTTTAACCCCCAACCCCCAAATGGGGGCTAAAAGCAAGGGTTGATATATTTAATAAATTTAAAGTCTTTGATAAGCAAACTATGTCTTCGAAACCCCCATTGGGGGCAGGGGGTCATAGTCCTAACTCTTTTTCAATTTGTTCCAGTGATTTTCCTTTCGTCTCAGGTATCCAGAATTTTACAAAAACAAATGCAATTATGCTGAACACACCGAAAATCCCGAATAAATACTGTAATCCCAATGCTCCGTGAATAATTGGTGCAAAATAAACCGTCAGAAATGTGCATAACCAACTGACTGCAGTTGAAAAAGACATTGCCACACCTTTAATCCTGTTTGGATAAATCTCGGAAATAATAACCCACATAACCGGTGCAAACGAAGCAGCAAAGAATGAAATATAAACCAACAAAGCAATCAATACGCCTGCTCCGTTTTGCACTGGTTTTGCAAATTCTAATGTGAGGTATGCCAATGAAGCTATCATACCCACAGCACCCCATAGCAACAATGTTTTGCGTCCCCGCTTGTCTACCAACCACAACGCTACAATCGTCATTAAAAAGTTAACTAAACCAACAATCATGGCCTGCATTACTGAATCACTTTTAACGGAGCCTGCCGCCTGAAAAATATCAGGTGCAAACATAATCACAGCATTGATACCGGTTATTTGCTGTAAAGCTGCGATGAGTGTACCAATCAAAACGATTTTCCCTGTTTTACCTTTAAATAGTTCTCCAACGGTCATCTTTTCCTTTTTTTGTTCTGCCAGTAAAGTGCTTTCCATTTCGGGCAATTCCTCTTTTACCAATGCTGCACCTCCAATACTTGTAAGAACCTTGATGGCTTCATCTTTTTTACCATGAGCCAACAACCAACGTGGACTTTCCGGAAACTTCACAATAAGGAAAATCAAAAAGAAAATACCAAAAACACCCGGTACTGCTAACATATAGCGCCAACTGTTTTCGCCTAAACCAATTAGCAAATAATCGAATATATAAGCTAACACAATACCGATAGTTATTGCAAACTGATTAAATGAAACCAATCGACCACGATTATGTGCGGGTGCAATTTCAGAGATATACATGGGTGCAACCACAGATGTAGCACCTACAGCCAACCCGGAAAGAATACGCAAAATAGTCAATACTGTTGCCGATTCGGATAATGCACAACCAAATGCTGAAATGATATAAACGATTGCTGTGAAAAGCATTACTTTTTTGCGTCCATATTTTTCGGTGAAAGTCCCTGTAAATAAGGCGCCGATTAAACAACCGAAAGTTAGCAATGCAGCCACAGTTCCCAATCCACTGTCAGTTAGCGAGAACTGACCTTTTATCATATCCACAGCTCCCGAAATTCCGGCCATGTTAAGCCCGAAAAGTAAACCTCCATTTATTGCCACAAAGGTTGTCCAATATAAATATTTGTTATTTGACATTGTATTGATTTATTTGATGTTATTGATTTTAATGTTTTCTACGCTGAATTTACCTGCCTGACTATAAAATTTGAGTTGGTTCATTGATTCAGTTGGGAAAAACAAGGTTGTCATGGTAATTTCGCCCTCGTTGATAAATAGTTCGGCAGAAGCTTTATCCACTAACAAACGAATTCTGTAAGCGTCTTTTTTTAGAAGCGGTGCGTTCATGCCCATTGCAAACCGATCATTAAAGTCAGTCAGCCCGCTTTTCTTTCTATCAATGCTAACGAATCCTGTTGTGTTGTTAAAATTGAACTTCAAAGTTTCGTTTTTAGAATTATTCAAACTAAAACCAAATACATCAGCACTCTCAGGTTTTATCGTCATTTCAATCTCGTAGCTGCCATTATTATCTTTCAGTAAATCAATTGCTATTGATTCTTTTTCAACAACGAGATTTGGTTTCTCCCAAATTTTGCCTTTTAAACTATTCAACTCTTTTACCGGATAACTGCTCAAAATCAAATGATTGCCATTATTTACTATTGTGAGTTCGCGTGGTGTTGTGTTGGCACTTCTAAAATCTTTAGTCGGAACCTGATTTGCATAATCCCAGTTACTCATCCAGCCCATAAAAATTCGACGACCAACCGTTTTTGGTATATTATTGAACGTTACCCCGGCATAATTATCACGCCCGTAATCCAGCCAGAGTGGATAAGGTAATGCATCCGGTTTAAATGTTTTACCATCAAAGTTGCCAATAAAATATTGAGTTGCCGAACCACCATTTGGTCCGCCGGGATTCAGGCTCACAATCAGCACCCATTTTGTTTTCCCCTGATAAGTCATCGGAAACAAATCGGGACATTCCCAAACGGCTGCATGAGAACCTATTCCTTCACCGAATTCACTCAGTTTGGTCCATTCTTTCAGGTTTGGTGAGCCAAAGAAAGTGACTGTTTGCTTGGTGGCCAACGTCATAACCCATTGGTTAGCGGCTTCGTTCCACGATACTTTCGGGTCACGAAAATCGGTAATTCCCGGATTAGGCAATACCGGATTGTGAGCGTATTTTGTAAATGTACGTCCCTTATCTGTACTATAAGCGATAGATTGTTGCTGAGTTTTTCCGCAGCTTGTGAAAATTGCCACTATGGCATTTTTACCAAAGCCTGCTGTATTATTCACATCTACAACTGCACTACCGGAGAAAATGGCTCCTAAACTATCAGGGGTAAGTGCAGTAGGCAAATAAGTCCACGAAACCATATCGGTGCTCACAGCATGTCCCCACGACATATTTCCCCACATAGAGCCATAAGGATTGTACTGGTAAAAAAGGTGGTATTCACCATCCAGGTAAACCATTCCGTTGGGATCGTTCATCCACCCATGTTCAGGGCTAAAGTGAAATTGAGGGCGATATGTTTCATTGTATTCGAATTCAAACTGATCCGATTGTTTCACGTCATTAATCCCTAAAATTGATTCCTTTACTCCCAAAAAAGAAAGTGTTACTTTCTGACCTTTCCACTTCTTCACATCAACCGGCACCCAGTAATCAATCTTACTTACGGCTACATGCACATCATAAGTTGATTGGATGGTTGGATTTGAAGTTGACACTTTAATTTTGATTTCAGGTGCATTTTCTTCAACAGGAATAAGGATATAGGATGATTGTATTTGATAATCGACAGATAGATTTTCACCTGAAGATTTACTCTGAGAACTGCAACTCATATTTATCAACAAAAGTGCAAGTAAGATGGAAGAGATTGTTTTTTTCATTTTTTCAAAACATTGGGTTAACTATTCACGGTGCAAAAATAGAATCAAAAACGATTCTTCACTGTCAAATTTGTTGCATCATCGTGTAATTTTGATACAAGTGAAATCAAAACTAAGTGATAATTTTACGAGCTGTAGAATACTCACTACTTGATATTTGTGCTATATAAATCATGTTCGATTTCAACGCAATTGATCCCGAACTACTTTTACAATAATCTATCAGAACAATTTGTCCATTCAAATTTAGAATTACGATCTTTGAATGAGCTGGAACGTTTTCGTAAAATAAATCACCATTTTTTGTATACATTTTTATATTAATATCAGAACGGTGTGAAACAACTTCTGTAAAGCCTTGCAGCGAATTCAGTTTCCAAGCCTGAATAGAAACTGCATGTGTGCTGCCTCCCGCTGAAAAAGCTTCTACATCTTCTGCATTTGTATCGGTAGGGAAAACTCGTATGGAAAATGCGTACTGATTATTCACAAAAATATCCATGATGGAGTGATCGATAAAAATATGAATTCTCATAGTATCGCCCACAGCTGGTTTTACCGGCAATGTTGATTCATATAATCCATTATACCCTCCAACGTCGTTCGATAAACGTGATATATTTCGTGCATCAACTGTAAATGTATTGGTAGTTGGCGTATAATGGATTGAAATATAGTTGCTACCGCTTTTACGAACATGAAAACCAAAATTTTGAGCTCCGGAAACGATGAAACTACCATCAATCTCAACCGCTTTGCCTCCTATCGGTGCAAGTGACAAGGTACCGGATACATCCTCATTGGAAATATTAATGGATGAAGATGCAACCCGCATGTTTTGTGTGCCTGCATAAGGTTGCTGAATCAGGTTATTAGTAGCACTTAATGACCATTCACGCGGTAAACTGTACAAATGAGCCCAACCCAGTTGGAGATTATTGGCTGCCGGAAGTTTATCCGGGACAATACCAATTGCAATTGTTTTACCGTCTTTATGCATGATTGACGGTGAAAGTAATCCATAGCCATCTTTTCCCATTGCTCCTAACTCTACTTCTTTGGGAGTGGAAGAGAAAGGATTAAATGTACCATCTGTATTGATTGTTCCAACCCAATAGAGTGTTTCCACACCATTACTTCCACCCAAAGGTGTGGTGGCAAACAACCATTTACCTTCAGGCATAGGTGTAATCACCGGCATTTCCCAGAATGTTCCATAGTTGGTACTTGACGATTGATAGAATATTTTACCATCGTTACTCCATGTTTTCAGTGTTGAATTATATTTATGTAAGGTCGTGGCACCTAATCCGTTTTTAGAAGTACCAACAATCATATATAATTCACCATTCGATTTAAAAACACAAGGATCACGAAAATCATCACTTAATCCGGTTGGTTTGTTCGGCACCAAAGGGTTTGCATTATCTTTTATCCAATCAATTAAGCCATTGTCGGTTGGAGTAGCCTTATTCATACTTGCTTTGGCATAATCAACCCCGGTATAGAAAATAGTGGGTAAACCGCCGGTAAAAACATCGTCGGTAAAAACACAACCCGACCATGTACCTTTAGAATCATAAGTTTCACTTGGGCCTATAGCAATTTTCTCTTCAGTCCAGTTAAGCATGTCAGGGCTACTTATATGCCCCCAGTGAAGGCGAGCCATGTAAGGCCCATTAGCGTTCTTTTGAAAGAATACGTGATATTTATTATTATAAAAAACGAATCCATGAGGTTCGTTTGTCCAGTTGGTAGCTGGCTGACCGTGAAATTCAGGACGTTGAATGTCATTTGCATGACGGGATTTAGGGATGGATAAGTCAGCAATGTTTTGAGGCGTTTGATCTACGATTTCTGTGTCAGCGAATGTCCTGGAAAAAATCCGAATATCATCCACCAAACCATTTATCACGTTAGTACGAAAGATTCCTACTTTATCATCGGCAAACGATTTACCAATGATGAAAGAACTGCTTCCGGTATTTATAGAAGTTCCGGCAAATGAAACCCGGGCAACCAATTCAGCATTTCTGAATAGTTTAACTTGTTGAGTTGCCGTATTTACTGTTGCTGTTAGATGTGCCCATTCGTATTTTGGTAAATTTGAATAAGCATCGTAACAGGTAATTTTAACCCCGTTGATGTATACTTCAAATGCATATCTTCCAGCATTATTAAGTGTAAATGCAAAACCTGTTTTCAAATCATCCCTCATGTTACCCGCTATATAGGTGGATGTACTGCTGTAATTATCAGGACTAATCACCGGATATGTTTCCATAGCACACCACAAAGAAACGGTCAGACCCGTAGTTGAAAGGTTTTGAACATTGAATTGCGTAGTCGAATAAGTGGAATAACCATCCAACCGTAATGCATTACCTTCAGCACCTGGAATATTTTCAGGTTTTGAGAAATTATTTTGTACAATGTATGACTTGCCGGATACTGCTTCAGTGATGGCATTACCTGTCAATTCCATTGGAAAATAAGCAACTAAAGACGGATCATTTGCTGCAACGCTATTTACAGAGCCTGCAAAAAGTATTATTTGAACAAAAATGCTGGTAATAATCTGAGTTGGACGATTCATGACAGTAGTTTTTAAATCGGCGAACATTCTTTCGAAATAATCAAAAGACTGTTCGCCGCTTCATTTCATTATTTCAAGATTTCAAATGAATTCTTTGTTAGAAGCTCTATGTTCGACTGATACAAATTAATTCCCGAGTTTTGATTCCATTCGTATGCAGCCAGGCCAATAGCCACGCATTTGCCTTTATATGTTGGTGTTGGCGAAAAATAGATGATACCACCACAACAGAAATCTGTTACTTGGCCCCAGGTAGATAGCACCGTAGCTGTATTTTCAGTTTCAAATGCTTTAACCACATTCGGACCATCATTTGGGATACTGTATCCATACGAATTCAAGTCCCACATGCAGTTATGGTCTTCCCTATTTCCCGGACCAATTAGTGGAATTGTTGATCCAACAGCCGGAAAGTACTCAGGCGATGAAGACATATTCGCAAAAATTGGATCTGACATATGATTATATATACCACCGATATTGGGATTGGTTGTCCATGTATCAGTTCCGACACCTCCACTACCAGCACCAATAATACCTGGTTTTCGGGTTGTTCTTCCCAATGAAGAAACAAGCTGAGTTGCATGGGTAGATAACAATAAACTTCCACCGGTTTTATAATAGTTCTTTAGGTTAGCAATCACTTTTGCATCCTTTAGCACCGACGGAAGTGCACCGGTTCCTACTCTGTCTATGTGTACCCATATTACGCTGAATTGCGTTAAGTCTACCGAAAAATCTTTTATTTTACTTACAGGTAAAATAGTACCGGTCGGATATGTGAAGACAAACCAGTTAGCTGCAGCTATTTCATCATCATCACCATTCGCTATCAAAGCATCTAATGATTCATAAGTTGTTACGAAAGCGAACTTGACGTTACTAACAACCGTAGTAACATAATGAGATGCAATAGTTGCTGTTTTTGTTCTGACTTTTATCTCATATTTCCGTTCAGTATTTGTATTAACAATCCTATAGGTAGTATCAGTCGAAGCCAACGTTACTACTTTGTCATCGTATGCAATCTCAATGTTTGTAGCATCATTTACTGTGGGTAATTTCCATGTTAAAACAATGTCATTGCCGGTTCTTTTTCCTGCAAGATTCTCTATTGGAGCTGTTCCGGGAATGGTAATTCTCGAAGTTACTCCCTCTGACATACGGCCATCCTTTGTTTTGAATTTTGCTGTCACTACATGCTCTACGTTTGTTAACGGATTGACTATTGTATCCGCTTTAGGATTATTTTCCAAAATAGATATTACACCGTCAATATTTAAAACCACACTAAAAGAGTCGACTCCAACAGGTGCATCCCATGCTACCCTGATATTATTATTGTCATTTACAGCCTTTACATTCGTAAGAGCTGGCAATGCTATTGCTTTTTCTTCATATTTCACATCTTCGCACGAAACTAATGCAAAAAAGATGAACATGAGTACTATATTTAGTTTTTTCATTTTGTATTATTTTTGAGTTTAAGAACTTGATTCTACTATTCGTAAAGACCTCCGGAATTTTCCACTTCACTTTTTGGAACTGGTAAGTAGATGGCAGCGGTCGACAAGTTTGCACTTTCCATCCATGGACGAAGCCCTTTTTCCTGATTGTAATAGGTATTTACAACGTCTGTTGCAACTCCCCAACGTACTAAATCAAACCAACGATGACCTTCCATAGCCAATTCAATACGGCGCTCCATGCGCAAAGCCTTGCGCGCATAAACTTGAGTCCAACCCGTAGGATATTCTTCAACTTTATAATTCACCTTAGTTACATCGATATCTAAAGGTGTATAAAATTTATCAATACTACGTTTCGCTTTTGCACGAACCTGATTAATTAAAAGACGGGCAGCCTCCAGATTGGCATCTCCACCAGTTTCAATTAAAGCCTCAGCTTTCCACAATAAAACTTCTGAATATCGTATTAAATTGAAATTCAAACCAGAAGCACCCCAGGGAAATCCTTTTACCATATCTGCCGATGAAGGATCAATCATCCCCTTTTTATTGGAATGGTCGCCGTAGGTAGCAAAATCACGACTCCATGCAGCAGTTACCACATGTCCTCTAAATGGCAATCCTGTTCTTTCCAACGTAAAATCCAACCGTGGATCCAGATTGCCGGCATAATTTGACTCCACTTTTACACTATTGAAATCATCCAGATAAGGTAGTCCGTTGGCATCAGTTCTGAAAGCATTTACCAGATTTTGGCTTCCGATGTAAAAATCGTCACCATTACCAAAGAAATTTCCATCTGTATAAGTTGTATTCAGTAAATTACCCCAATTTATATGAGCATTGTTATTATCCGTTGAAAATTGAATGGCAAAAACAGCTTCTTTCTTGTTTTCAAACTCAAGTTTCGACATATCAAGAAAATTTGTATACAATTGATATTTCCCGGAACCAATAACCTGATCAGCCCATGTAATAGCTTCGGAATATTTTGCCCGTTCAATACTTAACTTACACAAATATGCCGCAGCAGCATATTTGTTCAATCGACCGGGTTGTGATTGTGTCGCCGCAATGTTGTCAAATCCAGATTTGAAATCTTCATAGATTTTGTCATAAATTTGATCCCGGCTTAACTCACCAGCCTTTGCTTTACCAGCATCTGTATTTTCATCTAAGTACGGAATCTTCTGAAAAATCCGATTTAAATCGAAATAGAAATGCCCGCGAATAAGCCTCAACTCACCAATCAATTCGTTTAAATTAGATGGTTGTAAGGCATTTAAAGTTCTGATAGTTTGATTGACTCTGGCAATACCATAGAAATTATTTCTCCATTTATTCAGACAAATATCATTATCGCTTGTTACATTCCCAAGTTCCATCTGAGTCATATAGGCTTCCATTGTTACGCCTCCTCCACCTTTATAGGCATCATCAGATCGTAAGTCGAAAACCCAGTTTGATACAGGTCCTGAAAATGATTCGTTGTTTCCGAAAAAGTGTCCTTCGAGGCCTGCATAGGCTGAAGCCATCAAGCCATTAACGCTTGTTGAATCCATCTGAGCTGTAGAAAATTGTCCATAGGGCTGCTTATCGAGCATATCTGTGCACGAAGCAAAGAGCAAGATTCCAACTAGCAATGGAACGAAAATTTTATAATTTGTTTTCATGTGTTTTAAATTTAGAATTTCAAGTTAAGACCTAACATAAGTGTTCTGGCAATAGGATAAGGTGCATTATCAATACCTGATACTGGTAATGCCGGTTCGAGTCCAGAATAGTTGCTGATAGTAAAGACGTTATCTACCATACCATAGATTTGCATCGTTGACAGTCCAATTTTTTTTGTCCAGGAGTTTGATGTTACATTATAGGCTAAGCGCAGATTACGTAATTTCAGATAGGATCCATTTTCAATAAAATAGGTTGACATCCGGGTTTCATTATTGTTATCCAGAACCGTCAAAGCAGGAATATCTGTATTTGTATTCTCAGGAGTCCATGCATTCAGAATTGACTTTCCGCGGTTCGTATTTTTATCGCCATAGGTCATAAAATTCAACTGACGTTTAGTCGTGTTATAAATATCGAATCCTAAATCGCTATTAAAGAAGCAGCTTAAAGTCAGATTTTTATAATTCAAGTTCAAATTTAATCCCATCGACAAGTCCGGGTTTGGATCACCTATTACACATTGATCTTTATCGTTAATCACACCATTATGATCTAAATCGCGATATATGAAACGTCCTACTCCTTTTCCTTGTTGATCAGCATGATTCAATACCTGATCCTGCGTTTGAAAGATACCATCTACCACATAGCCATAAAAAACTCCTAACGGTTGTCCTACAATATTACGTTGATCGCCGCCGGTTTGAGTTACAAGAGCATTCAAACGCACCAATTTATTTTTATACTTGGAAATGTTAAACGAACCATCCCACGAGAAATCACCTTGTTTCTTTGGTGTGTAATTCAATACCAGCTCAAATCCATTATTTCTCATATCACCTGTATTCATCCACATGGCTGAGTTTTCACCCATCACTGAGAGAGAGGGTGGTATAGTGAGCATGTCTTTCGTATTCTTGATATAATAATCAAAACTTAATGATAATTCGTTATTAAAGAAAGAAGCGTCTAATCCAACATTTGTTTGTGTTGTTGTTTCCCATTTTAAGTCCGGATTACCCGAAGTCATTACTTTAATACCGGTAACACTGGTTGTATTAGCACCATTCAAATCATACGAGGCATTTCCAATATCATATCCGTATGAACTGTAGGTTGCATAGTTACCTATTTCCGAGTTACCTGTCTGGCCCCAACCTCCACGTACTTTTATATAATCAATGTTTTTTACTTTCGGAATGAAAGATTCTTCAGTTAATCTCCAGGCTCCTGAAAATGCAGGAAAAATACCTGAATTATTTGATTGTTGTAGTCTCGAACTTGCATCACGGCGAATAGTTGCCGAAAGCAGATATTTATCAGCAAAATTATAATCTGCTTTCCCAAAAACAGAGAATAATGCCCATTCTGATTTACTTCCTCCATTTGTTTGAGTACCGCTTCCTGCATCCAATACCATATAATTCAGGTCTTCGAATGTGTAGTTATTACGAAATGCTGTCAAGCCCGAATACATATAATTAATGGCTTCAGTTCCAGCCAATACATTCAGACTGTGTTTACCCGTCTTTAAATTGTAATTAGCTGTGTTTGACCAGGTATATGTATCACCCTGACCATAACTAACAGACATACTATTCACGTCGGAAGGTTCTTGTTTCCGGTTCAATGAATTATTTAAAAACTGAATGTGTTCAATGCCCAAATTGGATTTTAGAGTCAGGTTCTTTAATGGTTTTACCTCCAGAAAGGCATTCCCTAAAATTCTCCAGCTATTGTTTTGATTATCTCTGGCATTGTAAAGCATTTTTACAGGATTACCGATATCTGAACTGGCAAGCTGCATGGGACTTGTATATACTCCGTCAATTGATTTTACCGGAATTGCCGGATTTTCGCGCATGGCAGTAAATGGAATACCACGGTCGTTTTGTGTCGATGCCCCAAGATCTTTCCAATTAGCAATCATTACATTTTCGCCAACTGTGATGTACTTGGAAATATTATAATTTGAATTTAATCGTGCGGAATACCGTTTAAAGAAAGTATAATCAACCAATCCATTTTGGTCGGTGTAGTTCAAAGAAAGCATCATGTTTCCTTTTTCACTTCCGTTGGAAATCGAAGCCGAGTATTTATTAATCATAGCTGGTGAATAAATCTCATTTTGCCAGTTTGTATTGCTGAATGGAATTTTGTGTGCCGCATCAAGATATTCTACAGCTACAGGAGTAGCCCCACTTCCATAAAACGGGTGAGTAGCTGTCATGCCACTATTTTGATTCGCCTTCCAAAATACTTCACCCCATTGGGTTGAATTCAACACATCAAATTGTTTTGCAACCATTTGTACACCTGACGAGATATCCAAATCGACAGATACTTTAGCTGTTTTTCCTTTTTTTGTGGTGATAATAATTACTCCATTGGCGGCTCTTGCTCCGTAAATAGAAGCTGAGGATGCATCCTTAAGTACCTGCATCGATTCAATATCACCTGCATTTAATGAGTTCAGATTTTCTGTTGTGGGTATACCATCAATAATATACAGTGGGTTGTTATTGTTTACAGTACCCATACCACGTATTCGAATGGAAGTACCACCACCTCCGGGTGCTCCATCTGAGTTAATCTGTACACCGGCAACACGCCCCTGCATGGCCTGAGCAGCATTTGCAAAAGGAGCATCTTTCATGTCCGCCACCTTAACAACCGAAACGGCTCCGGTTAAATCTGCTTTTTTCTGGGAGGTATAACCAGTTACAACAACTTCATCAATTAGTGCCTGATCGGGATCTAAAGTGATATTTAGCACATTGAGTTTTCCTGGTTTTACTTCAGCCTTTTTTAGTCCAATCATTGAAACCACCAACACAGATTCATTGTTTGGAATTGAAATAGTGAATTTACCGTTTATATCGGTAATAGTTCCGGTACTTGTGCCTTTTAGTTTTATTGTTGCACCGATTAATGTTTCCCCATTCTCCGACGATCTTACAACACCGGAAATTGTTCGGGTTTGAGCAATCAAAGCGAAACTCATACTACAAAAAAATGCCAGTAGCTTTATTTTTCGTAGCAGATTGCATTGAAATTTTAATTTTTCATTCATGATTTATATTGATTTAAGAATTAGAATTTTCGACTTTAGGATTATTTCAATGTGTTTTAAATTGAAATAAAGAATTGAGAATTTAGGACAATTCAAATGTATTAAAAGTAATTGTAATAAGACAAAATAATAGAATTAAAAAATAATAGATAAACAGGCTCATTGTTAAAGCTTATTCAGCATCGTTGATAAAATAAATATTGCAACTTATAAATTATACGGCGCAGTAGGATTTTATCAACGATGCTTTTAAAAAATCAGTGTTTTATGTGATTCTCTTTCTGATATTAACTGATTTACTTTTTGATTAATTTGTTGACTGACAATACAACTCCTGTTTTGTCATAAATTTTCAGAATGTATAATCCGTTACTTATATCTGACACATCTTTGCCATAATTTAGTTCATATGAGTTAATGGTATTTATCTTTCTTCCATTAACAGAGAATAAATCAGCTGAAATATTTTCAGTTGAATTTTCAACTTTAAGTTTATCGTCAACAATTGATGCTTGTAGTTTATTTTCGAGAGAAACATTTTGAACGGCGCTATTTACAGGTGAAAGAATATCTAATGTACTCTTAGTAATTGCTTCAATATTTGATCTGTATAAATTCAGGATGTTATTGCCAGTAACAGAGTTTTGACTCCATTCATTGGCTGCAGCACCAAATGCATAACATTTCCCTTTATATTCGGTTGTTGGGGCAAAATAAACATAACCAGCACAACAAAAATCAACTACCTGACCCCAAGTGGCTAATACAGTAGCATTATTCTCTTCTTCGAAAACTTTCACTGTATTACTTCCAGCAGGTACTGTGTAACCATACGAGTTTAAATCCCACATTGAGTTATGATCTTCCTTCCATCCCGGACCAATTAATGGAATAGTTGGATTTGGAACTGACGGAAAGAAATCTGATGATGAAGTTGCATCTGCAAAAATCGGATCATTTGAGTGATCGTATATTTTACCAATCACAGGATTGATTGTCCAGGTATCTGCGTTATCACCACCTGCACCAGTTCCACGAATTCCCGGTACGCGCGTTGTTCTTCCCAATGTCACAATGAGCTGCGTAGCATGAGTCGTCAACAATAAGTTTCCTCCATTTTTATAAAAAGCAGTTAACTTAGCCACAACATCCACATCTAACAATTCTGCAGGAACTGCACCGGTTCCTACTCTATCAACCTGAATCCATGCTGCCTTATAAGTAGAGAGACTTACAGCCCCACTTTTAATTTGCGAAACAGGAACAAAAACACCTTTATAGGTATTAATACACCAATTTGCAGCAGCAATCTCATCATCATCTCCTGCAGTGTTCAGAGCTGATAATGATTCATACGTACTAATAAATGCAACTTTATTAGCCTGTGCCCACATCATAGTTGCTAACATTGATAGCACTAAAGTAAAAGTAATTTTTTTCATAACAGTAATTTTTTAGAAGATTATTTTTTTGTTGAAAATCACGAAGCAAAAATAGAGTAAACAAACACCAACGACTGTCAAATTTGTTGCATCATCATGTAATTTTGATACAGAATTGAATATTTTTCTATGCAAACGTATGCACCATATACGTATTAATACGCTGATGTACAAACAAAAGGTGATTATCCATCATGGGACAATCACCTTTTGACAACTTTACTTCGGAAATTAGTTGTAATACTTTTCTTCGGGAAATTACTTTCTTATACCACCTTCATCACCTTAGCACTTCCGGCATATTTTACCTCCGCCGGTTCGCCTGTAAAGCCCACCATGCCAAATTCAACACCGATGTTCGCTATGGTATTGTATATATGGTTTCCAATTCAACAGGTTCTCTCAAACGCACAAATCTCCCGAATGCATTGCTCGATTGGCTTGAAAGTATAACCAAGAGCATTCGTAATTTTTTTGGTTGAGTAATATTCTCTTTTCGTGGCCGTACGGGCTGTCGACCGGTCAATTTTTGGTTGGAAGCCAACTGTTTTTCCAAGCATCTCAGATACAAACCCAAAAATCCATAGCGTTTTTCCACCCATACCAATTAACGGTCTGTGCTTTTGAAATCCGTCAGCTATCCAGTTGAGAATATCCCGGTTGCAACAATTCTCGCTGACCAATACAAACCGTTCATTTGAGATTTCGGACTTTCCAAGTTGTATCATTATTTTCACAACATCCTGCACATCGACATATCCGGTTCCGCCGTTCGTGTAAAACGGTAACCCTTTTCGAACCTGACCGAAGAGCTGCGAACTCCCGCTATTGGTTCCGGATACGCCCAAAATTACTCCCGGATTGACAATTACAGCTTGTAAGCCTTTGTTTATTCCTTTCCATACTTCCTGCTCAGAATAATATTTGCTGCGTGAGTAAGGAGAGCGATTAGGTGAATCCGTCCAGGTACTGTTTTCATCAAGCATCTCACCTGTTGATGCATTTCCACAAGCAGCTATGGAACTTACGAAACAGAGTTTTTGAATATGGTTGTCAAGAGCTGCCTGCACTACATTTTTGGTTCCTGCAACATTGGTGTCAATCATTGCTTCGGCATTGCCAGCCAACGAAACAACGGCTGCACAATGATAAACGATTGTACTATTTTTCATTGCGGATTGTATTGAATCAAGATCCAACACATCGGCTATTTTCCAGTCGATTCGTGCTAAATAGTCGTCGGGGTTAGAGCAATAGAAACTAAAAATAGTGCGTAAAGGTTTCAGATTGCTGCTTGCACGCCGAATAGCTGTAACACGTTCGTTCTCCTGTAACAGTTGCCACAACAAATTCCCACCCACTAAACCTGTAGCTCCGGTTACCAGTATCATTTTGGTCTATTTTTAAATTGAAGTTCAAAAATACGGAAAGAAAACTGTATTTTTGCATGTTCATTTTGTAAAACCCCAAAACCGGTCACCCTTTTCATGCAAACCATTTGTGTTTATTGTGCTGCAAGCACCAAGATTAAGCCCCAGTATTTCGAAGCTACAGCCCGCTTAGGCAAGATATTGGCTGATGCAGAGTTGTCGGTTGTTTTTGGTGGCGGATCGTCGGGTTTGATGGGTCAACTGGCCGATAGCATATTGGCTGCAGGAGGAAAAATTACCGGAATTATCCCGCAATTTATGTGTGATGAAAACTGGCATCACGACGAACTGACTGAACTGATTGTGGTGGAAACCATGCACGAGCGCAAACAGAAAATGGCAATGATGGCCGATGCTGTTATAGCTTTGCCGGGAGGTTGCGGAACGTTGGAAGAATTGCTGGAAGTGATTACCTGGAAACAGTTGGGCATTTTCACAAAGCCCATTGTAATTGTAAATATGGATGGTTATTACGACGATTTGATTGCTATGCTGCACCGGGCTGTTGAAGAACAGTTTATGCGTGACGAACACAAACGCATGTGGGAAGTGGTGAGTACACCCGAAGAAGTGCTGAGTGCTATACAAAATTCCGATTCATGGGATGCAACTGCCCGAAGTTTCGCAGCTATTTGATACTGACTTATGATTCAACCCGATACCATAAAATTGCTCAACGACAGCACGCACGCTTTACCACACCATTTTGTGGCAAAAGTAGATTCTACAGCTATTCTTGATTCAATTGCCCGGGCTGACTCATTGCATAGAGCGGATTCAATCAAAGCAATTGTTCGTCTTATAATTCCAACCGGGCATATTGGTATTCCGCATCCCTCATTGCCAGGTACAGAGTACTGGGTGTTTCCGGTACTTGTATTCATGTTCTTTTTGCTTGTTTTTTCCATTGCGCGTTCCGGAAGTTTGATTCCTGAAACAATCAAAAACTTTTTTCAGGTAAAGGAGCGTTCCAGCATCTTTAGCAAAGCCACCGTCAACGATTTTCAAATCCGTATTTTTCTGATTGTTTTTTCAGTCGGCGTTATGAGTTTATACGCTTACCTGCAATTTCACAAACCGGGGTCTGACTTTTCGCTACTCATATATTCATACACATTGGTTATTACAGCGATTTTCGTTGGACTGAAAGCGCTTATGTTTGATGTGCTGGGGTATGTTTTTTTAGATCAGGCAACTACCAAAATGGCTAAGGAAAGCTATTTTAATATTTTTTCTTTATTGGGTCTGTTATTGTTCCCATTATTGATAATTCAAATCTACATCCCCTATGATTTTAACGGAGCTATTGAGATAATTAGTCTGATTACGTGCATTATAGCTTACTTATTAATCATATTTAAACTTTTTCAGATATTTTTTCACAAAATAATAGCTTCGTTTTATATATTGTTGTATCTTTGCACCCTCGAATTTTTACCCCTTTTTGCTTTATATCAGGTGTATCAATTTATAATGTAGGATGTTTTATTACTAAAAATTACTGCCTTGAAAATTAAGAAGATACTTGTTTCTCAGCCCCAACCAACCACCGAAAAATCGCCCTATTTTGACATTAGCGAAAAATATAATGTCAAAATTGATTTCAGACCATTTATCAAGGTTGAAGCAATTCCAGCCAAAGAGTTCAGAACTCAACGGATTTCCATTTTGGATCACACGGCTATTATTTTTAATGCACGTCACGGAATTGATCATTTCTTCAGATTATGCGAAGAAATGCGCATAACCATTCCTGAAACCATGAAATATTTCTGTATTTCAGAGTCGGTTGCAGTATACCTACAGCGTTACATCCATTACCGTAAACGGAAAGTGTTTTTTGGTGCTACCGGAAAACTGGCCGATTTGGTTACCATTATGAACAAACACACCGATGAAAAATACCTGTTGATTACATCGGATGTTCAGAACGAAGAAACCATGTCGCAACTGGAGAAATCGAAAATCACGTACAACAAAGCTGTTATGTACAAAACAGTAAGTAATGATTTCGGTCCGGATGAAGAGTTCAATTATGATATGTTGATGTTCTTCAGCCCTGTTGGTATAGCTTCGCTGTTGAAAAATTTCCCAAATTTTGAACAGGGCGATATTGCCATCGGATGTTTTGGTGCAACAACAGCGCAGGCCGTTCGCGATGCCGGACTACGATTGGATTGCGAAGCACCACTACCGGGTGTTCCATCCATGACTATGGCGTTGGAAAACTTCCTGAAAGAAACCAACAAAAAAGTACGTAAGTAGTATTTATACACCGAATACGATTTGCCGAGGCTTCTGTAAGTCGTTTTTAAAATAGTGAGCTATCCCAAAAGTATCGAAGATTTTCCGTACTTTTGGGATAGTTTATTTTATTGCAATGATTCACCCCAATTCCTTTCCTAAATCCGAACATTTATTTGGCGAAAAGCGCTTAAGCCGCCTGTTTACACAAGGCGATGCTTTTATAGCCTATCCACTCCGTGTTGTTTATTTGCTCGAAGCCAAGAAGGATGCCGAACCGGCCAGCGCTATGGTGAGTGTACCGAAAAAACGCTTCAAACGGGCTGTGAAACGCAACCGGCTCAAAAGGCTGATGCGGGAGGCGTACCGACTGAATAAGCAGGAACTTATTGCGAAACTAAACGAAAAGGAATTGCAACTTCACGTTGCGTTTAATTACGTGTCGGACGATGAACTTGACTTTGCGCAGGTGGAGAAAAAGATGAAAGTGGCGTTGCAACGACTCATTGAAAAAATTGATTCCCTACAGGTATAGTTGGGGGCATTAAACAAATTCACGCAATTGCTTGTTAATATACAAGAACTTACAGTGCAAACATGAAGAAGGTACTCCAATTCATCGTATTACTTCCGGTGTATTTTTACCGCTACAGTATTTCACCGCTTTTTCCGGCACGCTGTCGGTACACACCTACATGCTCGCAATATACAATTGAAGCCATCAAGAAATTTGGGATACTAAAAGGCGGAATATTGTCGATAAAACGGATCTCAAGTTGCCACCCCTGGGGAGGTAGCGGCTACGACCCCGTTCCATAAAGAATTTGGAACAATATTCAAATTCCGGTTCGAAATAAATTTTTATACAAAAAAATTGTATCTTTGCCTGTCACATTGTTTTCCTTACATCATTATTCCTATTGAAAACACAGAACAAACATATTGCGCTTTATCCTTTGTCGCTACTCTACGGATTGGTAACGGGCATTCGCAATTGGTTGTTTGAGAAGGAAATAATCAGCTCCACGGCATTCAAAATCCCTACCATTTCTGTTGGAAACCTGGCAGTGGGCGGGACAGGAAAAACACCACACACCGAATTTATTTTGTCCGCTCTGTCCGAAGAATGGAAGACCGCCATGCTCAGCCGGGGCTACAAACGCAAGACAAAAGGCTTTGTGTTGGCTGATGACAAATCGGACAGTCAGCAAATTGGCGACGAACCGTTTCAGATTCATCAAAAATTTCCGAATGTGACGGTTGCCGTAGACGAAAAACGGGTGCGTGGCGTTAGTAAGTTGCTGGAAATTGATCCCGAATTGCAATTGGTGGTGTTGGACGATGCTTTTCAGCACCGGAAAATAGAAGTTGGATTCTCCATTCTGCTCACCGACTATGCCAATATTTACAGCCACGATTTAATGCTTCCGGCCGGCCGGTTGCGCGAATGGAAAAGCGGCAGTAAGCGTGCGAATGTAATTGTTGTAACAAAATGCCCCGTGGATATTAAACCCATCGATATGCGGTTGATTGAATCGGAGCTGAAGCCGGAAAATAATCAGAGTTTGTTTTTCTCGTCGTTTGTGTACGATGAAATAGCACCCGTTTTCCCCGAGGTTGTTGGCAACGATGCCTGGACGTTGGAACGCATAAAGGAAACAAATGCAGGTGTGCTACTGGTAGCCGGCATTGTGTCGCCCCAACCCATTGTGGAGTATTTAAGTGCCTTTACACAACGGATTGAAACTTTGTTTTTCGACGATCATCATGCTTTTCAACCCAAAGATTTTAATGCTATCAATGCGTTATTCGAAGGTATTGAAGCCACAGAGAAGATATTACTTGTTACGGAAAAAGATGCGGCCCGATTGTTGTCGAATCCGAATTTCCCTGACACACTGAAATCCCGTACGTTTGCGTTGCCAATACGGGTAACTATATTACAAAATCAAGAATCATTATTTATTCAAAAAATTAAATGTTATGTTGTTGAAAATTCAAGAAACTGCTGATTTCCTTCGTTCAAAAATGCCATCGAGCCCTAAAACAGGTATTATTTTAGGTACCGGTTTAGGAAATTTGGTAACTCAGATTACAGAAAAAACAGAAATCCCTTACGAAATAATTCCTAACTTCCCTGTATCGACTGTGGAAGGCCATAGCGGCAAGCTGATAGTTGGTAAACTTGGTGGTGTGGACGTACTGGCCATGCAGGGCCGCTTCCACTATTACGAAGGCTACGATATGAAAGCCGTTACCTTTCCGGTGCGGGTAATGAAAGCACTGGGCATCGAAACCCTGCTTGTGTCGAATGCTTCGGGTGGTGTAAACCCCGATTTCGAGATTGGCGATTTGATGATTATTACCGACCATATCAATCTTTTCCCCGAGCATCCGTTGCGCGGAAAGAATTTCCCTGAACTGGGAGTGCGTTTCCCCGATATGAGTGAAGCTTATTCAAAAGAGTTGATTGCCAAAGCCAAAAACATTGCTGCCAAACACAATATCCGCGTAGTGGAAGGTGTATACGTAGGCACAACCGGACCAACTTTTGAAACTCCGGCCGAATACCGCTACTTCCGCACCATTGGCGCCGATGCAGTGGGCATGAGCACTGTTCCCGAAGTAATTGTGGCGAACCACTCGGGCATGAAATGCTTTGGTATTTCCATTGTTACCGACCTGGGCGTTCCCGGCAAAATTATCGAAGTAACACACGAAGAAGTTCAGGAAATTGGCAACTCGGTGCAACCGCTTATGACGCTGATTATGAAAGAACTGATAGCGTAAGACCCTCTAAATCCCCCAAAGGGGACTTAAAACCCAATTTTGTATTCATGGTTTTTTGAAAAGATTGATACATTTAAATTTTATCAATTTTCACCGGAGTCCTATGACATCAGGGGCTTATCAATCTATTTCGATAATAATATCGCTCTCCTACGGAGCTTAATGATAACGAATAAAACATATTTTCTACCATAATTTCGCTTCTCCGAAGCTATAAAATACAAAAGTTCCGTTAGGAACGACATTCTGGTAGCAGAGTACATATAATCCCGAATTAAAGCTCCGTAGGAGCGACATTTTGAAAGTCAGGACGACCTCATTAAATATCAATTTTGAATTAATTCCCATGAAAAAGACTATTTCTCCGTTTTTGTTCCTCGGTGTTTGTGTGTTTTGCTTCTCGTCGTGTGCAAGCGATTTCTTCGGGATAAAAGGCAAAGGAAACATTGTGACTGAATCGGAAGCACTGAAGGTTTTCTCGTCGGTAGAACTGACAACCTCGGCCGATGTACAGATTCTGAAAAGCGATTCAGCGTTTAGCGTTGAAGTGTCCGACTACGAAAATATTATTCAGTATTTATCCACCAAAGTGGTTTCGAACGCATTGGTAATTTCCACGAAACCTGCCACCACCATTCTCCAAAACAGTCGCGCTAAAGTGATTGTGCGGATGCCTGACAATCTGAAATCGATTGTTGTTACGGGAAGCGGCACGGTACAGGTGGACTCTTCGTTTATATCGTTGCAGTCGTTGGCTTTGTCGGGCAGTGGGGATATAAAACTGAACGACACCATTAATATCGTCAAACTAACCACTAATATTATGGGAAGTGGCAATATAAGTGCCAAAGGGAAAGTGGTTACGCTGGTGGCCGGAACTTCGGGAAGCGGCACTACCTATTTGTCGAATCTGATAGCAAGGGATGCTACCTGTACAATAACGGGGAGTGGCAGCATGTATGTAAACGCTACAGGTACGCTGAAAGCAGCTATCAGCGGCTCGGGCAGCATAGAATACAGCGGCTCGCCCACTGTAACCACCACGATAACCGGAAGCGGAACGGTAAAGAAGAAATAGATACAATACATTCATTGAAAGGGAAAATTACAGAGCTGTGATTTCCCCTTTTTTTGTGCCGACAATACATGTTAAATTATCACATATATAACACAAATTACTACAAATGTAAAAATCAACAAATCAATAAGTTAAACTGCCATATTGAAACTATACGGACTTAAATTAATCAAAATGACAAAATTATTTTCTAAAACAGTGCAAAAACAGTTGTGAATTTAATTAATATAACATATATTTGCAGCAGCATAATCGATGTTGAGCATGTGATGAGGCGTATTTTGATTTGAGACTTATAGAGTGACTTTCTATCGCATAAAATCTAAAATAAAACTCGTATGACTTTCTTTTCTGAGCTCCATTCAAACCATGTTTGGACTAAAAAAAATTATCTGTTGTCCACACAGATTTCTCATTTCCTGATTTCAACTCAGCTTATCCCTTATGCTGCCAATTGGCGCAGCAGTATTTCGCCGGAATATTATACACAATAAACAGAGATTTACATGCAAATCCATCTACCGACTCGCACAGAGCCGCAAGGGACGTGTTATTCCAATCTGAAGGATTCGCAAAGCAATCTAATTGGTTTACAAACGAATCTGAGGAGCAATAAAAGTCATCTAAATAGAAAAAAGAATAATCTGAGAAGTGATTTTCACCATCTAAAATGAAATTTTAAGCATCTGAGAAACGATAGAACCAAACTAAAACAGAATAAAACCAATCTGAGAAACAATTTTTATCATCTGAGAAGCGATAGAAGCAAACTAAAACACAATGGAATCGATCTGAGAGGATATTTTTTCCATCTAAATCAAGATAAAAATCGTTTGACAAGTAATTAAAAAGAACTAAATATTTGATAATTAAAAGATTGTTCCTTGCAACTATCTACTATCAAGAGTTCAGACAAACAGAAAAGCGGAATTAATAAGCAAGAGTTCGGTTTTTCTGCTCATTATAATACTAACAATTTAATACGTTTTAACATGACGACATTACAAGTTCAAAAACTAAGGATGTACATCGCATTGCGTATATTGCTAAGAGCTAATCCGGCTATATTAGCAAAATTGCCTAATGCAAATGAGTTACTGACAGCACTGGATAATGCTATTGCTGACATTCAGGCAAATGATTTATTGAAGAAGAAAACTGCCAATGAAATCAGGGAAATTATCAATGCATTGCGCACCAATCTGGTACGTGATATAATGAGTACGTCGCGTAAAATGCAAGCTTATGCCGATTATAAAAAGGACATTGCTTTGCTGAAAGATACCAAATATACTGATACTTCTCTTTCGGGGCTTTCGGATGTAGAACTGGTACAGATAGCTAAGAGTTTATACGAAAAGGTGAATCTATATCTGACCGAATTGCAACCCTATGAGCTGAATGCTGAAACTCAAAAGACTTTGCTGGACGATGACCCTGTATGAAACTTCCAGTCCACAGTTGGATACAAAGAATCGTGAGCAGAAAAATATTACTGCTGCCATAGTGGAAAGCTATAAAACCGCGGATGCAATTGTAGCCAGTATGGACAAGCAAGTGGAAATTGTACACGATACCGAACCGGCATTTTATAAAGATTACAAAACTACGCGTAAAGTGGAAGTGCCAAAAGATGTGGTACAACTGGTAGCTAAAATAACTGATGCCGAAACTGGTGCAGGTATACCTAACGCCACTGCCACACTAACCCAAACAGATAGTGCGGCAGAACCTATAGTAAAACAAACCGCCGAAAAAGGAGGATTCCAAGTCAAAACCCTCCCCAACGGTATTTATGCGGTAACAGTTACGAAACTGGGATATGCCACTCAATCACTTTCGATTACCATTACGGGCGACGAACCGTATAGTTTGGAGGTGAATATGGTGAAGGGGTAGCCCCTAACCCCTAAAGGGGAATTTAATTGCACATATTCCACGGAAGGGTGGGTATGTGCAATACACGTATATATGCGTTACCCATAATTTTAAAAAATATGAAAAATAAGAAACTGACATTTAAAAAGCATGCAGGGAATCCTGAGCAAGCATTTGTATTAATATTTGATTTAGAAGGTTTTTCTAAATTTTTCAGCCAACCAGATGTTTATTATTATGTAGCAAAATATCTGAACAAGACATTTCAAGCAATGGATATATTAATATCTGGAGGTGAGGAATTTTGGAGTCCTGATTCAGAAAAGAACAAAAAAGTTCAACCATTTAAAGAACCAGTCCATATCAAATTTATGGGAGATGGAGCATTGTACATATGGACATATAAACCTGAAGAAGAGAAGGTTTTTAAAGCAAAGTTGATTTACTTCATAAATAGTTTATTTAACTTCTCGCTTTGGTTTGACAATTTCATAAAATCTTGCACCGATGATGTTCCAGTGGTTGATTTACCAAAAAAGATTCGTTTTGGTATGGCTTCTGGTTCTGTTCACAAACTATCTTATGAGAATTCCAATGACGCTGAATATATTGGTTATTGTATTAATCTCGCAAGTCGATTGCAATCATATTGTAGGGATTTAGGATTTATTGCTTCAGCAAGGATAGGTAGTGAAGATAAACTCCTGAAACAACACAACTATCATAAAGTTGTTGCAAAAAAATTAAGAGGTCTTCCTAACGAAATAGTCATAGTTGATAAAGGAAGTTATGACGATTTAGATGAATTAATAAAGAACGAATTGTTTGATGAATTATAAAAAACTGTGGGTAACACCCGCATATGTTCATTGGCTGGCTGATGTGCATTCCAGCAGTTTTGTTCCTTAGTTCGCCGTAGCGTAGATAGCGCAATATGTTGAGCGAAGTGTCTACTTCGTTCAAGCTAAAAGGAAGTCTCCTGACTTCCATATTGAAATAGAATATAGAAAGCGGAGCTTTCCTTTTAATAGCGACATAGGCTAAAGACATATGCCGAAAATCGGGTATGAAGTTTTTCACTATAGGGAACAGGGGCCGCGCTGGTTTATTTAATTGGAGTGATGATTTTTCTTTTTAGTTGTGCTGAAATCAGATACCTCACAAAATAATGAGAGATTATTGGATATGTTCAAAAAAAATAATGCTTAATAATTTGGAATACTATCTATAACCTTGTACCACCAATGAAATTTTTAATTAACACAATAAAGATCTATCACGAATGGAAATAGAAACAAATGACATAAGAAAAGAAGATTTATTAACTACATTTTTTTGGTGGTGCTCTGGAGCAGAGGTGGAATTATTGAGACAACTTCCATCTGAAACGCAAAAGTATGTTTTAATTGGAACAACAGTTTTTTTGACTACATTGCTTGCGGCTTTATCTGGGGCGTATGCTTTTATTTCTGTATTTCAAAATACGTTTCTTGGTATTTCATTGGGAATAATGTGGAGTATTTTAATTTTCATTCTTGATAGATATACTATTTCAATGGTGTCAAAATCATCATCGCTTTCTAAAACGCTATTAAGTTCGATTCCAAGTTTGCTAATTACTACTATTATTACAGTAGCTATTTCTATTCCACTTTCATTAAAAATATTTGAACAACAAATCGAAGCTGAACATGTAATACAAGTTCATGAATCAATAACTGCAAGTAATTCGAGATATTATGAACAACAAAAAGATATTCGGATTCAGATTCATACTTTACAAGATGAAATTGATAAGAAACAAAATGATGTTTTTATTCGAGAAAAAGAGCTCTCTTCCGCATTAAGAGGAGAAGACGTCTCACGAACGAAAGTGGATCGTGCTTATGTGAACTTCAAAAAACAAATATTTTATGATGCTAAAAGAGAGTATCTTACAACCAAGATACATAATGACTCGTTGATTCAATCATTAAATTATAAGACTTTATACTTATCTGACAAAATAAGATTAGTAGAAAGACTAGATTCCCTTCAACCGACTTTTATAGATATGATTCAAACATTATCAATCCTTAAAGAAAAGAACAATACAATAAATCTTGTGAGCTTATTTCTACAGATAATTTTCATGCTCATTTCAACAGCACCTATTCTTATTCAAATTATATCAAGGGAGGGACCTTACAATGACTATGTTCAAATTAGAGATAAGATACAAGTCAACAAATTCATTGTCACAGAACAAGATAAAAAAAATGAAGAAGAATTGAAATCTGAAATAGACGGGCTGAAAAATAAGTTTAATGACTTTAGCACTGTCAAGATAGAAAAAATGAAAAGTGAATTAGTAGAGCAGAAAAGAAGTCATCCAAACATTAACTTCCAAAATTACTTTAATAAAATGTTAGATACACTTTCAAACGAAGCAAATAAAATAGATATGAAATCTCAAGATTTTTTTAAACAAGGAATGGTCATCAGTATAATAGGTATTCTTATCGCATTTGGAATTCTTGTATTTTGGCTTAACTATTTCTCTATAAAAAAATTTGAATTATATAATATATTTGAATTAGTATCAGGAACAATAATAATTTTACTTATTGAGTTTTTAGGAGCGTGGTTTTTAAAGCAGCACAGAATATTATCTGAGAAGTCACTCCATATTTTGAAAATAAAATCCATTTTGGATAGATATCTACTGAGTTATCTTGCCATTAACGAATTCGTTTCCATCGAAAATAGAGAAAGTTATTTGAATCAATTATTATCCACGCTTGATAAGGATTTAAGATTTCCACTCGATCCATTTAATTCTCAAGACACAAGCTTTGCACAAGAAGCATTTTCTTCGATTAGTAATTTGACAAATACAATTCAAAATATGACAAAAATAAAATGACCTCTCGCTGCCGCACGATTGCATCGTGTGGCAAGTAGGTAGCAAGCAAGTAATAAGTTACAATGAGTAGAAATTATAAGTTTTATAATTCTCTTTATACTCATTACAAACGATGAGAAAAAGGTTTATTAGATATTGTGTTGATTTAATGTTGTTGTCACACGATGCAATCGTGCGGCAGCGAGGGGGAAACAAAGAATAATAAGTAGATAACCCGTAGTGCATTTAGACCACAAATGATTTTAGATTGTTGATATTTCTGTTTAATAATTTGTTTATCATTTGAATAACCGTTACAGCGGTGATTTTTGATAGTATTCTTGTTTTATAACCGTC